>NZ_CP103875.1:0-1332500 GCF_030517105.1 Gallibacterium salpingitidis | reverse complement strand
CTCATTCCAAAAGTACGTAAAGATCCAAGTTATATCTATCGTAATGGCTATACGATTATTGATAGTAAAGGGAATACTATCGATCCTTATACTATTGACTGGGATAATATGACAGCGAAGCGTTTCCCATACCGCTTGCGTCAAGCGCCAGGTGGTGATAGCGCATTAGGTAACTTTAAATTTAATATGCCGAGTTCTGATGCAATTTATCTGCATGACACGCCAAATCACCGTTTATTTAATAATAAAAATCGAGCAATTAGCTCAGGTTGTGTGCGAGTGAATAAATCAGATGAATTGGCGACATTATTATTAACAGAGTCAGGTTGGACATTAGATAAAAAAGCACAAGTGTTGAAAAGTCGTAAAACAACATCAGTGCCAATTCAATCTAGTAATCCAGTCTATCTTTACTATGTAACAGCGTGGGCGGATGCGCAAGGTCAGCTACATACAGTTTCAGATATTTATGGCTATGATAAGAAATTAACATTAGAAGAAACTAACAAAACGCTTTTACAACAATATTTACTTTAATCTGAGAAAAAAATCGGTATAATCCTGGAGGCTATTGTTTATGCAATAGCCTTTCTGTTGACCTCTCTGATAAATCACTTACCAATAGGAAACAAGGAAATGGGCAATATTGATCAATCTCGCCGTAGATGGCTATCGTTGGGCGGTATTATGTTAGGTAGTTCATTGGTGGCAAATTCTGCATTTGCAGTGTTATCTACTGCAGCACCAAAGATCCTACATTTTAAGAATATTAATACTGGTGAAAAATTAAGTTCCCCATTTGCTCCTGGTAAGGGATTAGCTAAATCAGATCTACAAAAACTCAATTATTTAATGCGTGATCGACGCAGTAATTTGGTTCATAACATGGATCCTCGTTTATTTACCAAACTCTATCAAATTCAATCACGTCTAGGTTTGCGTTCATGTGAAATTTCAGTAGTTTGTGGTTATCGTTCACCGGCAACAAATGCTGCAATGCATCGTCGTAGTAAAGGCGTGGCCAGCAATAGTTACCATATGAGAGGCCAAGCAATAGATTTCCGTATTACGAATGTTTCATTAGATAATGTACGCAAAGTGGCGCAATCTTTGAATAATGGTGGGGTTGGCTATTATCCACGCAGTAATTTTGTGCACGTAGATACAGGCCCTAATCGTACTTGGCGTGGAAGCTGATTAAACACAATACAATAATGATGAACGTACAAATAATTCCAGTTACCCCATTTCAACAAAATTGTTCTGTGATTTGGGACGATGAAAAAAATGCTGCCATTATTGATCCCGGCGGTGATGCAGAGAGAATCATTAATTTTATTAATGAAAATGAATTAAAACCTAAAATGATCTTATTGACTCATGGTCATCTTGATCATGTAGGTGGCGCAGCGAAACTAAAAAGAGAATTTAATCTTGAGATTATTGGCCCGCATAAAGCTGATGACTATTGGCTACAAGGGCTACCACAACAAGCTGAACAATTTGGCTTACCCTATTGTGCACCTTTAACACCAGATCGTTGGTTAGAGGAAGGTGAAACAGTACAGTTTGGTGCTCTCTCTTTTTCAGTATTACATTTGCCGGGCCATACTCCAGGCCACATCGGTTTTATTAATCAAGAAGAGAATATTGCTTTTACGGGGGATGTATTATTCCGTCGTAGTATTGGTCGTACCGATTTTCCTGGCGGTGATTTTTCACAATTAATTAATAGTATTAAGACAAAACTATGGCCATTAGCCGATGATATGCAAATTGTGCCTGGTCATGGTTTATTGACAACGATAGCAGATGAAAAAAGACAAAATCCTTTTTTAAATGCACAAAATATCGACTAAATAAATGAACTCTTTATATTGATAAACCTCTAATAGCTGCTCCAGTTATCGGAGGTTTCTTTTTTAATAGATATCAGGAAGATGAGTATTTGAGGTTATTATGTTCCGGGTTTTCTCCCTTTATCCAGTATTTTATTTTTTCGTATTAAATCTAATCGTTCTGTCGGTGAGTCGTATTGGTTTAGCTTTCTGGCAAAAAGAACGTGTTGATGCGGTAGATGGATGGTTTCCGTTATTAGTACAAGGTATCCGCATGGATATCGTATCGCTTTGTTGGTTATTTGGTTTATTTGCCCTCTTATCAGCACTTTTTTTAGATAAAAGCCAATTTGGTTCTGTGTTTAGAATTATTCTGCGCGTAGCTTTAACTGCGGGTTCAGTTTTTATCTTGTTTATGGAATTGGCAACACCAGAATTTATCAGTACATATGATTTCCGACCAAATCGCTTGTTTGTAGAATATTTGGTTAATCCTAAAGAAGTCTTTACGATGCTGGCCAAAGGGCATCTGTTCGCTATGATTGCTTCAGTGTTAATTACTGGATTTGCTATTTGGGGTTATTGGAAATTATCAGGTTATGTGGTACGTGATGCCAATGCCGGAAGTTGGTTATATCGACCAGTAGTGGCAGTTTTAGTGGCAGCATTAGTGTTTATCGGTGCAAGATCAACCTTTGCTCATCGTGGGATTAATCCAGCTATGGTGGCATTTTCTTCTGATCCATTAATTAATTCATTGGTATTGAATTCCGGCTATTCAGTGATGTTTGCGATGCGTCAGATGCGACATGAAGAAGATTCATCAGAAATTTATGGACGCTTAGAACCGGAACAAATGTTAGCGACCTTAAAACAATTACATCCACGTCCAGAAACGGATTATGTGAAAGGTGATATTCCATTATTAAGTAATAATCCAGCAACCTATCGAGGCAAACCAAAAAATTTAGTAATTATTCTGGAAGAGAGTTTAGGTGCGCAATTTATCGGAGCATTAGGAGGATTACCTTTATCACCTAATTTAGATCAATTGAGTAAAGAAGGTTGGTGGTTTGAAAATCTTTATGCAACGGGTACACGCTCAGTACGAGGTATCGAAGCGGTGGTTACCGGTTTTACGCCAACGCCGGCGCGTGCTGTGGTGAAATTAACTAACAGCCAGAATAATTTCTTTACCATAGCGGATTTATTAGCACGCCGAGGTTATCACACATCATTTATCTATGGTGGCGAAAAACACTTTGATAATATGGCTAACTTCTTCTACGGTAATGGTTTTAAATATATTATTGATGAAAAAGATTATCCAAATCCAAGTTTCAAAGGAACTTGGGGTGTTTCTGATGAAGATCTCTTTATTCGTGCTGATCAAGAATTTCGTCAGTTGCATCAACAAGGAACTCCATTCTTTAGTTTAGTTTTTAGTTCAAGTAATCACGATCCGTTTGAATTTCCAGACAATAAAATCGAATTGTATGAGCAACCAAAAGCAACACGCAATAATGCAGCGAAATATGCTGATTTTGCGATTGGGGAATTTTTTAAACGTGCAAAACAATCAGATTATTGGAAAGATACAATTTTCTTGGTGATTGCAGATCACGATTCTCGTGTAGCAGGCGCTTCTTTGGTGCCAATTACGCATTTCCATATTCCAGCATTAATCATTGGTGATGGTATTGCACCAAAAACTGATGATCGTTTGGTGAGCCAAATTGATATGCCGCCAACCTTATTATCATTGATGGGAATTGATGCTGAATACCCAATGTTAGGTTTTGATTTAACCAAATATAGTCCAAATCGTGCGTTAATGCAGTTCGATAAATCAATGGCATTGATGAATGAGAAAAATCAAGTGGTGATTTTACAACCAGATACACAACCACAAGGTTTTACTTATGATAGTGTGAAGAAAAACTTACAACCTGCATCAGTGCCAGAGGAGATGAAACAACAAGCATTAACCTATGCATTGTGGGGCAGTTATTTATATAAGAATCGTTTGTATCGTTTACCGGAAAGTAAACAATAATAACCTAAACCACGTGATAAACCTCGTTGAAGAATATTATTCAGCGAGGTTTTTTATTATTCAAATAACAACAGATTTTGTAATGTGATAACAATTCCTTTTGTAGATTGGTTGCTTTATGGTCAGAATTTTGTTAATTTGTTACTACATAGCTACATTATTTGCTAAATGGAGAAACAAAAAATGACAATAATTAGTAGTCGTGAATTTAATCAACATTTAGGACAAGCGCAAAAGGCTGCACAGATAGAGCCTGTTATTATTACTAATCGAGGTGAGCCAGTATATGTATTGATGAGTTATGCTGAATACGAAAAACATTTCCAAGAGAAAGCGTTTTATAGTATTGCTGATGCATTAGCGGATACAGATCCGTCTTGCGCAGAAATTGAGTTAGAACTTCCAGCTCGTCATAACAGACAACGTCGTTTAGTGGATCTAGAGGACTAACTATGTACTTGTTAGATACCAATATTATTAGTGAAATTCGCCGTTTGAAACAAGGGAAATGTGATCCAAATGTTGCACGTTGGGTGATGAAAATTTCAAATCAGTTAATGTACACCAGTCCAATTGTTATGATGGAGCTAGAAAGAGGTATTTTAGCAAAAGAGCAAAAAGATCCTGCACAAGGAGTTATACTTCGTCGTTGGTTTAATGAGGTAGTGCAGCCAGCATTTACTAATAAAATTTTGCCAATTGATCAAGTAACAGCACAAATTTGTGCCAGGTTACATTTCCCCGATCATGCTCCTGAAAATGATGCATGGATTGCCGCGACAGCGTTACAACATAATTTAATTTTAGTGACACGCAATATTGCTGATTTTCAACGAACTAGCGTTAAATTACTCAATCCATTTATGCCAATCGATGAATAGTGATTAAAAAAAACATAATTTTCTATTACAATAGCTCCCTTTTTCAATTCAACACAAATAATCATGGACAAAGATATGATTTTCTCAGCACCCATTGAGAAATTGGGTGACTTTACCTTTGATGAACGAGTAGCCGAAGTTTTTCCTGATATGATTCAACGTTCTATTCCAGGCTATTCCAATATTATTACTGCAATCGGTATGTTGGCGGAACGTTTCGTACAACCACAGACAAATGTCTATGATCTTGGCTGTTCTCGTGGTGCAGCAACCTTATCAATTCGCCGTAATCTACATTGTGACGGGGTTAAAATTTATGGGATTGATAACTCCGAACCTATGGTTCAACGCTGCCGACAACATTTAGCTGCATATCATAGTGACATTCCTGTTGAAATTTTATGTGCTGATATTCGTGATATTGCTATCGAAAATGCGTCAATGGTAGTGCTAAATTTCACCTTACAATTTATTCCACCAGCGGATAGACGAGCTTTACTAACAAAAATTTATCAAGGGCTAAATGCTGGCGGTATTTTGGTGTTATCGGAAAAATATCGTTTTGAAGATAGTGTGATCAATGAATTACAAATCGATTTACACCACACTTTTAAGCGCGCTAATGGTTACAGTGAATTAGAAGTTAGCCAAAAACGTACCGCGTTGGAAAATGTCATGAAAACGGACAGCATTGCCAGCCAAAAAACATTATTAGCTGAAATTGGTTTTCAGCATATTGAGATGTGGTTCCAATGCTTCAATTTTGGCTCAATGTTAGCGATTAAGGCTTAAAGTCGGGTGCAAATATCTTGTTGTCAGGAAATTTTTAGTGATTTCTATTGGAAATGTGTTAATCCAATTCAAACTGCGCTTGATTTTCGCTATAATCGCCGAGTTAATTTTTAGCTTAATTTAAAAACAAGGATTTATTATTATGATGCGTTCACATTATTGCGGTGCATTAAACCGCAGTCATATTGGTCAAGAAGTTACTCTTAGTGGTTGGGTTCACCGCCGTCGTGATTTAGGCGGTTTAATTTTTATCGATATGCGTGATCGTGAAGGAATTGTTCAAGTATTTATTGATCCACAAAATAAACAAGCATTTGAAAAAGCAGCAAATTTACGCAGTGAATATTGTATTCAAATTAAAGGAAAAGTAATTGCTCGCCCAGAGAACCAAATCAATAAAAATATGGCGACAGGGGAAGTTGAAGTTTCAGCAACAGATGTTTTAATTTATAACGCTGCCGATGTCTTACCACTTGATTTCAACCAAAATAATACTGAAGAACAACGTTTAAAATACCGCTATTTAGATTTACGTCGTCCAGAAATGGCGCAACGTTTAAAAACAAGAGCTAAAATTACTAGCTATGTGCGTCGTTATATGGATAGCCATGGTTTCCTTGATATTGAAACCCCAATGCTAACTAAAGCAACACCAGAAGGTGCACGCGATTATTTAGTACCTAGCCGTGTACATAAAGGTAAATTCTACGCTTTGCCACAATCACCACAACTTTTCAAACAATTGTTGATGATGTCAGGTTTTGATCGCTATTATCAAATCGTTAAATGTTTCCGCGATGAAGATTTACGTGCCGATCGTCAGCCAGAATTTACCCAAATTGATGTGGAAACTTCATTCCTCACAGCGCCAGAAGTACGTGCGATTATGGAAGAGATGATCCATGGTTTATGGTT
The DNA here is from genome assembly GCF_030517105.1 of Gallibacterium salpingitidis. GTDB lineage: Bacteria > Pseudomonadota > Gammaproteobacteria > Enterobacterales > Pasteurellaceae > Gallibacterium > Gallibacterium salpingitidis. The sequence continues at coordinate 1,326,018 of NZ_CP103875.1, read as the reverse complement.
AGAAATTTTAGGTGTGGATCTTGGAAAATTCCCAGTAATGACCTATGCAGAAGCAATGCGTCGTTTTGGTTCAGATAAACCGGATTTACGTAACCCATTAGAAATGGTGGATGTGGCTGACTTATTAAAAGAAATTGATTTTAAAGTGTTTAGCGGCCCAGCGAATGATCCGAAAGGTCGTATTGCTGCGATTCGTGTACAAAACGGTTCTCATATTACTCGTAAACAAATTGATGAATATACTCAATTTGTTGGTATTTATGGTGCGAAAGGTTTAGCGTGGATGAAGATTAATGACATCAACGCAGGTATGGAAGGCGTACAAAGTCCAATTGCGAAATTCTTCTCAGAAGCGACTTTAAAAGTTGTGTTAGAACGTATTCAAGCGCAAACTGGTGATATTATCTTCTTTGGTGCAGATAGTTACAAAGTGGTGACTGATGCAATGGGTGCATTGCGTTTGAAATTAGGTCGTGATTGCGGTTTAACCCAATTAGATCAATGGGCGCCATTATGGGTGATTGATTTCCCAATGTTTGAAGAAGATGGTGAAGGTGGTTTAGCAGCAATGCACCATCCATTTACTTCACCAGCACACGTTTCACCAGAAGAGCTAGAACAATCACCAGCGAATGCAGTAGCAAATGCGTATGATATGGTAATTAATGGTTATGAAGTGGGTGGTGGTTCTGTACGTATTTTTGATCCAAAAATGCAGCAAACTGTTTTCCGTATTCTAGGTATCAATGAACAAGAACAATATGAAAAATTTGGTTTCTTACTTGACGCATTGAAGTTTGGTACACCACCGCATGCAGGTTTGGCATTCGGACTAGATCGTTTAACAATGCTATTAACAGGTACAGACAATATTCGTGATGTAATCGCATTCCCTAAAACAACAGCTGCGGCATGTTTAATGACAGAAGCACCAAGTTTTGCCAATGCACAAGCATTACAAGAATTAGCTATTCAAGTCACTAAAACAAAAGAGTAGTTAAAGAGGAAAAAATGAAAGTATATAAATGGGGCGCACTCTGCTTAAGTGGTTTAGCCCTATTTGCTTGTAAAGAAGAAAAGGTAACTAAGCCTGCGGCTGTAGCCCAACAACCAAAAGTGGAAGCACCAGCGCCGTTACCTTTAGTTAGCAGTAAACCAGTTACTTTTTTACAAGAAGAAAAATGTTTTGCCAATGATCGTTGTTATCAACTCGATGTACAAAGCTTAGAAACTAATGTTGATTGGATTAATCAATATTTTCAAAATGAAGCGCGCAAACTATTAACAGTAAATAATTTCGAACTTTCAAAAGAAGAAATGGCGAAGATCCAAGCTGAATGGGATAAATTGCCACTAGCGGAATTGAAAAAGACCTATGTTGCAGATGTTGCAGCGCTATTTAAAGATGCTGAATATGCGCCTTATGGTTTTTCATTAGAGTATAAACCGCGTTTTATTGCACAAAACCAACAGGTAGCAATGTTTACTGATTATTTCTACCATTATGCTGGCGGAGCGCATGGAGTCTATGCAACACACTTTACTAATTTTGATTTAAAAACAAAAAAAGTATTGCATATTGATGATGTGCTGCAACCAAACCAAAGACGTGAGTTTAAAAATCTATTGCGGGAAGCGTATCTTGAGTATTTGGCATCAATGGAAAATGAGCAAGATCAAGACAAAGCAGAGCAATTATTGCAAGAGCGTTTAGATATGGGCTGGGAAGTTGAACCAACAGATAATTTTACTTTCACTTATAGTGGAATTTTATCGAGTTATCCGCCTTATATGTTAGGTTCTTATGCAGAAGGTGAAATTCAACTATTAATTCCTTATGAACGATTAATAGATATTGTAAAACCTGAATTTTTATTTAATACAACAAAAACGATTATTTCTGAGTAAATGATGAAATATAAACACCCTGAATCAGTTTTGGTTGTAGTTTATTGTACTGATACTAAACGAGTATTAATGCTGCAACGTAAAGATGATCAGGATTTTTGGCAATCTGTTTCAGGTAGTTTAGAAATGGGCGAAACGCCAGCACAGGCGGCAAAACGAGAAGTATTTGAGGAACTCCAACTAGATATTTCTGCTTTGCCAACGATGCTTCAAGATTGCCACTATGAAGTTGATTTTGAAATCTTTGCACAATTTCGTGAGCGTTATGCCCCGAATGTAACGCATTGTCACGAATATTGGTTTACTTTACCGCTGGCGGAAGAGTGTTCTGTCGTTTTAACTGAACATTCCGCTTATCGTTGGGTAGAAGCAGAAACAGCAGTAAAGATGACAAAATCGTGGAATAACGCGCAAGCGATAGAAAAATTTGTAATACATCAACCTATTGAAAATTAAAGAGGATTTTTCATGGCTGGTCACAGTAAATGGGCTAATATTAAACACCGTAAGGCGGCACAAGACGCACAACGTGGGAAAATTTTTACTAAATTAATTCGTGAGTTAGTAACAGCAGCGAAAATGGGCGGAGCAGACGTTGGCTCAAACCCTCGTTTGCGTGCTGCAGTTGATAAAGCGCTTTCAAACAATATGACTCGCGACACTATTAACCGCGCTATTCAACGTGGTGCTGGCGGCGGTGATGATACCAATATGGAATCTATCGTTTACGAAGGTTATGGCCCAGGTGGTACAGCAGTGATTGTTGAATGCTTAACAGATAACCGTAAACGTACTGTATCTGAAGTGCGTCACGCTTTCACCAAATGTGGTGGTAACTTAGGAACAGACGGTTCTGTGGCATATTTATTCACTCGTAAAGGCTTAATTTTAGTGAATGAAGCTGATGAAGATGCATTAATGGAAGCAGCAATCGAAGCGGGTGCAGATGATGTTCAACCGCAAGATGACGGTAGCTTTGAAGTTTATACTGCATGGGAAGAGTTAAGCGCAGTGCGTGAAGCGATCGAAGCAGCTGGTTTCAAAATTAATGAAGCAGAAGTTACGATGATTCCATCTACTTCAGCACAATTAGATGCAGATACTGCACCAAAATTGATGCGTTTAGTTGATATGCTAGAAGATTGTGATGATGTACAAAACGTATATCACAATGGTGATATCAGCGACGAAGTTGCAGCATTACTATAATTGAATTTTTGTAGATAGAAAGGCGTCTTTAAGACGCCTTTACTGTAACTAAAAAAGAGTTCTTGAATAGAAAAACGCCTTTTTAATGCAATAAAGAGATACCTGGAGAGATTTAAAATTATCCATTTCACTGAACTTTCTAAATGAAAAGAGGCGGTAAATGGGGATAAATCATCAAATCTCCCTAACCCTCTTCAATCTTGAAGAGGGGATCTGCTTTGTGAAGCATTAATGTCAGTGCATTGGATTAGCCATTATGCACTGTTATCGATAAGAATGTAGGAAGAACCCCTCTTTAATGCAATAAAGAGGGGATTGGGGAGATTTAAACCATCTATCTCACTGAACTTTCTAAGTGAAAAGAGGCGGTAAATGGGGACAAATAATCAAATCTCCCTAACCCTCTTCAATCTTGAAGAGGGGATCTGCTTTGTGAAGCATTAATGTCAGTGCATTTAAATAAATTGGACAATAGTATGAGTATCATTCTTGGCATTGACCCCGGTTCACGCTTAACTGGATATGGCGTGATTAAACAACAAGGTAAACAACTGTTTTATCTTGGCAGTGGCGTCATTCGTACTGAAGTTGATGATTTACCGACGCGCTTACAGCGTATTTATGCTGGAGTGACAGAAATAGTTACTCAATTTCAGCCCAATATGTTTGCCATTGAACAAGTCTTTATGGCGAAAAATGCTGATTCAGCGCTCAAATTAGGGCAAGCAAGGGGAGTAGCGATTGTTGCTGCAACCAATCAACAATTACCTGTTTTTGAATACGCAGCGAGATTAGTAAAACAAACAGTGGTAGGCATAGGATCTGCCGACAAAAAACAAGTGCAGCATATGGTAACTAAAATTCTTAACCTATCTGCAACACCACAAGCAGATGCTGCGGATGCGTTAGCGATTGCGATTACTCACGCTCATACAATGCAACACGCTTTGCAAGTCGCGCAAACTAGCCAATCAAAATTAACCGGAAATGCTGCTTTATTAAGGACTCGATATAGTCGAGGGCGTTTTCGTCTAAAAGCGGAAAAATAAGAGCAGACAAATTTGTCTGCTCTGATAGAGATTAAAACATTGTTGTATCTTGGAATAAACCTACTTTTAAATCAGTGGCGGTATAAATAATACGACCATCAACTTCTACTTCACCGTCGGCTAATCCCATAATCAATTTACGATTAATCACACGTTTTAAATGAATACGATAAGTAACTTTCTTTGATGTTGGTAAGATCTGTCCAGTAAATTTAACTTCACCAACACCTAAAGCACGACCTTTACCTTCGCCACCGATCCAACCTAAGAAAAAGCCAACTAATTGCCACATTGCGTCTAATCCTAAGCAACCCGGCATCACCGGATCACCGATAAAATGGCAGCCAAAGAAAGGTAAGTCAGGACGAATATCTAATTCAGCTTCGATATAACCCTTGCCATAACGCCCTTTAGTTTCATCCATTTCAACAATACGATCCATCATTAACATTGAGGGTGCAGGTAGTTGAGGGCCTTTTTCACCAAATAACTCACCGCGTCCTGATGCTAATAAATCTTCATAGCTAAAAGATTTTTGCGCGGTGAATGTTCTTTTTTGTGAACTACTGTTCGGCATACTGTTCTCCTCCAAGCGAGCGTTAAAAATTATTCTATTAAAAATACGAAACAGATGTTCGCTATTCTAGCAGGGAAAATTCCCTTTTTAAATAGCTTACATCTGTTAGCTGAATGGTCGGAGCAGTTTTTTACTTTTTATGCTGATTTAACCAAGGAAACCACCTTGACAGTAATGGCTTGGTTTCTGCTTTTTGCTCAATGTTTTGCATAATTAGTTGATTGAGTGGACGATTGTTTGCTTGATATTGTGTATCCGGCATTTCAATCAAATCACGCTGTAATAAAATTTGTAACGCTTGTGCGGCATCCTCAACAATCCATAAATGGAACTGTTCCGCTTTAACTGCATCAATCACAGCACGATTTAAACTTAATTGAGAACAAACTACCGCAGGAATAATGACGCCTTGTTTGCCAGTTAAACCACGTTGTTGGCAAATAGCAAAAAATCCTTCAATTTTTTCATTAACACCACCTACAGCATGCACTAAACCGAATTGGTCAATTGCACCAGTAATGGCGATATTTTGTGGTAACGGTAGTTCCGCTAAAGCGCTTACTAATACACATAACATTGCTAAAGAAGCGCTGTCGCCATCAATTTCAGTGTACGACTGTTCAAAAACAAGCGAAGCCGAAAACGGTAATTGGCTAGGTAACTGTAAGATATTACTTAAGCAAGATTGCGCAATCATCATTCCTTTACTATGAATATTGCCAGCTAATTCATTTTTTCGATCAACATCGACAATTTCCCCTTCACCAATTTGCACTAAACAGCTAATACGTGAAGGTTCGCCAAAAGCATAAGGTACGCCGGGATACTCAATGACTGATAAACCATTAATCTGCCCAATTTCTTCGCCATCAGTGGCGATATAGATTTGTTCTGCCAATACACTTTGATAACTGCGTTGTTGTAATAAATCGCGTTGATAACATTGCTGCGCATAAAAATGCTCAATCATATCGGCAGTAATAGTGTCAGCATTGGTTTGATAAGTTAATGCGCCTTGTAAAATACGCAATAATTGTGCAGGTGCATTGCTAATTAATTGACGATCTTCACTTTCACGTACTAACCATTGATACAAGCGAGTAATCGCAGCAAAATCAATCTGTTTTTGCATCTCCTTTTCAGCCAAATAACGCACATAACTTGCCCATTGTTGTTGTTGCGTTTCGGTAGTGACCTCGCTATAAGCGGCTAACTCGGCGTAATCGGCGAGCTGATAAAGATCTGGTTGGAATGCTTCCAATTCAGCAATATTGTCACGACTACCAACTAAAATTAACTTCAATTTCAATGGCATACTTGGAATAACACAAGGTTGGCGCTGTAAGAGATTATCTAATTGCCAATGAAATTGTTGTTGCTGTAATAAACTTAATAAGCGCAGCCATACATCAAATTGCGCTAACAGTTGTGCCACTGAAACAATTAAAATCCCGCCATTTAATTGGTGTACTAAACCGGGAACCAGGTGGATTTTATCGCTATTGGTAAGTTGTAAAATTTGTCCAAATAAATGTTGTGGATCGAGATAATCCGCACTTTTTACCCAATAACGTTGAGTAAAATTATCTTGCATAGATTGCGCCGAACGCATCTCCATTACCGGAAATTCGTTTTCACTAGCGGAATGAAATTGATAATGTACGCCATTAACGGCTAAAGGTTGATCGGCAAAATGGTGTTGTAATAAGTAATTTTCTAAACGCTGTAAATCGGCAAATTGTTCTTCACCTTTTAATACTAATAAATTACCGTCTTGTGCTAACCAATGTTGAATTGCCGCAGTGGCGCGCGGTTGTAATTGCCAAAAGTCTGTATCGTTACCAATGTCTGTTGCTGCAATAGCAAAGGTTGGAGCAAGTGATTGCCAATCTAATTTTAATAAATCCATATTTATTCTCTTATTATTTTTCACCTGCGAATTATACACAAAAACAGGCAATAGAAGTGGATTTCTATAAGTAGGAGAAAAGAGAGATTTGTGAATAAATTTTTAATAAAATGATAATTTAAATACAATTAAATGTTGTTTTTGAATTGAAGGTAACTACAATGGGTTATATTAATAACCTTTTGAAATAACAAAAAATATTAAAAATCCCCCCCTCTAGTATTTATAAAAAAATGTGTTAAAATCGCGCGAATTTTTTTAGGGAGTGATCTATTACCGATGTTTGCTGTTTCTGTTGGTGATGATTGCTATTTTTGATGACAAATAAAGGGGAACTATATGAATAGAATTTATCGTGTTGTGTGGAATGCTGCATTAGGGTTGTGGCAGTGTGTATCAGAATTAGCAACAGCAAAAGGCAAGAGCAAATCACAATCTACTGCTAAAACCGTAATGGGGGGGGGGACTAACCACTCTACTTGGTTTAAATTAGCACCGTTGGCGGTAAGTCTCGCAATATTGCCGATGGCTGTGAATGCGGCGGTTACGATTAACCAAGCTGCACTTACAGCAGATGTCAATTTTTTAGCTGACCAACGAGCTGGAAAGTCCAGCCAAGCTGCCAATGTGGTTATGGACAACGCGGATACAGCAGCATTTATTAGTGAAGTACATAGAATGGATTATATTCCAACAGGGGGACAAGAGTCTGTTCTTCCAAGTGGTCAAAATTTGATTAGATTGGACAACTTTATGCTGGGTCGTTATTCGAGCGGTGAATCTAAAATAACACTGCAAAACGGCTCAACATTAAAAATTAATAGTAACTATTATGGTTCTTCACGTTCTGGCATTAATGATAATTATGGCTCCAAAGTGCTGATAAACAGTGGTTCTAATTTCACCGTCGGCAAAGATATAATACTTGGAGAAGGAGGAATTATTAATGTTACAGGCTCTTCTACTCTAAAAGCGGACAACCAAACGCAACTGAAAGGCGGTCAGATTAATATCAGTGACTCTGGTTCTGTTTTGATACCGGCAACGGAATATGGATTGCAAGCGGCGCAACAAACTCCGTGGTGCTGGGTAATGGTACAACTTTAAAAATTAAAGAAAATCTCGGCAAGTCAGGAAGTGCTAAAGCAAATTTCAGCTTAACAAATGCTACCATTGAAATGTCTGGTACTAACGGCAAGCAGCTTTTCCAAGGATTTAACGATAACGATAATATTACCATTTCTGGCAATAACACAATTAATATCATTAATGCCGATAACACTTGGACACAAACAGGCGGAAATATTAAAGATGGAAGCTCCGCCGGCAGCATTACAAAAGCAGGTGCGGGCACGCTAATCTTTGCAAGTAATAACAGCTATACAGGCGGCACACACGTTACCGGCGGTACATTACAGCTTGGTAACGGCGGTACAGCAGGTACAGCAGGCACTGGCGTTATTAACCTAGATGCCAATACGAATTTAAAAATTAATCGTAGTGATGTATACACATTAAATAATCAAATTACCGATGCAGGTAACCTTATCCAAGCCGGTACTGGTACAACGATTGTCAATAACGCAACTAATAACTTCTCCGGCACGACTTCTATCACCGGCGGTGTTTTGCAGTTTGACAGCAAAGCGGCAATGGGTAGTGCAACGTCGGATATTTCAACCGGCACAAGCAACACACTAAAAGGTACATTAAAGCTTAATTTTAGTGAGAGTACTGATATTACTCGTAATATCGTAGGTACCGGTTCATTTGAAAAATCCAATACAGGTACTGTTACATTATCAGGTACAACCAATACTTATAGTGGTAAAACCACTGTTTCAGGTGGTGAACTTGTTGTTGATGGCAGTGCAAGCATTAATGGCACTAGTGATGTGTTGATTGACAGCGGCGCTGCCTATACTGCTGCCCCAAACAACCAAGCCAAATTAACCGTTCAATCTGGCGGTACACTCGCCACTGCCAATAACGGCGATGTCGAAATCAATAACGGTGCATTTACTGTTAATGGCACAGCAACCGTTGGTAATATCAAATCAACCGATACGGAAACAGGCGATAAACTAGCAACCGTAACTGTTGCTAATGGCGGTACTTTAACCACCAACTTAGTTGCCGGAGATACGCTGTTCCAAAACTTTAAAACAGCCCCTCAACAAGATACTGTGGTGATGAATGGTACATGGAATGCTAATGTGGCTGATGGTGCAACGGTAAAACAAGACAGTAATGCTGCGATTACTGGTACTGTTACAGGTGCAATGAACAAAACCGGTACTGGTACCTTAGTGTTAACCGCCAATAATAGCGGTTTCGCAGGTACAACGGCAATCAATGCAGGTACCTTGCAAGCAGGCGATGGTGGAACAACCGGTACTTTCGGTGCTGGCAATATTACCATTGCAAACGGTGCAACAGCTGCGGTAAATCGTTCTGACGACTATACTTTAACTCAGCAAATTACTGGTGCAGGTACATTAAAACAAGATGGTGCCGGTAAACTCACATTAAATAATGCAGCAAATAGTGTTGGCGATACAGTCGTCAATAACGGCACATTAGAAGTTGCGGCTAATTTGGCAAGCACCAATGTACATATTAATAACGGAAAATTGGCAGTTAATGATGGCGTAACCTTAAACAGCACTACTGTTGATGTGGGTGATGGTAACGGTAATGCCAACACTGCTGTTTTGGATAATAAAGGTACAGTAACAGCTACCGACATTAATGTTAAATCAGACGGTAAATTAGATACCACTGGAACATTAACTGTTGATAACGCCTTAACAGTGAATGGCGGTAAAGTGAATGTAAATGGAGGTACAACTGAAGCTGCTACAACAGACATCGAAGATGGTGCAGTTGCTGTGGAAAATGGTGCAAAACTAGATAGTGACACTATCAAAGTAGGCGATGGTACAGGCAATGCAGAAAGCGCTAGCTTAACCAATAAAGGAACAGTGGATGGCAACAATATTACTGTCGCAAAAGACGGTAAATTAGATAACCAAGGTACTTTAGGCGACGCTAATAAACCAGCGATTACTGTTGATGGCGGTACATTGGCTTCATCTGGCACCACAAATGCAACCTCACTGACAGTGAATAGCGGTGCAGTTAATGTGACAGACGGTAAAACCTCTGCGAATACCACCACTATCAATAGCGGAGCAGTGACTCTTACCGGCGGTGAATTAGCTGGAGGAGATATTACAATTGGTGATAAAAACGGCGCAGCAGGCTCAGCGAAATTAAATAACCAAAATGGTAAAGTGACCGCTGGTAACATCACCGTGAATGGACCTGATGGTCAGTTAGACAACGCAAAAGAGCTTAAGGCAACAGGCGAATTAAAAGCAGACGGCGGTACCATCAATTCATCAGGTACAACCACAGCTAAAGATATTGTGGTGGATAATGCTGGTAACCTTAATGTCAAAGGTGGTACAACCACAGCTGATACAACTAATATCAAAGAAGGTACAGTAACCGTTGATAATGGTGCGAAATTAGATGGTGGCGATATCACTGTTGGTGATGGTAATGGCAGCTCAGCAGCGTTAAATGCCAACGGTGAAGTGGATGCTAAGAATCTAACGGTTAACGGTCCAGACGGTAAGGTTAATGTTGGTAATGATACCGATGCAGGTTCATTGACCGTTAAAGACGGTGGTAAATTGGATGTTAACGGCGGTACTGTTGATATAAATAAAGGTACTGCGACAGCACCAACTACTAATATCAAAGAAGGTACAGTAACCGTTGATAATGGTGCGAAATTAGATGGTGGCGATATCACTGTTGGTGATGGTAATGGCAGCTCAGCAGCGTTAAATGCCAACGGTGAAGTGGATGCTAAGAATCTAACGGTTAACGGTCCAGACGGTAAGGTTAATGTTGGTAATGATACCGATGCAGGTTCATTGACCGTTAAAGACGGTGGTAAATTGGATGTTAACGGCGGTACTGTTGATATAAATAAAGGTACTGCGACAGCACCAACTACTAATATCAAAGAAGGTACAGTAACCGTTGATAATGGTGCGAAATTAGATGGTGGCGATATCACTGTTGGTGACGGTAAAGATAGCACAGCGGCATTGAATGCGAATGGTGAAGTTGAGGCTAAAAATCTAACTGTCAATGGTCCTGACGGTAAAGTGGCTGTTGGTGATGATGAAAACAAAGGTAGCTTGAAAGCAACAGAAAGTTTAACCGTTAACGGTGGTGCTGTTGCAATTGACAATGGTCAAGTCGAAACACCAAAAGCAGATATTAACGATGGTGTTGTCGCTGTCGCAAAAGCAGCCATTTTAGCAGCTGATGCCTTGAATGTGGGGGATGGCAGTGGTGCAGAAAATACAGCATCATTAACCTCTGAAGGCACTGTAACAGCAAAAGACCTTAACGTGAAGAAAGACGGTAATTTAGCGGTTAATGCAGGTGAAGTGACTGCTGCAGAAAGTGCTAAAGTTGATGGCGGTACGGTTGTGATTGCTAAAGACGGTACTTTAAATGCAGGTGAAAACGGTGATAAAGACTTTGCAGTTAATGCTGGCAATGTCACCGTAGACGGTACCTTAAATGCAAGAAATATCACTTCTAATACAGCAGAAGATGGTTCTACTGACGATGCGAAGATTAATGTTGGTAAAGGCGCTAACCTTAATCTCAAACCACAAAATGGTGATACGTTATTTGCTGGTTTAGATACCTCTAAAGGTGATGCTATCAACATTGATGGTGCATTAAATATCAATGCAACAGGCGATGTTAAACAAGATGAAAAAGCTGGTATTACCGGCTCAGGTGACTTAAACAAAAACGGTGAGGGTAATTTAACCTTAACTGCAGACAACACCATTGGTAAAGTGAACGCGAACGACGGTGGTTTAACCGTTGATTCAGGTTCTAAACTGAACACGAAAGCACTGAATGTCGGTAATGGTGACGATAAGGATGCCATCGTTAATGTTAATGGTGATGTGAAAGCAGACGATGTGAATATCGCTAAAGATGGTACTTTAAATGTGAATGGTGATAACGGTGACGTTACTGCAGCAAACCCTATCTCAATGGATGGTGGTAACCTCAACGTCAATGCAAAAGGAACATTATCAGCACCTAATATTACTAGCCCAGATACCGAAGATGCAAAAGCGTCTAAGATTAATGTGGCTAAAGACGGTACTTTAAACTTAACACCGAAAGATGGCGATAAACTATTTGATGGTTTTAATTCTGCACCGGGCGGTAAAGATAGTATCAATATTGACGGCACACTTAACCTTGATACGGCTTCTGGCACAGTGACACAACCTGTTAATGCGCCTATCAACGGTACAGGTACCTTCAATAAGAATGGCGATGGTATCTTTACAGTTAAAGCGGATAACCCATTTAGCGGTAATGTTAATGTTAATAACGGAACGCTTGATATTGTTGAGGGCGGTAAATTAGGTCAAGCAACTGTGAATGTTAAACCAGCTGCAACCCTATCTGTTGATAAAAACGGCACTGATTTGGGTAATCTAAAACTTGATGGACAATTACATATCATTGCAACACCAGATGGTTACAGCAAAATTAATGTTGCTGGCGAGGCTAACATTGCTAATGGCAAATTATTTACTGATATTGCCGGAAGCAATGAAAAAGACTTAGCAAATGGTAAGTTCAATGACATTATCAAAGCTAGCAAAATTATCGGTGATCAATTTGCAAGCTATGATGACAATAGTAAATTGTTTGACTTTATTCCAGTAGTATCTGGCAATAGTGTTAATTTAGTACCATTTGCATCAACAGGAAATAGCTTAACTGAAATCGTGAGCCAATTTGGATTGGGCAGAGCATTAGGAGCTGCACAAGCATTAGATGCTAACTTTAATCGTGCGCCAGCTAATGAGTTATCACGTTTGTTCTATACGATTCGTGATGAACAACAAGCAGCAAATGCCTTACTTGAATCACTACCAACCTTAGCAGGAGCAAGTAGTCAAGTATTAGCAGATAGCAGCAAACGTTTAGCGAACTTAGCTGATATTTATGAACGTTGTGAAAATGTTAACCCACAAGAAGATAAACACCTTTGGGTGAAGACTTTTGATAGTTGGGGAACGCAAAACCACTATCAAGGTGCAGCGGGTTATCGTGATAACAGCTATGGCTTTGCTGCTGGCGTAGAAAAATGCCACGAACAAACTCGTTTAGGTGCGATGATGGGTTATGCGTATGATAAGGTACATAGTCGTCAATCAGTGTCTAACCAATCATTACGTGCAGAGACTATTCAAGCGGGTATTTATGGTAATACGCCAATTAGCTCAATTGCGGATTTAGACTTTAGAGCAGGAATTGGTTATAGCGATGTTAGCACCCAACGTCATATTGCTTTTGCGAATAGAACAGCGAAAGGGGAATATGGAAATAAACTCGGATATGCAGGAATTGGTGTAAACTTCAATGCGTATGCGAATGAACAAGTGGAAGTGAGACCATTTGTACGTATGGATTACCAAGTGGTACGCAACAACCATTATCAAGAACGTGGTGCTGGCGTATTAAACTTGAAAGTTGATGCGACAACGAATCAATCGTTGATTAGTCAAGTGGGAGTAGATACTCGAGTTCGAGTGGCAGATAAATTATCTGTTGGAGCGAGAGCGAGTGTAGGCTATGACTTAATTGGAGAGCCGGCATCAACTCAAGCAGCGTTCCAAGGTGCATCAGACTTGAAATTTATCACTAAAGGTGCACAACATGGACGTGTGAGTGGTGATGTAGGCTTAAATGTGAATTATCACATTACTCCTGCAGCAAGTTTATCTGTAGGTTATGATGCTTCTACTCGTAAAGGGTACATTGAACATACACCAAGTGTGACCTTTAAAATGGCGTTTTAATTAAGTTGTTTTAAGGTATTTATATAAAAAATCACGTCTAATATGGCGTGATTTTTTTATCCTATTATTTTTCTCTTCTGTTTTTCTAAACCAGTTAAAATAGGATCAGCAATAGCAGACGGGATTGAGGTCAAATCAATTTCTGTTAGTTTTGCATAATCCAGATAAATTTCATGCAAAATTTCTTCTACTGTTTGTTGATCTAGCCCCGCTAATTTTGCGGTAGTAAAAATATGACGTAATTGGATCTTATGCCAAAGATAATATTTCCCTTTTTCTCCATACCAAGCCATAGCCATTTTAACTTTTTGTTTTTGCAATCCTTTAGAGTCGATAAATGGGTATGCTGAAATAACATCGTAAAAAGGTGTCAGGCTATAGCGATTTTCCGGCAGCAAAAATAAACTAAAATTTTTAGCATGACCATCAATAGCACAAAGTAACCAAAAAAGAATTTGTGCTTTAAAAAAAGATTTCCTATCTAATTGTGATTGTGTGGAACCTCTTAACAGTTCCATAATTTGTAAGATACCAAGCCCACCATCACTTTCATATTTGAGTGCAGAAGCAATATTTCGTGCTTGACACATATCTTCTTGAGGCAATCGCATTAACCATTCTTCATTCCTTGACCAACGACGATCAAAACGCTCAATCACTAATACTTTAGTAGCACCAAAATGGGTAATAAAGGCTTTAGGTACCTTTAAGCCAAATTTCTGTAGAATAGCTAAACAAAGCCATTCATTCTCACAACTAGAAGATAAATCTAGTTGATTTTGTCCAACAATACCAATCGGTAATTTTAAAATATGGCTGGTTGCCGTAGTAGCTAAAGGTCGTTTCCATTGTTTTTGATGATATAACAATGCAGTTTTTTCCTGTGCTCCAGCTAAAGAGATACGAAAATCTTGTTGTGGATTTTCCATACCTAATGGAAAAGATTGGTAATTTTTTAGTAGATTTTCAATTTCAAGATCTGTTAGCGATTCTGCTTGAATTTTTTGGATTGTTAAAGGTGTATCTTGATATAGCTGAATTGCTCCGATGCAATCTTGTCCGATTGCAGAAAGAAGATCGAATGGGGATCTAGTAATAGTATTAAAACGCTGCTGTATCCTTGAGCGGATATATTCATTATCAGGTAATAAGTTATCAAAAAAATTATAAACAACATCGCCACGATAAATTTGATGGGATAACGGCAATGATAAAGAAATTGCCCGAGCATATTTAGATTCAAACCAACTATCAACATACTGAAATTCTGTTGCACCGTTAGCCAGTTTAGACCATTTACCAACTAATATGCCATTCATTGCGACATTTAATTGCCCACTCATCACCAATCCTCATCAATATTATTATTCGTATTGTTAATTACTTCTTCGCTATTTTGTTTGATTTTCGGGCGAGGTTGAATTGATAACTCTAACTCTAATGCAGATAAAATTTTGAAAAAAGTTTCCAGTTTTGTTGCATCTGGATTATTTTCAAATGCTGAGATAGTAGTTTGTTTAACCGCAGCTAACTTAGCTACATCAACTTGTGATAGCGATAATTGATAACGAAATTCACGCAAAGTATGCGCCAGTAGTTTACTAGTAGTGATCGCCATAATCTGTTTTCTTATACTCTATAAAGGATAAAGTGCATAATACCCCCTATAACGGATAAATGCAAATTAATCTGTTATAGCGGATAGAGCCTCTTGAGATAGTATGACTGTTTGCTTATTTTTACTTACTGCAAAAGACGAGCGATTTTGTTAGAATTTAACGGTTTTTTGCAGCAGCATAAGGGAGAAATATGCAACAAATTATCGAGGTAAATACACAGAATTTGGCTGAAGTGCTGGATATGGGCAAAACGCAGCCGTTAGTGTTTGTATTTTATGCCGCAACAGACAATACATCAGCGAATTTTGTGCAAGTATTAGAACGACTTACCGCACAATATCCTAACCAATTTATTCTAGCGAAAGTGAATTGTGAAACAGAACAAATGATTGCCGCACAATTCCGTATTCAAGCATTACCGACAACTTACTTATTTAAAGATGGTGCACCAATTGACGGTTTTCATGGCCCATTAGCAGAACCTGAATTACAACAACGCTTATCGGTAATCTTACCAAAAGAAGATGAGATCAAATTTAATCAAGCCTTAGATCTGTTAGCGGTGGAGAATTATGAGCAAGCTTTACCATTGTTGAAAGAGGCGTGGGAATTATCCGATAAAAAGAATAGTGATGTTGCGTTGTTATATGCGGAAACCTATATTGCGATGAAAAAGGTGGAACCTGCGCAAGAAATTTTAAAACAGATTCCATTGCAAGATCGTGATAGCCGTTGGCAAGGCTTACAAGCGCAGATTGATCTATTGCTAGAAGCTGCGGATACACCAGAAATTCAACAATTACAGCAAGATTATCAACGTAACCCAACGCCAGCGATTGCGATCAAATTAGCAGTGCAATTACATCAAGCAAATCGTAATGAAGAGGCATTGAATTTATTGCTAGCAATTTTGCAAAAAGATCTTGCTGCTGAAGATGGAGAAGTGAAACGCCAATATTTAGCGATTTTGGCTGCAATGGGCAACGCTGATCCGTTAACGAATAAATATCGCCGTTTAGTATATTCGCTTTTATATTAATGACGATAACCAGTATGAATAACATTTGAGGATAACAAAATGGCAGATAAACATTGTAAATTACTTATTTTAGGATCAGGTCCAGCGGGTTATACCGCCGCGATCTATGCTGCACGAGCTAATTTAAAACCTGTATTGGTAACTGGGTTGCAACAAGGTGGACAATTAACGACTACCAATGAAATTGAAAACTGGCCAGGCGATGCAGGCGAAACAACAGGCCCAGAATTAATGCAGCGTATGTTGGAACACGCAGAAAAATTTGAAGCAGAGATTATTTTTGATCATATCAATAAAGTGGATCTTACTAAGCATCCGTTTACCCTTTATGGCGATAGCCAAACCTTTACTTGTGATGCGTTGATTATTGCTACTGGTGCGTCAGCAAAATATTTAGGTTTACCATCAGAAGAAGCATATAAAGGCAAAGGGGTTTCTGCGTGTGCGACTTGCGACGGTTTCTTTTATCGTAATAAACCAGTGGCGGTAATCGGTGGCGGTAATACAGCGGTAGAAGAGGCGTTATATTTAGCCAATATTGCTTCGGTGGTGCATTTAGTCCATCGTCGTGATAGCTTCCGTAGTGAGAAGATTTTGCTAGATCGTTTAATGAAAAAAGTTGAAGAAGGCAAAATTGTTCTGCATACCAAACGTACGTTAGCGGAAGTTTGTGGTGATGATATGGGCGTTACCCATTTGCAATTGCAAGATACCGAATCTGATGCACAAGAAAAAGTAGAGGTTGAAGGTGTGTTTATTGCGATTGGTCACGCGCCAAATACCGATATTTTCGCTGGTCAATTAGCACTAAATAATGGCTATATTGTGGTGAAATCGGGCTTACAAGGTAATGCCACTGCAACTTCGGTTGAAGGTGTTTTTGCCGCGGGTGATGTTATGGATCAACATTATCGTCAAGCAATCACTTCAGCAGGCACTGGCTGTATGGCGGCATTAGATGCGGAACGTTATCTTGATGCTTTAGCAGCACAAAACACCTAATTATTTTATTAACTCCCCCTCTTTTTGAGGGGGATTTTATTGCATTTTTACAATATAGCGAGATATGGAAAAAGCACGCCAAAAACAATTACAAACTTGGCTCAAACAGCAAAGTAAACTGATCAAAAAACCGCTTAAATTAAATCTACTTTTTGCCGTTACTTCAACGGTGTTATTAGTTGTACAAACTTGGTTATTAGCCTCTTTATTGAATGATCTAATTATTGCCCAATTACCTCGTGAGCAACTTATACCGCAATTTATTGCGTTACCAATTATCTTTATTGTGCGAGCAGCTTTACTGTATGCGCGTGAAAAAGTGGGCTTTTATAGCGGCAAGATTTTGCGCCAACATTTGCGTCAGCAAATTATTGAAAAATTACAACAAGTTGGGCCAGCAACTTTGGCTTATCGCCCAGTAGGAAGTTGGGCAACATTAGCGCTAGAACAAGTAGAGAATTTGCATAATTTTTATGCACGATATTTACCGCAACAATACTTATCAGGCTTAGCGCCACTTATTTTGCTAATCGCGATTTTTCCAGTGAATTGGGCAGCAGGCTTAATTTTATTATTGACTGCGCCATTAATTCCGCTATTTATGATTTTAGTTGGGTTGAAAGCTGCAGAAGCGAATCAGCGCAATATCAATACGTTAGCGCGTTTAAGTGGGCAATTTCTCGATCGTTTGCAAGGGTTGGAAAACTTGCGCATTTTTAATCGAACTCAACAACAAACTGAGCAGATTGCTGAACGCAGCGAAGATTTTCGCGAAACAACAATGGATGTGTTGAAATCAGCGTTTTTATCATCTTCCGTATTGGAATTTTTTACCTCAATTTCGATTGCATTAACGGCGGTATATTTTGGTTTTAGTTATTTAGGGCAACTCAATTTTGGCGGTTATGGTACAGCAGTTACCCTATTTGCTGGTTTTTTCTGTCTAATTTTGGCGCCCGAGTTTTATCAACCATTGCGTGATCTTGGCACTTATTATCATGACAAAGCGGCGGCGATTGGGGCGGCTGATACAATCGAAGAATTTTTAACAAAAGATTTCCTAATTGCGCAGCAAGGGCAAACTGAACTGACGGCGACTGAAATTAATATTCAAGCGGAACAATTAGTGGTGTTATCGCCATCAGGAAAAGCTTTAACCCAACCGCTTACTTTCCAAATTAACGCTGGTCAGCAGATTGCGTTAGTTGGGCAAAGTGGCGCAGGTAAAACTTCATTAATGAATGTGTTACTCGGCTTTTTACCTTATCAAGGCAGTTTATTGATTAATGGCGTTGAGTTAAAAGAGTTAAACCTAACAGCGTGGCGTCATAAATTAGCGTGGGTGGGACAAAATCCATTTTTATTACAAGGTTCGATTCGCGATAACCTGCGGTTAGCTAATGCGAGCGCTAGTGAGCAACAATTACAAACTGCTTTACAGCAAGCGTATGTATCAGAACTTGCTATCTCATTAGACAAAACATTACAAGATGGCGGTTTGGGTGTATCTGTTGGACAAGCGCAGCGCTTAGCAGTAGCAAGAGCATTACTGAAAACGGATAGCCTATTGTTGTTATTAGATGAACCAACGGCAAGTTTAGATGCTCGTTCGGAAAATCAGGTATTAGCGAGTTTACAACAATTAAGCCAAAACAAGACAACCTTAATGATTACGCACCGTATCGAGGATTTACGCCAAGCAGATGGCATTTTAGTGATGCAAGCCGGGCAATTGGTGCAGCAAGGTACATTTGCTGGATTGGCAAATCAAGGCTATTTCGCAGAATTGTTGGCACAACGAGAAACAGCGATTAACTAAGGATTATTTTCAATGCGTTCATTACTTCCTTTTTTGGCAATGTTTAAGCACACGCCAACCCGTTTGTTGTTAGGAATTATTTTAATGCTTACTGGATTGGTAGCGAGTATCGGGTTATTAACGCTGTCAGGCTGGTTTTTAGCGGCGTCAGCGATTGCCGGTGTTTCGATTCTATTTAATTTTTTCTATCCTTCTTCAGGTGTAAGAGGGTTAGCGATTGGCAGAACGGTAGCCCGTTATTTTGAAAAAATTGTGACTCACGATGTCACTTTTGAAATTTTGACAAAGTTGCGAGTGCAGGTTTTTACTAAAATTATTCCATTAAGCCCAGCGGTACTCAGTCGTTATCGTAATAGTGAATTGCTTAATCGTTTGGTGGCTGATGTTGATACGTTAGATACGCTATATCTTCGTCTTTTTGCTCCATTTGTTAGCGCAATCTGTATGATTATTTTTATTGGCATTGGGCTAAGTTTTTTAAATGTATCAATTGCACTATTTGTCGCTGGCAGTTTATTAGCATTATTACTGGTTATTCCAACTGTTTTTTATCGGTTAGGGCAAAAATTTGGTGCGCAGCTAACGGCAAGTCGAGCGAAATATCGCACACAATTTGTGGAATATATCCAAGCGCAAGCGGAGCTATTATTATTTAATGCCGGCACTACGTTGCAGCAGCGTTTGCAACAAACGGAAGGGCAGTGGCTGCAATATCAACAGCGTGAAGCGCAGTTAGCTGGGTTATCTAATGCGATCTTATTATTAGTTAATGGATTGATTGTGATGACAACATTATGGTTAGCTGCGGGAACTTCAATGGGCGAAGGGGATTTTAAATTAGCACTGATTGCGTTAGTAACCTTTTCCGCATTAGCTTCATTTGAGATCTTAATGCCGATTGGTGCCGCCTTTTTACATTTAGGGCAAGTGATCGCATCAGCACAACGAGTGACAGAAATTATTAACCAACAACCATTGGTTCAATTTAATGGCAACCTTGAAAAGGTGGCGGCTGATCAACAACAGCCATTGTTAGTGTTAAAGCAAGTGAATTTTGCCTATCCAATGCTTACGGAACAAGTATTAAGCGATATTAATTTAAGTTTTGCAACGGGTGAAAAAGTCGCTATTTTAGGCAAAACTGGCAGCGGAAAATCGACTTTATTGCAATTATTGATCCGTAACTATGAAGCAACGCAAGGGCAAATCTTATTATCTGGGTATCCGATTGCAGAATATAGTGAAAATGCGTTACGCCAACAGATGGTGTTATTAACGCAACGTGTGCATATTTTTAGCGATACTTTGCGACAAAATTTATTGCTAGCTAATGAAGCAGCAACAGATCAGCAATTAGCCGAGTTGTTGCATAAAGTGGGCTTAGATTATTTGCTTTATCAAGAACAAGGTTTAGATACTTGGCTCGGTGATGGCGGTAGAACTTTATCTGGTGGTGAACAACGTCGTTTAGGAATTGCCAGAATATTGTTATCAACAGCGCCGATTATCTTGTTAGATGAACCAACCGAAGGCTTGGATCGTGAAACGGAACGCCAGGTGTTAGCGTTGTTGTTACAACATTGCCAAGATAAAACTTTAATTATGGTAACCCACCGTTTAACCGCTTTAGAACAGTTTGATCGAGTGATTGTGATGGATAATGCACAAGTGGTGGAACAGGGTGATTTTAGTGCGTTATCACAAACACAAGATTCGTTTTTATTTAAGCTAGTGAATCGTATTTCTTATTGATATTTGGTGGTTGTGCCCAAGAGGCCCTCTTCAAGATTGAAGAGGGTTGGGAGATTTGATAAATCTAGATTTTTCAAAGAGTTAGCTAAAATAGAGTAAAATTTATCACGATAAAATTAATTGAAAGTAGTGTGCATTAAATAAATTATATCTAATTGATTTTATTAGATTTAAATCTCCCCAACCCCTTTTTATTTCATTAAAGAGGAGCGCCTATCATCACTTGTATTAATAATAGTGCATTGTGGCAATATTTATAGTGTTCACTTTAACATCATCATCATAGACATGCATCAATATTTGGCATAACCATCATCATAATGCACAAAACCTTATGTTCCAAAAGGAGAAACCCTCTTCAAAGTTGAAGAAGGTTTCTTGATATTAGCGTTATAATTTATGAAAGATCATTTAGCAATAAACTATGCGTATCATCTAACGCTAAATTCATATAACGTTCATATTGTTTCAGAATATCGACAATTAATTCATCTTTACTCATATATTGCACATCATAACCTTCACGACCGTCATTAAAGAAAGTAATTGGCTCATAAATATTATGCTGCTCAATATGCGGCAAGCTGTCATCTTCAATTAATAAATTGGAGAGAGAACGTTTTTCACCCGAAACACCATAAAGGAAATTATGGATATTATCGTTTTTAATCACTAATGCGACACGCAATGGCGCATATTTTTTGATCGTTACTGTTAAGCCATAACTCTTTAATTCTGATTCCAATTCATTAAATGCCGGTAAGACAATTTTTTCAAAAAACTCTTTAATATCGGCACGTTGTGGTTGCGTCATAATTTTGCTTAAACGTTCACGCCACTGTTTACCAGTCCAAACGGAGCTACCATGGGCAAATTTCTTCGAGAAATATTGACTATCTACCATTAAACCACGCCATAAACCAAAGCAGAGCAGTAACATAATTAAGGTAAACGGCAAGGCGATAATTAATGTCATTGTTTGTAATGCCGCTAATCCGCCAGAGCGTAATAAGGCAATGGCTAAAGCAGCGAGTAATACTGCCCAGAAGGCGCTTTGCCATGCTGGCGCTTTATCTTTACCTTGTGAAGCAATATTGTTGATCACATAGATACCTGAATCGGCAGAAGTGATAAAGAATAATGCAATAATTAACATCGCTAATAATGAGGTAATGGTTGAACCAGGCAGATGTTGGAAGAAAGCAAATAACAATGCTTCAGTATTGCTGCTTAATTCGGATAATGCACCTTGTGTATGTTGATCAACCCAAATCGCTGAATCACCGAAAATAGTCATCCATAACGCGTTGAATAGCGATGGCACAAATAACACGCCAAGAATAAATTCACGAATAGAACGACCTTTAGAAATTTTAGCAATAAATAAACCGACGAATGGCGCCCAAGAAACCCACCATGCCCAGTAAAGGACAGTCCAGCCATTGAACCAACCTTGTTTATCCGGCTGATTGGCAAAAGTACGAAAACTTAGTTCAATAAAATTACTTAAATAGTTACCAATGTTTTCAGAGAAGTTACTAAATAAGAAAATCGTTGGCCCAGCGATGAGCACAAAGATCATTAATAGAACCGCCATACCTAAATTAATTTCACTAAGTAAGCGAACTCCTTTGGCGACACCAGTAATCGCAGAAATGGCCGCTAAAGTCATTACCACTAAAATAATGATAGAAAGTGTTGCTAAACTGCGATCGTCCATCCAGCCAATGGCGTGCAAACCAGCATCTAATTGTAACGCACCATATCCTAAAGTAGTGGTAACCCCAAAGACGGTACTACATAAGGCCACAATGTCGATTAAATGACCCCAAAAACCAGATACACGATGTTTTAAGATCGGGTAAAAGCCAGAACGGATGGTAAGCGGTAATTTATAACGGAAGCTAAAATAGGCTAAAGTTAAACCGATAACAGCATAAATTGCCCAAGCGTGGATACCCCAATGGAAAAAGGAGAGAAGCAAGGCATTTTCGACTTTTTCCGTTTGGGTAGCGTTTTCTGCTAAAGGAGCAACGTAATGTGAAATGGGTTCAGCAACACCAAAATACATCAAACCGATTCCCATTCCTGCTGCAAACAGCATTGCCATCCATGACATAAATGGGTATTCAGGCTCTTCGTTTTCCGTTCCTAATTTAATATCGCCTAAGCTACTAGCACAAAGTAATAGTAGAAAAATAATAAAAATAGAAACAGCGATTACATAAAACCAACTAAAGTTGGCGAAAATATTGTTTTTAATGCCATTAAGCAAATTTTCTGTGGTTTGTGGTGCAAAAATCCCCAAACAGGTAACGGCTAAAATAAACAATAAGCTCGGCACAAAAATTGGTGCTTTAAACGTACTCGTTGTTTTGCAATAACGTAGCAAATTCAAAATAAAATCTCCCATTTTATATTTGTATGATCAGCGTTAAATGCTGTCATTATTGATGTTGGAAATCGTTGTGTTGTAATAGATTTCCTAAGTTGAAAAATAATCTAAGCACAGATTATTTAATTTAGAAGGGAAGTGAAATTCCCTGTAAAAGTGTCAAAAAACTGCAAAAGATTAACTGATTATATTGGAAAATGCAAATTTTTAGTTTTTAATACTACTTTTTTCATTAAAGTAGCATTTTAAACTACTGTATGAATGAACTATTCAGAGGGTTGATAGCCTGTATCTTGTTCGGTTGGTTGGTTTGCTGCCATTCTAGCTAATGTATCGCATAATTCATTTTCCGGATGCCCGGCGTGTCCTTTAACCCATTGCCAATGGATTTGATGACGTTGAATAGCTTGATCTAAAGCGATCCATAAATCTTGATTTTTTACTGGTTGTTTCTGGCTAGTACGCCATTGATTACGCTTCCATGCGTGAATCCACTCAGTAATACCTTTGCGCAGATATTGGCTGTCGCTATATAGGGTAACATCGCACGATTCTTTTAATGTATTCAGTGCGGTAATTGCGGCAAGTAATTCCATGCGATTATTAGTAGTAAGTTGATAGCCAATGGCAATTTGCTTTTGGTGTTGTTTATAGCGTAACACAATACCAATACCGCCACTTCCCGGATTTCCTAAGCAAGAACCATCTGTAAAAATATCGATTTTTTTTAGCATAACAGAGTTTGTATTGTTAAAATGACGCCTAATTATAGAGATTCCACAACGAAAAGAAACCCGAAGTTATGCAAATTGATGAGAATAGAATTGTTGTTCTGGATACGGAAACAACAGGAATGAGTGGCGGCAGTGAGCCACAAATTGGGCATCGGATTATTGAAATTGGTGCAGTTGAGTTAGTGAACCGTCGTCATACAGGGCGCAATTACCACGTGTATTTGCAACCAGATCGAGAGGTTGATGCTGCGGCGATTGAAGTTCATGGTATTACCAATGAATTTTTGGTAGATAAGCCACGTTTTGCAGAAATTGAACAAGATTTTGTTAATTTTATTAAAGGCGCTGAATTGGTAATTCATAATGCACCGTTCGACGTGGCATTTATCAATCAAGAATTTAAGTTTTTAAAAGAAGCCTTTACCACAGATGATATTTGTCGGGTAACAGATTCATTAAAAGTGGCGCGTGAGCTTTATCCTGGTAAGAAAAATTCATTAGATGCGTTATGTAGTCGTTTAGGTATTGATAATAGTAAACGTACATTGCATGGAGCGTTACTGGATGCGGAAATTTTAGCCGATGTCTATTTGGCAATGACCGGTGGGCAAGTTAGTTTAGCGTTAGATTCTGAGCCGATTATTATCACTGGTGGTGCGATGCAACAAAATGGTGAACATACAGTATTGCAGCGTGATTTAGTCATCTTAAAACCCAATGAAGAAGAGTTAGCCGCTCACCAGAAATATATTGAGTTAATTAATAAAAAAAGTGGCAATCAATGTTTATGGGAAAAGTTGCTTGCTGAAGAAACTCATTAAATTACCAGTCTAATCAATCAGCTGCTTGCATTCTGTTAAGTGGCTGATTACAATTCATCCCCCAATATTTATACCCTAGCGGTATAACCTGACCTGTGATCAGACAAGAGATAATTATGACAACAGAAACCTATACCAAACCAGAGCTGCTTTCACCAGCAGGCTCGTTGAAAAATATGCGTTATGCGTTTGCTTATGGCGCAGATGCTGTTTATGCCGGCCAACCACGTTATAGCTTACGTGTACGTAATAATGAATTTAATCACGCTAATTTAAAAATTGGTATTGATGAAGCGCACGCTTTAGGCAAAAAATTCTATGTAGTGGTTAATATTGCGCCACACAATTCTAAGCTAAAAACCTTTATTAAGGATTTGACTCCTGTTGTGGAGATGAAGCCTGATGCGTTGATTATGTCCGATCCTGGACTAATTATGTTAGTGCGTGAACATTTTCCAGATATGCCGATTCATCTTTCAGTACAGGCGAATGCAGTGAACTGGGCGAGTGTTAAATTCTGGCATCAGATGGGATTAACCCGAGTAATTCTTTCTCGTGAACTCTCTTTAGACGAAATTGCGGAAATTCGTCGCCAAGTGCCTGATATTGAAATTGAAGTATTTGTGCATGGTGCGTTATGTATGGCCTATTCTGGACGTTGTTTATTATCTGGTTACATTAATAAACGAGATCCGAATCAAGGAACTTGCACCAATGCTTGCCGTTGGGAGTATCAAGTCAAAGAAGGGCAAGAAGATGAAATGGGAAATATTGTTGATCCAAGAGATATGATTCCAATTAAAAATGTGGCGCCAACTTTAGGAGAAGGCGCTACTACTGATAAAGTCTTTTTATTGACAGAAAGCCAACGTCCAGATGAGCAAATGCAAGCGTTTGAAGATGAGCATGGCACTTATATTATGAATTCAAAAGACTTGCGTGCAGTGCAACACGTAGAAACTTTAACGAAGATGGGCGTTCATTCTTTGAAAATTGAAGGTAGAACTAAGTCTTTCTATTATTGTGCAAGAACTGCACAAGTTTATCGTAAAGCGATTGATGATGCGGCAGCAGGAAAGCCTTTTGATGAAAGTTTATTATCAACTTTAGAGTCGTTGGCGCATCGTGGTTATACCGAAGGATTCTTACGCCGTCATACTCACGACGAATATCAAAATTATGACTATGGTTATTCAATTTCTACTCGCCAACAGTTTGTAGGAGAGTTTACCGGCGTACGCAAGAATGGTATGGCAGAAATTGCGGTAAAAAATAAATTCTTACTTGGTGATGAAGTGGAAATGATGACGCCTAAAGGCAATATTGTTTTCACTATTAAAGAGATGGTTAACCGTAAAGGTGAAGCGGTCGAAGCAGCGTTAGGTGATGGCCATTTTGTGTTTGTACCAGTGCCAGAAGATATTCAATTAGAGTATGCGTTATTGATGCGTAATTTGGTTGATGCCGATACGAGAAATCCACACAGTGAGAAAAAAGGTTAAAAAAGTTAAAAAAATATTAAAAATGTTATTGTAATATGACAAAGGGTACAGTATAATCCACTCCGTACCCTAAAATATGACTCCAAATGTTTTCCCCTTTATTTTTCCCGAATAAAGGGGATTTTTTTATTTGTCATTTTCTCTTTTAAAATCAACTCTATATAAAAAATCAATACCACTTCCCCTTTCTTTTATGCTGTATATTCATACAGTATTTATAGTATAATATAGCCTGTTTTATGATCCAAAATGATCGCAAATGATGTGTCATTGCACCAAATTTGCACCAAAAATTTTTTAATTGTTACAGAATTTAACAAAACATATCGAGAAGCTCTATTACGCATCCAATATGAAAGAAGTGATCAAATTATTTGATTAAGACGAAATAACAAAACGATTGTTTTTTATTCTTGTATTGAATGTAATTTAGAAAATCTAGCAAAGGGCTAGAAACAGCAAACCCCACGCTGTGTAGAGTGGGGCTTAACAATAGGAATTAGGATTATGCGAACCGTTATTCTGATAATCCTGTTCATCTTACTAATAGCGATTAGCTCAAACGCTTATTAGTAACTGAACTAAGTCCTAGTGATAGTTGCAGCTATCGCTAGGCAATTCCTAAGTACTATAAACAACACAAATAAAAAAAGCAAGAGGTTAAAAAATGGCAAATAGCAATACAGAACACAGTAAAAAATTACGCTCTAAAACCGCATCAGAATACAATAAAAAAGCACTTGAAGAAGGAAGAATAAAAGCAATTTCATTACGTCTTGATGCTGTTTTAGCTGCAGAATTTGATGCCGTTTTGTCAGAATTAGCTGACACTCGTCCAGCTGGCATAAAAAAACTCTGTGAAATTTACCGTCAATATAAAAAAACCGCTTAAAAAAGTGGTTTTTATACAATTAAAGTTAGGGATAATATTTAAAAATTCTATGAAATAGAATAAACAAGCTCTTTTGTCTGTATATATATACAGTATTTGTTGCTATAATAACCCCATTCACCTCTCCACATTTAAAAAGGCAACGATATGAAAAATAAAGATTATATCCCTTCCTCTAATCTACAAACGATTTTACATTCCAAACGAGCTAATCTTTATTATTTAGAACATTGTCGAGTATTGGTAAATGGCGGTAGGGTTGAATATGTGACCGATCAAGGGAAAGAGTCTTTTTATTGGAATATTCCGATTGCTAATACCACCTGTATTTTGTTAGGAACAGGAACTTCAATTACCCAAGCGGCAGTACGTGAACTGGCAAAAGCAGGCGTGATGATTGGTTTTTGTAGCGGTGGTGGTACACCGTTATTTGCTGGTACAGAAGCAGAGATTGGTTGTGATTTTTTTAGTCCGCAGAGTGAATACCGTCCTGTTCAGTATTTACAGCAATGGTGTCAATTTTGGTTTGATGATCAGAAGCGTTTAACTATTGCGAAGAAATTGCAAAATTTGCGCTTACAAACGATTCGCCAATGTTGGTCAAAATTAGATTGGCAAATTGACAACAAGTTACTAGAACTATTAATTCAGAAAGCAGAACAAGAATTTGAGCAAGCGCCTAATAGCCAAGCGTTACTGACAGCAGAAGGGCGCTTAACGAAAAACCTTTATTCGTTTGCTAATTTCGCCACATTGAAAGATCCACATTTTAAACGTAGTGAACGAGGAGAATCATCAGATTCTGCAAATCAATTTCTCGATCATGGTAATTATCTTGCTTATGGCTTAGGAGCAACGGCTTGTTGGGTGTTAGGATTACCGCATGGATTAGCAGTTTTGCATGGAAAAACTCGACGTGGCGGTTTAGTGTTTGATACTGCAGATATTATTAAAGATGCGTTAATTCTGCCGCAGGCTTTTATCTCTTCATTAAGAGGAGATGAGGAAAATGATTTCCGCCATTACTGTATTGAAAATCTACTGCAATTTGAAGCATTGGATATTATGATTGAAAGCTTAAAACAGCTAGCTGAACAAGGAGCTTCATTATGAATATCTTGTTAGTTAGCCAATGCCAAAAAAATGCCCTCAAAGAAACACGTAGAATTTTAGATCAATTTGCTGAACGTTGTGGTGATCGTGTCTGGCAAACAGCAATTACTCACGCCGGTTTGCAAACGTTAAAGCAATTATTACGGCAAACAGCAAGAAAAAATACAGCAGTCGCCTGTTACTGGACGCATGGAAAAAATCAGACTTCATTATTGTGGATAGTAGGCGATCAACGGCAATTTAATCAAAAAGGGCGTGTACCAACCGATCGAACACAACGTAATATTTTGCGGCAAGAAGATGAAATCGCTTGGCATAATGCTTATAGCATACAGATTATTAGTGCATTAGCGGCGTTGTTGCACGATTTAGGCAAATCTAGTATCGGTTTTCAGGAAAAATTAAAACCACAAGCGCCATTTTATGCTGATCCTTATCGGCATGAATGGATTTCGGTGCGGATATTTGAAGCAATGATTCAAGGCTGCCAAACCGATATGGAATGGCTAACACGCTTGGCGAATTGGGCGGAATATCAGCAACAAAATCCAAATTGGTTGCAACAGATAAAGATAGAAGATCCAACACCAAAACAAGGGCGATTTGAACAGTTACCACCATTAGCGAAAACGATTATTTGGTTAATTTCTTCACATCATAGGGTGCCGTATTTACCAGAATTTGCCGAAAAAAATAATAATCGGAAAAAGGTATGGGAAACGGAAGTAGCGCATGATTTAAAGCGTTTTTATCGGTTGTTATCAGCAAGTAGTGGCTGGGTTGCTAATCCGCATAGTGAGCATCCACAACCGAAGAAATTCTGGCGTTTTAATCAGTTAGTTTCAGATAGCTCTGCGTGGCAAAAAGCAATGACTCGTTGGGCAAATAAAGCCTTAAAACATACGTCGTTAATAAATTTAGTCAGCAATGTTGAAAATATTAGTGATCCTTTTTTATTGTTGTTGAGTAGATTGTCATTAATTACAGCTGATCACCATTATTCTTCACTTAATCCTAATCCTCAATTTGGAGAGAAGGATTTTCCACTATTTGCGAATACAGATGCGAAAGGACAAACAAAACAACGTTTAGATGAGCATTTGCTAGGTGTTTGTCAAAGTGCAGTGCGTTTTGCCCGTATTTTGCCAAGATTGAAAACATTGTTGCCAGCATTAACACATAAAAGTTTTAATAAACGGAGTGATATTGCTCGCTTTCAATGGCAGAATCGAGCTTTCGATTTAGCAAAACGATTACAAGCCAGCACTGAACAGCAAGGCTTTTTTGGCGTAAATATGGCGAGTACTGGGTGTGGTAAAACTGTTGGAAATACTCGCATTATGTATGCACTCGCCAATCCGCAATTAGGGGCAAGGTTTACTATTGCTTTAGGATTAAGAGTATTAACTTTGCAGACAGGTAGAGCTTTAAAAGATAAATTGCGATTAGATGATGATGCGCTGGCTGTATTGGTGGGCGGTGATGCTGTTAATAAGTTATTTGCTTTACAGCAAGAAAAATCTGGTAGTGAATCTGTCGAAGATTGGCTGGAAATGGCACAAGTTGATGGTGGTATAGTTGGAGAGAGTGCGTTAGATAACCTTGCAGAATTTAATACATTGCTTGCTAATCATAAAGCGAAAAATTTACTGATTACTCCACTCGTTACCTGCACGATTGATTACTTGATGAATGCTAGTGAATGCTTGCGAGGTGGTAAACACATTGTGCCAATATTACGTTTATTGAGTGGCGATTTAATTCTAGATGAACCAGATGATTTTGATCAAAATGACTTGCCAGCCTTGAGCCGTTTAGTGTATCTAGCAGGATTATTTGGCAGTAAAGTGTTGCTTTCATCTGCAACATTAACGCCAGATTTGGTGAGCGGTTTGTTTGAAGCTTATCAAGCAGGAAGAAATGTTTGGAATCAGAATAATCAATTACCATCTCAAGGCGTTTGTTGTGCTTGGTTTGATGAATTTAATCAGCAAAGTTTTTCTTGTTCAGATCTCGCCAGTTATCAAGCACAGCATCAAGAATTTGTTCAGCAAAGAATTAATAAATTGAAACAACAACCAACCAGACGTATGGCAAAAGTAATGTCTTTGCCTAGTGTTGCTGGTGGGGAAAATCAAACTCTGAATTGGTCGCTATTTGCGCAACATCTGTTACAACAAGCAATAGCATTTCATACCGAGTTTGCGATTAGTGATGATTCATCCACAAAACGAGTAAGTGTTGGTTTGCTACGGTTTGCGAATATTCGACCAATGATTCCAACTATCCAAGCAATGTTGCAACAACAATGCCCAGAAAATACAGAAATCCATCTTTGTTGTTATCATTCACGCCAATTGTTGTTATTGCGTAGCCGCTTAGAACAAAGTTTGGATCGTTTGTTAACTCGCACTGATCCACAAGCTTTATTTCAACAACCTGAAATAAAATTAGCATTAGACAATAGTCAAAATGAAAATCATATTTTTATTGTAGTGGGCAGTCCAGTGACAGAAGTGGGGCGTGATCATGATTACGATTGGGCAATTATTGATCCATCGTCAATGCGTTCTATTATCCAATTAGCTGGACGAGTGTGGCGCATCGTCCAGATAAAGTTGCAACAACGCCGAATATTGCATTGTTACCAAGTAACTGGAAAGGGCTAAAAGGGCATCACTATACACGAGAAATTTTTTATCATCCCGGTTTTGAAAGCAGTGAACATCCTCTAATTTCTCACCGCACACAAGATATTATTAATCCAGAACAACTTGCTGTTGTGGATGCAGTAGCGAGAATTGAGGCTCCAACTGAATTGGATGAGAATGCGAAAGCACAAAAAACGCTAGCAGAGCTAGAGCATAGTGTGATGAGAAAGATGTTTAATAGTTCTAGTCTAAATTATGTCAATGGTTATTGGCGTAGTGATAATGCCAAATTAGCTGCACACTATACGTTGACTACGCCGTTTCGAGCCTCACAGAAAATGGAAGATTTTGTCTGTTTACCTGATGACGAAAGTTCGTGGGGTTATGCTTTTTCGTATAGTGAAAAAGCACATCAGAATTTATTCTCTTGTAATAAAGAGTGGCATAGGTTTCAGTATCAACCGATTGAAAATCAAAATTCACCAATTAAGCCATGGCTTGTTTTTTCCTTAACAACAGCATTGGATGAGCTAACAGAAGCATTAAAGTTAAAAGATGTTGAACAAACAGCGTTATCTTATGCAACCGTTTCATTAAGAAAAGATGAGCAAACAGAAGCAGTTTGGCAATTTAATGAATTTTTAGGTTTTTGGCGACAGGAAGATCAATAGTGATTTTTTCTGGTGAGGTACATACTGATAAAGAGAATAATAATCTCAATTTAAATTAGCTTTAAACCACATTTAAATTGCGTTTAAAAGAGATTTTGGTCTAAGCTGCCTATGCGGCAGTAAAGTTGCTTTTGAGATTCAGCAACCGAGCGCACGATTTCTAAGCTGCCTATGCGGCAGTAAAGGCAAATGTTTTTAGGGTAGTAGTATGGCGTTTTTTCCAAGCTGCCTATGCGGCAGTAAAGTGTCAGATATTTTGTTGTAAGCGTCTAGCCAATTTCTAAGCTGCCTATGCGGCAGTAAAGATCTGGGTTTGAGATCTTATTTAGATCTTCTGTTTCTAAGCTGCCTATGCGGCAGTAAAGCAAAAAACACGATCAGCCATTGACGTTCAGCCTTTCTAAGCTGCCTATGCGGCAGTAAAGTTTGTCCGTGTCTGTTTTCCCGTTTGTTTTTATTTCTAAGCTGCCTATGCGGCAGTAAAGTTAGCTAAAAATGCGAGTTCAATGGCTGGGGTTTTCTAAGCTGCCTATGCGGCAGTAAAGTTTCAATATCAATCAAGGTACTCAATGTTTCTTTTCTAAGCTGCCTATGCGGCAGTAAAGATTCATCAAGTTATCAATGGGTTTATCCATACTTTCTAAGCTGCCTATGCGGCAGTAAAGTAACAATGCCACATCAAGAGCTTTTCCATCAATTTCTAAGCTGCCTATGCGGCAGTAAAGCTTGATAGTTTTTTTTCTGTTCTTGATTTAATTTTCTAAGCTGCCTATGCGGCAGTAAAGACCGAAATTTTATTTGAACCAGAGAAGAAATTTTTCTAAGCTGCCTATGCGGCAGTAAAGCACTTTGATAATAGATACCTCGTACTGGGCTATTTCTAAGCTGCCTATGCGGCAGTAAAGTATGCATAAAACGCATTTTTCTTTAATAATTCTTTCTAAGCTGCCTATGCGGCAGTAAAGACAAAATCGCATCAATAATCAACGATTTGATATTTCTAAGCTGCCTATGCGGCAGTAAAGCCGTAGTTGGTACAGTAATTTATGACAATAACTTTCTAAGCTGCCTATGCGGCAGTAAAGTAGAGATTATATTCTCTTCAGATTAGGCAGATATACTATTAAAGAACAGTTTGAATAAAAATACCCTTTTTTTAGCTATAAATATAACTCATTGATTTTAAATGAATATATTTATTCTGTAAAAAAAGGGTTTCAAATTAAAAATGAGGTATCGTTGCAGTTGCGTCTTTACTTAGCCCATATCCAGTAAATTGCCCCTCGTTGTGTTTTTGGCACACAACACGCTTAATCTCAAGTAACATCTTGTTCTGGCGTGTACTAGCGCTTTTAAGAAAGACATGTGGATAAAGTTGTGTTTCTTGCTGTTTTAGACGCATATTTTCTAGAATATCAGCAGAAAAATTACCTCTTTCTCTCATGCGTCTTTCTGCACGACGTAAGGCACTATTTCCTTTATGCTGTATGCGTTGAAAACGAACTGCAGTAGCTTGTTCAGGAACAAGAGCGATTTCCTTAATTAGAAAATAATTGCGTAAAGGTTCAAGCTGTAAAGAAAGAAAATTTAA
Organism: Gallibacterium salpingitidis; assembly: GCF_030517105.1. Classification (GTDB taxonomy): domain Bacteria; phylum Pseudomonadota; class Gammaproteobacteria; order Enterobacterales; family Pasteurellaceae; genus Gallibacterium; species Gallibacterium salpingitidis. The sequence continues at coordinate 1,292,836 of NZ_CP103875.1, read as the reverse complement.
ATCCATTTCTGAACCAAAAATACGAATTTTCCATCCTAAGCCATAATTACGGTGATATTGAGGAAAACCCAAACCAACACGCCCATCAAAAAATGGCAATATGCTATGTAATGTTTGCATTGCATAAGCCATGACTTCAGAGTGTCTAATTTCTAGCTGAGGAATAGCTTCCAATTCAATATAGTGTGTGAGCTGACTCATATCTATTCCTTACCGCTGGCACCAAAAACACCACCACGAATTAATACAGCAATAACATAATGTTGTTGTTCTAATTTAGGTTTATCGTCTTTTAATACCCAATTATCAAATAGGGTATAAAAGTCCATTTTTTGTTTAGGTTGGCGAAAAGCTGTTCCCAAATTAGTCACTGCACCATAAGGTTCAATTGCAATAGGAAATGTTGCATTTTCAGTGTACCAAGTATCAATAGTACGAATTGAATTTCCAATTTTTTGCGAATGCATTCCAGCAATATTGCTCACTTGATAAAGAATTTTACTCTTTCTATTTGAGGTTGAGTTGTCTAATACTAGTTCTTCAGATGGGTAAACTTCTTGTCCTTCACCCATTTTCACTTCTGCTTGTACCTGAATGAAGACATATTGCTCACCTTTAAATCCTTTCTCAATATAATCAATGAGTTGAGTTAATTGCTCATTTTGGTAATCAAAGCTATTAAAAGAAAGAGATTTCACATTAGGAAATTCTAAAGTTTTATCATCAATTGTGACTTTAATATCAATCTTTTCTGCACTCATTCGATTACGCCATAGCCAACGTGCATTAATTATATTGTAGGCATAGCGGGATGCTAATGTTCTGATGCCGACGTTTTTAAGGTAATCCTGTACAGTTGCTTCTAATGCCTCTTGATACTTTGGATTATTACAAACATTAGGTTTTCCCTCAAACGGAAGAACTTTACAGCTCCATCGCACGACTAAAATATCTTTATTGTAGTCTAATGCAGCAACATCAACAGTTTGCAAATTAGGTTTCTGAATTTCGGCATCTAATTTAGTTGGATCATTAGCGATTGCATTTTTTAAACGATTAGAAATTGTCCCTCGTACTGCTTTTTCGGTAATTTTTACTGGTGATAATTTGTCAGAAGATGCTGATTTTTGGAAAAATATTGCATCAGAAATATCTAAGCGACGTTCAAAAGCAAGTACACTAGCAGTGGTTAATTTACTCATTTTATGCTCCTTGTTGATATAAATAGAGGTTTTCTTCTGGGGTGGTGTAACGCCAGAAACATTGTTCAAATTGATCTTTTAAGCGGTATGGAAATACCCATTTACCTAAGCTATAGATAGTTTCTACATATTGGCTTGGATATTGTGGATTACGGCAGTGTTGCAACTCATTAGGTTGAAAAGATGGATAAATACCTTGGTAACCAATAGGAATCGGAACTAGCCAGCCACGTTCTTCTTTAACACTACTTAAATCCCATGTGGTAGTATTTTTTTCAGATTTTGTTGGAATATGATGTAAACAAGCGACTTCAAATAAGGCGTCTAATGCCGTAGCTTTTGGATTTGGTTGATAATGCGACGGTACAGGCTGATCTTGCTCGTTTTTCATAGGGCAAACTTCATTAAATAACACTTGATGTTTGATACCTGTTTGTAGCTCTTTGGTAATCGCAATAAGATCTTGTTTAGCATCCATCAAAACAAAAGCTGGTTGTAATTGACGAGTAATTTCATCGCTACCAGAGAGTGGAAATAGTTTAGTATTTCCAATATGAAAGACACTACCTCCAGCAATTCTTTGTTGCAGTAACAAGGTTGAAAGCGTTTTGGTGAATTTTTCAGCTTGTTGTTGATCTTTTAAGGTATCTTGTAGATCTTCTGAAGTACTAACTTCTACCACTAAACTAACAGTAAGATGAATTTTTCCTTCCTCAACAAAAGCAGGTGAACTACCATCTTTTAATAATGGATTACGTGTTTGGCTAAAAGTGTAATCGGCATAATGATGTGGGCGATAAGCTTGTAATTGGTAATGGTTGCAAGCAATTAACACACCATTGAGTGCAGCATCAGGGTAATACGCTTGCATTTTTCGACTTAAATTATGTACTGCACCAACAAAACCGCCAATGGCTGGGAAACCATAAGTTAATGGGCTTGAGATTGCATTAGCTTGTTTAATTTCAATATGCTTAAACAAGAGATAAAAGTTTGCTTGTGACATAAAAGACTCCTAACCTTTTCTTCTTAGGATACGTTTAAAGACTCTGCGCCATTCATTCGCTTCTGCAGTTGAAAAATCCTGTTCAATCTCCGGGAAACGTTTCTGTAGATGAAAATTCACCCAGCCTGCAAATTGTTCAGCGACTTGATCTTGCCAGTCTTCTTTTTCAAATTCGGTTTTAAAGTTTTCTTCCCCTTCTAAATCTGCACGCTTTGGATCCAGCCAATATTTTTGGTCTTGGTTGAAATGTTGATAATCTTTACTCCAACCTGCATCACGTTGTTGATAAAGCTCGGCAATACTAAGGACAACTTCGGCAATTTGATTGATAGCTTCTTTACGCTTGTCACGTTCTGGATAAATATTTTTTTCAGCTAAAACAACCTCAAATAAATCTTGGAATAAAGGTTTACACTGCCAGTACAGATCATTGTTAAAGATAGTATTGGTGGTTGATGTATATGGAGAGGAGAAAATCGGTGGCAGTGAAGGGAGAAGATAGTGTTTACCACCTTGTGCTGAGTTTAAGATTGATACGTTCTGAGGATTGCTCCCACCGAGCCGAATCACAGCTAAGTTATTAAGTAATGTATAACTCTGTTGAGTGACATTTTCTTTTTTACGATTTTCCTTTGCTGTTTTGTTTTCTTCAGAATAATGAATAGTTTGGATCTTGTTGTAAATAAAATTAGTTAATTTGGCAGGGTAAAGTGGAACAATACAAGTATAATCATCATTTTTAATGGCTTGAGCGCTGTTAGGCCATAACAACTGTTTATTCTTTCCGTATGTAATGGGTTGTTTGATTTCTCCAATTAGTGCTTGTTGAAACTGCCGTTTATATTGTTCGGATAATTCTTCATCATCGGCAAAAGCACCTTTGAGTAATGGGGAATCCTCTAATAACAGATCCCGTAAAAGTATATTTTTCTCTTCATCAATAACAATATTAAAAAAGGCGGCTAACGGCAGTGCGGCAGCATTCCCGGTTGCATCAAGTATTGATTCGGAAATTAAGTGTGAGCCAACAAAAGAATGGGAAATAGTATTTTGATCTCGAAAGTTGACATTATCACCTTTTGAATCAGGATGAACACCTTTTGAATGATGTGTTGGAAAGGTTAATTGCTTGGTCATTTTATTGGCTGCATCACTGATCCAGAATTCTGCTTCATACTTTTTTTTTATCTTTTCTATTTCATTATCCAGCTTGGTAATTTCATCATTTGAAGTTGTTTTTTTCCTTTTTTTCTGCGGTGATTCTGATTTCTTAGTGTATTGTTCCCATAGAAATTGGTTTATTTTATCTTGAACTATCATAATGAACCTCAAGTTTAGAGTAATGTACTGTTTAGTCTTTATAATAGTCATATTTCTTGCCTTGTCAAAATAAATTTTAAAATTTACTATGGTTATATATAACTTGGCTTGAATAGTGAAGTTTGCAAATCAGTACTAAGTTCGTTAATATTTCAAAATTCTACCGAACAGGTAGCTTAAAAAATAGTCAATTTTAAAATGTCTTCACTACTGCACAAGTAGTTCCTACCAACTAAAGAAGCTGGAATCTTCAAAAGTTTTCAGCTTCTTTTTTCTTTGCCATTGCTTTGTTCCCTATTTCATCTCATCAATCTTAAAAACAAAAATACAAGGGTAATTTAGCTTTTAATTTTAAATGAGAATAATTCTTAAAAAGATCTTGAAAAAGAAAATTATTTAATGATAATAGTTCTCATTATTTGATAAAGATCACTTTTTTACTACACTTATATATAACATAAGGAGCAATTTAATAATGAAGAAAACAACATTTGTATTATTACCGTTTGCGGCATTAATTAGTGGTATAGCTGTTGCAGATGACAATAGCAATTTAGATGCTATTGAAGTGGTTAGTGATAACATTTCTCCACAAAAAGAAAATTTGAAAATGGGAAATGCTGTTAAAGTACGTCAAGCTACAAGTATGGCTGATGTATTACGCGGTATTCCAGGAGTAAATGTTAATGGAGCTCGTTCTGTTGTACAACGTTATAATATTCGTGGTGTTAGTGAAGAATATTTAGCAATTACTGTCGATGGTGCAAGACAAAATGGTTATGCTTTCCATCATTCTGGTAACTATGGTATTGATCCTGAAATATTAAAGCGTGTAGATATTGATGTAGGTTCAAATTCTATTATTAATGGTGCAGGCTCTTTAGGTGGTGCAATTCGCTTTGAAACAGTTGATGCTGCAGATTTATTAAGACAAGGTGAAAACTTTGGCGCGAAGATGAAATGGAGCTACGGTACGAATGGTGACTCTAACCAAGCAATGACAACATTATATGGACGTGCTGGTGATTTAGATTTATTGGGGTATTTCAACTATCGCCATCAAGAAAATAATGAGGATGGTGCAGGCGTTGAGAATGCTAATAAAGGTAAGCTACAAAATTATTTATTAAAAGCAAAATATAATGTTAACAAAGAGCAATGGATCAAGGCATCGGCAGAACATTATATTAATACCGCATTTAGTTGTTTCCGCGCCAATATGGCTCAATGTCTTGGTGAAAATCCATCTAATCCAGATAAAGCATACACTGATATTGAACGTAACACTTATACATTAGGTTATGGTTATGCTCCGAGTGCAAATCCGTTAGTTAATTTTAAAGTGAATGCGTATACAACAGACACTAAAACTACTGCGATGGGCTCACCAAAAACAAAAGTGAAAACGTATGGCGGTACATTATCGAATAAATCAGAATTAGATGTAGGAGCAACACATCATACAATTACTGTAGGTGGTGAATATTATCATACTACTTCCCAAAAATTAGGAGCTGATATAGATGATGCAAAATTATCTAATACCTCTATTTATTTGGAAGATCAAATTGCGTTTGGGGCATTAAGTATTATTCCTGGTGTTAGATATGATTACTACACAGCTAAATTATCTGATGATTTTGATAAAAGCTTTAGCCGTGTTTCTAAAGCATTAGGCTTAAAATATGCGCTAACAGATAATTTAATTGCATTTGCAAATTATACAGAATTGTTTAAAGGCCCAGATGCCGGAGAAATTGTATTACGTGGTACTAACCGTTTAACCTACGATAAGAGCTTAGAAGCAACTAAAGGTGACAATAAAGAAGTTGGTTTTAGTTATGCAGTAGATCAATTGTTCAATAATGATGGCGCACTAACTTTTACAGCTAAATATTTTAATACACACTACGATAACATTAGCCAATCTATTTCAAATCCACGTGGTAGAGGTAGTATTTATGCTAATTTAGGTAAAGTAGTGCTTCAAGGTGTTGAAGCATCTGCAAAATATAGTATCAACAATATTACTGCACATGTCACTTATGCAAGAGCAAGAAGTAAACAAGTGGATAACCATGATTATGCAGCATTCCCAGATACCGGCGATCGTTATACTTTAGGATTAAGTTATAAAGTACCAAATACTCAATTAGAAATGGGATGGAATACTATTTGGGTACGCGGTATTGATTTACGTAGCAGAGCAACTTCTCTAGTTAATAAAGAGAGCTATTCTGTTAGCAATTTATATGCTACATGGTCACCAGCACAATTGCCAAATTTAGAGCTAACAGCCGGTATAGATAATGTGTTTAATAAAGTCTATAAAGATCAAAGTACTCAATATTATAGCTCGGTAGACAACGAACTAGGCCGTAACTATAAATTTACCATTTCATATAAATTTTAATTAAACCTCTGTGTGTAACAAAAATATAAGGTGCAAATTTGTGCCTTATATTTATTTCTTTTTAAGGGAAGAGCAAAAATGGACAATTTGTTTCGCTTTTTAGAACAATATATCGATTACATTATTTTAGGGCTGTTAGCGTTGATGAGCTTTATTATGGTGTGGATGGTGATTGAGCGTTTTTTCTTTTTAAACAAAATTGATATTAAGAAATATCAAAATATCCACGATTTAGAAATCGATCTTACACGACATCTCACGATTATTTCTTCTATTGGTGCTAATGCGCCTTATGTTGGGTTATTAGGGACTGTTATCGGTATCCTCTTAACGTTTTATCAGTTAGGACAATCTGGCGGTGATATTGATGCCAGCGCAATTATGTTGCACCTTTCATTGGCATTAAAAGCTACCGCAGTAGGGATTCTTGTCGCTATTCCATCAATGATGTTCTACAACGGTTTAGGCAGAAAAGTAGAAGTTAAACGCTTGCAATGGAAATCACTTCAAGAAAATTAATAGGCAGTATATGAAAAAGTTTGATGAAATTAATATTATCCCTTTTATTGATATTATGTTGGTGTTACTGGCGATAGTATTAATTACTGCATCGTTTATTTCTCAAGGCAAAATAAAAGTGAATGTGCCAAAAGCGAGCAGTACAGTCGCCTTTAAATCAGATGAATTGGCCAAATTATTGACTGTTACTAAAGATGGTCAGCTTTATTTTAATGATAAACCGATTGATAAAGCGTCATTAGAAAAAGAGGTGGCAACTTGGGATAAATCGCAAAAAGTAACCTTAAAAGTGGATTCAGAAGCAACATTCCAAGAATTTGTTACGATTACTGATTTATTGGGCAAGAATGAAATTAAAAATGTCGCCATTGTAACGGTAAAAGATAAGGGAGAAAAATAGTGGCAGCACATTACACTAAACCCGCCTTTTACGTAACGATTGTAATTTATAGCGCATTATTTGCTGGTGCAGTTTGGTCATTTGATCGTGATCAGACTGCAAATAGCGTTAGTGGAGAACTCTCGCCAACAATTTCGATGGAATTATTAACCGCCAATGTGTTACCAGAAGAGAAGGTCGAAGAGAAAGTAGATGAACCCATTGAACCGCAGCCAGAGCCTGAACCGGTAAAAGAAGAACCTAAACAAGAAGTGGTAGCTGATCCAACGGTAAAAAAAGAGCTTGAACAACCGAAGAAAGAAATTGAGCGCCCAAAAAAAGTCGAAAAGAAAAGAAAACACCATCACCGTAAACCGGAAGCTAAACCAATGAAAGCGCAGCCGCAGATTCAATCTAAAGCACAAGGCGCACCGGTAACCACCCAGCAACAAAATTTACAAGGTTTGGGTGCAAGTAGTGATGAATTGGCAGCGTATCGTTCTGCATTGCGTCAAGAAATAGAACGTCATAAACGTTATTCACAGCGTGCAAGAATGCTGCGTCGTCAAGGTACTGTGGTAGTTGAATTTAGTTTGATGAATGATGGTTCGATCCAAAATGTCCGTTTACATCGATCATCTGGTTATGATGAACTGGATCAATTAGCGTTAGATGCTGTTTCGCAATCAAGAAGTGTTGGCGCTCGACCGGCAGGATTGTCATCAGAACAGAAAATTCCAATTAAATTTATGCTGCGATAATTTATTGTTTTTTCTTATTTTTCAATTTATCCCACATTTTGTCTTCTTGTCCTCGCCATAAACGTTGAATATTATCGTGATGGCGATAGATAAGAAGACAACAAACCAAAGCCGTAGGAAAAGTAAATTCAGGCTTAAACCACCAAACATAAAAAGGAATAGTTAATGCTGCAACAACGGCGCTTAAAGATGAATAGCCGGTAGCGAGAAAAATTAATAGCCAAACCCCCAACATAAAACCTGCAACAGACCAACCGATCGGCGCAATAGCACCAAAAGCTGTTGCCACACCTTTACCACCACGAAATTGATAATAAATTGGGAAAATATGTCCTAAACACGCCCCTAAAGCGACCATTCCCAACTCAAATTGAGTAAGGTGCAAATAATAACCAAGCCAAACAGGCAGCATACCTTTGAGAATATCAAAAACAAGTACTAACAAAGCGGGTAAACGACCACCAATTCTTAATACGTTTGTTGCGCCGGGATTATGCGAGCCATTTTCGCGCGGATCAGGAAGATTAAAAAGCTTACAGAGAATAATTGCACTAGAAATCGAACCAATAAGATAGGCGATTAACATATAACAAATAGCAAATAAGCTCATATCATTTTCCTTTTTACGCATTTTAGCTTTCGCTTATTGTACTGAAAATTGGTAATATAAGCACCTTAATTTGTGCTGAAAAAAGGAAAAACTTCAATGTCAAAAGAGTATATTTTTATTGAGGAACTAACCGTATTTACCCAAATTGGCGTGTATGATTGGGAACAAAAGATCAAACAAAAACTAATTTTTGATATTGAAATGGCTTGGGATAGTGAACAAGCAGCCAGAACCGATGATGTACAATATTGCCTAAATTACGCGGAAGTGAGCGAATTTATCCTAAATTATGTTGAAAAACGTGCTTTTTCGCTAATTGAACGAGTAGCTTATGAAGTGATAGAACAGCTTCATCAGCAATTTCATATTCAACATATTCGACTAAAATTAAGAAAGCCTGATGCAGTGGCGCAAGCCAAATCAGTTGGCATTGTGGTTGAGAAGAGTTTTACGGCATAAAAGAAAGGGAAAGTGATAAAACTTTCCCTTTCCTATACAGCCTTTACAACTATTCAAATTTCACATTAGCACGATTTAACAAGAATTGAACTAAGAGCGAAACTGGGCGACCGGTTGCTCCTTTGTTAGCACCTTGTTGCCAAGCAGTTCCCGCGATATCTAAATGTGCCCAATTATATTTTTTGGTGAAATTAGCTAAGAAACAAGCGGCAGTAACGGCGCCACCCCAACGTCCACCGACGTTCGCTAAATCAGCAAAATTAGATTTTAATAATTCGTTATACTCTTCGTTCATTGGTAAACGCCACGCCTTATCTGTTGAAAGATCAGCGGCATTTTGCAATTCATTAGCTAAGGTATTTACAGACGAGAAGAAACCGCTATTTACGCTGCCTAACGCTACAACACAAGCGCCGGTTAAGGTAGCAATATCAATTACAGTTTCTGGCTCAAAACGCTCTACATAAGTTAGCGCATCGCACAACACCAAACGCCCTTCCGCATCAGTATTTAACACTTCTACGGTTAAGCCTGACATTGTCGTTAAAATATCACCTGGGCGGTAAGCATTACCACCAGGCATATTTTCACAACCCGCTAAGACGCCAATAATATTGAGCGGTAGATTCAATTCTGCTACAGCTTTCATTACGCCATAAACCGCTGCTGCACCACACATATCATATTTCATTTCGTCCATACCAGCAGCAGGCTTAATTGAAATACCACCAGAGTCAAAAGTTAATCCTTTACCGACTAAAACAATCGGTTTTGCTTGTGGATCAGGATTGTTCTTAAATTCAATAATCGACATAAAAGCTTCATTGCGAGCACCTTGTGAAACCGCAAGATAAGATTTCATTCCCAATTTTGCCATTTGTTGTTCATCAACCACATGACTTTGGATAGCATCATAAGTTTGCGCTAATTCAATGGCTTTATCGGCAAGATGACGTGGTGTACAAATATTTGGTGGTGTATTCGCCAGATCTTTAGTGGCTTTAATTCCTGCGCTAATAGCAACTGCATGTTGAATCGCGCTTTCAGCTAACGGCAATTCGCGGCGAGATGGCACATTAAAGACAATTTTACGCAATTCGCGGCGAATTTCAGGTTTAATGCTCTTAAAATCATTAAAGCTATAAAGTGTTTCTTGTGCCGCTTCGACAGCAAAACGGACGTTCCAATAAGTATTACGCCCTTTAATATGTAACCCAGTTAAATAACAAACTGCTTCCATTGAACCGGTATCATTTAATACTTTCACAGTTTGTTGAATAATCTGCTTATATTGACGATCATTTAATTCACGCTCTTTACCACAACCAACGAGTAAAATGCGATCTGCAGAGATGTTTGGAACATGGTGCAGCAGCAAAGTTTGCCCAACTTTTCCTTCAATATCGCCACGTCGCAATAATGCACTAATATAGCCTTCGCTGATAATGTCCAGTTGTTCCGCTGAACTTGAAAGACGACGAGGTTCAAATACACCAACGACTAAACAAGCAGTGCGTTGTTTCTCAATACTGCCATTTTTGACGCTAAATTCCATATTCACATCCTTAATTATGATTTCTATTGTTGTTAGGCATTGAAACAAGGTATTATATGCCGCTGAAAATTATGTTTTGGTGGAAAAACAAAGCAGCATAATCAAGATAAAATGGTCTTTTAAAGTATCGTTTTTTGTAAAAAAATCAAGTAAAAATAAAGAGAAAACATAGGCCAAACGACGTGATTTTAACAAAATATCTAATTAGAGAAACATTAAAGAGCCAACTGGCTATTTTATTCATTTTATTAGTCATCTTTTTAGCACAGCAACTAGTCCGAGTCCTTGGTTCTGCCGTCAATGGCAATGTGCCAGTGGATGTGGTTTTGCCGCTTTTAGGGTTAGGTATGCCAACAATGGCGCAATTGATGCTGCCTTTAAGTCTATTTCTTGCCTTATTACTAACATTAGGTCGTCTTTATAGTGAAAGTGAAGTTACCGTAATGCAGGCGTGTGGAGTTGGGCCGGAAACCTTGATCAAAGTGGGTTTATTGTTATCGATTCTAACCGCAGGTGTCGCCGCCTACAATTCACTTTATCTCACTCCTTGGGCATTAAAAAAACAAGTTGAAGTAGTGGAAAATGCGAAAGCGAATCCAAGTGCTTCCGCAATTACACCAGGGCAATTTATCTCATCGAGTAAAGGTGATTTTGTCTTATTTGTTGAAAAGGTAAAAGGTGATGAACTTTCGGATATTTACCTCTTCCAAACGAAACAAGTTGGTAAAGTGAAACCGTCAGTCGTCGTTGCCGAACAAGGTAATTTCACTACCGCAGCCGATGGTGGTCAAGTCTTAGCATTAAAAAATGGCGAACGTTTTGAAGGAAGTGCCACTTTACCAGAATTCCGTATTACTCATTTTACTGACTATTTAGCATTTCTTGCTTTTAATCAGGCGCAAAGTGATGAAACGGATTTAGATATGCAAGATAGCTATACTTTATTAGCGGATCATTCGACGAAAGCGAAAGCGGAAATGTTATGGCGGATTAGCTTATTCCTCGCTGTACCGTTAATGATGTTAATCGCTATTCCGTTAAGTAAGGTTAATCCGCGCCAAGGGCGTTTTGCAAAGGTATTGCCAGCGCTATTGCTCTATTTAATTTATTTCTTATTACAAAGTTCGCTAAAAACGGCAGGAATTAATGGCAAGTTATCGGCACATTATTGGATGATTGCCGTTAATATCGCGTTTTTGGTGTTAGGTATCTTTTTAAATTCTCCAACGGTAAGAGCAAAAATGTTACAGCCGTTTAAACGCAAAGTAGTAAGAGGTTAGTATGTTTAATGCTTTAGATCGTTATATCGGCAAAACTATTTTAGCCACAATTTTTATTGTTCTATTTTTATTAGTAGGGCTGTCAGCGATCATCAAATTTGTCGAACAATTTCGTGCGATTGGCGAGGGTAATTACGATACGTTAAAAGCGGTTGCTTATACCTTATTAACTATTCCAAAAGATATCGAAACTTTCTTCCCAATGGCAGCATTGTTGGGAGCATTAATCGGTTTAGGTACTTTAGCTTCCAATAGTGAATTAGTGGTGATGCAAGCATCAGGTTTTTCTCGCTTCCAAATTGGTATGGCGGTAATGAAAACAGCAATTCCGCTAATTATTTTGAATATGGCGTTAGGCGAATGGGGAATTCCGCAAACGGAGCAATTTGCGCGTGAAATGCGTTATAAATCCTTGACTGGTGGCTCATTATTATCGGTAAAAGGTTCGGTTTGGGCGAAAGATGGCAATAGTTTTGTTTATATTCAAAATGTACCGAAAGAGAATGAATTAGAAGGAATTTATATCTATCAATTTGATGATCAACGCAATTTAAAAAAATTGAGCCAAGCGAATCGTGCTGTTTATCAAAATAATCAATGGTGCTTTAATCAAGTGTCAGAATCTTTGCTCAATGAAGATAAAGTGGTTAATAAAAATTATCTTAATCAGCTTTGGCAAACCAGCATTACACCAGATAAGCTAGGCATCGTGTCATTACGGCCAAGTATGTTGTCGATTAGCGGTTTATCGGAATATATTCAATTTTTGAAATCAACAGGGCAAGATACGAAAACGTTTGAATTAACCTATTGGCGTAAAATTTTACAACCGATTTCGATTAGCGTGATGATGTTACTAGCGTTATCTTTTATTTTCGGCCCATTACGCAGTGTAACGCCGGGTGTGCGAGTTGTGACAGGGATCTGTTGCGGCTTTACTTTTTATGTATTAGATGAAGTTTTCGGCCCATTAAGTCTGGTTTATAGTATCCCACCAATTATTGGTGCGTTAGCGCCGAGTGTCTTTTTTGCGGTAATTATTTGGTGGTTGATGGTGCATAAACGCCATTAATTCGAGTTAAAAGAAAAGGTTTCGAATTTTATAGATCCGAAACCTTTTTTATGTCGTATAGAAAAGATTATTTCACTTCACGAATCATAATTTCCGCCGGAATGGTTTCACCTTGCCAATAAAGTTCAGCAGCAACAGTTTGTGCTAAGGCAAGAAACGCTTGGGTAATTTCATGATCAGGCGCAGCAATAACGGTCGGTTTACCTTGATCAAGATCTTCACGTAGGCGAATATGCAAAGGTAGTTGCCCAAGCAATTTAATATCATATTTTTGTGCTACTTTTTCAGCGCCACCAGTACCAAAAATCGCTTCATGATGACCACAGTTGGCACAAATATGCACGCTCATATTTTCAATAATACCTAATACCGGCACAGAAACGCGTTTAAACATTGCAATTCCTTTAATCGCATCAAGTAAAGCAATATCTTGTGGTGTCGTTACCACTAATACGCCAGTGACTGGAATTTGTTGTGACAAGGTTAATTGAATATCGCCTGTACCAGGAGGCATATCAATCACAAGATAATCCAAATCACTCCACCAAGTTTCATTTAATAATTGGCTTAATGCGCTGCTTGCCATTGGGCCACGCCAAATTGTCGCGCTATCTGCTTCCATTAAATAACCGATAGAGTTGGATTTTAGACCATGCGCAACAATAGGCACCATATGTTGATTATCAGGTGAGGTTGGGCGTTGTCCTTCTGCTCCTAACATATAAGGAATAGATGGGCCATAAATATCAGCATCAAGAATACCGACTTTTACCCTTTGTGCTTGTAATGCTAAGGCTAAATTAACAGCAGTAGTGGATTTACCGACACCACCTTTACCTGAAGTAACGGCAATAATATTTTTGACACCGTTCACTGCCGGTTGATTATTAGCACGTTTCAATGTGGCAATTTGATAATTAAGCTGCCATTCAACTTCATTTACGTTGGCTAATTGCGCGAGTTCATTGGTTAAGGCTTGTTTTAAATCGGCAAAACCACTATTCCACGCAAATGGCATTGTTAGCGTGATCTGTAATTTATTATTTTCTAGAGAAAGTTTTTTTAATGCTTTTAAACTTAATAAATCTTTTTGCAGGGTAGGATGTTGGAATTGGCGAATTTTATCAGCGATTTGCTGAGCTAGTGCTTCATCCATATTGGAAAAAGTAAAATTCAAACTGCTCATTTATTGATCCTTTTGTTGTAGAGATTAAATTTGCCCGCCTATTTAACCACGCAAGCAAGCAACTGTTAAGAGAAAAGTCATCTTGCGGTTGAAAGTTACTCGATGGCGTTACTGAACTGGAAAAAAAAAGGGTAATGGAGTAACATTAGCCGTTATTTTTAAATGAGAACGAACGATTTTTGTAGAAGGAAAAATTATGTCTAGCTGTCGTCAAATACTTGTTACTTGTGCATTGCCTTATGCTAATGGCCCGATTCATTTAGGCCATATGCTTGAACATATTCAAGCGGATATTTGGGTACGTTTCCAAAGAATGCGTGGCAACGAAATTTACTTTGTTTGTGCCGATGATGCGCATGGTACGCCAATTATGCTAAAAGCTGATCAAATGGGAATTTCACCAGAACAATTGATTGCCGATGTACAGCAACAACATATTTCTTCTTTTTCTGGTTTTAATATTAGTTACGATAATTACTACTCAACACATAGTCCGGAAAACCAAGAATTATCAAGCACTATCTATACTAAGTTGAAAGAGAATGGCTTTATTAAAAGTCGCACTATTTCACAACTTTTTGATCCAGAAAAAAGTATGTTCTTGCCAGATCGCTTTGTGAAAGGGACTTGCCCGAAATGTAAAGCGGAAGATCAATACGGCGATAACTGTGAAGTCTGTTCTGCAACATATAGCCCAACTGAATTGATTAACCCACGTTCTGTGGTATCAGGTGCAACTCCAGTATTAAAAGAATCTGAGCATTTCTTCTTTGATTTACCGGTCTTTGAAGAGATGTTAAAAGGCTGGATTAAGTCTGGTACTTTGCAATCAGAAGTGGCAAATAAAATGATGGAGTGGTTTGAGTCTGGCTTGCAACAATGGGATATTTCGCGTGATGCACCATATTTTGGTTTTGAAATTCCAAACCAGCCAGGCAAATATTTCTATGTTTGGTTAGATGCACCAATTGGTTATATGGCATCGTTCAAAAATTTATGCTCTCGCAAAGGCATTGATTTTGACCATTTCTGGAATAAAGACAGCAATACTGAGTTATATCATTTTATTGGTAAAGATATTGTTTATTTCCATAGTTTATTCTGGCCGGCAATGTTAGAAGGTTCTGGTTATCGTAAGCCAACCAATATTTTTGTGCATGGTTATGTCACCGTAAATGGCGAGAAGATGTCGAAATCTCGTGGTACCTTTATTCAAGCGAAAACCTATTTAAATCATTTAGATCCAGAATGTTTACGTTATTACTATGCAGCAAAACTTAGCAACCGCATTGATGATTTGGATTTAAATCTAGAAGATTTCGTGCAACGTGTGAATAGCGATATTGTGAATAAATTGGTGAATTTGGCGAGCCGTAATGCCGGCTTTATCCAAAAACGTTTTGCCGGAAAATTAGCAGCTCGTTTACATGATGAAGCATTGTGGCAAGAGTTTTGCCAGCAATCTGAACAAATTGCGCAATATTATGAAAATCGTGAGTTTAACAAGGCAATTCGTGAAATCATGAATTTATGTGATAAAGCGAATAAATATGTTGATGAAATGGCGCCTTGGGTGATTGCTAAAGATGAAGCGCGTGCACAAGAGTTACACGAAGTATGCTCAATGGGCATTCAATTATTCCGTATGTTAATGGGCTATTTAAAACCGGTACTACCGCAATTAGCAGAACGTGCGGAAGCGTTCTTAAATGATCAGTTACAATGGGCAAGTTTATCAACACCATTATTGGATCATCAAATTGAACCGTTTAAAGCATTATTTAGCCGTTTAGAAATGAGCAAAATTGAAGCCTTAATTGAAGCTTCTAAAGCAGAAAATGCCGCAGTGAATGCACCAGCAGCGCAAGCTGCGAAACCAGCAGCTGATGTTGAACCGATCGCAGAAACGATTTCAATTGATGATTTTGCGAAAATTGATTTACGAGTAGCGAAAATTGTTAAAGCGGAAGCAGTGCCAGAAGCGAATAAATTGGTGAAACTCACTTTAGATATTGGTAGCGAAACTCGGCAAGTATTTGCTGGAATTAAAGCTGCTTATAAACCAGAAGAATTGGAAGGACGTTTGACGGTAATGGTGGCAAATTTAGCACCACGTAAAATGAAATTTGGCGTATCAGAAGGAATGGTATTAGCAGCAGGTCCAGGCGGTAGCGATCTCTTTATTCTCAATCCAGATGAAGGTGCAAAACCAGGAATGAGAGTAAAATAGTAGGGATAACGTTATGTTTACAGCTGAAAGCCAAGTATTGCAGCGTCACCTAGCAGTATTCGCAGCAAAGCGAATACTGTTTTTAGGCAATGTACAAGATGATTTTCCTTATGAATGCCAACAAACTGCGCAGCAAGTGCGAGTAGTCAGTAGCTATTTTGATTATGTCAAACGAGCAAAATTAGCAACCACTTTTGCTTTGCAAGCGGAGTATCAAGGCGAAGATTACATTGTTTTCTATTGGGGAAAGAATAAACAAGAGTGCCAATTTCAATTACAGCAAATCTTGTCACAAGCGCCAGTAGGGCAGAATGTATTAATTGTTGGGGAAAATCGTAGCGGTGTGCGTTCAGCGGAAACTTTTTGTGCGGAATTAGGAGAGATTGCCAAAATTGATTCCGCACGACGTTGTAGTTTGTACCATTTTACCTTACAACATATTCCGACTTTTGATGTAGCTAAATGGTGGCGGCAATATCGTGCGGAAAAACTAGCGGATCTTTCCATTTACGCTTTGCCGGGAGTATTTAGTGCAGCTGAATTGGATCAAGGTACTGCATTGTTATTAAATACTTTAACAGAGTCGATCAGTGGTAAAGTGTTAGATGTTGGTTGTGGAGCCGGCGTGATTGGTGCATATCTGAAGAAACGTAATCCTAGAATTACCTTAACGATGACGGATATTCACGCAATGGCGATCGCTTCAGCAACGGAAACATTGCTGCAAAATCAGCTAGTCGGAGAAGTATTTGCTAGTGATGTATTTTCAGAAGTTACGGATAAATTTGATTTAATTATTTCTAATCCACCATTTCATTCCGGGTTAGATACTGCATATGATGCAGTGGAAAATTTAATTCGTGAGGCGAAGAATCATCTTAATTTTGGTGGCGAACTACGCATCGTTGCGAACGCTTTTCTCCCTTATCCTGATTTATTGGATCGTTATTTTGGCTCGCATCAAGTATTAGCGAAAACTGGGAAATTCAAAGTCTATCAAGTGTATAAGCGGAAATAGTGTATAAATTCACCTTTATGCGCTATTTTTCAGACTGCCGACAAATCTAAATTTTGTCAAAACTCTATAAGATAGCTTTGGGTTCCCTCTCACTCTTGCCCGAATGCAAATAAGATTTTCAGGGCAAAAAAAACTGTCAATTTTTCGAGCTTGCGAGAAAAATCTCTTTTTTTGCCGCCCGGAAAATCTTATTGGAATGAGGATTAGCAAGAGTGCGAGGGTGTGCTTTCTTTTGCTTCATTTTCTTTGCACAAGCAATGACAAAAAGCGTTAGCTTTTTGAACGTTGCTTGCAACAACCCGTAGGGTGAGTAAGTGAATGAAGTTCACTTGCGAATAATATGAAGTCGCCCTTTAGGGCGAAACCTAAATTTTAGATAAGAAATAATTTAGCTAAAAGTTTTATAATTGACTTTGTCAATAAGCTGAAATAGCGTATAAATTCACCTTTATACGCTATGTTTTTAGCTTAGCTTTTCATCAATTAATTGATATAACAGCTCAATATGATCGCTATCAGCATTTAAGGCTGGAATATAACGATAACTCTCGCCACCAGCTTGCAAAAAATAACGTTTATTTTCTTGCGCAATCTCTTCTAAGGTTTCTAAACAATCTGCGGCAAAACCGGGACAAATAACAGCAACCTTTTTGATGTTTCGCTTAGGTAAACTCAGCAAAGTTTCATCGGTATAAGGTTGTAGCCATTCCTCTTTACCGAAACGTGATTGGTAACTCAGTGTCCATTGATCATTTGATAAATTCAGCTGCTGAGCCAAGGCGTCAGCAGTTTGTTGGCAATGATTAGGGTAATAATCCCCCTCCTGTCGATAACGTACAGGAATACCATGGAAAGAGATCAACAAGTGTTCATCAGCTTGCTTATATTGTGCTACTGACTTTGCTAAAGCAGCGATATATAGAGGATGATTGTGGTAAGAAAAAATCACATCAAACGGCAAGATACAGCGCTGTTGCTGCAATGCTTTATAAAAGGTATCTAACACAGAAGCTGTCGTAGTACTGCTATATTGCGGATAAAGCGGTAATAAGATTATTCGTTCAACTTTAGCTTGATAGAGTTTAGTCAATGCTGCGGTAATAGATGGATTACCATAAGTCATTGCCAGCTCCACCACCACATTTTGCTGTTGTAAGTCAAAACGTTGTTGTAGTGCTATTTTCTGTTGCTGACTAATTGTCAGTAAAGGAGACCCTTCAGCTTGCCAAATTTGTTGATACAGTTTCGCGACACGCGGTGCACGTTTTGGCAAAATTATCAAATTAAGCAAAGGCAGCCATTGCCAACGTGGTAAATCAATCACACGAGGATCAGTTAAAAATTGACGTAAATAGCGTTTTACGGCGGTAGTTGTTGGTTTATCTGGCGTACCTAAATTTACCAATAAAACGCCAATTTTAGTTGCAGACATAATTACTCTTTGTTTTGATCCAATACAGCTAAGGTCAAACGGCTTTGACAACAAAGACGTTGTTGTGAGTCTGTAATATTAATTTGCCAAACGTGTAAGGTTCTACCAATGTGTAATGGCGTTGCTCGCGCCACTACACGTTCGCCCATTTTCATTGCTTTGAGGTGATTGGCATTGATCTCCACACCAACAATGCCTTTACCCTCTTCACAAGCACAAAAACCTGCATAAGAACCAACAGTTTCAGCTAATAGTGCTGAAGAACCGCCATGCAGCAACCCTACTGGTTGGCAATTACGATGATCTACGGTTAAGGCTGCTTCCATCCAATCATCGCCATAAGCGATAAATTCAATCCCAAGTTGTTCGGCAGCAGTGTTTTTGTTTGCTTGATTTAAGTCTTCAAGCGTAAATTTTTTTTTCCAAATTTCCATTAATTTAAAATCTCCAACAATCCTTGTAATGGGTGTTTACTAATTTGGTGTTGCATACGTTTCACTTGACTACGGCAAGAATAACCAGACACTAAACAGTGATCTAAGTCTTTATCTTGCAATTTCTTCTCCCAAGAGAGCTGATAGATCGCTTTTGACGTTTCTTCGTGAACAGTTTCATGACCGAATGTACCTGCCATACCGCAACAACCGACGGATACTACTTCTAATTTTTCACCAAATTTAGCAAAAATGGATTGCCACGCTTTGCTACTATTTGGTAATAAACTACTTTCCGTACAATGTGGGAAAAGATACCAAGTGTGCGGATTTTCGTTTTCAGAATGACGTGTTTCAATAGAAGTTAATACTTGTGACAGCCATTCTTGAGAAGTTAAAACAGCGAAATTACCGCGTTTTTCACCAAGTACTTGACGATATTCATCACGATAAGAAAGCACAACAGCAGCATCAACACCAACTAAAGGTATGCCGAGTTTGGCAATTCGGTTTAATGCTTCCGCCTGTTTACGCGCAGTTTTACTAAAACGAGTTAAGAAACCTTTAACGTGTTGTGCTTTACCATTAGGTTTAAATGGTAATACGATTGGGTCAAAACCGAGTTTTTTGCTTAAACGGACAAAATCAGCTACTACTTTTGCATCATAAAAAGAGGTGAAAGGATCTTGCACAATAAAGAGCATTTTTTCTCGTTGCTTAAGCGGTAACTGTTCTAATTGTTCTAATGAACGATCTTTATAATTAATTTCCACTAATTGTTTTTGTAGCGATGGTACAGAAAGTTGTGGCAATGCGACCATACCAATATATTTACGCGCTACTTGTTCTACTAGTGGATTTGTGGTGATTGCATTAAAAAATACAGGTGCTTTAGCCATTAATGGCGCGACATTTTCCACATTAGCAACCACATAATCCTTAATTGGACGAGGGTAGCGATGATGATAAAGGTAAAGAAATTTCGCTTTAAAGTCTGGTACATCAATTTTAATTGGACATTGGCTAGCACAGGCTTTACACGATAAACAAGTATCCATTGCCGCTTTGACTTCGTGTGAAAAGTCATCTTGATGTTTTTTACTGAAACGATTACGCAATTTTTCCACTAAATCAGTTAATTTAATCTCATTTTTTCTGAAATCTAACTGTTCAGCGGAAACATTGGCTTGTGCTAATAAACGTAGCCATTCACGCACTAAGGCAGCGCGTCCTTTTGGTGAAAAGACACGATTACGACTAATTTTCATTGATGGGCACATAGCGCTGTCCACATCAAAATTGAAGCATAGTCCGTTACCATTACAATTCATTGCACCGGCAAATTGATCTTTAATGGCGATTGGAATTTGACGATCGTAATCTGCACGCATTGGTGAAAGTACTTCAAATAATTTGGCATCAGAATCTAATGGTGTACAAATTTTACCTGGATTTAAGCGATTTTCTGGATCAAAGAGTGTCTTGATTTGTTGTAGCACGTGCCATAATTCATCACCAAAGAATTGACGACTATATTCACCACGCACACCTTTACCATGTTCTCCCCAAATTAATCCGCCATATTGTTGCGTTAAATTCGCTACTTGGTCAGAAATAGATTTAAATAACTTCACTTGTTCAGGGTCGCAGAGATCTAATGCAGGGCGAACGTGTAATACACCGGCATCAACGTGTCCAAACATTCCGTATTCTAACTGATGTTTGTCTAATAAAGCACGAAAATCAGTAATGTAATCTGCGAGGTTTTCCGGCGGTACACAAGTATCTTCAACAAATGGAATTGGTTTTGCGCGACCTTTGGCATTACCTAATAAACCAACCGCTTTTTTGCGCATCACATAAATTTTTTCTACTGAAACTAAATCAGTGCAAACTTGGTACCCAATAACATCATTTTGTTGATTAGCGATCTCTTGATCTAAATGTTGGCAAAGTTGCACTACTTGCTGTTGTTGATATTTTTCATTATTGCCAGCGTATTCAACGATATTTAACCCTAAAATCGGCGAGTTATCTTCTTCTTTTAGTAAGTCGGAAACCGAATGCCAAATAATGTCTTGTTTCGCTAAATTAAGCACTTTGGAATCAACTGTTTCTACGGAAAGCGCTTTAGCGGCAACCATTGCTGGTGCATGGCGTAATGCAGCATCAAAGGAACGATATTTAATATTGATTAAAGTACGATATTGCGGAATTGGTAATAGGTTAAGTTTGGCTTCACAAACAAAAGCAAGTGAACCTTCTGAACCAGTTAAAATACGACTTAAATTAAATTGAGCAAGTTCAGCATCAAATACATGATTGAGGTCGTATCCGGTGATAAAACGATTTAATTGTGGTAATTGTGTCAGAATTTGCTGACGATGTTGGCGGCACAATTGTTCGACTTGTTGGTGAATTTGTTTACCAGTTTGCGAGAGATTGGTTTGTGCAATATTTTCAGCAAAGTTATCACAGCTAATTGCTTGTGTATCAAGAATATCTCCATTAATTAACACTGAACGTAATGCAATCACATGATCAGATGTTTTGCCGTATTGTAATGATCCTTGCCCGGAAGCATCGGTATTAACCATACCACCGATAGTAGCGCGGTTACTGGTGGAGAGTTCTGGAGCAAAAAATAAACCGTGAGGCTTAAGAAAACGGTTTAATTGATCTTTAACAACACCTGCTTGTACGCGTACCCAATGTTCTTTTACATTTAATTCGAGAATTTGGTTCATATGGCGGGAAAGATCCACAATAATGGTGCTATTTAAAGATTGACCATTGGTTCCTGTACCGCCGCCTCTAGGGGTGAATTTGAGTGATTTAAATTCATCACGTTGGGCTAATTTAGTTAGCCTTACGACATCAGCAACTTCTTTCGGAAAAAGAATTGCTTGGGGTAATTGTTGATAAACACTATTGTCGGTAGCGAGAGAAAGTCGATCTGCGTAATGGGAGGCGATATCACCGAGAAATCCTTGTTGCCTTAATTGAGTAAGATATTGATTTACTAATGGATCGAGTTGTTGCTGACTCGCCAAATAGGGAATGATCATAGTAATTCTTTACCTCTGTATATTAATTTGTTTGCATAAATGGTGTTTATACTAACATAAAAATCCAGAAAGGAATGCGAGATCCCTTGTTTAGGAGTGGATCTAAGTAAAAATTTTAAAAAAATAAAAGCACAAAAGATGATTGATAACTTTTTAATCTAAAAAAGTTGATTTTTTAAACAAAAATAGAATAAATGTTTGATTTTAAGTTGATCAATAGCGATAATATGCGTTACCGAATAAGTGAGCTGGATCTCATTTATTTTGGGGAGAGGTTGATGTTTACCATGTCTTTTATGTAAATGTAACCTCAAAAATCTCATATAGATAATAAATTCAAGAGGATTTTATAATGAAAAAGACTGCAATCGCATTAGCAATTTCAGGATTAGCATTCGTATCAGTAGCACAAGCAGCTCCTCAAGCAAATACTTTCTACGCTGGTGCGAAAGCTGGTTGGGCATCATTCCACTATGATGTAAATCAATTCGATAATGAAAAAGGTGGTTCTTACGGTATTCATCGTAATTCAGAAACTTACGGTGTATTTGGTGGTTACCAAATTACTGATAATTTCGCTGTTGAAGCAGGTTATGATTTCTACGGTAAATTAAGAATGCACCAAGATGATGTTCGTGTGAGACATACAGCACACGGTTTAAATCTTAGCTTAAAAGCAAGCTACCCAGTAGCATATGTTGATGGCTTAGATGTTTATGGTCGTTTAGGTGCTGCTTTAATCCGTTCTGATTATACTGAGCACGAGAATGGTGTTAAAACCGAATCAGAACATAAATTAAAAGTATCCCCAGTATTTGCAGCTGGTGTTGAATATGCAATTCTTCCAGAATTAGCAGCACGTTTAGAATACCAATGGGTTGCTAAAGTTGGTAAAGTAAGTCAATTTAATGATGATGTTTCATACAGCCCAAGCATTGGTTCTGTATCTTTAGGTCTTTCTTACCGTTTTGGTCAAGGTCAACAAGCTCCAGCTCCAGCAGTTGAAGTTGTTAACAAGAAATTTGCATTAAGCTCTGATGTATTATTTGCTTTCGGTAAAGCAAACTTAAAACCAGAAGCAGCACAATCATTAGATAACTTACAACAAGAAATTTCTAAAGTTGGTTCTTTATCATCTGTTGAAGTTGCAGGTTATACAGACCGTATTGGTTCTGACAAATATAACTTAAAACTTTCTCAAGACCGTGCTAACACTGTAGCTAACTACTTAGTTTCTAAATCTGTATCTCCAGATGTAATTAAAGCAGTTGGTTATGGTAAAGCAAACCCTGTAACTGGCAACACTTGTGATGCAGTTAAAGGTCGTAAAGCATTAATCGCTTGCTTAGCACCAGATCGTCGTGTTGAAGTTTCTGTAAGTGGTCAACACCAAACAACAGTTGAAAAATAATTTAATTATTTTCTAAGCTGCCTATGTGGTAGCCGATCAAAAAGCCCCGAATTATCGGGGCTTTTTCTTTATGTTTATACTGCCTATGCGGCAGTAAAGTTTTGATGGTTACAGTTATTGACACAAGTCCGATTTCTAAGCTGCCTATGCGGCAGTAAAGATTTAGCAACGAATGCTGTTAGCGGTCTTGGTTTTCTAAGCTGCCTATGCGGCAGTAAAGGTTTTGCAACCGAGTTTGAAATCAAAAAAGCATTTCTAAGCTGCCTATGCGGCAGTAAAGTAGAAAGATTAGCTGATTTTGTTGTCATTGATTTTCTAAGCTGCCTATGCGGCAGTAAAGTTGCAGAGCAATATCACCCCATTATTCCGATTTTTCTAAGCTGCCTATGCGGCAGTAAAGACCCATTTGTAGAATTTTCTTGTGCATAAACATTTCTAAGCTGCCTATGCGGCAGTAAAGTAGATTGTTAAAGAGCTTTATCCTAGTAATAACAAGGGATAGCGTTTATACGGTAATGGTTACCCCTTTTTTTGTCAATGATATAAATCTCTTTTAAATCAAAAAGTTATATATAGTCTAAAAAATAGGGTATGAAATGGAGATAATGCTAAAAGATAGATGAAGGACAAAATAAGGTCTGGGGTTGAGAAAGATAAGAAAGCTATATCCTAACTTAAGATATAGCTTTAAAAAGTGAGAAATTGAAAATAAATTTAGATTAACTATTTGCCCCAAACTTCTTCGCTGATTTCACGAATAAATTCGAGTTTTTTCCATTGTTGCTCTTCAGTTAATACATTGCCTTCTTCAGTTGAAGCAAAACCACATTGTGGACTTAAGCAAAGCTGATTGATATCAACATATAGCGCAGCCTCTTTAATACGTTCAATAATGGCATTTTTATCTTCTAATTCGCCGCTTTTTGAGGTAACAAGGCCTAAAACAACTTGTTGATCTTTAATAAAACGTAGTGGTTTGAAATCACCTGCACGATCACTGTCATATTCTAAGAAGAAACCATCAATTTTGCAGTGTCCAAATAAAGTTTCTGCTACTGGTTCATAGCCACCAGAAGAGAACCAAGTAGAGCGGAAATTACCACGACAAATATGCATGGTAATAGTCATATCAGCTGGTTTATCTTTAATTGATTCATTAATTAAATTCACATAAGTTTTAGCAAGCTGATCGACATCAATACCGCGAGCGGTATAAGCAGCACGTTTCTCTTCGGAACATAATTCACCCCAACTAGTATCATCTAATTGTAGGTTACGGCAACCTAATGCATAAAATTTAGCAATAGCGTCACGATATGCTTGTGCTAAGTCAGCTAATAGTTGTTGTTCATTATCTTTATATAAATCAATTGGCTGATAATCTGTTTCACGGACTAGACAAATCAAGTGCAACATACTTGGTGATGGAATAGTGAATTTCACTGGATAATCACCAGCAATTTTTTGCAATGAACGATAATGTTCTAGGAAAGGATGTTCGCCAAAACCAATTTTACCTACAATTTTTAATGTTTTTGGACGCACATTGTGATGTTTAAATTGTACAGAAAATTGTTTAGCATCGACTTCTTGAACACCTTCTAATGCAGCTAAAAAGTCCATATGCCAGAAAGTACGACGAAATTCACCATCAGTAACAGCATGTAATCCAACTTGTTTTTGGTGTGCTACTAATTTACTGATTTCTTGATCTTCTACTGCGGTTAGATCGGCGCAACTAATATCGCCACATTGGCATTGGCTGCGTGCTAATTTCAACGCTTCTGGGCGTAAGAAACTACCAACAATATCGAAACGATAAGGGGCTTTAGTACGTTGTGTTGCATTTGGGAATAATTTACTCATTTTAAACCTCATAATTATTAATAAATTGGACGTTTAGATGTCTAGACATAAAATACTGCACTTTAAATCAGGAATCAAGGCAAAGCTTAATAAAAAAGGCGACTTTTGCCGCCTTTAAAAAGAAGTGTAGATAATTTATTCAGTGACTTCATCATCACTGTTTTCATCTTCATCACAGACACGCTCAATACTAACAACTTGTTCTGTATCAGAAGTGCGAATTAAACGAACACCTTGTGTATTACGTCCTACCAGACTAATTTCAGCAACGCGGGTACGCACTAAAGTACCAGCATCAGTAATTAGCATAATTTGATCGTTTTCTTCGACTTGAGTTGCGGCAACTACTTTACCATTACGCTCGCTTACTTTGATTGAAATCACCCCTTTTGTATTCCGGGATTTAGTTGGATATTCAGTCAACTCGGTACGTTTTCCGTAACCATTTTGCGTTGCAGTAAGGATTGCACCATTTGTTTTTGGTACCACTAAAGACACAACTTTATCAATAGTTAAATCAAGTGTTTGTTCATTGTCATCACCACTTTCATCACTATCATTTTCTTCATCAGAAATTTCATTGGTCAATGCCAATTTGATACCTCGTACTCCAGCAGCGGTACGACCCATCGCACGCACAGCATTTTCATCAAAGCGTACTACACGACCTTGGGCGGAGAAGAGCATAATTTCATTGTTACCTTCAGTAATATCAACGCCAATTAATTCATCATCTTCACGTAGATTTACTGCAATAATACCGCTTGCACGAGGACGACTAAATTCAGTTAAAGCTGTTTTCTTGACTAAACCACCAGCCGTAGCCATAACAATAAACTTATCTTCGGCATATTCTTTCACAGGAAGAATTGCCGTAATACGTTCATTCTCTTCTAACGGTAATAGATTCACAATTGGACGCCCTCTTGCACCACGGCTTGCTTGTGGTAATTGATAAACTTTTAACCAATATAGGCGACCACGGCTTGAGAAACAGAGAATGGTATCGTGGGTATTAGCCACTAATAATTTTTCAATGAAATCTTCTTCTTTCATCTTCGTAGCTGATTTACCTTTACCACCACGACGTTGAGCTTCGTAATCTGAAAGTGGTTGATATTTTACATAACCTTCATGCGATAAGGTAACTACAACATCTTCAGGGTTAATTAAATCCTCAAGATTAATATCACCGCTGCTTGCTGTAATTTCAGTAAGACGAGCATCATTATATTGGGCTTTAATTTTTTCTAATTCTTCGCGAATAACTTCCATTAAACGTTCTGGACTATGCAAAATATGGAGTAGTTCAGCAATGACATCTAATAAAGATTTATATTCATCTAGAATTTTTTCATGCTCTAAACCGGTGAGTTTTTGTAAGCGTAAATCTAAAATAGCCTGTGCTTGTGCTTCGCTAAGATGATATACCCCATCGCGGATACCTAAATGGTCATCAAGATCTTCTGGGCGAGCTGCATCAACACCAGTCGCTGCTAACATTGCTGCGACATTGCCTAATTGCCAAGGTTGGGCAAGTAAGGCTTCTTTCGCTGCGGCAGGGGTTGGTGCGGTACGAATTAATTCAATAATTGGATCAATATTAGTTAAAGCAATTGCCAAACCTTCTAAAATATGTGCTCTTTCACGTGCTTTACGTAATTCGTAAATCGTGCGACGAGTAACAACTTCACGACGATGGAGTACAAACGCTTCAATCAATTCTTTTAAGTTTAATAATTTAGGTTGTCCATGATCGAGAGCAACAATATTGATACCAAAAGTAACTTGTAATTGAGTTAATGCATAAAGATTATTTAAAACAATCTCACCGACAGCATCACGTTTCACTTCAATCACAATACGCATACCATCTTTATCAGATTCATCACGTAAACCGCTGATTCCTTCAACTTTCTTTTCTTTAACGAGCTCAGCAATTTTTTCAATTAAACGTGCTTTATTTACTTGATAAGGAATTTCATGAACAACAATGGTTTCACGACCTTTATCATCGGTTTCTATTTCTGCTTTTGCACGAATATAGATTTTCCCACGACCCGTTTTATAAGCTTCTTCGATCCCCTTTTTACCGTTAATAATTGCAGCAGTAGGGAAATCAGGACCTGGAATATAGGTCATTAATTCATCAATCGAAATTTGATCATTTTCGATATAGGCTAAACAACCATCAATTACTTCGCCAAGGTTATGTGGTGGAATATTAGTTGCCATCCCAACAGCAATCCCACTAGAACCATTAACCAGTAAAGCAGGGATTTTCGTTGGTAACACTTCAGGGATCATTTCTGAACCATCATAGTTTGGCTGATAGTCCACAGTTTCTTTATCTAAATCAGCAAGCAATTCATGGGCGATTTGCGTCATTCGAGCTTCGGTATAACGCATTGCAGCAGGAGAATCACCGTCAATTGAACCGAAGTTTCCTTGACCATCTACTAAGGGATAACGTAGTGAGAAAGGCTGTGCCATACGTACTAAAGTATCGTAAACCGCTAAGTCACCGTGTGGGTGATATTTACCGATAACATCACCAACGATACGTGCTGATTTACGATAAGGTTTATTGTAGTCGTTACCGCCTACTGCCATGGCAAAAAGTACACGTCTATGTACTGGTTTTAAGCCATCACGTACATCAGGTAACGCACGACCGACAATGACTGACATGGCATAGTCGAGGTAAGAAGACTTCATTTCTTCTTCGATATTAACGGGAATAATATCTTTTGCTAAATCGCTCATTTAGACATTTCCTATGGTTTGAATTTTGTCAAAAACGGTCGAGAATTATAGCACGAAAAGCCTGATATCCATAGGAAAAAGCTGTATTAATTCGACTAAGAACTAAGGTGGAAAATACTCAAGAACAGTGATAATTGGATCACTGTTCTTAAGCCAAATCGCTATATTTAGATAGTGGTGATTTTATACTGATAGGTATCGTTAACAGGGATAAATTCAAAAATACGATTGATACACTCAGGTTGATCTTCTTGATGATGAGAAACAAAAAAGAGCTGGGTATCGCTATTAGTAATAAGTTGATCAATAAAGGTTAATACTAAATGGCGATTGAGTGCATCTAGTCCCATTAAGGGTTCATCTAAGATTAAAATAGGCGGATGTTTTACTAAAGCACGCGCAATTAATAGTAAGCGTTGTTGTCCCCAAGACAGTGAGCGAAATGGTGCATTGGCAAATTTTTCCATATCAATACGTTTTAACCACTGCAGTGCATTTAAACGTATATTTTCATCAATATGTTGATAGACACCGATAGAGTCAAAATAGCCAGAAATAATCACCATTAATGCGGAACAGTTAACGCGATAGTCCAAATGAAAATGGTTACTTAAAAAGCCGATATATTGTTTAATTTCCCAGATGGTTTCACCGCTGCCTCGCTGTTTGCCAAACAGTTTTACTTTGTTATTAAAAGCCTGTGGATGATCGCCATTAATCAGCGAGAGTAGTGTAGATTTACCACAACCATTTGGACCTTTAATCCACCAATGTTCACCTTGTTTTACCTGCCAATTAAGATGGTGCAAAATAGTTTTCTCGCCATACTTCACTACAACATCTTGTAAATCAAAAATAGTTTGTAAATTAGCTGGCAACTTAATCGCAGGCATTGCTGCTTGCGGTACAGGAACAGTAATGGCCTCTTCGGCATAACATAACTGTTGAAAGATATCGCTGTTGAGCATCTCAGCTGCCGATTGTTGCGTAATTAATTGGCATTGATGTAATAAAGCGATTGAGTCTGCCCACTCAGGAATGTCGGTAAGACGATTGATAACTAACACAATAGTCAAATGTTGTTTTAGTTGATGCAATAAGGAGAGCCATTGTTGTTGAGAAGCTGCATCTAACCCTTCGAAAGGTTCATCTAAAATCAATAAATCGGGTTCGGCAATTAATGCTTTCGCAAGTAAGATTTTGCGAGCTTCTCCAGTAGATAATAATTTAAATGGACGATCTAAGTAAGCAGTGATGCCAACTATATTCGCAATCTGCATTAACTTTTCAGCAGGATAAGATTGGTTTTCAAGCATAATTTGTCGAGCTGTTTTGCCTTGATCATCAGGGCTAACACTATCATTATTCAAATCACGAAAAATTTGTTCTAACAAAATTTGCTGTTGTGCTAAAGAAACCAGACTGATGTTTTTGAAATCATTGCTATATTTTCCAGAATAAGGTGCTTGATGTTGGCTAATAAATTTACTTAAAGTGCTTTTTCCGCTGCCGTTATGACCAACAATTACGGTGAAAGAGAGTGGGGTAATTTTAAATTGTGCTATTTGTAACCACTGTTGCGAGGTAATTTTGATTTTTACTTGATCTAGTTGAATTTGCATTTTGTCTGTCTAACTTGTTGATAATAATAGCAGTGTACTCAACTTTGCCTTTCGATCAATTAATCGGAAAAAAAATTGTTGAATACTGTATTAATATACAGTAAATTATACTGTATAAATAAACAGTATTAACTGTGAAGATTAACTGTACAAGTATTAATTGAAAGTGGAGATGGCTATGCAAATGCGTATTGATAATGTGTTCGAGTCAGAACAAAAATATTCTTATCTTCCATTACCGTTGTATGATGATAATCCACAAAAAGAGTATTTCAATAAACGGAGTAACGTTCATTACCGTATGGATCTCAATTTATATTGTATTAAGAAACCACAAGAAACTTTCTTTTTGCGTGTGATCAATGAGAATTTAACTGCGTGGGGAATTGATACTGGCGATATGTTGATCATTGAAAAAACGAATGAAATACATATTGGTGATTTAGTGGTGATTGAGCAAGACAACGGTTTACAGTTATATGAATTTTTTGCTGAACAAGAAGGAAAGTTTGTCTTTTTCTCATTAGATTCACGTTATCCGAATCTTAAAGTAACACTGATGAGTGAACTCAATATTCAAGGTACGGTAGTGAGTACAATTCACCGTTTGCAGAAACGTAGAGTTGCATAATCTGATAACATCAGTAGAAAGTGGAAAACTGTAACAAGATAGTTGCAGTAGAGAAGTTGCAGTAGCTGCAGTAGGAAAATTACAGCAAAGAAGTTCGCGTAATAGACACAAAAGGGAAATCTTTTACTCATTAAGCTAAGAAATCACGATAAAGAATTTACGATGAAAAAGCCGCTTTATTTTAAATTAAAAGCGGCTTTTTTGGCTAGTAAGACGAAGTAGTAGAGTAAATTGCAGCAATATTGTAATGACAACAATATTAATGTCTGGCACCAAAAGGTGGTTTTGCTAACCAAATCACTACGAACAACAACATAAAAGCAATCGCAGAAATATAGAAAATTTCATTTGCCCCAATAATCAACCCTTGTTGTGTAATTTGATTGGCTAACAATGCTGCTGTTTGTGTATCGCTCAACCCTTTTTCAGCCATAGTTTGGAAATATTGCTGCGACATTGGGTTATAAGGAGTGATACTTTCCACTAACTGCCCATGATGTAAAGCTTCGCGGTTATACCACATAAATGTAGTTAATGAAGTACCAACCGATCCTGCTAATGTCCGCAAGAAATTAAACAAACTTGAAGCAGAGGCAGTTTCCTCTGGTTTTAATCCTGATAAGGTGATAGTGGTTAACGGCATAAAGAAACAAGCTACCGCGATCCCTTGAATAAATTGTGGTAATGCAACAGCAGCAAAATTCATTTCAGGTTCAAAGGTAACAGCACGCCAGTGGAAGGTAAATGCGTAAACGAAGAAACTAATAGTAACCAATAAACGCATATCCACTTTATAACCGAAACGCCCAATGATCGGTGAAAGTAACAGTGGGAATAAACCAATCGGCGCTGTTGCTAACCCAGCCCAAGTAGCGGTATAACCATATACTTGTTGTAACAATAAAGGAATTAATACCACTGAACCGAGATAAATTAAAAACGCCAATGAAGTACAGATACAACCTACCGTAAAATTACGTTTCGTGAATAATGCAATATCGACAATTGGATGTTTTTCACCTAATTCCCAAATAATCAGTGCAATTAAACCAACTGCAGCAATAATCGCTAATACTATGATTTCTGTCGAATTGAACCAATCTTCTTCATGTCCTCTATCTAGCATTAATTGTAATGCACCGACACCAAGGATCAACAGAATCAAACCAATACTATCAATTGGTTGTTGATAGGTTTTTGTCTCTCGATCACCTAAAGTCATTTGTGTGAAGACAATCACTAAAATCCCAACTGGAATATTAATAAAGAAAATCCAGCCCCAATGAAAATCATCGCTTAACCAGCCACCTAAAATTGGCCCACAAATTGGTGCTACTACAACGGTCATTGACCAGAATGCCAACGCCATTGCACGACGTTGCGGAGGATAATTATTCAATAATAGACTTTGTGAGAGCGGTACGATCGGCCCAGCTGCCAGTCCTTGCACAATACGACAAGCAATTAGCATATTTAATGAATGTGAAATACCACAAAGCCATGATGCAATAACAAAGATTAGTACAGAAACTAAGAATAATTTGACTTCACCAAAACGACGAGCGAGCCATCCAGTAATCGGAATCGCGATCGCATTAGCCACCCCAAAAGAGGTGATTACCCACGTCCCTTGTGTACTGGAAGCACCCAGGTCACCAGCGATAGTTGGAATAGCTACATTAGCAATGGTTGAATCTAGGACTTGCATAAAAGTCGCTAATGCAAGCCCTAATGTCATCATCACTAATGCACCGCCTTTAATCGGCGTTGTATTCATCTTTACCTCCTAATCAATGACTATTTTGTTGAATAATTTCAATAATCTCTTGA
Organism: Gallibacterium salpingitidis; assembly: GCF_030517105.1. Taxonomy (GTDB): domain Bacteria; phylum Pseudomonadota; class Gammaproteobacteria; order Enterobacterales; family Pasteurellaceae; genus Gallibacterium; species Gallibacterium salpingitidis. The sequence continues at coordinate 1,260,766 of NZ_CP103875.1, read as the reverse complement.
TTAATTGGCGCTAGATCATAATTCAGAGTGTCTGTCGCGTAGCGTGTTTCTGCTTTGCTATCTGTTGGTAGCACAGCACCACTACTGTCAGAAGTATTCACTTCTACGGTTGCAGAAAGACCAATTCTTAATGGATATTTTTGTACTTGTTCAGGATCAAGTTCGATACGCACAGGTAAGCGTTGTACAACTTTAATCCAGTTACCAGTTGCATTTTGTGTTGGTAGTAAAGAGAAAGCACTACCAGTTCCAGCATCAATACCTACAACTTTTCCATCGAATTCGACATTATCACCATAGAGATCAAATACAACCGTTACAGGTTGTCCTAGGCGAATATTTTTTAATTGTGTTTCTTTAAAATTGGCATCAATCCAAATTTGATCTAGTGGTACAACAGCCAACAAAGGTGAACCTGCTTTAATGCTTTCACCCACTTGCGCACTGCGTTTAGCCACATAACCAGTAACAGGGCTTACAACTTTAGTACGTTGTAAATTTAACCAAGCCTGGCGAACATTATCAGCAGCTTGAATCACATTTGGTTGTTGCTCAATAGGTGTATCTAACAATAATGCTTTCGTTGCATTAAGTTGTTCTTGTGTTGCTTCTAGATCGCTTTTTGCCATAGTGACAGCATCAACAGCGTGTTGAAAATCTTCTTTTGATACAGCGCCTGTTTTATTTAAAGATTGACGGCGCGCAAGATCTTCTTCTGCTTGTTTTAAAGCAATTTTTTTAGCAGATAAAAGAGAAGTTAATTGTTTTTCAGTAAAAGCAAGTTGGCTTGTTTTACGTACTACGTCTGCTAAAGTGTGTTTCGCTTGAGAAAGTGCCAATTTGGCATCAGTATCATCTAGCTGTACTAATACGTCGCCTTTCTTCACTAAACTGGTGCTTTCAGTGTTTAACTGAGAAACACTACCAGAAACTTGCGAAGAAACTTGAATAATATTGCCAGCAACATAGGCATCATCAGTTTCAGTGAAATCTTTCACGAAAAAAAGCCAATAAACGAAACTGATTATTGAAATAAGGAGTAATAAAACAACGAAGGAAACAAGATGTTTCCTTCTGGTTTTATTACGAACAGCATTTTTTTTGTCTTGTTCGGAATTCTCTGACATGTTACGACCCTAAATACAAAATTATATTCTATGGTGGAGGTTATATTCTTCCAATCGTTTAGAGAGTTTGAGTAATAAACGGCGTAGAGTTTGGATCTCTTTATCAGTTAAGACACTAAAAATAGAACCCATCAATTCCCATTGGTGAGGGAAAATTTCTTTTAAGAATTCGTGGCCTTTTTGGTTGATACGTAAACTAAAACAACGACGATCTTCTGGAACGCTAATACGATCGATCCATCCTTTGCCAACCAATTCGTCAGAAATACGGGTTGCGTTAGTACGTGATGAACCTAAGATCTCACTAAGACGAGAAGGTTGAATCTCGTGATTAGGTTGAAGATAGGTAACAATTAAAGCTTCAAATAGAGTGTGATTAAGACCAACTTCTTTAAGAAGATGGTTGCGGTGCTCAAGATAATTACTATTTACATTGAATAGTAAGCGTACCAGAATGATTTGCTCTAATGGCATATTAGGAAAATCTTCAGAGTACATCTTGAGTACGTTATCAGTGTCGGATAACAATTGATTAACCATAAATTACCTCAGTTAATAGTGTTAAGTGGAACAGTAAATGTCGGAATAATAACTTATAAAATTATATTTGGTCAAGTGGATTAGCACGTCAGAGAATCACTGGTAATAATAATGAATGTGAGAAAATAATATAAATACCTATAAATAGGTATTTTCAAGGTTTGGTAAAAATGTTAAGCAAAACATAAGGTTACCTATATTGTGAAATTTTCTGTTTTATTTCTGTTAAATATTTTTTTCGATCTTGATCACTAATAATATGAATATCACCGAAGAAATAATGTTTGATGTTGGTAATACCGCAGTAATTAAACAATCCATTGATTAAAGTAGCATCTAATGCTTTTATAAATCCTTGTTTTTCATATTCTTGTACATTATTACCTATTGTTACAATTTGTAACATTTTTTTATCATTTAATAGTCCTCGGCTACCAGTTTCATCAGTTTCATAAGCAAAACCATGGCTAAGAACACGATCTAAATAACCTTTTAGAATAGCAGGGAATCCCATCCACCATAATGGATAAATTAAGGTAATCAGATCAGCTTGCTTAATCAGCTGCTGTTCTTGTTGTATATCAGCGGGGATATTGCCTTGATTAATTTGCTGAAATTCGTCCCACGTTAAAATCGGATTAAAACCTAGTTGGTAAAGATGACGAACAGAAACTTCTATTCTTTTTTGCTGAGAAGCTTCAACAACAGTATCTAAAATCGCATGGTTAAAACTTGCATCATTTGGGTGAGCATAGATAATCAAATTGTGCATAATGTACTCCATAATGAGAAAAACCAAATCACGAATACTATTGTAATGATTTGCCGAGTACAAGAGTTAATATCAAGAATTTTATTTCCTGGTGTTATAGATAAGGCAAAGAAAATAATGCGTAAGAGGAATAATGGGATGTATTGAGTTTCCTAACGACTTTGTTATATTGAAAAACGAAAGATGATCAAGCATACTTTCTTTTCTTACATTGAGTTACTGCTGAGGAACCTGGTTATGACTGATGAATTTTATCCTGATAATTATATCAAATATCATAATACAACGCTTTTTATTGTTTGGATTTCGCATTTAGGAATTTTAATTTGGTATGCAATTTTAATTTATGATCAGTTTAAGACCCATCCTGGTCCTGAGTGGCTTATTACCGTAGGATTCAGTAGCGCTGCTGTTAGTATTTTGATTGTTGTCTATAATTACTTTCGTTTGGATACAAAAAAAGTAAAAGATATATGCTTCCTTATATATATCATCCTGCACTCGAAGTACCTTTCACTACATTAAAAGTTTCATCTGCTAAATTGTCACAAGATAGCTTAGCAAAGGCTTTTTTCTTTATCGTACTTGGCGTTTGGTATGGTGAAACATTTGAATACATATTTATCATTTTACTTTCAGGTCTTGGTCTCTGTACGCTTAGAATGTTACTTGTGACGAGAACTTATTTGAAAGCACTCAGAGAAGCGAATGAATTGATGAATCAGCTTCCTAAGCGAGGAATGAAGTAAGTAAGATTAATTTAACAATTTAGAGCTTTTTTGATGAGGTTGTTTGTAATAAATCAGACAACCTCATTATTTTTGGCACTATCACAAAACAGATCGTTAATAGTCAGATAGATGATGATATTAGTTTTTTATTCATGTATTTTTCGGTATAGTAGCGCAGCTTATTGCTAGGTGAAATGAGGAGAACGCAATGAAAAAGCATCACATTGACACATTAATTGCTGAATCGGATGTGAAGTCAAGAATTAAAGAATTAGGTGCAGAGATAACACAATATTATCAACATAAACAAAGCAATGGCTTATATGTAGTTGGTTTATTAAGAGGTTCGTTTATGTTTATGGCGGATCTCGTTAGAGAAATTAAATTGCCATTGGAAGTAGATTTTATGACAACCTCCAGTTACGGCAGTGGCATGACTACCAACCATGATGTGAAAATTGCGAAAGATCTTGAAGGTGATATTAAAGGCAAAGATGTTTTAATCGTCGAAGATATTATTGATACTGGTTATACCTTAGATAAAGTGCATCAAATTTTATCATTACGCGAACCTAATTCACTAACTATTTGCACATTATTAGATAAACCATCTCGTCGTGAAGTGGAAGTGAATGTAGATTGGGTTGGTTTTACAATTCCAGATGAGTTCGTAGTTGGTTATGGTATTGATTATGCTCAACAATATCGTCAATTAGGCTATATCGCGAAAGTAGTATTAGAAGAATAAAATATTCTTATGGAGGAATGACTTAATTTGTCATTTCTCCTAAACCTCGTTTAATTTTTGGTGCAAAAAATTCATAATCCACCAAAAAAGCATCATGACCAAAATCAGAAGTAATTTCTGCATAATATAAATCAATGTTTGCTTTTTCCAATAATTGTCTGCTTTTTTCTAAATCGATTAATTTAAATAACTGGTCATTGGTGACTGCGACTAAGGTATATTTTGCCTTAATTTGTGATAATGCCTCTGTTACATTAGCAAAACCAATAGCGGGATCATATAGATCTAAAGCACGTGTTAGCTGCAAATAACTATTGGCATCGAAGCGATCCAAAAACTTTTGCCCTTGGTAGGTTAAATAAGATTCAACTTGAAAATAGTCACCTAAGAAATTTGTATCTTGTTTAATGGCACGTCCAAATGCTTTGGTTAATTGTGTATGAGTACGATAAGTCAACATTCCTAACATTCTGGCAGTTGCCAAACCTTGTTCAGGATACTTGCCTTGATAATAATTGCCTTGATTAAAGTTTGGATCATGAACAATCGCTTGTCGCATTACGTGATTAAAACCAATCGCTTCCGCACTCATATAAAGTGATGAACAAAGATTTACCACATAATCCATAAAATCAGGATAACTAATTGCCCATTGGGTAGCCTGCATTCCGCCAAAAGAACCACCAATCACTGCATGTAAATGAGAAATATTGAGCTGATCTAACAACGCTTTTTGCACTTTAACAATATCTTGTACGGTAATTTGTGGAAAATCACCGCCATAAGGTAAACCTGTTTCAGGGTTTACGCTCATTGGGCCAGTTGTACCCTTGCAACCACCCAACACATTAGAACAAATAAAGAAGTATTTATCGGTATCTAATGCCATACCCGGCCCCATAAAATTTTGCCACCAACCTTTTTGGCTATTATCGGAGAAATAGGGTTCAGCATCGCCGGTTAAAGCGTGACAGATCAGAATGATATTATCTTGTTGCGGATTGATTTGCCCATAAGTTTGATAGCAAACAGTAATATTCTTCAGTGAACCACCGAGCGTAAGTGTAAGCGCGGAATCTGTGAATAATGTAAGTTGTTGCGCAGGCATATAACTTCCTAAAACAGCGATTATTATTATAGTGAATAGGTGAATAAGTTAACGAGCAGTGAGGATGATGTCAAGAAATTTTAGATGTCTAAACATCTAGAAAGTAAAACGTCTAAACGTCTAACTAAAAAATAGCTAAATGTGAGAGGAAAAGCTGCACATAAAATACACATTAATGGCGGTGCGCACCTTTTATTTTATGATCTATGTCATAAAAGAAAAATTTTCATCATTAGATAAATTCAATTTATACCTCGTGAGTGTTAAACTTGCGCCAATTTTTTAACATTTGTTTAGAGGTAATCATTATGGAATTTAGAATTGAACACGATACTATGGGCGAAGTGAAAGTACCAGCAGATAAATACTGGGCAGCACAAACAGAACGTTCACGTAACAACTTCAAAATTGGTCCATCAGCATCAATGCCACACGAAATTATCGAAGCATTCGGTTACTTAAAAAAAGCAGCAGCATATGCAAACTATGATTTAGGTGTATTACCAATCGAAAAAAGAGATTTAATCGCACAAGCTTGTGATGAAATTTTAGCAAATAAATTAGATGATCAATTCCCACTCGTTATTTGGCAAACCGGTTCAGGTACACAATCAAATATGAACGTAAACGAAGTAGTAGCAAATCGTGCGCACGTTCTTAATGGTGGAAAACTTGGTGAAAAAAGCATTATTCACCCAAATGACGATGTAAACAAATCACAATCTTCAAACGATACTTATCCAACAGCAATGCACATTGCTGCATATAAAAAAGTGGTAGAAACGACAATTCCTGCGATTGAACGTTTACAAAAAACTTTTGCTGAAAAATCAGCTAAATTCACTAACGTAGTGAAAATCGGTCGTACTCACTTAATGGATGCTACTCCATTAACACTAGGTCAAGAATTCTCAGCTTATGCAGCGCAATTAGATTTCGGCTTAAAAGCATTGAAAAACACTTTACCTCACTTAGGTCAATTGGCATTAGGTGGTACAGCAGTAGGTACAGGATTAAATACACCAAAAGGATATGATGTAAAAGTTGCAGAATATATTGCGAAATTTACTGGTTTACCATTTGTAACTGCGGTTAATAAATTTGAAGCATTAGCAACTCACGATGCGGTTGTAGAAACTCATGGTGCTTTAAAACAATTAGCGGTATCTCTTTACAAAATTGCTAACGATATCCGTTTATTGGCTTCTGGCCCACGTTCAGGTATTGGTGAAATCTTAATTCCTGAAAATGAACCAGGTTCATCAATTATGCCAGGTAAAGTTAACCCAACTCAATGTGAAGCGTTAACAATGGTTTGTGCGCAAGTATTAGGTAACGACACTACTATTTCATTTGCTGGTTCACAAGGTCATTTCCAATTAAATGTATTTAAACCAGTAATGGCGTTTAACTTCTTACAATCTGCACAATTATTAGCAGACGCATGTATCTCATTTGATGAACACTGCGCAGTAGGTATTGAACCTAATTATCCACGTATCAAAATGCAATTAGAAAACTCATTGATGTTGGTAACTGCATTAAATACCCATATCGGTTATGAAAAAGCAGCGAAAATTGCGAAAACTGCCCACAAAAATGGCACTACATTACGTGAAGAAGCAATTAACTTAGGTTTTGTTACTGCAGAACAATTCGATGAATGGGTTCGTCCAGAAGATATGGTTGGTAGCTTAAAATAAGTAAGCAATAAAAATGTTTTTGAAGAGGGTACTTTGCAGTACCCTTTTTTATTATAACCATACGTTGTCTGGTTATAATAAAAAATACCTCGCCGCGGCGAGGTATTGTTGCATATAGATAAACTTTATTTTTTCGCTTTCTTAATAAACTTCATCAAACGTCTGCGTTTACGTAATTGATTTGGCGTTAATTTATTACGTTTACCCGCATATGGATTATCACCATCTTGGAAAAGAATACGAATTGGCGAACCAATAATTTTCAAGCTGCGACGATAATAATTCGATAAATAACGCTTATATGAATCTGGTAATTTATCTACTTGGTTACCATGGATCACAATAATTGGCGGATTATGTCCACCCGGGTGGGCATATTTTAATTTAATGCGTCTGCCTGCGATCATTGGCGGTTGATGTTCATCTGTCGCCATTTGTAGAACACGAGTTAATAGCGAAGTAGAGTAGCGCTGTGTCGCAGATTGATACGCTTCATTCACAGACTCAAATAAATTACCGACACCGCTACCATGTAATGCAGAGATAAAGTGTACTCGTGCAAAGTCAATAAAATCTAAACGACGATCTAATTCAGATTTAATATTGTCTTTGATCTCTTGGCTTAATCCATCCCATTTATTGACCACAATAACTAAGGCGCGACCCGCATTTAAAATAAAGCCGAGCAAAGAAAGATCTTGATCAGAGATTCCTTCGCGTGCATCAATAGTCAGTAACACTACATTGGCGTCTTGAATCGCTTGTAAAGTCTTAATGACAGAAAATTTTTCGACAGTTAAAGTCACTTTACCGCGTCTTCGCACTCCAGCAGTATCAATAATAGTATATTGCTGACCATCACGCTCCATTGGAATATAGATACTATCGCGAGTGGTACCCGGCATATCATAAACGACCACGCGATCTTCGCCTAAAATACGATTGGTCAATGTTGATTTACCAACATTTGGACGACCAACGATAGCAATTTTTATTGGACGATCTTCTTGTTGTTCGTTATCTTCTGCAAAATCTTCTTCTGTAATATCAAGCTCTTCATCTTCAGCAAGAGTTAATTCATCATCACTGAAATCAAAGTCATTATCCCAATCATCATCAGTATCGCTTGTTATTTCATCATCTTGATTTTCTGTTTGATATGGTGCTAATACATCTTGAATTAATTGCGTTACGCCACGTCCTTGAGATGCTGCAATTTGGGCGATTTCACCTAACCCTAATTGATAAAATTCTGCAACATGAGAGTCAGCGTCAATACCATCAATCTTATTAGCAACGACCACAGTTGGTTTTTCACGACGACGTAAATATTGCGCAATACCAATATCTGCGGCAGTTAATCCTGCACGCGCATCAACGAGAAATAAAACAATATCTGCTTCATCAATGGCTAATAATGATTGTTCAGCCATTTTAACTTCGATACCTTGTTCAGAACCGTCAATTCCGCCAGTATCAATAACAATAAATTCAGTGCCATTTAATTGACCCTGACCATATTTACGATCGCGAGTTAATCCTGGAAAATTAGCGACGAGTGCATCACGACTACGAGTTAAACGATTAAACAATGTTGATTTACCAACATTTGGGCGTCCTACCAACGCAATGACAGGAGTCATAAATACCTCAACTTTTTCATATTCAAAAATGGCGCACATTATAGCGAATTTATTATTAAATCCGAACTGTTTCGTGCTTTTTATTTCTTTATCAAGGATTAATTCAATAAAGATGGTGTTAAGCAATCGGCATTAACAATAAAATAATCGCGACAATACCTAAGCCAATACCAGCAAGATTGATTTTGTTGAGTTTCTCTTTAAATACAAAAGCGCCAATCACTGCGCCTAAAATCATTACACCAATGTTCATGCCAGCAAAAACTAAAGACGGATTTTCACTTAATTGCTGGTGTGCCTTAATGTAGAAAAGAATATTTAAAAAGTTTAATGTACCTAAAAATAAACCAGCCAACATACTTTTGCCCTGCCAACGTGTCTTGGTAAAAATTAAATAGGCAAAAATAAAGCAGCCGGCGATGACAAAGGAGGTAAATAGAGCAAAAGAGAAAGCCATGCCAAATTTAGCAATTTGTTTAAATAAAATATCAATGATGCCGTAACCAAACCAGACCAACGGTAGCAGCAAAAAGCCTTTGATACTTTGCGAAGTTTGCGACAGATTGGCTTTAAAAACTAACGCAAACAAGGCAATAAATGCACAAATAATCGCGATACTTTTTTGTGTGGTCAGCGTTTCACCAAAAAAGAGAAATGCGGCTAAGATTGGTAAAAAGAGCGAGAGGCGTTGTGCTGCATCAGCGCGTGCAATACCGTTATATTCAATCGCTTTTGCCATTACTAAGAAAATTGTTGGTAATAAAAAGCCTAATAATAGAAAGAGCCAACTATGCTCATTTTGACGAATGGCATCACTAAAAGATAGACCCATAAAATCAGGTTGCAGGACAAAATAGGCTAAACTGCCAGCCATTAAATAGTTACAAGCAATTGCTTGCTGAATCACAATTTGTTGAGCGCGAGCAATTTTCAAAAATACACTCACCGCGACGCTACAAAAGATAGCAATAAACAGAGATATCATAACTTTTTCCTTAATCTAATTTTGCGCTTATATGACGCAAGACAGCTGGCGATTTTAGGCAATATTAACTATGATAAGCAAGCAAAAAATAAGGATAGAAGTATGAAGCAAAATTTAACAACAGATACACCATTAGCGGAATGGTTAAATTATCTGGAACATTTACATAGTAAAACGATAGATATGGGGTTAGAGCGGGTTAGCCGAGTTGCGGAAAAAATGCAGTTGTTGCATCCAAGCGCATTTGTGATTACGGTCGCAGGCACCAATGGTAAAGGCACAACTTGCCGATTATTGGAAACTATTCTATTAAATGCGGGGTATCGCGTTGGTGTTTATTCTTCACCACATATTTTGCGTTATGAAGAGCGAGTCCGTATTCAAGGGCAAGAACTACCAGCTAATGCACATACGCAAGCTTTCGCCGCTATTGAACAACAACGTTGTGATTCATTGACCTATTTTGAATTTAGTACATTGGCAGCATTGTGGTTATTTGAACAAGCTAATCTTGATGTCATTATTTTGGAAGTTGGGTTAGGTGGACGTTTAGATGCAACCAACATTATTGATACCGATTTAGCGATAATTACCTCAATTGATCTCGACCATACTGCGTTTTTAGGCAATACCAGAGAGCAAATTGGTTTTGAGAAAGCGGGAATTTGTCGCGCACATAAACCATTAGTGGTCGGGGAGCCAAATTGCCCAGAATCAATAAAACAGCAAGCAGAAAAATTACATTGTCAGGCGATTTATCGCGGTAAAGATTTTGATTACCAGCAATCGGAGAATAGTTGGTGTTGGCAATCATCACAGCAAAAGTTAACCAATTTACCGTTATGCCATATTCCGTTACCTAATGCGGCGACTGCATTAGCGGCATTACAGTTTTTACCATTTGATATTGGTCAAATGGAGATTATTGAGAGTTTAGCAAAAGTAGAGCTAGCAGGGCGTTTTCAATTTTTAGAACAAGCGCAATTACAAAAATTAGCAACAACTTTTGCATTAACAGCTGACACTATGCCGCAAATTGTGTTGGATGTAGGACATAATCCGCATGCGGCACGTTATCTAGCTACGCAATTAGCGCAACAAAAAGCACATTATGCGCATATTTATGCAGTATGCGGCATTTTAAAAGATAAAGATGCGGAAGGGGTGTTGCAACCGCTGTTACCATTAATTAACGAATGGATTTGTGTACCACTTGCAGGTGAGCGTGGGCAAGCTGGTGAAGTGTTACAACAGAAATTAAATGTGATGTTAGATAAAGTAGAAATCAGCTCTTCTGTTTATGCTGTAAGTTCGATGTTACAAGGTGTGGAATTGGCATTAAAACAGAGCCAAAAAGAGGATTTAATCCTAGTGTTTGGTTCATTCCATACTGTTGCAGACTTTTTGACATTACTAGAATAAGAAGCGAAAAGAAAACCCTGCAATTGCAGGGTTTTTAACAGATCAATATGTAAATTAATTATTAAACATTGCTGAGATAGACTCTTCATTGCTGATACGGCGAATCGCTTCCGCTAACATACCAGATAGCGTTAATACTCTCACTTTATTTAAAGCAATAATTTCAGGACGAAGTGGAATAGTATCAGTTACTACAATTTCATCTAATGCCGGGCTAGCAATGTTTTTCGCTGCTGAACCAGAGAATACAGCGTGAGTTGCATAAGCGAATACACGTTTTGCACCGCGCTCTTTTAATGCTTCCGCGGCTTTACATAAAGTACCACCGGTATCAATCATATCGTCCACTAAGATACAATCACGACCAGCGACATCACCGATAATATGCATAACTTGCGCAACGTTTGCACGTGGACGACGTTTATCAATAATCGCCATATCGGTATCATTCAATAATTTTGCTACCGCTCTTGCACGCACCACACCACCAATATCTGGAGAAACCACGATTGGATTTTCTAAATCTTGTTTCTTCAAAATATCGTCAATTAATACAGGAGAACCAAATACGTTATCTACTGGAACATCAAAGAAACCTTGAATTTGTTCTGCGTGTAAATCGCAAGTTAATACGCGGTCAACACCGACATTAGATAAGATATCTGCAACGACTTTAGCAGTAATTGGTACACGAGCAGAACGTACACGACGGTCTTGACGTGCATAGCCGAAGTAAGGCACAACTGCAGTGATACGGCCAGCAGAAGCACGACGTAATGCGTCGATCATTACTACGAGTTCCATCAAATTATCGTTAGTTGGTGCACAAGTGGATTGCACGATGAAAACATCAGAACCACGTACATTTTCGTTAATTTGGACTTGAATTTCGCCATCGCTAAAACGGCCAACGATTGCATCACTAAGAGAAGTATAAAGACGTTCAGAAATTTTCTTTGCTAGTTCTGGTGTTGCGTTACCAGCAAACAGCTTAATGTCAGGCATTGTAAACCTCGGTGTTGGTGATTAAATATTCAGATTGTTGGACAATCCACTAAAATTGTTGTTGTATTTCCGCAAGGGTAAGATATAAAGGCGATTGATTTACCCCTTTGGCAACAAACCCAGTTAAATCGGACGGGCGTTGTTGAAAAACGGCTAATGCACGATCTTGCGAATCAAACTCTGCAAAAATGCAAGCGCCGGTTCCCGTTAATCGGGTCGGTGCATATTGTACCAACCACTGAATAGCTTGTTCAACCTCAGGATAGTGATCTCGCACAACTTTTTCGCAATCGTTTGTATAATTTTCTGAGAGTAATACCGCTAACGGTTTTTTCGGCGTCTGTCTAGGTAAATTAGGATCTTGGAAAACTTTTGCCGTTGAGATCGCGACATTAGGTTTGACGACAACGTAATACTTTTCTGGCGGTTGGCAATAAGTAATTTTTTCACCAACGCCTTCTGCAAAAGCGGCTTTTCCATGTACAAAAATAGGTACGTCCGCGCCAAGTTGTAAGCCTAATTCAGCTAACTGATCAACGGAAAGTTGGGTTTGCCAGAGATAATTTAAGGCAACTAAAGTGGTAGCAGCATCCGAAGAACCGCCACCAACGCCGCCACCCATTGGTAGATGTTTTTCTAAATGAATTGAAGCGCCTAATGTCGATTGAGTCGCCTGTTGTAACATTTTTGCTGCTCGATAAATAAGATTTTGTTCCAAAGCAACACCTTCTAGCGGATTAGTTAGTTCAATTTTCCCAGTATTGTTGATGGTAATAGTGAGCCAATCACCATAATCTAAAAATTGAAATAACGTTTGTAACTCATGATAACCATCAGCACGTTTTTGATTAATATAAAGGAATAAATTTAGCTTTGCAGGGCAAGGGAAACGCAACGGTTTCCCTAAAAATGGATTAGTGGTCATTAGAATTTCCATTGTTTAATTTGAATTTTTAATTTTTTATTTGGGCCGCTAATTAATAAATTTTCAGGTAATTTTGGTGAAACGGTTTGATTGTAATTGATATATTTTGCTTGCCAGTTGTCGCCTTGCCATTGATAGTCAAAATGACTCAATAATCCTTGTTGGTCGATCACATAATTTTCTGTATTACCCGGCAATCCTTTAATCCAATTTGGAAATTGTTCAACGGGGAAGTCAAAACCAATCACATCTTGTAATAATTGATGTACATCTCGAGCAGCATAATAATTACCTTTATTATCATAAATCACTGTGGTAACAGGACTTTTTTCAATTGTTAAGGTACTGCTGCTTAATAAAGAAGAAAAATGTAAACGATATTGTTCTTGCCCTAAATATTGCCACGCAAATGAAGAAGAGAAACGTTTATTGTCACCAATATAGCCGAGTTGCCCTTCTGCCGCATAATGATTAATTGCATTTACCGCTTGTTGATGCTGCTGCCAAATTGGACTGTTATGCGGTAATGCCGCTTCTGGGGGTGTGAATTGCTCTTGAGTGGCACAACCTACAAACAATAAGGTTAATGCCGACAATAGCGTAATACGAAAAGTGGATTTGTTAAGCACTGTGGAGATCTCAATTCAGATAAAAAGAGTCACTATTCTAATCAATATTGAGTGGGTTGCAAGTTAGTTATTAAATTGAGAGTAGACCCTATCGACCTTATCCTATATTCTGTGTAAACATCTATTTCAACTAAAGATGATCGCTTAGGCGATCACTCAGACTGTTGACAAACCTCTAGAGGTATGTCTAGAGGCTTGTCAACAGTCTGAGCTCACATCAAATGAGCTTTCTCTTTATCAAGATCTAATATGTTGTAGCAATACTTCATTAATTCTAGATTGCCATCCTTTACCTTCAGCTTTAAATGCTTCTATGATTTCTGGAGATAAGCGAATAGTGACAGCTTGTTTTGTCGGTGATTTTTGCTTTCCTCTCGTACGAGGTTTAATTTTACCTTGTTTTTCCATTTCTGATTGATGAGCTAAAACCATATCAATAAATTCTTTCGGCATAACATCAGCCAACGGTTTCATTGCATCAAAATCAGCTTTAGAGAGTTCTCTCACTTCGCCATCATCATTGATCATTGGTCTAGTTTTATCGGTTTTCATATTTCTTTACCTCTCTATCGTTTGCCTTACGGAAACTTATTACTCGAACGCCACCTTTTATTGGTGTAAATACAAGAATATGTAATCTCTCTGTCGTTCCTACATAGCCAGTGGCAATAAATCTAGCTTCAGGATAATCTTTTCTTACATCTTGGATAATAATTGCGGTATCCCAATGAAAATATCTAACTTCATTGAACGATAAATTACGTTCTTCAATATTTCTTTTATTTTTATTTTCGTCAAATTCTATTTTCATTTTGATTAACCATAATAATTTTTATGGTCTTATTGTACATACAATATAGTATCTAAGCAATTTTTTTGTATGTACAATTTAATTTCTTTGGAGCAAAAATGTAGAACTCAATCGGTATTCCTAGCGTGCCAGGATTGCCTAAAAATATTGGTGATGCTGCAATTAAATTCAGTGGATCATTACTAATTAATTCGTTATTTGATAATTATTGAGGCATTTTCAATCAAAACGGCATTCAGCTTTTATTGGCTGGTTCTAAAGAAGCCCTGTTCTAAAAGGAAAAGTAGAGAAGGTATATATCATTTTATTACTTAGCAATGATCACTATAAGTTGAATCATTACATTATTCATGTTTTTTAAGCGATTCAGACGTATTAGAACAATGAATTATTTTTAGGAACTTGAACGGTTATTAAAGATTATGTTTGCTATTATAATCAGGACATATACGATGAAATTAAATGGACTGAATCCGGTTACCGACTTCAGTCCATTTAATTATTATCTAACTTTTCGGGGTTAGAGCAAGTTTTTAGTAAAATTTAGGGGTTATATTTTGTTGTATGATTAAGCCGCAATCATCACCATTGCTGGACGAATAACACGACCATTTAAAAGATAACCTTTTTGTAGAACAGTGGTGATTTGATTAGTAGTAAAACCTTCGGTCGGTTGCATTGAAATCGCTTGATGCAGATCTGGATTAAAGGTTTCACCAACTACACCAACTGGTTCAATACCAAATTTTGCTACAGTTGAGATAAGATCTTTTAAGGTGAGTTCTACACCATCAAATAGTGCTTTCACGCTTTCATCTTCTGAATTATTTGGGGTGGCTGCAGCGCGTTCTAAGTTATCAATTACATTTAAAATCTCTTTAGCAAATTTTTCTAAGCCAAATTTATGTGCTTTTTCAACATCAGCTTCAGTGCGGCGACGGATATTATCAATTTCAGCACGAGTTCTTAATAAAATATCTTGTTCTTTTTTCGCTGCTTCTTCTAATTGTGCTTCTAAATCTTGAATTTTAGCCAGTGCTTCATTTAATGGGTCAATTTCTTCACTCGCTGTTTCTACTTCCTCATTTTCGGCAACTTGTTCATTTAATTCTTCTTTATTTAGTACTTTTTCTTCAGTAGTAGTTTGCTGTTCAGACATAGTTTTCTCCAAAATCAAATAGCTGCTTTAGCGCTCGCTAGTTTAACAAAAAAATACTATTGCCGCTAATTATTCACTGATTGAGCGTGATTAAGTCAAAATTATCGACAAAAGTTGTGTTAATATATGCCTCATTTGGCGCAATTCAAGGATCGCTGCGTTATTAACTGGGTAATTGTTATGCAAGAATTTGATACAAAGAAACATCGTCATTCATTACATCGTTCGTTTAGAACGATAGGTGTGGTGGGACAACCACGTCATGATGATCGATTACAAATGCACCAAGATCTCTTTATTTGGTTAAGACATCGTGGTTATCACGTATTGGTCGAACCGGAAGTGGGGGAAGCATTACAGTTAGATGCTCGTCATATTGCGACATTAGAGGAAATTGGTGCAGCGGCAGAATTGGTTATCGTTATTGGCGGCGATGGCAATATGCTGGGTAAGGCAAGAATTCTTTCGCGTTACAATACTGCATTAATCGGAATTAATCGTGGTAATTTAGGTTTCCTTACTGATATCGATCCAGACCAAGTGTATGAACAATTATCAGCCTGCTTGGATCGTGGAGAATTTTTTGTTGAAGAACGCTTTTTATTAGATGTTAATGTTGTTCGTGACGGAGAAGTGATCGCTGAAAATCAAGCAATTAATGAAGTAGTTATCCATCCGGCAAAAATTGCGCATATGATTGATTTCCAAGTTTATATCAATGATAAATTTTGTTTTTCACAACGTTCTGATGGCTTAATTATTGCCACGCCGACTGGTTCAACTGCTTATTCTTTATCTGCTGGCGGTCCAATTTTAACCCCTTTGCTGAATGCGATTACCTTAGTGCCAATGTTCCCTCATACACTATCCTCAAGACCGTTAGTGGTTGATGGTGATAGCAAATTACATTTCCGCTTTGCGCAATATAATGTTCGTCAGTTAGAAGTAAGCTGCGATAGCCAAGTGAATATTCCTTTCTGTATTGATGATGTTATTGTGGTGAAAAAGAGTGATTTGCGGATGAAATTGCTGCATTTACAAGACTATAACTATTACAACATTCTTAGTTCAAAACTCGGTTGGCTTAAAAAATTATTCTAAGTGTAAAAGAAATTCTTTACTGTATAAAAAAACAGTATATACTGATATTTATACAGTATTGGAGGTCTTTATGCTCACTCAATTACAAATCAATAATTTTGCGATTGTTAATCATCTTACGCTTGATTTTGCTAATGGTATGTCAGTGATTACTGGTGAGACTGGCGCAGGGAAATCTATTGCATTAGATGCATTAGCTGTTTGTTTAGGACAGCGAGTTGATGCCAATATGCTGCGTTCAGGAGAAAGTCGCGCTGATGTAAGCGCTGTTTTTTCACTACAACATAATGCAATCGCACAGCAATGGTTGAAAGATCACGAGTTAGATGATGAGGATAATCCGGATGAATGTATTTTACGTCGTATTATTACGCAAGAAGGGCGTTCAAAAGGATTTATTAACAATCAACCTGTACCTGCTGCACAATTAAGAGAGTTGGGTGATCTATTGGTGCAAATTAGTGGGCAACACTCTTCACAACTGTTACTAAAGCCGGATTATCAATTACATTTATTAGATACCTTTTGTCACAACCGCAATTTATTACAACAATTGGCAGAACAGTATCGTCATTGGAAACAACAACAGCACAATTTAGCAGATTTTCGTCAGCAATGTGCGGAAAATGAAGCGAGAAAACAATTGTTGCATTATCAAATAGCGGAGTTAAACGAGTTTGCTCTAAAACATGGGGAGTTTGAAGAACTTGATCAGACACAAAAACGTTTAGCGAGCAGTGATTTATTAACACGAGGTTCGCAATCAGTTTTGCAATTATTGGCAGAGAATGAAACCGCCAATATAGATAATTTGTTAAATAAAGCAGCCCATTATGTCGATGAGCTGGTTGAAGCAGATGAACAATTTAGCAATGCGCAACAATTAATTCAACAGGCGCAAATCTATATTCAAGAAGCGATTTCAGAAGTGCAGCATTTAGCTTATCGCATTGAAGATGACCCTGAATTATTAGCAGATACTGAAATGCGGATAAAACAAGCACTGCAATTAGCGAAAAAACACCGTATTGCGGTAGAAGAACTGCCTTCATACCATCAACAATTGATACAAGAATATCAGCAATTAGCGGAGTATATTGATGGCGAAGATCAATTGATAGCATTGGAACAACAAGCGTATCAAGCAGTGGTATCAATTTCACAGCAGCTATCTGAACGGCGTCAACAAGGTGCAATCTTATTAGCAAAAGAGGTGACAGAACAAATTAAACAACTGGCGATGGAGAATGCAGAGTTTGATATTCAATGTGTGGCGAATGAAGAAAAATTATCTGCGAATGGTTTAGATCAAATTACTTTTATGTTAATGAGTAATTTAGGTGAAAATGCACAACCATTACATAAAAATGCGTCAGGTGGTGAGCTTTCACGAATTGCTTTGGTGTTACAGACATTGACTTCAGATAAAAGCGCAGTACCAACTGTTATTTTTGATGAAATTGATGTTGGGATTAGTGGGGCAATAGCGAATATTGTCGGTAAGTTACTGCGTTCACTAGGACAGTCAGTACAAATCCTTTGTATTACACATTTACCACAAGTAGCATCACAAGGGCACCACCACTACAAGGTAGAAAAATATTGTAAAGAGGGAAAAACCGAAACTACAGTAATGTTGTTAAATACAGCAGAACGTGTCAATGAGTTAGGCCGCTTACTCGGTGGTAGCCAAGTTACTCAGCTATCATTAGCAAATGCAGAAGAGATGTTAGCATTAGCGGGTTAACATTAATGATGTGTAGATAGCATTTTCTACGGATAAAGAAATATTAAGAGTAATACTAGTAAAAAGCCATTTCCAAGTTCGGAGATGGCTTTTTTGCTATTTATCATCTTGACATAAAGCATAGAGAAGAGTATTTTTCATCAAAAAATGACAGTAATTACTGTCATTTTTTAATAAGAGAAAGGATAAAAATGAAAACAACAAAACAAAAATTGATGGAAGCGATTGTTGATCTGGTTGCGGAGAAAGGGTTCAGAGCAGTAACAACCTTAGAAATTGCGCAGCGAGCAGGGGTCGGGGAAAAAACCTTGTTCCGTAATTTTAGTAATAAGCTCTCGCTTTTAGAGGAAGCCTGTAATCAAGTGTATTATGCGGCGGAATTTAAGGTCATTATTGAAAATGAATTAGTTTATGACTTAAAGAAAGACTTAATGCTGATTTTTACGCAATACCATTTAATTGCGAATAAAAACCGCAAAATTTTAATGATTGCGTTGAAAGAGGAAGATCAATTGCCTGAATTACGCAAGAAGATCTTAGAGCATCCTAAAAGTTTATTAAATGATTTAGTGGCATACCTTGATGAAATGATACGGCGCAATCTGATGAGGAAAACTGACACTAGAGTTGCTGCCTTGCTAATGGTTACAGCGCAATATGGGGCATTTATCAATCATCTGAATTCTAAAAGAAATTTCCCAGATATTAGCTTAGAAGAGTATATCGAAAGTAGTGTTGAAATTTTCACCAAAGGATTACTTCTTTAATCAATACAACGATCATTATCGTAGGAGTTTATAGTTGTGTTATCTAAACAACAGCAAAAAAGTCTATTATTTGTCTTAGCCTTTTCGTTAATTATTTCAGTGATGAATGGAACAATGTTTAACATTGTGTTACCGAATATCCGCGAAGAGTTTGCATTATCTTCAGTATTAATGGGGTGGTTTTCCTCCAGTTTTTTAATCGTATATGCGATAAGTACCGCCATTTATGGCAAATGTACGGAACGTTTTTCATTGAAAACCTTGCTTATTTTCGCTTTTATCGTTTTATTAATTGCCGATATTCTTGGCTATCTGGGGCAAAATTATGCGTCGATGTTGTTGGCTCGTGTATTACAAGCGATAGGTACTGCAATTATCCCTACTTTAGGTATGATTATTCCTGCACGCTATTTTGCAGTGGAAGAACGAGGCTTTGCCTTTGGTATGACAGCCACCGGTGCGGCATTAGGTGCGGCAATTGGTCCAATGATTGCTGGGTTTGTTGCTCAATATTTTAGTTGGCGCGCATTATTTTTACTGTCATTGATCCTGATTTTAACATTGCCACTATATGTGAAAAATTTGCCAAATGAACAAGGTAAAAAGGTAGCTATTGATTTTGTTGGTGGCATTCTCTTAGCTTGCGGAGCATCAAGTATTTTATTAGCAATTACGCAATTTAATGTCATTTTTCTACTATTTTCTTTAGTTGCTTGGGTACTGTTTGTAATTAGAATTCATCACTCTAAAACGCCTTTTATTCACCCGTCATTATTCAAAAATACAAAGTTTATTATTATGTTGTGTTTTTTGTTTATCTTTATTTTTGTTGGGGCAGGGGAATCATTTTTAGCGCCGCTATATTTATCAGAGGTGTATCAGTTGTCTGCCGGCAAGATTGGTACTTTAATTTTCCCAGCGGCAATTATTACCGCGGCTATGGGTGTTGTTGGCGGTAAAATCGTAGATAAGATGGGCGCACTCTTTTTGCTGTCGCTGGCTTCACTAATGCTGCTACTTTATTTTGTTGGTACCGCTTTAATATTAGGGTATTCCGAAATTTGGATAGCGGTATTATTGGTTTTTGGTGTTTTGGGTTGTTCTTATTTAACCATGTCTTTATCTAATTTTGTTTCTTATTTATTACCTGAACAACAAATTGGTATTGGTATGGGGTTATTCTCATTGGTTAATTTTATGGCGTATGCGTTTTCATCAGTAGTATGTAGCAAATTATTAGATTTGCATTTTAATGTCGTCGCCATCAATTTATTGCCAACCGGAACAAACGCCGTTGTATATAGCAATATTCTATTGTTTTTGGCGTTAATTTATGTGGTAGGTATGATAGTGTTTAAACTTAAATTTAGCCATCAAGTTAGATTGAGAAAGGTTTAGATGATGAAAAGCTAAAGTCCTAGCTTACTAGGATCTCAGACTACTGACCAAACTAAATTTTGTCACAAACTTCTATAAAATAGCTTTGGGTCCCTCTTACTCTTGCCCGAATGCAAATAAGATTTTCAGGCAAAAAAAGCTGTCAATTTTTCGAGCTGGCGAGAAAAATCTCTTTTTTTGCCGCCCGGAAAATCTTATTGGAATGAGGATTAGCAAGAGTGCGAGGGTGTATTTCTTTTGCCTACTTTTCTTTGGGCATACAAAGAAAAGTAGGTCGCCCTTTAGGGCGAAACCTAAATTTTAGATAAGAAATAATTTAGCTAAAAGTTTTATAATTGACTTTGTCTAGGACCTTAACATATTAACCCACAACAGGCGGTAAATAACCTGCTGAAATTAAGAATGGTACATTCATAATTAATAGCCCTAAGACTAACGCAACAAGTAGTCCAACATTACCGCCAATAACACGATATGGTAAGTCAGGATATTTTCTACGTAACATCCAAGCCATTCCTACAGGTAATACTAAACCATAAAAGGTGAACATTTGTCCTGCGTAGGTAAGTACAGCAAGGAAATCACGATAGAAAAGCGCAAATAATAAAGTTGGTATAAAAGTTAATAAGCTAAGGCTAATGCGTGAAGCATTAACGTTAACGCGTTTTAATAGATCATCTAAGCAATCAACTAGTGCCAATGACACCCCTAGGAAAGAAGTAATTAGAGCTAGTGCAGAGAAAAGACGCACGATGCCACTGATAATTGAGCTGCCGGTAGCATGATAGGTCGCTTGTACTAAACCATTTAAGGTTGGATCGTTACGGATAATTTGAATAAATTGTACTTGCTCAAATACGCCATGGGTTGCCATTTGCCATAAGATATAAGCAACCAAAGGAATTGCAGTGCCGCCGATAATCGCAATACGTAAACGGCGAATATCACCGTCTAAATAGTTATTAATACTTGGAATAACAACGTGGAAACCAAAAGAGGTAAAGAAAACTGGACTTGCCGAAATAATTAAGAAGTGATGTAACGGCATTGCACCTAAATTTTCTAATGTTACTTTTGGCAGCATTAAAAATAATACTGTCGCAAAGGCAATCAATTTGGCAATAAAGAGCAAACGTGTAAAGCCATCAACAGCACTAGTACCGATGGTGACTGCAATTGCAAACACTACTACGAAAATGATAATGGCGAGAGTATTAGCGTGCTCACCTGCAAATGTTAAAAATGGTGTAAAGAGATCTCCACCACCAAGAGAATAAACGGTGAGAATGGCATACATAAAGATGACTAAAGAGAGTGTCGCTAATACACGACCGATCATACCGAAGTGTTGTTCTGCTAAAGTAGCAATACCGGCATCTTTTCGTTCTGCTTTTTGATAAACCTCAACAAAGAGCAAAGCACTATAAGAGAGTAATGCCCACAACAAAAATAATAAAATTAAAGTGGTAATAAATCCCATTTCTGCAGAAGTAAGCGGCATTGCCAACATTCCGGCGCCAATAGTGGTTCCTGCAACAATTAAGGAACTGCCTAACGTTTTATTTTTCATAATAAAATTCTCATAGATTGTGAATGACGGCGCAGATTTTATAGAAAAAGGTTTACAATGTAATCCTTTTTTTACAGCTTATGATGCGCTTTGCGCTAATAGCCTATTTTTTAAACTGTTATTGTGAGATCTATGCCACAAAATCAAAAAAGTATCAGATTAAAAAGACATTAATTTTCGAGTAGGCAAATTGTAATGAGCAAAATTAAAGACTAAAACTTATCAGCTAAAAACAGAAATTAGTGAATCTCCAACAATCGGCATAAATTTACAGATATTTCCTTTTTCATCTTAAGGATTATTCGTTAGAATAAGCGGATTTTTGACTTAAGCGTAATATTGACAATAACAACAAAGGTGAATGATGAAAGCCTCGATTATTAGTAAATTAGAAACCTTAGATGAACGTTATGAAGAGTTGCAAGCGTTGCTTGGTGATCCTTCAGTTATCAATGATCAAGAAAAATTTCGTGCTTATTCAAAAGAGTATGCGCAATTAGAAGATGTGGTGAAATGTTTTGCACGTTGGAAACAATTAAATAACGATTTGGAAGAGGCGAAAATTTTACTTGATGACCCGAGTATGAAAGAGATGGCAGAAGAAGAAATCGCCGCTTGTACAACGGGAATAGAAGAGAGCGAGCAGCAATTACAAATTCTATTATTACCAAAAGATCCAAATGATGAATATAACTGCTATTTAGAAATTCGCGCGGGAACAGGTGGCGATGAAGCAGGTATTTTTGCTGGCGACTTATTCAGAATGTATAGCCGCTATGCAGAAAGTAAACGTTGGCGTACCGAAGTGTTAAGTGCCAATGAGAGCGAGCAAGGCGGTTATAAAGAGATTATCGTTAAAATTAGTGGTGAAAATGTTTATGGGCAGTTGAAGTTTGAATCAGGCGGTCATCGAGTACAACGTGTACCAAAAACAGAATCACAAGGTCGTATCCATACTTCGGCTTGTACCGTAGCGGTGATGCCTGAATTACCGGAATCAGCATTGCCAGAAATTAATCCGGCAGATTTGCGAATTGATACTTATCGTTCTTCTGGTGCTGGTGGGCAACACGTTAATACTACCGATTCTGCGGTGCGTATTACCCATATTCCGACTGGTATTGTGGTTGAGTGTCAAGATGAGCGTTCGCAACATAAGAATAAAGCAAAAGCGATGTCGGTGTTGGCTTCGCGTTTAGTACAAGCGGAAGAAGAACGTAAAGCGGCAGAACAGGCTGATACTCGTCGTAGTTTGTTAGGTTCAGGTGATCGTTCAGATAAAATCCGTACTTACAACTATCCGCAAGGTCGTGTAACTGATCATCGTATTAACCTAACGCTCTATCGTTTAGATGAAATTATGAATGGTAAGATTGAAGAATTAATCCAACCAATTATTACTGAATATCAAGCGGAACAATTAGCAGCGTTGTCAGATGAGAATTAATCCTTAAGGTAACAAAATGGCATTAGTAGAACCACAATATGTACAAGAAGATGAAATTCAAGATTTTCCTGTCGCGACAATTGCGAGGCGCATTGCCGCTGTTCTACTAAATTCAGCATATGCCTTTATTTGTTCTTTTATCATACCAGTAAGCGTTGGTCGGTTTGGCAGTGAAATGAATCCATATATTGCTATATGGGGTATTTCTGCCGTTGTTGTGTTGTTGAGCATATTACCGCAGCTTTATTGTATGTATCGTTATCGACAAACCATTGGTAAACGGATAATGAAGATTAAAGTTAT
This sequence comes from Gallibacterium salpingitidis, assembly GCF_030517105.1. Taxonomy (GTDB): domain Bacteria; phylum Pseudomonadota; class Gammaproteobacteria; order Enterobacterales; family Pasteurellaceae; genus Gallibacterium; species Gallibacterium salpingitidis. The sequence goes on along the minus strand of NZ_CP103875.1, from coordinate 1,237,125 downwards.
TCGTGAGCCTAATAGAGAAATTAGTTTTTCGCGTTATTTTTTACGAGAAGTGATTGATACTCTATTTATGCAGTTGCTATCGATTTTTTATATCATACCTAATTTCTTGGTGGCAGTTTGGAATGGTAATAAGCATAGCACTAATAGAAGCTTAACCGATTTGATCATTGGGTCTAGAGTAGTACAGTTACCGAAAAATAGATGATGATGACTTATGCCGAATGGCTACGCTACGCAATAGCGCATTTACAAAAAAATGGCAATGATTCAGCGCAAATAGATGCGCAACTATTATTAACGAAAGTGACTGGGCGCGATCGTTCCTATTTTCTCGCTTTTGGTGAAACAGAATTAACTGCAACAACATTGACAGAGCTGGAATCTTTGTTACAGCGACGTTCACAAGGCGAACCGATCGCCTATATAACGGGAAATAGGGGGTTCTGGTCTTTAGATCTTGCAGTATCAGAGAAAACCTTAATTCCGCGTCCGGATACGGAATGTTTAGTGGAAACGGCGCTAACATTAATTGATCAACAATTTCCACCACCACAGCCATTGCATATATTGGATTTAGGGACGGGTACTGGTGCGATTGCTTTAGCGTTAGCAGATGAATTACAGCAACGGCAGCGTGATTATCAGGTGATGGGTGTTGATCGCATTGCTGAAGCAGTGGCGTTAGCGACACAAAATGCCGAAACCAATCAGATTAAACAGGTGAGTTTTTTACAGAGCGATTGGTTTTCAGCACTTTCTCAACAGCAAAAATTTGAGATTATTGTCAGTAATCCGCCTTATATTGCTAAGGATGATCCGCATTTGCAGCAAGGAGATGTTCGCTTTGAACCTCTATCAGCATTGGTGGCAGAAGATAACGGTTTAGCGGATATTGCACATATTATCGAACATGGATGCGGTTTTATTGCTCAACGAGGTTGGCTACTCTTAGAACATGGTTGGCAGCAAGCAGAAGCAGTACAAACATTATTTGCGCAATATCATTGGCAAGATATCCAAACAGTAATAGATTATGGCGGTAATCAACGCGTAACTTTCGCGAGATGGAGTAAATAATAAATATATGATTAGCATAGATGAGAGTGACAGAAAATTAAGAGAATATGATTTACGAGTGAAAGCGAAAAAACAACTTTTTCAATATATTCTATCGTTAAATAAAATCATTGATCCTAATTGTAAAACCAGCAGCATTTATGGACGTATGGGGCATTTAACCAGAGAATTAGCAATTTTCTTTGGTGAAGAAAAGGATCCGAAAATGCGTATCCATCTGTTATTACAATTTTTTTATGGTGAGAAAGGTTTTTTTTGTGATCGAGAAAGTTATTTCTATTCATCTAACTTGATGTTTTCTCACGTGTTGGATACCAAAGAGGGTACGCCAGCCGTATTAGGCTCAATGGTGTTATTCCTTGCTGCACAGTTTGATTTACCTATTACAGGGATTAATTTCCCAACCCAGCTGTTATTACGAGCAGATGTGGACGAAGAAGTGGCTTTCATCAACCCTTGGGATGGTAAATATGTGCAATATGATACCTTAAAAACATGGTTGGAAGGTTATCTAGGCTTTGGCACACCACTCACCTCAGAATATATTGAGAGCGCAGATATCTTTGATTTAGAAGATCGTGTGTATCAAGTGCTAAAAATGGCGTTAATTCGTGAAGGCAAAAATGAACAAGCATTAGCGTTAATCGAACATCAATTAAGCGAAGATCCAGAAAATCCATATGAAATTCGTGATCGTGGTGTCGTTTATGGACATATGGAATGTTTCCACTTGGCAGTGCCAGATTTGCAATATTTTGTGGAACAATGTCCAGAAGATCCGGCAACGCCATTAGTTAAAATGCAAATTAAAGATTTAGAGGCAATTCCTTATTCATTTCAATAGTATTGGGAAACAAGTATGCAAAATAAAATTATTAAATTGGACAATATCGAAATTGCAAACAACAAACCGTTTGTTTTATTTGGCGGTATGAATGTGTTGGAAAGTCGCGATATGGCGATGCAGGTTTGTGAGCAATATGTCAAAGTAACGGAAAAATTAAAAGTTCCTTATGTCTTTAAAGCCTCTTTTGATAAGGCAAACCGTTCTTCAATCTACTCTTATCGTGGCCCGGGAATGGAAGAAGGATTGAAAATTTTTGCGGAGTTAAAAGCGACTTTCGGCGTAAAAATTATTACTGATGTGCATGAAGTTTATCAATGCCAGCCGGTTGCAGAAGTGGTGGATATTATCCAATTACCAGCATTTTTAGCGAGACAAACAGATCTAGTAGAAGCGATGGCGCGTACTGGTGCCATTATCAACGTGAAGAAACCACAATTTTTAAGTCCAGGACAAATGGGCAATATTGTTGAGAAAATTGAAGAATGTGGTAATGACAAAGTGATTTTATGTGATCGTGGTACTAACTTCGGTTATGACAATCTTGTTGTAGATATGCTTGGCTTTAGCATTATGAAGCAAGTGTCTAAAGGTTGCCCGGTGATTTTTGACGTCACACATTCATTACAATGTCGTGATCCTTTTGGTGCTGCTTCTGGTGGTCGTCGTGCTCAAGTGACTGAATTAGCACGATCAGGTTTGGCTATTGGCTTAGCTGGATTATTTCTCGAAGCGCATCCAAACCCGGCGAAAGCAAAATGTGATGGCCCATCTGCATTGCCATTAGATAAGCTTGAACCATTTGTTGCACAAATGAAAGCGATCGATGATTTGGTGAAAAGTTTCCCTGAATTAGATACCGCTAATTAGTGAAAAATCAAGGTTGATACACATAATGAGTAGAAATTGGACAGTAGCGTTGAATTTACCAATTTCTACTTTGCAACCCTTACTTTTATTGTTATCTTGAAAAACGTTTTTGTTACCAAATTGAAACAAGGAGCCTGTAATGAAAATTGTCTTTTTAGATAGCACTGCCATTCCAAAACATATTCCTATTCCTCGCCCGACATTTGCGCATCAGTGGACTGAGTATGAACATACTTCAGCAGCACAAGTTGTCGAGAGAGCGAAAGATGCAAATATTGTTATCACCAGTAAAGTGATTTTCAGTAAAGAGGTAATGCAGCAATTACCGAAATTAAAGTTAATTGCGATTACCGCAACAGGCACCAATAATGTTGATTTAGTCGCGGCGAAAGAATTAGGCATTGTGGTCAAAAATGTGACAGGTTATTCCTCTGTGACTGTTCCTGAACATGTGTTAGGAATGATTTATGCGTTACGTCATAGCTTAATGGGATGGTATCGTGATCAACTAACTGATCGTTGGGTGGATAATCCGCAATTTTGCTATTTTGATTACCCAATCAAAGATGTAAAAGGCTCAGTATTAGGTATTATTGGTCGTGGTAATTTAGGACGTGAGATCGGACGTTTAGCAGAATTGTTAGGTATGCAGGTGTTATATGCAGAGCATCGTGGTGCTACAACAATTCGTGAAGGTTATACCAAATTTGAAGAGGTCTTAGCGCAAGCAGATATTTTGACCCTACATTGCCCATTAACAGAAACCACACAAAATTTAATTAATCGTGATACGTTGGCGTTATGTAAAAAAGGGGCAATTTTAATAAACACTGGTCGTGGTCCGTTGGTTGATGAGCAAGCATTGTTAGATGCTTTAACGTCAGGTCATCTTTCTGGTGCAGCAATTGATGTAATGCGTAAAGAACCACCAGAAAAAGGCAATATTTTAATGGAAGCGGCGAAACGTTTACCAAATTTATTGATTACGCCACACATTGCATGGGCATCAGATTCAGCAGTAACAACGCTAGTAAATAAAGTGGCGCAAAATATTGAAGAGTTTGTGGCGACAGGCAAATAAATTACTACAAGATGAATAATTAATAATAAATGGATCCGTTCATCCTTAATGGACGGATTTATTATGTAATCATTAGTAAGTCATAAGGAAAACTATGTCGGTGAATGTTCCACTGATGGTGGCATTGCGTTATTGGCGTTCCAAAAGTGGAGATCGCTTTGGGCGCTTGGTCACTCGCTTAGCCAGTATTGGCATTATGCTTGGTGTTATGGCACTCATTATTGTGCTGTCAGTAATGAATGGTCTTGAAACCTATCAAAAACAGAATGTTTTATCCCATATTCCACAAGCGATTGTTGCACCACAGCAACAATCTTTCTCTTTGCAACAAACCTCATTACCGCCGTTGCCAACTTTTGTTACTAAAGCGGTACCGATTAATTTGGCACAAGTGATTATCCAAAGTACTAATGGTTTAAGCGCTGCTCAATTGATTGGGGTAGAGCAACGACAAGATGATCCGTTATTGGAAACCTTAGATCAGCCATTAAGCACATTATTACCTGCAAATCAATTTAATCTGATTATTGGCAGTCGTTTAGCCAAGCAAAACCAATTACACGTTGGTGATAAGGTACGCTTATTGATCCCGGAAAATAGCGTTTATACTCCGTTAGGCAGAATTCCAGTACAACGCCTATTTACTATTTCAGCAATCTATCCAGAATGGAGTATGGACGATCAAGTATTCGCCAATTTGCAAGATGTTGGACGCTTATTGCGTTTAAAAGCAGATCAAGTGCAAGGGCAGCGACTATTTTTACAGGATCCATTCTTAATTACTGAATTACCGAATTATTTTCCAGAAAAACAGTGGAAAATTAGCGATTGGCGCGCGCAAAAAGGGGAATTTTTCCAATCTGTCAAAATGGAAAAGAATATGATGTCACTATTGGTGGGCTTAATTATTCTAGTCGCTATCGCTAATATCGTTACTTCGTTAAGTTTGATGGTGCTTGATAAACAAGCGGAAATTGCTATTTTGCAAACACAAGGCTTAACACGCCGTCAAATTATGCAGATATTTATTTATCAAGGTATGGCGATTAGTATGCTAAGTACAGTAGTTGGTGTGATTTTGGGCATATTATCTAGCCAATATCTCACGCCGATTTTATCGCTATTAAATCCACAAGGATTAACCTTACCAAGTGAACTTGATATGGTGCAGATTCTATTTATTACTATTTTTTCATTAACTTTATCTTTCCTTTCTACGCTTTATCCGGCTTATCGTGCAGCGAAGATTGAACCAGCGGAGGCGTTGCGTTATGAGTAATTCTATGTCTAATGTAAATTCAAACAACCAAGCTATGTTATTAACTTGCCAACAGTTATCAAAGGTTTATCAAGAAGGAGATAAAGCAACACCGGTATTAAAAGATATCTCTTTTGGGGTGAAACGTGCTGATCTTACTGCAATTGTTGGTAGTTCAGGTTCAGGAAAAAGTACTTTGTTGCACCTGTTGGGTGGTTTGGATAAACCTACTAGCGGTGAAGTTTGGCTGAATGGACAACAATTATCACAATTATCAGATAGCCAAGTAGCGAAATTACGTAATCGTCATTTAGGTTTTGTGTATCAATTTCACCATTTAATGGCGGACTTTTCGGCGCTAGAAAATGTGGCAATGCCTTTATTAATTGCTGGTGAGAAAAAAGATCGCGCTTATGCGCAAGCGGAAGCAATGTTAAAAGCGGTCAGTTTAGCGCACCGTATTGAACATCGTCCATCAGCGTTGTCTGGCGGTGAGCGTCAGCGTGTAGCGATTGCGAGAGCATTAGTAAACAATCCTGATTTGGTGTTGGCGGACGAACCAACAGGTAACCTTGACCAAAAAACGACAGAGCATATTTTTGAACTGATTCAACAACTGAATGCAGAAAAGCAAATAGCCTTTTTATTGGTGACACATGATTTAAATCTAGCAGCCAAATTACAACAACGATATCAAATGCAAGATGGTGTATTAACGGCGGAGAATATTCTATGAGTACACCATTTTTCATTAGCTGGCGCTATCAGCGTGGTAAACAGAAAAATCGTTTAGTTTCTTTAATTGCGTGGTTCTCAACAATTGGTATTGCTTTGGGTGTTGCGGTGTTAATTATTGGGCTAAGTGCAATGAATGGTTTCCAACGTGAGTTGGATCAACGGATTCTTGCCGTAGTGCCACATATTGATATTACGGGTTATGAGCGCCAGCCAATAGAAGATTGGCATCAATTACAACAAGCTTTAGCTAACCATTCGCAAATTAAAGGTATTTCACCTTATGTTGCTTTTACCAGCTTGGCAGAATCAGGCAGTAAATTGAAAGTCATTCAAGTGAAAGGTCTTGATCCAACATTACTGCAACAAGTAAGTGCCGTTGGACAATTTGTGTTGCAGCAAGGTTGGCAAAAATTTGCTGCAGAAAAACAAGGTATTATTCTTGGGTATGGTATTGCCAAAGATCTTGATGTGAAAGAGGGGGATTGGGTGTCGCTGTTGGTATCTAATCAAAATCAACAAGATATTAGTAAAATGGCACAACCGGAACGGCACCGTTTACAAGTGATGGGTATTTTACGCTTAGATGGACAACTTGATCATAGTTATGCGTTTATCCCATTGTCGGTGGCACAACAATATATGAATTACAATGAAAATCAGGTAACTGGCGTAGAATTAGCGATTAAATCGCCTTTTACGGTTAATAGTTTTGACTATTCTGCGTTGGCAACTTATCCACAAGGGTTGATTGCTAATACCTGGATTGATAGTTTTGGCTATATGTATCGCGATATTTCTTTGATTAAAACCATTATGTATTTAGCAATGGTGTTAGTGATTGGAATTGCCTGCTTTAATATTATTTCTACGCTGATTATGGCGGTGAAAGATAAACAGGATGATATTGCGATTTTACGGACTTTAGGGGCAGATAGCCGTTTTATCCGTCATATTTTTTTATGGTATGGGCTATTTTCTGGCATGAAAGGTTGCTTGTGGGGGATTGTGTTAGGTATTTTGGTGGCTTTAAATCTTACTGAAATTATCTATATTATTGAAAAAGTCTTACATACTAAGATTTTATCTGATGGTGTCTATTTCATTGATTTTATGCCGAGTGAATTGCATGTTACTGATGTTGCGTTAGTATTTTTTGCCACCTTAATTTTGAGTTTAGTGGCTTCATTATATCCGGCGATTCGAGCAGCACGTTTACAACCAGCAAAAGTTTTAAATAACCACTAAATAATAGTTGAAATAAAAAATCTATGTGCTAGCATTTGGACTAGTTTAGTAGTACATAAATACAAGAGAGTGATTAAATGGCAGTTATTAAAAAAGATATTCGTATTGAAAATGATGACGTTCGTATTGCAAAAGTAGAACAATTATTACCTCCTATTGCCTTATTGGAAAAATATCCAGCCAGTAAAACCGCAGTAAAAACGGTAAAACAGACTCGCCAAGCGGTACACAACATTTTACATCGCGAAGATGATCGTTTGTTGGTAGTGATTGGACCTTGTTCAATTCATGATCCGGTGGCAGCGTTAGATTATGCGAAACGTTTAAAAGTATTGCGTGAAGAATTAAAAGATGAATTAGAAGTGGTAATGCGTGTTTATTTTGAAAAACCGCGTACTACCGTAGGTTGGAAAGGATTAATCAATGATCCTCATCTTGATCACACTTATGCGTTAAATGATGGTTTAAGAATGGCGCGTAAATTGTTATTAGATGTGAATGATCTTGGGGTACCGGCAGCGGGTGAGTTCCTCGATATGATTACACCGCAATATATCGCTGACTTTATGAGCTGGGGTGCAATTGGTGCAAGAACCACTGAATCACAAGTGCATCGTGAATTGTCTTCTGGTTTATCTTGTGCGGTAGGATTTAAAAATGGTACTAATGGTGGAGTGAAAATTGCTTTAGATGCGATTGGCGCAGCAGAAGCCTCACACTATTTCTTATCAGTAACTAAATTTGGTCATTCAGCAATTGTTGCGACCAAAGGTAACCCTGATTGCCATATTATTTTACGTGGTGGTGATAAAGGACCAAATTACTCTGAAGAACATGTCCTCAAAGTAGCGAAAGATATTGAGAAATCTGGACGTATTCCACATGTGATGGTGGATTTCAGTCATGCGAACAGCTCAAAACAATTTAAGAAACAGCTAGAAGTATGCGATGAAGTTTGTCGCCAAATTAGCCAAGGTTCTCGTCATATCTTTGGGGTAATGGTGGAAAGTAACTTAGTCGAAGGCCGCCAAGATATTATCGAAGGCAAAAAATTAACTTATGGACAAAGCGTTACTGATGCTTGTATCGGTTGGGAAGATACTGAAAAAGTATTGTATGACTTAGCAGCAGCAGTCAAAGCAAGACGCGCAAAATTGAACAAATAATCGAATGACAAAATTATAAGACTATGTTCAAAAAGAACATAGCCAGTAGATAAAAGTGGTTTAAAAGAGCGGAATTGGTGCGATTTTAAACCATTTTTTATGTTCTACTTGTTGTAGCTTTCCTAATTACAATATTCATAGCTAACTTACCGCTATTTCCCCCTTTATTTAGATTAAATTTTATTTTTGTGACTTTGATCTCATGTTCATATATTGAGCAGTCATTTTTCTTGTGTTAATGTTTTGTTGGTTTATTGTGAAAAATATCGGTTTGTGGAGTAAACCAATAATGATTGATAGTGTAAAAACTGCTTTTTTATTATTACAAACAATAGCTAGTTCACCTGATTGTGGATTAAGTGAAATTGCGCGTTTATCAAATATAAATAAATCAAGAGTTTATCGTATGTTAAGTGATTTGACGGTATTAGGGTATTTACAACAAAATCCAGAAACATTGACTTACCGCTTGGGATTACAGTCTGTTATGTTAGGGCAAGCAGCACAAGGGCAGAATGATCTGATTGCTTTAGCTGAAGCAGAGTGTGTGAAATTAACGCGCAAATTTGATGAAAATGTGCAATTAAGGGTACGTGATGGAACAGAAGGGATACAAATATTTTCACGTAAATCTAGACAAGAATTACAAGTACATAGCCAAGTAGGCAATCGCCGTAAGCTTGGTTTAGGAGCCTCTGGTAAATTATTGTTAGCTTATGCTCCAGAACCAATTATTGAAAATTGTTTGCCTAATTTGCCATATCAAATAGAGGTACTTATGGCAATTCGTGAGGCTGGGTACGCGGAGTCATTCTCTGAATTAACGGAGGGGGTATGTGCAATTGCTGCACCTATTTTTTCTGCAGATGGTAGCTGCAATTCTGCATTAAGCGTGAGTTTACCTACTGTTCGGGCTACTAAAGACCGAATAGAGGAAATTCGTAAAGACCTATTAGCTGCTACAGAAAGAATTTCTTTGTGTTGTGGCTTTACCAATTCAAAGGAAAGCTTATGAGTAATATTGCCAAAAAGACAGGGACAATGAGTCCAGTAATTATTATGGTGTTAATAGTAGTGTTTGCAACATTATTAACTTATTTATTGCCTTCAGGTGAATTTGCACGTGAGAAGAAGAATGTTATCCCTAATAGCTATCAACAAATTGAAAAGCAATATTCTTTTAGTGAGATATTTATTCCAGCATCTAAACCAGATAAGGAAAAATCTTCAAAATCTATAGACGATCCTCAAACTAATACTATCGCAAAACCAGTTAGTATGGCGCAAATGTTATTGTCTATTCCAAAAGGAATTAGCCAACAAGTAGGGTTAATTTTTATGGTTATGTTTATTGGTGGTATGTTTGGTGTTTTGCAAAAAAGTGGTGCCATAGAAGCTGGATTAGAAAGAAGTCTCAGTTTAACAAAAGGAAACGTGTATTTGTTAGTGCCAGTATTAATGATATTTTTTTCTTTTGGCAGTACTTTTATGGGATTGGCTAAAGAGTATTTGTTAGTTATTCCAATGGTAATTGGTATGACAAATCGTTTACAGCTGCCAAAAGTTATTGGTTTAGCCATCGTAGCTGTAGCAGTGAAAGTGGGTTATTTAGCTTCAATTACCAATCCTTATGCCTTGGCTGTTGCACAACCGTTATTAGGATTAGATGTGTTTAGTGGTATGAGTATGCGTATTGCGACATATTGTGTGATGATGACGATTGGTATTCTTTTTGTATTATGGACTATTCGTCAATATACAAAAGGGAAAACGCTAGAATATCATTTTGATGATAAACGTCTAAGTGTAAAACATACTGCATTATTAATAACGCTAGCTATTGGTATTGCTTTGATGGTTTATGGAAGTATTACTTGGAAATGGAAAGATGAAGCTTTGTCTGCTTATTATTTATTTTTGAGTATTATTTTTGCGATTATTGCAGGTTTGAAACCTAGTGAAGCGGCAGATGCATTTGTTAATGGGATGAAAAAAGTAATGATTGCCGCTGTATTAATTGGATTAGCTACAGCAGTTGCTATTGTTCTAAAAGAAGGGAAAGTCATAGATACCATTATTAACGGGCTAGTTGGTTTTATTGGCGAAGGTAATTCTTATATTGCTGCATTCAGTATGTTTTTTTCTCAATTAGCTATAGATGTTGTTATTCCATCCACATCTGGTCAGGCAGCGGTTACAATGCCAATTTTTGGTCCTGTAGGGCAATTAATCGGTGTTTCCCCACAAACTACTGTTCTTGCATTTTTAATGGGAAATGGTTTAACCAATGTAGTAACACCAACATCTAGCGGTTTGCTTATTTTTCTTGCAACAGCTGAAGTTAGTTGGAGTACTTGGGCTAAATATGTTTGGCCATTAATTGTTCTTATTGCTATTTCAGCATTGGCATTACTAGCTGTGGCTGTTGCTATAGGTTATTAATTGGAGAGAGAGATGAATATTTTAGAGAATATTATGGTGCCTATGAGAGATGGTGTATTGCTTGCTACCGATATTTATTTACCTGAATTAACGGGTAAAAAATATCCAGTTGTGATTGAAAGAACACCGTATGGGAAACATTTACATTCTCGATCAGAAATTACTGCAGCAGGTCACAAGGTCAGTAGATTGGAAATGGCGCAAGCTTTTGTTGCAAAAGGAATTGCTGTTGTTTATCAAGATGTTCGAGGTAGATATGCGTCTGAAGGCAAGTTTATTAAGTATTTGAATGAAGCTACAGATGGTTTTGATACTTTAGAATGGATTAGTCAACAACCGTGGTGTGATGGAAATATTGGTAGTATGGGATTATCTTATTGTGCCCATACTCAACTATCTATGGCTTGTTTGCATCCTGCATCGTTGAAGACAATGATCTTGGATTCTGGAGGTTTTGCTAATTCATATCATTGCGGTATTAGACAAGGTGGGGCATTTGAATTAAAACAAGCAACTTGGGCCTATAAGCAGGCTAAAAATAGTTCTGTTGTTTGTAATGACCCCGTTCTGCATGCAGCATTAGATATGGAAGATATTAAAGCTTGGTTTCATAAAATGCCATGGATTGAAGGACATAGCCCACTTAGACATGTGCCAGAATATGAAAGTTATCTGTTTGAACAATGGAAAAAAGGTGAATGGGATGATGATTGGAAGAATCCAGGTATTTGTGCTGATTGCTATTATGAACAAATTCCAGACATCCCTATTTTACATGTTTCTAGTTGGTATGATAATTATGTATGGAGTACATTGCATAATTATAGTGAATTAAGAAAATGTAAAAGCTCTCCGCAAAGTTTAATTATGGGGCCATGGCTACATGGTGATCGTAATATTGCACATAGTGGTGATGCAGATTTTGGTCAAGATGCATTATTCGATGGTAATTTAGGTAAAAGTTGGCTAGATGTTCGAGTTGAATGGATGGAGAAACATTTGATCAAAAAAGAGCAACAAGCTCCTAGTGTAAAAATTTTTATGATGGGAGGTGGCAGTGGAACGAAAACGAAAAATGAACGTTTGGATTGTGGTGGGCATTGGATTGTAGATAAACAATGGCCTTTACCACGAACTAAAGAAAGCATTTTTTATTTGCACCCGAATAAAAGATTGCACACAATTCCTACACAGCCAGCAGTAGCAAGATTCTTTTCAGACCCATTACATCCAATTCCGACTATTGGCGGTTCACTGACTTCTGGTAAACCAGTATATGAAGGTGGCGGATTTAATCAGATAGAATCTCCGGATTTTTTTGGTACCGATGGTAGCAATCAACCACTTACGGCACGCCAAGATATTTTAAGTTTTCAAACTGAAGTTTTGAATAGTGATTTACTGTTATCTGGTGATATTTGTTTTCATATTGTTTTTGAAACAGACGTTCCTGATTGCGATATTACTGTGAAAATAGTAGATGTTTATCCACCTAATAGTGACTATCCTCAAGGATATGCACTTAATATTACTGATGGAATAATGAGAGCTCGTTATCGGCATAGTTGGAGCAATCCTAGCAAAATTGAGCAAGGGGAACTTGTGGAATTAGATGTCTATCCATTTGCAACTTGCTATCGTGTAAAAAAAGGGCATAGATTACGTTTGGATATTGCAGGAAGTAATTTCCCTCATTTCGATGTTAATCCTAATAGCTTTGAACCTGAAGGAGAAGCTAGACATCCTCAAATAGCTCATCATGTTATTTATTTAGATAGGTGTTATCTTACTTTACAGGTATTAAATGAGTAATTTACTAAATTTTGCTATAGATTGATCATTTGCCATTAAATACTACTGAGCTGAAAAGTGTCAGTAGTATTTTTTTATACTGTTAACCCAACTAAATAATCATAAATGTGGGAAGAGAAAAAATAGGTATTGTCTATATTGAAACTTAGTATCTTGCACCCATATAGGGAAACATTGTGTAAATTGTAGGAACAAGAAGGAAATAAATTATGACTACAATCGTAAGTGTTCGCCGTAATGGGCATGTTGTTGTGGGCGGTGATGGTCAAGTTTCACTAGGCAATACCGTAATGAAAGGAAATGCACGTAAAGTGCGTCGCCTTTATGGCAATAAAGTATTAGCTGGTTTTGCTGGTGGTACTGCGGATGCGTTTACCTTATTTGAACTATTTGAACGTAAATTGGAAATGCACCAAGGGCATTTATTAAAAAGTGCAGTAGAACTGGCAAAAGAGTGGCGTACTGATCGTGCGCTACGCAAATTAGAAGCGATGTTGATTGTCGCTGATGAGAAAGAGTCTTTAATCATTACTGGTTTAGGTGATGTGGTGCAACCAGAAGAAGATCAAATCTTAGCGATTGGCTCTGGTGGTAATTATGCAATGGCAGCAGCAAGGGCGTTAGTTGCCAATACTGATTTGTCAGCAAGAGAAATTGTCGAAAAATCATTGAAAATTGCTGGTGATATTTGTGTTTTCACCAACACTAACTTTACGATTGAGGAATTACCATAATGGCTTGGATCTATTTAATTTGTGCTGCTCTCTTTGAAATTGGTTGGCCAGTCGGATTAAAGATCGCTTCATTACCGGGTAAAACCATTATTGGCAGTATCATTGCTGTCCTCTTTATGACTGGCAGTGGTTTATTATTATATTTAGCACAAAGAGAAATACCTATGGGAACAGCTTATGCGGTTTGGACGGGTATTGGTGCAGCTGGTGCATTTTTAGTTGGTGTCATTTTCTATAATGATGCGCTGACTTTTTGGCGTGCACTAGGGGCAATAATGATTGTTGGCGGCGTGATTGTTCTAAAATTGGCGGCGCATTAATAAAAAGGATAAAGATATGTCTGAAATGACTCCTCGTGAAATTGTTTCTGAATTAGATAAACATATTATTGGGCAAGCAGATGCAAAACGTGCGGTAGCGATTGCGTTACGTAATCGTTGGCGTCGTATGCAATTGCCAGAACCGCTTCGTCACGAAGTAACGCCAAAAAATATTTTGATGATTGGACCGACCGGGGTTGGTAAAACTGAAATTGCGCGTCGTTTGGCGAAATTGGCAAATGCACCATTTATTAAAGTTGAAGCAACCAAATTTACTGAAGTCGGTTATGTAGGGAAAGAGGTTGATTCAATTATTCGTGATCTCGCTGATGTGGCAATGAAATTGGTACGTCAAACTGAAATTAACAAAAACCGTTATCGTGCGGAAGAAGCAGCGGAAGAACGCATTCTTGATGTGTTATTGCCACCGGCTAAAGATCAATGGGGTCACGTAGAAAATAGCGATTCTAATAGCAATACTCGTCAAATTTTCCGTAAGAAATTACGTGAAGGCCAACTGGACGATAAGGAAATTGAAATTGATGTAGCGGCTGGTAGCTCTGTAGGCGTAGAAATTATGGCGCCTCCGGGAATGGAAGAGATGACAAGTCAATTACAATCTATGTTCCAAAACTTATCGAGCGGTCAAACCAAGAAACGCAAAATGAAAATTAAAGATGCGTTAAAGGTGTTGATTGAAGATGAAGCAGCGAAACTCATCAATCCAGAAGAATTAAAACAGAAAGCGATAGAAGCAGTAGAACAGCATGGTATCGTCTTTATTGATGAGATCGATAAAATCTGTAAACGTGGTGAAACTAGTGGCCCAGATGTTTCTCGTGAAGGGGTGCAACGTGATTTATTACCATTAGTGGAAGGTTCAACCATTAATACTAAACATGGTATGGTAAAAACTGATCATATTCTCTTTATCGCTTCTGGCGCGTTCCAAGTGGCTCGTCCATCAGATTTAATCCCTGAATTACAAGGTCGTTTACCGATTCGTGTTGAGCTAGGTGCATTAAGTGCGAAAGATTTTGAACGTATCTTAACAGAACCAAATGCCTCTTTAACTGAACAATATAAAGCTCTAATGAAAACTGAAGGCGTGACAGTTGATTTTACTAAAGAAGCCATTGCGACCATTGCGGAAGCAGCATTTCGTGTTAATGAGAAAACCGAAAATATTGGGGCAAGACGTTTGCATACTGTATTAGAACGTTTAATGGATAAAATCTCTTTTGATGCTTCTGATATGAATGGTGAGAAAGTCACTATTGATGAAGCTTATGTAAAATCAGCATTAGGAGATGTGGTAGAAAACGAAGATTTAAGTCGTTTTATTCTATAAGTCCCTTATATTTTATTAAGATAAGAAAGCCTAAGTATGTAATGATTAGGCTTTTTCGTTTTCATTTATAGTTGCTGATATAATCTCAATGCATAAGCGTCGGACATACCAGCGATATAATCACAAATAACACGTTTTTGTTGGTGAGGTTCAGCTTGTAGCCAGCGTTTGACCGTATTTGGCGGTAATAAACGTGTTGGATCGGTTAGGAAAATCTGAAACATTTCAGTAAGAATATGTTGTCCACGATATTCCACGCGCTGTGTTTTAACATCTTTAATGACATATTTGCTGACGAATTGCTTAAAGATATTCAGGACTTCCACTGTTTCCGGCGGTAATTCTGCATTATAACGAAGCAACGGTTCAGTAAATTGTGTATTTTCACACCAACGAATATGAGTAATAAAGTAATTTACCAGAGAACCAATCGCGTTTTTGCGTAGATAGTGCTGATCAGAAAATAGGTCTTCGGTTAATGCGTGGATATGCTGACGAATCCATGGCGCTTGGCATTGTGAAAATTGTTCTAAAGCGGTTTGCCATTGATCACGATGTACTAACCCAACGACAATGGCATCTTCAAAATCATGGATACCATAGGCAATATCATCTGCTAATTCCATAATGCTGCAATCTATTGATTTATAACGACTTTTTAAGGTATCAGCTGGAGAAAAACGTTCTGGCAGAGAAGTGAATAAGGCACGATCTTGAGCAGATAATGGCGAAAGTACCCAATCAAAAGCGATCCAATCATCACGAAAAATCCCTTTACCAGGGCGCCAATTTTCCATTTTTACATAACGAGGATCTTCGCTACGTGGTAGCTGTAATTGTGCATATTGCGGTGAAGTATCTTCTAACAGTACAGGATATTTCATAATGCCTAACAAAGTACGGCGGGTTAAATTCATACCCCAATGCAGCGTATAAGGCTCTAGCTTTGTTAGAATGCGAAATGAATGTCCATTGCCTTCAAAACCACCGTTATCACTCATCATATAATTTAATGCGACTTCACCACCATGCCCAAAGGGTGGATGCCCGATATCATGCGCAAAACATAAACTTTCGATTAAACTACTTTTTGGTAATAGCTTGCTGAGATGGTGTTTCAGTGTTGCTATTTCCGTTTGACTATATTGTTGGCACAAATGAACAAAGGCAGAATCTAAGCGTAATTGTGCTGTTAAACTGCTGCCAATTTGTGCGACTTCTAGTGAATGAGTGAGGCGGGTACGATAAAAATCATTTTCTCCAATTGAATGGATCTGTTTTTTAGCCTGTAAACAACGAAAAGCAGCGGAGTGTAGAATACGCCCACGATCACGTTGATAAGGGGAGCGATGATCATGTTCTCGGGCGGGATCGGGTTGCTGACGTTCTGTCCAATAACTTGCGATTTCAAACATGATCAAACTCCTTGTTAATTAATTGGATATTCCCCGATCTCTACTGGGAAATTATATAGTTTATTGCGTCTTAATACTTGAACGGTCACAATTGTTCCAGGTTTCATTTCTGCAACCATATTCACCATTTGTGCTGGAGATTGTACGGTAACATCACCAAATTTGACGATGACATCACCAATTTGAATACCAGCACGTTCTGCAGGACCACCTTTGCTTAAATTGGTAACTAATACGCCTTTTTGTTCGTTATTTTCAATTGGTGCAGAGGAGAATAAACGACTTTCTACGCCAAAGAAACCACGAATAACGCGACCATCTTTAATGATTTTATTCATCACTTCATTGGCTAATTTAATTGGAATAGCGAAACCAAGCCCTTCGGCAACCACTTCATTATCTGAGCGACCAATGCTAAGTGTATTGATACCAATTAATTCGCCTAAAGAGTTAATTAAAGCACCGCCGGAATTACCTTGATTGATAGAAGCGTCTGTTTGAATAAAGTTTTGTTGTTTAAATTCACTGATGGTATTGCGTCCAGTGGCGCTGATAATGCCTTGAGAAACGCTTTGCCCTAAGTTATAAGGGTTACCAATCGCCAATGCGACATCACCAACGTTTACTTGACGATCAGGATTTTGCGGAATAGTAGGCAGATCATTAGCATTAATTTTTAAGACTGCTAAATCGGTAATCCAATCGCTGCCGATAATGGTAGCTTGATAAATATTTCCTGATTGTAATGCAACAATAATTTGGTCAGCATTTTGAATAACGTGTTTATTGGTAAGAATATAACCATCGCTACGCATAATTACACCAGAACCTAAATTATTAACATCAAAATTGTTGCTATTGGATTCTTGCAATGAGCGGGTGTAAACATTTACCACAGCAGGTGCGGCAATTTTTACTGCTTCGTTATAAGAAGCCACTTGCGGTACAAAAAATTTTGCTAAGAAATGATTACTGCTTGTTCCAGACAACACTAGCACAATCAGCATTGCTGCCGCTAAGCCGATAATAATGGATTGTAATAATTTTTTAATCATCTCAATACCTTACTCAGTAAAGTGCCTGACAATTTAGACAATATAGGTATTGTCCTTTTGGATCAGTAAATTGGGTTAATACGCCGAGTTGCTGACGTAATTGACGTGTTTGCGGCAAATTATTTAAGCCAAGAGCTTGTCCCAAATAGCTTTGTAGTGAAGAAGTTTTTTTCATTAGCAATGATAAAATGCCTTGGTTATCCCGATCACTTAACCAAATGATACCAATATCGTGATCATTGATCTTTTTATCTTTATCCAAAATGGTTTGATAAGCGAGATCAACTGCAGTATCAAAATCGCCAATAGTATCAACTAAATGATGTTTTAAGGCATCTTGCCCTAACCAAACTCGACCTTGGGCAATCTTATCTACTTCCGCTTTATCAATATTACGACCACGAGCAACTAAACTAATAAA
This sequence comes from Gallibacterium salpingitidis, assembly GCF_030517105.1. Classification (GTDB taxonomy): domain Bacteria; phylum Pseudomonadota; class Gammaproteobacteria; order Enterobacterales; family Pasteurellaceae; genus Gallibacterium; species Gallibacterium salpingitidis. Next base: position 1,219,296 of record NZ_CP103875.1, on the reverse strand, counting down.
TTGGTCATAACCATGTTCAATTGATAATTGAATCACATCGGCATATTCTTTACTAAGCTCAGTAAAAGGTGACATATTTGCTAATGGGGAAGTTTCTACGCCATCACTATGAATACCTAGATTTTGTAAACTTTTTTCTAAAGTGATAAAGGCAGCAAAAATACCGATTGAACCTGTAATGGTGTTTTTATCTGCGACAATGTGATCAGCAGTACTTGCAATCCAATAACCGCCAGAAGCGGCCATGCCACCCATAGAAACAATTACCGGTTTGCCAAGTTTTTGTAAATGATCGACCTCTTCTCGAATAATTTCAGAAGCAGCTGCACTACCACCGGGACTGTTGATACGCAATACCACTGCCTTCACGCTCTCATCATTAGCAGCATTGCGTAATAAACGCGCGATAGTATCGCCGCCGGCGGTATTTTCTTCACTATCGCTTTCACCATCAACAATAGCGCCTTCAACGCGTACGATCGCAATATTGCTTTTGCCGATATTATCTGTTTCATAATCTGGCAATACTGATAAATAATCGGTCAAATCAATATGCTGATAGCTTTTTTCTTTATCTTCGCCAAATTGTTTTTTTAGTTCATCTTCTAATTGATAGCGGCTGGTGACGGTAGTGACTAATTTTTGTTGCAACGCATATTGAGTCAAATCACCTTTTAATGTGGTTAATTGTTGTAGGAAATGTGCTGTATCAGGAAAGATGTTTTCCGCTTTAAGGTGACGATTTTCACTAACAGTCGTTTGAATGTTTTTCCACATAGCATTAAGCCATTGCATTGCATTTTGGCGTGCTTCTTCTGACATATCATCGCGTAATAATGGTTCTACTGCTGATTTATAAGTACCAACGCGGAAGATATGCGGTTGTGCATCAATTTTGTCTAATAACGATTTGTAGTAAAAATGTTGCCCAGATAAACCGGTTAATTCAACTTGTCCTTGAGTGTGTAAATAAATTTTGTCGGCATAGCTGGCTAAAATATATTGATTTTGCGAATAGCTGTCAGCAATAGCAACGACAGGTTTACCGCTTTCTTTAAACTGTTGTAATGCTTTACCAACGAAGGTGATTGAGGGTAAGTCGCCGCCAGAGAAACCATTTAAATCTAACACAATACCTTTGATTTTCTCATCATCTGCTGCTTGCGTGATAGCATGAACCACATCAAAAGTAGAGATCTTTTCTGGCATAGATTGTTGCTGTAAATTGTTGAGTAGCGCTTTCAGCTCGCTATTTTCTTCTCGATTATCAGCAAGAAAGCCATCTAAATTTAAACGTAATGCACCTTGTGGGATAGGTTGAGAATTTTTATTGTTGGCAACGATACCAATGGCTAAAAATAAAATCATTGTGAACAAAAGAAAGACAATATTCATTAAAACTCGTCGGCAAAAATTAAGGGCTTGCCAAATAAAACGTAAAATTGCTAACACTTTAATTACCTGTAAAAAATTCATTATTCTCAACGCGTTAAAATAACATAAAACGCCGATCAATGAACGATCTTTTTCATTGTGCTGTGCTACAATGGCGGTCGTTGAATTGAATATGTAAAGAGGAGATTTATTATGGACGCACTTGATTTATTGTTACATCGCCATTCTGAAAAAAATTTAATTGCCCCCGCACCAACTCCACAAGAATTAGAAACCATTTTCCAAGCGACTAGACGAGTACCTGATCATGGAAAATTGACACCTTATCGTTTTGTCGTGATGGAAAAGGAAGGATTGCAAAAGTTAGGTGATTTATTAAAAGAGGCAGTTGTTGAATTAAATTTAGGTGAAGAACGTTTAGCTAAGGCAGCTGGGTTTCCTGAACGTGCACCAATGTTTGTGGCGGTGATTGCTGAAATTAATAAAGAAATTAAAAAAGTGCCAGCATGGGAACAGATGTTAAGTGCCGGTTGTGCAGCTTATGCCTTCCAGCTTGCGGCTAATGCGTTAGGTTATGCGAATGTTTGGGTAACTGGCCCTTGGATTGATGGTAGTGCTTTACGTCAAGCGTTTGGTTGTCGTGAACACGATAAAGTGGTGGCATTAATTATGTTGGGCACTGCACAAGATAAAACACCACGACCAATCAAAGAATACAATAAAGATAAAGACAATTTTGTTACTTATCTATAATGATGCTGATAGAAACACCCACTTGCGAGTGGGTGTTTTGTTAATCGTGCTTACGATGATCGTAGGCTTGTTGTAATAACTGACGACTTTCCTGCATAAATTGCTCCGAATAATCACCAAACCAATGATGTACTTGTTGGAAAGCCTTGATAAATCCTTGTTTATCGCCAGTTTCAAAAAACTGCAGTGCTTGTTGATAGCTTTGCTGTAATGTTTTAATCACTTCGAGATTTTCCGGTTTATCCATAATAATGTCTGCGTATAACTCAGGATCTTGAGCAAATAAACGCCCAATCATTGCCAATTCTAAGCGATAAATCGGCGAGGAGAGCGCTAGCAGATTTTTCAATTGCACCGGTTGTTGCGACAAATGTAAGCCATTGGCAAAAGTAGCAAAGTGACGCAACGCTTGAATATAGGTCATACTGTGATCGTGTTCCTGTGGCGTTACTTGATATAGCTTCGCACCCCAAATATGGAATTGATCTAATAGCCATTGATAACGTTCTGGATAGCGTCCGGCACAAACTGCGATTACTTGTTTTGCCATACTAGCGATATCAGGGCCAAACATTGGGTGAAAACCAACCACTGCACCTTGATGAACCGCTAACATTTTTGCCATTGGTGCGGTTTTAACTGAAGTTAAATCCGCTAATAACATTGTTGGTGTTAAATATGGCTGTAAACGTTCGATGACTTGTTCTGTTACTGTAATTGGTACAGAAATCAGTACCATATCAGCATCTTGTAGAATCTGTGCTACATTTTGCCAATCATCTTGATCCAAAATGACTACTAGATAACCAGAGTTACGCAAATAGCGTACGAACAAACTACCTAGTTTACCTTTACCACCAACGACAACGATTTTCTTAATAGCTGGATTGACAGTTTTAAAACCATATTGGTTTTCACTGTGATAAGACTCACGCATTAAACGGCGTAAAACATCTTCAATTAAATCAGGGGAGATTCCCATTTTTTCAGCTTCTTGACGACGAGCTGCTAACATACTGGTTTCTCTTTCTGGCACATAAATCGGTAATCCATGTTGATGTTTCACTTTTCCAACTTCAGCCACTAACTTTAATCTTTTGGCAAAAAGCGCTAATAGCGCTTGATCCACTTCATCGATTTGTGCACGTAATTCCTGTAATGCTTCCACGAGATCTCCCTAAAATAATTATCGATTTAATTGAGATAAGGTAGCGTGTATTTTACGTAATAATGCTTCCGTTGTCTGCCAATCAATGCAAGCATCGGTGATAGAAACGCCATATTGCATATTTTCTTTTGGTTGTTCCGCACTTTGATTACCAGCGTTTAAATTACTTTCCAACATAATGCCGGTAATAGAACGATTACCATCAACAATTTGTTGTAACACATCTTCCGCTACCACTGGTTGGCGACGATAATCTTTATTAGAGTTACCATGACTACAATCGACCATAATAGATTGTTCTAAACCTGCTTTTTTTAATTCAAGCTCGCTTTGTTTGACAAATTCAGCCTGGTAGTTTGGTAATTTACCGCCACGTAAAATAATATGCCCATCAGGATTACCGCCAGTATGCAATAAGTTCACTTGTCCTTGTTGGTTGATACCAATAAAACTATGTGATTGTGCTGCAGCTTTTAGAGCATTAATTGCGGTTGCTAAACTACCATCAGTACCATTTTTAAAACCGACTGCCATTGATAGACCGGAAGCTAATTCACGATGTGTTTGCGATTCGGTAGTTCTTGCGCCAATTGCAGACCAGCTAAATAAATCTGCTAAATATTGTGGCGTAATTGGATCAAGCGCTTCAGTTGCTAAAGGTAATCCCAAATTACCTAAATCTAATAGTAATTTTCTTGCAAGGTGTAAACCTTTCTCTACATCAAAAGTACCATCTAAATTTGGATCATTGATTAACCCTTTCCAACCGACAGTAGTACGTGGTTTTTCAAAATAGACGCGCATTACAATATAGAGTTGATCTTGTACTTCATCAGCTAATGCTTTTAATTTGTGTGCATACTCTAATGCTGCCGGAATATCATGGATTGAGCAAGGACCACAAACTACTAATAAACGTTTATCGCGACGATGTACAATATTGGCAATCTCTTGACGATAACGTTCAATATTTTGTCGTAGGGGATTTTCTAATGGTAATTTTGCTTTTAGTTCATCAGGAGTGATTAATACTTTTTCGTCCACAATATTGACATTGTGAATACTGTCTTTTCTCATTTTAAAACACCTTGTAAATTTTTATATACACTAAATGTAACGATAAAATTACACTCTTTCAGTGATAGAAACAAGTCAAATTTAGCTAACTTTTTTATCTTTTTTGACTATCGCTCATTTTTTTATCAATTAAGCAATGTGAGTTGAAAAACGCTTGCACAACAAGGGTGAATCTTATAATATGCACGCCGTTGTGTTAGCGCTAAGTGCTAATTTAAAGTTTAAATTAAACGTGTGATTATACAATGTATCAAGTTCTTTTAATTATTTATCCACTTATTGCGATTGCTTTAATCGGCTTTATTCTTGTGCAACAAGGTAAAGGTGCTGATATGGGAGCATCATTTGGTGCAGGCGCATCAGGTACAGTATTTGGAGCAAGTGGTGCAGGTAACTTTTTAACCCGTACTACAACAATTTTAGCGATTTTATTTTTCGCAATTAGCTTGTTATTAGGTAATTTAACTGCACACTCAGCAAAACCAAAAGGTACATTTGATGATCTTTCTGGTGTTGCCCAAGAAGTACAAAAACAAGACGCTGCTAAACCAGCGACTGAATTACCAGTTAAACAAGATCAAAATCAAGACATTCCGAAATAAGAATTTCGCTCTGGTGGTGGAATTGGTAGACACGCTATCTTGAGGGGGTAGTGTCTGTAGGACGTGCGAGTTCAAGTCTCGCCCAGAGCACCAACAAACAAAACAAAGCCTTTCGCGATTAACCGAAAGGCTTTTTTCTTATTATTTTCTGATAAATAGATTTTATCTGGAGAAGAAATTGAAACAGCTAGCGTTCTAACTGTTTCAATTAAGTAGATTAGTATTGGGGCTGAAGTAGATTAGCACTTATGCTAAGCTACAAAAATGAAGATAACCAATTGTAAACTAAAGAAATCTATACAAAGAAAACTGCTTGAATTTTTTGTATTAGAAGTAACAGCACGATCAGCAGCAGATTTGCTTGGCATTCAAGCCAATACTGCCATCTTGTTTTATCGAAAAATTCGTCTCGTTATCAGCCATCATTTAGCACTACAAGCACATGAACTTTTCGATGGCGAAGTAGAGTTAGATGAAAGCTATTTTGGTGGTGTGCGAAAAGGGAAAAGAGGTCGGGGTGCAGCTGGTAAAATGGTGGTGTTTGGCATGCTTAAACGCCATGGAAAAGTTTACACAGTAACTGTACAAAACACTAAGACTGATACCTTACTTACTGTTATTAAAAAGAAAATACAACCAGATAGCATTGTTTATACAGATTGTTATCATAGCTATGATGTGCTAGATGTTAGTGAGTTTACGCATTATAGAATTAACCACAGTACTCATTTTGCTGAGCGGCGAAATCACATTAATGGGATAGAGAATTTTTGGAATCAAGCAAAGCGTGTGCTAAGAAAGTATAATGGAATTGATCGAAAATCTTTCCCTCTTTTTTTGAAAGAATGTGAGTTTCGTTTCAATTATGGGATACCATCTCAACAGCTCAAAATCCTGCGGAAATGGTGTCAGATTTAACGCTAATCTACTTCAGCCCCTTAGTATTTTAAGGTTTCACCCTCTTTTGGCACAGCTACACGATCCTGTAATTGATGTTGTTTAACAAATTTACGCATATCATTACTACTAACAACGGTATGATTAACTGCATCCATATGTACTGTAATTAATTTTGATGTTGGGGCAACTTTATAGGCTTTAGCAACATCTTGCGTTCCCATAATAATACTGCCATCGAAACCAGTTAATTGCGCATAACCGGTATTCATCACAATAACTTCAGGATGATAAGTATTTAGTGCAAAATCAATTTGATGAGTCCAAATGGTATCGCCCATAATATAGAGTGTTTTCTCTCCTTTAGCCTGCATAACAACTCCCATCGCATCACCAGCAAGTTCCGCCAATTTAGGGTTGGCATACATAATATCAGTACCATGTTGTCCCGGAATTTTAGTTAATTTTACGTGGTTAAATTCTGTATTTTTACCAAGTACTCGCACATCTTTAAATCCTTGTTCGCGGATAATTCTGGCATCACCTGCATTTTGTACAAAGATTGGTAGATTTTTTGGTAGTAATTTTTGTGCTGCTATATCCCAATGATCTGGATGAGTATGGGTAACAATAACAGCATCAATACCTTTAATCACCTGTTCTGCTGGCATTGACATATCAATGCGAGGATTGCGTAATTGGCTATTTACAGTTCCTTCAAACCCTGGATAGCTATTTTTTGTCGCAAGATAAGGATCAATTAGGAAAGTATTACCAGCGATATTAATTCTAGCCGTAGCATTGCGAATATGTTGATAACTGATGTCTGCAGATGCAGCAGACGATATTGCCATACCTAAAGTCATTGCAAGTAAAGTAGGTTTTATTCTTATGTTCATCGTTATTTCCTTATGTTAGTTGTAAAAGTGAATAAATTTTGTGAGTTGCGTATTATCGTGCATTTATGAAAGCGAAAATATTGACTTATATGGCAGAAAACGAAAGAATTGGCTCAATTTTTAATGATGAGGATTGAGTGATGAAATTACCGCGTGTAGCGTTAGTGTTATATCCAAATTTCAGTTTGTTTCACTTTACCATTCCATTTACGGTGTTTTCGATGGAATTGGAGCATAACAAATTATTTGAATTGATGATTGTAGCCACAGAGGAGAGTGAAAATTCTGATTCATCAAAACTATTTAATGTGAAAGCTGATGGAGGATTGTCCTTATTACAGCAAGCAGATTTAATTGTGATGTTTGGTTGGGATGATATAACGCAAGCACCAGCAAAATCCTTGCAGTTGGCATTGCAACAAGCCTATCAACGTGGTGCGACTATTGTTGGGCTTTGTTATGGTGCTTATCCTTTGGCTTATGCTGGCTTGTTAAATGGTAAAAAAGCAACAACGCATTGGTATGCAGAACAAGATTTTAAACAACGTTTTCCACAAATTAAGTTGGAAACTAATGCGATTTATATTGAACAAGAACGAATTATGACTTCGGCTGGAACGGCATCAGGATTAGATTGTTGTTTAGCGATTGTACGTAGTTATTATGGGGTAAAAGTTGCTAATCAAATAGCGCGAATCTTAGTGGTATCACCACATCGTGAAGGTGGACAATCGCAATTTATCGAACAACCAATAGCGCGGAAAACAACTAATGAAAATATTAACCAATTATTAGAGGTAATAAGGTCAAATCTAACAGAAACTTATTCTATTGATATGTTGGCGAAACGTTTATTAATGAGTCGGAGTACATTTACTAGACATTTTAGAAAAGCAACTGGTATGGCTTATAACGAATGGTTAATTGAAATTCGTTTACAACGAGCGCGGGAATTATTAGAGAGCACTAAATTGACCATAGAAGAAATTTCGCAACAGGTCGGTTTTCATTCCGCTACCTCATTTCGGCAACATTTCAAACAAAAACACCAAATTAGTCCAAAAAAATGGCAACAAAGATTTACTTATTAAAAGAGAAGTAATGCGTAGCATTAATTGCTACGCACTAATTATTCTATTCAAAAACCGACCAAACAGGGGCGTGGTCAGAAGGTTTTTCCATCGCACGAATATCCAAAGCAATACCAGAAGCAGTGCAACGCTGTGCTAATGCTTGATTGGCAAGAATTAGATCAATGCGTAAGCCACGATTATCATCAAAACCTTTAGAACGATAATCAAACCAAGAGAATTGATCGTTTACATCTGGGTGGATTTGACGGAATGTATCCACTAAACCATATTGATAGAGTTGCTCAAGCCAAGCTCTTTCTTCTGGTAAGAATGAACATTTACCAGTACGCAACCAACGTTTACGATTTTCTTCGCCAATCCCAATATCCAAGTCAGTTGGGCTAATATTCATATCGCCCATCACCAAGATTGGATTATTTGGATTATGTTCATTTGCCAAGTAATGATGTAAATCTTGATAAAACTTCGCTTTAGCAGGGAATTTCACCTCGTGATCACGATTTTCACCTTGAGGGAAATAGCCATTAATAACGGTTAATTGTCCAAAAGGAGTATCCAAATCTGCCATAATAATACGGCGTTGTGCATCAGATTCATCAGTTGGAAAACCTTTACGCACCGCTAAAGGTTGTTGTTTAGTTAATAGAGCAACACCATAGTGGCTTTTTTGCCCATGATAAAAAACATGGTAACCCAAATCCGCCACAATTTCGTGTGGAAAGGCTTCATCCGCCACTTTAATTTCTTGTAGCCCTAACACATCAGGCTGATACTTTTCGATAAGTTCGTGTAATTGATGCGGTCTGGCACGCAGACCGTTAATATTAAAAGAAATAAACTTCATAATATCTCAAGCGTTATTTTAAGGATTGAATCTTCTCAATCATATTGCTAGTAGAGAAGCCATTTTCAAAATTGAGCACTTTAACATCACCGCCATTTGCCCAAACTTCTTTGCTGCCGGCGATCTCTTCCGGTTTATAGTCGCCGCCTTTTACTAATAAGTCTGGCAAGATTTCGCTAATTAAGCGTTGCGGAGTTTCTTCTTCAAACGCCACTAACCAGTCAACCGATGCTAAACCAGCTAAGACAGCCATACGCGCTTGTAAATTATTAATTGGACGTTGTTCGCCTTTTAAGCGTTTTACTGAAGCGTCAGAATTGACTGCGACAATTAAACGATCACCCAATTTGCGTGCGTTGGCTAAATAAGAAACGTGTCCTGGATGCAAAATATCAAAACAACCATTGGTCATCACAATCTTTTCACCACGCGCTTTAGCTTTGGCAACTGCTTGTTTTAACTCTTGTTCAGTCATAATGCCAAAACCATGTTCATTGCGGCGATGAATTGCATTTTCTAATTCAACAGTGGAAACAGTAGAAGTTCCTAACTTACCGACTACGATACCAGCGGCAACATTAGCAAGATAGCAAGCCTCTTCCAAACTACGACCATCAGCAATTGCTGTTGCCAATACGCTAATAACAGTATCGCCAGCACCGGTAACATCAAATACTTCTTGTGCTTGCGTTGGTAAATGGAAAGCTGGTTGATCTGGACGAATTAACGTCATTCCTTTTTCAGAACGAGTAACCAATAATGCTGAAAGATCTAACTGTTTTATTAACACTAATCCTTTGCCAACAATTTCATCTTCGCTATGGCAAGTTCCTACAACAGCTTCAAATTCTGACATATTTGGTGTTAGCAAGGTTGCACCACGATAACGTTCAAAATCAGTACCTTTAGGATCGATTAATACTGGAACTTTTGCTTGACGAGCAATTTGAATCATCTGTTGCACTTGCGCCAAAGTACCTTTGCCATAATCAGATAAGATTAAAGAACCGTATTGCGCAATATGTTGCTGTAATTTGTTTAATAATTCGCTGGAATCAACTTGATGGAAATTTTCTTCAAAATCTAAGCGTAATAATTGTTGATGGCGCGACAAAATCCGCAATTTCGTAATGGTCGGATGAGAAGCAAATTCGGCAAAGTCACAATCAATATTATGTTTAGCAAGTAACGCTTTTAACGCTTGCCCTGTTTCATCTTGACCAATCATACCTAACAATTTAATTGGTACATTTAAGCTGGCAATGTTCATTGCTACATTGGCAGCGCCGCCTGCACGTTCTTCATTTTGTTGTACTTTTACCACTGGAACAGGGGCTTCCGGGGAAATGCGATTTGTTGCTCCGAACCAATAGCGATCTAACATCACATCGCCTAAAACCAATACTTTTGCTTGGTTAAATTGGGTTGAATATTGAACCATAATTGAGTTTCTCCATAACAATTTTGCCGCTGATTTTATCACACTAGGGTAGAGAATAATGCTATTTATCAAGCTTTCGGCTAAAATAATGCCAATTTGAATTAAAAATTAGCTGTATTTTATGAAAAATCAATCATTACCAAAATTTCAATTCTCTTTCTTATTGCCTAAATATTGGTTGCTATGGTTAGGATTATTCCTATTCCGTCTTATTTTATTATTGCCTTATCCTTGCTTAGTGAAGATTGGGCATGGCTTAGGCAAACTATTTGCCGCATTTAAATTTGGCAAACGTCGTATTGCGATCGCTCGTCGTAACCTAGAGCTTTGTTTTCCGCAACTTAGCGACAGTGAGAGAGAACAGTTATTAGCAAAAAATGTTGAATCGGTAGGAATGGCAATTATTGAAACGGGAATGGCGTGGTTTTGGTCTGATAATAGAATTAAAAAATGGTCAACAGTTGAAGGTTTAGAGCATCTTACGGCAAATTCTGGAAAGGGGATTATCTTAATTGGTATTCATTTTTTGACGCTTGAGTTAGGAGCAAGAATTATCGGTATTCATCATCAAGGAGTTGGTGTTTATCGACCAAATGATAATCCGTTATTAGATTGGATCCAAACCAATGGACGTTTGCGTTCTAACAAAGATATGCTCGATCGCCATAATTTGCGCGGTATGATTCGAGCGCTAAAACGTGGTGAAACGATTTGGTATGCACCTGATCATGATTATGGACGCAAAAGTGCGGTTTTTGTGCCGTTTTTTGCTATGGAAAAGGCAGCAACGACTACTGGAACAGCCTTTTTAACCCGCACCAGTCCTGAAAGCTTAGTTATTCCATTTGCGCCGTTACGTCATCACGATCATTCTGGTTATACGGTTTCCATTTCAGCGCCAATTGATCTCACTATGTGTGAAAATGATGAGCAGATTGCAACAAGGGTAAATCAAGCTATTGAAGTGGAAATTAATAAAGATCCGACATTATATATGTGGTTACATCGCCGTTTTAAAACTCGTCCAGAAGGCGAAGAAAGTTTATATTAAATGACGCAGAATAAATAATTTTCTACCCATAGAATAAAAAATCTACTTATTACATAAGATTGTAAAAGTAGATTTTTTATTAATTTATTCAATATATTTTAAGCCGAAATTAGCTAAGCTATAAAAAACGGGTAATAAATCTTTCCCTTTATCTGACAAAGAATATTCTACACGCGGTGGAATTTCATTATATTGGGTACGAATAATAAACCCATCCGCCTCTAACTCTTTGGGAGCATTAGTAAGCGCAGCGTGTGTGACTGATTGTAGAAATTTTTTTAATTCACCAAAACGACGCGGATTTTGAATACATAAAGCATATAAAATTTGTAGCTTCCATTTTCCTTGTATCATCTCCACCACAGGTGTCACCGGGCAATTTCCACTCTTCGTTAATACGATAGAAGATATATTTTGTAAAAACTCTTCGTAGGTCATTAATTTCTCCATATTAGTATAAAAAATGATACTAAGTATCTTATTTTTGCGTACTTGATGTATTTTCCGCGCGCAGTAAAATGCGAGAAAAATACAAAAACAAGTCAATTAAGGAGTGTATTTTAAATGAAAAACTTTAAAAAAATGAGTGTTAAAAATGAAGGTCGTACAGAGTTACATAATTCATTACAGCTAACCGGTGCTGAAATTTCGATTAATGCGATGCCAGCAAAAGCAAGTGTACCTTTTGTTCACTCTCATAAAGAAAATGAAGAAATTTATGGTTTTCTTGAAGGGAATGGTTATTTCGAGATTGATGGTGAAAAAGTGGAGTTTAGCCAAGGAGATTGGATTAAAGTGGCGCCAAAGGCGAAAAGACAAATGTTTGCGGAAAGTGATATCAAATATATTTGTATCCAAGTAAAAGAAAACTCTCTTGAGCAATTTACGCAAACTGATGCAATCATTTACTAATTGTTTTAGTGTTTGATTAAGTAGCAAAAGAAACAACTTCTCATACATAAAAAGAGGTTGTTTCTTTTTTGTTTATTTCACTCTTAAACATTCAATTACTGCTCGTAGCGCCGGCGAAACATTACGATGCGGATAATATAGATGAAAGCCGGTAAAGGTATGAGAATACTCTTTTAGCACTTGAATCAATTCACCACGATCTAATTCTTGCTTAATCAGATCAGCACAAATATAACCTAAGCCTAAACTGAGTTTTGCGGCATCACGAATACTGTAATCGTTGGAGAACGTCCATTGCCCTTGGGTTTTAATTTTAAGCACCTTACCGTTGTCGTTAAAATCCCAGTCATACATTGCGCCGGAAGCATAGCGATAACCAATACATTGATGATGTGCAAGGTCATAAGGTGTTTTAGGGAAACCATATTGATGAAAATAGTCTGGTGAGCCAACTACTGCCATTTGCTCATCATCACTAATGCGTACAGCGATCATACCTTCAGCAACTGCTTCACCAAAACGAACACCAGCATCAAATTGCTGCTCAATAACATTACTAAATGCGGTATCACTAATTAATTCCAGTTGAATATCAGGATAACTCGTTTTAAAAGTAGCTAATTTAGGGAGTAATACCTTATCAATTGCATATTGACTAGCAGTAATACGTACTAAGCCTGATGGTGTTTGGCGAAAATTTGCCAGCATAGCCAATTCATTATCAAGTTTGGCAAAACTAACGGCAGTAGTTTGAAATAACTGTTTTCCGGCTTGCGTTAATGCGAGGCTGCGTGTTGTTCTAGTAAAAAGTTGCAATCCTAAACGCTGTTCTAATTGTTTCACGATACGACTTAATGCAGATTGGCTAATTCCTAATTTATTAGCGGCTTTAGTAAAACTCTCTTCACGCGCCACCATCATAAAAGCGTAGAGATCGTTGTAATTTTCACGTTGTGACATAGCGATTAATGATTAAAAAATAAAACTTAGTGTAACTTAATTTAGAACTTATAGGAATAAATGTTATGCCATTTTGCCACATTATCATTAGGTAGTGAATCGCTATAATTTGTCCGAATTGATGAGGTTGCTCAGTGATTTTGCTGTTGTAATCTTAGATCAATTGGGCAGTAATTATTCTTTATAGGAAGGAAGATTTATGAAATTTAAGCGAAAATTGACACTACTTTCCACATTATTATTAAGTACAACTTTATTGGGAGAATTCGCGATGGCAAATACACAATCAGCAACAGCAATCAATGTTCCGGCACAACATATTCAACTCACTCAACAATGGGATAAAGTGTTCCCGCAATCCGATAAAGTGAATCATCGTAAAGTAACTTTTAAAAATCGTTACGGCATTACTTTAGCGGCAGATTTATATCTACCAAAAAATGCTAAAGGAAAATTGGCGGCGATTGCGGTAAGCGGTCCGTTCGGTGCAGTTAAAGAACAGGTATCCGGATTATATGCACAAACTTTAGCGGAACGCGGTTTTGTTACGTTAGCGTTTGATCCGTCTTATACCGGTGAAAGCAGCGGTTTACCGCGTAATGTACCGTCACCTGAAATCAATACCGAAGATTTTTCCGCTGCAGTGGATTATCTCGGTTCGTTGGATATGGTTAATCGTGATGCGATCGGGATTTTAGGTATTTGCGGTTGGGGCGGTTTTGCGTTGAATGCGGCAATTTCCGATACACGTATCAAAGCCGTTGCCACCAGTACAATGTATGATATGACGCGCGTTACTGCTAAAGGTTATAACGACAGTATTAACGCCGATGCACGTTATCAAATGAAACAGCAAATCAACAATGCACGTTGGGAAGCGGCAAAACACGATTATGCGACGTTATTACCGGCGAATAATTTACGCGGCGCGCAAATCACCAAAGATACACCGCAATTTATTAAAGAATATTCGGACTATTACACTACCAAACGCGGTTTCCATCCACGTTCCGCCAATTCCAATCCTGACGGTTCTTGGACAACGACCGGTGCTTTACCGTTGATTAATATGCCGATTTTGCAGTATGCGGCGGAATTGAAAACACCGGCATTATTAGTACATGGTGAAAAAGCGCATTCACGTTATTTCAGTGAAGATGCCTATAAAGCATTGGGCAGTAAAAATAAAGAGTTGTATATCGTACCGGGAGCAACCCATGTGGATTTATATGACAATCAGGCACATAAAATTCCTTACGATAAGTTTGAGCAGTTCTTTAAAGCGAATTTAAAGTAAATTTGTTCTGACTAGTATGTGCTGATTTGACAGCTATTAAAATTGCTCTCCTATTTAAAGGGAAGAATAAAATAAGAGCCTCAAATGATGATTTAATATAATTTATTACTAGGATGAAGGTAGAACACAAAGTTTGATAGGTTCATTATTCGTAAAGGATAATATAAAAAATTCGCCCTCTTAATGAGGGCGAAAATTTGACTTTATTCTTTAAATTCAGCCATAAAAGCATTCGCTTTTTCCACCATATTTTTTGAACCAACAAATAATGGTGTACGTTCATGCAATGCGGTTGGTTGAATATCCAAAATACGGCGATAACCGTCAGTCGCCACGCCGCCAGCTTGTTCTGCTAAGAACGCCATTGGATTACCTTCATACAACAAACGGAGTTTACCATTTGGATAACGAGTGGTGGTTGGGTAAATATAAATACCGCCTTTTAACATATTACGATGGAAGTCAGAAACTAAAGAACCGATATAACGAGAAGTATAAGGACGTTTGGTTGCATCATCTTCTTCTTGGCAATATTTAATGTATTTCTTCACGCCCATTGGGAATTTCAAATAGTGACCTTCGTTAATTGAGTAGCAATAACCATCTTCTGGAATTTTGATATTTTCGTGTGAAAGAATAAATAAACCTAATGATGGATCATAAGTAAAACCGTTTACGCCATTACCAGTGGTATAAACCAACATTGTTGATGAACCATAAACAATATAACCAGCAGCAACTTGACGATTACCTGGTTGTAAGAAATCTTCCATGGTTACTGGTTGTCCAATTGGCGAAATACGGCGATAGATTGAGAAAATGGTACCAACGGCAACGTTCACATCAATATTAGAAGAGCCATCAAGCGGATCAGTAAGAATAATGTATTTTGCATTACGACCACGTTCTGTATCGAAAGCAACGAAATTTTCCTCTTCTTCCGAACCGAAACCAGCAACTTCATCACGAGAGATTAATGCCGCTTTCATTTTTTCGTGGGCGAAAGCGTCTAATTTCATTTGCGCTTCACCTTGAACGTTTTCGATACCAGAATTACCGATAATATCGTTGGTTAAACCCGCTTTATTAATATCACGATGGATAATTTTTGCTACTAAACGGATAGAAGAGAGAATACCACTAAGCTCACCTTTTGCATTAGGATATTCCGCTTGTTTTTCAACAATAAATTGACCTAGAGTTTTCATAATAAACCTTACTTTTACAGTGATGAATTACCACATAACAATAACATTTTTTAATAAATGTTATAAAAATTTTTGAAGAAAAAATAAATAAAATGAGATTTAGCTCACAAAAAGACAAATAAAAAATACCTCTTGGATTTTTGACTCAAGAGGTATTTATTTAGAATAGTTAAGATGACTTAGAATTGATAAGTAAGATTTACTTTCACATTACGACCTGCACCGGGAATTAAACTATTTGCTGCGATATACTCTTTATCGAAGAGGTTCTCAATCGAGAAATCAATACGTAAATTTTGCCACTCTCCAGCTTTTGGTGCGTAAGTAGCTGTTAAACCAACAAGGTTATAGGATGCTGTTTTTTCACCGTTTGTATTTTTGGCGGAAAAATGGTGACTAAAGTTTGCACCAACATCAAACTTTTCAGGCACTAACGCATATTGTGCCCCAAAAACTAATTTACCTTTTTCAATTCCACTAAGTTCCTCATCAGTGAGACTATCTTTTGCTTGTAAAGCACCATAGCTGGTATAAGCCGACCAACGAGGTGTTTTATATTCGCCACTAAGCTCAATACCACGCAAACGAGCGTTATCAACGTTACGATATTGAAATTTATCTGGTTGACCTCCACGAAGACGCTCAACTACTTCAAGGTTGATAAAGTCTTTTACATCATTTTGGAAAACTGTGGCAAATAAATGAAGCTCATCATTGTCTTGCCATAGATTATCCCAGTAGAATTTAGCTGAAAGCTCTTTGTTTTTTGCAGTTTCTGCTTTTAAATTAGGATTGCTAATAAATGTTGTAGCGTAGGTTCTTACTCCACCAAACCCATAATGGAATCCAGAAACATATTTTTCTTGTAAGCTAGGTGCTCTAAAAGCTTCACTATATTTTGCAGTTAAAGTAAGCCAAGAGGTGGCATCAAAACTTAATGTCAAAGCAGGAGATAGGGCATTTTTATGATAGTGAGTATTACTGTTTTTTTCTGCTGTTTTATAGGAATCAAAGCGTAATGATGGCGAGAACGTCCATTTTTCGTGTAATTTTATATGGCTTAATAGATAAGTTCCCCAAACAGTGGCTGTTGCATTATATGGGTTTGGACGATATTTAGCTGATTGTACATCTATACAACTACCAAGGGTTAATGCACCAGAACAATCATGGTCGTGTTCTTTTGTTTCACGTTGAGTAGTAGCGTGATCACGATAAAAATCAACGCCATAAATTAAACTAATACGCTCAAATTCAGAGGCATTTTGTAGATTAAAGCCTAAAGTTTTATATTTAGTAAAGTCATTGACTCCCGTACGCTGATTGGTTTCAGTTTCTTTTGTATTATTTAGATAAGCGGTAAATTTTCCGTTAATTAAATTAGATGATGGATTAAAGAGATAATTAAGTGAAACACTACTATCACTAACTTTTTGCTGAGCTAAATCAGAAATACCACCTATACTTCCATAGAGATTAGATGCTGCACTAGCGTTTCCAGTTCGATAGGCTGTTACAATATCATTATAAAGATCATCTGCTGTATAGATTCTAAATACTTCATTATTATTAGGTGCTAATTGCTTACTAACAGTATGGCGAGCATTAAGATCAAGACGTTGATCATCATTTAATTGCCAACCTAATTTTATTAAGCCACCTTGTTGGGTTAAGCCACTATATGGTAAATTTCCTAAATTTCCTCCCAAACGTAAATTAGAGTTTTTATTGCTCAGTCCTTGAATCAAATAATCAAATTTATTAGTAATACCATAGAGGGTAAGACTTGTCTCAGAAAGGGAATTTGCTGATTGATAACCTTGTTTAAGCATCACGCCCCATTTTTCGTTTTCACGCAATAAATCAAACGCATTGAGTGTTCTTGTTGCTACTACACCACCTAAAGCACCGCTACCCCAAAGGGTACTAGATGGACCTTTTACTACTTCAATTTGAGCCAGCATTGATGTAGGAACAAAATAAGAACCGCGATGCCCTAACTCAAAATTTTGGCGCACGCCATCAACCACTTGTACAACACGGGTGTCACTTAAGCCACGAATAGCAGGTTTCTGTGCTAACGCTCTTGCTCCACCATTAATAGAAACATTAGCAAGATGAGAAACAGCATCTGCAACACTGACGGCTTGCATCTTCTGTAAATCATTTTTGTTAATAATATTAATGGTAGATTGTTCTTTTGACTGATCTGTTGGATCTCGTAATGCAATAACATTAATTTTATCAAGTTGGTCGTCAGCCAAGCTGTAAACAGGATAGAGAAGAGAAGTAGTAATTAAGAGTAATGCTATTTTTGATAACTTCATAATAGTTCATTCCTTGATTAATTAGAAAGGTTAAAAGTTTTAGAAATGTACTCTGATATGATTTATTTTTCAATACAATTGATAATTATTTTTATTTATATAAAATATTTAATTTAAATTGCTTTTGTATGCGTTTAATTTTTGATTAAAGGAATTTTATTGATATGAACAATCGACTGACTCTTTCTGCAGCTATTGTGTTATGTGCTATCTCAACTGCATACGCAAATAATAATTTTGAACAACAACGCCAACAAGCAGGCGCTTTATCACAAGAATTTAATCAACAGCGAGAACAACGTTTAGATAAACCAGCAGGGCAACTCTTTAATAATCCAGTAAAATCTTCAACATCAAATAAAAATGCAGCCTTACATTTTCAGCTTAAGTACAGAAGTTACTGGAAATAAACAAAAATTGACTTTAAGAGAAGCATTAAGGTATTTCGATCAAGTTAATGGTATTCGCGCAACTAATTTCTCTGTGTGAAGAGGAACAATGTAAATCGTTATTAGTGGGTGATGATCAAGGGAATGTAAGCGTTGGTGAGGTAGAAGATAATTTGTTGTAAGTATTGGAATTGTTAATTATTAAAAAATTACTTCATAAATTAAGGAAAAAATATGTCGTTATTAAAACAACAAGTTGCAGAAATGTTGCAACAGAAGCCTGATATTGGCACACAAGAATTAGCGGTGCAGCTAAATCAGCCTGAGGGAGCGGTAATTGCCGCATTACCTAATGAATTAGTCACAGTATTGTCTGGACAGTATAGTGAGAAGATCCTTGCGGACTTGCCAAGTTGGGGCGATATGATGGTGATTATTGAGAAAGAAGGATCTTTTTTTGAAATTAAGCAAACTTTTCCACCGGGAAAAATCGGATATGGTTATTACAATTTGAATATGACAAATGAGGTTGAAAGTGCCTTATATGGTCATTTGAAACTTGAGAATATCAAAAGCATTGCTTTAGTGAGTAAGCCATTGCGAGGAAAGGAAACACACGCAATCGTATTTATTTCTCATCAAGATAATGTGATTTTTAAAATTTATCTTGGTCGAGATGAAAACGGTGAGCTTTACACACATCAGAAAGAAAACTTTAAACAACTTTTAGTATATACATTGAAATAAGGAAAATGAAAATGGAAGATCGTCAAACTCGTTTACAAGATCGTATTGGTCCTGAAATCCAAGAGTTAAAACAAAAGTGTAAAACACTTATGCTCGCTACTGTTGATGCAGAGGGTGTGCCAAATGTCAGTTATGCACCATTTGCATTAAGTGATACTGGTTATCATATTTTGATTTCAGATATTGCTCGTCATGCACGTAATTTGAAACAGACTAGCAAAGTTTCTGTAATGTTGATTGAAGATGAGCAAGAGGCAAGAAAAATTTTTGCTCGTCGTCGTTTGTCTTTTAATGCAGAGGTAAAAATTGTGCCATTTGAAAGTGAAGAATGGTTTTCTGGTACGAAAGCACTACAAGAAAGACATGGAGATATTGTCGGTGAACTCACGCAAATGGCGGATTTTACCTTGTTTAATTTAGTTCCTGGTGAAGGCTTGTTTGTTAAAGGGTTCGGACAAGCGTATAAAGTGGGAGCAGAAGACTCCGTTGGTATGATTCATTTAGACCAAGGTCATCAAAAACGGAATTAATTCGTTATTTTTCATATATAAAACCACCTGTAAAGGGTGGTTTTTCTTACCAAACACAAACTTTTCCTGATTTTTGATAGATTTCTGCATCATATTGGTAGGTAAGTTGAATATTTTGTTGTGTTAAGGCTTTTTCAGGGGAATCACAAGTTAATAATTGTTTTGCTTGTAGTAACAATAGTTTATGGCAATAGCGACTTGCTAAATTGAGATCGTGTAGAACAATTAAGACAGTGTGTTGCTGTTCGGTAAGTGCTTGCACTTGTGCTAATAGTATATGTTGATGTTTTAAATCTAATGCACTCGTTGGCTCATCGAGTAATACAAGTTTAGGGGTTGGTGTTGCTAAAATTTGTACCCAAACTCGGGCTGCTTGTACACGTTGTTTTTCTCCACCAGACAGTAGTAAATAGTTTTGTTCGGCTAAATGTTCAATATCAAATAAGGATAGTGCTTGAGAGATAAGAGCATTAATTTCTTGACAAGATAAGTCATACATTTGACATCCCATCTGTACAATATCTTTTACGGCAAAGGCAAAACTAAGAGTAGTCTGTTGAGACATAAAAATCACTTGCTTGGATAACTCAGTAAGGGAAAGTGAGGCTAAATTTTGCCCTTGCCAGTAAATTTTGCCTGTATAGGCAATATCTTGCCCAATTGCTTTTAACAAAGTGGACTTTCCTGCGCCATTTGCACCAAGAATAGCAACAGATTGTCCAAGTTCAAGTTGAAGTTGAAATGGATGAATCAAGGTTTTTCCTTGAATAGTAATAGCTAATTGGTCTAATAAGAGCATTACAATTCCTTTTTATGTTTGATAAGTAAGCCAATAAAAAAAGGAGCGCCTAATAAAGCAGTCAAGATACCGATTGGAATTTCGGCTGGTGGTGCAATACTTCTTGCAATAATGTCAGCGAGCAATAGCAGAATAGCACCGAGAACTGCCGTAATAGGTATAAGTTTTTTATGATCTGCACCAAGTAAGGTGCGAGCTATATGAGGAACAACTAAGCCGATAAATCCAATCATTCCGGTTACAGAAACGGCAATTCCTATCGCAAAGGCAATTAAGTAAATACAGCGTTTTTTTATTTTTTCAATATTAATACCAAGATGTTTGGCTTCTAAATCACCTAGTAACATTGCATTGAGAGCTTGGGACATAGTGGTTGCTTGCCAAAACAGTAAAATAAAAGCAAATAAACAGAGTAAAATGTTAAAGAAATTTCCTTGTGCAAGAGAGCCTAATTGCCATATTGTTAATTCTCTTAGGGCTTGATCGTCTGCTAGAAATTGTAATAACCCTAAAAAAGCGAATGCTAATGAGCCAATCGCAATACCACCGAGTAAAATAAGTAACATATTAGTACCAAAAGTTGTTCTTCCAATACGGTACACCAATAATGTGGTAATTAAGCCTCCAACAAAAGCAAAGAGGGCAATTAGTTGATCTCGTTGCCAGAATAGGAGTGAAGTTGGTAGTAGTACGATAGTAATAGCTGCTCCCAGAGCTGCTCCTGCACTAATACCAATTACACCTGAATCCGCTAATGGATTACGAAATAGTCCTTGTAGTATAGTGCCGCTAACACCAAGGATTCCACCAACGACAATCGCTAATAAGGTTCTTGGTAGGCGTAATTGTTGTAGGATAAAAACAGTATTAGCGTCACCTTTACCAATTAATGCGAATAATGTGGTGGAAATATCAAAATGAATAGCACCTAAATTTAATGATAATAAGGTAAGAATAATTAAAATAACGAAACTGGTGGCTAAGAATATTTTGTTATTAAATTTAATTATTTTCATACAACAATAGAATTAATCAGTTAAACATTCAGGTTTATTTGCCAAGAGTTGAGCAATATGTTGGCTTTCATGAAGTGATTTGAGGTTAAATCCACCAAGTAATGCTTGCCCATCAATAGTAAATACGCATTGTTTTTTTGTGGCTTCTAACTGCTGTAAAAACGGATTATCTTGTAGGATTTTATCTAAATTTTGAGTTAATTCTCTGGCTGAAACGAGTAGTACTTTCGGCTGTGATTGCAAAATGTGTTCAATAGAATAAGCGTAGTAACCTGATTTATTTGCTGCGATATTCTTCAGATTTAATGCTTGCAACATTCCATCTACCACAGTTTTACTACCTCCAGCCATAATTTGATTATTGCTAGGGAAGAATAAAAAGAGGGTATTTAGTGAAGGCAGTTTTAGTTGTTGGATTTTGTGATAAGAGGTTTGCATTGATTTGATTAATTGTTCTGTTTCGATGGATTTACCTAACGTTTCACCAATAAGTTTGGTGTTATCTAAGAGATCAGAAAAATTATATTGGGTATTGGAGAGCTGTATGATATTGATACCACTTTGTTTTAATTGTTCTAAAACAACTTTAGGTCCCATTTCATCTGTGCCAATAATTGTTGTTGGCTGTAATGCTAAAATATTTTCAGTATTTAAATTACGTTGATACCCTAGAATAGGTAAACCATATTGTTCTGCAAAATGACGGCTTGTTGAATCTGCGGCAATGATTTGTTTCTCAGAACCTAATGCTATTACTAGCTCAGTAATGCCAGCACCGATAGTAATTACTTTTTGTGCATTTTGTTTTGCTGATGCTGAAATCGAAAGTAAGAGAGAAAACACAATAGAGATCACCAGAGAAGTACGTTGTGACATAGTAAAATCCTTCCATTTTAATTTTATTAATAATAATTCTCATTTATAGTAAAGTAAAGAAGAGGGAAGAATTTAATATTGAAAATATACTTATCAAAAAATATGAGAGCTCCTAATCCTTGTATCTAAACTTAGATAGAAAACTCTCATTTTTATTAAGAAAATATGGGTTTTCGATAGATAGTTTGATTATTTCTTATACCATCAATCAAACTATTTTCTAGCAACAAAATATTGCAGTTCAATTTTGCTATTGATCTTATTTAATAATTGCTCAGCCATCTCTTTTTGTTGCATTTGGGTTGGATATTCCACCATAGCGACTTGCATAATATCTTGATCTTGATAACTGGATAAACGCAAATGATTTAATGCTACTTGTAATGCCGGCAAACTAGGATTAAATGCAGCATTTTCTGCATAACGTCCAGCGATCACTGTTTCATCGGCTAATAAGAGAGCAACACCGCAATAAGCGTGGCTATAAGGTGCATGCGAGCGATTAGCGGCGAGTAAAGCGCGCTGTGGTAATGGATCTTCACAATCAATTTGTAACTGGTTGTTGTGTGGATCAAATAAATATTCACGAATATCTAAATCTTTCGGGCCAAATGCATCAGGTAAATATTGGTGCAAACGGTTATTTTGCGCATGCGGTAAATGAATGTAGAGCTGTTCGGCGCTATTCAATTCGTTCATAAATTGGCGACAATGACCGCAAGGGGTGTAATTGACTGTTACTGAACTAATAGCTGCTTCATTATTCATCCAAGCGTGTGAAATCGCACTTTGTTCAGCGTGAATCGTTAGCTGCATTGCTACGCCGCAAAATTCTTGATTGGCGCCAAAATAAAATGCACCACTTAACCCTTGTACAACCGCACCAACATTGAAGCTAGAGATTGGTGTAGTAGCATAACAAGCGGCAATCGGTAACAATTGTAATGCGAGTTGATTTGGCGTTAATTTAAATTCTTTGCAAAGTGAAGATACGTTGGCGGCGCTAAGTTTACCGGCAAAATGCTGTTGCGCTAAGATGTGGTACAACGTATTTGCAAGTTGTTGATTTTCCCATTGAGCTAATTCGGTTTGAATGGCTTTAATTTTTTTATTAGCTGCCATAATTCGGTACTCCTTGTATTTCAATACGGGGCAGTATGATAAAACAAAACCTTATTAAAACGTAAGTTAAAGCATTTTTTTGTGACGGAGATTAAATTTTTTGCGGGTAACTGGCGAGTTTCTAGCAGTTAGCGGAGTGAAACAGTAGAATATGCTCCATTGTGCAAGACTTAAGGATATCAAAATGACCGTATTTCCGGATTTTTTGCGTGCAGGTGACAAGATCGCCATTATTTCACCATCAGGTGCAGTAGAACCAGCCTATATTGATGGCGCTTGTGCTGTATTAGAACAATGGGGATTTGTTCCGGTATTAGGTACTTACTGTAAAGGTAAGCAGGGTAAATATGCAGGTACTCAATCGGAACGATTACAAGATTTTATTGCCGCATTGACCAATAACAAGATTAAAGCCATTCTTTGCAGCAGAGGCGGTTATGGCGCAGTGCATTTGCTGGAAAAGTTACCAGCTTCATTATTGCGTGATCATGCAAAATGGTTGATTGGATTTAGCGATATTTCATTGCTACACGCGGCGATGTATCACGCTGGTGTAGCGAGTATTCACGCTTCAATGGCGAAACAGTTGGCATTATTTGGCGCTGACAATAACAATAATAAGTTACTGTGTCACATGCTAACGGGGCAGTTACCGACTTATCGCACACCTACACATAGTTTTAATCGTATGGGTACGGTAACAGGTGAACTTATTGGTGGTAATTTAGCGGTATTGTGCGGTTTGTTACGTACCGATTATGATCTTTTTCAAGCGGATAAAATCTTGTTTATTGAGGATATAGCCGAACCAATCTATAAAGTTGAACGTATGTTATATAACTTACGCTTAGCTGGTGTATTGGCCAATTTAAAAGGGCTAATTGTCGGACGTTTTACGGAACATCTTGAACCAGACGCCAATGGCGACACTATGTATAGTATGATTCAACGTTTGGTGGCGGATTATGATTATCCGGTAGCTTATGATTTTCCTATTGGTCATATTGATGAAAACGTGCCATTGATTGAAGGGGCGACAGTGAAGTTTGCTGTTACTGCAACTGAAGTATTGTTGGATTTTCAGCAGGATTGAAGTCTGCATCAATAAAAAATGAGTTAGCCGATAAGCCGAGTTCTGTCGAGGACAATCATTCATCTAGGCATTTATTTACACAAATGCTCAAGCAACCTACCCGAATCCTGCGCGGGCCACACATTGGATTCCTATTTGGTCTTGCTACGGGTGGAGTTTACCATGCCATGAATTGTTACCAATCACGCGGTGCGCTCTTACCGCACCCTTTCACCCTTACCTGATCTCAAATGAGCCATTGGCGGTCTGCTCTCTGTTGCACTGGTCGTAGGCTCGCGCCTCCTGGACGTTATCCAGCACCCTGCCCTGTGTAGCTCGGACTTTCCTCTCGTTTACTTGTCCCCAAGGTCGTTTGCACGGTTGAGGGCTTCAATAAACCAGCGATTGCCTGGCTAACTCGGCGCGCAGTATAACGGATTTTTGTAAAAGTTAAAACAGAAGTTTTAATTGGCTTTTATCATTCTGAATGATTAGAATACTGCCTGTTTGAGTTTAACGATCAAGGATTACTATGAATTATCTACAAATTGCTAAAGAAACGTTAGCGGTTGAACAACAAGCGCTAGGGCGTTTACAACAACAATTACCAGCAAATTTCGCTGAAATTGTTGAATTAATCCTACATTGTGAAGGGCGTTTAGTGATCGGTGGGATTGGTAAATCAGGATTAGTAGGTAAAAAAATGGTTGCTACCTTTTCTTCTACTGGTACACCAAGTTTCTTTTTACATCCGACCGAAGCCTTTCATGGTGATTTAGGAATGTTAAAACCGATTGATATTGTGTTGTTAATCTCTTATAGCGGCGAAACAGATGATGTCAATAAACTTATTCCAAGTTTGAAAAATTTTGGTAATAAAATTATTGCAATGACAGGCAATCTTAGCTCTACCTTAGCTAAACACGCGGATTATGTATTAGATATCAGTGTAGAAAGAGAAGTTTGCCCGAACAATTTAGCACCAACGACTTCCGTATTAGTCACAATGGCGCTTGGCGATGCGTTAGCAGTAGCATTAATAAAAGCTCGTAATTTTCAAGCGGAAGATTTTGCGAAATTTCATCCGGGTGGCAGCTTAGGGCGTCGTTTACTTTGCAAAGTGCGTGATAAGATGCAAACCAAATTACCAGTGGCAGCAGCTAGTACTCGTTTTCTTGATTGCTTAACGGTAATGAATGAAGGTCGGATGGGTGTTGCCATCATTATGGAACAGGGTAAGTTGCAAGGTATTATTACCGATGGCGATATTCGTCGTGCGATGAGCCGTTATGGTGAAGCAGTACTGCAAAAATGCGCTGGTGATTTTATGACGACGCAACCAAAAACGATTAATCAAAATACTTATTTAGGACAAGCAGAAGATTATATGCGTCAGCATAAGATTCACTCTTTAGTTGTTGTGGATGATCAGCAGCAAGTCGTTGGTTTATATGAATTTTCAAGTTAAGGGAACAATATGCAGGAAAAATTAGCGAAAATTAAATTAGTCATTACCGATGTTGATGGTGTTTTAACTGATGGCTCGCTCTATTATGGCGAAAATGGTGAAGTATTTAAGGTGTTTAATGCACGTGATGGACTTGGCACTCGTATGTTATTGGAAAGTGGTGTACAAGTGGCAGTGCTATCTGGTCGCGATTCATTAGTGTTGCGTAAACGTATTGAAGAACTCAGTATTCCATTATTCCAATTAGGCAAGTTAGAAAAAGAGAGCGCTTGTTTATCATTAATTGAACAAGCGGGCGTTACTGCAGAAGAAGTGTTATACATCGGTGATGACAGCGTAGATTTACCTGCATTTGCCGTATGTGGCTTGACGGCAACAGTGGCTGAAGCACAAGACTATATCAAAGATAAAGTAGATATTGTCACCAAAGCAAATGGCGGACGTGGTGCTTTCCGTGAAATCGTGGATATGATTCTAGCGGCACAAGGCAAATCAGCGATTTATACCTCAGCAACGGGATTTTTGCATACCGCTAAAAAAATGGCGCAGTAATCTGTCCTTAAAAAGGTTCCCCTCTTTAATGAAATAAAGAGGGGTAGGGGAGATTTAAATTCAATAAAATCAAAAGGATATAATCTATTTAATGCACAATATTCCAATCCATTTCATCACAATTAATGCTAATCTATTTCTTCTTAGTTAGCGGTTTGCCCCTTACCTCTCCAGTTAAAGATTCAAGAAAAGCAACAATATCATCTACTTGCTGTGCTGAAAGCGTTTTACCCAATTGATATTTCAAGACTAAATTAACTGCCTGATGTAAATTATTGGTTCTGGCATCATGAAAATAAGGCGCAGTCAAAGCGATATTGCGTAAAGATGGCACTTTAAAACGATATTTATCACTTTCTTGCTGTGTCTGATTGTAACGACCTAAATCAGCGTTAGTTTCAGGTGTACCCCGATCTTTAGTGTAATCTGCATAAATTCCTATAATTTCAAACGAGTTACCACCCATATTGATACCGCTATGACAGGTATCGCAGCGATTCTCTTTAAATAATTGATAGCCACGTTTTTGCTGTTCAGTTAATGCAGAAGTATCGCCTTTTAAATAGCGATCAAAAGGACTATTTAGTGTAATTAACCGCTTTTCAAATTCAGCAATGGCATCCGTCATATTGGCTTGTGTTAATTCAGGATAAACTTGTAAAAACAGATCAAGAAATTGCGGATCTTTAGTTAATTTTTCCTCAATTTCCTGCCAATTATGATAACCCATTTCAATCGGATTCAATGGTGGTTGTGCCACTTGTTCAGCCAAGTTTTTAGCTCGACCGTCCCAAAATTGGCTAGTATTAAAAACAGCGTTATAAACTGTTGGCGCATTGATCGGCCCTTTTTGTTGATAAATGCCGGTTGAAGTCGCTAGACCATCAACACCACCTTTATCAAGTGGATGACAACTAAAACAACTAATTGAATTATCAAAAGATAAGCGTTGGTCAGTAAACAACATTCCACCAATCATCACCTTACGAAAATCAACCGGTAAGCGTTCAGGAATCGGCAAAATAAAGGTTTGTTGATCGGTATTCGGTAATTTTTCCTTATGGAGCTGTTCCGTCCATTGACTTAATAGGGCAGATTCTTCAGCAGTGAATTGATAAGGTAAACGTGAATGCAAATCTTGTTGATCAGTCTGATGTCGCAAAAAATATTGTAATTTTGCCAAATCGGTAATGGTAATGTTGTCAGGGTGATTTAATTGTTCCGTAATCGCTGCCACTAAAAAGCTTTTCTTTCCAATATTAATTTGCTGTTTATCAGCATAAGGCAAACTTTCTGCCGCTGAACTGCTATGGCAATCAGTACAATGCTTTTGCGTGAAAAGACGCTGCATCTCTTGTGCAGTAATCTTTTGCTGTGTTTTCGGTAAATCTTGCACTGCAATATTGGCATTATCTGCCATTGCGGAAAATGGAAAAACAGCTGCAACAAGTAACGATAATGCAGCTAAAGGAATAGTTTTTAGCATGATGATTTTTGGGTTTAGATAACTTATTGAGTTATTACAGAAAATTTCCCAAAAGATCGCAATAATCGGAAGGGGGTAATTGTCTGAAAAAGGTGAGATTGTTTGATTTAAATCAGTAGGAATTAGTAGTCGGTATTCTCTCAATATACATATTGTCTAAATTACATAGCGATATTGATAGAAAAACAACAGTAAAAATAGCCAAATTGCATTACAATAACCTCCTTTGTTAACAAGTTACTATTTTGTTACAAGGCATAAACTTAATTATTTACGAGGAAACAATGAAAAAAAGTACATTAATTGCAATTTTGATTGCTATCGTTCTAGGTTTTACGGTAATGGGCAGCTATAACAGTTTAGTGCAAGCAGAAGAAGATATTGATTCTGTATGGGCAAATGTTGAGTCACAATACCAACGTCGTGCCGATTTAATTCCAAACTTAGTGAATACTGTTAAAGGACAAGCAAATTTTGAAAAAGAAACTTTGACCAATGTAGTTGAAGCAAGGGCTAAAGCGACACAAATCAAAATTGATCCTGCTAATATGACTGAAGAACAATTAGCGCAATTCCAAAGCCAACAAAATCAAGTAGGTTCTACACTGTCACGTTTATTAGCTACTGTTGAAAACTATCCACAATTAAAGGCGAATGAAGGCTTTTTAACACTACAAACGCAATTAGAAGGAACTGAGAATCGCATTAACGTGGCGAGAAATAACTTTAATGCAGCAGCAAAAGAGTATAACAAAAAGATTCGTACTTTCCCGACTAAGTTAGTGGCAATGTTATTTGGCTTTAATGAAAAACCTTACTTCAAATCAGACGCTGGGGCAGAAAAAGCACCAACAGTTAATTTCAATTAATTGTAAGAGCTAATAATGTTTTTATTTACGCAACCTATTGATAAAAAAGCAATTGAACAAGCAATTTCGCTCTTGGAGAAACGGACCTCTGCGGAATTGCGAGTTTATATTGAACGTAAGATGCCCAAAGCACAGAGCAGTAGTATTGAACGTGCAAAGGCATTATTTACTGAATTGGAAATGGAGAAAACAGCGCAACGAAATGGGGTGTTGATTTATGTTGCGTTGCAGTCGAAACAGTGTGCAGTGATTGGTGATCAAGGGATTGATCAATATGTAGCAGCAAGTTTTTGGCAACAGGCTTGTGATTTAATTGTGGCTGGCGCAAAGCAAAAACAACATACGACAGGTATTGTCAATGCGATTCGATTAATTGCCGACTGTTTAGCGCAACATTTCCCTTATCAAGCCGATGATCGTAATGAATTACCAAATGATGTGGTGATCAAATGAAAAAGTTAGTGTTATTGATTTGGTTATTGTTATTAGCATTTGGACAAGCATTAGCGGATAGTTATCCTCCAGTACCACAACCATTTCGTTATTTGAATGATTATACGCATACCTTAACGCAACAACAGCAACAAGTGATTGAGCAGCAATTGGTGAATTATAGCCAAAAGACCAGTTCACAAATTGCCGTTGTGATGATTCCCTCCACCGGCAGTATTGAAATCGCCGATTATGCGTTTACTTTGGGAGATCGTTGGGGCATCGGGCGCAAAAAACTGAATAATGGCGTATTAATGCTAATTGCGAAAAACGATCGCAAAATTTTTAT
Organism: Gallibacterium salpingitidis; assembly: GCF_030517105.1. GTDB lineage: Bacteria > Pseudomonadota > Gammaproteobacteria > Enterobacterales > Pasteurellaceae > Gallibacterium > Gallibacterium salpingitidis. The sequence continues at coordinate 1,189,664 of NZ_CP103875.1, read as the reverse complement.
TGCAACTGGACAAGGGCTTGAAGGGGCGTTACCTGATGCCTTTTTAGGAAAAGTCATTCGTCAAGTGATTACGCCAGCATTTCGTGAAAATCGTTATGCCACAGGAATTGCCGAAGGTTTGAAGTATATTATGGCTGCTAGCCAAGGTGAGTTTAAACCGGAACAATTACAAGAAGAAGATCGTTATGATTTTATTCCATTATTAATGGTAGCGTTTTTCTTTTTGGTGGTCTTTTTAAGTGAACGACATAAAGGTAGAACTTATGTCAGCCCAAGATCTCGTCGTGGTGGCGGCTTTGGTGGTTTTGGCGGTTTTGGCGGAGGCAGCAGCAGTGGTGGCAGTGGCGGCGGATTCGGCGGTGGTAGCTTTGGCGGCGGCGGTGCTGGCGGTAGCTGGTAACTCTTCTAGGTAAGATTGGTTTATCCATAGGCTTATGTTACAATCTTGCCACTTTTTGTCTTTGACCAGTAACGTTGAGGTTAATACATGGAAACTATCGAAAGAATTAAACAACAATTAAGCGAAAATCCGATTATCATCTATATGAAAGGTTCACCAAAATTCCCTTCTTGTGGCTTTTCAGCAAGAGCAGTAGAAGCAATTATTAATTGCCAAGTGCCATTTGGTTATGTTGATATTTTGCAACATCCAGATATTCGTGCAGAATTACCGAAATTTGCGAATTGGCCAACATTCCCACAATTATGGGTTGAAGGTGAATTAATTGGTGGTTGTGACATTATTCTTGAAATGTTCCAAAAAGGTGAATTACAACCATTATTGAAAGAAACTGCAGCGAAGTATGCAGATCAAGAACAACAAGCTTAATTAATGTTAAAATAAGCCCTCGATTAAGAGGGCTATTTTTTTGAGGAAAACCATGCAGAAAGATCTGACTTTTTATTTTTTACGTCATGGGCGTACGGTATGGAATGAAACTGGTTTATTACAAGGACAAGGGGATTCCGCTTTAACAGAAGAGGGCATTAATGGTGCTGTGGCAGCAGGTAAAGCATTAAAAGAGATTCCTTTTGTGGCGGCATATTCAAGTTGTTTACAGCGTACGATTGATACTGCACGTTATGTGATTGGTGAGCGTGATATTCCATTATTTCAGCATCAAGGTTTGAATGAACAATTTTTTGGTCAATGGGAAGGTATTCAGATCGATACTATTCGTCATACTGAACCATTTCAAAATTTGGTTAAACAACCAGAACTTTATGATCAAAATATTCAGCAATATAACCAAGGTGAACCCTTTTCAGCATTAGCAGCACGTTCTTGGCAAGCAGTGCAAGATATTATTAAAGTACATCAGCAAGGCAATATTTTGGTGGTTTCACATGGGCATACGTTGCGTTTGTTGTTAGCGTTGTTAGGTGGGCATACTTGGCAAAATCATCGTCAGCCGGGAGTGAGCGAGAGTTTGATCAATTGCAGTATCAGTGTAGTGCATTATCAGCAAGATGAAACAGGCGGAACATTTCATATTGAACGTAAAAATGATACTTCTCATTTGTCTATTGCGGTGCCGTTATAAAAATTAAGGCGTATATTGGCAGAGATATACGCCAATTCCAATCAAATTTAACCATTAAATGAATTACTCTCTCAGAAAATATCAAGAAGCAGATTGTGTATTGTTGGCAGATTTATTTTTCCGGTCAATTCATACTACTTGTCAGAATGATTATAGTCAGGAGCAACTTAATGCTTGGGCTAATGGAAAAGTTGATTTAACTGAATGGCATCACTCTTTTTGTGAACATTATACTGTGGTTGCTGCGTTAGATAATGGGGTCATTGTTGGATTTGGTGACATTGACATCAATGGTTATTTAGATCGTTTGTTTGTGCATCCAGATTATCAACGACAAGGCATTGCTACTGCGATTTGTAATAAATTAGAAAGCGTTGTGAAGGTTGAAACATTGTCCGTATATGCATCAATTACAGCACAGCGTTTTTTTGAAAAGCGTGGTTATGTCACTATTAAGTCGCAATCTGTGGCGAGAAAAGGGATTTTATTACGAAATTATTTAATGGAAAAGCGCCTTGTCTAAGAATAGGCAAAACTTTCTTTTATGATATTAAAGAGAGTTTTTCTATTTTCTTCATATATTAATGTGTTATTTCTAACAATGACTTATAAGCTTGCCCCACAATTTGCCAGCCACTGCGGAAAATAAATAGGCGTTAATAACGCACTGGCGACAATATCCACCCAGGTAATTGACCATAACCATGCGCTTAAACCTGCGATAATAGCGATAATGGAACCAAAGGCATCGGCTAAAACGTGCATATAAGCTGCTTTTAAATTTAAATTGCCCAAATCACCTTTCAACATAAAAAAGGCAACGACTACATTGATCAATAAACCGATAACTGCCACCGTTAGCATTGGAATAGCATCAAGGGCTAATGGATTTTGCCAACGATCAACAGCTTCTATCAGAATAACAACGGCAACAACTAATAGAGAAATACCGTTTAAAACGGCAAACCATTTTTGCGCGCGTGAGGATAAAAATAGTGAAATTAATGCTAGCAGTAGAGAAAAACTATCATTTGCCATATGACCCGCATCGGCTAATAGCGCAAGGCTGTTAAATGCGTAGCCTGCCCAAAATTCAATCAACATAAAGCTGCAAATTAATAAAAAACTAATTGTCAGTACAAATTTATTATTTGTATGGCTATGCTGATGTGAATGTGAATGTGAATGTGAATGTGAATGTTCTTCGTTGTTTTTTGTATTAGTTACATTACACATAATCTCTCCTAAATAAATAGTAAAATTTAAGTGTGATTATGATGAACCTTGTAGCTACTACGGAGTCAAGTCTTTTTAATGCTGAATTATGAATTAGAAAATTAAAAAATTTAGCTGGTTTAGTAGAATGATAAATAGATTTTATTAATAAGTGGGAATATAAAGAAACAGAGTAGAGAGAACTGGTTGCGGGGGCTGGATTTGAACCAACGACCTTCGGGTTATGAGCCCGACGAGCTACCAAGCTGCTCCACCCCGCGTTAGATGTGCGCTACTATACAACATTTTTTCGTTTTTGCAATATTTTTTGAAGAAATAAATTTTTTTTGATAAAAAAATAACCATTATCGAAACTGAACGCTAATTTGGCATGAAATTTCTCTAAGAGAACCGTAAAATTGCTATCTATTCATCATAATTTTTGTTAGCGTAACGGCGCTTAAAAAAAGCAGGAACAGAGGTTATATCGGTCATTTATGAAAAGAATTAAAAAATTGGCTGCAGTTGCCGCAGCAATCTTAGTGTTAGCAGGGTGTTCAACACAAAATCGTTCTACATCAAGTGTGATGGATCGTTCATTATATGAACAACTTGGTGCAGTTTATCAAGGGCGTAGTTATATGAGTATGCCTTTGACTCCAGTGGGAATGGTAGAAAATCATAGTCCAATTGTGAATCAAGGTGATTTTTTGACGCAGTTAAGCCTGATCTCTAGTGTATCACCACGTTTAAGTGCGACTTATCGCACGACTTATGACAAAATTACCAGCTGGGTGCTAGCAGGCGCAGATGTATCTCAATTAAATAATTTTGGTATCGGTATTCAAAAAATGGCGGGGCAAGATGGTTTCCAAAATGTATTGATGACAGGATATTATTCTCCAGTGATCCACGCTCGTCACACACCGCAAGGGCAATATCGTCATCCTATTTATGCAATGCCAAAAGCCAAACGTTTTTCACGAGCGCAAATTTATGCCGGTGCTTTACAAGGGAAAGGCTTAGAGTTGGCTTATAGTGATTCTATGTTGGATAACTTTTTATTAGGTGTACAAGGTAGTGGTTATATTGATTTTGGTAATAATGATCTCACTTATTTCGCCTATGCAGGACAAAATGGTTTCCCATATACCAGCGTTGGTCGCTTATTAGTAGAAGATGGTGAAATCCCAAAAGAAAAAATGTCGGTACAAGCGATCAAAGATTGGGCACAACGTAACCCTAGCCGTTTACAAGGTTTATTAGAACGCAATGAATCTTATGTCTTTTTCAAAAATGTACCAAATGGCAAAGTAAAAGGTTCAGCTGGTATTCCGCTTGTACCATTAGCATCTGTTGCCTCTGATCGTAGCTTAATTCCATCTGGCAGTGTTTTATTAGTCGAAATGCCTGAAATTGATGATGAAGGGAATTGGTTAGGTAAACATCAATTACGTTTAATGGTGGCGCTAGATGTTGGTGGTGCAGTAAAAGGACAACATTTCGACCTCTATCAAGGTATTGGTGAAAAAGCCGGACATGTTGCTGGTTTGTTGAAACATTATGGACGCGTTTGGGTATTAAATTAATTGTATGGCACGAGTAGATAATTTTGAACAACGTTTTGGTGGTATTGGGCGTTTGTATGGCGAAGCTGCCTTAGAACGCCTGCGTCAAGCTCATGTATGTGTAATTGGCATCGGCGGCGTTGGTTCGTGGGTAGTCGAAGCATTAGCACGTTCTGGGGTTGGCAAGCTGACCCTAATTGATATGGATGATATTTGCGTGACTAATGTTAATCGACAAATCCATGCAGTAACAGAAAATATCGGGGCTTTGAAAACGGAGGTAATGCAGCAACGTGTGTTAGCAATTAATCCTACTGCACAAGTGGATGTCATTGATGATTTCCTAACAACAGAAAACCTAAATGAATATCTATTGAAAGGTTATGATTATGTCGTAGATGCAATTGATAGCGTAAAAGTTAAAGCAGCGTTATTAGCCTTTTGCAAACGTCATAAAATTAAAGTGATTACCACTGGCGGCGCTGGTGGGCAAACTGATCCAAGCCAAATTCAAATTAAAGATTTAAGTAAAACAATCCAAGACCCATTAGCTGCAAAAGTCCGTTATTTATTACGCAAGCAGTATGGTTTTACCGATAATCCACAACGTAAATTCGGCATTGATTGTGTGTTTTCCACACAACCACTGATTTTTCCTAAAGTAAGTGGAGAGTGTTCAACTTCAGCCACAATGAATTGTAGCAATGGTTTTGGTGCAGCAACGATGGTGACAGCGACTTTCGGTTTCTTTGCTGCTGCCAGAGTAGTGGATAAATTGTTACAAAATAAAACCAACTAATTTGCTATAATCTGCCACAATTTTGACCTGATAAAAGAAAGAATATGAATCAATTATTTGCCACCACAGCTCGTGGATTTGAAGAACTATTAAAAACAGAATTAGAAAAGTTAGGTGCACAACAATGCAAAGTGGTACAAGGCGGTGTGCATTATGCTGCTGACGATGACACCTTGTATCAAACGCTATTATGGAGTCGCTTGAGTTCGCGGATTTTATATCCGTTATTTACTTGCAAAGTGTATGATGATTTAGATTTGTATAATTCAGTAGTGAATTTTGCTTGGCAGCAACATTTTAATGCCGATGATAGTTTTGTGGTAGATTTTAACGGGACTAATGAAGCGATTCGCCATACCCAATATGGTGCAATGCGAGTAAAAGATGGGATTGTTGATTATTTCACTTGTCAAGGCGAAGCGCGTCCGCAAGTAGATAAAGATTATCCTGATATTCGTATCCACGCCTATTTGAATCGTGATGAATTAAATGTGTCATTAGATTTAAGTGGCGAAGCGTTACATATGCGTGGTTATCGTAGTGATACTGGTGCGGCACCATTACGAGAAACATTAGCAGCAGCAATTATTATCCGCTCAGGTTGGCAGTTTGGTACACCATTAGTCGATCCAATGTGTGGTTCAGGTACTTTATTGATTGAAGCAGCACAAATGGAAGCACAAATTGCACCGCAATTAACGCGCTTGCATTGGGGATTCAATCATTGGAAAAAACATCAACAAACGGTTTGGTTGCGCGTAAAGGAAGCGGCATTAGCAAAAGCGGAACAAGGCAAGCAACAATGTAAAGCACACTTCTTTGGTTTAGATCGTGATCATCGAGTTCTAGAAAAAGCCCGACAAAATGCGCAAAATGCAGGGGTAGGGCATTTAATCCAGTTTACTGCCGCTGATATTGCGAGCTTAACACCGCCAACAGAAGAAGTCGGTACAGTAGTGTGTAATCCACCGTATGGGGAACGTTTAGGAGCAACGCCAACCTTAATCGCCCTGTATTCAGTTTTTGGCAGACGTTTAAAACAGTATTTTCCACATTGGCAAGCCTCAATTTTTAGTAGTGAATTAAGTTTGTTAGATTGTTTGCGTTTACGTTCTTCACGCCAATTTAAAGCGAAAAATGGTCCGTTAGATTGTGTGCAAAAAAATTATTTAATTGGTGAACGTAGCGTAGAAAATGAGCAAGAGGATAATCCATTACAATTCCAACAACGCGCTGATGTTGCACCAGATTTTAGTAATCGTTTAGCAAAAAATATTAAGAAAATTGAGAAATGGGCGAAACAGCAAGGATTAGAGGCTTATCGTTTATATGATGCCGATTTGCCGGAATATAATTTAGCGGTAGATCGTTATGCTGACCATATCGTAGTACAAGAATATGCTGCGCCAAAAAATATTGATCCACAAAAAGCTAGACAGCGTTTATTAGATGCGGTAACCGCAACACTAAATGTAACTGGTGTAGCAACAGACAAATTAGTATTGAAAGTGCGTCAAAAACAAAAAGGCAATAATCAATATGAAAAATTAGCCAATAAAGGCGATTACTTTTTTGTCAATGAATATGGTGCAAAATTGTGGGTAAATCTGACTGATTATTTGGATACAGGGCTGTTTTTAGATCACCGTTTAACACGCAAAATGGTGGGTGAGATGGCAAAAGGCAAAGATTTTCTTAATCTGTTTGCTTATACAGGATCTTGTAGCGTACACGCCATTTTAGGTGGAGCAAAATCAAGTACCACTGTTGATATGTCCAATACTTATTTAAACTGGGCTGAGCAGAATTTTATTTTGAATGAGATTAAAGGCAAGCAACACAAATTGATTCAAGCAGATTGCTTACAATGGTTGGAGAATGCGAAAGGGCAATATGATTTAATTTTTGTTGATCCACCAACTTTTTCTAATTCAAAACGAATGGAAAATAGCTGGGATGTTCAGCGAGATCATTTACAGCTGCTAGCAAAATTAAGCAAATTATTACGCCGCAATGGTGTAATCATTTTCTCGAACAATAAACGTGGTTTTAAGATGGATCTGAATGGTTTGGCACGATTAGGTTTAAGTGCGGAAAATATTTCAGAACGTACATTGCCACTCGATTTCCAACGCAATCCGCATATTCATAATTGTTGGAAAATTACTTTTCATCAAGAGTAGTTATGAACTGTTTTAATCTAAATCTGCCAAAAAAGGCGAACGATCATAAATATTTAGGTAATGCGATTGCGGATAGTCGTGTCTTAGCCATCGCAGAAATTGCACAACAACATCAAGGCGTGATTGTTGTAGTAACGCCTGATATGCGACAAGCTAACCATTTAGCAGAGAGTTTGTCGCAATTTTCATTGTCAGCAGAGATTTTTTCTGATTGGGAAACGTTACCTTATGATAACTTTTCACCACATCAAGAGATTATTTCGACTCGTCTAAGTACGCTATTTCAGTTGCAACAGGTAAAACAAGGGATCTTTATTTTACCGGTTAGTACCTTGATGCAGCGTGTTTGTCCGCCAAGTTATTTAGCACAAAACGTTTTCTTAATTAAAAAAGGTCAACGTTGTGATCTTGAACAATTAAGAATGCAGCTGCATCAAGCAGGCTATCGTGCTGTTGATCAGGTCTTTGAACACGGAGAATATTCGGTACGAGGAGCTTTACTTGACCTTTTCCCAATGGGAAGCCACGAACCTTATCGTTTAGATTTTTTTGATGATGAGATTGATTCAATTCGTACTTTTGATGTTGATACGCAACGTACAATCGCCGAGATCAAACAAATTAATCTCTTACCTGCTCACGAATTTCCGAGTGATGAAAAAGGAATAGAATTTTTCCGTACTAATTTTCGGGAAACCTTTGGCGAAATTAGACGTGATCCGGAACATATTTACCAACAGATAAGTAAAGGAACGCTGTTTGCCGGTATCGAATATTGGCAGCCACTCTTTTTTCATCAAATGGCAACCTTTTTTGATTATGTGCCAATCAATACTTTGTTTATTACTGATGAACAAATTCAGCAGCAAGGCGAAGCCTTTTTTCGTGATGCGGAATTACGCTATGAAAATCAGAAAGTGGATCCGATGCGTCCTTTGTTGCCACCAAGTAAATTATGGCTGCGTCCAGATAATGTGAATCAATATTTGAAGGATTATCCACGTTTTACACTTACGCAAACGAAGTTGGAGCAGCAAGCACGCAATCAAAATTTAGCAGTTGCTGCGTTACCAGAATTAACGATCAATTCACAACAAAAAGAGCCATTAAAATTATTACGTCAATTTATTGAAGAACGCTCCGAACCAATTATCTTTTCGGTAGAAAGTGAGGGGCGGCGAGAAACCCTATTATCGTTATTAAAACCACTAAAAATTAAACCGACCTCGATTACCGATTTAGCTCAAGCGAAACAACAGCGTTTTAGCTTAATGATTGGTGCAATGGAACAAGGCTTTATTGTTGAAGAACAGTTTGCCTTGATTTGTGAAACGGATTTTCTTGGCGAAAAAGTGCAAACTCGTCAGCGCCAGCAACAAAAGAATGTGAATCCAGATGCGCTGATTCGCAATTTAGCTGAATTAAAAATTGGACAACCAGTAGTGCATTTGGAACATGGTGTTGGTCGTTATGATGGCTTAACCACGTTAGAAACGGGCGGTATGGTGGCAGAATATTTAGTGTTGCGTTATGCCGATGATGCCAAATTATATGTACCAGTTTCTTCATTGCATTTGATTAGTCGTTATGTTGGTGGCGGTGAAGAGAATGCGCCATTGCATAAATTAGGTAGTGAGGCGTGGGTAAGATCTCGTCAAAAAGCGGCAGAGAAAATTCGTGATGTGGCGGCGGAATTATTGGATGTGTATGCGAAACGTGAATCACGTCCCGGTTTTGCGTTCCAATATGATCGTGAAGAATTCCAACAATTTGTGGCAACTTTCCCTTTTGAAGAAACTTATGATCAGCAAATGGCGATTAATGCCGTTATTGGTGATATGTGTCAAGCTAAACCTATGGATCGTCTAGTTTGCGGTGATGTGGGTTTTGGTAAAACAGAAGTGGCAATGCGAGCTGCGTTTTTGGCTGTGATGAACCATAAGCAAGTGGCAGTGTTGGTACCGACAACTTTATTGGCACAACAACATTATGACAATTTCAGTGATCGCTTTGCTAATTTACCTGTTAATGTTGAAGTATTGTCACGTTTTAAAACCACTAAAGAACAGAAAAATGTATTAGCCCAAGTACAAGAAGGGAAAATCGATATTCTAATCGGTACACATAAGTTGTTACAAGGCGAAGTTGCATTTAAAGATTTAGGCTTATTAATCATTGATGAAGAGCATCGTTTTGGTGTTAGACAAAAGGAAAAAATCAAACAACTGCGCAGTAATATTGATATTTTAACGTTAACCGCAACACCAATTCCACGCACTTTAAATATGGCGATGAATGGTATTCGTGATTTATCAATTATTTCAACACCACCAGCACGCCGATTAGTGATTAAAACATTTGTTCGACAAAATGATGAACGGGTAGTACGTGAAGCGATTTTGCGTGAAATTTTGCGTGGTGGACAGGTGTATTACCTGCATAATGATGTTGAAACTATTCAAAATTGTGCTGAAAAATTAGCGGAGTTAGTTCCAGAGGCTCGTATTGGTATTGGTCATGGGCAAATGCGTGAACGTGAATTAGAGCGGGTGATGACAGATTTTTACCATCAACGCTTTAATGTTTTAGTCTGTACAACCATTATTGAAACTGGGATCGATATTCCAAGTGCCAATACTATCATTATTGAGCGAGCTGATCGTTTTGGTTTAGCGCAATTACATCAGTTGCGTGGTCGTGTAGGGCGTTCACACCATCAGGCATATGCGTATTTATTAACACCACCGGAAAAATTGATGACCAAAGATGCAGTGAAGCGTTTGGAAGCATTGAGTAGTTTAGATAATTTAGGTGCTGGTTTCGTGTTGGCAACGCACGATTTAGAGATTCGTGGTGCTGGTGAATTGTTAGGTGATGAACAAAGTGGACAAATCGAAACTATCGGTTTCTCACTATATATGGAATTGCTGGAAAATGCGATGCAAGCCTTAAGAGAAGGCAAAGAACCGACATTAGATGAGCTTACTCAAACGCAAGTGGAAATTGATCTACGCATACCTGCATTATTGCCGGAAGATTATTTGGGTGATGTGAATTTGCGTCTTTCGTTCTATAAACGGATAGCGGGTGCAAAAAATGAAGATGAGCTTGCAGAGTTGAAAGTCGAATTAATCGATCGCTTTGGTCTATTGCCACAAGCAACGAAAAACTTATTTGAAATAGCGTTATTACGTTTGCAAGCTAAACCATTAGGAATCCAAAAAATTGAAGCAATGGCAACAGGTGGTTATCTAGAATTTGCACCGAATGTTGAACTGGATCCAATGCTGTTCTTAAAGTTGATTCAACAACAACCAAAAGTCTATCGTTTTGATGGCCCATTAAAATTTAGATTTACGCAAAACTTTGAGGATCACCAACAACGCTTAAACTTTGTGATTGAATTGGTAGAACGGATTAAAGGGTAGGGTTTGTGGAGTTATTGGCTATTGCGAAAAATAATATAGCAAAGAATGTTGAGGTTGGTATTTGACAAATTTTAGGTAAATAATTAATATTGTGTGCCAATAAGGCATACATTTTATGGAGGTAATTATGCATGCTACAGAACGTATCAGTATCCGTACAACTCCTCATGCCAAAGCAGTGATTGAGCAAGCCAGCAGTTTATTAGGCTTAAGTGTAAGTCAATTTATTTTATCAACTGTATATGATAAGTCTGTTCAGATGCTAAAAGATCAACAGATTTGGTCTGCAAGTGAAGAAGATTTGAAAATGCTTGATAGTTTATTGGCAGAAGAGCCGAAAGCAACAAAAGAGTTACAAGAGCTATTAAAATTAGGGGCTTCTATTGATTAAGTGTGAACATTTGACTAATCACCACAATCGGAAAGATTTTCATTGTGGTGATGAAAATTTGAATCGCTTTTTACAGCAGTTTGCATTACAGCATAGTAAGCGAGGCATTGCTAAAACACACGTATTGATAGATACAGAACAGCCAGAAACAGTTTTAGGCTTCTATAGTTTATCAACATTGCATATAGAACATTCTGCTTTTCCATTAAAAGGATATCCTAGGCATTTATTAATACCTGCAATTTTGATTGGGCGTCTGGCAGTCGATTGTAGATTTCAAGGAAAAGGTTATTCAAAATTACTATTGGCGCATGCATTACATACAATACTGAAATTATCACTTGATACAGGAATTGCTTGTGTTGTAATTGATGCAAAAACTGATGAATTAGTAGCGTATTATGAAAGATTAGGATTTAAAAGAACAACTATTCCTTATCGTCTTGTACTTCCCCTTTCAACATTGCAAAAAAATCAATAATTCCTCAACAGTTTTGATAAATTTTCCACGAGCGGAGCGATTTTCCATGCTAGAATAAAGCGTTTTTATTTTCCAGAAATCACAGAATCAACAAAGGAAGAAAAGATGATTGATCCTAATCTATTACGTAATGATTTAGCAGACACAGCAGCAAAATTATTGGCAAAAAGAAATTTTGTGTTAGATGTGCAAAAAATCGAACAATTAGAAGAGCAACGTAAAGTATTACAGGTTAAAACAGAGAGTTTACAAGCGGAGCGTAATGCACGTTCCAAAGCGATTGGTGCAGCGAAAGCACGCGGTGAAGATATTCAACCATTATTGGCAGAAGTCGATAATATGGGAACTGAGTTGGAACAAGCAAAAGCGGCTTTAGATCAAGTGCAAGAAGAGCTAAGACAAATTGCATTAACTATTCCAAATATTCCTGCTGATGATGTGCCTCTTGGTAAAGATGATAGTGAAAATGTTGAAGTATTTCGTTGGGGCGAACCAAAACAATATGATTTCCCAATCAGAGATCATGTAGATTTGGGTGAATTAAGTGGCGGTATTGATTTTCCAACTGCAGTGAAATTGACTGGCGCGAGATTTGTTGTATTAAAAGGCAAAATTGCGCGTTTACATCGTGCATTAGCACAATTTATGTTGAACTTACATACTGAACAACATGGCTATCTTGAAACTTATGTACCTTATTTAGTTAATCACGAAACGCTTTATGGTACAGGTCAATTACCAAAATTTGGTGAAGATTTATTTCATACAAAACCATTAGAAGGTGAACAACCTTATGCGTTGATTCCAACCGCAGAAGTCCCTGTCACCAATATGGTACGTGGTGAAATTTTAGATGCAGAAGATTTACCATTAAAAATGACTGCTCATACACCTTGTTTCCGTTCTGAAGCGGGTTCTTATGGTCGTGATACTCGTGGTTTAATTCGTATGCACCAATTTGACAAAGTGGAATTAGTGCAAATTGTTGAACCGGAAAAATCTATGGCGGCACTAGAAGAGTTAACAGGCCATGCGGAAAAAGTATTGCAATTATTAGGTTTACCATATCGTAAAGTCGTTTTATGTACTGGTGATATGGGCTTTGGTTCATGCAAAACTTATGACTTAGAAGTTTGGTTACCGGCGCAAAATACTTATCGTGAAATCTCTTCTTGTTCAAATATGTGGGATTTCCAAGCACGTCGTATGTCAGCTCGCTATCGTGTGAAAGGCGAGAAAAAACCTCGCTTAGTACATACATTAAATGGTTCTGGTTTAGCTGTTGGACGTACATTAGTAGCAGTATTAGAAAATTATCAACAAGCAGATGGTTCTATCGTTATTCCAGAAGTATTACGCCCATATATGAATGGTCTAGAAGTGATTCTCTAATAGGTGATAACTGGTAGTTATGTTTGATTTTCGACCTTTTTATCAACAAATTGCGACAACTGAGCTGTCTAACTGGTTAGAAACCTTACCTGCACAGCTCAAATATTGGCAGGCGAATGCACATGGTGAATATGCGAAATGGGCAAAAGTAGTTGAGTTTTTACCAGATCGTACTGCCGATGAAATTGACTTAAAACATCGTGTTGAAGCAAAACTAAATCAAGCGTTAAGCGATGGTGAACGTCAACGTATGATTCACCATTTAAAACAGTTAATGCCATGGCGAAAAGGACCGTATCATCTGTTTGGTGTGCATATTGATTGTGAATGGCGTTCTGATTTTAAATGGGATCGTTTATTGCCACATATTTCCTCATTACAAGATCGACTAGTGTTAGATGTTGGTTGTGGTAGCGGTTACCATATGTGGCGGATGGTTGGTGAAGGTGCGAAAATGGTGGTTGGTATTGATCCGACAGAATTGTTTTTGTGCCAGTTTGAAGTGGTCAGAAAATTACTTAATAATGATCGTAGGGCAAACCTAATCCCATTAGGTATTGAACAAATGCAGCCGTTACAGGCGTTTGACACTGTCTTTTCGATGGGCGTGCTATACCATCGCAAATCGCCATTAGATCATCTTTCCCAACTAAAAGCACAACTGAAAAAAGGTGGTGAGTTGGTTTTGGAAACCTTAGTGGTTGATGGTGATGAAAATACTGTATTAGTACCAGGTGAACGCTACGCTAAGATGAAAAATGTCTATTTTATTCCATCGGTGGCAGCGTTGATAAATTGGTTAAATAAAACAGGCTTTAGTAATATCCGTTGTGTTGATGTGGTAGTTACCTCATTAGAGGAACAGCGCAAAACTGAATGGTTAGAGAATGAAAGCCTGATTGATTTCCTTGATCCTCATGATCAGAGTAAAACCATCGAAGGCTATCCAGCACCGAAAAGAGCAGTTATTATTGCCAATAAGTAACAGTAAAATGCGTGTTTTTGGCACGCATTTTATCTATCCAACTCTTGATTAATATAAGGAATTAAACGGTCGATTGGTTCAATATCGGAATCAAATAGTTTTTTATCGCGAGAATAAACTTCTAGATGTGAAACGAGTTTGCTTTGAAATACTTTTTCTACATTTTCCGCGAGTTTAGCAACAACTAAATCATGAGTTTCTCTTGGTACATATCTTGGTTGCAATCCTGCAGTTTCCAGTTCTATAGCTCGTTGTAGAGTACTTTCCCAACTAAGTTCTTTTGGACAAGTACAAATGACGATTTCAGTCCGATAACCGTTTTTCACGAAATTATTAATTTCTTTCAGTGGTGTTTCTAAGGTTCTAAATGTTCCTTCAATAAGAATATTAAAACCTTGTTTAATTGCTTCATCGCGTATTTTGCCTACCATTGTCCCTGCGAAAGCAGCAGTATATTTTGAAGCATCTTTTCCATACAACGTATAAAAATCTTCATAATGTCTGTGATAAGACCTAAATTCATCACCATTTATGACTAATATGTTGTTATTTAAACGTTTTTTGATTTCCATAGTGGCGAAAGCTTTTCCTGCACCTGGTTGTCCGCCTAATAAGACACCAATAGGATTATTTTGTGGCGATAAGAAAGGGTTATTTGCAAATCTTGTCCATATTTTAGGAAATTTTTTATTTATATCTTGCTGTAAATCGTAGCTATCGAGTTGTTTGAGAATTTTATCGAGGTTTGCCATAAATGTGTCACTTATAATATTGATTGATAGGTAAATGGGAATATTTATCTTTTATCTCGATAATTGTACTGGCTACAGTTTGATAATCGATATCGTTTTGATGAGTACTATATAAATTATCTCTTAGATGAGTTAAATATTGTTGATCTTCATTATCTGCATCATTGGGTTCGGTGCGTAAATCTATGGTAGACATTGCATTGGCGATCATTTCAATCAATACATCTTTTTGCATTAGCGTACACATAATTATCGATACCTTTGGATTGTAGTTGCTTAAGAAAGTGATTTGATTATACAAGAAATTAAATAAAATTGTCGGATGAGAAAATAAACCTACAACATATTGTAGGTTTATTGATGAGATATAGCTTTTTTACGTCGTTAATTTACTTCCCGAAAACTAATCTGCTGTTGTTCTAGGAACTCATTATCATCATCTTGTAATAATGGTGCAGTAGGAATTTCAGGTTTATCAAAGGCAATATCACCCTCGATATTAGCCAACGTACTACCATGGCGAATATTTTTGAAATCAAATAAGTTTGGATCACAGAGATGTGATGGCACCACATTTTGCAAAGCGCTAAACATCGTTTCAATTCGTCCAGGATATTGACGATCCCATGCTTGTAACATCTCCTTGATGACTTGACGTTGTAAGTTAGGTTGAGAACCACAAAGATTACAAGGAATAATTGGAAATTGTTTTGCTTCAGCATAACGAGCAATATCTTTTTCACGACAATAAGCCAATGGGCGAATCACAATTTGCTTGCCATCATCACTAATCAATTTAGGCGGCATACTTTTCATTTTTCCGCCATAGAACATATTTAAAAACAAGGTTTCTAACATATCATCACGATGATGCCCTAAAGCAATTTTGGTAGCACCTAATTCAGTAGCGGTACGATATAAAATACCTCGGCGCAAGCGGGAACAAAGTGAGCAAGTGGTTTTTCCTTCAGGAATTTTTTCTTTCACAATACCATAGGTATTTTCTTCAACAATCTTATATTCCACCCCTAATTGTTGTAAGTAATTTGGTAATACTTCTTCAGGGAAACCCGGTTGTTTTTGGTCAAGATTGACTGCCACAATCTCAAAATTCACCGGTGCATTAAGTTTTAAATTTAATAAAATATCTAATAAAGTGTAGCTATCTTTACCGCCAGAAAGGCAGACCATCACACGATCGCCCTCTTCGATCATATTAAAATCAGCAATTGCTTTTCCTACTTCGCGGCGTAAACGTTTATGTAGTTTATTCAAATTATAAATCTGTTTTTTTTCCATAGACATCGTAATTCAGACACCATTGTATAAGCTAAAAATCGGCTTGATATGGTAAGGGCTTGAGTTTTTTTTGCAATGAATTTATTGAGGTATTTTTGTGTAAATTGCAGTTTGTGAGGAAAAAGTCATTTTTATCAGCAAAATGCGAGATCTATCACAGAGAATTGGCTAGATCGTTTGAAATAACCTTTAGAGAAATAACATTTTTTTGCTAGAATGTTGCACGTTTAACATATTATTTTGATCAAGATAAACCTTAGTTGTTTAGGTAATTAATAATGAGTGAATCAACTCAAACCATTCCTGAATTGATCTCGTGGGTAAAAGAACGAGAATTTAGTTTAAATCTTACTACAGAACGTTTAGCTTTTCTTTTAGCGATCGCAATTTTTAACCAAGAGCGATTTGCTGGTGAAATGGAAGAAAGTGATTTAGTCGATCTGTTTCGTCATGTTTCTAAAGCGTTAGGACAATCTGAAGATACATTAACGCAGCGTGCCAATAATGCAATTAATGATTTAGTCAAGCAACGCTTACTCAACCGTTTTAGTAGCGAATTTACCGAAGGCTTAGCAATTTATCGCTTAACGCCGCTCGGCGTTGGCGTTTCTGATTACTATATTCGTCAGCGTGAATTTTCTGCATTACGCCTTTCTGTACAACTCTCCATTGTTGCGGATGAAATTCAACGTGCAGCGGAAGCAGCAGAGAATGATGGCGATGAATATTACTGGCGTCGTGAAGTATTTGCACCATTGAAATATTCGGTGGCTGAGATTTTCGATAGCATCGATCTTTCGCAACGCATTATGGATGAAAGCCAGCATCAAACCAAAGAAGAAATAGCTGAATTGTTAAGTAAAGATTGGCAAGCAGCAATTTCAAGCTGCGAACGTTTGTTAGATGAAACATCAGGTAATTTGCGTGAGTTGCAAGATACTTTGAATGCCGCAGGTGATAAATTACAAGCGGGATTATTACGAATTCAAGACTGTATCCTTGAACGTGAAAGTTTAGACTTTGTTGAACAGTTGATTATTAGTTTACAGTTAAAGCTAGACCGCATTATTAGCTGGGGACAACAAGCGATTGATCTTTGGATTAGCTATGACCGTTATGTACATAAATTTATTCGTACAGCGATTGATTTAGATAAAAATCGTGTCTTTGCACAGCGCTTACGCCGTTCGATTACTGATTATTTTGATGCACCGTTTTTTCTATGGAGTGTGCAAGCAGAGCGTTTAGTTGATCTACGTGATGAAGAACTGGCGTTGCGTGAAGAAGAAGCACTAGGTGAATTGCCGGCGGAATTGGAATATGAATCATTGCAAACGATTCACGAGCAAATCACTGAAACCATGCAAACAATGTTGATTCAATATTATCAAGAAGGTAAGCCAATCGAATTAAGTAATGTGCTGCGTGAACAACTTGATCGTTATCCGCAATCACAACATTTTGATGTGGCAAAAATCATTGTTGATCAAGCAGTGCGTTTAGGGATTGCCAGTCAAGATTTTAGTGGCAATGTTCCGCAATGGCAGCCAATTAATGATTTTGGTGCAGAAGTACAAGCGCACCCAATTGATGAATATAACAATCAACCGAAAAAATAACTTGAATAAAGCGAAATAATTATGAGTGAAACTACCCCTTACGAACCTATTCCAGCGAAATTGGCAACTGCAATCGCAAATCCACTGTTTCCTGTTGTTGATAGCCAATTACGTTCTGGACGTCATATTAGTATTGATCAGTTAGATCCACACGCTTTTCTGTTAGATTTTCAGACAGAACTGGAGCTGTTTTATCGTCGTTATAATGTTGAATTAATTCGTGCGCCAGAAGGCTTTTTCTATTTGCGTCCAAAAGCAACGACGTTAATTGCCAGAAGTGTATTGTCTGAATTGGAAATGCTAGTCGGTAAAGTATTGTGTTATCTCTATCTCAGCCCAGAACGTTTAGCACAACAAGGCATTTTTACGGTACAAGAAGTTTATGATGAATTGTTAAATTTAGCGGATGAAAATAAGTTATTAAAAGCGGTTAATCAACGTTCTAGTGGTTCAGATTTAGATAAACAAAAATTAGCGGAAAAAGTGCGTGCGGCAATTAGCCGTTTACGTCGTTTGGGAATGTTGCAAACTGTCGGTGATCAGCATAGTGGTAAATTCATTATCTCTGAATCTGTATTCCGTTTTGGTGCGGAAGTGCGTAGTGGAGAAGATTTACAAGCAGCGCAATTACGTTTGATTCGTGAGGGAGAAATTGCGACGCCTGAATCATTACAATTGGATAATGAACAGGATCAAGATCTTGATACGGACGATAGTGAAGAGTCAGACGAAAATAATTTTGAGGAAGGGGAAGCATAATGGCGGAATTAGAAATTGAAACATTAGAACCTCAACAAGTAACAACAGCTAGTGTGAATGCACTGGCAGAACGAGGTAAATTTCGTTCGCTAACCTTGATTAACTGGAATGGTTTTTTTGCACGTACGTTTGATCTTGATGAATTAGTTACTACCTTATCTGGAGGAAATGGTGCGGGAAAATCAACGACAATGGCGGGATTTGTTACTGCATTAATTCCTGATTTAACGTTATTGCATTTCCGCAATACCACAGAAGCGGGAGCTTCAGGTGGTTCAAGAGATAAAGGTTTATACGGAAAATTGCGTCCGGGTGTTTGTTATGCCATTTTGGATACGATTAACTCGCAACGTCAGCGTTCGTTAGTGGGCGTGCGTTTGCAGCAAATTGCTGGGCGTGATCGTAAAGTAGATATCAAAGCATTCTCAATTCAAGGTTTGGCGCTATCCATTTCGCCAACAGAAGTCTTTACCGATAAAATTTCGGAAACGCAAGCTAAAGTGATTGGTTTACCTGAAGTGAAAGATAAAGTGGAAAGTTTAGGTGGTAGCTTTAAACAGTATCATTCAGTTGCCGACTATCATAGCTTTATGTTTGATATGGGGATTATTCCTAAACGTCTGCGTTCTTCTTCCGATCGTAATAAATTTTATAAATTGATTGAAGCTTCACTTTACGGCGGGATTTCATCAGCAATCACACGCTCATTGCGGGATTACTTATTGCCGGAAAATGTTGGTGTGAAAAAGGCTTTCCAAGATATGGAAATAGCATTGCGTGAAAATCGCATGACTTTGGAAGCGATTAAAGTAACGCAAGCAGACCGCGACCTCTTTAAACACTTGATTACACAATCTACCGATTATGTGGCTGCCGATTATATGCGTCATTCTAATGAAAGACGTCACAATATCGACACTTTATTGGGACAACGTAACGAACTATTTAAAACAAAACAAGACCTCAATTTAGCGCAACATAATATTGTTGAATATAGTCGTGAAGTTAGCCAATTAAAAGAGGCTGAAAAGACTTTAGAAATTGATTATCAAGGGGCAAATGATCACTACAATTTAGTGGTGAATGCACAAAATCATCAAGAAAAAATCGAACGTTATCAAGAAGACGTTGCAGATTTAACCGATAAAATTGAAGAGCAACAAGGGATTGTTGAAGAAGCACAAATTACCTTAGCAGAGCAACAAGAGAGTGTTGAGGTTATCGAAGAAGAAATCGAAGCAATTCGTGATCAATTAACGGATTACCAACAGGCGCTAAATGCACAACAAACACGAGGCGTGCAATACCAACAAGCGATTCAAACCTTAGAGAAAGCTAAAAATATTACTGGTATTAATAGTTTAACGCCAGAAAATGCTGAACAATATCAAGCAGAATTTTCAGAGCAAGCTGAGGTTTTAACAGAAAGAGTCTTAGAGTTAGAACAAAAATTATCGGTAGTTGATATCGCGAAAAGCCAGTTTGATAAGGCATATCAATTAGTTTGCAAAATTCAAGGTGATGTCAGTCGTGCAGAAGCGTGGCAAGAGGCAAAACAGATTTTACGTGACTATCCAACGCAAAAATTGCAACAGCAACAAGCCAATGATTTGAAAGCAAAATTGTCTGATTTACAACGCAAAGCGGAACAACAACAGCGCGTACAACAGCAATTAGCAGCGTTTAATCAACAAAGCCAACGTACATTGCAAACTGCAGATGAATTAGAAAGTTATGCGTTAGAGCAAGAAGATCGTAGTGAAGCATTGGAAGAAAGTTTAAATAGCTTAATTGAAGAACGATCAGCATTACGTCAGCAACGTGACCATTATCAAGCGATTTATCAACAAAATACGCAAAAAGCACCGTTATGGCTAACAGCTCAGGCGGCATTAGAACGAATCCAAGAGCAAGTGAATCAACAGTTCCATAGCTCGCAAAGTGTAATGGATTTTATGCAGCAGCAATTAACCAAAGAGCGGGAATTGATTATCCAACGTGATCAGTTGGAGGCGAAAAAACAAGATCTTGAACAACAAATCTTACGTTTAACACAACCAGATGGCTCAGAAGATCCACGCTTGAATCAGTTAGCGGAAAAATTTGGTGGGGTATTGTTATCAGAATTATATGATGATGTTGATATTAGTGATGCTCCTTATTTCTCAGCATTATATGGACCAGCACGCCACGCCATTGTGGTGCGTGATCTCGAAGCGGTAAAACCATTATTGCAAGATTTACAAGATTGCCCTGATGATTTGTATTTAATTGAGGGGGATCCGAATTCCTTTGATGACAGTGTATTATCGGCACAAGAGCTTGATTGCGGGGTAGTTGTACAAGTATCGCAACGTGAATTACGTTATTCTACTTTCCCTGAAATTCCGTTATTTGGTCGTGCAGCACGTGAAAAACATTTGGAAACGTTACGTGAACAACGTGATGAAGTGGCAGAGCAGTTTGCACAAGTTTCATTTGATGTACAAAAATGCCAGCGTTTGCATCAACAATTAAGTCAGTTTGTTGGTAGTCATTTAGCATTAGCATTTGAAGCTGACCCAGAAGAATTAATGCGTGAGGCACAGCAACAACGCAATGATATTGATCGTGAATTAGCAAAATTTACTGATCAAGAACAACAGTTACGCAATCAATTAGCGTCAGTACGTCAGCAATTGCAACAACTGAATAAGTTATTGCCAAATTTAGCATTATTACAAGAAGATAGCTTACTTGAACAAATTGAGGAGTATCAGGCACAGTTAGAAGTTGCGGAAGAAACCGCAATGTTTGTACGTCAAAAAGGCGCTTGGATTGAACAATTAGAGCCAATCGCAGCAGCATTGCAAAGTGATCCTGAACAACACGACAGTTTACAAGCGGAATATCAGCGTGCAGTTGAATTACAAAAGCAAGTGCAACAACGCTTATTTGCGATTACTGATGTCGTAAGCCGCTTACCGCATTTTAGCTATCAAGAAAGTGTGGAATTAGAAACATCTGAACTTAGTACACGTCTGCGTGAACGCTTAGAACAAATGCAGCAACAACGTGAACAAAAACGTCAAGCGTTAGCTCAAGCGCAAAATCAGTTATCGCAATATCAACAAGTATTAACAGGATTAACCACTTCCAAAGAGATTAAACAACAAACATTAGATGAATTGTTGCAAGAAGTGGCGCAATTAGGGGTGAAAGTAGATGCTGATGCAGAAGTACGTGCGAAAAATCGTCGTGATGAGTTGTATCAACAACTTTCTGTTAATCGTCAGCGTTATAACTATTTAGAAACTCAATTAGCGGTGTTAGAAAACGAAACTGATAGCTTAACGAAAGCGTTACGTAAGTTGGAACGTGATTATAAAGCACAACGTGAAGTTGTCGTAGCAGCGAAAGTGAGTTGGTGTGCAGTACAACGTCTATCTCGTCATAGTGATGTGGAAAAACGTTTACACCGTCGTGAGTTGGCTTATCTTTCTGCTGAAGAGTTGCGTTCAATGTCGGATAAGGCATTAGGGGCATTGCGTAATGCGGTTGCTGATAATGAATATTTACGTGATGCGTTGCGTTTATCAGAAAATTCAGCGAAACCTGAATATAAAGTAAAATTCTTTATTGCTGTATATCAACATTTGCGTGAACGTATCCGTCAAGATATTTTGAAAACCGATGATCCGATTGATGCGATTGAGCAAATGGAAGTGGAACTTTCTCGTTTAACCGAAGAACTTACCAGTCGTGAACAGAAATTGGCAATTAGTGCGGATAGTGTTGCTAATATTATGCGTAAGACGATTCAACGTGAACAAAATCGTATTCGTTTATTGAATCAAGGCTTGCAAAATATCGCCTTTGGACAAGTGAAGAGTGTACGTTTAGTGGTGAATATTCGTGATACCCACGCAATGTTGCTGGATGCTTTATCAGGTAAACAAGCGGAATATGAAGATCTGTTTAATAACAATAAATTAACCTTCTCAGAAGCGTTAGCGAAACTTTATCAACGTTTAAATCCACATATTGATATGGGGCAACGTAGTCCGCAAACAATTGGTGAAGAGTTGCTGGATTATCGCCATTATCTTGATCTTGAAGTGGAAGTTTTCCGCGGTGCAGATGGTTGGTTGCGTGCGGAAAGTGGTGCGTTATCTACTGGGGAAGCGATTGGTACTGGTATGTCAATCTTACTGATGGTGGTACAAAGTTGGGAAGAAGAATCTCGCCGTCTGCGTGGTAAAGATGTTGTACCTTGTCGTTTATTATTCCTCGATGAGGCGGCACGTTTAGATGCGAAATCTATTTCTACCTTATTTGAACTTTGTGATCGTTTGGATATGCAGTTATTAATTGCGGCACCAGAGAATATTAGTCCAGAGAAAGGAACAACTTATAAGTTAGTGCGGAAAATTGCTCATAACCAAGAGTTTGTCCACGTTGTTGGTTTGAAAGGATTTGGCACCACACATTAATTATTGAAGAAATGCGGCAATTAGCCGCATTTTTTATCTCAACTAAAGGAAAATAGATGAATAGAAATTTTTCCTTATTTTTAATTAGCTCAGCTTCAACATTGCTGAGCATTGAAATCTTTCATCTAGCAATTCCATTAACAGTATTATCATTAGGTTATTCCGCTGTTGAAGCTAGCTGGTGTACTTTTGCGTTTTTAGCGCCGGTGATCTTAGTAAAACTGTTTCTGGCACCAAGCATAGAATATCGTCATAAAAAGCCATTATTGCTACAAAATGAAATAATTAGAACATTGATTGTGATCGTTTTTATTTTGTTACTCTATTTTATGCAGCCTGAGCAGACAATTTTTTGGATTTTATTAACTGCTTTTCTGTTTGGTACATTTGCGACTATGACTGAAATTGCAGAGCCTGCTGCATTAAAAATGTTGTTACAAAATCAAGATTCCACTGCTGTTTTAAGTAAATATGAAATTAGGACAAGAGCAGTCCAGCTATTAGCGCCAACACTTTGTGGATTGCTAATTTCTGCATATTTTCTTTTGCCTTATCTATTTATGCTAATTGTTTCTTTATTATCGATATTGTTATTAACTCAATTAACATTAGTTGAACCGCAATTTATTAGAGAAAAACGCAGGGTTACTTATTTTTTAACCAGTATAAGAGAGGGTATGTTATGGCTAAATAATAAGCCGCTGTTTATGAAGATGGTCATATTGACAGCCATTAATAATTTTTTACATCCGATTTTATATTTGACCATTATTTATCAATTGACTACTTCCGCAGTAGGTTTTGATATTACCGGCTATATTCTCTCTGGTTTAGGAATTGGTGGGATTATTGGTAGTCTTTGTGCATCTTATTTATTAAAAATAATTGGCTTAAACCGATTGGTGGTGATGGTTAATATTTTGCGTATTGCTATTTTTGCTGGCTTTATGCTGTTTTCATCACCATTAGGTTATTTTCTCTTTTTTGTCTTTAAAGCTATTCTGGGCGGCATTTGGAACGTATGTTATAACGTTTATACTATTAATGAAATGCCGCAAAATTATATATCAAGAATTTCGGCATTAAGTGGTTTGATTATTAAGATATTTACGGCAATAGCGGGATTATTAGCTGGTTATCTAATTAATTATTTAGGCGTTAATGCTACTTTAATTTGTTTAGTAGTATTAACAGTTGCCATGTTTTTATATACGTTGGATATTAATAAATATCAAATTTAAAGTAATTTAATGGTGTTTTACTATTATTATTAATAAATAAGAATAGGCTTATTTTTTTAGTATTGAATCTGCAGATGAGTGACTTAATCAGAATAGCACATCATGAAAAGTTTATTTTTAAATAATATAGATGAGAATTCTTAAAATAAGTAAATATAAGAGGGATATTTCGATTGAAAGAATATATTTTGAATTTAGAGCAAGAATTTTTTTTAATAGAGAATGGTTTTAAAGAGGAAGAAAATAGAGCTTTTACCGATTATAAATCTAATGATAAGGATGTAGCAAAGAAACTAGCGTTTCTAGCATATAAATCTAATGTATATCAAGTAAGAATGTACGGTGTATTTCTTTTTGGGTACCTATCAGCAGATGAAGAAATTTTGATGTTTATGAGAGATGAAATTTCTAAAGATGATAATTGGAGAGTTCAAGAAGTATTAGCAAAGGCGTTTGATCAATTTTGCCATAAAATAGGCTATGACAATGCGCTTCCAGTTATTGATGATTGGTTAAAAAGTATTAATCCCAATACAAGGAGAGCAGTTATAGAGGGTTTGAGAATATGGACAAATAGACCATATTTTAAAGAAAATCCAAATGAAGCTATTGAAAGAATTGCCGGCTTAAAAAGGGATACAAGTGAGTATGTTAGAAAATCGGTTGGAAATGCTTTAAGAGATATTAGTAAGAAGTTCCCAGAATTAGTGAAAGTTGAACTCGATAACTGGCATTTAGACAGTAAGGAAATCAAGCAAGTGTATAAATTGGCAAGCAAGCTGATTGTGTGAAGATTTTTAATATATCAACAACATAGCTGACGCTTTTACGTCAGCTAAATGAGTTGGAATATCTTTTAGATACCTATTTCACAAATTTTGCTAAATCCGGTTTGAAGTAGTTTGCGCCTTTTTTGATTTTACCATTTTCGTCAAAAGTGGCTTTACCGTTTTCGAATTTTGACCAGTTGGAGTTATTCACTTCTGCAAAAGCTGAGTAAAAATCGAAACCAGCCATATAAGCAACTCCAGTAGCGGTAACAACTTGATCGGCAAGAGAATCTAAGACTTCAATTTTATGTTCATGGGAGAGCTGAGCGAGGTGATCCATTTGCTGTTTTTGTTTATAACTGTTCGCGAGGACTTCAAGATTATGTGCCATTTCCGAATGGCCTAATGCATCAAGCATTTCGACTACTTCTTCAAAATGACAACCAATTTGCGTACAGAGATCTTTTAATTCAGGATTAGGTTTTGCTTCTTTAAACCAGTCTAAAGTGCGTTGTAATTCATTTTGTTTATCCATTTGGTACTCCTTAAGTTGTTAGTAATTGTATTAATCGAATAGGGTAACCCAATTTTTATCCCGATAAGCAGAGAAGCACATCTTAATTTGTGCTTCATTATTTTTCTCCGTAGCTAATTTAGGTAAATTATCTTCTGAAAAATAGGCAGATTCGGTAGTTTCAATATTTTGCTTAAATTGTCCGCCAATGACCGAACAAAGTACAAAAATTTTACAAATACCATAGGCATAAAGCGGTAAGTTATGTTTAGCACGATCTTGTACTGCGATAATCCTATCAGCAGTAACATCTAAACCGGCTTCTTCTTTTACTTCCTTGATGGTATTTTCTTTAATTGAGGTATTCACATCAACCCAGCCACCAGGTAAAGACCAATCGCCATTATTTTCACGAACTAGCAGAATTTTGTCATCTTGAAAAATAGCTGCTCTAGTATCGAGTTTAGGTGTTTGATAACCAGTTTCGTTACAAAATAGATCGGTAACTTTGGCAAAAGAGAGATCGGTATGTTGGGCAATAATTTCTGCGGCAATTTCTCTAATTCTTTGATATCGCTCGAGATCGTAATTATCTTTCCCATAAGCAAGTCCTGCTTGTGCTAGGCTTTGTAATTCTATTGCCCAATTTAACCATTTTTCTTTTGTCTGCATGTTATCCACCTACTTTCAGAAGAGAATATCTATTGATACTCGTTTATTATCGATAAGTTATCAATTCAATTTCAGTTAAATAGATTTTAGATTGTGTCGGTTTAGTTTCCGCAATCACTTTACCATTACGAATAGAGTAGCGAGTTGGTACTTGACGACGTACCGCATCAAAGCCATTTTCTGCCGGTAAAATAACGAGATTTGCTGTATTACCTTCGTGAATACCATAGTCTTTAATTGCTAATGTTTTTGCGCTATTACTAGTTACTAAGTCTAAGCCGTTATTGATTTGTCCATAGCCCATTAATTGACAGACATGCAAGCCCATATGCAATACTTGCAGCATATTGGCAGTGCCTAATGGATACCAAGGATCGAACACATCATCGTGTCCAAAACAAACATTAATACCACTTTCTAATAACTCTTTTACACGTGTAATACCGCGACGTTTTGGATAGGTATCAAAACGTCCTTGCAGATGAATATTAACGAGTGGGTTGGCAACGAAATTAATGCCAGACATCTTTAATAAGCGGAATAAGCGAGAAGCATATGCGCCATTGTAAGAGTGCATTGCCGTAGTATGGCTGGCGGTAACTTGATCGCCCATTTCATATTTCAAGGCAAGCGCTGCCACAGTTTCAACAAAACGAGATTGTTCATCGTCAATTTCATCGCAATGAATATCCAGTTGCTTTTGATAACGACGTGCAACATCAAAGGCAATATGCATTGATTGCACACCATATTCACGCGTAAATTCAAAATGCGGAATACCACCGACGACATCGGCGCCCATTTCCATCGCTTGTTCTAGTAATTTTTCCCCATTTGGGTAAGAGAGAATACCTTCTTGCGGGAAAGCAACAATTTGTAAATCGACCCAAGGCGCAACCTCTTGTTTTACCTCTAGCATTGCTTTCAATGCAGTTAATGTTGGATCAGAAACATCAACATGGGTGCGCACAAATTGAATCCCATTGGCAATTTGCCACTTTAAGGTTTTCCAAGCACGTTGTTTTACATCGTCATGGCTTAACATTGATTTGCGTTCTGCCCAACGCTCGATACCTTCAAATAAAGTTCCTGATTGATTCCAATTTGGTTGTCCCGCAGTTTGCGTTGCATCTAAATGAATATGTGGTTCAATAAATGGCGGATAAACAATTCCTTGTTCCGCATCAAGTACTGTTTCATTGGTGGTTAATTCAAGATCATTTGTCGCAATTTTACTAATTTTTCCATTTTCAATGAGTAATTGCCATAGCCCTTCACGACCTGGTAAATGTGCATTTTTAATTAACATAGATGATATTCTCCTTTAAGCAAATTTCTTGCGTAATAACGGATTTAAAATGAGATAAGCAACAGCACCGCTAATTACCGCATTTACAGGAATAATACCTGGTAAGAATTTCCCACAAGCAACACCTACACCAACGGCAACGATAGCTGCCCAGTTAATATTAACGAAATGTGCTTGTTCAAAGTTTGCATAAGAGTGGCGGC
Source organism: Gallibacterium salpingitidis (assembly GCF_030517105.1). Taxonomy (GTDB): domain Bacteria; phylum Pseudomonadota; class Gammaproteobacteria; order Enterobacterales; family Pasteurellaceae; genus Gallibacterium; species Gallibacterium salpingitidis. The sequence goes on along the minus strand of NZ_CP103875.1, from coordinate 1,162,068 downwards.
GGGTTAAATAGTCAGCAATCAGAATACCACCAATTGGTGGAATGGCTGCAGATAAGAAAGTGAGCCAGCCAACAAAGTTATTGTATAACCATAAGGCGCAGAGTGTACCAACGATACCGTTAATGACAGAAAGGATACGGCTGCTAACGCCAGTGATATTCGCGAAGCCTAAACCAGAGGCATACAATGCGTTATCGTTAGTTGTCCAAATGTTTAACCCTAAAACGATAATCGCTGGCAGTAATAAACCTTGCGCGACCATTACATCAGAAATATCTGCCATTCCTTTTACTGCTGCACCTGCTGCGCCAAAGATAAACATTAATGAGTTACCTAAGAAGAATGCGATCATTGTTACTAAAACGGCATATTTTGCTTTTTTACCGAAACGTACAAAGTCAGCAGTTAAAGTTCCCGCGCTAATAAAGGAACCGACTACTAAGGTAATTGCAACTGAAAGGGAGATCGGTTCTTTCGGTTGTAATTGTTGTAAAGTCGCTAAGCCGCCAGCATCATTAATAGCAAGATAAACGGAATAGCCGCCTAAAATAGCAATCGCTGGCACAGCAATAACAGAAAGTGCGGTAAGTGCAGAAATACCGAAAAAGACGGTAATGGTCATTAAAGCACCAGAGAGTAAAATTAAAAGATTGACATCAATACCAGTAAATTTATTCACTGGAATAGCGAACATTGCCACTCCAACACCAAACCAACCAACTTGCGTTCCACCAAGTAGTGCAGAAGGCAACCATGATCCTTTTACGCCAAATGAATAACGCGCCAGAATATGAGTTGTCAATCCGGTTTTTGCACCGATATAGCCAAGAAATGAGGTGTAGATTCCTAGCATTAAGTTACCGACAATAACGGCGAGAAAAAAATCGTTGTAAGTTAATGAGGTACCTAGCGTTCCGCCAGTCCACATACTGGCAGAGAAAAAAGTAAGCCCCAACATTACAAATGTCAGGGCTATCATTCCTTTACGTTCAGATTCTGGTACAGGCTTTAGGCTGTAGTTATCAGCAGACATAGAGATTACTCCTTAGTTTTATGATGTGTGTTTAATAAAAATAAATGCGCGCTTATTATAGAGATAACTGGCTAAGAATGAAACGTGGTTAGATCAGTAAATAAGAAATTTGAAAAGCCGAGATTGGATAGTTATTATCAAAGCAAACAACAGCATACCAAGGAGAAGAAGATGAGTACGGAACCGAGTACAGAACAAGGTAATGTGATAATTCGGGTAGCAACGCTGAATGATGCACCACAGATTTTAGCAATCTATGCACCTTATGTAGAAAAAACCGCAATTACTTTTGAATATGAAGTACCTACTTTGGCAGAATTTGAACAGAGAATGAGTAAAACTCTAACCAAATATCCATACATTGTTGCAGAACAAGCAGGGGAAATTTTGGGTTATGCCTATACTAGTGCGTTTGTTGGGCGTGCCGCTTATGATTGGGCAGTTGAAACAACCATTTATTTAAAAGCGAATCAAACGAAAACAGGTTTAGGGAAAAAGTTATACACTGCATTAGAACGTATTTGCAAAGCACAGAATATTTTTAATTTAAATGCTTGTATTGGCTATCCAGAACAAGAAGATGAGTTTTTAACCAAAAATAGTGCAAATTTTCATGCTCATTTAGGTTATCGTTTCGTTGGTGAATTTCGTAAATGCGGTTATAAATTTGGGCGTTGGTACAATATGGTGTGGATGGAAAAATTTATTGCGGAACATCCAGAACGCCCTGAGCCAGTTATTTGGTTTCCTGCATTGGATACTAACTTGTTGATTGAACTAGGTATTAAAGCTAAGTAGATATCATTGAAATGTAAATTGCCTCACATTTTTTTCTAATTGATTTTCTTATACTGCGTTCCTTATTTCTAAAGTCAATAAAATGGAGATTTATTATGAAGAAATTTCATAAATTAACTGTTGTTGCGGTTTCGTTATTTGCAACTTGGAATGTTTATGCAGCGACTCAAGCAGTGGAAGTTGTTCAGCCGCAAGTGGAATATCAGCAATTAGTGAATCAACGTCAAGTGGTTGATGATCTGTTAGCACAAGCAGTGGAAATTCAAAAATCGCCAGCGCGGGTTTCTGATGCGGGATTTACTGCAAAATTACCAAGCAATATGGAGAGAATTGCCGATATTCTTCTGACTGCTCATCAATTAGAACCATATCGTATTGATTTTGTATTAGGTGCAGCTAATGCCAATATTTATAACGGTAATGTGGATAAAGCGATTGAGTTATATCAAAAAGCGTTAGAAGTTGCGCCAGATGATGTAAAAACCAATATGTATCTAGCTAGCTGGTATCGTTACAAAGGTGCAGAAGCAGACAGCCAAAAATATTTACAACATTTGGAAAAGATTGCACCAGAAAAAGCGGCTACTTTAAAACAAATGTTTGCCACTATTGATAAAGTAGCAAAAGCACCGATTGTTGATAAATCTGATACTAAATTAACTAATCATGATGCCATTATTACTTTAGGCTATGCGTTAAATCCAGATGGCAGTATGCACGACATTTTAATTCAACGTTTACAAAAAACATTGGAATTAGCGAAACAAAATCCTGATGCTTTAATTATCGTAACGGGCGGTGTACCGAAAAATAATCAAACTGAAGGCAATTTAATGAAAAAATGGTTAGTAGAACAAGGTGTTAATGCTAATCGTATTTTTGCAGATAACTATGCGCGTTCTACAGTAGAAAATGCGTTATTCTCTCGTTATGCTTTGGCGCATCATAAGATTAAACATGCTGTATTAATCAGTTCAGGTAGCCATGTGCGTCGTGGGCAAACTTTATTTGAATTAGCAACAAAAGAGTCAGGTCCGCAAGGTATCACATTTGAAACTGTTGCTGCATTAGATAAACCGCTTGATCAATTACAAAAAATCACTGCCAAAGATTTGCTTGGTATTTATCGTGATAGCTTAATTGTGATTGGTTTACCAATGTTTAATAGCGGTGTCTTACGTGATTAATTGTTAGTTATACTGTTGATACTGGCTAGCTCTTGTCTAGCCAGTTGTTTTTTATGAGGAGGAAAAATAATAGATTTATTTTGCTACTCACTATAAATTTTTCGCCAAGCCCATCGTTGATCGATTTGTTTAGCAATTTCAGTTACAAGTCGTTTAGGAATACCGAGGTGTAAGGCTTCTTGGCGAAAAATCAGAGTTTGCTGATAAATTTCTTCTAATATTTGCCATAACGGTTTAGTAGATGTAAAACCCGTTAATTGAGCAAATTTTGGTAACGTATGATATGGGTGTTTCCCATTACCAGCAAAAGCGGTCATATGTTCTTGATATGGAGAAGGGCTGTAAACAATGTCATAAAAAGGAGAAAGTTTCCAATTATTGTCATCATCCATTAAGAAGGCAAAATTTTTTGCATGATCATCTTGGTTGAGGGTTAAAAAGTTGAACAAAGCTCGTTTGATTAAGTTTTGTCCTTCTTTAATACCACATAAAATTCGCGTTGCTTTTAACAACTCTAGATAATCCAAAGAAGGTTCTCTAAATGATGCATCCAATAATCCAGCAGCTGAGATCATATGTAATTTGCCATTATCAGTACGATCAAAACGCTGTTGTTGTAGCCAAAAATGATCAGTATCTACTTGAAAGAGTTGGAATTTTGGTACGTCTAATATATTGTTGCAATGGGAATTTTTTGGAAGTGAGTTTAATAATAAATTGAGTCCCTTTTTGTTTAGTATCAGTAGTAAATAGACCATTTTGTAGCTGTGTTACATTTAATTTAGGTCTGGCTCCACCAGAACCACTAGCTTGTACTAATTGAGCTAAGATATCCGTTTCTGTACCCTCAAATTCTTGAATTGCATTTTTGCCTAATGTGATGAAATCAATAGTTTCTGCTTCATTTATGTCAACTAGGGGAAGAGCGGGTTCATAAGATAATGAACCAGCACCTTGTTGAGAAAGATAAGCTAACCGTTCTAGAGCGGTAATTTGTTTTGGATCATAACCATTTTGTCGGAAAATGCGATCCATAAGATAAAGCCCCCAGCCATCAGGTAAACTGTCAGCAAATAAACCATGTAAACCAAAATGGGGTAGAGAAGGCGCTTTTTGTAATGATGTATCGGCAGCAAGATTAAATGGGGCGAGTGAATCTGAAAAACGTGCAAGATATTCAGATGTATATTGAAAGAATGTACCTTGTTTATTTTCGGCTAGTTTTCCTACCTCTATTTGCTCTCCATTAGAGAGTTCGCGTTTGACAATAAGTGGTACTTTTAGCATAACTTTTCCTTTTCTATTATTGATTTTTTAGTACATCTTCAATGGTTTGTGGCGCAGGTGATTGAGGTTTTAATGCAAGACGTAATGCCTGTAGATCACCTAATATCTCAACGAGCATTAAAAATTGGCGCAGTGATATTTCACCGGTACGTTCAAATTTTCGTAATGTGCCGTAAGGTACACCAGACCGTTCAGCGAGCGAGCTTAACGTCATCTTTTTTTGCTTTCTTGCTTGTTTTATGAATTGTTTTAATTCTATTTGTAAATCAACAGCAGTATAGAGTGAAAGTTTCATCAACCATCCTTAGCAGAGGCTATACCTTTAATATTGGTTTTAGTTATAACATTAAGAATGTCATTATTATAACATTTTTGTCTAAATTTACTCTATTTTTGTCATTATTGTGACAGTTTTTATAGATATAAAAATATATAGGACATTGTTAAGACAGTATGTATAGATAATCTATGGAAAGGTATAACCTAGAATGAGATTGGTCATACTTGTTCTTTACCAAAGCCAGGTTGTGAGGGTTTGTCCTAAAAAATAAGCAAAATATAAAAAATATTGTGGGCGAGATCATATCTTTAGCATCTAGCGATAGGTTTTCTACCAAAAAAAGAGTATAAATAAGCTATTCGTTTAGTGGAAAAACCAATAATACGCAAACGATTGGTAAATAGGATTTCCGCTTGTAGTTAGCGATAATGTTGTACTTATTTTGGAGAATCTCATGGATTCGATAGTAAACTCCTCTCGGAATGGACAATTGTCTGATAGAGCCCTATTGGAGAAGCAGGCTGAAGCAATAGGAATAGCGCCTTTTTATTACAGTTTAGAAGGTGAACGTATTCAAGTTGATGACACTGTTTTACAAACCTTGCTTGAGTGGCTCAAATTAAATCCTCAAAATACTAATAATTCCTTTAAAAATATTTTTGTTCTACATAGTGAAAATGTTACTCGCCTTGATTGGGCAAAATTAAATTTTGCCGCAGATGAAAATCCGCAACAATTGCTAAATGAACAAAATCAGATTCTTGAAAATAGCTGGCGACTTGAAACCGGGCAATACCTTGAATTTATGCCATTGCCGATGGGATATTATCGTTTAATTACCAATTATGCACAGTACAAATTGTTGGTTGCACCAGCGAAAACTTATCAATCACCATTATTAGCCGATGAACGTAAAGTTAGTGGTCTTAATTTGCAATTATATAGTTTACGTTCAAAAAACAATTGGGGTATTGGTGATCTTGGCGATTTACAACAGCTAGCCAAAGAGTTTGCGCGTGATGGTATTGATTTTATTGGTATTAATCCTTTACATGCCTTATTTCCAGCACATCCAGAATGGGCGAGTCCATATAGTCCATCTTCACGTCGTTGGTTAAACCCTATCTATTTGGCTGTCGATTTATTACCTGAAATGGCTGAAACTGCAGCGGCTAAATGGCGCCATAGTCCAGAAACAGAAACGTTATTACAACAGTTGCGGGAAACAGCCTGGGTGGATTATTCGCAAGTGTGGCAAGTAAAACTAGACGGCTTACGTGTCGCTTATCAAGTATTTAAACGTGAGGGGCGTTTAGCTTACCGTCGCAAAGCTTTTGCACAATTTGTTGCCGAACAAGGCGAACCATTGTATTTACATGGTGTTTTTGAAGCGCTTGATCGTGCTTTTATCCAAGAAGCAGAGGATGAAGATAATCTAGCAGGTTGGCTAGCATGGGATAAAGCTTATCAAGATCCATATAGCGAAGCAGTGCGTGAGTTTGCAGCAGAACATAGTAAGCAAATTGAGTTTTATATGTGGTTGCAATGGCTAATGCGTGATCAACTTGATGCAGTGCAATTAACTTGTGAACAGGTTGGCGTTAAGCTTGGTTTATATGGTGATTTAGCAGTAGGTGTTGCGAGAGGTGGTTCTGATACTTGGTGTCATCGCGAAGCATTTTGTATGCAAGCGTCAGTAGGTGCACCACCTGATGAGCTTGGCCCAGCCGGGCAAAACTGGCAATTACCGCCACTACATCCGCAATATTTACGTGCAGAAGGGTATGAAACCTTAATCAAATTATGGCGCGCCAATATGCAAAATTATGGCGTATTGCGTATTGATCATGTGATGGCGTTGTATCGTTTATGGTGGATTACACAAGGTACTAGTGCTGCACAAGGCGCTTATGTACATTATCCAATTGAAGAGTTAATTGCAGTGTTGGCAATCGAAAGCCAACGTAATCGCTGTTTAATTATCGGCGAAGATTTAGGAATTGTACCGCCAGAGGTCAGACAATGGTTAGATCAATATGGTATTTATTCCTATGCAGTTATCTATTTCAGCAAGACATATGACGGTTATTTGTTACCGGAACATTATAAGGCGAATGCGATCGCGGTAATTAGCACTCACGATGTCGCACCATTACATGGTTTTTGGCAAGCGACTGATTTACATACGATGTATCAATTGGGCGTATTACAAGAAACGCAATATCAACGTGCTTTACAACAACGCAGCGAAGATAAGCTGCGCTTTGTGCAAACGCTAAAACAGGCAAAGTTATTAACCTCATTACCACAAGATTTACAACTTACTGATGAATTGAATATCGCGATTCATCAATTGGGTGCAACCAGCCGCAGTCAATTATTTGCCATTCAGCCAGAAAATTTATTGGGGATTGAAGCTTCGTTTAATATTCCGGGAGTGTCGCGGGCATATCCAAATTGGCGTTATCGTCTGCCAGTATCATTATTAGATGATGAAGTGTGCCAAAGATTGCACCAATATTATCGGCAAATTATTTCTGCACGTCAGAACTTGGCTGTTGATGCTATCGCAGAATGTTATCAAGACAATCTTAAACTTATTCTATTAGGGGACAATATGATTACCGTCGATTATAAACAAATCGATCAGTTGTTTAATGCCGTACATGGCGATCCATTTTCATTCTTAGGCCCACATAAAACCGAACAGGGTTTAGTGATTCGAGCATTGTTACCAGATGCAAAACAGGTGTCCATCTATAATCGGCAAAAAAATCACTGTTTAGCCGAAATGCAACGTGTTGATGAACGAGGTTTCTTTGTGGCGTTATTGCCGCGAGCGACAGCGGATCTGCACTATTTGTTTAAGATTGAATATGAAAATAGTACAACAGCAATTTATCAAGAAGATCCTTATCGTTTCCCATCTTGTCTATTTGATATGGATAATTGGTTGCTTAGAGAAGGAACACATCAACGTCCGTATGAAGCGTTAGGTGCACATTTGACAGAGAACAGCTATGTGCCTGGGGTGAATTTTAGTGTATGGGCGCCAAATGCACGTCGTATTTCTGTGGTGGGTGATTTTAACCAATGGGATGGTCGTCGTCATGTGATGCGTTTACATCGCGAAAGTGGTATTTGGGAAATTTTTATTCCGCATATTGATGAAGGCAGTCTATATAAATTTGAAATTCTTGATGCAAATGGAGCAGTGCGTTTGAAATCTGACCCTTATGCGTTTGGTACACAATTGCGTCCAGAAACAGCATCTGTTGTCACAAAATTGCCACCAAAACAACCGTATAATCCAGATAGAGCAAAAGCAAATGCGGTTGATGCGCCAATTAGTATTTATGAAGTACATCTAGGATCGTGGCGCCGCAATTTGGAAAATAATTATTGGCTGACCTATGAACAATTGGCCGACGAATTAATTGATTACGTTAAAGAGATGGGATTCACCCATATTGAATTATTACCATTGTCAGAATTTCCATTTGACGGCTCTTGGGGATATCAACCGTTAGGGCTTTATGCACCAACACGTCGTTTTGGTGATGCTAAAGGATTATGTTATTTCCTTGAGAAAGCGCATAAAGCAGGGATTTATGTCTTGCTTGATTGGGTTGTTGGCCATTTCCCAACTGATGAATATGGCTTAGCTAAATTTGATGGTACAGCGTTATATGAACATGCAGATCCACGTGAAGGCTATCATCAAGATTGGAACACTTTGATTTATAACTTTGGTCGTAATGAAGTGCGTAATTACCTCACTGGCAATGCTTTATATTGGATTGAACGTTACGGCTTTGATGGCTTACGTGTCGATGCAGTGGCATCAATGATCTATCGTGATTATAGCCGTTCAGATGGTGAGTGGATTCCAAACCAATATGGTGGACGTGAAAATTTAGAGGCGATTAATTTCTTACAACGGACTAATGCGTTATTACAAAATGAACAACGCGGCGTATTGTCAGTGGCGGAAGAGAGTACCTCGTTTGCAGGCGTTAGTCATCCGACTGAGGATGGTGGCTTAGGCTTCCAATTCAAATGGAATATGGGTTGGATGAATGACACTTTACGTTATATGAAACTCGATCCAATTTATCGTAAATACCATCATAATTTGCTCACTTTTGGCATGATGTATCAATACAGTGAAAACTTTGTGTTACCACTTTCTCACGATGAGGTGGTTCATGGTAAAGGTTCGCTTTTAACCAAAATGCCTGGAGATTGCTGGCAAAAATTCGCTAATTTGCGGGTGTATTATGGTTATATGTGGGGTTTCCCAGGGAAGAAATTATTGTTTATGGGAAATGAATTTGCTCAAGGACGCGAATGGAATTACCAAGAAAGTTTGGATTGGTATTTACTTAATGAAGAACATGGCGGTTGGCATAACGGTGTACAAAAATGGGTTCGTGATTTGAACCATATGTATCAACGCTATCCAGCTTTATGGCAACAAGATCAACAGCCAAATGGTTTTGAGTGGTTGGTAGTTGATGATGCTGATCAATCGGTATTGGTGTTTGCGCGTTATGCGAAAAATGGGGAAACTTTGGTCGTGGTTTGTAATTTTACCCCTGAAGTTCGACATAATTACCGTTTTGGCGTTAATAAAGGCGGTTTCTATCGCGAAATTTTAAATTCAGATGATCCTAGTTATAAAGGTAGCGGTATCCATAATTCAGGTGGTATTTGGAGCGATAAGATTGCCAGCCATGGTAAAAAATATTCATTGAGCGTACAGGTTCCGCCACTTGGTGCAGTTTATTTTGTTTTAGAAAATGAGATTGTAGAAGAGAAAGAGCCTGCAATTGAAGAAACCAATAAACAAGAACAATCACAGGTTGATAAAACAACTAAACAGAAAGTAGCCAAAACAACAACTGCGAAGAAAACAACAAGCAAAAACAGTAAAACTACCACAACGAAGAAAGTAACAAGTGTGGCTAAAAATAGTAAAACAAAAAATAACGCGAAAAAGTGACTTGGTTTAAGAGGGAACGTTATTAATGCGGGAAACATTCATTGGTTATAGCTATCCATTAGGTTACAGCAAGGCAGTATATCAAGGAAAAGAAGGTTTTAATTTTGTACTTGCTGCACCTCACGCAACGCATGCGTGGCTTTGTTTATTTGATGAAAATCAACAAGAAACACGTTATGCAATGTATCGTAACCATGACTGTTTTACCCTCTTTGTCACCAATATTGCCATTGGGCAAAAATATGGTTTTCGTGTTGATGGTGGTAAGGAACCGCCAAATTGTTACAACGTGACGAAGTTATTACTTGATCCATATAGTCGATTAATTGTTGATATACCTGAATTTAAAACCACACAGCAATTAATGCCGTTTTTATGGTTCAATCAACAAGATAATGGGTTATTGGCACCAAAGAGTGTCGTTGTTGATACCGCTTTTGACTGGGAAGATGATAAACCGCTTAGAACGCCTTGGTCACAAACGGTAATTTATGAATTACATGTTAAAGGTTTTTCTCAATTGAATGAGAAATTACCACGCAAATTGCGCGGGACTTTTGCGGGATTAGCCGCAGCTGAAAATGTAGCTTATTTACAAAGTTTAGGTGTAACAGCCGTCGAATTATTGCCAATTATGCTACATTTAGATGAGCCGCGTTTGCAGCAAATGGGGAAAATGAATTATTGGGGCTACAATGTTTTGTCACATTGCGCGCCAGATCAAAGATTTTCTACCTCAGAAGAGGTATTATTAGAACTGAAATCACTGATTAAGACTTTACATAAAGCAGGCATTGAAGTGATTTTGGATGTGGTGTTTAACCATACCGCAGAGAATGATATTGGCGGGCCAACGTTTTGCCAACGCGGCATTGATAATCAGCTTTATTATTGGCATGACCAGCACCAACATTATTTGAATTGGACGGGATGCGGTAATAGCTTGAATTTATCAGAACCACGAGTTTTGCAATGGGTGATGGATTGTTTGCGCTATTGGGTGGAAGATTTTCATATTGACGGTTTTCGTTTTGATTTAGCACCGTTATTAGGAAGAACACCGGAATTTAAACAGAATGCAGCGCTCTTTTTAGCGATGGCGCAAGATCCAGTATTAGCACCTTGCAAGATGATCGCCGAACCTTGGGATATTGGAGATGGCGGTTATCAATTAAGTGGTTTTCCACACTTTTTTAGTGAATGGAATGATCGTTTTCGTGGTGATATGCGGCAATTTTGGCTGAATGATAGTCAAGAATTGGGAGCATTAGCGTTACGTTTTGCTGGTAGTGCCGATCTATTCCAATATAAAGGTCGAGCAGCGCGCAGTTCGATTAATTTTGTGACTGCGCATGACGGATTTAATTTACAGGATTTAGTGAGTTATAACCAAAAACATAATCATAATAATGGTGAAGATAACCGAGATGGTGATAACCATAATTTTTCCTTTAACCATGGTGAAGAAGGAGAAAGTACAAATCCTGAAATTATTAAACAACGTTTATTGAGTAAAAAAGCGTTGTTAGCAACACAACTATTGGCGTTAGGAACACCAATGTTATTGGCTGGTGACGAAATTGGTCATAGCCAGCAAGGCAATAATAATTGCTATTGCCAAGATAATGAATTGACTTGGTTGAATTGGCAACAAGCTGATGATTCATTACAACAGTATGTAGCAGAGCTTATTACCTTACGTAAAGAAATGGCGTCTGCGGGTGTTTATGATGATTGGTGGAATACTGAAAATGCACAGTGGTTCCGCGCAGATGGACAACCAATGCAGACACAAGATTGGCATCAAGGACGAACCTTAATGTTGTTATTACAAGGAAAGTATTTACTACTTTTTAATGCCAACCGTACAGCACAAACTTTTCTATTACCAGAAGGGCATTGGCAAAAACGGTTTGGCGAAGGGCTTGAGCTACAGCAATCGCAAGCGATTGTTGCACAACTCGGTATTGTAATCTTAACGCAGTCACTGTCTTAACATAGATATTACAGGAGAATATTATGAGCGCAGCAACCAAAATTAATCCTATTCCAACTCGGGAAAGTATAGCGAATGATACGTTAGTGCTTATCCTAGCGGGTGGTAGAGGTTCTCGTTTACATGAAATGACGGATCGTCGTGCAAAACCAGCAGTTTACTTTGGTGGCGCACATCGTATTATTGATTTTGCTTTGTCGAATTGTTTAAATTCTGGTCTATTAAAAATTGGAGTAATTACGCAATACGAGGCACATTCATTATTACGTCATTTACAACATGGATGGTCTTTCTTACCGCGTGAACGTGGACATTTTGTCGATATGCTTCCTGCGCGTCAACAATTAAATGATTCTACCTGGTATCGTGGTACTGCGGATGCAGTATGGCAAAACGTGCCAATTATGAAAGATCACTATCGTCCAAAATATGTGTTAATTCTTGCCGGTGACCATATCTATAAAATGGATTACATGCGTATGATCGAAGATCATATCGAGTTTGGTGGTAAAGCGACCGTTGGCTGTATTGAAGTGCCAAAAGAAGATGCGAAAGCATTTGGTGTAATGGCGGTTAATGACAAACTTAAAGTAGAAGCGTTTGTGGAAAAACCATCTGATCCACCAACAATGCCAGACAAACCAAATTCTTCTTTAGCCTCAATGGGAATTTATGTATTCGATGCAGATTATCTTTATGAAATTCTCGAAAGAGAAGCAAGCTACGAAAATACTTCTCATGACTTTGGTAAAGATATTATCCCAGCAATGGTAGAAGAAGGTTTGCTCTATGCACACCCATTTGAACGTTCAAGTAAAGGTAGAAATACACAAGGCTTAATTTATTGGCGTGATGTTGGTACCTTAGAAAGTTATTGGGCAGCGAATATTGACCTTGTCAGTGAAAAACCACAATTAAATATGTTCGATCAATCTTGGCCGATTCGTACTGTACCTAAACAAACTTTACCGACAAAATTCTTCTACAAGCATCCGCATAAACAAACTATTGATAATTCATTGATTGGCGGTAGTGGTGTTATCATTGATGCGGAAATTAGTAATTCAGTGCTATTTGATCATGTTCGTGTTGAAGAGGGATCAAAAATTGAATATGCGGTGATTTTGCCACAAGTGAAAATTGGTAAGAATTGTGTATTACGCCGTTGTATTATCGATCGTAACTGTAAGATTCCAGACGGTATGCAAATTGGGGTTGATTTAGATGTTGATCGCCAACGCTTTAGAATCAGCAGTCAAGGTAATATTGTATTAGTTACCGAACCAATGTTAGAAAAATTATTAGCAAAACAACAGCAAGAAGAAGATACAGCTGCAGTAAGTGAATAAATTTACTTTTAAGCTCGTATAATCAATATTGATATCCACTTTTTCGGGAGATCAACAACGGGAAAGTGGATATTTCATCATTAAAAAGTAAGGATTAAATTTTACAATGAAAGTACTTCATATCTGTTCTGAACTCTATCCTTTGATCAAAACTGGCGGATTAGCTGATGTAATGGGTGCATTACCATTTGCTCAGCAAGCAGAGGGAATGGATGTCAGAGTAGTGTTACCTATGTATCCAGCAGTAGCAGAGAAGCTGCAACATGAACATTCACTGCATCTATTTACTTTTGCTGGACATATTGAAATTCGTCATGCTGAATATCAAGGAATTGGTATCTATTTAATTAATGCGCCACATCTATTCAATCGTCAAGGTAATCCATATCACAACGAATATTATCAAGATTATGCCGATAATTATTTACGCTTTGCTATTCTTGGTTGGACAGGTGCAGCATTAGCTGCCGGTGCAGATACTTGGTGGGGCGCTGCTGATGTATTGCATATGCACGATTGGCAAGCTGGTTTAGCTGGCGCTTATGCGGTGGCTTGGAATTTACCGGTTAAAAAAATCTTCACTATTCATAATTTAGCCTACGCAGGTTTATTTGATGCACGCCATATGGCAGATTTGCAATTACCGCATCATTTTTTCCACGTTGATGGCTTAGAATTTTATGGACAAATTTCTTACCTCAAAGCAGGACTTTATTATGCTGATGAAATTACAGCTGTAAGTCCAACATATGCACGAGAAATTACTGATCCAGCAATGGCGTATGGCTTTGAAGGTTTATTACAAACAAGAGCAGCAGAACAACGTTTACATGGCATTTTGAATGGGGTTGATGAGCAAGTGTGGAATCCTGCCACTGATACTAATATTGCCAAAACCTATAAAGTCGGCAAAATGCAAGGTAAGAAAAAAGATAAAGAGGAGTTACAAGCGGAATTTGGCTTAGTACAAAATGCAGAAGCACCATTATTGGTGATGGTAACTCGCTTAGTAGAACAAAAAGGTGCTGATTTAGTGATTGCTGCTGCTGAAGCAATGGTGAAAAAAGGTATCCAATTAGCTGTTTTAGGTTCGGGCGCACCACATTTTGAAGAGAGCTTACGTCATTTAGCAGCGACTTATCCACAGCAAATTGGGGTAAAAATTACTTATAATGAAGCGTTATCACATCGTATGGTTGCTGGCGGCGACGTTATTTTAGTACCAAGCCGTTTTGAGCCTTGTGGGTTAACACAATTATATGGTTTGAAATATGGTACATTACCATTAGTGCGTGCTACCGGAGGACTTGCAGATACTGTGGTGGATACAACCCCAGAAACGCAAAAAGAGAAGAGTGCAACAGGATTTGTGTTCTTGCATGCTGATGTAAATGGCTTCCTTTATGCGATAGATAAAATGTTAGAAATTTGGCAAAAACCGCGTCAATGGAGCTTGATCAGATCAACAGCAATGCAACAAGATTTTAGCTGGCAAAAAGCAGCAAAAAGTTATTTAGCGTTGTATAACAAATAGCCGGCGCATTGTTATTTTCTAAAATAGTGTGTGTAAGTTATTTTACATACACTATTTATTTTTTGTGTGTTTTGTCTTTTGTGTGAATAAGTTTTTTAAAATCATAATCTTACGGTTGGAGAAAATCTTCTGATTATTATGAAATAATGAATATTTATGCGATTTTCGTGTAAATAGTGTGCGTTTTTCATTGAAAAAATCGCCAAAATAACATAGGATACCCGCCGCAAAATTTTCCATTTTTAAGTTGGAGATCAGAAATGCCATCAAATAAAATTAAATTTTCCTATAATGCACCTGCCAGAGATGTTGAATCCCTTAAAGCAACCATTGTTTCAAAACTTATCTATAATTTATGCTGTGAACCATCAGAAGCAAAATTAACTAACTGGTTAAATGCAGCGCTTTATACAGTGCGTGATTTAAGTGCACAATCACGTTTACATACTCGTCGTGCGATTAAACATGAAAAATCACGTCGCGTTTACTATCTTTCTATGGAATTCTTAATGGGACGTGCGTTTAGTAATGCACTGATTGCTGAGAATGTCTATGAAGCGATGAAACAAGCCTTTACTGAACTTGGTTTAGATTTTGATGCTATTCTTAATCAGGAAGAAGATCCAGGTTTAGGAAATGGTGGTTTAGGTCGTCTTGCGGCGTGTTTTTTAGATAGTTTAGCCACTTTACGTATCCCGGCTACCGGTTATGGCATTCGCTATGATTACGGTATGTTTAAGCAAGAAATTGAAAATGGCCGTCAAGTGGAAAAACCAGATGGTTGGTTAGCGCAAAATATCGCTTGGGAATACAACCGTCCGAGTAAGAAAATTCCAATTCGTTTTGGTGGACAAATTTATTATGAAAATAATAAGTGTATTTGGAAACCATCAGATGAAGTGGTGGCATTAGGTTACGATCAACTGATTCCTGGTTATGATAATGATATTTCGAATACATTACGTCTATGGTCAGCACAATCTAGTGATGCCTTTAGTTTAAATGATTTTAACCGCGGTGATTATTTTGCGGCAATGGAGAAACAAAATTTCTCTGAAAACGTATCACGTGTGTTATATCCAGATGATTCAACTACTGCGGGACGTGAATTACGTTTACGCCAGGAACATTTCTTAACTTCTGCTTCAGTACAAGACATTTTACGTCGTCATCTTGATATTTTTGATAATTTAGACAATTTAGCAGATAAAGTCGCAATCCATTTAAATGATACGCACCCAGTATTGGCAATCCCTGAATTAATGCGTTTATTAATTGATGAACATGGTTATGAATGGACACAAGCGTGGGAAATGTGTTGTAAGATCTTCTCTTACACTAACCATACCTTAATGAGTGAAGCATTAGAAACTTGGCCAATTGAAATGCTTGGCACTATTTTGCCGCGTCATTTACAAATTATCTTAGAAATCAATGAATATTTCTTAAATGGTTTACGTGCTCAAGGTTATGGTGAAGATCTTATCCGTCGTGTGTCTATTATCGATGAAGATAATGGTCGTCGTGTGCGTATGGCGTGGTTAGCGGTTATTGGTTCTTATAAGATCAATGGTGTGGCAAAAATTCACTCTGATTTGATGGTGAAATCAATCTTTGCTGATTTTGCGAACATTTATCCAGATCGCTTTACTAATGTGACTAACGGTGTAACACCGCGTCGTTGGTTGGCAATCGCCAATCCGGGCTTATCTGCATTAATTGACAGTCGTATTGGCAAAGGTTGGCGTAAAGATTTAGAAGAGCTTAGCAAATTAAATCAATTTGTTGATGATGAAAGCTTCTTGCAAGATTTCCAACGTGTGAAATTTGCTAATAAACAACGTTTAGCGGATTACATTAAAACTAACCTTGGCATTGAGGTGAATCCACACGCGCTATTTGACGTACAGGTGAAACGTATTCACGAATATAAACGCCAATTATTGAATGTATTACACATTATTTATCGTTATAACCAAATCTTGCAAAACCCAGATGCGGATTGGACACCACGTGTATTCATCTTTGCTGGAAAAGCAGCAAGTGCTTACCATACAGCGAAAAAAATCATCAATTTAATTAATGATGTAGCGAATGTTATCAATAATGATGGCCGTATTCGTGATTTAATTAAAGTGGTATTTATCCCTAACTATGGTGTAAGTCTTGCGCAAATTATTATTCCTGCTGCTGATTTATCCGAACAAATTTCATTAGCAGGTACAGAAGCGTCAGGTACCAGCAATATGAAATTTGCTCTTAATGGAGCATTAACTGTGGGTACTTTAGATGGTGCGAATGTAGAAATCTTGAATATGGTAGGACAAGAAAATGTCTTTATTTTCGGTAATACCGTTGAACAAGTGGAAGCATTGCGTGCGAAAGGTTATTCACCGTTTGAGTTCTTTGAAAAAGATCCACAATTACACGAAATTGTGCAACAAATTACTTCTGGTCGTTTCTCACCACAAGATGTAATGCGTTATCAAAATGAATTAAATCTGTTCAGTGATTACTACCAAGTAATGGCCGATTTCCGTTCTTATGTGGAAATTCAAAAACAAGTTGATCAGCATTATCGTAATCCACAAGTGTGGGCGAAATCAGCATTAATCAATACTGCGAATATGGGTTATTTCTCATCTGACCGTTCGATTATTGATTATGCAGAAAATATCTGGAAAGTAGGGCCGTTATTAAGCTATGACAAAGAGGTTTATGAAGCGGAAAACTGCGTGTTTGAAGATGAACTTCCAGAGAAAATTTAACTTTGATTAAAATATGGTAGGAGAAGGCAGTGTATTAACACTGCCTTTTTTATGCATCATTATGCAGTTGGGCTTTCATTAGTTTGTCTTAATAAACGGCTAGAAATTGTACCAGCTGTCATCGCACCGTTCACATTGAGTGCAGTACGTCCCATATCAATTAATGGTTCAATAGAAATTAATAAACCGACTAAGGTTAATGGTAATCCCATTGTTGATAATACAATAATCGCTGCAAAGGTTGCTCCGCCGCCAACACCTGCAATCCCAAATGAAGAGATAGTGACAACAAGCACTAAAGTAGCAAGAAAATGAATAGAAGTTGGATCAATGCCCACAGTTGGCGCAACCATCACTGCTAACATTGCCGGATAAATCCCTGCGCAACCATTTTGTCCAATGGTTGCCCCAAAAGAGGCAGAGAAGTTAGCAATCGCACTAGAAACACCTAATTTGTTGATTTGTGTTTCAATATTTAATGGAATGGTGGCGGCGCTAGAACGTGAGGTGAAGGCAAAAAGTAGCGTTGGAGAAACTTTTTGATAATAACTAAGTGGATTGACCTTAACCAATGTCAGTAATAAGCCATGAACAATAAACATCAAAATAATGGCTAAATAAGAGGCAACTACAAAACCGGCTAAATTCAAAATATCGGTTAAACTTGAAGTTGCTACAACCTTAGTCATTAACGCTAACACACCGTAAGGAGTAAGGCGAATGACAACACGCACTAAACTCATCACTAATTTATTTAAGGTATCAACGCCTTGGGCAATGCGTTCTGATAACGCTTGATCTTTTTTGCGAATACTTAAAATCGCAACACCTAAAAAAGCTGAAAAAATTACCACACTAATAATAGATGTCGGATTTGCCCCTGTTAACTCGGCAAATGGATTTTTCGGAATAAACGAAAGGATCATACTTGGAATGGTTAAACCATCAAGTTGCGCCGCGCGCCCTAATACTTTCTCATTAGCCGCGATTTCGCGTGCACCAGAAGTTAAACCTTCTGCAGAAAGATGGAATAGATTGGTCATCGCAATCCCGATAATCGCTGAAATTGCAGTAGTAATTAAGAGAATGGAAAGTACGCTAAAACTGATTTTACCGAGTGAGCTAGCATCATGTAACCGAGAAATCGCGGAAAGGATAGAAACTAACACTAAAGGCATTACGATCATTTGTAATAAACGGACATAACCGTTGCCGACAATGTTGATCCAATTAATGGTTTCAGCTAAGACCGGAGAGTCAATTTGATAGATTAGCTGTAACACACCGCCAAAGATAACCCCGATAATTAACCCCACTAGCACTGTACGGGAAAGATTATCCGAGCGTTTAAAATAAGCTTTGATCAGCCATAATAGACCGATAAAGACAATGAGATTAATGATAGTACTTAACATTATATAATTACTCCTAAGTTTTCGAATGAATTAGCGCTTAATGTAAAGGTTTTTTAAATTATAACAACCATTATTTTTAATATTTTTGTTACATTGGCTAATAAAAATAAGGCGTTTGGGGATATGACTAATGAAATGGTTTCACTACAATTCCATTCTATTGGTGTAGTGAAAACTAGAATGGAATTGATTTATTGGAAAATAAGGACATTAGGATGAAATTATTCTTTTCTGCTTTTTCCTTTAATTACTTTCATCATTTCTGTAATCATTGGCCGCAGCTCTTTAAAGAGCGGATTATCGCGATGTTCCATAACGACTTCTGTCATCAATTTTAAACCTACAGCAAACCGTTGTGCCATTTCTGGTGTAAATCCTTCTCGTTGTTGGGTTAATTCAATAATCCGAAAAATATTGTCGTGGTTAGGGGCATTAAATTGAATTTGTTGATTGACTGCATTCCCTTCATGATCAGCGAGATAATCTACGGTAATTTGATATTGATGTTGTTTCATCATGTTCTCCTTTAATAAAAAATAAATATTTGCATAGTAATAGAAAGTATTTTTGCCTTTTTATGATCCTGCAATGTTCACAAGATCGCAATCTTTTTAAATTAAATTTTGCCAAAAAAATTGCTTGATTTAATTGGAAAAATCTATGCAAGTGATTTTGTAATCGCTAGCGTAAATTTTCTAGCATCGCTTTGGAATGCGCAGTATGCTAGTTGCGCTCAAACTGGATTGAGTGCGTTGCCAAGTTAAGTGAGGATAGTATGAAATATGTAAAATTAGGCAATACAGAAATTGAAGTATCAAGAATTTGTGTAGGTTGTATGTCTTATGGAAAACCATCGGAAGATTTCCATTTATGGACATTGGATCAAGAACAAACGACGGCGATGATTAAACAAGCGTTAGAGTGCGGCGTTAATTTTTTTGATACTGCAAATTGCTATTCACATGGTACTAGTGAAGAGTATCTAGGGAAAGCGTTAAAACAATTAGGTGTTGCTAGAGAGAAAGTCGTCTTGGCATCCAAAGTCTTTTACAATGAAGGTGCGTTATCACGAGCTGCGATTAATCGCGAGATTGATGGATCTTTACAACGGCTTGGTACGGATTATCTCGATCTTTATCAAATCCATCGTTTTGATTACAACACACCGATTGAAGAAACAATGGAAACCTTACATCAGCTAATTGTTGCTGGAAAAGTCAGAGCAATTGGTGCATCTGCGATGTACGGTTATCAATTTCATAATATGCAGATTGCTGCAGAGAAGAATGGTTGGACATTATTTTCTACCTTACAAAATCACCATAATTTGATTTATCGGGAAGATGAGAGAGAGTTGATTCCTGTTGCTGATCAATATGGTGTTTCCAGAATTCCATATTCACCACTAGCTGGAGGGCATCTTGCTCGTGCCAATTGGGGAAGTGATTCTAAACGCTGGGCATTAGATAAAGGCTTAAAAGGAAAATATGATAAAACTAAAGAGAGCGATTTAGCAATTGTTGCAAGAGTGGCGGAGTTAGCAGAACGTTATGGTGTTTCAATGACAGAAATTGCGCTAGCGTGGCATTTTAAACGTGGTGCTGCTGCACCAATTGTTGGGGCAACTAAAACTCACCATTTTCTTGACGCGGTAAAAGCAGTAGATTTCGACTTGAGTGATGAAGATGCAACTTATTTAGAAGAACTTTATGTACCTCATGCTTTAGCGAGTGTAATTCCAGTGCCAAGGAAAAAATAATTGATGAATTTTTCTATTCTTTATCAGACAGAAGATTTTGTCATTATCGATAAACCACAAGGCGTGAGTGTTCATAAAGATGATGCTGAGATTGGCTTAACAACATTAGTTACAAAGCAATTACAAGTATCGCAGGTTTGGTTGGTACACCGACTGGATAAAAGTACTTCAGGATTACTGTTATTAGCTTTAAATCGAGAAGCGGCAGCGGAGTTATCAACATTATTTGCTGAACATCAAATTCAAAAAATCTATTTAGCATTAGCACGAGAAAAACCAAAGAAAAAGCAAGGGTTAATTCGTGGTGATATGGTGCGGACACGTCGTGGTATGTGGAAATTAACGCCTACACAAACACAACCGGCAATTACACGTTTTTATTCTGTTAGTTGTGAAAGTAAATTGCGCCTATTTGTATTAAAACCACAAACTGGTAAAACACATCAATTACGAGTGGCAATGAAAAGCCTAGGTAGTCCAATTTTGGGTGACCCATTATATGGCGATAAAACAGAAAGGGTTGATCGTTGTTATTTGCACGCTGCGGTATTAGCTTTTACTTTTCGAGGCCGTTTTTTTCAGTGTGTATCTGCACCAAAAGAGGGGCATTTCAGTGATGATTCAGTAAAAGAGCAAATTGCTTCGGTGCTTGTACAAGAAATTGCAGAAATGCGAGAATAAAGCGTGATTTTTGAAGCGGTTAGTATTATCATTACAGCACTTTTAACCAAATTTGAACCAGTTTAAATATGAGCAAGTTGTTTTTTAGTTTTCGATTTTTTAACTCTTAGTTTCTAAGAGGCGATTGGTTTAACTAAAAATTCTTGCCAAAATTAAACTGACAAGCCTCCCTAATTATGGAGGCTTTTTTTATGACCATTTTTAAACGTTTTATCAAATATCAGAAACATAGAGGAAAGGTATGCAAAACCTAGAACAGATCACAGCTGAAGCCTTAGCGGCAATTGCAGCAGCTCAAGATGGCAAAGCGTTAGAAGCCATTCGTGTTGAGTACTTCGGTAAAAAAGGACCTTACACTTTATTAATGCAAGGTTTACGCGATGTGCCAGCAGACGAACGTCCAGCTATGGGTGCTAAAATTAATGAAGCTAAACAAGCAGCACAATCAGCATTAAATGCACGAAAAGCGGGATTAGAAGAAGCAGAACTCAATGCGAAATTAGCTAAAGAACGTATTGATGTGAGCTTACCAGGACGCAAATTGGAAAATGGTGGATTACATCCAGTAACCTTAACCATTGAACGTGTAGTGAAATTTTTCTCTGAATTAGGCTTTGCAGTGGAAACTGGACCGGAAATTGAGACCGATCACTATAATTTTGATGCGTTAAATATTCCAGCGCACCACCCAGCACGAGCTGATCACGATACCTTCTGGTTTGATGCAGAGCGTTTATTACGTACTCAAACATCTGGCGTACAAATTCGTACTATGGAAAAACAACGTCCGCCAATTCGTATTATTGCGCCGGGACGTGTTTATCGTAACGATTACGATCAAACTCACACCCCAATGTTCCATCAAATCGAATTATTATTTGTAGATAAAAAAGCAAATTTCACCGAATTAAAAGGTTTATTACACGATTTCTTACGTAATTTCTTTGAAGAAGATCTACAAGTACGTTTCCGTCCATCATATTTCCCATTTACTGAACCATCAGCAGAAGTGGATGTGATGCGTAAAAATGGTAAATGGCTAGAAGTATTAGGTTGCGGTATGGTGCATCCGAATGTATTGCGCAATGTTGGTATTGATCCAAATGAATATTCTGGTTTTGCGGTAGGAATGGGTGTAGAACGTTTAACAATGCTTCGTTACAACGTGACAGATTTACGTGCATTCTTTGAAAATGATCTTCGTTTCTTAAAACAATTTAACTAATTTGCAGGGGAGAGAATTTAAATGAAATTTAATGAATCATGGCTAAGAGAATGGGTTAACCCTGCAATTACTACTGAACAATTATGTGACCAAATTACTATGCTTGGTTTAGAAGTCGATGGTGTCGAAGCGGTTGCAGGCGAATTTAGTAATGTAGTGGTTGGTGAAGTTGTCGAGTGTGCGCAACACCCAGATGCCGATAAATTGCGTGTTACCAAAGTGGATGTTGGTACAGGTGAATTATTAGATATTGTTTGCGGTGCGCCAAATTGCCGTAAAGGGTTAAAAGTAGCTTGTGCAAAAGTCGGTGCGGTATTACCGGGTGATTTCAAAATTAAGAAAGCAAAATTACGTGGTCAACCGTCAGAAGGAATGTTGTGTTCTTATGCTGAATTAGCAATTTCAGCTGATGGCTCTGGCATTATTGAATTACCGGCAGATGCACCAGTAGGAATGGATATTCGTGAATATTTCAATCTTAATGATCAAGCAATTGAAATTAGTTTAACGCCAAATCGTGCTGATTGTTTAAGTATTCGTGGTGTAGCTCGTGAAGTGGCAGTAGTCAATAGAGCTGAATTGAATGAACTACAATTTTCACCAGTAACAACCACAATTAGCGATAAAGTAGCGATTGAATTACAAGCACCTGAAGCTTGCCCACGTTATTTATTACGTGTTGTGAAAAATGTCAATGTGAAAGCGGCAACCCCAATTTGGATGCAAGAAAAATTACGCCGTTGTGGCATTCGTTCTATCGATCCTGTTGTTGATATTACCAACTATATTTTGTTGGAATTAGGCCAACCAATGCACGCTTTTGATGCAGCTAAAGTCGCACAACCTGTGCAAGTTAGAATGGCTAAAGCTGGAGAAACCTTAGTATTATTAGATGGTTCAACTGCAGAATTAAAAGAAAACACTTTATTAATTGCTGACCAAAATGGCCCACTAGCGATGGCGGGTATTTTTGGCGGTGAAGCAAGCGGAGTTAATGAAAATACTAAAGATGTAATTTTAGAATCAGCATTTTTTGCACCATTAGCGATTACTGGTCGTGCAAGACAATATGGTTTACATACTGATGCTTCACACCGTTTTGAGCGTGGTGTTGATTTCCAATTACAACGTTATGCAATGGAACGTGCGACAGCATTATTAGTGGAAATTTGTGGTGGTGAAGTCGGTGAAATTTGTGAAGTAGCAGATGAAAAACATTTACCGCAATTAAAACCAGTTACTTTACGTCGTGAAAAATTGGATAGTCTATTAGGGCACGTTATTCCAACTGAAACTGTAACAGATATTTTCCAACGTTTAGGTTTCCAAGTTAGTTTTGCTAATGATGTGTGGACAGTTATTCCAACTAGCTGGCGTTTCGATATTGAAATTGAAGAAGACTTAATCGAAGAAGTTGCACGTATTTATGGTTACAACACCATTCCAAATAATGCACCATTAGCACATTTAATGATGCGTGAGCATAAAGAAGCAGATGTTGCATTAAGCCGTATTAAAACAGCATTGGTTGAACATGATTATCAGGAAGCAATTACTTATAGCTTTGTCGATCCAAAAGTACAACAATTGTTGCATCCACAACAAGAAGCATTGGTGCTACCAAATCCAATCTCTGTTGAAATGTCAGCAATGCGTGTTTCTTTACTAAGTGGATTACTTGGTGCTGTAGCTTATAACCAAAATCGTCAACAATCTCGTATTCGCCTATTTGAAGCTGGATTGCGCTTTATTCCAGATAGTGCTGCGGAAAGTGGCGTGAGTCAAGAATTTGTTCTTGGTGGTGTGATCACAGGAACTCGCCATGCAGAGCATTGGGCAATTAAATCAGAAAGCGTTGATTTCTTTGATTTAAAAGGTGATTTGGAGAGTATTTTTGATCTGACTAATGCTGGAAAAAATATTAAATTTGTTGCAAAATCGTATCCGGCATTACATCCGGGACAATCTGCAGCCATTATGCTTGATGGCGAAGAAATTGGTTTCATTGGTACAATCCACCCTCGTGTAGCGCAACGTCTTGATTTAAATGGTAAAGTTGTTGTGTTTGAAGTATTATGGAATCGGATTGCACATAAAGATGTAATTCAAGCCAAAGAAATTTCTCGTTTCCCAGCAAATCGTCGCGATCTCGCTATTATCGTTGCTGACAATATCGCAGCAGATGATGTATTAGCCGTTTGTCGTGAAGCTGCAGGTGCACAATTAACACAAATTAATTTATTTGATGTTTATCAAGGCCCAGGTGTTGCAGAAGGAACAAAAAGTTTGGCAATCAGCTTAGTGTTGCAAGATAAAGAAAAAACATTAAGTGATGAGGAAATTTCAGCAGTGGTGAATGCCGTGTTGTCTGCATTGAAAGAGAAGTTAAATGCTTATTTGAGAGATTAATCTATGACATTAACAAAAGTAGAACTCGCTGAAAATTTAATTGATAAATTTGACCTCAATAAAAATGATGCGAAAGCATTGGTCGAGTCATTTTTTGAAGAAATTCGTCTTGCTTTAGAAGCTGGTGAAGATGTAAAACTCTCTGGATTTGGTAATTTTGAATTACGCGATAAAACCCCTCGTCCAGGCAGAAACCCAAAAACAGGGGAGTATGTACCTATTACCGCACGTCGTGTTGTCGTGTTTAAAGCTGGACAAAAATTGCGGGCGCGTGTTGAGAAATCGAAACCAAAAGGCTAATTCATAAAGAAAAGTATTTCCCTAGTGAGGGGAATACTTTTTTCTTTTCAACATGATTTTAGTGATAAAACGTGGAGAAACGATGTGTTAGTAAAAGTGATATCTGCAATAAAAACTAGTGTGGTAATTAGTGTTGCGGTAGGTTTAGCTGCTTGCTCAAGCTATCAACACCGTTCTTATCACAGTCGAATGCCAGATCCAATTTATACTATGGCACAATTGAGCGAACAACAACATGAGTGGTATCGTACACCATACCGTATTGGTGGCAATACACGCAGTGGTGTTGATTGTTCTGGTTTTGTGATGCGTACTTTTGCGGATCGTTTTTCTATTCAATTACCGAGAACAACGACAGCACAATCACAAGTTGGTATAAAAGTACCACTAGATGATATTCAGACAGGCGATTTGGTGTTCTTTAAGACCGGTAGAGGTCCTAATGGCTATCATGTAGGAATTTATGTAAAAAATAATCAATTCTTACATGCTTCTACATCAGGCGGTGTCATTTATTCCTCTTTGGATAATCCTTATTGGAGTAAGGCTTTCTGGCAGGTACGGCGTTTATAACTGGATTTGATATAGAAGAGTGTGTAATTTACACACTCTTATTAAAATATTAACGCACAATTTCATAACAAGGCACATACGCCTCAGCACTTGGTAATTTCATCCGATGCTGTGCAACAAAAGATTTCAACAGAATTTCCATTTGCTCTAATACCATTGGATCGCCATGTAATTTAAAGACTCCATGTTTTTCCACTTCATCAATTGTATCAGGCTTAATATTACCAGCGACGATACCCGAAAAGGCACGACGTAAATTAGATACCAAATCCATCAAAGGTTGATTGAGATGTAAATCTAATGCAGCCATTGCTTGATGTGTTGGCTCAAAAGGCGCTTGTAAAACGGGATCAATTTTAACTGCCCAGTTAAAGCTATAAGAATCACCACGTTGATAACGTTGTTGCTTGATCAGTTCCATAGCTTGTTTTGCTTTACGTGCGACTAGCACCGGATCATCAATAATAATTTCATATTGCTGACGCGCTTTTTCACCTAATACTTTTTCAACAAAGCGATCAATCGCATTGAAATAATCAGCACAAGCTGCTGGTCCAGTCAAAATTAATGGAATTTCTTGTGCTTGATTTTCTGGATGTAATTTAATCCCAAGTAAGAACAAAAACTCCTCGAATGTACCAGGGCCGCCTGGAAAAATTAAAAATACGTGTCCTAACCGCGTAAATGCCTCTAAACGTTTTTCAATATCAGGCATAATAATCAATTCATTCACAATCGGGTTAGGCGGTTCAGAAGCAATAATTGATGGTTCGGTAATACCAATAAAACGACTGCTTTTGAAACGTTGATTTGCGTGGCCAATCGCTGCACCTTTCATTGGCGCTTCCATAACACCTGGGCCACAGCCTGTAACCACATTTAATTCACGATAACCTAATTCTAAACCAACTGCACGACAGTAACTGTATTCAACTTCATTGATGGAGTGTCCGCCCCAACAAACGACTAAATTAGGATCTTCCCCAATCGGTAAGGCTTTAGCATTTCTCAAGATCGAGAAAACTTGGTTGGTAATACGTTCACTTGGTTTAGCTTGCGGAAGATAAGATCCACGAAAACGCTCTTGGTTAATTTGTGCAAAAATAATATCACGTAACACCGCAAATAAATGATATTGGATATTGCGGATAATCTTATCATCAACAAAAGCACTAGGCGGTGGATTATGTAGTTCTAAGGCAATACCACGTTCACGTGCGCATAAATTAATGGCAAAATCAGGATATTGGCCAAGTAATTCGCGGCTATTATCCGTCACCGCACCAGAGTTAAGCACTGCAAGAGAGCAGTTACGATATAGTGGATAAAGATCGCCCTCCGCACCTTGTTTTAAGCGGGCAACTTCTAAATGAGAAAGCTGATCCATACTTCCTCGTGGATTAATATAATAAACGCTCATCAATTCCTCCTAGTTTATTGGCGAGCTAGACGTAAATTAGCAGGTAATGTCTCAAAATTTGAACGAAACGGATTGATGTCTAGGCCGCCACGTCGAGTATAACGTGCATATACGGTTAATTTTTCTGGTTGAGCAAAACGCATTAAATCACAGTAAATACGTTCGACACATTGTTCATGAAATTCGTTATGTTGCCGAAAAGAGATTAAATAACGTAACAATTTTTCTTGATCAATTGGCTTACCGACATAATGGATTTGAACGCTGCCCCAATCAGGTTGTTGTGTAATTAAACAGTTTGATTTTAGTAGATGACTGACCAAAGTTTGTTCAATCACTTCGCTTTGTTGATCAGCACAATTGGTTAATAACTCAGGGTTAAATTGGTAATTATCAATTTCAATATCCTGTTGATCGATGCAGATACCAGCAAAATGAGCGATAGGCTGTTGTTGATACTCATCTAAAGAATGTAATACAACTTGTACTTCACCCTTTGCACATTGAGTTAAATCCTTTTGGATGGTTTGTTGTACTTCTTCAACGGTAGCGAAACGCGTTTGATTAAAACTATTGAGATAAAGTTTAAAACTTTTCGATTCAATTAGATTCTCACTGCGAAAATCAAGATAAACGTCAGCAATTGCCACTTGTGGCACACCTTTATGATTAAGCCAAGATAATTCATACAGTGTCCAAATATCGGCACCTTGTGAAAAAGGTTGTTGTTCAGTAATACCTAATTGTTGACGATTTAGGTGACGAGGAACTGCTTGTAAGAGTGTTGGTTGATAATGTTCGGCATAAGCTGTCTTTTTACCTAAAGTTAAGGCAGAAAGAGAAGCATCAGCATAAGTTGTCATATAAATATCCTTTTTAATTAAACAATTATTGCAATTCCCATGCAATATTGGAAACAAGGCGGCAATGGTCACATTTGAAATTAAAAATATTAATAGGTTGTTCTAATAACCATTTTCTACCACAACCAGGACAGCAACGTGCTTGTTCTTGTTGATAATTTTCGCCACCGATCCGATATAGATAATAATAAACTGGTTTTTGTAAATAATGTTCTAATTGTTGGCGTAGCGCATAGCCTTGTTTAAATAATAAGCTGTTGTATTCGCTAATTTGTTGTACTGCAGCCTGTTCTAAAATATCGCCATTCATTTGCAATTGGTCACAAGCTTGCCAATTTTCTTCCCATTTAATACAGCGCATACCTAATTGAGCATGCTGATGACATAAATGATATAACGGTATAGGTGCTAATGTATCTAACGAACAAACTGGTGAACTACTTTTTAGATAGTTGGTATAGAGCACCAATTCATTGGCTGCACTAATATCAGACAAATTTTCATCAGAATTAAGATCGATTGCCGATATTTCATAGTGATCTAAACGGACACCTATGTTGTCTAAATTAGCAAACGCTTGTTGGACAAAATCGCTATTATATTCCGGTTGTAAAGAGGTTTGTTCTGGGCAGTTAACATGAATTTCAAAGCATAATAAATCATCGTCTGAAAATTGGTAACTGACAGGAATTTCGCGCCCAATAATTTGCCCATTATAACGCCATGCATCAATTAATTGATTACAATAACGTAGAGCTTGATTAATATCATAACGTTGTTGCTTCTCGGTAAGAAAAGTGACTTTGGTTAAAAACATTAAATGCTCCTATCAAAACGACAAAGAGCATATACTATGCTTTTCTAGCAAGAATCTAAATATTTAATTGATAAAATGAGGTCTGTTATGCAAAAAAATGATTTATTAGTGGATTATTTGAAAGAATTAGAACAAATAATGCAACAACATCAATTATGGCAATATCAAGCGCCACCAGAGTCTGCGTTTGCCAGCGAACAACCTTTTGCCTTAGATACTATGGAACCAACCGAATGGCTGCAATGGATTTTTATCCCGAAAATGATGGCGTTGATTGAAGCAGAAGCAGAATTACCAAATGCCATTGCTATTTCACCTTATTTGGAAGAAGCGTTAAAAGATCATCCTCATTTACCAATGTTATTGATTCCTGTGCAAAAAATTGAGGTGTTATTGACTAATGAGTAATCAACCATCATTAGAAATTTTGTATCAAGATGAATTTTTAGTTGCCGTCAATAAACCTGCGGGAATGTTAGTACATCGGAGTTGGCTTGATAAACATGAAACCCAATTTGTAATGCAAACGTTGCGCGATCAAATCGGGCAGCATGTGTTTCCTATTCATCGTTTAGATCGCCCTACTTCGGGTGTACTGTTATTTGCATTAAATAGCGAAATTGCTAAGCAAATGTGCCTGCAATTTGAGAATAAGCAAGTTGAAAAATGTTATCTAGCAGTGGTTCGCGGTTATTTGCGAGGTTGTGATCGTATTGATTATCCATTAAAACCCAAGCTGGATAAAATTGCTGATAAATTTGCAACTCAGGAAAAAGAGGCACAAACCGCTATTTCTGATTATCAAAGTTTAGCAACAATGGAATTACCTTTTGCAGTAGGGAAGCATCAAACAGCTCGTTACAGTTTGGTAAGATTAATTCCGCATACAGGTAGAAAACATCAGTTGCGACGCCACTTAAAACATATTTTTCACCCGATTATTGGTGATACGCAATATGGCGATTTACATCAAAATCGTGCATTTGCTGATTATTTTTCAGTAGATCGCTTGTTATTACATTCTGAAAAATTGAGCCTATTTCATCCAGTTAGCCAACAAAAATTAGAAATTTCTGCATCTTTAGATCAAAACTTCCTGAAAATAAAGGATATTTTTTATGCAAAACCATAACGATTTTGCTAAAAAAACATTGTTTTTTTGTGACAATTATTCAACTTTTTAGAAAAAGTTACTGTTGATTATTGCAAATTATATTGTTGTCTTGTATATCTAATTGGTGCGTCAGGTGCTTAACTTGATTTTGCAGACATAATATCTCACCTTTATTAAAGAGGAACTACAATGAAAAAATTATTTAAATTAGGTATGGTAACCAGCTTGATGCTTACCTCAGCATCAGTAATGGCAGAGGATAAATTTGTTACTATCGGTACCGGTGGTCAAACAGGTGTTTACTATGTAGTTGGTCAATCAATTTGCCAATTAGTGAATCGTGATACAGCAAAAACAGGTTTAAAATGTAATGCACCATCAACAGGAGCTTCAGTAGCAAATTTAAACGGTATTGCGAATAAACAATTAGATATGGGTATCGCTCAATCAGATTGGCAATATCATGCTTACCATGGTACTAGCTCTTTTGAAGGTAAGAAAAATGATAAATTGAGAGCTGTGTTCTCAATTCACCCAGAACCATTTACCGTAATGGCACGTGATGATTCTGGTATTAAATCTTTTGATGACTTAAAAGGTAAACGTGTTAATGTTGGTGACCCAGGTTCAGGTACTCGCGCAACAATGAACGTTATCTTAAAAGCAAAAGGTTGGGATGATTCAGTATTTAAAGTAGCTTCAGAATTAAAACCAGCTGAAATGGCTTCAGTAATGTGTGATAACAACTTAGATGCGATTACTTATAACGTAGGTCACCCAAATGGTGCGTTAAAAGAAGCAGCAGCATCTTGTGATGCACATTTAGTGCCAGTAACTGGTCCAGCGATTGATAAATTAGTTGCAGATAATCCATATTACGCAAAAGCAGTAATTCCAGGCGGACTTTATAAAGGCTCTGATCAACCAGTTGATACTTTCGGGGTTTATGCAACTTTAGTTTCTTCAACTGATGTATCTCCAGATGTAGTTTACCAAGTAGTTAAAGCAGTGTTTGATAACTTTGATCGCTTCAAACGTTTACACCCTGCGTTTGCTAACTTAAAAGAATCAGAAATGATTAAAAATGCGTTATCCGCACCATTACATGAAGGCGCTGTTCGTTACTATAAAGAACGTGGCTGGATGTAATTTTATTTAACAATAAAAAATACTTAAGGCAGGTCTCCCTGCCTTTTTTCGGTTTTTTGGATTTTGATTTTAGGAGAGAGAAGATATGACCTCAGTGACAAAACAAAATACTGTTGATCTTGACGATCTTCAGGATATGGTCGCCTCAAATGATAGCGGTGGTCGAAATCCTTATGGTATCTCTAAATATATTATTATTTGGACTGCAATTGCTTGGTCATTGTTTCAAATTTATTACGCTTCACCTTTTCCATTTTGGTTACAAGAAACAATCAAAAGTTTAGGTTGGGGCATTAATGTGGTGGTAGATGATACGAAAGCACGTTCTATTCACCTCGCGTTTGCTATTTTCTTAGCGTATTTATCTTATCCGGCATTTAAACGTTCCCCGAAACAACATATTCCAGTGATTGACTGGATTTTTGCAGTTGTGGGGGCTGTACTTTGTTTATATCCGATAATTTTCTATAACGAATTGGTAACTCGCTTTGGTGCACCAAATACACAAGATATTATTGTTGGTATTATTGGCATTCTATTGCTACTCGAAGGTACCAGACGTAGCCTAGGTTTGCCTTTAGTGGTGATTGCGATTGTTTTCTTACTCTATAACTATTATGGGCAATTTTTCCCAAGTAACTGGCTAGTGAGCCATAGAACAGGAACGTTATCTCATATTATCAATCAACAATGGGTAACAACTGAAGGCGTCTTTGGGGTTGCGTTAGGTGTATCAACAAAATATGTCTTCTTATTCGTGTTATTTGGTGCTTTATTAGATAAAGCTGGGGCAGGTAACTACTTTATTAAAACAGCATTTGCTTATTTAGGACATTTACGTGGAGGTCCAGCTAAAGCTGCTGTGGTTGCATCTGGATTAACCGGTTTAATTTCAGGTTCCTCTATCGCAAACGTGGTTACCACTGGTACTTTCACCATTCCAATGATGAAACGTGTCGGTTTCTCTGCTGAGAAAGCTGGTGCGGTTGAAGTTGCTTCATCTGTAAATGGACAAATTATGCCGCCTGTTATGGGGGCTGCAGCATTCTTGATGATTGAGTATATCAATATGCCATATAACGAATTGATTACTCATGCTTTCTTACCAGCGGTTATCTCTTATATTGCGTTAGTCTATATTGTGCATTTGGAAGCTTGTAAGTTGAATTTACAAGGCTTACCACGCCAAGATGTTGCAAGACCTTGGGTTGTGACAGTGTTACGTACGCTTTCGACCTTTATCATTATTTGTTTACTTTATTTTGCTGTTGATTTTGGTTTAGGTTGGTTAAAAGTCGTAACACCAGATTTTGCTTTTACTATTGTTTGCATATTATTAGCCATTATTTATGTGCTTTTACTGTATCGCGTTTCTACTTTCCCGGATCTTGAAGTGGATGACCCAAACCAAGAAGTAGTAGTGTTACCGAAGGCTAAACCAACGGTAAATGCTGGGCTTCACTTCTTGTTACCAGTGGTAATTTTAATTTGGTGTTTAATGGTAGAACGTTTATCTCCTGGTCTATCAGCATTCTGGGGAACTATCGCATTAACAGTAATCCTATTAACACAACGTCCATTATTAGCTTACTTCCGTAAACAAGGTGGCTATGCGGAACACCTTAAACAAGGTTTGCAAGAATTAATTAACGGTTTAGAAACTGGTGCACGCAATATGATTGGTATCGGTATTGCTACTGCAACAGCGGGTATCATTGTTGGTGTCGTTGCATTAACAGGATTTGGAGTACAACTTTCTAGCATTATTGAGTTGTTCTCTATGGGCAATATCTTGTTAATGTTAATTTTAGTAGCAATGTTCAGCTTAATTCTTGGTATGGGCTTGCCGACTACCGCAAACTATATTGTGGTATCATCATTAATGGCTGGCGTAATTGTTGAAGTCGGCCGTCAAAATGGATTAATCGTGCCATTAATTGCCGTACACTTATTCGTTTTCTATTTCGGTATTATGGCGGATGTTACGCCACCAGTAGGTTTAGCTTCTTTTGCAGCAGCAGCGGTGTCTGGCGGTAATCCAATTAAAACAGGTATGGTCGCATTCTTCTATAGTATGCGTACCGCATTGTTGCCTTTTCTCTTTATTTTTAATACCGACTTATTATTGCTTAATGTGGATTTCTTCCACGCAGTACTAATTTTCTTTGTTGCGGTGATAGCAATGTTCTCCTTTACCGCAGCAACGATGGGTTGGTTTATGACTAAGAATAAATGGTGGGAAACAATTGTCTTGTTACTAGTCGCCTTTATGCTATTTAGACCTGGTTTCTTTATGGAATATGTTTCACCAAGTCAACGTCATATCCAACCAGATCATTTAGTTGAGCAAGTGGCGCACTCACCAGTAGGTGAGCCTGTTATGTTGAAAGTTTCTGGTATCAATCCTTATGGTAAACCAATTGAGTTCTATGCAGAACTTAAAGTACCAGCAGGCGAAACTGGCGAAGAACGTTTGCAAAAAATGGGCTTAACCTTATTAGCAACTGGTGAAAAAATTGAAGTTGATGGCGAACAAATCAATAAGATTATTATTGATAATGTAGAAATTGATTCACCAGCAGCGAAAGCGAATCTGAATTGGGATCAGGTAATTTTAGATGTTTCAGTTCCAGTGAAAGGCGCATTAAATAAAGAGTGGATGTTTATTCCTGCATTAATCATTTTAGGTGGATTAGCATGGAATCAACGTCGTCGTAAAGCAAAAGAGGAGAAATAATATGCAATTGTTTAATAAAATTCTAATTGCAGTTGATTTAAGTTATTTAGAAGGAGCTAAAAAAGCAGTTCGTACTGCTTTAGCAATGACAGAAGGTAATCCAGATGCGGTATTACGCGTGGTGAGTATTATTCCGCCATTGGAAAACAGCTTCGTTTCCTCTTTATTACCACGTAATTTCGATAAAGATGTATTGGCTGAAGCTAATAAACGTCTGCATGAATTTACTGAAGAAAACTTTCCGAAAGACCGTAAAGTGCAGCATATTGTTGCGCATGGTACAGTGTATGAGGAAATTAATACTTTAGCGCAAGAGAAAAATGTAGATTTAATTATTATGATGGCAACTAAACCTGGCAAACCGGGTTTAAGCTCTAATACGGTGAAAGTGGCTCGTTTTAGTGAAAAGCCTATTTTGATTTTGCGTTAACTTTAAATAGCATAATCCCCTGTATTAACAGGGGATTATCTTTTGGGCTTTATTAAAAGTTAAAAATAAATTTTTATTCTCGCTCATAGCGTAAACGTAATGACACTGAATCAGCATAACGTAATGCAAACGGTTTTGCGATTTCTACTTCAGCCCATTCCACAGCTTCTGGTTCAGCAACAATTTCTAATACTTCACGTACCATTCTTTCCAACAGTGCAAATTCGTGTGTTTCTACGTATTGGATGACTTTTTTAGTGATAGTACGATAATTGAGTGCATCATCAACATTATCACTAAGACTAGCTTTCTCACAGTTATAGCCAAGTTGAATTTGTAAAACGACATCTTGCTTGTTATTAATTTCTTCTTCTTTAATTCCAATAAAAGTACGTAAACGTAAATCGCTAATGGTAATGATTGCTGAATTAATAATTGGCATAACAACTCCTTATCAGATAGCTTTTTTGCTATTATAGCCTAGTTTAAAAACGAGATTGAATAGGAAATATTATGGAAAACAGTGCAGGCAAGCAGAATATAAAAAATGTTCTGATTATGATGGCTTGTTTAGTGATTATTTTGGCGGGTATTAAATCTGCGGTAGAGATTGTAGTGCCGTTTTTATTGGCGCTTTTTTTAGCCATTATTTGTACGCCGCTAATCAATTTTTTAGTGAGATTAAAAGTGCCTTTATGGCTAGCTGTTATCGCTTTATTAGGGTTAATTGTAATTACATTAACATCATTTGCTGGATTAGTTGGAAATGCAATTAATGAATTTTCCGCTTCTATTCCACTATATAAACAATTATTGGCGCAACGTATTGCAGGATTAGCTGCCATTATGGATCGGTTCGATCTCTATCGTTTCATTCCTAAAAATTTAGTCGAAGAAAATCTTGATCCTAATATTATTATGGGATTAATTCGCCGCTTATTAGCGGGAATTTCAGGTGTTATTACCAATGGTTTTGTATTGCTATTAATCGTTGTGTTTATGCTGTTTGAGGCACAAAGTATGAAACAGAAATTGACCGTACTATTCGCCAATAAACAGGAACAAAAAGAGTTAGAAAATATTCAACGAGTATTAAGTAGTGTAATTAGTTACCTTGCGATTAAAACCTTTGTTAGTTTAGTAACGGGGATTTTAGTGTGGGCAGCGTTAGTAATATTAGATGTCCAATATGCGGTACTGTGGGGTACGGTCGCCTTTTTATTAAATTATATTCCTAATATTGGTTCGGTATTGGCAGCAATTCCAGTCATTATTCAAGCGATGATCTTAAATGGTTATAGTGATAGTCTATTTGTTGCTATCGCGTTTTTAGTGATCAATATGGTAATGGGAAATATTATTGAGCCACGTATGATGGGTAGAACATTAGGACTATCTACTTTAGTCGTCTTTATCTCATTAATTTTCTGGGGTTGGTTATTAGGTTCGGTCGGAATGTTACTGTCTGTTCCATTAACTATGGCAGTAAAAATAGCATTGGAATCTAGCGAAAAGACGAAAAAATATGCTTATTTGTTAGGAGAGTAATCATTGTTCAATGATAGGTCGCTTAAAAAAGCGACCTTACATTTTTAACTTAGTGGAATACTGCTAAAAAACACTAATAGAACTGGCACTAATAAATTAATAATAAAGCCAAAACTTAATGCTAATGGTACAGTTTCAATCCCGCCTGAACGCTGAATAATCGGCAAGGTGCAATCTAATGCAGTTGCACCAGCTAATCCTACAGCAGTGGCACGATAGTGATGCATAAATAGCGGAATTAAAAAGAGGCTAGCAATTTCACGCGAAAGATCATTAAAGAATGCAATACTACCCCAGATTGGCCCCCATGCATCATTTAATAACACACTTGATAAAGAGTACCACCCCATACCAGAAGAGATGGCTAAACCTTGGCTAAGTGGAATTTGTAAACAAAGTGCCGATACGATACCGCCTAATAATGAACTTACGGTAAAAATAACGGAAATAATGATGCCACGTTTATTAAAAAAGACTTTGCGTAAGTTAATTCCGCTATTGCGCAATTGAATTCCCACCAAAAAGATTAAAACAATCAGCACATAAGTACTGGAGCCATGAGGAATAAGAAAATAACTTTTGGTCAAAAGTCCAAAGACAAAACCCACAGCCACCATGCTGCACATTTTGGCTGAATCAAGAATCATTTTGACGCGAGATGGCATATTTTTAGCAGATTTTAATGTTGGAGCAGGATAATGCTTATCATATAAACCTAAACTAAGAATATTTAAGCCATGAATAATACAGCTGAAGACTACCGCTTTAAATGCAATATCTGGCAAAGTTGTTGTTAGGTTATCTAACTGTCCTAAAGAACAGCCCATTACAAATAAAATTAGAAACAACAACACCATAATACTTTTATTGATCCAATGTATAAATGTGACGTTGTTACTTTTAATTAAATAGCCTAAAAATAAAGGCACTAATACAATGGCTAAACTTTCTAGCATAAAGTGATAACTATAATAAAAAATAATTGAAAGGCGTCAATTTATCGGTTCTTGATAGGGAATGTCAAATAAAAAAAGATAACAAGCGTAACTAAGTAGTCTTAGTGTGCTAAGATGATGACGAGATAACGCAAAAAAAGGATCAGAATTATGTATTTGAAACAAATTGAGGTTGTCGGCTTTCGTGGTATTCACCGTTTATCCTTTCAATTACGTTCTAATATGGTACTGATTGGTGAAAATGCTTGGGGTAAATCGAGTTTACTCGACTTATTAAGTTTAATTTTTAATAAAGAAGCCGAGCCTTATCAATTTCAAGCTGATGATTTTTTTTACTCTATGCAAGAAGGGGAAATAAAAAAAGTTTCCTCAATTAATTTGCTATTTACATTTAGTGAATCAGAACTCGGAGAATTACAATTTCCCACTCAACATTTTTTGCATCCTATCAAAGTAAAACATGAAGATGGTTTTGATCGTATTTATTTGCGCGTTTTTGCTGAACAAACCGTATCAGGAGAAATTTGTACCACCTATAATTTTATTGATGAGCAAGGCAATGTTATTGCGTTAGAAGAAGCTCAACAGACAAAATTAGTCAGCCGTCTCATTCAACGTCATACCGTCTATCGCTTTCGTGATGCTCGTTTAGTAAAGCAACCAATAGAATTACAACCTATTCATTTTAGTAAGAATTTAACGCCAGAAATTATCGAACTCTTTACTGCAGTAATGACGCTCTTACGTTATTACTTTATTTTGGAACGTAATAGGCAAACAGCGATTGGCGATACTAGTCTATTATGGCAACAAGCGAAAAAGTTGGCAGAACAATTACGGGTAGGTGATGAAAAATTAAGACGCTACTTTTTTGTCTATTTAGTGAAACATTTTTTGCCAGATGACAAAACCTTATTTTCGCAAGTCAGTAATCCAATTTTATTGTTTGAAGACCCTGAATCCCGTTTACATCCTCGTTTAATGGCGATTATGTGGGATTTATTAAGCTATATTCCATTACAACGTTTGATCACCACCAATTCAGTGGAATTATTATCCAATGTGCCTCTGCATTCGATTTGTCGTTTAGTGCGTGGTGAAGATCGTATTCAATCTTATCAATTAGATCGTCATGATTTAGGTAAAGTGGATTTACGCCGTTTAACTTTTCATATTCACTATAATCGTAGTTTAGTCCTCTTTTCACGAGCATGGATTTTCGTTGAGGGAGAAACAGAAGTTTGGATTTTAAATGAGCTGGCTAAAGTTTTAGATATCAATTTAGAAAATGAAGGTATTCGCATTGTTGAATTTGCACAATGTGGCATCAAACCTTTAATTAAATACGCCAACTTGATGGGAATTGCTTGGCATCTATTAACCGATGGTGATGAAGCGGGTAGAAAGTATGTAGCAGTGGCCACTGAATTATTGCGTGAGAATGAACATGCTTTAGATAAAATTACTGCATTGCCAAAACGGGATATTGAACACTATTTTTATGATAATGGCTTTGAATTTGTGTTTAAGCATTTGGCACGTTTACCAGAAAAACACAATTATTCCAAAGCCCAGATTATTCAACGTGCCATTCAAAACACGTCAAAACCAGATTTAGCATTAGCGATCGTTAAAGCAGTAAAACAGAGCGATAACCAATTAATCCCACTATTATTCCGCCGTTTATTTTCCAAAATGTTGCTAATTGCAAAAGAGCAGGGCATATAAAAAAATTAAAAATTTTCCAAGAAAATTTGCTGAGTTTTGCTAGAATTAAAAGGAAAAGCCTGTGATAGCTTTTCTTTTTTATTTTTCTTTATTCTACAGGTGTTTTTTTATGCAAAATCAAAGTCTTTTGGCGAAATTTTTTCACTTGGAACAACATAATACCAATGTGAAAACAGAAATTATCGCTGGGATCACAACTTTCCTCACTATGGTCTATATTGTATTCGTTAATCCATCTATTCTAGGGGTGGCAGGAATGGATACACAAGTTGTCTTCGTTACTACCTGCTTAATCGCTGCTTTTGGTAGTATTTTTATGGGATTATTTGCTAATTTGCCCGTTGCCTTAGCGCCGGCAATGGGGCTAAATGCCTTTTTTGCTTATGTTGTCGTTAGTAAAATCGGGTTATCTTGGCAAGTGGGTATGGGTACCATTTTCTGGGGTGCGGTTGGCCTATTAGCTTTAACTTTATTCCAAATTCGTTATTGGCTTATCGCTGCTATTCCGTTGAGTTTACGTGTGGGTATTACAGCAGGTATCGGTCTGTTTATTGCCTTAATGGGCTTCCATAATGCGGGTATCATTGTGCCAAATGAAGCTACATTAATGTCATTAGGCGATTTACATTCACCAACAGTATTATTAGGTATTTTAGGCTTCTTTATCATTGTGATTTTAGGAGCGAAGCAAATCCATGCTGCGGTATTGGTATCAATCGTTGTTACTACCGTATTATCCTTATTGTTGGGCAAAACGCAGTTCCAAGGCATTTTCTCTATGCCACCAAGCATTACTTCCGTTGTGGGCGAAGTAGATTTAACCGGGGCATTACAAGGTGATTTATTAGGCATTATTTTTTCCTTTATGCTAGTTAATCTATTTGACTCATCAGGTACTTTACTAGGTGTTACTGATAAAGCAGGTATTAGCAACGCACAAGGCACTTTCCCAAAAATGAAACAAGCATTATATGTGGATAGTATTAGTTCTGTAACTGGTGCTTATTTAGGAACTTCCTCTGTAACTGCATATATTGAAAGTAGCGCAGGCGTATCTGTTGGTGGTCGTACAGGCTTAACAGCAGTAGTGGTAGGTATCCTATTTTTATTAGTTATCTTTATTTCACCTTTAGCGGCGATTGTGCCACCTTATGCCACTGCAGGTGCTTTGATTTATGTAGGTATTTTAATGTCCTCTAGCTTAATTAAAGTACGTTGGGATGATTTAACTGAAGCAACTCCAGCCTTTATTACTGCTGCGATGATGCCATTTACCTATTCGATTACCGAAGGGATCGCTCTTGGTTTTATTAGTTACTGTGTAATGAAATTATTCACTGGTAAAGCTAAAGACGTCAGTATTCCAGTATGGGTAATTGCAGTTTTATTCTTACTCAAAATTATCTTAGTAGATTAAGGATTTAGTATGCAAAAATTACTTTATATCTTAAATGATTCTCCATATGGTGGCGAGAAAACCTTTAATGCGTTACGTTTTGCGCTAGCTTTAAAAGAAGAACATACTAAAGACGTAGAAATGAAAATTTTCTGTTTTTCTGACGCTGTGTTGTCTGGATTAAAAGGACAAAACCCGAAAGAAGGTGGTAATGTTCAAGAACTATTGAGCATTTTGACTGGACTAGGCGTAGAAGTAAAATTATGTACAACTTGTACTAATGCTCGTGCAGTATCACAACATCCATTAATTGACGGAGTAACGCTCGGTACATTAGCTGATGTTGCTGAATGGACACTATGGGCGGATAAAGTCCTTACTTTCTAAACATAACCAAATAACGCCGATTCAATAGAGATCGGCGTTTTTCTCTCTATATTTAATCAAGATATGACAACACAACTTAATCCAATTTCATTGCCATTGGCACAAAATAATGTAATTGAAGCTTCAGCGGGAACAGGCAAAACCTATACGATGGTTACTCTCTATCTGCGCCTATTATTACAAGCTGGAGAAAATAATTTTCCAATGCCATTGGATATTGAGCAAATTTTGGTGGTGACTTTTACTCGAGATGCAACCAAAGAATTACGGCAGCGGATTAATCAACGGATTCAATCTTGGTTAAAATTACTACAGCAATATCAGCAACATCAAGATAAACAGCAAATTGAGGATGCTGAATTACTCGCATTATTGCCTTATCTGGAAAACAATTTAGATTTAGCTATTCAACGTTTAACTTTTGCAACACAATATATTGATAAAGCAGCGATTTTCACTATTCATAGTTTTTGCCAGCGTATTTTACGTCAATATGCGTTTGACTCTGGTTTAACATTTAATTTTTCTGTCAGTGAAGCCAATCAACAACAGTTACGACAAATTAATTATCAATTATGGCGTGAACAATTCTATTCACTTTCCGCAACACAAGCGCAAATCGTTACCGATATTTTTCAATCGCCGGATACCTTTTTTAAGGCAAATGAGGCTTTGCTATCTGGTGAAATGCCGAAAATTACGACTGCATTACCATTTACGGATCTCCAGGCAGGGTTAAGTTATTATCAGCAGCAGTTAGATGAGTTTACTGCTATTGAGCAGCGCTATTTTGCCGAATTTACACAATGGTTTAATCAATATCGCGATAATGTTCAGAAAAGAAGTAATGAAAAAATCACTGCCTATTGCCAATCAGTTACCGAAGATAGCGATATTAAGCAAAGAATGCAGCAGGCAATAACGCTAACAGAAATCAAATTTTATAAAGGTAAAGAGGTTCAGCTGCCAGAATTAGTGTTTAAATTAGAGCAATTTTTTGAGCAATTTTCATATACAGCTTATGTTAGTGGGATGAATTATCTTTATCTTGCCACTTTACGTGAGCGCATTTTTGCTTATCAAGATCAACATAATGAAAAATATTTTGATGATTTGCTGCGTGTATTGCGTGATGTTCTGCTTAAACCACAAGCAGAGAAATTAATCCGTTTAATTCGTCAGCAATATCCTTTTGCGATGATTGACGAATTCCAAGACACCGATCCTGTTCAATTAACGATTTTCGAGAAAATTTATCTATCGCCAATATCGGATCAACAAGTGACAGGTTTCACTGTAATCGGTGATCCAAAACAAGCCATTTATCGCTTTCGTGGTGCTGATGTTTTTACTTATCTGTCGATTATGGATCATCAGCAAAATAACCACATTGAACATATTTATACCTTGCAACACAATTATCGCTCTTCTGTTGCTTTGATTGACAGTATTAATCAACTCTTTTCACAAGCACAAAATCCGTTTTATTTAACTAATATTCAATTCCCACTTATTTCAGCACACCGTCAAGGTTATTTAGCTATTGCGCAAAAAAGACAAAAACCTTGGCAAATATTGCAGCTAAATGAAGAAATAAAATATAAAGAGTCTTATCAACTGGCAATGGCAGAAGCTTTTGCTTGTCATATTCAACAATTGCTTAAAGCAGCCGAGCAGCAACAAGCCTTGTTTATTGAAGATCCTGAGAGCCAGCAGCAAGTCGTTGCCGCCAAAGATATTGCAGTATTAGTAAGAAGCAGAGATGAAAGCCAAATTATCCGTAATGCGTTAGCGAAAAAAGGCATTACGGCAGTGTTTTTATCAGAACAATCGAATGTGTTTGAGACTACTACAGCTCGAGATTTGGCGCTTATTTTGCAAGCTTGTTTTACTCCATTTAGTGAACGTGCGGTATTGTCTGCATTAGGTTCGACTTTATGGGGCTTAAACGCTGCACAAATTTATCAATTAAAAGAAGATGAATCTCAATGGGCAGCATTGATCGATCGCTTATTAAATTATCGTCATATTTGGCAAACACAAGGAGTTTTGCCAATGCTGTATCGACTTTATCAAACGGAAGAGATTCCACAACGTTTACAACAGTTTGAGTTGGGCGAACGCTACTTAGTGGATTTATTACATTTAAGTGAATTGTTGCAGCAAGCGATGAATCAACAGCAAAATGAAGAAGCATTATTGAACTGGTATCAGCAGCAATTAAGCGGTGTTCAAGGTAATGAAGAAAATCGCTTACGTCTGGAACGTGAGCAAAATGTGGTGAAAATTATCACGATTCATAAATCGAAAGGACTAGAATTCCCCATTGTCTGTTTACCGTTTATTTTAACGAAAAAAGTTGCGGGTAAAGCCGAGTTTTATCACAATCAGCAAAATCAGCTGATGTGGGATATGCTGAAAGAGCATACGGAACAAACACGATTAGAAAATAATGCGGAAGATATGCGCTTGTTATATGTTGCTTTGACCAGAGCTAAATATCAACTCGTTGTTGGAGTACCCGCTGAACCAATGTTTAATGAAAAAAGCAATCTAGCGACATTAAATCCATTGGATTATTTACTGCTACAAGGAGAGAAAGCGGATTTTTCGGCACATAATCACTATGCAGAATTATTTGATCGAGCGCTTTCACCTGAACATTGGCAAGTCACTATGACAAATAAATTGCCATACAATGACAATTGGCGACCAAATTTAGCAAATACGCCGACCTTAACTGTTCGTCAATTTTCACAAGATATTGAAAAAAATTGGTTAGTGACCAGTTTTTCTGCGTTACAAGCAAAATTACAGGAACTTTATACGCAGCATTTTGCTGATATAGGGCAAGATCATTTTGATCAGGATTTATCATCAAATTGGCATAATGATAGTGAAGTAACGATTACCGATACAGAATTATCTCATTACTATCCAACCGGTTTTTCCCCTTTTGATTTTCCTAAAGGTGCGGTGGTAGGTTCTTGTTTGCATAGTTATTTAGAAAAGTTGGATTTCACCCAACCTATCAGCATTGATTCGCTAACAACGATTTGCCAAGCGCTTAATTTAGAAGAAACTTGGCTATCACCATTACAGCTATGGTTCACGCAAATTTTACAACAACCTCTACCTGAATTAGGTTGTTTAAATCAAATCAGCAAACG
This sequence comes from Gallibacterium salpingitidis, assembly GCF_030517105.1. Lineage (GTDB taxonomy): Bacteria > Pseudomonadota > Gammaproteobacteria > Enterobacterales > Pasteurellaceae > Gallibacterium > Gallibacterium salpingitidis. The sequence continues at coordinate 1,118,754 of NZ_CP103875.1, read as the reverse complement.
AGATAAATTAACCGAATTACAATTCTACTTAAAATTAGGAAAATTATTTAATAATCAGGAATTTAATTCCGTTTTAAGCCAATATCATCCATTATATGATCAACATTATCCAATTCGTGTGGATGAGATTAAAGGCTTTATTCGTGGTTTTATTGATGCAGTAGTTAGACGAGATAATCATTATTATATTATTGATTATAAAAGTAATTTCTTGGGAGAGCAGTTATCTTGTTATCAAGAAGAGAATTTACGCAAAGTTATTTCAGCACAGCGTTATGATTTGCAGTATTTGATTTATACATTGGCAGTACACCGCTATTTAAAACTCAATGATCCCGAATATCAGTATGAAACGCATTTTGGCGGTGTCTTTTATCTATTTTTACGTGGTATGGCAGTACCTGATACTCAGCAGCACACAGGAATATTTTTCACAAAACCTGCAACAGTATTAATTGAAAAACTTGATCAATTATGGGGTGAATGATGTTAGCACTATTAAAACAATTACGTGATCAAGAGATAATTGAAAATATTGATTACTACTTTGCCAAATTTATTCACCAGCAAGGTACGACTGTTGATAAACCTATTAATGATTTAGCGACTTTTTTAGCGGCACAATTAAGTTTTGTGCATCAAAAAGGGCATAGCTGTTTATTACTTGATCAGCATCTTTATGAAAATCCGTTTGAGTTAAAATTCGCCAGTGAACAACAACAATTATTAAAACAGTTGCAACAGTTTTTGTCATCACAGTGGACGAGTTGGCAAACAAGTTTAGTGCAGCATCCTGCTTTTTCTATTGAAGAACAACAAGTAACACCAATCGTTATGCGTCCGTTGCAGCAGCAGATAGCACTATATTTTCACCGTATTTGGCAAGATGAGCACTATATTGCGGAACGTTTAAGCCAGATCCAAACAATTCACTATTCGCCATTGCAGCTTCAAGAAATTGAACAGATTTTAGCAACTCTATTTCCACAGAATGAGCAGCATCCTGATTGGCAGAAAATTGCGGTAGCAACTGCCTTTTCACGCACTATTACCTTTATTTCAGGTGGGCCGGGCACAGGAAAAACAACCACAGTGGCAAAACTATTGTTGGGTTTGCAATGGTTACAACAGCTGCAAGATAAAGAGTTTTTGACTATCCGTTTAGCAGCGCCAACAGGTAAAGCAGCCACTCGATTAACGGAATCATTACATCAAGCCATTCAGCAAATTAATTTACCGCTTGAATTGAAGCAGAGCTTACCACAAGAGGCTGCCACAATTCACCGCTTATTGGGCATGAAACCGAATGCGAAACCGGAATATCATCAGCAACGTCCCTTGAACGTCGATTTATTAGTGATTGATGAAGCCTCAATGATTAATCTGTCATTGATGGCAACATTATTGCGAGGCGTACATTCAGAAACACGTTTAATTTTTCTTGGTGATAAAGACCAATTAGCATCGGTTGAAACCGGTTCAATCATGTCTGAATTGGGGCAATTTTTGCAATTTGATTATAGTCAGCAACAAAATCATTATTTTCAACAAGTTTGTCAGCAACAATTGGCTGATACTACCGAAAATAACTTTATTCGTGATAGTTTGTGTCATTTGCAACATAGTTATCGCTTTAATGCTGATACTGGGATTGGACAGCTCGCAAAATTAGTCAATCAACGGCAAGCAGAGCAGAGTTGGCAACTGTTTGAACAATATTCAGATATCCAAGCTTTTCCGTTATTTGCACATCAACCGAGTGATAATTATCCGGTGATTCAATTTGCCGCAGAGCTTTATCGTGATTATTTTCGTTATGTGAAACAGCAAACAAATTGGAGTTTGACGGAAATTCAAACTGCCTTTCAATATTTTAAGCGTTGTCGTCTGTTAAGCGCCCTAAGTACGGGTTCATTAGGCGTAGAACAGCTTAATCAGAAAATTGCCGAAATGCTGCGTTATCAAAAACAACTAGATTTCCGCTTTGCCTATGAATGGTATTTAGGGAAGCCAATTATTGTATTGCAGAACGATCATAATATTCGTTTATTCAATGGCGACATTGGCTTAGTGTTGCCAGATGAACAAGGGAATTTAAAAGTTTGGTTTGAAACAGAAAGCGGTTTTCGTAGTGTACTTACTAGCAGAGTGCCTAGTGTTGAGCCTGCTTATGTGATGACGGTACATAAATCGCAAGGTTCAGAGTTTGATCATGCTGTATTAGTTTTGCCACAAGAGTATAATCCGCTACTTAGTAAAGAGTTAATTTATACTGCAATCACACGAGCTAAACAGCAATTTACTGTATTTAGCCAACAGGATATTTGGCAAATGGCAGTACGGAATCAAACCGTTCGTTGTAGTGGATTAGCAGAACAGATCAAGCAATATTTTGGAGGAATAAGATGCTAGTCGCTATTCCAGCATTAAGTGATAATTATATTTGGTGTTATAGTCGCGATAACCTGCACGCTTTATTAATAGATCCTGCCACAGCAGAGGCTGTAGAGAATTTTTTGGCAAAGTCTAGCCTAAAATTAGAGGCCATTTTAGTCACGCATAATCATGCCGATCATACTGGTGGAGTGGCACAATTACGTAAAAAATATCCACATGTACCAGTTTATGCACCTACAGAAGTTGGTTCTAAATTAGCAACACATCTAGTGGATTCTGGTATCCATCATACACCTTATTATACTATTCACGTGTTGATGACTGGTGGGCATACTGCTGGCCATATTAGCTATCTTGTTGATAATCACCTTTTTTGTGGTGATATTTTATTTTCTTTGGGTTGTGGCAGAGTATTTACCGGTGACTATGCACAAATGTTTGCTTCATTACAAAAAATTAAGCAATTACCAGATGACACAATTGTTTGTGCTGCACACGAATATACATTGAGTAATTTACGTTTTGCACAATCTGTAGCAAATTCTGTTGCATTAACGGAATATGCTAAAAAGATTGAACAACTAAGAGCAGAGCAACGCCCAACATTACCAACAACATTAGGTTTAGAAAAAGCATTAAATCCATTTTTACGTTGTGAAAATTTGGAGAGTTTTATTGCGTTGCGACAAGCAAAGGATAAATTTTAATAGATGATGAATAAGAGATGAGAATTTTATCTCATCTCTTATAGTTTATTATAAATATTGCGCAAATTGGCTTTGTACATTCAATAATTGCTGTTTTGTCAACATAAAGACGCCATCGCCACCATTTTTAAATTTAATCCATTCAAATGGAACATTTGGAAATTGTTCCACAAGATGCACCATACTATTTCCCACTTCACAAATTAACACACCATTATCATTTAAATAGTCTGCTGCGTGCGCAATAATACGTTTCACTAGGATTAACCCATCTTGACCAGCTTCTAATCCTAAAATCGGTTCGTGAGAAAACTCGACTGGCATATCAGCAATATCTTCTGCATCTACGTATGGCGGATTGCTGACAATCAAATCATAACCATCGTGTGGTAAGTTATCGAAAAGATCAGACTGCAAAGGGAACACTTGATGTTCTAAATGGTGGTGGGCAATATTAATTTCCGCCACATTTAGTGCATCAAGAGAAATATCTACTGCATCAATTTCTGCATTTGGGAATTTATCTGCACAAGCAATCGCAATACAACCGCTACCAGTACACATATCCAAGATACGTTTTGGTTCGCTGCGTACAACACCAGTAAAACCATCTTGAATCAATTCACCAATTGGTGAACGTGGCACTAAAACACGTTCATCAACATAAAATTGTAAACCACAAAACCAAGCAGAGTGTGTCAAATAAGCGACAGGTTTACGAGTTTCAATGCGCTCGATCACAAGTGATAATAGCTTTTGTTTTTCAATATCAGTTAAACGAGATTGATATAATTCACTTGGTACATCTAAAGGTAAATGTAATGTTGATAAAACCAGTTGTAATGTTTCATCCCACGCATTGTCAAAACCATGTCCATAGAAAATATCTGAAGCATTGAAATAGCTATAAGTCCAACGCAGAAAATCTTGAATTGTATGTAAATTTGGTAGTGGAGAATGTAGTTGGATTTCTTCGATAATATCTTGATTAAAAAGTTGTTGTTCAGTCATAGCATCCACTGTTAATAAAAATAAAAGAGGTCTATTTATACCATATTTTCAGAAAGAGATGGTAGTGTGATAGAATGACGCCCAATTAAAATTGATGAGGATAATCATGGATTCACAGGAGCAATCGTTATTTCAGGAATTTGTTAAAGATGTCAAACCATTAAAACAAGACACTGTCACATTTTCTCTTCAACGTAAACATAATTTACAACAGCAACAGCAACAAGAAAAAAGAGAACTCCGCGAAAAAGAGGATACGTTATTCTATTTTTCTGATGAGTATGAGCCATTATTAGATGAAACCGGCAGCCGTTATCTACGTGAAGGCGATGATCACTATTTATTAAAACGACTTCGTCGTGGTGATTTTGTGCCAGATCTATTTTTAGATTTACATGGATTAACTAGGGAGCAAGCAAAACAAGAATTGGCGGCACTATTGCTAGCCTGTGAAAAAGAACATTTACCTTGTGCCTGCATTATGACCGGCTACGGTAGTTTTACCCTAAAAAATCAAATTCCTCGCTGGTTGGTACAGCATCCAAAAGTGATAGCCTTTCATCAAGCCCCTAAAGAGTGGGGTGGTGATGCTGCAATTTTAATTTTGGTCGATATTGGTGAAGTTGTAATTTAAGATGCGCTATTTATTTACGATTTTAATATGTTATCTGTTAAGCCTTACTGCTATGGCTCATCCACATGCTTTTATTGATATGAAAAGTCAATTTTTGGTTGAGCAAGGTAAACTTACTGGGATTAGAATGCAATGGTTAATGGATGAAATTTCTTCGTCTGAAGTGATTTATGAAATTGAAACCAGTAAAAATAAGCAACAAAAATTAGCACAACTTACCAATGAAATTATGCAAAATATTGTCGGGCAACACTATTTTGCCTATTTTTATGATGATAATCATCGTCCGATTAAATATAGTAAGTACCCTCAAAATACCAAATTAACAATAATCAACAAAAGACAGCTACAAATTAATTTTGATGTAATATTGAGTACGCCTCATGAACTTACTCATCAAACAGCGACCTTATTAGTTTATGATCCGACTTATTATATTGCCATGCTATATCTAACACCGAAAGATGTGAGTTTTCTGGGAGAAACCACTTGCAAGCTGAAAATTATTGAGCCAGAGTCAAATCCCACAATGAAAGATTATGCAGCAAGTTTAGATAAAAATGCAGAAGAAGACACTTCTCTTGGCATTCTTTTTGCACAAAAGGTAAAATTATCATGTCCTTAATTCGCAATATTACACTTTTTATATTACTGTTAATGGGGATAGCACTTATTACTTTAATGCTATTTTATCCTTCTTTTTTTCAATTTATTTTTAATATTCAGCGTTGGTTTCATCAAGCCATTAGCACCACATTACAGAATATCAATCATTCAGACACTCACACACCATTCTTTCTGGTATTGCTCTGTTTTGGCTATGGTATTTTTCATGCTGTTGGACCTGGGCATGGCAAATTTATCTTGACGAGTTATTTAACCACTAATCAAAGTCAGTTAAAACAAAGTATGACATTGGCAATGTTATCTTCATTGGTGCAAGGTATTGTGGCTATCGTTTTAACCACGATTGTGATCGTCATTTTTCAGTTACCAACCTATTTTTATAAGTTATCACAACAATGGTTAGAGAGAATGAGTTTCTGCCTGATGATCTTATTAGGAATTTGGTGGTTATGGCGTACTTATCAGCAATATCGTCTGCAAAAAGCACCCAAGATTACTATCAAAAAATGTCATTCCTTACCACAATCAACACACCATTTATTACAACCAATAAGTGTACATCATGCGGAAAATTGTTCGTGTGGACACCAACATTTGCCATCAGCAACGCAATTGAAACAATCAAAAGATTGGCAATCACAACTAATGTTAATTTTAAGTATTGGAGCAAGACCTTGTTCTGGAGCCATTTTAGTGTTGTTTCTCTCATATCTATTGAAACTATATTCATATGGTATGTTGGCAGTTATCGCGATGTCGATTGGAACAGGATTAACCTTAACAGGTTTTGCTTTATTAGTATTATTTGCACGAACAAGGGCAATTCAATTAAGTAAATGGTATCTACAACCTCACTATAACCAAGCAATTTCATACTGGGTTAAAGTGATTTTTAGTATGCTGTTAATCTATATGGGAATTGCTTTATTATATGGTTCAACATTACCTATTAGCGGCGGTAGGGCATTGTTTGGATAAGAGTAACGCCTATTTAATGTAGTAACTTATTTTTTGTTTTCTTTTTAAGCACTTAATTTCTTTTGCTTTGAAAAAAGTTTGCTTTTCTCTATTTGCACACTATAATGGCGAAGCATTTCACGATGCGACCGTAGCTCAGTTGGTTAGAGCACCACCTTGACATGGTGGGGGTCAGTGGTTCGAGTCCACCCGGTCGCACCATCTTAATTTTATTAATTATCCTTTTATCCACTCTTTAAAACTATCCAACGCTAATAATTTTTGTTGATAAGCAAGGGGTGAGTCGCTGAAATAGCTTTCTAAACCATAGGTAGCAATTCTACTGGCAATTGGGACAAAAAAAGCATCAACAGCTGTGAATTTTTTACCTGCCAAATAAGGTCCACCAAATCTATTTAAACCTTCTTGCCATAATTGGTTGATACGTTTTATTTCTGTTGCAACTTGATCCGAAACTTCTTTAAGCGGGGTATGAACTAAGGGATCAAAACCACAAGTTTGGCGTAATGTTGCAAATCCAGAATGCATTTCTGCACAAGCACTACGTGACCAAGCTCGTGCATAACGATCTTCTGCCCACACCTGTGGATAATCTTCTGCAATATATTCAATAATTGCCAAACTATCCCAAATAATTTGTTCTTGATCATGTAATACAGGCACTTTTGCTGTTGGTGAAAATTGTAAAAATTGTTGTTGCTGTTGTTTTCTATCTTCTAAAAAAGTCACTTCTTTATCTTCGAATGGAATGCCTAATTCTTTTAATAAAATCCAAGGGCGTAATGACCACGAAGAGAGAGGTTTGCTAACATAAAGTGAATACATAATGTTCTCCTTGTTATTACAATTGAAATTACCAAGTAAATATTACTGTATTCTGATAAAAAAAAGGGGCTGAAGTAGATTAGCACTTATGCTAAGCTACAAAAATGAAGATAACCAATTGTAAACTAAAGAAATCTATACAAAGAAAACTGCTTGAATTTTTTGTATTAGAAGTAACAGCACGATCAGCAGCAGATTTGCTTGGCATTCAAGCCAATACTGCCATCTTGTTTTATCGAAAAATTCGTCTCGTTATCAGCCATCATTTAGCACTACAAGCACATGAACTTTTCGATGGCGAAGTAGAGTTAGATGAAAGCTATTTTGGTGGTGTGCGAAAAGGGAAAAGAGGTCGGGGTGCAGCTGGTAAAATGGTGGTGTTTGGCATGCTTAAACGCCATGGAAAAGTTTACACAGTAACTGTACAAAACACTAAGACTGATACCTTACTTACTGTTATTAAAAAGAAAATACAACCAGATAGCATTGTTTATACAGATTGTTATCATAGCTATGATGTGCTAGATGTTAGTGAGTTTACGCATTATAGAATTAACCACAGTACTCATTTTGCTGAGCGGCGAAATCACATTAATGGGATAGAGAATTTTTGGAATCAAGCAAAGCGTGTGCTAAGAAAGTATAATGGAATTGATCGAAAATCTTTCCCTCTTTTTTTGAAAGAATGTGAGTTTCGTTTCAATTATGGGACACCATCTCAACAGCTCAAAATCCTGCGGAAATGGTGTCAGATTTAACGCTAATCTACTTCAGCCCCAATATTAATATTATTGAGAGCAAAATAAATCATTGGTTTACAGAGTCTATGCAAAATCATAAGATAACCAATTCTTTTAAAATTCATGTATTTAACATAAAAAACCTTATTTTTAACCAGATAACTTCCTTTATATAATGTATATTATGTTAAATAATATAATTTGTGATATTGATGATGCGATTTTATTCATTACTCTGTTATTTTTAAGTAAGATCTATCTCTCTGTTGCAGACTTCGCTATAAAATCATTTTTTGTTTTTAAGTGATTTCTGTTTCTGTATTTCTTGTCTGTTTTGATATGCGATTCTTATAAGATAATTTTCCTGTGATTCATATTGCTGCTGTTCAATATTTTTCTGTTCAGAAATTTCAGTGCGAGTTTTGACTTTTCTTTTGTGTTTAAAGATATGAGCAAGATTTATGGTTTTGAAAGATTGCTTGCTTTTTATGCGAGAAAAATTAAAGAGGTGAATTATTTTCTCTAATCTAAAAATCAGGCTTGCTTTTCGATATATTCAAGCGTACTATTTTGCTAGTACAACATATATAGGAAGTTTAAGAGGATTTTATCGTGTCTTTTTTAGAAGTTATTCAACAAGCGATTCCCTATCAAGCGGACACAACATCACTATTCGCACGTTTATGTGAAGGTAAAAACAATACACTATTATTAGATTCTGCAGAAATTGGTAGTAAAAATAGTATAAAGAGTTTGTTAATTGCCAAATCTGCGCTGAAAGTGAAATGTGAACAACAAAAAGTTTATTTTCAAGCATTAACTGCAAACGGTGTACAAGTTATTAAGCAATTAGTGCAGCAATTCAAAAAACACTCTACTCTTACCGTTACTCAAACCGATTTAGAATTAACAGTGGTGTTTCCTGTATTAAATAATGAATTAGATGAAGATAGTAAATTGCAGGCGTTAACCGTATTTGATGGCTTACGTACTATATTAGATTTATATAAATCTTATGAGAAACCTATTTATCTAGGTGGTTTATTTGCTTATGATTTAGTGGCAAATTTTATTCCTATGCAGGAAATTACTTTAGAAGATGATGGTTTAACTTCTGCGGATTATAGTTTTTATCTTGCTGAACAATTAATTGTCATTGATCATCAAAAAGAAAAAGCAGAACTTTATTCTTATATCTTTGATAATACACAAAAAATATCAATTTCAGAACAAGCAAAAACGATAGCTTATCAACTCAATCAACCTGTAGAAACAGTGTTGGCTAAGCAAACAGCATCAACAGCTGTTAAGGTAAATATTGATGATTATAACTTTAAAGCCATTATTGAACGTTTGAAACATCATATTAATATTGGTGATGTTTTCCAAATTGTGCCTTCACGCCGTTTTTCTCTGGCTTGTCCTAGTCCGTTGGCGACCTATCATCAATTAAAGCATAACAATCCAAGCCCATACATGTTTTTTATGCAGGACGATGACTTTACCCTATTTGGTGCCTCACCGGAAAGTGCGTTGAAATATACCCAAGCAACTCGTCAGCTAGAAATTTATCCAATTGCCGGTTCTCGTCCACGTGGTTTCAATAGCGACGGACAAATTGATCCTGAATTGGATGCGCGTTTGGAATTAGAATTACGTTTAGACCATAAAGAACAATCAGAACATTTGATGCTAGTTGATTTAGCACGTAATGATATTGCTAGAGTTTGTGTAAGTGGTACTCGTCGTGTGGCTGAGTTGATGCAAGTTGATCGTTACTCTCACATTATGCATTTGGTTTCTCGTGTTGTCGGTCAATTAAGACCAGAATTGGATGCTTTACATGCTTATCAAGCTTGTATGAATATGGGAACTTTGACAGGCGCACCAAAAATTAAAGCGATGCAGCTTATTTATCAGGTGGAAAAACAGCGTCGTCATAGTTATGGCGGTGCGGTAGGTTATCTCTCTTCACATGGTGATTTTGATACTTGTATCGTCATTCGTTCAGCATTTGTACAAAATGGCATTGCTTATATTCAAGCAGGTTGTGGTGAGGTATTAGATTCCGATCCGCAAATGGAAGCGGATGAAACACGTCATAAAGCGGCAGCAGTCATCAAAGCAATTAAACAAACCAATTGCCAAGCGTAAGGATGTATTATGGCTAATATTCTTTTTTTAGATAATTTTGACTCTTTTACTTATAACTTAGTCGATCAATTTCGTGTATTAGGTCATAACGTGACAGTGTATCGTAATGATTGTGACTTACAAACCCTTATTAAAGCAGCAACAACACAACCAGATACAATATTAGCTCTCTCTCCTGGACCAGGTAATCCGCAACAAGCAGGAAATATGTTACCGTTGATTGAAACATTAAAAAATCGCTGTCCGATCATCGGAATTTGTCTAGGACACCAAGCAATTATCGAAGCATTTGGTGGTGAAATTGTGCATGCTGGTGAAGTTATGCATGGTAAAGTTTCAAAAATTACTCATGATAATCAAGCAATGTTTTCGGACTTAGCCAATCCTCTACCCGTCGCTCGTTATCATTCATTGATGGGGGTTAAGTTACCTGATGAGTTAGTAGTAAATGCAGAATACAATGGGATTGTTATGGCGATTCGCCATCGTGATTTACCGATTTGTAGTTTTCAATTCCACCCAGAATCTATTTTAACTGTACAAGGTGGGCAATTATTGAAACAAGCAATTGATTGGTTATTAGTACAACAACATCAACAATAATAATAAAAATTGGGGAAAAAGATTATGGAAATACAACAAATACTTGAAACATTATTTAACGGAGACTCGCTAAGCCGAGAACAAAGTGAACAACTTTTTAGTGCGATTGTACAAGGACAACTAAGTAACGAACAATTAGCCGCTGCACTAATTGCTTTAAAAATTAAAGGAGAATCTGTTGCTGAAATTAGTGGAGCGGTAACTGCTCTACTTAATGCAGCTGAACCTTTCCCTACACCAGATTATGTGTTTGCCGATATTGTGGGCACTGGTGGTGATGGTGCTAATACCATTAATATTTCCACAGCGAGTGCAATTGTTGCTGCCAGTATGGGAGCAAAAGTGGCTAAACATGGTAATCGTAGTGTATCGAGTAAAACAGGATCGAGTGATGTCCTTTCGGCGTTAAATGTTCGTTTAGATCTTGATGCAGCTACGGCACGTCAAGCGCTAGACGAAATTGGTATTTGTTTCTTATTCGCACCACAATATCATCGCGGTTTTAAACATGCCATTCCCGTACGCCAAGCATTAAAAACACGTACAATCTTTAATATTCTTGGTCCACTTATTAACCCGGCAAAACCAAAACATCAAATGTTAGGCGTTTATGATGTAAAACTATTACAACCTTATGCAGAAACTGCATTGGCATTAGGACATCAGCATAGCGTTGTTATTCATGGTAGTGGTTTGGATGAGGTTGCTTTACATGGCACGACAGAAGTTGCTGAAATTGTGGATGGTAAAATTGAACGTTATACATTAACTGCCAGTGATTTCGGTTTAAAACCACAATCATTAGAAGCCATTCGTGGTGGTGAACCGGCAGAAAATGCACAAATATTACGTTTATTATTGCAAGGAAAAGGTAATGAAGCTCATGCCAATGCAGTCGCAGCTAATACTGCTCTGTTATTAAGATTATTCGGCTATCAAGATCTAAAACAAACTACACAACAAGTTTTAGCACAATTAGCTAGCGGTAAAGCCTTTGCTACATTAGAACGATTAGCACAATATTAATGGAATAGTTATGATTACACAGGATTTTTCACAAACTATGCAATCTACTGCAACTGTATTGCAGAAAATTGTTGCCGATAAATTACTTTGGGTAGAACAACAGCAAAAAAAATTCCCGTTGTCACAATTTAAAGATCAGATTGAATCAAGTGATCGTGATTTCTATCATGCTTTAGCACAAGGCACTCATCAAGTACCAGCATTTATCTTAGAATGCAAAAAAGCTTCGCCATCTAAAGGTTTGATTAGACAAGAGTTTGATTTAGAAGGTATTGCTGGCGTTTATCGTCATTATGCAAGTGCTATTTCGGTCTTAACTGATGAGAAATATTTCCAAGGAAATTTTGCTTATTTGCCAAAAGTAAGACAATTGGTACATCAACCAGTATTGTGCAAAGATTTTATGATTAGCGAGTATCAAGTCTATTTAGCTCGTTATTATCAAGCAGATGCGATTTTACTTATGCTTTCTGTTGTGGACGATAATACCTATCGTATTTTGGCTGATCTAGCTCACTCATTAGGCATGGGCGTGCTGACAGAAACTTCCAATGAAGCAGAATTACAGCGTGCGATTTCTCTTAATGCAAAAGTGATTGGTATCAATAATCGTAATTTGCATGATCTCTCTGTCGATTTACAACGTACCTTACATTTAGCGCCAAAAATTCCTGAAGATCGCATTATTATCAGCGAATCAGGTATTTATACGCATCAACAAGTGCAACAACTGAAACCTTATGTCAATGCATTTCTGATTGGCAGCAGTTTAATGGGAAGTAAAGATCTTAATTCGGCAGTACGGGCGATTATTTATGGTGAAAATAAGGTTTGTGGTTTGACTCGTCCGCAAGATGCGCAACAAGCCTATCAATGTGGTGCTTTGTATGGTGGTTTAATTTTTGCTGAACGCTCTCCTCGTTGTATTAGTTTACGACAAGCACAAGAGATTACTACTGCAGCACCATTACGCTATGTTGGTGTATTCCAAAATCAAGAGCTAGAGTTGATTACCAAATTAGTACAACAATTATCGCTATTTGCAGTGCAATTACATGGTGATGAATCAACAGACTTTATTCAAGAATTGCGCCAGCAGCTACCAAAAGATTGCGAAATCTGGCGTGCAGTTAGTATTGATACCTCAACTGAGCAATTACAATTCCAATCAGATGAGAATGTTGATCGTTATGTTTTTGATGCCAAAGTTAAGACTCAACAAGGTGGTACTGGAAAGACATTTGATTGGGCATTGTTGCCCGAAGAGTACAAACACAAAATTATGCTCGCTGGCGGGTTGAATGCCGAAAATATTGAAAATGCTATTGCACAACGTTGTTTAGGTGTCGATATTAATTCTGGTGTAGAAAGCCAAGCCGGTATTAAAGATGCAACAAAGTTACAGACCATTTTTGCAAAAATTATTAAGAATTAGGATAAAACTATGAGTGATACATTATTAAACCCTTATTTTGGTGAATTTGGCGGCATGTATGTTCCGGAAATTCTAGTACCAGTGTTACAGCAATTAGAACAAGCCTTTGTTGAAGCTAGACAAGATCCTGAATTCCAACGTCAATTTAATGATCTATTGAAAAATTATGCCGGTCGTCCTACTGCATTAACGCTCTGCCGTAATTTAACCAAAGGTACAAAAACTAAACTTTATTTAAAACGTGAAGATTTATTGCATGGCGGAGCGCACAAAACTAATCAGGTATTAGGACAAGCGTTATTAGCAATGCGTATGGGTAAAACTGAAATTATTGCGGAAACAGGCGCAGGACAGCATGGTGTTGCTACTGCTCTTGCTTGTGCCATGCTTGGCTTAAAATGTCGCATTTATATGGGAGCGAAAGATGTTGAACGACAATCGCCAAATGTATTTAGAATGCGCTTAATGGGGGCAGAAGTTATTTCGGTAAATAAAGGTTCTTGCTCGCTCAAAGATGCTTGTTGTGAAGCAATGCGTGATTGGTCAGCGAATTATGACAAAGCACACTATTTGTTAGGTACCGCCGCTGGCCCACACCCTTTCCCAACTATTGTGCGTGAGTTTCAAAAAATGATCGGGGAAGAAACTAAACGTCAGGTATTAGAACGTGAAGGAAGATTACCAGATGCGGTAATCGCTTGTGTTGGTGGTGGTTCTAATGCAATTGGTATGTTTGCTGATTTTATTGATGAAACTTCCGTACAATTAATTGGTGTTGAGCCAGCAGGAAAAGGCATTGAAACAGGTGAACATGGTGCACCGCTTGGGCATGGTTCAGTCGGGATCTATTTTGGTATGAAATCACCATTAATGCAGACAGCTGATGGACAAATTGAAGAATCTTATTCTGTTTCTGCTGGTTTGGACTTCCCGTCTGTTGGGCCACAGCACGCCTATTTACATAGTACGGGACGAGCTAATTATGTTTCCATTACTGATGCAGAAGCATTAAATGCTTTCCAAGAATTAGCGCAACATGAAGGGATTATTCCAGCATTAGAATCCTCGCATGCTTTGGCGCACGCTTTGAAATTAATTAAACAAGATCCGGAAAAAGAACAAATTTTAGTGGTTAATTTGTCAGGACGTGGTGATAAAGATATTTTTACGGTAGATAAAATTTTAAATGGGAAAGGAGCGTAATTATGAGCCGTTTTGATCAGCTTTTTGCTAAATTACAACAACAAAATCAAGGTGCATTCGTTCCTTTTGTTACGTTATGTGATCCAACATTAGACCGCTCATTCGAGATTATTTGTACTTTGGTGGACAATGGTGCAGATGCGTTAGAATTAGGCTTCCCTTTTTCTGATCCTTTACTTGATGGCCCAGTGATTCAAGCAGCCAATAATCGTGCTTTATCTGCGGGTTTTAGTACGGAGGCTTGTTTTACTTTATTAGCTAAAATTCGTCAAAAATACCCAGAAATACCGATTAGTTTATTGTTATGTGCAAATCTTATCTATGCACAAACATTGGATCGTTTTTATCAACGCTGCCAACAAGTTGGAGTTGATGCAGTGTTGGTTGCCGATATTCCGTTATTAGCTGCTGATGAATATGTGCAAAGTGCTGCTAAATATGGTATTCAACCTGTCTTTATTTGCCCACCAAATGCAAATGAAAAGACCATTGCTGGTGTTGCTAAAAATAGTCAGGGATACACTTATCTGGTATCTCGCGCAGGGGTTACTAGTGCGGAAAATCAGGCGCATGCTAGTAACTTAATTGATCTGATTAGAGGTTTAAAAGCGCATAATGCCCCACCAATTTTACAAGGCTTTGGTATTGCTCAACCAAGTCAAGTAAAAGAAGCATTACAATCAGGCACAGCTGGGGCAATTTCTGGTTCCGCAGTAGTTAAGATTATTGAGCGAAACTTAGATAATCACTCTCAATGTTTAGTGGAATTGGCTGAGTTTGTGCGAAATATGAAGCAAGCAACGTTATAATTTAACAATAGATAAAAAGCTGCCGATATTTGGCAGCTTTTTTTGTGCAGTTTGCAAACTGATACTAAATAACAAATACCTGATTTAACGTTGTTTTGCCTGAAAATTTGTGAACTTTCCCACAAAATAGATAAAAAAGCTCACAATTTTCCGAATTGTCTTTATAATAGCGCAAATTTTTTTGGAGGTGCTGAATGGCAACAATTAAAGATGTCGCAAAATTAGCTGGAGTATCCACTACTACTGTTTCTCATGTGATTAATAAAACTCGTTTTGTAGCGGAAGATACAACCAAATTAGTTTGGGAAGCAATTCAACAACTTAATTATTCTCCAAGTGCTGTGGCACGTAGTTTGAAAGTCAATACAACTAAATCGATCGGTATGATTATTACTACAAGCGAGACCCCTTATTTTGCTGAAATAGTTCATGCTGTTGAAGAATATTGTTATCAACAAGGCTATTCTCTTTTTCTATGTAATACACAGAATAATTTCCAAAAAATCAGTAACCATTTAGATATGTTGGTCAAAAAACGTGTGGATGGTATTTTGGTAATGTGTTCTGAATATATACAAGATTCAATCGATTTATTTGCTAATTTTACTATGCTGCCGATTGTAGTAATGGATTGGGGGCCAAAAAACAACTCTAAAATGGATGTTATCCAAGATAATAGCTTCGAAGGCGGTTATTTAGCAACAAAGCACTTGATCGATTATGGCCATAAAAAAATCGGTATTATTGCTGGTGATTTAGCAAAAACTACAGCCAAGACGCGTTATGAAGGCTATGTGAAAGCGATGCAAGAAGCTGGATTAGCTATTAATCCAAACTGGGTGTTGGAAGGACATTTTGAACCAGAAGATGGTTTTGAGTGTATGAATAAGATTTTAGCGCAAAAAGAGTTACCAACAGCCGTATTTTGCTGTAATGATGTGATGGCGTTAGGTGCAATTTCTGCAATTGGCGAAAAAGGATTGTCAGTACCAAATGATATTTCCATCATTGGCTATGATGATATTCACGCTTCTCGCTTCTATGCGCCACCATTAACGACGGTTCATCAATCGAAAATGCGCTTAGGCATTATGGCAATGGATTTATTAATTGAAAGAATGGCTGATAAAAATAAAGAAACAGCTAGAATTGAAATGCATCCAGAGTTGATTGTGCGTAAATCGGTAAAACGTCTGAAATAACTTTTTCTAAGTGATTCAAGTATTAAAAGGCAAAGTCGTTAATTACTTTGCCTTCTTTTTTATGGTTGATCTGTATTATTTTTGCTGACTTAAATAACGTTCTACGGTATCCACTACTGCCTGTGTTTGTGAATCAAGCTCAATATTTACTTTATCGTTCAATTGTTTTTGGCCAATAGTGGTACGTTGTAACGTTTCAGGAATTAGATTGACACAAAAAGACTGATCTTTTACTGCACCAATAGTCAAACTAATACCATCTACTGCAACATAACCTTTGGTTAAGATATATTTCATTATTTCTGTATTGGGTAATTTAAACCAAATTTGGCAATTGTTCTCAGAACGAATAATATCCGCAACAGTAGCAGTACAATAAACATGGCCAGATAATAGATGACCACCGACTTCGTCACCAATTTTCATTGCACGTTCTATATTGATTTCATCACCGACCTGTAAATCCCCTAAATTAGTAACTTTTAAGGTTTCTTGCATCAAATCAAAACTAATAAGATCGTGATTAATCGCGGTAACAGTTAAGCAGACACCATTATGAGCTACTGATGCGCCTAACGTTAAACCATCCAATAAATCCTGTGGCATTTTTATAATGTGTGTTCTAAAATTATCTTTCGCTTTAATTTCTTGGATTTTCGCTTTTCCTTGAATAATTCCTGTAAACATAATTTTTTTCCTTAATCAAACTCTGTATTTTAGAAAAGGCAACTAACTATAAATCACAAATGTCGGACATTCTATGACAAATTGGCAAAGATATAAAACACAAATTATAGAACTGATCAAACTAGCCACACCTATTTTAATTGCTCAAGTGGCACAAAATTCGATGGGATTAACAGATACGATAATGGCTGGACGTGTGAGCGCAAAAGATATGGCAGCAATTTCTGTTGGTGCGTCGATTTGGTTTCCATTATTGTTATTCGGACAAGGTTTATTACTCTCATTACCACCGACCATTTCTTATTTAAATGGATCTGGTAAACGTAATTTAATTGCACATCAAGTACGTCAAGGTTCTTGGATTGCAGTTACTATTAGTATTCCTATTGCACTGATTATTTATAATAGTCGTTTTATTATTGACTATATGCAAATGGATGCCGAACTGGCAGATATTACCACTGGATATCTCAAAGTAATGGCATTTGGTGCATTACCCTATTTATTGATGATTACTTTTCGTTGTTTAAATGATGGTATTGCTAAGACTAAACCGGCAATGGTAATTGCCTTTACCTGTTTGTTATTAAATATTCCATTAAACTATATTTTTATTTATGGTGCGTTAGGGGTTCCCGCATTTGGTGCTATCGGCTGTGGTATTGCAACCATGATTTTAAATTGGGTGGGTTTTATCTTAATGGTGCTCTACTGTTATAAAGCACCAAATCAACAAGATTTAAAAGTCTTTGAATGGGTGATAGAAAAACCGAACTATAAAACCTTGAGTAAACTAGTCCGTCTTGGTTTCCCAATTGCGGTATCTATTTGTTGTGAAGTACTGTTGTTCTGCATTATTTCGTTATTGATTTCACCGTTTGGTGCGGAAATTATTGCTAGTCATCAAATTGCTTTAAATACCAGTTCTTTCATTTATATGTTACCAATGTCTATTGCCATGGCGACGACTATTTTGGTTGGACAAAATTTGGGAGCAGGTAAACCGGCAAAAGCTAGACAAGTTACTTTTTGTGCATTAGGACTAGGTTTATTTATAACGTTATTTACTGCATCAATTACCTTAACGTTTCGCGAAAAGATTGCGCATATTTTTGTTAGTGATGCCGAGGTAATTATTATGGCTTCCAGCTTACTGATTTTCGCTGCAATTTATCAATTTTCAGATACGATTCAGTCAATTATTGGCGGCGCATTGCGCGGTTATAAAGATACAAAATCAGTGTTATGGATTTCATTATTTAGCTATTGGATGATCGGTATGCCGGTTGGTTACGTTTTAGGTTTAACGGATTGGATTACTGCACCAATGACAGCAAAAGGATTTTGGATTGGCTTTGTAGTTTGTTTGACGACAGCGGCTTGCTTGTTATTCCTACGTTTACGTCATATTCAGAAATTACCAGATGATCTTCTATTAATGAAATTAGATAAGATTAAATAGTATTAAATTGATTAGGAGAATTAATTAATGCAACAACAAGTTATTCGTGTTGGTATTGCTGGCTTTGGTATGTCAGCAAATGTTTTTCATTTACCTTTTTTAGTGCGTGATTCACGTTTTAATGTGGTTAAAATTTTTGAACGTAGCAGTAATAAAGCCGCTGCGAAATATCCACATATTCAAACAGTACGTCAATTTACTGAATTATTAACAGACGATGTTGATTTAGTAATTATTACCACCCCTAATTTGACACATTACAGTTTAACTAAACAAGCCATTCTAGCTGGTAAGCATGTGATTGTAGAAAAACCATTAAGTGTTACTGCACAAGAGGCACAAGAGTTAGCTGAGTTGGCAGAAAAACATCAAGTTAAATTATCTGTTTACCAAAACCGTCGTTGGGATAATGGTGTATTAACGGTAAAACAGATTTTAGAGAGCAAATTGCTTGGTGATATTGTGGATTATGAAGTGCATTATGATCGTTATTCACCAACTAAAAATAGCAAAGCATGGAAAGAAACGGGCGAACGAGGTGTAGGATTGGTATATGACTTGGGAGTGCATCTGATTGATCAAGTGGTTCATTTATTCGGTTTACCACAAGCACTTTATGCAGATTTACGTTGTCAGAATCAAGGTTCGCTAAACGAGGACAATTTCCAAATTAATTTCTACTATGCCGATAAAAAAGTCATTATGTCAGCAAGTAAATATGTGCGCGAAAAAGGGCCGGTTATTGCAATGCATGGTACGCTGGGTTCTTATGTAAAATATGAATTGGATAATCAAGAAGTACTACTCTTGTCTGGTATGGAACCAAAAGGAGATTGGAATAAAGAACCACAAGAAAAATGGGGAATGTTAAATACAGAAGTTAGTGGTGTGCATATTCGGACTCAATTAGAAACGGTGTCTGGTAATTATCAAGCTTATTATGACAACATTTATGCTGCACTTACTGAAAATGAGCCATTAAAAGTTACTGCATTTCAGGCAGCTGAAGTTTTAGCTTTAATTGAAAAAGTGTATCAAAGTGCAGAAACTGGACAAAAAATCGTTCTTAAATAATTTATAACTAATTGATTTTTATCATAAAAATAAAATATTTAAAATTTTTTAAAAATTTTTCAGTTTTTTTTGAACTTTTTATTTTTTCGTGAGTCTTAGTAATCGCTAGTGACTGCAAATGCGTAAGCAAATGTTTTTTTTATTTTATTCATTGAAACCTCCCCCTGTTTCCTCGTGGAACAGGGGTTTTTCTTTTCTATTATTAATGAATTTCTTCTTCCCAAGTTTTTTAAGTTAAATAGATAAAAAATTACCTCGACAATGCGAGGCAATTTGTGTGATCTATAATTTATATTTATTTTAACAATGAACCTATTAGATCACCGTTATATAAATATTTTTTCACCATTGCGCTGGCAACCACTGCATTGTTCTGTGCGTAGTGGCCAGTGATAATATCGACTTGATGTTGATCAAGTAACAAGTTTTCATTTAATTTTTGTTTTAAGTGCTCAACAAAAATCGTATTAGCTCCAAGATAACTTGAATTGATCATAATTTTATCTGATGAAAAAATATTAACGAGATTCATCAACACATAAGAAATACCATCAGCAACATAATGTAAAATGGCAATTGCTTGTTGATTGCCTTCATTCGCTAATTCACAGAGATACTGAATTTTTTGATCATTATCTTCCAATTCGTTTGGTAGTAAATGATTGACTAATTTGTAAATAGCAGAATAAGTGACATGATGTTGTAATTGTTGTGCATCTTCAGGTAATAGATCTTGACTAATAATTTCAGTTAATGGATTCAACATTGGTAAACAGACACGATCAATATTCATTCTTTGTTGTTTACTGCCTTGAATCATTTTTCCTTTGATAGATACACTCATATTGATGACATCATCAACTTGTAGAAAGATGACATTCTCGCTACTAATCGCTGCACCTAAACTCGATTCAGCAAAAACCCATGCAGCAAAATATTCTGACAAAATAATTGGTAAATTAAAGGCTGAGCTAAGTGTTTCTTGTAATTCAATATTTAGTACAGACTGACCTAAACGTTCTATACCTGTTTGTTGACGGTTTAACTGCCCTTCAATTGCCACAGAAAGTGCAAAAATTTGAATGATTTTATGCTGAAATTCTTCTTGAAAGGCTCGAATATTATCAATTAGTAAGTTAGCTAGTTGTGGATGTTGTTTAGGTAAAATAGGATAGACTTTCGATTTAACCGTCTGACCATTAAGCTCACAAAGAAAAATGGTCATTTCTCTTTCACTTAATACCACACATAACGACTGCCAATGAAAAGGTGAAACAGCCAAACCAACAGCCGGACGCCCCCTAACAATTGGCGTTTGTGTAGTACGTTCTATCACTAATTTTAAATCAATCAAATCTCGGGTGAAATTAGTTATGCTGGCTGGCGCTAATCCTGAAATTTTTGATAAATCAATTCGTGAAATTAAATCAAATTGTTCAATTAAACGATAAATTGTACCTAAATGTTGTAATTTTTGTGGTGAATTCATTAACTGCTTTGTCATAATACTCACATTAACAGCGACATTAAAACTGCCCGACTCCATAAGATCATAAATTTATGTTGTTATACGAATTTTTTGCCTTTCTCTCAAGTGGTTTGGATCAAATTTGAGAAAAATCTCACAATTTATTTTTTAAAATAAATTTTAATTTTAAAAATTTATTGATAAAGTCTATTCGTTTCTACTTTGTAAGTTTATCGATGTAGCAAAGTATTGTAGAATGACGCATCTAACAAAAAACAATAATTCATTGAGGTTTCTATGACACAAGTTAAATCAGTTGCCGAAATCCTAAAAGGTGACGTAGCGATCGGTGCGTCCACAGTTGTTCGTGGCTGGGTACGTACTAGACGTGACTCAAAGGCAGGAGTTTCTTTCCTATCCGTTTATGATGGTTCATGCTTCTCTCCAATTCAAATTGTTATCGAACAAACTATTGAAAATTATCAATCAGAAATTTTACGTTTAACCGCAGGCTGCGCTGTGATTGTGACTGGTAAAGTGGTGGAATCACCGGCAGCAGGCCAATCTGTTGAATTATTAGCGGAAAAAGTGGAAGTTTGTGGTTGGGTTGAAGATCCTGATACTTATCCTATGGCAGCAAAACGCCATTCGATTGAATATTTACGTGAAGTGGCTCACTTACGTCCACGTACCAATTTAATTGGCGCAGTTGCGCGTGTACGTCACTGTTTAGCACAAGCGATTCACCGTTTCTTTAATGAACAAGGTTTCTATTGGGTAGCTACTCCGCTCATTACGGCATCAGATACTGAAGGTGCAGGTGAAATGTTCCGAGTTTCTACCTTAGATCTCACCAATTTGCCAAAAACTGAACAAGGTGAAATTGATTTCAGCCAAGACTTCTTTGGGAAAGAAGCATTCCTCACTGTATCAGGACAATTAAATGGTGAAACCTATGCTTGTGCATTAAGTAAAGTTTATACTTTTGGCCCAACATTCCGCGCGGAAAATTCAAACACTACTCGTCACCTTGCTGAATTCTGGATGGTTGAACCTGAAGTAGCTTTTGCGACTTTAGCAGATAATGCAAAATTAGCAGAAGATATGTTGAAATATGTGTTTAAGGCAGTATTAGCAGAACGTATGGACGATATGGAGTTCTTTGCTAAACATATCGATAGTAGTGTTATTACTCGTTTGCAAGATTTCATTAATTCAGATTTCGCACAAGTTGATTACACTGATGCGATCGAAATTTTGCAACAATCAGGTAAAACTTTTGAATTCCCAGTAGAATGGGGTGTTGATCTCTCTTCTGAACATGAACGTTATTTGGCAGAAGAACACTTTAAATCACCAGTTGTTGTGAAAAACTATCCAAAAGATATTAAAGCATTCTATATGCGTTTAAATGATGATGGTAAAACCGTTGCCGCAATGGATGTTCTTGCACCGGGAATTGGTGAAATTATTGGTGGTTCACAACGTGAAGAGCGTTTAGATATGCTTGATAAACGTATGGAAGAAATGGGACTTAAGAAAGAAGATTATTGGTGGTATCGTGATTTACGCCGTTATGGAACTGTACCACACTCTGGATTTGGTCTTGGCTTTGAACGTTTAATCGTGTATGTGACTGGAGTACAAAACATTCGTGACGTAATTCCATTCCCTCGTTCACCACGAAACGCCGCATTCTAACTTAGAACAAATTGTTATTATGAATAAGCCAAATGAGTTATGCCATTTGGCTTATTTTTTTTGGGGCTGAAGTAGATTAGCGTTAAATCTGACACCATTTCCGCAGGATTTTGAGCTGTTGAGATGGTGTCCCATAATTGAAACGAAACTCACATTCTTTCAAAAAAAGAGGGAAAGATTTTCGATCAATTCCATTATACTTTCTTAGCACACGCTTTGCTTGATTCCAAAAATTCTCTATCCCATTAATGTGATTTCGCCGCTCAGCAAAATGAGTACTGTGGTTAATTCTATAATGCGTAAACTCACTAACATCTAGCACATCATAGCTATGATAACAATCTGTATAAACAATGCTATCTGGTTGTATTTTCTTTTTAATAACAGTAAGTAAGGTATCAGTCTTAGTGTTTTGTACAGTTACTGTGTAAACTTTTCCATGGCGTTTAAGCATGCCAAACACCACCATTTTACCAGCTGCACCCCGACCTCTTTTCCCTTTTCGCACACCACCAAAATAGCTTTCATCTAACTCTACTTCGCCATCGAAAAGTTCATGTGCTTGTAGTGCTAAATGATGGCTGATAACGAGACGAATTTTTCGATAAAACAAGATGGCAGTATTGGCTTGAATGCCAAGCAAATCTGCTGCTGATCGTGCTGTTACTTCTAATACAAAAAATTCAAGCAGTTTTCTTTGTATAGATTTCTTTAGTTTACAATTGGTTATCTTCATTTTTGTAGCTTAGCATAAGTGCTAATCTACTTCAGCCCCTTAATATTTAATGAATAATGCCGAATTTTTTTCGTGACACAGTCACAATAAAAAACAGCTATAAAAACAAAAATGCACCAACTTTCTAATAAAAAATTGATGCATTTTACAGTTGTAAGATTTAATGACTATTTCCTAAATACTCGGATATTATTAAATCCTTGGTCTTTTAGATACAGAGCTTGCAAACGGCTCATCATACCTCGTTCACAAAATAATAGATAATTTTTACTTTGATCTAACTCTGGAAATTGGCTAGAAAGTTTATAGAAAGGAATATGTAAGATCGTACAATCAGCTATCTCTAATGGTGACTCATCATTTTCTTCTGGACTACGAATATCAATAATTACATCATCATCTTGCAATACCGATACCATTTCCACTTGCGGTACTTCTCGTTCTGTTTGTTCTACAATTTGACGAATATCTAAATATTCTGCATTCCATACAGCATCTTCTAATAATGAAAAATCAAAATTAAGTTCTTCAGCTTCAATTTTCGATTTTATTGCTTTTACTGTTGGATTTTTAGAAATTACGCCACAAAACTCTGGCATTGATTTCGCAATATCATCAGTGCCAATTTGTTTGGCCATTGCAATAATTTGTTCTTTATCATGTGAAATTAATGGACGCAACACCAAACATTCTGCTGCTTCATCAATTAAACGCAAATTAGTTAATGTTTGACTAGATACTTGCCCAAGAGCTTCACCAGTCACAATGGCTTGAATTTGAAAACGCTCTGCTACTTTACTCGCTGCACGAACCATCATACGTTTAAGCACAACACCCATCTGTCCGTTATCAATTTTTTCCAAAATTTCTGCAACAATCTTTTCAAAATTCACAGCCACAAAACGCACACGATGTGAACTACCATAGCGTTGCCAAATATGATATGCCATCTGTTTTACGCCGATTTCATGTGCAGCACCGCCTAAATTAAAGAAACAATAATGTACACGACAACCACGACGTAACAACATATAACTAGATACGCCAGAATCAAAACCACCAGAAATCAGTGATAAAACATCCTCTTGTGTACCAATTGGATATCCGCCAATCCCTTCAAAACGTGCTTTAACTAACATCACATGATCATGTTCAATTTCAATACGCACTACCACATCGGGATCCGTTAATTTCACTTTCGCTGTAGTAATGTGCTGATTTAAACCACCGCCTATATAACGTTCTGCATCTAGTGAAGTAAATTGATGACTGCCCTTACGTTTTACTCGAACACAAAAAGTTTTATTCTCCAATTGATTACCAATATCAGCATAAACAATTTGGAAAATATCTTGTAAAGTGGTGAAAGGCTTCTCTTCTACTTGTAAAAAATGATGGATACCTGGAATACGTTGTAATAATTCAATTAGCAGTTCATTTTTTTCTGCATTTTTTGTTCTAACTTCAATGTAATCCCAGTGTTTAACCACTGCTACTTGATCATCATATTTGTTTAAAACATTGCGAATGTTCCCAGTTAAAATTTTAATAAAACGTTTACGCACAGAATCACTTTTAATCATGATTTCTGGAAATAATTTAATAATAAATTTCATATTCTTGTTTCAAATACACTCAGAAAAAATTAAGTGCGTATTCTACACGAAAAATAACATCTGCGTAAAAAATCCAACTAAACTTCTGTCAAATTAGGTACAATATAGCCCATTGAAAACAGACAAATTTTTATTATGAAAAAAAAAGAACAACCAGTAAGTTTTGAAAATGCACTCACCGAACTTGAAGCAGTGGTAAATCGCCTTGAGCAGGGAGATTTAAATTTAGAAGATGCTTTAGCGCAATTTGAGCTAGGGGTAAATTTAGCTAAGCAAGCGCAAGAACGTTTAACTAACGCTGAACAACGTGTTCAAATTCTTTTAGAAAAAAATACTACTGCCTCATTGAGTGATTATTCTGCTAATCTTGAACAAACTGATGAGGATTCTCCTTTTTAAGCAGCTCCGATTTGAGCTAAGCAAAATAATATTTATAATAGTGAAAAAGCCTTATTAGGATAAACAATGTATCAATTTTCAGCAGATCTAGTTGCTTTACAGCAACGTAATAATGAATTTTTACGCCAACAATTAAACTCCTTGAATAGTGCTCCTGCTCCACTGGCAGATGCAATGCGTTATAGCTTATTGCTTGGCGGGAAACGTATTCGTCCCTTTCTCGTGTATGCAACAGGTAGAATGTTAGGTGTTCCTCTTGAGAAGCTTGATCATCTTGCTGGTGCTATCGAATGTATTCATTGTTATTCTCTTATTCATGATGATTTACCTGCAATGGATAATGATACATTACGACGTAATCAACCAACCTGCCATATTGCTTTTGATGAAGCAACAGCAATTTTAGCTGGTGATGCTCTGCAAAGTTATGCCTTTGAATTATTGTCACAATCTCCGCTAACCGACGCACAAAAAATCCAGCAATTATCATTACTCGCCAAAGCTTCTGGTGCGCAAGGAATGTGTTTAGGGCAAAGTTTGGACTTAATTTCTGAAAATAAACAATTAACCCTAACAGAATTAGAAAGAATTCATAATCACAAAACAGGTGCGTTAATTACTGCATCGGTCTTATTGGGTTTTTATGCTTCTGATTACCATACAGATAAAGCGTTGGAGCAAAAATTAAGATTATTTTCTCAAGCCATTGGCCTAGCATTTCAAGTACAAGACGATATTTTAGATATCACTTCTAATAATGAAGAACTAGGTAAAAATGCAGGTTCTGATCTAAAATCGCACAAAAGTACTTATCCACAATTATTAGGATTAGAACAAGCCAAACAAAAGGCACAAGATTTATATCTGACGGCACAATCTGTGCTAGAACAACTAGCTTTTGACACTACCGCATTAAGTGCATTAGCAGAATTTATTATTCAACGGCGGAACTAACTATTTATTTTTTAACGGATTTTACGAAATACTATGTCAAATTATTCACTTTTATCACAGATCAATTCTCCAGATGATTTACGTTTGTTAGCGAAAGAGCAATTACCAGAACTCTGCGATCAATTACGTAAATATCTTTTAGAAAGTGTTAGTCAAAGTAGTGGGCATCTGGCTTCAGGTCTAGGCACAGTAGAATTAACTGTTGCATTACATTATGTTTTTAATACGCCGTTTGATCAATTAATTTGGGATGTTGGACATCAAGCTTATCCGCATAAAATTTTAACCGGGCGACGTGATCAAATGCATACCATTCGTCAAAAAGGTGGTATTCATCCGTTCCCTTGGCGTGAAGAAAGTCCTTTTGATGTGTTAAGTGTGGGTCACTCCTCAACTTCGATTAGTGCTGGCTTGGGAATCGCTGTTGCAGCGCAACGTGAAAATGCTGGTAGAAAAACCATTTGTGTAATTGGTGATGGCGCAATGACAGCTGGTATGGTCTTTGAAGCGATGAATCATGCCGGTGCACTACATACAGATATGTTAGTTATTTTGAATGATAACGATATGTCAATTTCAGAAAATGTTGGTGCATTGAATAACCACTTGGCTCGTCTGCTTTCTGGTTCCTTTTACTCTTCTCTACGTGAAGGTGGTAAGAAGATTCTTTCAGGTTTACCACCAATCAAGGAATTTGTACAAAAAACAGAAGAACATGTTAAAGGTTTTATTTCACCAGGCGGTACGCTTTTTGAAGAATTAGGCTTTAACTATATTGGTCCAATTGATGGTCATAATGTAGAAGAATTAATTTCTACTCTAAAAAATATGAGTACCTTAAAAGGCCCGCAATTTTTACATGTCATCACTAAAAAAGGTAAAGGATACGAACCGGCTGAACGTGATCCTATTGGTTTTCATGGTGTGCCTAAATTTAATCCATTAAGTGGTGAATTGCCAAAAAGTAAAACTACGCTACCAACCTATTCAGAAATCTTCGGAAAATGGCTTTGTGAAATGGCGGCTCAAGATCCAAAATTAATTGGTATCACCCCAGCTATGCGTGAAGGTTCGGGTATGGTTGAATTTTCACAACGTTTCCCAGAACAATATTTTGATGTTGCGATCGCTGAACAACATTCGGTAACTTTTGCTGCTGGGTTAGCAATTGGCGGTTATAAACCTGTAGTAGCAATCTATTCAACCTTCTTACAACGTGCCTATGATCAGGTTATTCACGATGTTGCCATTCAGAACTTACCAGTGTTATTTGCAATAGATCGTGCAGGTGTCGTTGGTGCAGATGGGCAAACCCACCAGGGTGCTTTTGATCTTAGTTATCTACGCTGTATCCCTAATTTAATTGTAATGACGCCAAGTGATGAAAATGAATGCCGACAAATGCTCTACACTGGTTATCAATGTGGAAAACCTGCTGCTGTACGTTATCCAAGAGGAACTGGTATGGGTGCAGAATTACAACCGTTAAATCTTCTACCGATCGGGAAAGCTAAATTTGTTCGTGAAGGCGAGAAAGTGGCAATTTTAAATTTTGGTACTTTATTACCGGAAGCGTTGAAAGTAGCAGAAAAGCACAATTACACTGTAATTGATATGCGCTTTGTCAAACCACTCGATCTAGAATGTTTACGACAAATTAAAGATCAATATCAATTGTTGGTTACATTAGAAGAGAATGCAATTCAAGGTGGCGCTGGTTCAGCAGTTTTAGAAGCGTTAGCTGGTTTTGATACAACTATTCCATCAATATTGCAATTAGGCTTGCCTGATTATTTTATTCCTCAAGGCACACAACAAGAGATTCATCAATTGTTACAATTAGATGCTGAAGGCATTGAAATAAGAATTCAAGAAAAATTGAGCAACTAATTAATCGGATAAAAAAAACTCTAACATTTTGTTAGAGGTTTTTTGTAACTATCAAACGTTGACAAAGATTAATCAACAACTAAAGTACGGCAAGTGTTAGTACCACCAGAAACGAACTCATCGCCTTGGGTTAATAATACTAAATCACCAGATACTAAATAACCTTTCTCTTTTAATAGGTTAATTGCGATTTTCGCCCCTTCAACAGTACGGCTCATCTCTTCAAAATACACTGGCACAACACCACGATATAATGCACAAAGATTTAAAGCGCTTTGGTTACGTGAAAGTGCAAAAATTGGTAAACCAGAACTAATACGTGACATCAAACGTGCTGTACGACCTGTACTTGTCATAGCAATAATCGCCGCAGTACCTTTCATATGGTTGGCTGCATACATTGCAGACATTGCCACAGATTCTTCAATTGAAGAGAACTCAACATCCATACGGTGACGAGATACGTTGATACTTGGCATCTTCTCTGCACCTAAACAAACTTTTGCCATCGCTGCAACAGTTTCTGCAGGATATTGCCCTGCTGCTGTTTCAGCAGACAACATTACTGCGTCAGTACCATCTAATACCGCATTAGCAACGTCCATTACTTCTGCACGAGTTGGCATTGGGTTGCTGATCATTGATTCCATCATTTGTGTCGCTGTGATAACAACTTTATTTAATTGACGTGAACGACGAATTAATTTCTTTTGTACGCCAACAAGCTCTGGGTCGCCAATTTCTACCCCTAAGTCACCACGTGCTACCATGATTACATCTGATGCTTTAATAATGTCATCAATAGATTCTGCAGTTGCTACTGTTTCAGCACGTTCTACTTTAGCAACAATTTTTGCATTTAAACCTGCATCTACTGCTAATTTACGAGCATACTCAATATCAGCACCAGAACGAGGGAATGAAACTGCAAGGTAATCTACACCAATTTTCGCCGCAGTAAGAATATCTGCTTTATCTTTTTCAGTTAATGCATCTGCAGATAAACCACCACCTAATTTATTAATTCCTTTATTATTGGAAAGCGGTCCGCCTACAGTTACTTCAGTAAATACTTTTTCGCCTTCAGTTGAAAGCACTTTTAATTGTACTCGTCCATCATCTAAAAGCAGAATATCACCAGGAACAACATCTCTTGGTAAATTTTTATAATCTAGACCAACAGATTCTTGAGTACCTTCACCTTTTGGTAATTCAGCATCCAGAATAAATTTATCACCAACATTTAAGAAGATTTTACCGTCTTTAAAGGTAGAAACACGAATTTTAGGACCTTGTAAATCACCTAAAATTGCTACTTGTTTACCAAGTTTTTTCGCAACTTCACGTACTTTCGCTGCGCGATTAATATGATCTTCCGCAGTACCATGAGAGAAATTCATACGTACTACATTTGCGCCAGCGGCAATAATTTTTTCTAAATTATTACCCTTATCTGTTGCTGGACCTAAAGTTGTAACAATTTTAGTTCTTCTTAGTCTTCTAGACATTAATTACTCCGTAAGATAACAACAATACTTGAAATTTAAACAATTAAAATTTGATGGAAGAAATGGTACTTTTTGCAGTAAAGTACCTATAATAAAACGGTCGGAGATTATACGCTGATTTTTTATGTAATGCGAGAGCAACTAAACTAAAAATTTACGGAATTACTGGATAGAGGTAGTGCATATGCACATTTTTATAATGCGACATGGTGAAGCTGGTTTTCATGCTTTTAACGACAAAGATCGTCCTTTAACAGCAAGAGGTGAAGATCAGGCTGAACAACAAGGTTTATGGTTGAACGAACAAACTGTTCCAGATCTTATTTTGGTCAGTCCTTATTTGCGAGCACAACAGACTTATCAATTAGCCCGACAACCATTCAAACAATCGATTCCTGTTGAAACTTGGGATAATCTCACTCCGTATGGCAATGCTGCCTTAGTTGCAGATTATCTAGATACCTTAAATGAAAATATACAAAGTGTATTGATTGTGTCACATTTACCATTAGTCGATGATATTGTGACTGAACTCGGTGTTCATCACCCGATTTCTTTTTATCCTGCAACAATTGTACATCTTGAGAAACAACAGGATACTTATCGCTTAGTTGAGGTCAAATTTCCTACTGCATAATTTACCACTATATAAATAGAAAACTTGCCGCAAAACCATTTTGCGGCAAGTCTTTAATAAATGAAGCTATTATTGTAATCCTGCTTCTAATTTTAATTGCAATAAGCGTCGTTCTTCAGTCGTTAGCGCCACACCTTTCAGATTAGTTAAAATAAAGAAGTCCTCTGCTTTCTCACCATTTGTGGTAATTTTGGCATTAGCTAAAGTTAATTGTTGTTCGGTAAAAATATCACTAATCATCGCCAATAAACCAGCACGATCCTTAGTAATTAATTCCAACTCTGTCTGCTCCTCTTTCTCAATATTGAGGAATCGCACTTCTAATGGCACATTAAAGTGCTGTAACTTACTGCTGCGACGAGCTGTTGCTGTTGGTACTTTTTTCTCGCCTTTTAATACCGCTTTTAATACTTGCGAAATTTCATCACGACGAGGTTTACGTAACGCACTGCCATCCGCTTCTGTGACAATAAAACTATCAAAAACTTCACCGCTTTCTGCTGTAATAATTTGTGCATCATGAATACTTAAATTTTTTGCATCTAATGTTCTCACTACTTTATTAAAGAGTTGTGGTTGGTCAGCACAATAGATAAAAATTTCCGTAGCACCACGAGAGAATCGACTACTTACCAATACAATTACTTCATTACTTAAATCTTCTATTTGACATAAATGTTCAGCATGCCATGCGAGTTGCTTTGAAGTATTGCGTAAGAAATACTCTTCTGGACAACGTTGCCATAATTTATTTACATCATTCACTTTGATTTGATATTTTTCCAGCATCGGTTGCATGAGATCTAATGCTTTAATCCGATTTTGCAAAATCTGAATGCTGTAATCGAGCGGAACAGTGATACCCTGTTCAAGTTGTTGTTTTGTATAACGATATAATGTCGCCAACAGAGTACGTTTCCAACTATTCCATAAGGTTTCATTTGTTGCACAAATATCAGCAACAGTTAAACAAACCAAATAATCTAATCGCATTTTATTATTGACAATATTGGCAAAACGACGAATTTCGTCAGGGTCATGAATATCACGACGTTGCGCCACAATTGACATCTGTAAATGTGATAAAACCAACCATGCCATAAATTCTGCATCTTGTTCACTGAAACCATGTTGGATAGCAAAATCAAACATATCAATAGCGCCTAATTCTGCGTGATCACCAGAACGCCCTTTGGCAATATCATGGAATAATGCCGCTAAGAAAAGTTGAGGTTTCTTCGTTAAAGTTGGGAAAATTTGATGACATAATGGATGCAATTCTGCACATTCAGCAGAAGCAAAACTTTCTAGTTTCCGCAATAAACGTACGGTATGTTCATCTACTGTATAAGCATGAAATAAATCAAATTGCATTAAACCTACAATATGTTTCCATTCCCGCAAATAAGCCTTTAGTACACCATAACGATGCATTGGTACAATTGCTCGCGTAATTGCCTGTGGTTGATTAAAAATTTGGATGAAATAGTCGCGAGCCTGCGTATTTTCACTTAAATAATGTTGTTGATTTAGCAAAGCCAAACGTAATTGGCGCAAAGTGCTAGAGTGGATATAGCTTTGCGGATAGTGACAGAGCTGTAAAAATAGTTCCACCATCGTTTCAGGTGCAGTTTGAAATGTATCGTGACATTGTAACTGAATACTGTTATTAACCAAATAAAATGCAGGGCTAATTTCAATTTTTTCGATAATTTTTGTGGTATGTGGTGATAAAAATTGTTCCTGATAATCCTGCATTAATACTTCGCTTAACTGCATAATTTGTTGTGAATTGCGGAAATACGCCTTCATCATCTTTTCAACAGCTTGATTTCCTTCACCTTGATAACCCAGCATACTGCTGATTTTTAATTGACGTTCAAACAACAAACGATTGTCGTAACGTTTAATCACCAAATGTAAGGCATAACGCAATTTGAATAAGAAAGTTTGGCAATCTAATAACGCTTGATACTCTTCAGGATAAATAAAACCAAAATCGAGTAAATCTGTTAGATTTTTCGCCTTAAAGTGTCGCCAAGCAATCCAATATAACAGATGTAAATCACGTAATCCGCCAGGACTATATTTAATATCAGGTTCTAGGTTATATGCAGTGTTATGATAGCGTTGATAACGTTCATTCTTTTCTGCTTGCTTTGCAACAAAGAAATCTTTCATTGACCAAAAATCATCTTGATAAATTTGTCTGCTTAATTGTTCAAACAAAGTCTGATTACCCGCCAAGAAACGTGATTCAAGTAAATTGGTCGCAATGCTAATATCGTTTTTACCCTCTTCAATACACTGCGCTAAAGTACGGATACTATGCCCGACTTCAAAATGGCAATCCCATAAGAATTGTACAAATTCGGCAATCTGTTGCTCTAATTGTTCTGTTAAAGGTTCGGACGATAAAATGAGGAAATCTAAATCTGAAAGCGGGAACATCTCTTCACGACCATATCCGCCGACAGCAATTAAAGATAATGTCGTTTGTTGGTCAAATTTAAAATGTCGCCATAATGCCAATAATAATTGGTCATATAAATGACTACGACGACAAATCAACTGATAAATATCAATATCTTTGGAAAATTCTTGTAACTCCTGTTCTTTTAAGTCACTAAATATTTTCCGAATATCCACTGGATTTAATAACTTTTCATCCAACACAGGTAAAGTAAATTGAGTTTGCATAATCTTCCTTAATTATTTTTATAGCGTCCAATTAACTTATGCTTTTTCCAATAAAAAAGCGACTTTTTTCTTTCCGATCCAAGTCGCTTTTTTCAACATTTAATTATTTATCATTATTCGTTGGATATCGTTTAACTCTTCATCTCGAATTGTTAATACTTCACAGCCATTTTCCGTAACTACAATTTGATGTTCATATTGCGCTGAATGGCTACGATCCTTGGTTTTTACTGTCCAACCGTCACCCATTAAACGAATCTCTTTTTTCCCTGCATTTACCATTGGTTCAATCGTAAATACCATTCCAGGCTGTAACACAACGCCACCATCATCAGCATAATAATGTAGCACTTGTGGATCGGTATGGAATTCTGTACCAATACCATGACCGCAATATTCACGCACTACCGAAAAGCCTTGTTTTTCCACAAACTGCTGGATAACTCGTCCAATTTCGTTTAAACGAATACCTGGTTTTACCGTACGTAAAGCAAGATAAAGTGATTGCTGAGTGACTTCACATAATTTTTTGCTACGAATTGGCGCTTCACCGACAATATACATTTTTGAGTTATCGCCAAAATAACCGTCTTTAATCACAGTCACATCAATGTTGAGAATATCGCCATTTTTTAACTTTTTATCATCACTCGGGATACCATGGCATACCACTTCATTAATCGAGATACACACTGATTTTGGAAAACCATGATAATTTAAGCAAGCTGGAATCGCTTGTTGCTCATTCACAATATAATCGTGACAAATACGATCTAATTCCCCTGTGGTTACGCCAGCTTTAACGTAAGGTTCAATCATTACTAAAACATCAGATGCTAATTTACAAGCAACTCTTAATTTTTCAATTTCTTCTGCATTTCTTAATGGAATTGCCATTCTTTTCTCCAAATTCATTCTTATTTTTGACGCAATATAATAACACTATTTACTATCTTATGAAAAAACCTTTCGACGAAATTGTTGAACGATTTACTAGGTTATTAGATAATAACAACACTATGTTTTCTTTTGTGGGATTTATTGATAGGAGTTATAGCAATGAGTGATATGTCAGTCCCTCTTACCTTCACCGATGCAGCGGCAAAAAAAGTAAAAAACCTAATTGAAGGTGAAGATAATCCAAATTTGAAATTGCGTGTTTATATTACTGGTGGTGGTTGTAGTGGTTTCCAATATGGTTTCACTTTTGATGAAAATGTCAATGAAGGTGATCTCACCATTGATAACTCAGGAGTAACACTTGTAGTGGATCCAATGAGTTTACAATATTTAATTGGTGGAACTGTTGATTATACCGAAGGATTAGAAGGTTCAAGATTTATCGTTAATAATCCAAATGCGACAACCACTTGTGGTTGCGGTTCTTCTTTTAGTATTTAATCAATAAAGGCTATCATTAGATAGCCTTTAATCTATCTAAGAACAACGAGGTGGCAAGATGGAATTTCAATTTTATCGACTTGATCGTCAAACAGTAAATGTTGAGTGTTCTATGGAACATGAAGCAATAGCACGTTGGGCTAATAGTGAAATTCAGGGTAATTTGCAGAAAATTCAAGACATTCTTACCATCATCAAACAATGTCAAAATACTCCTCATACCATTGATAAGATCGTGACAGGCAAAGAATTTTCATTACATATTAATCGTGATGAAGTGATGGTCAAAGCCAATGTCTTATTTGATGAAAATCCTATTGATGAAGAAGCATTAGAAGATGATTTGCAATTTTATGATGAAGAAAATATGGCATTATGTGGTTTAGAGGATTTTGTTCATTTCCTTGAATCTTATTGTCAATTTATTCAAGAATAATTATCAATAGAAAATCTGTTTCATTTTTAAGCGTTTATATTGCAGAAATGTAATAAGGGTGATTTGTTTCTGCGATTAAGATCACAATATTCATTATTGCTCCCCTTTTTCTTTTGAACTGCCAAGCACATTTCACTATTATGGCGCCGCCTAAAATTATTATTCTATTCAAATAAAACGAACTAAAAGGTGTGTGTATGTTAAATGAGCAAACTATCGATTCTGTCCGTTCTACGACAGAACAATCCAAACGTTGGAATAAATTCGACATTGCCTGGGTATTAAATTTATTTGGTACCGCAGTAGGTGCTGGCGTACTTTTCTTACCAATTAATGCAGGAAAAGGCGGTTTTTGGCCATTAGTGATTATGACAATCATTGTTGGGCCAATGACTTATTTCGCTCATCGAGGTTTAGCAAGATTTGTCCTATCTTCTGCAAAACAAGGTAGCGATATTACAGAAGTTGTTGAAGAACACTTTGGTAAAACTGCGGGTAAGTTAATTACTCTGCTCTACTTCTTTGCTATTTTCCCAATTTTGTTAATTTATGGTAATGGTATTACTAATACCGTAGATTCTTTTATCATCAATCAATTACAACTTGCTTCTCCACCACGTTTCTTACTTTCATTAATCCTGATTGGTAGCTTAATTGGAATTTTCTTACTTGGTGAAAAAGTTGTTTTAAAAGTAACAGAATGGTTAGTTTACCCATTAGTCTTTATTCTTTTTGCGTTATCGGTTTACCTCATTCCTGAATGGAATACCAGTATGTTGCAAGAAATGCCAACTACTAGCGAATTTTTATTGACATTATGGATCACTATTCCAGTATTGGTCTTCTCTTTCAACCACTCCCCAGCAATTTCTTCTTTTGTGTTGTCACAACAACGTCATTACAAATTTAATGATGTTGCTGAGCACCACTCCAACAAAACATTAAAAGGTACAGCGACAATTTTACTCTTGTTCGTAATGTTCTTTGTGTTTAGCTGTGTTTTAACCTTAACACCAGAAGATCTTGTATTAGCAAAAGAACAAAATATCGCGATTCTATCATTCTTAGCGAATAAATTTGATAATCCTTATATCTCTTACTTTGGCCCATTAGTTGCATTCTTAGCAATTACCAGTTCATTCTTTGGCCACTATATGGGCGCTCGTGAAGGTTTATTAGGTTTATACTTGAAATTAAAAGATAACCAATCACAAGAACAAGTTAATCATCGTCGCTTAAATCTAATTGCTGCGCTTTTCTTCCTATTATCTTTATGGTTTGTTGCAATCATCAACCCAAGCATTTTAGGTTTAATTGAATCATTAGGCGGCCCAATCATTGCAATGATTCTCTTCATTATGCCAATGTACGCGATTAGAAAGATCCCGGCTATGCAACGTTATCGCGGTAAATGGAGCAATCTATTTGTCGTTATCATGGGACTAATCGCAATTTCTAATATTGTGTATAACCTTATTGCTTAACGCATAATATTCGTTAAAATTCATTCTTCTTTGCCTTAGGCTTTCAGCCTAGGGCAAATTGCAATTAATAATAATAAAAAATGAGTGTGCTTTTATGATTAGTGTTTTTGATATGTACAAAATTGGCATTGGTCCTTCCAGTTCTCATACTGTAGGCCCAATGAAGGCCGGTAAGCAATTTATTGATCATCTGGTTGAGCAAGATAAGCTAGAAAAAATTACTCGCCTACATATTGATGTGTATGGTTCTCTCTCGATGACTGGTCGAGGCCATAATACCGATATTGCCATTATTATGGGGTTAGCTGGCTACTTACCTGATAACGTTGATATTGATCATATTCCCGTTTTTATTGAACAGCTTAAACAACAAAAACGTTTTCCGCTAGCGTTAGCAAAACACGAAATTGCATTTGATTTTTACCAAGACATGCAATTTCATTCAACTTTTCTACCATTACACGAAAATGGTATGAAAATTAGTGCATACCATGATCAACAGCTTATCGCCAGCGAAACCTATTATTCAATCGGTGGTGGTTTTATTGTTGATGAAGCACATTTTAATCAACAACAAACTAGTGATCAGCAAGTACCATTTCCTTATAACAATGCTGCAGATTTAGTTCATCATTGTCGTGAAAATGGTTTGGCGATTTCTGGCATTATCTTACGTAATGAACTTGCTTTACATAGCAAAGAAGAGTTAAACACTCATCTCTCTAAAGTATGGCAAACCATGCAAGATTGTATCCATCATGGACTTTATACTGACGGTTTATTACCCGGTCCATTAAAAGTGGCTCGTCGTGCTGCTGGTTTACGCCGTCTATTGGAAGCCAATAATTCCTTATCTAATGACCCAATGAAAGTAATCGATTGGATCAATATGTATGCACTAGCTGTAAATGAAGAGAATGCGGCAGGCGGACGTGTTGTCACCGCACCGACAAATGGCGCTTGTGGGATTGTGCCAGCGGTATTGGCTTATTACCAAAAATTTATTGCACCGATCACTGATGAAGTACGCGATTGTTATCTATTAACCACTAGTGCTATCGGTTCTCTATATAAAATGAATGCCTCTATTTCTGGTGCAGAAGTAGGTTGCCAAGGAGAAGTTGGTGTTGCTTGTTCAATGGCGGCTGCTGGCTTAACTGAAATTATGGGTGGCACACCAGAACAAGTTTGTATGGCGGCCGAAATTGCGATGGAACACAATTTAGGGCTAACCTGTGACCCTGTTGGCGGTCAAGTACAAGTACCTTGTATTGAGCGCAATGCTATTGCTGCGGTAAAAGCGATCAACGCAAGTCGTATGGCGTTACGTCGTAACACACAACCTCGTGTCACACTGGATAAAGTTATCGAAACTATGTATGAAACAGGTAAAGATATGAATGCTAAATATCGTGAAACATCACAAGGTGGTTTAGCGATTAAGGTAATTTGTAACTAAACTATTAACAATAAAATTAAGGGAGCGATTAAGCTCCCTCAGCTTATTGACAAAGTCAATTATAAGACTTTTAGCTAAATTATTTCTTATCTAACATTTAGGTTTCGCCCTAAAGGGCGACTTCATTTTATTCGCAAGTGAACTTTGTTCACTTGCTCACCCTACGGGTCGTTGCAAGCAACGTTCAAAAAGCTAACGCTTTTTGTCATTGCTTGTGCAAAGAAAACGAAGCAAAAGAAAGCACACCCTCGCACTCTTGCTAATCCTCATTCCAATAAGATTTTCCGGGCGACAAAAAAAGAGATTTTTCTCGCCAGCTCGAAAAATTGACAGCTTTTTTTGTCTGAAAATCTTATTTACATTCGGGCAAGAGTGAGAGGGAACCCAAAGCTATTTTATAGAAGTTTTTGACAAAATTTAGGTTTGTCAGCGGTCTGAGGGAGCTATTAAGCTCCCTCATTTTTTAAGAAAATATTAAGAAAGTAAGCAATTTTTCTCACCACGTGAAAGACTGATTAAACCAGAACGAACAATCTCAATCACACTGGTTTCTTCTTTAATTGCTTTAATAAAAGCATTGAGTTTTTCACTATCACCACTTAATTGCACAGTATAAGTTTTTGGTGTGACATCCACAATTTGGCCACGATAAATATCAGCCATTCGTTTAATTTCTTCACGTGTTTGCCCTTGTGCTCTTACTTTTATTAATAATATTTCCCGCTCAACATGCTCTACATCACTTAAATTAATCACACGATACACATCAATTAATTTATGTAATTGTTTTTCAATTTGTTCTAACACCTGTTCATCGCCATAAGCTTCAATTGTCATCCGAGAAAGTGTTGGATCATCTGTTGGTGCAACTGTCAAACTTTCAATATTAAATGCCCGTTGTGAAAACAATCCGATAACCCGTGATAATGCTCCAGATTCATTTTCTAATAGTACTGATAAAATTCTACGCATTATGATCTCTCCGTTCTGCTTAAATACATTTCATTCATTGCACCACCACGCACTTGCATTGGGTAAACGTGTTCTGTTTCATCAACTTTTATATCTACAAAAACAACACGATCTTTGATCGCAAATGCTTCTGCCAATTTTTGTTCCAATTCATCTGGGGTATCAATACGAATACCAATATGGCCATAAGCTTCCGCCAATTTCACAAAGTCTGGTAAAGAATCCATATAAGATTGAGAATGGCGGCCTGCATAAATAATATCTTGCCACTGTTTCACCATACCCAAGAAACGATTATTCAAACTCACAATAATAACTGGAATGCCATATTGTTTTGCAGTGGAAAGCTCTTGAATATTCATCTGAATACTACCGTCACCAGTAATACAAACCACTGTTGCCTCAGGATGCGCTAATTTCACTCCCAATGCTGCTGGTAAACCAAAGCCCATCGTACCCAAACCACCAGAATTAATCCAATGACGAGGTTTAGCAAATGGATAATGTAATGCAGCAAACATTTGGTGTTGTCCCACATCAGACGCAATATAAGCATCACCATGTGTTAAACGATAAACTGCTTCAATAACTTGTTGTGGTTTAATAACTTTATCGTTTGTTTCGTAATTTAAGCATTTCTTCTCTTGCCATTGATGAATTTGTTGCCACCAATCTGTTAATTGCTGTTGTGCTTTAGCAATATCGTCATCTGTTAATAAAGCAAGAAACTCTTCTAAGACTATTTCTGCATCACCAACGATTGGAATATTGGCAATTACATTTTTAGAAATCGAAGTTGGGTCAATATCCACTTGAATAATCTGTGCATTTGGACAATATTTTGCCAAATTATTGGTAGTACGATCATCAAATCTCACACCAATACCAATAATCAAATCACTATGGTGCATTGCATTATTGGCTTCATAAGTACCATGCATTCCTAGCATACCTAAAAATTGTGGATCTTGTCCTGGAAATCCCCCTAGCCCCATTAAAGATGAAGTAACCGGGAGATTTAAATTATGAGCAAATTGTGTCACTTTATCTGCACAATTGGCTGTAATCACCCCACCACCAATAAATAACACTGGACGTTTAGCAATTTGAATGGCTTTTAATGCTCTTTTAATTTGTCCTTTATGTCCTTGTAAGGTTGGATTATAAGAACGTAAATGTACTTCCTCTGGATAACTATAATTGTATTTAATACTCGGATTTAACACATCTTTCGGTAAATCGATTACCACTGGCCCTGGACGACCGGTAGAAGCAATATAAAATGCTTTTTTCATAATCATTGGGATATCTTCTGCTTTTTTCACTAAAAAGCTATGTTTTACTACTGGACGTGAGATCCCCACCATATCACACTCTTGGAATGCATCACTACCAATTAAATTTCCCATTACTTGACCAGACAATACTACTAACGGAACAGAGTCCATATAAGCAGTAGCAATCCCAGTAATGGTATTGGTTGCTCCCGGGCCAGAAGTAATTAACACACAACCTACTTTACCAGTTGAACGTGCATAGCCATCTGCCATATGTACTGCACCTTGTTCATGACGAACTAAAATATGCTCAATACCGCCAAGCGTATGAATAGCATCATAGATATCTAGCACCGATCCACCCGGATAACCAAATAAATATTCCACTCCTTGATCTCGTAATGACTGCACCACCATCTCTGCGCCAGATAATTTTTTCATATCTTTTTTCTCCAAGTTATTCTTATTAATGATGTTAGTTACTAGTTTTACTGCAACTTAAGTAACTTGTCTATAGCCAATTTTTATGTGATCGCTATCAAATTCAGCATTAAAATTCGAAAAATAAATTATTTTAAGAATAAAATAAAATAATATGATAAAAAGATAAAAAAAATGCGGTTACAAACCGCATTTTATAAAATTTAATTTTTATTTTAAATTTACGCTAAAACTTGTTGGCGTGATCTAAAAATGAAGAATAATACCGCTAATACCACTGCAGTAGTTACAAAACCTAAAATTGCAGAGCTGGTGAAACCTAAACAAATGAAACCAACAAACGAAGCAATCGCAACCACTGCTGCATAAGGCAATTGAGTATTTACGTGATCAATATGGTTACAAGCTGCACCAGTTGAAGAAAGAATCGTAGTATCTGATACTGGAGAACAGTGGTCACCACAAACAGCACCAGCCATTACCGCAGATAAACAAGGCAACATCAATGAAGGATCAGCATTCGCTGCCATTGCTGCTGCAATTGGTAACATAATGCCGAATGTCCCCCAACTTGTACCAGTTGAGAATGCCATTACAATCGCTAATAAGAACAATAATGCTGGTAATAATTGTGTCATCATATTACCGCTAACTAAGCTTGCTAAATATTTACCGGTATTCACATCCCCTACAATTGTATTAATTGTCCAAGCAAAGAATAGAATAGTAATAGCACCAGACATTGATTTAAAACCAAGTAAAATCGCCTTAATGTAATCCGCTACACTGATGCGATTAAAAACAAATAATGAAGCAACGGCAAAGGCAGCAAGACTACCTACCACTAATGAAATACCTACTGTGGTATTCTCAAAAGCACCTAATACAGAAAAGCCTTGTCCATTTGCTGCTAATGCTTCATATCCGGTGTACATCATCATTGATACTGTACCAATAATTAATACCACAATTGGAATGATTAAACCGCCGACACTACCTTTATTATCTTCATCATCACTGCTTTCATCTTGATGTTCTGCTTGCATCGCTTGACGCTCATGACGTGCCATTGAACCAATATCAAAAGAAAAATAAGCAACAAAGAAAACACTAAATAAAGCAAATAATGCATAATAGTTCATCGCACTCATCGCAACGAATGCTCCCATTGGCGAATAACCTGCAATCGCATGTGTAGTTAATAAGCCGGCTACCAATGTCATAATATAGGCACCCCAGCTAGAAATAGGCATTAATACACACATTGGCGCTGCTGTAGAATCCAAAATATAAGCCAATTTCGCACGAGAAACTTTGAATTTATCTGTTACCGGACGCGCAATCGCCCCTACAGCCAAACTGTGGAAATAGTCATCAATAAAGGTAAAAAATACTAAACAAGCAGTTAATAATTTAGCACCACGTCTGCCTTTAATATGTTTTTGCGCCCATGAAGCAAATGCTTGATTGCTTCCTGAAACAGTTAATAAAGATGTTAATGCGCCAAGCATTAATAAGAAAATAATAATATTGACATTATTATGATTTAATCCTTCTTCACCATATACTAAAGAAAGGACACTATTTTTAATATAGATTGCAGCATTTAACGGGCTACCTGCCGTCAACATCAATGCGCCTACAATAATCCCAACACTTAAAGACAATAGCACCCGACGGGTAATCATTGCTAATGTTAAAGCCAATAATGGCGGTACAACCGACCATATCGAAGAAGAATAATCAATAAGTTCCATACGCTAACCTAATTAAGATAAGAAGAGTCTAGCGAGTTATTTAGCGAAGATAGGTTCACAAAAAAGGAAGGATAATAGGATTAACCAGCCTAACTCGTAGCGCTCCATAGTTAAACAAAATAATTACTATGACAGTATCGTCCCTTTCGGTAACGATCCCAACCAATCAAGATGACGCTTGATTGATTTCGGCGGTTATTCCTTTCCCTTCTTATCAACGCAGTCAGCTCAAAGAAGATACTTATAATAATCGCACCTCTACTTCAGGTGGCTAAAAGATACAACAAGTGATAAAAAAAGCAAGTATTTTAAATTAATATTGAATTATATTGTTAATATTGACTAAATACTTATATTTTCTCAATTTATTGATGCAGCGAATTATTAAACTATTCATCAACCTATTCATTGGAATGAAATATAAATTTCATTTTAATCATCAGACCACTTAACCTCTATAATTGGCTATAATCTGTAGTAGTTGAAAGCTGCTTTTTGCATAACAACAACATTTTCTAGCAAAGATGACATTTAGATGTTTTCACAATCTTATTTTCATTTACCTAATGACTAAGAAAACATTTCATCTTTTTTATTAAAATCATTATCTATATTTAAATTTATCTGTAATTTGTTAAATATTTATATTTACTTTTAGATTATTTTCGCTAGAATTCTTTAGTATTTTTTCATCATAATATGTTTAACTACATTTCGGGGAGATTATTAATGGAAGAATTATTAAAAACACTAAATAATATTCGTTCTTTGCGTCTTTTAGCACGTGAAATACCTT
The DNA here is from genome assembly GCF_030517105.1 of Gallibacterium salpingitidis. Taxonomy (GTDB): domain Bacteria; phylum Pseudomonadota; class Gammaproteobacteria; order Enterobacterales; family Pasteurellaceae; genus Gallibacterium; species Gallibacterium salpingitidis. The sequence continues at coordinate 1,075,548 of NZ_CP103875.1, read as the reverse complement.
TAGAACAATTAGAAACTATTTTTAAAAAATTTGAATTAGTTGTTCAGGAACGCAAAGAAGAAGAAGCGCAACAACAAAAAGTTCTTGCTGCACATCAAGAGAAAATTGAAAAATATAAAGAATTACTTAAATCAGAAGGAATTTCTCCTGAAGAATTACTTGAAGTAATGAATTTACACCGTTTCAATCCTTCTCAACATAAGAAACGTGCGCCACGTCCAGCGAAATATCAATACATTGATTTAGATGGTTCACAAAAAACTTGGACTGGTCAAGGTAGAACACCAAAAGCAATTCAAATTCAACTTGATAAAGGTGCAAACCTAGAAAGTTTTGAAATTAAATAAATTTACCCTATCATCGAACCTATTCAGTCATCACTGAATAGGTTTTTTCTTTTCTATTTTTTTAATTCCACACTAGATTGAATTAACCTATTTCATTATCTCGTAATTCCTATGTATGAATTGAATAAACAGATCAAAAATATTTATTCATTATTAATCATCACCTTATGTTTATCACCCCAAGATTTAAGTTCATCAATAATAGTCGCTAATGTTCTACCATAATCACTCATTTGATACTCTACTCTTGGTGGCACTTCAGGATACACCGTACGTATAATAATTTGATCATCTTCTAACGCACGTAATTGATGCGTGAGTGTACGTTGCGACACTTCAGGGAATAAACGTTTAATTTCATTGAAACGCATCACAGGATTATTCAACAATTGATACAAGATCGTGCCTTTATATTTTTGGCCAATCACCGACAACGCCAGCTCAACTGAACAACCACTGTTACAATCAAATTGAATATGAGCTTTTCTGGTCATAATATTCTCTCATCATAGTATCTTTTAAGTTACTTACAGCAAAATAAGTGCGTTCTTGTGCAACCTCTGAATAGCGGAATAATATAAATATACTCTTTTTAACAAATTATTGAGGTATTTTTTATGAAAGCTATTGGTTTTAATACGCCACTTCCAATCAACAATGTAAATTCATTATTAGAGATTGAATTACCGATTCCCGAAATTGGTGAATACGATATTTTAGTCAAAATTGAAGCTGTATCAGTAAATCCTGCTGATGTAAAAATTAGAGCAAGTCATCAACTTCAAGCAGGCAATTATCGCGTCTTAGGCTATGACGCAGCTGGCATTATCACTCAATTAGGCAGCAAAGTTACTCAATTTACAATAGGAGATAAGGTTTATTATGCAGGAGCTATCAACCGCATGGGGTCAAATGCTGAATATCAGGCTGTCGATAGCCGTATTGCAGCTAAAATGCCATCTAATTTGAGTTTTGCCGAAGCTGCCGCATTACCACTGACTATGCTGACCGCATGGGAAACACTATTCGATCGTTTAAATATTAATAAAGACACTAATCAAACTTTGCTACTGATTGGTGGCGCTGGCGGTGTTGGTTCTGCTACTATTCAATTAGCTAAGGCACTGACCAATTTAACTGTAATTGCCACTGCATCACGTCCGAAAAGCGTCGATTGGTGCCGTAAATTAGGTGCAGATTACGTTATCAACCATCATCAGTTAACACAACAATTTGCCGAATATAAACTCCCAGCACCGGAGTTTGTCTTTTCTACCAATCATACCGACAGTTATTTACCGCAAATAGCGAATTTAATTGCACCACAAGGTAAACTAGCCTTAATTGATGATCCGACTGTTTTCGACATTAATCCGCTAAAAGGGAAAAGCGTCAGTGTACATTGGGAATTTATGTTTACTCGTTCTCTCTATTCCACTACTGATATGCAAAAACAGGGTGAAATTCTAACAAATGTTAGCAAACTAATTGAACAAAAGCGTTTAGTCACAACTTTGACACATACTCCATATGGTTTAAATGTAACCAATTTAAAACAGGCCCACGCTTTAGTTGAACAAGGTAATATGATTGGTAAAATTGTCTTAGCGTTATAACTACTCTTTTTTATTACATCTCAAATAATACCTAATGATTTGAGATGTAAAATCTTTTCAATTTAGTAATTTGTTTCTCCTACTGTAACTCCTGCAATATTTTGTGGTTTAGTGCCGCCGAATCACACTAAGCGTTTATTGAGTGTTTCATAAACATAACCCATTGATTAATATAGATATTACTAATTTGCATATTGATAAATTTTTACATTGCAGACTTTTTAAGCTATCAGTAATCAAACTGATAAGAATTGCCTAAAGAAATCTTTTACAGATTAATAAGTTAGTTTTTGTCAATTCTACATCTTACGTTTCTAAAAATTTTTCTGCTTGAGTTTTTACTAAAACACATTATATTGGTGCGAAAATTTTTAAGAGATACTATATATTGTGTTAGGGGCTTTTTAATGAATACATCACTTCGAGTAACTAAGCGCGATGGTCGTTTAGAGCCAATCGACTTAGACAAAATCCATCGTGTGATTACTTGGGCCGCAGAAGGTCTAGATAATGTTTCAGTTTCACAAGTAGAGTTACGTTCTCATATTCAATTCTACGAAGGAATAAAAACATCAGATATTCACGAAACGATCATTAAATCTGCTGCTGATTTAATCAGCAAAGATACCCCTGATTATCAATATCTTGCAGCACGTCTAGCAATATTCCATTTACGTAAAAAAGCTTTTGGTCACTTTGAACCACCTCGCCTATATGAACAAGTAAAAAGATTAGTGCGTATGGGGAAATATGATCCTGCTCTACTTACTGATTATACACGTGAAGAGTGGGATGAAATGGATACCTATCTTGATCACTGGCGCGATATGACCTTTTCTTATGCGGCAGTAAAACAGCTAGAAGGTAAATATTTAGTCCAAAATCGTGTTACTGGCGAAATCTATGAATCAGCACAGTTTTTATATATTTTGGTTGCTGCTTGTTTATTTGCACAATATCCAAAAGAAACACGTTTAGATTATATTCGTCGTTTCTATGATGCGACTTCAACTTTCAAAATTTCTCTACCAACACCAATTATGGCTGGCGTACGTACGCCAACTCGTCAGTTTAGTTCTTGTGTATTAATTGAGTGTGATGACAGTTTAGATTCAATCAACGCGACTTCTGCCGCTATCGTAAAATATGTTTCACAACGTGCAGGAATTGGGGTAAATGCTGGTGCAATTCGTGCGTTAGGAAGTCCAATTCGTAATGGTGAAGCGTTCCATACGGGCTGTATCCCATTCTATAAACATTTCCAAACTGCTGTTAAATCTTGTTCGCAAGGTGGTGTACGTGGCGGTGCTGCAACGGTTTATTACCCAATTTGGCATCTAGAAGTAGAAAGTTTATTAGTCTTAAAAAATAACCGCGGTGTTGAAGATAACCGCGTACGCCATATGGATTACGGTGTACAAATCAATAAATTAATGTATCAACGTTTGATTAAAGGTGCTGATATTACATTATTTAGTCCATCGGATGTGCCAGGGCTTTATGCAGCATTCTTCGCTGATCAAGATAAATTTGAACAGCTCTATCAACAATATGAACAAGATCCAAATGTTCGTAAACGTACTGTGAAAGCAGTTGAGCTCTTCTCTTTATTAATGCAAGAGCGCGCTTCAACCGGACGTATTTATATTCAGAACGTGGATCACTGTAATACCCATTCACCGTTTGATCCTGCGGTAGCACCGGTGCGTCAATCTAACCTATGCTTAGAAATCGCATTACCAACTAAACCGCTACAACATATTCATGATGAAAATGGGGAAATTGCGCTTTGTACTTTATCTGCTTTCAATTTAGGGGCTATTGAAAATCTTGATGAATTAGAAGGATTGGCAGATTTAGCAGTACGTGCATTAGATGCCTTACTTGATTACCAAAATTATCCAATTAAAGCAGCTAGAATCGGCTCAATGGGACGTCGTTCTTTAGGTATCGGTGTCATTAATTTTGCTTATTACTTAGCGAAAAATGGTGTACGTTATTCTGATGGTTCAGCAAATGACCTCACTCACCGTACTTTTGAAGCAATTCAATATTATTTGTTAAAGGCGTCTAATCGTTTAGCGAAAGAATTTGGTCCATGCGAATTCTTTGATGAAACAACTTATGCCAAAGGTATTTTACCGATTGATACGTATAAAAAAGATGTGGATCAATTAACGAAAGAACCATTGCATTATGATTGGGAAAGTTTGCGCAAAGAGATTAAAGAATTTGGTTTGCGTAACTCTACTTTAACTGCGTTAATGCCTTCTGAAACTTCATCGCAAATTTCTAATGCGACTAATGGTATCGAGCCACCACGTGGTTATGTCAGTATCAAGGCATCAAAAGATGGTATCTTGCGTCAAGTAGTACCAGATTATGAAAATCTAAGCGATAACTATGAATTGCTTTGGGATATTCCAGGTAATGACGGTTACTTACATTTAGTGGCAATTATGCAAAAATTTGTTGATCAGGCGATTTCTGCTAATACAAATTATGATCCACAACGTTTTGAAGATGGCAAAGTGCCAATGAAGCAATTATTAAAAGATTTATTAACTGCTTACAAATATGGCTTGAAAACACTTTACTACCAAAATACCCGCGATGGTGCAGAAGATAGTCAAGAGGATCTTGATGATGGCTGTGCTGGCGGTGCTTGTAAAATCTAAATGAAATAAAGGGTCAGTGTTTCACTGACCTTTTTAATGAATTTAATTGAATATGTGAGGAAAAACTGATGGCATATACCACTTTTTCACAAAATAAAAATGATCAGCTCAAAGAACCAATGTTCTTTGGACAAAATGTTAATGTGGCACGCTATGATCAACAAAAATATGAAACTTTCGAAAAATTGATTGAAAAACAACTTTCTTTCTTCTGGCGTCCGGAAGAAGTAGATGTGTCACAAGATCGTATTGACTATCAAGCATTACCAGAACACGAAAAACATATTTTTATTAGTAATCTAAAATATCAAACGCTATTAGATTCTATTCAAGGTCGCAGCCCGAATGTGGCATTATTGCCATTAGTTTCAATTCCAGAGCTTGAAACTTGGATTGAAACTTGGACTTTCTCTGAAACTATCCATTCACGCTCTTACACTCATATTATCCGTAATATCGTTAATGATCCGTCTATTGTGTTTGACGACATTGTTACCAATCAAGAAATTATCAAACGTGCTAGAGATATTTCCGCTTATTACGACGATCTCATTCGTGATTCACAACTCTACTCGCTTTATGGTGAAGGTATTTATACTGTAGAAGGCAAAGAGTGCAAAGTCACTTTACGTAATTTAAAACGTCAGCTTTATCTTTGCTTAATGAGTGTGAATGCGTTAGAAGCAATTCGTTTCTATGTTTCTTTTGCTTGTTCCTTTGCCTTTGCAGAACGTAAGTTGATGGAAGGTAATGCGAAAATTATTAAATTTATCGCACGCGATGAAGCGTTACACTTAACCGGTACACAACATATTTTAAATATTATGGCGGCAGGACAAGATGATCCTGAAATGGCAGAAATTGTCGAAGAGTGCCAACAAGAAGCGTATGATCTCTTTGTTGCGGCAGCGGAACAAGAAAAAGATTGGGCTGATTATTTATTCAAAGATGGCTCAATGATTGGTTTAAATAAAGATATTCTTTGCCAATATGTGGAATATATTACTAATATCCGCATGCAAGCAGTAGGCTTACCGCTACCGTTTGCTACTCGTTCTAACCCGATTCCTTGGATTAATGCGTGGTTAGTCTCAGATAATGTACAAGTTGCGCCACAAGAAGTAGAAGTAAGTTCATATCTGGTTGGTCAAATTGACTCTAAAGTTGATGTTGATGATTTTGAAGATTTTAAACTGTAATATCAATTTTGATTTCAATAGATAACTTAAATAAGGCGTGAAATCTCACGCCTTATTTATTTGTTGAGCCTATTTGTAATCTATTCTTCATTATTATTCCCTATCTTACATAGATACTCCAATTTCATTATGTTATCATCAATACGCCTAATCATCGGGCAATTATTTTTACTTAATATTTACTTTGAAAGGAACGTAATATGAAAAAATTACTTTTATCCCTATCTTTAGCCGGTATCGCAATGAGCGCTTCTGCTGCAGATTTAGCACCATCTTGCCAAAAATATTTTGAAGAATATGAAGGTATGTTAAAAGCTATGCCACAAGCGCAAGTAGATATGTATAAACAACAATATGAAGCAGCAAAACAACAATTTGCTACTCTACCAACCGCTGCTCAAGATCAAAGCTGTACTCAAGCACTTGATCAATTAAAACAGACTAAAGCAGCAATGGGCATTAAATAATTAAGTATCCTTGCTTAATTTAATTTGCCCCTCGCACAGTGTTGTTCCCAGTGGGGGGGGGTATTATCCGATAACTCCTATTCCTTCTCTTTAATTTTTCCTCTCTTTTGCCAATTTCATCAAGCAAAGCAAACAAAATAAATATCCAGCAGACATAAAAAATCAGCCAACATTAAATGCTGGCTGATTTTAGATAATGAATAACTAATAAAAATTAGTTTTGTGTTGCTTGAATTGCAGTTAATGCAATGGTGTAAACGATATCATCAACTAATGCACCACGTGATAAATCGTTAACTGGTTTACGCATACCTTGCAGCATTGGTCCAATTGAGATTAAATCTGCTGAACGTTGTACCGCTTTATAAGTTGTGTTACCTGTATTCAAGTCTGGGAAGATAAATACGGTCGCTTTACCTGCAACTGGTGAGTTTGGTGCTTTAGAACGAGCAACATCTTCCATTACCGCAGCATCATATTGTAACGGCCCATCGATCACGAGATCTGGACGTTTTTCTTTCGCTAAACGAGTTGCCTCTTTCACTTTATCAACATCAGCACCTTTACCTGAAGTACCAGTTGAGTAAGAGATCATTGCTACACGCGGTTCAATACCAAATGCTTTCGCTGAATCTGCTGATTGAATTGCAATCTCAGATAACTCTTCTGCAGTTGGGTTAGGGTTAATCGCACAGTCACCATATACCAATACTTGATCAGGTAATAACATAAAGAAGATAGATGAAACTAATGAACTACCTGGCGCAGTTTTGATTAATTGTAGTGGTGGACGAATAGTGTTGGCAGTTGTATGTACTGCACCTGAAACAAGTCCATCAACTTCATTGGCTTCAAGCATCATCGTACCAAGTACCACTGTATCTTCGAGTTGTTCACGAGCTAATACTTCGGTCATACCCTTGTTTTTACGTAATTCAACTAAACGAGCAACATAGTTTTCACGTACATCTGCTGGGTTGATAATAGTAATGCCTTTACCTAATTGAATACCTTGTGCTTCTGCTACACGTGCTACAGAAGTTGGATCAGCTAATAACACACATTCGGCAATACCACGTTCTGCACATAATGCAGCTGCTTTCACTGTACGAGGTTCATCCCCTTCAGGTAACACGATACGTTTTTTCGCATTACGAGCTAATTCGGTTAATTGGAAACGGAACGCTGGTGGTGATAAACGGTGTACTCTTGAAGTGGTTTCAATTAAAGAGTCGATTAACTCTTTATTAAATTGTTGCGCCATATAATCTTTGATCGCTTCAATACGTTCTTTATCATCGATTGGCACTTCAAGATTGAAGCTTTGTAAGCTCAATGCTGTTTGCCATGTTGTACCTTCAACACGGAAAATTGGTAATCCTGTTTCAAATGCACGTTCGCAAAGTTTTGCTACGTGATTTTCTAAACGATAACCACCAGTCAATAACATTGCCCCAATTTCAATACCGTTCATTGCTGCTAAGGCAATTGCTACGATCACATCTGGGCGGTCTGCAGAAGTTACTACTAAGTTACCTGGTTTAAGATGTTCAATTACATGCGGTAAGCTTCTTGCGCAGAAAGTGATACCACGAATACGGCGAGTATTGATTTCACCTTCTCTTAAAATTGACGCACCTAAATGACGTGCAATATCAATCGCACGACTTGCGATTAATTCTGGATTCCAATCAATACAAGCTAATAAACGGATTGGGCTTTGTTCAAATAATTTATGAACAGCTTGTACATTAACACGACTATGTTGGAAAGAATCAAAGATTTCTGCAAGATCCGGACGAGTACGACCATTCTCATCTGTTGGTGCATTAAATTTATTAATTACCACACCTAATAAATTCGGATTATATTTACCACCAAATAATGACGCTGCTGCTTCAACACGTTCTTTTAATTCTGCTGGTGTGTCTGTTGCTGGTGCAGAAACTAAAATGATTTCTGCATCTAACGCTTGTGCAATACGGTAGTTAATGCTGTTTGCATAAGAGTTTTTGCGAGTTGGAATTAACCCTTCAACAACAACAATTTCATTATTTCTCGCTAAAATTTGATGACGTTCAACAATCTTTTCCAATAATACATCAGTCTGATTTTGCCCAATCATATTCTCTGCTTCACTCAACATAAATGTTTTAGCAGTATCAATAGTTGGACTTTGATAAAGGATTGAAGTTGTTCTGTCTAATGTATCTTCACCACTAATTGGTTGAGAAATTGGTTTCATAAAACCAATTTTTGCCCCTTGTTGTTCAAGGGCTTGAATTAAACCTAAACTAACACTGGTTAAACCAACACCAGTACTAATCGGAATAAGGATAATTGTTCTTGACATAATAACCTTCTTGCTAAGGAATAAAAAATAAACTGCCGATAATTTTATCGGCAGTCGCGAGAATTATTTTTTGATGCAAAGACGTGCTGTATCTTGTGCAATCACAAGTTCTTCGTTAGTTGGAATAACGATAGCAACTGGTGTGTTATCTTTGGTAATAATACCTTCATTACCGAAACGTGCAGCAAGATTGCGTTCATTGTCTAATTGATAACCGAATACTTTCAAGTGCGCTAAGGTTAATTCACGTACATGCGCAGAGTTTTCACCAATACCGCCAGTGAACACGATCGCATCAAGTGGTTCGCCTACCGCTGTCATATAAGCACCGATATATTTCGCTAAACGATAGCAGAATACATCTAAAGCACGTTTAGCTGGCACTTCTTTATCATAGTTATCTTCTGCATAACGGCAGTCACTAGTTACTTCTGTTAAACCTAGTAAACCTGATTTTTTGGTTAAGGTATGTTCAATTTCATCCATGCTCATACCTAAGGTTTTTGACATAAAGAATGTTACCGCTGGGTCAACATCACCACAACGTGTACCCATTACTAATCCTTCTAATGGTGTTAAACCCATTGAAGTATCAACACATTTACCATGACGAATCGCAGAAACTGACGCACCGTTGCCTAAGTGGCAAGTAATCGCATTGATCTTATCTTCAGCAATATTTAAGCGTTTTGCTGCTTCTTTACTAACATAATAATGGCTAGTGCCATGTGCTCCATAACGGCGCACACCATGTTCTTTATACATTGAGTAAGGTAATGCATAAAGGAATGCTTCTTCAGGAATGGTTTGATGGAATGCAGTATCAAAAACAACCACATTTTTATCTTTTAACTCAGGGAACATTTTGAAAGATTCTTCGATCCCGATTAAGTGAGCTGGGTTGTGTAATGGTGCAAATTGAATTGCATCACGAATTCCTTCAATAACGCTTTCATCAACAATAGTTGATGCTGTGAAACGTTCTCCACCATGAACGATACGGTGTCCGATCGCTGCAATGCTCTCTTTAAGTGATGGATCTAATGGGAAAATATGTTTTACGATAAAGCTAAGTGCTTCGCTGTGTGCTGCACCATTACCTAATTCAGCATTACCTTTTTCACCATGTAATTTCCATTTAATACGAGCATCTGGAAGATGAAGTGCTTCCGCTAAACCAGATAACTTCTCTTCTCCAGTTTCAGGATTTAAAATAGCGAATTTTAAAGAAGAACTTCCACAGTTAAGAATAAGAATAAGATTTTGCGTCATTGAAATAACCTATTTCTTGTTGAATGAATCGTAACCTGTTTTAATAAACAAGGCGCCAGTTTTAATTGGCGGATAGGATACACTGTTATGACCAAAAAATAAATTTCCAGACTTAGCAAAAATCAAAAATTTTTTAATTTTTATAGAAAAAGTGTAATTTAACCCATCCTATTTTAGGCAAAAGAACGAAATAAAATGATATTTAGCACGATTAATCAAGGTGTCGCTTATGCGACTGCATGGCAAAAACTGAACAAACTAAAAAAGCTTAATATGATCTTTCCTGAACCGCGAATTATCAAAGCAACACGTTTTTCACAGCAATTATTGATGCCATTGCTGCTTTTTACATTAGGGTGGCAATATTTTGTTTTAGGGTATTCTATTACCAGTTTTGCTAGTACTCTACTGACTATCTTATTTATATGCTCACTTCCTTTACAGGGATTTTATTGGTTAGGTAAACGTGCTAAGAAGCCCTTAAGCGGAGCAACACTTGCTTGGTATGATAAAATTTATCAGCAAGTAAGATTAAAAGAGGCTTTACCTCCGATTCCTGATACCGTTACTTTTAGTGATTTGATTTCATTATTACAACGTGCAGAAAAACATTTAGATCCTGAATTTTGGGAAGAAATTTAGCTAAAAAAATACCAATCGCTTTGACGATTGGTAGTCACAATTACCATTTATCAGCGGCTTGTTCATCGCTATGACGACTTTCCAACCAGCGATCGCCTTCAGCAGTAGTTTCTTTTTTCCAGAACGGCGCTTTTACTTTTAGAAAATCCATAATAAATTCATTCGCTTGATATGCACTACCGCGATGTGCAGAACTGACAGCAACAGCAACAATTTCATCACCCGTATAAAGCTGCCCAACACGATGCACAATATAAATACGTTGTAATTGCCAGCGTTGTGCTGCTTGTTCGGCAATTTCTTGTAATGCTTTTGCTGTCATTGCTGGATAATGTTCCAAATACAATCCTGAAACAGCATCACCCAAATTCATATCCCGCACTTTACCGATAAAAACCACCGTTGCTCCCGTTTCAGGTAATGCTGCAGTCCAACGATAAATTTGTTGTTGATCAAAAGGTTCGTTCTGAACACTGATTTTTATCTCCGCTGTCACCTTAGCCTCCTGTTACAGGTGGAAAGAATGCAACTTCATCACCTGCTTTCAATGCGGTATTTAAAGGAACTAAATCTTGATTCACCGCAGCCAAAATTCTGCCTGAATTTAAGGCTAAAGCCCAACGCTCACCACGCTGACTTAAATCTTGGCGTAACGCTTCGACATCAGCATATTGTGCAGGTACGGATAATTCTGCCTCTCCGATCAATTCTCTCGTTTGTGCAAAAAACACCACTTTAATCATTATTCCTCCACCTTAAAATGGCCTGATTTGCCACCTAATTTTTCTAATAAACGGATCCCTTCAATATGCATATCTTTTTGCACCGCCTTACACATATCATAAATTGTTAGTGCCGCAACAGATACCGCAGTTAATGCCTCCATTTCTACGCCTGTTTTTGCCGTTAATTTGCAATAGCTCTCAATACGAATACGATTTGCTTCGGGTTCTGCTGTTAAAGAAACCTCTACTTTACTTAATAAGAGCGGATGACATAACGGAATCAACTCCCATGTTCTTTTTGCGGCTTGAATACCAGCAATACGCGCTGTTGCAAACACATCCCCTTTATGATGTTTTCCCTCTAAAATCATCGCCAATGTAGTTGCAGACATAACAACATAGCCTTCGGCTCTTGCTTCACGAACAGTATCCGCTTTCGCAGACACATCAACCATATTCGCTTCACCCGAATGATTAATATGTGTGAATTGATTCATAATATTTCCGTATTGAATAATTTTGATTAACCGCCAATAGAGGCTAAATGATTACGAACACCACTATCGCCTTGATGTAGGAAATGATGTTCTCTTTTTCCTTGTAATGCAGTGATTAAAGTTTGCTGTAATTGCGCTTGTTGGTCATCAGTTTGCAACCATTCGCGAATATCAATGCCCGCTTCACCAAACAAACACAAATGCAATTTTCCTAATGCAGAGATACGCAAGCGGTTACAGCTAGCACAAAAATCTTTTTCATAAGGCATAATTAACCCAATTTCACCTACATAATCTGGGTGTTTAAACACTTGTGCCGGCCCATCAGTGTAATGTTTCTGTTGTAACTGCCAACCTGAATTTAATAATTTCTCTTTTAAAATCGATCCAGAAAGATGGTGTTGTTGGAAGAAATGATCCATTTCTCCCGTTTGCATCAATTCGATAAAACGCATTTGAATTGGCTGATCTTTAATCCATGCTAAAAATTGATTAAAACCTTGTTCATTAAGGTTTTTCATCAAGACTGCATTGACCTTGACTTTGTCATAGCCTACGGCAAAAGCACGTTCAATTCCCTGTAAAATCTGTTGTAATTTATTTTCACCTGTAATCAATTGAAACAGACGCGGATCTAAACTGTCCACACTAACGTTGATTGAATCAACACCTGCTGCTCGCCAATCAGCGACATCTTTCGCCATACGATAGCCATTCGTTGTTAGTGCAATTTTTTTGATATTTTGTTGCTGACGAATTGCTTCCACAATCGGGAGAAAATCTTTGCGTAAGGTTGGTTCACCACCAGTAATACGCACTTTTTCAGTGCCTAATTCAGCAAAAGCACGCACTAAACGTTCAATTTCTACCACACTCAAAAACATCTGTTTATCGCTAGGTGGCTGATAACCATTTGGCAAACAATAATTACATTTGAAATTACAAACATCAGTAATAGAAAGACGAAGATAAAAATATTGTCGATTAAATGTATCGACAAGACGATCTTCGTGAGGAATGAGAATCTGGCTATATTGTTGCATAAACACCTTTCTAAATACGAGGGGATAGACCGTTTCCAATCTATCCGTGAAACACCTTATGTGTTTGGCATAGCCACCTTATCTATCGACTTAGGTAAACTAGCTCGGAGTATGCGAAAAAACTTGAACTGATTTTAAAAGGTCGGATAAATACTTGCAATAACCTATTGATGTTATCCTGCAAGGATTTATCCAATATCAAATTATTTTTTACGTTCCACCCATTTACCATCAAGATAATCGACAATCCACTTAGTCGCTTTACCGTCTTTTTCTGAATTCACATATTGACGTTTTTCTTTACGACTAAAACGAATTACTGCTGGATTACCCTCTGGATCTTGTTGTGGTGCATCTGCCAAATATTGTAATTTTTCCGGCAAACGTTCACGATATTGTGCCAATTCTGCTACTTTGGCAGCACGTGTTTCACGTGATTTAGGGAAATTATGTGCTGACATAAACACACCACTTGCACCATCACGCAATACAAAGTAAGCATCTGAATTTTCACATTTTAATTCTGGGAATGGAATTGGATCTTCTTTCGGTGGCGCCACTTCCCCATTTTTTAAGATCTTGCGTGTATTATCACATTGGGTACACGCCATATACTTACCAAAGCGTCCCAATTTAAGATGCATATCAGCACCACATTTATCGCACTCAACCACCGGGCCATCATAGCCTTTAATTTTAAATTGCCCTTCTTCAACAAGATAACCATCACAATTCGGATTATTACCACAAACATGTAATTTACGATGTGCGTCAATTAAATAGCTATCCATTGCAGTACCACACTTTGGACAGCGTTTTCGTTCCATTAAGGCTTTAGTTTCAGAATTGTCATCTAGTACGTTTAATAATTCAGCCTCTGGAATCAAATTAATTGTTGTTTTACAACGCTCTTTCGGCGGTAACGCATAGCCAGTACAACCTAAAAATACCCCTGTGCTTGCAGTACGAATTGCCATTGGACGACCACAAGTTGGACAAGGAATATTAGTTTCCACAAGGTGATTTAATTTCATACCACCAGCCAACTCGTCTAATTCCGCTTGCGATAATTGTGTAGAAAAATCTTTAAAAAATTGATTTAATTGCTGTTTCCAATCAGCTTTACCTGCAGCAATTTGGTCTAATACATCTTCCATATTGGCGGTAAAATCATAATTCATTAAATCAGCAAAAGATTCATTTAAGCGATCAGTAACAATTTCACCCATTTTTTCAGCATAAAAACGGCGATTTTCCGTACGAACATAACCACGATCCTGAATTGTTGAAATAATCGAAGCATAAGTTGATGGACGACCAATACCTCGTTTTTCCAACTCTTTTACTAATGCCGCTTCAGTATAACGTGCCGGCGGTTTGGTAAAATGCTGGCTTGGCAACACTTCAATTAAAGTTAATTCTTCACCCTGTTTTACTTCTGGCAACACACGATCTTCAGCGCTTTTACTCATTGGTGGCAACACTTTCGTCCAACCATCAAAACGCAACACACGCCCTTTCACTTTTAAAGTGTAATCTGCTGCACTTGCTGTTAAAGTTGTAGAATCATAATTCGCTGCAGTCATTTGACAAGCTAGAAATTGACGCCAAATTAAGTCATATAAACGAATCGCATCTTTTTCCATTCCTTGCAAATCATCTGCTTTTAATTGAATATCAGATGGTCGAATCGCTTCGTGCGCCTCTTGAGCATTCTCTTTACTTGAATAGAAATTTGGTTTTTCTGGTAAATACTGAGCACTAAAATTTTTCGCAATGTAATCACGTGCCATAGTCAGCGCATCTTGGCTCAAATTAGTCGAGTCCGTACGCATATAAGTGATATAACCAGCTTCATACAAACGTTGTGCTAATAACATTGTTTTCTTCACACCAAAGCCTAAACGCGTACTCGCAGTTTGTTGTAAAGTAGAGGTAATAAATGGCGCTTTAGCACGTGATTGTGTTGGTTTTGTTTCAACTTCTGTGACAACGTAGCGAGCATTTTGTAATTGCTTAACAGCTTGTTCTGCTGCTTGTTGGTTAGAAATTTGCAATGCCTTACCTTGATAATGAGTTACCTCAAATGGCAATACTTGCTTCGCTGCATTTTGTGTATCAACAGCAATTTCCCAATACTCTTCCGGTTGAAAAGCTTTAATTTCACGTTCACGCTCAACCAATAATTTTACTGCAACCGACTGTACTCGCCCTGCTGACAATCCTCTAGCGACTTTTTTCCATAACAACGGTGAAACCATAAAGCCAACAACACGATCCAGAAAACGACGTGTTTGCTGTGCATTCACTCGATCCATATTTAATTGTTCTGGCTTATTAAATGCTTGAGTAATGGCATTTTTGGTAATTTCATTAAAAACAACGCGACTAAAACGGTCATCTTCGCCCCCAATAACTTCTCGCAAATGCCACGCAATTGCTTCCCCTTCTCTATCCAAGTCGGTGGCGAGATAAATATGATCTGATTTTTTGGCTAATGACTTAAGTTCAGCAACGACCTTTTCTTTATCGGGTAAAATTTGATAATTTGCTTGCCAATTATGATAAGGATCAACCCCCATACGCTTCACTAAGGCATCGTGTTCTTTTTGTTGTTTAATTTGTGCCTTTTCTTCTGCGCTAAGCCCTTTGGTTGAGATTGCTTTTGCCTTTTCGCCGCTTGCGCTACCAGATGTCGGCAAATCACGAATATGTCCAACACTGGATTTCACTACATAATTACTACCTAAATATTTATTGATTGTCTTGGCTTTTGCTGGTGATTCAACAATAACTAATGACTTACCCATAACTAAACCTGATTAACTCTTTCTTCTATATAAAAACGTCAGCACTTTTAGCCCCATCTCGTTTCTACTGCACAAGATGTTCTATCAAATTATTTCTATGATTAATGTCGAGATGAAGTTCAAAGGAAAAATTTAGTTGGCAACAATAACAGCAAACATTCAAGATAACAAGATAAAGAACAGCAAAATCACGAAAGTTAACCATTAATTCAGCAAAAAATAACAGATTTCTGTTAGGATAAGCCGTTACTACTTACAGTCAGAAAGGGATATATAATGAAAAATGTCATTATTATTACAGGAGCAGGTCGCAGAATTGGTTTAGCATTAGCACAATCCTTGGCGATGCGCGGCGAAAATTTACTGATCTCTTATCGTTATCCTTATCCTCAACTTGAACAATTACCAGCAAATGTCAGCAAAATTCAGGCAGATTTCTCCACATTATCCGGTATCGAGCATTTTATACAACAAGTGAAAAAACAATGCTCTTCAATCCGCGCAATTATTCATAATGCTTCAGCTTGGCAAGCAGAAACCTCAGAAGCCGATTTATTACAAGATCAACAACTATTCCAATCTTTAATGAGAATTCATGCAGAATTACCTTATTTACTTAATCGTCAATTTGCGGATTTATTAATCCAATACGCTCACCAACAACAACGTCCCGCCGATATTATTCATTTAACCGATTTTGTCGCTCTAAAAGGCAGTCAAAAACATTTAGCTTATGCTGCTAGTAAAGCGGCATTAGAAAACTTAACTCTCTCCTTTGCTGCAAAATATGCACCTTTGATTAAGGTAAATAGTATTGCTCCTGCTTTAATTGCCTTCAATGACAATGATCCGCCCGAATACCAACAACAATCAAAACAAAAATCGGTAATGCAGAAAGTAGGTGGTTATGCAGAGATTATTAAAGCTGTTGATTATCTGTTATCCAGTGAATATGTTACAGGCGAAACTTTACAAGTTACCGGTGGTCGTCATTTAAAATAAACACTAAATAGTATCTAAATAATATTAATTCTTATTTTTTTAATTTAAATATAAAGCAATTGAGATTTATTCTTTTTTAATTTCTAAATAAAAATTATTCCTATTGTTTTATATTAAAATAATTAAAAAATTGTTTTATTTTTGCTAAATAAATCGTTAAAATCTCGCTGAATTATTTATTAAGAGGAATAAATTATGTTAACACCAGCTATGCTTGATAAATTAAATCAGCAAATCAATTTAGAATTCTATTCATCTAATCTTTATCTACAAATGGGAGCATGGTGTAATGAGCATGGCTACGAAGGTGCCAGCGCATTTTTACTTCGTCATGCTGAAGAAGAGTTACAACATATGCAAAAATTATTTTCATATGTTAGTGAAACTGGCGCATTACCAATTCTAGGCGAAATCGAAGCACCAAAACATGACTTCCAATCTTTAAAAGAATTATTTGAATTAGTGTTAGAACACGAAAAATTCATCACTGAAAAAATTAATCAATTAGTTGAAGTTAGTTTCACTGAAAAAGATTATTCAACATTTAACTTCTTACAATGGTATGTTTCTGAACAACACGAAGAAGAAACTTTATTCAAACGTATTTTGGCGAAATTTACCCTTGTTGGCGAAGATCAACGTGGTCTTTATTTTGTGGATAAAGAACTTGCAGCGCTTTAATAGAATAAGAGGAGAAAAATAATGTTATCGCAAAAAATTGTGGATATGCTTAATGCACAAATGAATTTAGAACTTTATTCTTCAAATCTTTATTTACAAATGAGTGCATGGTGTACTTATCAAGGTTTTGAAGGTGCTGCTAAATTCTTACGTGAACACGCAGATGAAGAATTACAACATATGCGTAAATTATTCACCTATTTAAACGAAACCGGTTCTACTACTCGTTTAGAAAAAATTGCAGCTGTACCACATGAATTTAGCGGCTTAAAAGAAGTGTTTGAATTAGCGTATAAACACGAAAAACACATTACCGCTAAAATTAATGAATTAGTTTCAGCAACATTTGAAGAAAAAGATTACTCTTCATTCAATTTCTTACAATGGTATGTTGCTGAACAACATCAAGAAGAAACTTTATTCAATAGCTTCTTAGATAAATTGAATTTATTGGGTACTGATCGTAGAGGTCTTTACCACTTCGATAAAGATGTTTCTTCTACTCCTGCGGAATAAGCCTTAACAATAAAGCTAACAACAAAAAATCTGCACTTACAACAAGTGCAGATTTTTTTATGCTCTCTCGACAAGTATTGTCGCACTGCTCACCTGTGCTGTGGTTTGCTGCTTTTGATAATGACAGCTGCGATAAAAAAAGGCGCTTAATAAAATCGCCAACATTACTAAAATTTGGATTAACCGTTTCTTCGTTAATTTCTCTGCCGCCATATGTAAAGTTTTACCTCAAAAGATGTATTTTATGCTTCTTAATAAATATCTTTTATGATACCATTTCTTGCGTTAGATCAAAATTTTTTAGATAATGCTGCCATTTTGTTGCAGCATTTTAGATGAGGTTTTCATAGATGAAAGGACTAGTCGAGAGCCGCGTTGGACGCAGAATTCAATCTGGTGGATGTGCTATTCACTGCCAAGATTGTAGCATTAGCCAATTATGTATTCCATTTACCCTCAATGAGCATGAGCTCGATCAATTAGATAATATTATCGAACGCAAAAAACCTATCCAGAAATCTCAAATTCTTTTTAAAGCTGGTGATGAATTAAAATCACTTTACGCTATTCGTTCTGGCAC
Organism: Gallibacterium salpingitidis; assembly: GCF_030517105.1. GTDB lineage: Bacteria > Pseudomonadota > Gammaproteobacteria > Enterobacterales > Pasteurellaceae > Gallibacterium > Gallibacterium salpingitidis. Next base: position 1,057,120 of record NZ_CP103875.1, on the reverse strand, counting down.
CATTAAAACTTATACCATTAGTGAAAGTGGCGAAGAACAAATTACCTCATTCCATTTACCTGGTGATTTAGTTGGTTTTGATGCTATTCATAGTATGCATCATCCAAGCTTTGCGCAAGCGCTTGAAACCTCTATGGTATGCGAAATTCCGTTTGATATTCTCGATGACCTCGCAGGTAAAATGCCAAAATTACGTCAACAAATTATCCGTTTAATGAGCAATGAAATTTTAAGTGACCAAGAGATGATTTTATTGCTCTCTAAAATGAATGCGGAAGAAAAATTGGCAGCTTTTATTTATAACTTATCTAAACGTTATTCAGCGCGTGGCTTCTCTGCTAGAGAATTCCGCCTCACAATGACACGCGGTGATATTGGTAACTATCTAGGTTTAACCGTTGAAACCATTAGCCGTTTGCTCGGTCGTTTCCAAAAAACAGGTATGTTATCTGTCCAAGGAAAATATATTACTATCAACGATATGCCAGCATTAGTCGAATTAGCCGGTTCAACAAAAGTTAAACTTCGTTTAGCCATTTAAATAATTAAATTCGCTAATAACTTGCTTTCACTATTGACCTCCTTATAATAAACATGGAACTACTTAATAAGGAGGTTTTTTATGCATTTCAACAATATCCTTGTGGTGATTGATCCGGAAAATCAAAAACAAGCCGCTCTCGAACGTGCTTTACACCTCATAAAACAACAAAATAGTTCACAGCCTGTCACTCTTACTGCCTTTCTCGCTATTTATAATCTTTCTTATGCTGTCAGTGTTACCCATTCCTCGGCTGAACGTGAAGAGATGATTGCTGCGATAATCGAAGATAAAAAAGTATGGCTCAATGAATTACTAAAATCTTACTCTCTTGAAGGGATTCAACTTAAAATTCAGATTGTTTGGGAAAGTAACGAAGCCGATGCAATTGAAAAAGAAATTGTGAAACATCATCATGATTTAGTCGTCAAATTTACTCACCAAGAAGACGATCTTTCTGCGTTGATTTTTACTCCAACTGACTGGCAATTATTACGTAAATCATCTTGTCCAATTTTGATGGTAAAAGATGGTGATTGGCAGCACCAACGCCGTATTCTCGTTGCAGTGAATGTATCTGATGATGAACCTTACCATGATGATTTTAATAAACAACTGGTTGGTTTAAGTATGAGTTTGGCGCAAAGTTTGGATCGCGGCAATATTCATTTAGTTACTGCTTACCCAACTGCTCCAGTTGGCATCACCATGGATTTACCTGAATTTAGCGTTCCTGATTATGGTAATAGTATTCGCGGTCAGCACCTTATCAATATGAAAGCATTACGCCAACATTTTGGTATTGATGAAGATCACACCCACGTTTATGAAGGATTACCAGAAGAAGTGATTCCTAAAGTTGCCCAAGATATTGGTGCGGAATTGGTGGTATTAGGTACTATTGGTCGTACTGGTCTTTCTGCTGTGTTATTAGGTAATACCGCAGAACATGTGATTAGCCATTTAAATTGTAATTTATTGGCAATTAAACCAGCGAAAAATATCCCACCTGAAGCCTAAATAATTAAGTTGATCTAAGAAAGGTCTAGCAATTTGCTAGACCTTTTGTTTAGCATCTTTTAGAGATTAGAATTTATAACTAATAGAGGCATTAATATTACGTCCAGCACCATAATAACAATAATAATCACAGCCTGCGACATAGCGGCGATTGCCAACATTATCAATATTAATTTGTGTACTCCAATTTGGTGTAAATTGATAACGAGCCATTAAATCTACTACTGTTGCTGACGGCACTTCTTTTCCTGAATATAAAGAACCATTACTGGTCACACTCTTGCCAATATAACGTACACCTGCACCAATAGTTAAACCGTTTAACATCCCTTTAGCAAAGCTATAATCTGTTCTCATTGCCAAGGTGTGTTTTGGTATTAATGGATTGCGAATATCACCTGTTGTTGTACGGGTAACTGATTTAAGATAAGTATAAGCTAAAGCCATATTCCAGTTATTAACGATATTAATATCAGCCTGAACTTCAACACCTTTACGATAAACAGGATCCTTATTACTTACTGTTGCACCAACGTCATTTGAAACTAAAGCGCCTTTATCTTTCGCTTTAAATGCTGCCACTGTAATAGAACCATCTAACCAATTTGGTAAATATTTGATCCCTGCTTCATATTGATGCGTAATATTTGGATCATAAAGCTTTTTATCTCCACCCAACCCTGTTGGTAAGTTGAAAGATTCACTATAACTAATATATGGATTTAAACCAAAAGGCATTTCATACATTAATGATGCAGAATAAGAAGTGTGATTATTTTTTACTGATTGCGTGGAAGTATATTCATCCTGTTTTGCACGATCATGACGAATACCCAAATTTAGTACCAAAGTATCAAACAAGCGGCTTTGATTTTGTAAATATAAACCCAATTGGCGCGCTGTAATATTGGTATGAGGCGCACTACTTACATCTTGAGCTTGACCGTAACTAAGCAGTGGATTGAGTAGATTAACGGCTGGAGTTTGACCATATAGTGTATAAAGCCCTTTCACTTTCTGATAACGATAATCTGAACCAACAACCAAAGTATTTTGTAACCATTCATTGCTATATGTCCAATTCAAGTGATTATCAACATTATGACTAGTAGATGTTCCATCATTAAATACAACCCCACGAGTTAGCATATATCCCACTGCACTTGGTGCTAATGGAGACCAATCTGCATTATATGCTGATGGATAAGCATAAGAACCACGATGGAAGTTATTAACATATGAATAACGATAGCTACTGCTAAAAGAGAGATTATCAGTAAATTGATGATTTAGCTCATAACCAATATTGTATTGACGATTATATTCGCGATCATTAATTGGATCCCCTAAGTTAGTGGAGCGACTGATATATTCTCCATTAGGAAATGCCACTAAAGTTCCTTCTTGAGGTAGGAAGTTTGAACTAGGAATTCCTTTATCAAATTGATAGCTAGTTAATAAAGTTAAACGAGTACGATCACTGATATCCCATTCAACTGATGGTGCAAAATAGAAAGTGCTATTTTTAGTACCTTCCCATTGACCATCTTTTGCACCATAAGAACTCACTACACGATAACGTAAGCTCTGATCACTATTCATTGCACCAGTATAATCCGCGGCAAAACCATATTGTGTATTGTTACCCATATTGAGCTTAAACTCACCTTTGCCAATTTGCTCTTTATGCGGACGTTTTGTAACATAGTTCAGTAAACCACCAGATTGCGCCGCACCAAACGTCATTGCATCAGCACCTTTCGTGACTTCAATCGCTTCAAAAGCAAAAGTATTGGTATAAGGCGTGAAGAAACCATAGCTAAACAATGGTAAACCATCGATTGCTTGTGTAACTTCTGCCCCTCTTACCCTAAACCAGTTGGTATTAGTATCTTCACCAAAAACTTGATTAGAAAATCCTGCTTGATAACGCCCAATTTCATCAGTTTTACTTACCCCTTGCTGATCAAGTTGTTCACGAGTAATTGCTACTGCTGATTTCGCTTGATAAACCGGTACTTCACCCATTCGATACATTTAACCAGCTACCACATCAATCCCTTCAAGCTCTTGTGTTTGTTCTGCTAAAGCAGGATTTAGCGTTAAACATAATGCCGTCGATAACAGCGATAATTTAAAAATGTGTTTTTTCATTACAAAGTTCCTTAGGTTATAGAAATTAGAATATTAATTATTATTTTGCTTTTACACTGAAGGTGTAAGTGCTATAAAGTTTGCGTTTTTGACAAACTTTTTGATCTGGGTAAGGCATCTCATAACTAGCCTTAATTTTCCAAGTTCCTGCCAACGCTGGAATAAAATTCACTTTTCCTTGCGCGTCAGTTTTACCAGAAAAGGCTTGTGGCTCACGATGATCGTAAACTGCTTTCTCATCTAATTTGGTAAATTCATTGGTTGTACCGATCACAACCACCTCTTTCGCAGGTTTCCCGTTATACAGTACCTGTACTGGAAAAACTTCTAACGGTTTAATATCGGTTGGATCGACTAAAGGGACGATTTCTAACGGTAAGCCAACTGGCTCAATCGCAAAATCGCTAACATCTACACCAGTATTAATATAGGTAGTAGCAAACATACTCGACTCTTCACAATAATTTGCATCTTGCATTTGTGTCAGATTTTCACGTTTCCAACCCTTCTCATTTTTTGACCAGAAAGTTGGTTTATAGCTACCTGAAATCTTATATTCCGCCTTTGCTAAATTATCTTTAGTCACATAATGATAATTTTCACCCTGTTGCGTTAAGGTAACGGAGCTACCATCAGTTTTGTGCAATACTAATGGATTCAAAAGATTTAAACGGCTCTCTGCGACTTTTTCACCCAATGGGAAACTATCCCCATAACCAAGTATAGCTTGTAATGGCTTACCTGCTTCAACTTGCTGCCCATACGCCCATAAATCATGTGCTTGTGTAATAGCCGGAATTGACATTACACATAATGCGCTGATTAAATGTTGCTTTTTCATCATTTTTCTCCTCTTTTTTGTGTTAATAAAATCGATTACAACTTTCTCATCAATAATAAGAAGTAACTGCCGCCTAATAAGGTTGCCACTAATCCCGCTGGAATTTCATAAGGAAATAACCATTGACGCCCCAACCAATCAGCTACTATCATAACACCTGCACCTAACAAGCTAGCGGTAATAAGCTGTGCTTTAGCACGATGAAAACCGAGCGAATAAGCTAAATGCGGTGCTAATAAACCAATAAAACTTAAAGTTCCGACAATTAAAGTGGCAAATAGCGTTAACATAATTGCTAAGATAAATAACACTGTTCTTGCTTGTACCAAATGTATGCCGACAGACTGTGCCACTACAGTACTAAGGCTTAATAAATCTAACCAACGGCTAAACAATAGACTGATCATTAAACAACTAACTGCTAAAACTAATATCACATAGGCAATCGTTGGTTCGGCAAAATAGGTTGAACCCGAGCCCCAACTTAATAATTGCAACGCTCTTGGATCACCGCTTGCCACCAAGATACGCAACACTGCATCAAACAGTGCAGACAAACTAATTCCGGTTAATAACACCTGCTCTGGCTGCAAACCATTACGGCGATTAATTAACCAAATTAATAACAAAATAAAGCCAGCACCTATCGCACCAAAGATCACCAATTGACTTGTCACAAGAGCACCAGCAACAAAAATAGCGATAAGAACACCAAAACTAACGCCTGATGTAATCCCAAGTAATTCCGGACTTGCCATTGGATTACCGGTTAAACGTTGTAAAATCACACCCGCTAAAGCGAGCATAATGCCTGCGGCAATCGCATACGCAATTCGCGGAAAACGCAATTCAAATAAAATTTCATTAAAGCTAAAAGACCAGCTATCTTGGTTTTGCCCAACACAAAAAGCGAGCAACAACCCCATTAATAGTAATAGGCTAAGTGTTTGGTAAGAAAAAATTGGCTGTTTGGAAGTTAAATGAGTAACAGTATTTTGCACTCGTCCATATTGCTGACGCTGACGAAAAACTAACCAAAGCAGTAGTGGTGTACCGAATAAAGCGGTTACCGATCCTGTTGGTAATTGCAGCTGCCAATAATGATCGATCAATTGCAACACTAAATCCGTCATTAACAATAATGCTGCCGCAAAAAAAGCGCTTTGCCATAATAAAGTGGTAAAACGGTATTCGCGATATTGGCGAACAATGGTCGTTGCCGCTAAGCCAACAAACGCTAAAATACCAACACGACTTACTACAATTGCCACTAAATAGGCAGCTAAAATCACTGTCAATATACGAATACGTTGTACATTTACTCCTAAACTTTTCGCATTGCTATCTTGCAATTGAAAAATCTGTAATGCTGGACTGAGATAGATTAATACTGCCAATGCAGGTAATAACAATGGTAGTAACGTCAAACTGGCAAACCAGCTTTCTTGCACTAAAGAACCACTGCCCCATACCAATAAGCCACGACTTTCTTCCGGGTAAAATAAAGTGAGTAAAGCGGAAAAAGCGCCGAAATAAAAACTGACCACTAATCCTGCTAGCACAATTAATAAAGGCGAAATCATTTGTCGCCACGCTAATAGCAATACAATAGCTAAAGCAAATAATGCCCCAATCAAAGCCACTACTGTTGAGCCAATTTGTAATACTATCGGGAAAAATAAAGTAGCTAAATATAAAGCGAATTGAGCACCGCTACTAACCGCTAAAGTACTATCTGATGCTAACGGGTTATTTATGACTTGTTGTAACAATAGCGAGGCGCAGCCTAAGCAAACTCCTGCTAAAATCGCCATTACTACTCTCGGTAAAGTAAAATTTAGCAGCAATAATTGTGCCATTTCCTTATCAGTAGCTGTTTGCCATTCTGCTATCACTACCGCAATAAACAACACTGTTACAAATAAACTAAATAATAAGACTAAACGTTTAACACTTACCATATTTCACCTCCAGAGGTAAAACCGTTCACCAAAGCTTGAGCTAAACGCTGCATTGACGGCAAAGCACCAAATGTCCATATTGATGGCAATACAATTGGATCTTTTGCTAAATGTAAGGAATGCCATAATGTATTATTGGCTAATTCATCAGGAATATTGTTAGGATAAGGTTTAATCACAATTAAACGTGCATGATCAAACTGCGCCAACTGATTCAGCGAAATTTGCGCGGTACCCCAAAGATTAACTTCCTGCTGCCACGCATTGGTAAAACCTAATTTTTCAATCACCACACCCGGCAAACTCTGCTTACCATAAACACGCAAATGACGCCCATCAATAAATTGCACCACTAATAACGAGCGTGTTGTATATGGTTGTAATTGTTCCTTACTAGCACGAAATACCTGTTCAGTTTCTGCAATAAGTTTCTCTGCTGCGGCTGGTTCACCGACTGCGGTTGCTAATTGTCTGGTTGCTTGTAACTGGTTTTGCCAAAAATCTCCAGCTTGATAAAAATTAATACGTGGCGCTTGCTGCAATTTACTCAAATAAACTCGATTCGTTTCAACCGCTGGTTGATACATATCGCTATTCGGAAAGATTTCAATAGATAATGTGGCTAATAGCTCTTTATTTGGTTGCAAACGTGTACCTAAATCAATAACGTGACGCGGTAATGTAGGCTCTGTTACCCAAGTTTGATAGCTCTGTTTATCACCTACGGCAATAGGCGTTATGCCTAAACCTAACAAGGTTTCGGCAACAGTCCAATCGAGCGTAGCAACGCGCGGTTGCGCCGCTAACGGTAAACTGATTAAGCCACAACAAAGCCAAATAATACGCCAGATCTGCTGCATAAATTCCTCTTTAAAAGAAGGCGATTGGCGTTTGATCTACTGGGTGTGACTGTACTTGTAGATCAATATGATAGATTTTTGCTAAGGATTCAGGCGTCATAATTTGTTGAGGTGTGCCTTGCATCAATAATTTACCAGACTGCAAAGCGACAATGTGATCGCAAAAACGTGCTGCCAAATTAATATCATGAATCACAATAATTACCCCAAGATTCAGCTGCTGTACTAACTGTTTAATGAGCTGCATAACTTCTACTTGATGAGCAATATCCAAAGCCGCTAAAGGTTCATCTAACAGCAAGAATTGGCTTTGCTGCGCTAATAACATCGCTAACCAAACACGCGAACGCTCGCCTCCCGATAAAGTATCAACAAATTGATCGGCATAACGTGTCATATTGGTGCGTGCTAATGCTTCAGTAATTACTTGTTGATCTTGTTTTGGATTACTTCCTAATAATCCATGCCAAGCATACCGCCCCATTTTGAGTAATGCGGTTACGGTAAGATTGTGAGCTTGTGGTAAATGTTGCGGCAAATAAGCGACTTGACGAGCAAACTCTTTATTTTTCCATTGGTGAATTGGCTTATTAGCAAATGACAATTTGCCGTTACTCGCGCTATGCTGACGCGCCAGTAATTTTATTAATGTGGATTTCCCTGACCCATTTTGCCCAATAATTCCATAAATTTTACTAGTAGAAAATTGTAATGAAATTGGGTGCAACAGAACTTTTTCATCCAAGCAAAAGGAAACAGAATCTAATTCAAACACAATTCACCTAACTTTTAATCATCCTTTATTAAAGTTGGCGGATTTTATTTGATAACAATTCTCATTTCAATAGAAAAATAAAAATTTTTTTATTCTCTGTTTTATAGATAATTTAATAACATCTGTGTTTTTTAAGATCATAGTCAAAATAGTGATGTAAATAGATTGGTATGTAAATGATGTTATCAGGTTGTACTTGACAGAAACCCTCTTCAAGATTGAAGAGGGTTGGGAGATTTGAAAAAAAATCAATTACTTAAACTGCCACGATAATGCTAAACGCAAGTTATACGAACCAGTGCGTCCATGACCAAATTCTTTCTCAGCATCAATAAACACATTAGTCTTTTCACTGACATGCGCGTTGTAGCCAACACCAACAGCATACCAAGTACCTCTCGTATTCCAACTGGTGTGATAATCCCCAGTACGGTCACTCGCACTAAATGAACGTTTGCCTAAAAACTCATGCATAATATTGCCTTTCGCATAAAGACGATTATCGCCACTCTCATCTAATAATCGCACAATATCCACGCCAGCACGACCAATTAAACTTTTCGCATGACCGAGTTTGACATCAATATCATTGCTAGTGCGATAATCTGCGCCGGTTAAATAAGCAAATTGCAGTTGCGCTTGCGGTACCAGATACCAACGTTTGTTATCATCAATAAATTTGCGATAACCATGTTCTGTGCTAGCAGTAAAGAGGTAATTCTTATAACTGCCTTTACCCCAAAGGTTGCCATTACTCATCATTGATTGATAATGGTTGTGTAATGCACCAACTCTTAACACATTATCATTGTAGTAACTGTTATCACCAGCTTGGTTATTCCATTGGTTAGTGTTATAAAGGCTTAATTCATACTTCTTAATATTGCCTTTACTCCATTCATCCACTAATCTGGCTTTGCCATAACCATAAGTGAAGCTTAAACCCCATTTTTGTTTTTTCTCGTCATTGTTATAACGGAATTTGTCATAACCAATTTCATAGTCATTGTTATTTAAACTAAAGCGGTCTGTTGCTTTTAAGCGCGTATGCGTACCTCTTATCCACGTCCCTTCTTTAATGTCATTGAGTGAATAAGCCCGTTCTCCTTCTCGTTTGGTGTAAGTATCAAGCGTAAAGGCATAACCTGCACTTGCATCTAACATTCTGCCAATATCGACTGTATTACGGCTTGGCGTATTAGTACGGTATTTCACTAAATAAACATTTTGACTGCCGTCACCACCATAAGTGGTATTAACATACTCATTACCCGGTTTCGCTTTACTTAACGCATTACCGCCATTAAAGGCAAGATTATAAGCTTCGCGATTATCTGGGTCGGTGGCTTGGTCTGAGTATTCAACGGTTAAAGCTTGTTTCATTAAACGATGTTCATCAGTATATTGTTTGCCAGCAACAAATTCATTTTGTGACTGTTGTACCGTAGCAAAACGCAAACGGTCGCCGTAATTCATACTTTCAATCACGTCACGTTCATTCTTAATGACAACATCTTGTAGTGTGCTTGTGCCTTCCTTGATATAGAGCATATCGCTGCCTTGACCAGTTTTATTTAAGGTCATTAGGAATTGATTTGCACCAGCGAGTTTATCAATATGCAATGCTTGACCAGCTGAGGCGCCTGCTGAAGTTGGGCTCACATCCACTGTTCCTTCACCACGCAATTCACTCACCCAACTTTGTCCAGTCATTTGCCATAATGAATCTTTTGCTAACGTCAATACAGTGCGGCCTGCTGTATCAATTGTAATAGGTGTCGGTTTTGCTGGCGCATAACTATTTAATGGGAAAAGCGTATGATGTGCTTCACTTTGTACATTCGCATTATCAATACGTCCGATTAATTGGCTATTTGGTGTTAAGGCAATATCGGCAACCCCTTGATTAATCGCCACCGTATCTCCTTTCATCGTTAAGGTGCTGCCTTTAGATTTCACCAAGATTTGTCCGCCATTCGCCAATAAATCTCCGCTAATTTGGCTCTCTTTGGCATAGTTTAATTGCACCATACCTGCAGAATATGTCGCTAATGGTGCAGATAATTTAAGACCACCATTAACCACTGCTTCACTGTCTGCTCTAACATCAATTCCTAACATCGTGGCATCAATAATATTGTAACCTTGCTCCGCAGTCAGTGTAGTTTTACCGGCAGCACCCGCTAAAATACCTCTATCTGCACCTAACAATTCATTATTGCCGATGGTTGCTTGTAATAAACTCTCACCATTTCTATCAGCGTAGAATGCGGTACTATCTACAGATGTTGAGTTGTTATTATCATTTATTACAATGCGATTGTTTGCGCCTGTTAGAGTTAAACTACTCTTCTCATCTTGAGTAATCAAGCCATAAATAGGAATAGTTAAATCTTCCGCTTTGGCTTGTTGACGATTAATTGCAATTTGATTGATCCCTGATAAAGCAGTTAATACAGTTGCTCCACCAGTATATGTAGAAATACCATATTGTGTTGCTTCGATCAGATTATTACCCTGTTCTGCAGCTAATTTAACGGTACTGTTTCTCGTTGAATATATTCCTCTATCTGCACCTAACAGCTCATTATTCTCCGTTGCAGATAAAATTACCTGTCCACCAGAAACAATCGCATAACTATCCGTATCCTTTGATTGATGATTATCGTTAATATAAATCAGATTTCCTTTTGCTTGTAAAGTTACTTCAGATGTCACATCAACAACATGAATTCCTCCTATAGTGGTAACAAGATAATCTGGGGAAGCTTGTTGTGGATTAATGGTAATTTGGTTATAACCTTGTTTTGCCACCAGTGAAACTGCCCCAGTATTTGCCACAAAAATACCTCTTAATTCCGGTTTAGCTTCCACCGTATAGTTTGGCTTTTCGGTATCATCTTGCATCACCACAATTTGATTATTCTCTTGCGTTGCCTCAATATTTGTTTTACTGGAATCTCTGCTATAAACACCTACAGAAAGTAATGTTTTATTTGTATTTGCCGTTAAGGTATAAGCATTAATGCGACCTACTTCAATATAATTTCCCTTTGCTATTAGATCAGTTTTACTGTTATCAAATGTATAAATACCTCTAAGATATGAGGAAGTATCTGCTGCATTTCTCGTCGTTGTTTTATCAAGATTATGCACAATAATTCGGTTATAGCCATTTTCTGCCTGTAAGCTTAATTGACCATTTTCCGATGCTTGAATACCTCTACCATAATGCATGACCATATCTTTCGCTAATATTTCATTATTACCATTTAGTGCAATAATTGAAAGTCTTGAATTCCCTTCGAAAGGAATTAATTCTTCACCAGCTGCTGCCAATCCTGCAAAATCATAATAACGATTATTTGATGAAGTATTACCTAAAGTAAAATCAAAAATATTCTCTTGCCCTTGAATAGTAATATGGCTATATTGCATCGAAGATATACCATATATATTTGCCAATTCAGTATTAATTGGAGTTTGAAATATCGGGGAAGTATTTAATTTAAAGATATTACGACCTTTTGTTGCAGTAATAGCAACCTTAGAATCAACGGCATAAACAAATTGCGAAGTGTGCGCATATCCTTGTCCATAAGGCGCTAAAACAAATATATTATCAAATAACGATGCATTAATATCTATGTTTGAATTGGCTTCTGTTCCAATAACACTTCTTAGCGCACCACCATTAATTTCACTATTAAATCTATTGCCTTGTCCATCTATTTGAATTTTTCCTCCACGTTCAGCATCTACGGCAACAGAAACATTGTAAGTAGAAAGATACTGAGAGGAAAAATAATTCCAGCCATTAGGTGCGGCAATTTTTAGTGTTCCTCTATCTACTCTTATTGTCCCCGGCCCATCACCACCAACTCGAGTATCTGATTTTGCCAAAATAAAATTAGAACCTTGTTTACTTAATACACTAATTTCACCTGGTTTTGTCATCCAAATACCCAATGATTTTCCTGCAATAATATTATTATTAACAGCTTCAATATTAATAATGCCATTTTCTCGTTGTGTTAAGAAAATCGCGTTATCAGTAACACCTTCTGTACCAATGGTATTGCTTTCATTGTGAATTGAGATATCGCTGTCATTACCATTAATCCCATTAGCATAATCCCCTTCGGCAGCAAAGATAGGATTGGCGATAGCTAGTAATATTGCGGTAGTGATAAGTGTAAGCGGAAATTGAAAATAAGCTGATAAGGCAGTTGCATTAGTTAATACTATTTTGTTAGGGGGGGGGGTAATTTGAGAATTTGCCGCCGCTTTTACTGCGCCGGTTTTGCCTTTTGCTCGAGTATTTTCTGAAGCACACTGCCATAACTGCCTAACGGCATTCCACACTAAACGATAGGTATGATTCATAATAGCTCCTTATGTTGTGTTGCGAAACTCACTGTAAAAAGAAAGGTCAAGTTAATTTGTTGTAACTTCAAGAAACAAACAAAAACTCACTAACCGTTATCATACTGCGCTTTTTTATCTTTTTGTCAATTTTTTAAAGCTATTACCAATCTTTTTTAATATTTTGTGAAATAGGACACGTTTTATCCAAAAATAGAACATTAACGGAAAAAATAGTTGGCAGGAAAAGTACAAGGATCTGATAGATTAGTACAATTTTAACGACCTCTTAGTAGAGGTCGTTACAAAGACTAACAAATTTCTGTTTGCAGATAAGTCAAACGATCAAGGTTGGTAATGAAATGCCCGAGTTCTTGCTGTTCTGGGCGGTGCACATACGGAATTTCCCCTAATAAAGGCGCATCAATCACTTGATGTAACAATTTAATAATTTCCGCATAATGCCGTAAACAAGGGTTAATACGATTTGCCACCCAACCTACTAAAGGCACACCGGCTGCCATAATAGATTGTGCGGTTAATAGCGCATGATTCACACATCCCTCTTTAATCCCAACAACCAAAACCACCGGCATTTTATGCTCTTGCACCCACTTATCAAAAGTGATCTCTTTATTGATTGGCGTTAACCAACCGTAAGTTCCTTCCACTAATACTGATTGATAACGTGAAGTTAAATGGGCAAGATCACGATCAATTTTATTGATATCAATATTGCTCACTTCATCTAGCGCCGCAAGCACCGGCACGCTGCTTTCAGTAAACGTATAACTATTAACTTCTTGATAGCTGACAGGTTGATCTGTACTCGCCATTAAGGTCTTCACATCTTTATTATCTTCGGAATGATCAACTTCAAGCTCATCTTTTAATGTTTCTGTATAAATACTGTCTTCTTCGCCGCAAGCAATAGGTTTATATCCGACAATTTTTACACCTTGTGATTGTAAAGCCTGAATAATTGCTCGGCTAACCACAGTTTTCCCGACATTTGTATCCGTTCCTGTTACAAAAAAACAGCTCATTGCTTCTTCCTTTTTTTCAAAAAACCGTCGCGCATTATAATGGAGTTCATTTTGCTAGAATTTGAGCTAACACAATTTTTCGCAGATTTATCCTGAATAAAAAGTACTCTTTAGCGGGAATTTAACACTTTTTTGATGTGGTTCAGTATTTTGCCCAATCAGCAATAGCAAAGATTAGGCAAATCTACAAAAACAAAAAGCGCTTTTGACCAGAAGCCAAAAACGCTTTTTCCAATTTAGTGATCTTAGTTGTTATTACGTTTTTTTCTAAAATAATGGAACGCTAAATATAATGCCAATAAACCTAATAAAATATAAATGCCGGTTTGCCCTTTGCTAATTTGTTCTTTAATCCAATCCAAATTGTGCGCACCATGATAGCCCAAATAGACCCAAATCGGTACTGAGATAATCGCTGCGGCAAAGTCTAACAAGACAAATCTGACATAACTAATGCGGTGGGTAATTCCCGCCACCATATAAATCGGCGCTCTTAAACCGGGTAGGAAGCGAGCAACAAATAAAACACGATTACCATAACGATCGAACTTTTCACGCACTGCCCGCATTGTTTTAGGTTTTAAAATACGGCGTAATGGACGAAAGCGTAAAATTTTTACACCATAAATGCGCCCTAGCCAATACATTGTGCTATCGCCGATTAAAACCCCTAACATACTAACAATTAGCATAATATGCGGATTAGCATAACCTAACCCAGCAATAATGCCGCCAGATACTAAGGTAATATCTTCCGGAATCGGCACACCAAACCCACAAATAATTAATACAAATAAAACAGCGAAATAGCCGTAATTACTAAAAAATTCAACTAATAATTGCACAACAAGCTTCCAAATAAAAAACGAAAAAGTTAACTGAAATTATTGAAATCGACTGTTATTTATCAGTTCGCTATTTTGCCTTCTTTAGCTGCGAATTACTACCAGAAATTGTTAAATTCTTGATATAGGTAAAATAAGGAATTTGTTGATAAGTTGGTTCAACTTACTGACAAACCTAAATTTGCCAGAATCTTTATAAAAGACCATTGGGTTCCCTCTTACTCTTGCCTAAAAATCTTATCGTAATGAGGATTAGCAAGAGTGTGAGGGTGTGCTTTCTTTTGCTTCGTTTTCTTTGTACAAGCAATGACCCGTAGGGTGAGCAAGTGAACGAAGTACACTTGCGAATAAAAGTAGGTCGCCCTTTAGGGCGAAACCTTAATAAAAACATTGCTTTTTCAGGTAATTTCTCTATAATGCCCCCGCTGATTTCATTCAGCATCAATTTCGTCAAGCCGCTGGGTCGCCTGTGGCTTGTTTTATTTAACGACCTAGTATTTTAGGTTTTAACTAAAGAGATATAAAAATGTTTAAATTTAACGCTGAAGTTCGTCAAGCGCAAGGAAAGGGTGCGAGCCGCCGCTTGCGTAGAAATGGTCAAATTCCTGCTATCGTATATGGCGGTGAAGAAGCACCAGTATCAATCGTTTTAAATCACGATGAATTAAATAACGCTCAAGCACAAGATTCATTCTATTCTGAAGTTATTACTTTGGTTATTGATGGCAAAGAAGTTGCTGTTAAAGTACAAGCTATGCAACGTCACCCATTCAAACCAAAACTCGTTCACATTGACTTCAAACGTGCTTAATTCACTTTGTTAAAAAAAGAACACCAACAAATTTGTTGGTGTTTTTTTATCTAAATACAGATCTTTTCCTTTGATATATGATGAAAAAAATCGCTCTTGGCATTACTTATAACGGTTCTGGTTATTTTGGCTGGCAAAAACAACAATCGGTACAAAGTATTCAAGGCGAGCTAGAACGCGCCTTAAGCATTGTTGCTAATGAACCGATTGAGATTTTTTGTGCTGGACGTACTGACGCTGGCGTTCATGCTACTGGACAAGTAATTCATTTTGAAACCAATGCAACACGCCCCTTACAGGCTTGGACATTTGGTACTAATGCACATTTGCCTGATGACATTGCGGTAACTTGGTCGCATCAAGTTGATTCTGAATTTCATGCACGTTTTAGCGCATTGTCACGTCGCTATCGTTATATTATTTATAATCAGCCGCAACGCCCCGCTATTCTTGCTACCGGTCTTACCCATTACTATCAACCATTAAATGCAGAATTAATGCATACGGCTGGGCAATTTTTATTAGGGGAAAATGATTTTAGCTCGTTCCGCGCGGCACAATGTCAATCGAAATCCCCCAATCGTAATGTCCACTATTTAAATGTGACACGAAAAGGCCACTATATTATAGTAGATATTCAAGCAAATGCCTTTGTTCATCATATGGTGCGTAATATTGTCGGCAGTTTATTAGAGGTCGGAGCAGGTAATCAACCGCCAGAGTGGATCGCTTGGTTATTACAACAAAAAGATCGTACCCTTGCGGCACCAACTGCGAAAGCTGCTGGTTTATATTTAGTTGAAGTCGCTTATCCAAACCAATTTGGCTTACCGAAAAATGCCGTAGGGCCACTTTTTTTAGCGGATTCAATTGAGTAAGCACAAGGAAAAGATACTCAATTCCTTAATTTTATGCTTTAATAACGCCCGCATTCGCAGTCATTCCAACATTGGAGATAAATAAATATGAGCTGGATTGAAAGAATTTTTAATAAAAACCCGATTTCAGGCGCGCGTAAATCGAATGTTCCTGAAGGAATTTGGACTAAATGTACTGGTTGTGAACAAGTTCTTTATCGTGAAGAATTAACACGTAATTTAGAAGTTTGCCCGAAATGCGGTCATCATATGCGTATTGATGCACGTACTCGTCTGTTGGCATTGTTAGATCCTGATAGCGCAGTCGAACTAGCTGCTGACCTTGAACCGCAAGACATCTTAAAATTTAAAGATTTAAAACGTTATAAAGATCGTCTTTCAGCTGCACAAAAGCAAACCGGTGAAAAAGATGCGTTAATTGCTTTTTCTGGCAAGTTATATGAAATGCCGATCGTTGCTGCTGCATCTAACTTTGATTTTATGGGCGGTTCTATGGGATCTGTCGTTGGTGCAAAATTTGTGAAAGCCGCTGAAAAAGCGCTAGAAGACAATTGCCCATTTGTTTGCTTCTCTGCTAGTGGCGGCGCGAGAATGCAAGAAGCGTTAATTTCATTAATGCAAATGGCGAAAACTAGCGCAGTATTAGCAAAAATGCGTGAACAAGGTGTGCCATTTATTTCTGTATTAACCGACCCAACACTTGGCGGTGTTTCTGCAAGTTTTGCGATGTTGGGCGATATTAATATTGCTGAACCAAAAGCGTTAATTGGTTTTGCTGGCCCACGTGTTATCGAACAAACTGTACGTGAAAAATTACCTGAAGGTTTCCAACGCAGTGAATTTTTACTTGAGAAAGGTGCGATTGATATGATCGTACATCGTAAAGAGATGCGTCAAACTTTAGCAAGCATTTTGGCTAAATTAACCGGTCAACCATCTCCATTTAAAACTCCAGAGTTGGTGGAAGTGGGAGAAGAATAAGCACTTTTTATTACTAAATAGATTTTTCGCTTTAATTACCCCTGTTTATTGCCATAAACAGGGGCTTTTTATATTTTAATCGACAGTCAGCGGATTTATTGTAACTTTTATACCATTATTCACGTAGTTTTTTTACCTTTCTCTTATTGAGAAACCCCTCTGCTGCTTTATAATATCGTCTTCATTTCTTATTAAAATTCATCATTATGTTTGCAATCCAAGAAGCCTATAAAGCCGGGCTATTACAAAAAAAATATTGGCTCAATAATCTCGTTGCTGGTGTGATTGTCGGTGTGGTCGCTTTACCTTTAGCAATGGCGTTTGCAATTGCTTCTGGCGTTAAACCTGAACAAGGCATTTACACATCTATTATTGCTGGTTTAGCCGTTTCTCTCTTTGGCGGTAGTCGTTTACAAATTGCCGGCCCTACCGGCGCTTTTATTGTGGTACTTTCCGGTATTACGGCTCAATATGGCGTTGAAGGCTTACAAATCGCTACCCTAATGGCAGGATTAATCCTTTTTGCTTTAGGTATTAGCAAAATGGGCGTGATTATTAAATTTATTCCAGCACCAGTTATTGTCGGTTTTACCGCCGGAATTGGCGTCATTATTTGGGTGGGACAATGGCGTAATTTTTTCGGATTACCTGAAATCAGCGGCCAACATTTTCATCAACAAGTATGGCAATTATTGCAAGTGTTTCCTCAACTTCATCTTGCTACTACTTTATTAGCGATTGCAGCATTATTATTAGTTTTATATGCGCCCAAAATTAAATATCTCCATCGTATTCCAGGCCCTTTAGTCGCTTTAATCATTATTACTGTGATTCAACAATTTGCGCAATTTGATGGCGTAAAAACTATTGGTAGCGTTTTCGGTGGTATTCCGCAAGGATTACCTGAATTCTCTATTCCGCGTTTAGAATGGAATCAAATGATTACCTTAATTGGCCCTGCGTTTACTATTGCGATGTTAGGCGCAATTGAATCTTTGCTTTCTGCGGTAGTAGCAGATGGTATGGCAGGCACAAAACACCAATCTAACCAAGAATTAGTTGGACAAGGAATTGCAAATATTCTTGCGCCATTATTCGGCGGTTTTGCCGCCACCGGGGCAATTGCTCGTACTGCAACCAATATTCGTAACGGCGGTAATAGCCCATTAGCCGGTATTATTCACGCAATCACATTAATCATTATTTTGGTAGTATTAGCACCATTAGCGTCCAATATTCCATTAGCTGCATTAGCGGCAATTCTTTTTGTTGTGGCGTGGAATATGAGTGATGTACGCCGTTTCTTAAATATGGTGAAACGTGCACCGCGTGCGGATGTAGTCATTCTCTTGATTACCTTTTTCCTCACTGTTTTTGCCGATCTGGTAATTGCGGTGAATATTGGGGTAATTCTTGCTACGCTCTACTTCTTAAAACGAATGGCATCAAGCGTCGAAGTTTCACCTAGCAGCGCTCGTGAAATTAATGCTGAATTGAACAGACAGGGTGAAAATAGCGCGTTACCTGATTCAGCATTAGTATTTGCCTTAGAAGGGCCATTTTTCTTTGGTGCAGTGGAAAATTTTGAACGTGCATTAGCTGGTACAAATACCGATGCGAAATTTTTGATTATTCGTTTAAAATGGGTGCCATTTATTGATATGACCGGCATTCAAGCCTTAGAAGATGTGATTCGTTCATTGCATCGTCGTAATGTGCTTGTTATGTTTTCTGGCGCGAACAAGCGTGTCGATCGCGAATTGAAAAAATCAGGCATTATCCAATTAATTGGTGAAGAACATTATTTTGCGCATTTTGAACAAGCGCTTGAACACGTCATTGAATTGGATAAACAAGATCAAGCAAATAACAATGCTTAATAAAATACAATAAGTAGTTAATTATGGCAGAAAATTCACCTAAACAAGCACCAAAGAAACAACGTCCAGTGCTTAAGGATAGATTTCTCTCTTTCTCCGTTAAACTGGGAATTACCGCCGTTTTTATGGTTGGTTTTTATGGCATTTATTTGGACGGGAAAATCCGTTCTAAAATGGATGGTCAGATCTGGCAATTACCTGCCGAAGTTTATGGGCAAATTCCGACCATTAAACAAGAAACACAACCCTCTTTGGAAGAGGTGAAAAAAAGTTTAATCGAAAATGGTTATCGGCAAACTTCTCTGCTCGCTGCGCCGGGTGATTTTAAAATTGATCAAGATACGATTGTGTTAATTCGTCGTGCCTTTGCTTTTCCTGAACACCCTGAACCACAACGTGTTTTGCGTTTACGCTTTCAGCAACAACAATTAACGGCAATTGAGGACTTGGTCGCGCGTAAAGTTGTGCCAGAGTTTCGCTTATCACCAAAATTAATTGCGATGCTAAATTCTGAAGATGAAGAACGCTTAGCAATTCCTTTGCAACAATATCCACGCTTTTTAATTGATACTTTAATTTTAACGGAAGATCGTAATTTCTTTTCTCACGATGGTGTAAGTTTTATCGGTATCGCTCGTGCATTAATTAATAACTTGAAAGCAGGACATACCGTACAAGGCGGAAGTACACTCACGCAACAACTGGTGAAAAATCTTTTTCTTAGTAATGAGCGTACTCTTACCCGTAAATTTAATGAAATCATTATGGCGATTATGTTGGACGCTCATTATGATAAAAATCGCATTCTTGAAACCTATCTTAATGAGATCTATTTAGGGCAAAGCGGCGATACACAAATCCATGGTTTTGCCTTAGCGAGCCAATTCTATTTTGGTCGTCCAATTCAAGAAATTAACTTAGATCAGATTGCGTTATTAGTCGGTATGGTAAAAGGGCCGTCATTATATAATCCTTGGCGCAATCCTGAAAATGCAAAAAAACGTCGTAATACAGTGTTACAACTTATGTTAGAACACAATATTATCGACAATGCTCTCTACCAAATGTTAAGCCAGCGTCCATTAGGTGTACAGGCACAACGTCCGATTCAACAACCACAACCGGGCTTTATGCAGGCGGTGCGTCAAGAATTGAATCAACTGTTAGGAAATAAAAAACTTAATTACCTTTCTGGTGCGCGAATCTTTACCACTTTAAACCCTGAATTACAAACACAAGCTGAAATCGCAGTAATCAGTGGCACAAATCAGTTGAAATTACAACATAAGATTCCTGATTTAGAAGCGGCAATGTTGATTGCTGATTATCGTACTGGTGAAATTCAAGCATTGGTCGCTGGTACTGATGTGCATTATGCCGGTTTTAACCGCGTATTATCTGCAAAACGCCAAATTGGTTCACTTGTCAAACCGTCTGTTTATTTGACTGCTCTCTCTTATCCAGAACGTTTTGCATTGAATACGCCAATTAAAAACCAACCAATCAGTATTCCATTAAAAGGTCAGCCAGCTTGGCAGCCTCGTAACTATGATCGTAAATATAGCGGATCAGTGACATTACTCAATGCATTAGTGCGTTCTTTAAATATTCCTACTGTTAATATCGGTATGGCAGTCGGGTTGGATAATATTATTCGCAATCAAAAAAGTATGGGGTGGGATCAGGCGACTATTCCGCGCGTACCATCAATGTTACTCGGCTCTTACTCAATCTCGCCATATGACGTCACTAAACTTTATCAAGTAATTGCTAATAAAGGGGCAAAAGTCCCATTAACGACAATTCGCAATATTGTTGAACGCGATGGTCATCAATTCTATCAACGTACGATTAATCCTGAACAAGTGGTAGCGGAAGAAGCGGTTATAGAAACGCTCTTTGCAATGCAACAGGTGGTAGATCGCGGTACTGCACGTAGTTTACAACCACAATTTGCATCACTACATCTTGCCGGAAAAACAGGAACGACTAATGATGGACGCGATACTTGGTTTGTGGGTATTGATGGTAACAATGTGACTACCGTCTGGGCTGGTTTAGATAACAACCGTAAAACCAAATTAACTGGAGCTTCTGGCGCATTGCAAATTTATAAAGCCTTGTTAGGCAATATTGAAGTGGCTCCATTAAAACTACCATTAACCTCAACTTTGAAATGGGTTAGAGTCGATAGCCATGGTAGTTGGGCATGTAATGGCGGCGGACAAGAAATTCCTGTATGGATCAATTACAACCCTTGCGGTTCTGGTGAAACTCAACCTAGCGATACGCAACCAAGCATTTGGGACGCATTGCAGTTAAATGATTCTGTTGATGAAGCGACAGAAGATGATACACCAGACAATAATGGTAATAGCAATAATAGCAACGGTAATAATGTACCTGTTGAGGAAGCTGTTCCTGTTCAGTAATAACAAAAAATTAAATTTGAAATAATGATGTGAATAATGTCCTTAGATTGACTGTAAACGATGTATTCAGATTATGAATCGTCATAAGTCACCAAAACGCACTGAACTCAGTATTTCAATAGCAGAAACCCTCTTCAAGATTGAAGAGGAGTTGGGAGATTTGAAAAAACTAGCCCTTTCACAGTATTTTCTAAAAACTATCAATAATATCAATACATTAAAGCGATTCCAGTTGTTTATTTGATATCTTAATTTAAATCTTCCCTAACCCTTCTTTATTTCATTAAAGAAGGGAACCTATCATCATTTGAATTGAGATTAGTGCTTTGTGGTAAGATTTTTTTCATCATTTAAATGAAGGTCAATTATTTGTGGCAATTCTTTTTTATTGCTCAATATATCCCAAACATCATTACTATTACCAAACTGCACTGAACCACACGCTTTAATAACAAAAAACCTCTTCAAAATTGAAGAGGTTTTTAAAGATTCAAAAATATAGTTTTTTCAAATAATTAACTAAATCAATCCTTCATCTGCAATTTATTTTGTACCACTTTAGCCTGCGCTAAGAAACGTTGTCGTTCTTTACTTGCCATTGTGTTGTTCATACCAGGTAATTTCACTTTCATTGGATTAACAGCAACCCCATTAACATGAAACTCATAATGCAAATGCGGCCCTGTTGAACGACCAGTATTGCCAGATAGCGCAATCCGCTGCCCTTTCTTCACTGATTGCCCTTGTTTCACTAATGGCTTGCTTAAATGCATATAAACCGTTTGATATTCACGACCATGGCGTAGCATTATATAACGTCCTGCGCCACCGGCTTGATAGGAAACTTTTATCACAACGCCATCGGCTGGTGCAATGACTGGTGTTCCTATCGGCATAGAAAAATCAACACCTTTATGCGGAGCAATACGCCCAGTTACAGGATTTTTACGGCGCGGATTAAACGGTGAAGAAATACGGTATTGACGTTGCGTTGGATAACGAGAGAAACCTTTACCGAGTGTTTCACCATGGTTGTTATAATAACGACCATTTTCTGCTTGAATTGCATAGTAACTCTTACCACGACTAATAATGTGAATCCCGATCACATTTCCTTGCCCAGTCAGCTTATCATTAAGGTATTCGCGGTTAACCAAAATCGCATAACGATCGCCTTTTTGTAACTTCGTTAGGCTGATTTGCCATTGTAATGCGTTAATCAATTGATAGATTTGCTTAGAATCCAAACCATTTTCACGCAAATGAGAATAAAGGTTACCATCAATATCCCCTTTTAATACTTCCTCTTTCCAAACACTTTTCTTTTGGATCACTTGCATAACAAAATGACCGTCAGCTTGACGCTCATAAATACGTTCTTCTTTACGTGAAACCAACCAGTTTAAATATTGCAAATCGCCATCTTTCGATAGGATCCAGTAAAATTGCTGCCCGGTTTGTAGATTTTTCAACGTTGGATCTAATTCATACAATTCATTGATAACATCAACATCTAAACCACTAGAACCCAATACGTCATTCAATTTATCGCCGTCTGCAACAGTATAAGCAAATTGATTAGTAATGCGTAACGCTTCACCAGCTGCATCAAGTAATTCATTTAATGCACTTTTTGCATCTTCCGGTAATTCATCATCACTAAATACAGG
This sequence comes from Gallibacterium salpingitidis, assembly GCF_030517105.1. Taxonomy (GTDB): domain Bacteria; phylum Pseudomonadota; class Gammaproteobacteria; order Enterobacterales; family Pasteurellaceae; genus Gallibacterium; species Gallibacterium salpingitidis. The sequence continues at coordinate 1,034,060 of NZ_CP103875.1, read as the reverse complement.
TTCATCAGTTAATTGATCATCAAAATTTTCACTATTATCGCTATCTGTTTGTGTATTTTCATCGCTAGTAGATTTACTATCGTGCGCACTATTTTCTTCTGTTTGTTTATTTTCTGCTGTTTCTGCCGTTTTATCGCTCTCTGTTTCAGCAGTACCAGCAGGTTTATTCACATCAACACTGGTTGATGGAATAGTTGTTTTCGTTTCTGGAGTTTTGGTTTGGTGATGTAAAAAATAAATTATTGATGAAAAGCAAAGTAATGCGATCACAAAAAGCACAATTCTTATCGTTATTTTTCTCTTTATGCGATCTCTTGCCAGTTTAATATGTTGCATTCAATATAACCTAAATGGGTAAAACTAAATCATTTCTTCAGAACTCATGTAAGACATAATATTAGCCGAAAAATTCCCAAATTAACTGATTAATTTTTTTGAATGAATAAATCTTCGGCATTATCGAAAAAATTATTTGATCCCATACTCGATTTGCATAAAATACAGACCGATTTTTTTAAAGGTGTCCTCATTATGCAACTATCACAACCACCTTTGGTTGAGCTTAAAAATATATCTGTTCAATTCAATAATAAGACAGCATTACAAGATATCTCACTATCCATTCAACCTCGTTCCATTACCACTATTGTTGGGCCAAATGGCGGCGGTAAATCGACTTTATTAAAAGTTTTACTTAAATTAATTGCGCCACAGCAAGGCAGTGTACATTACGCAGCCAATACCAAAATTGGTTATGTGCCGCAAAAAATTTATCTTGATGCAACTTTTCCTATCACTGTCAGTAAGTTTTTAGCGTTAAAACCGAAAACGAGTAAACAAGATATCGAACAATCGCTTAAATTGCTTTCTATTAGTCATCTTGCAGATCATAGTATGCAGAAATTGTCTGGCGGTGAAATGCAGCGAGTATTATTAGCGCGAGCAATTTTAAATAAACCTAATCTATTGGTGCTTGATGAACCAACGCAAGGTGTTGATGTGGTTGGACAAAATGAGCTATATGAGTTAATTAATCAAATGCGTGAACGTTTTGATTGTGCTGTTTTAATGGTTTCTCACGATTTACATTTAGTGATGGCAAAAACCGATCATGTACTTTGTATTAATCAACATCTATGCTGCGAAGGTGCACCAGATTCGATTAGCTCACATCCACATTTTATCGATTTCTTTAACAATCAACGTGAACAGAATGTTGCTATTTATACCCACCATCATAACCATAAACACAATTTACATGGTGATGTTTGCTGTTCTGAACAACATCGTTCACCTGATTGCCAACATCAACAACAATAAGGCTGATTATGTTTGAAATTATTTTTCCTGCTTGGCTAACCGGCATGATTTTATCATTAATCACTGCACCACTTGGTGCATTTGTCGTTTGGCGTAAAATGGCTTATTTTGGCGATACGTTGTCACATTCTGCCCTGCTCGGCATTGCGCTCGGTATTGCATTGGACTTAAACCCTTACTTAGCTATCCTTATTTTAATAATTGTATTGGCGCTATTATTGGTATGGTTAGAAAATAATACCCATTTCGCTGTCGATACTTTGCTCGGCATTATTGCTCATACCAGCTTATCGCTTGGGGTTGTTATGATTGGTTTAATCGGCGGTGTGCGTGTTGATTTAATGAATTATCTCTTTGGTGACCTACTTGCCATCAACTACCAAGATTTATTATGGATTGGGATTGGCGTTGTCTTGGTACTTAGCGTTTTATGCTACTCTTGGCAGAATTTAATTTCTGCAACGGTTAGCCCTGAGTTGGCACAAATTGAAGGTATTAACGTTAAAAAAGCGCGTATTATTTTGATGCTCTTAACTGCAATCACCATTGCCTTAAGTATGAAATTTGTGGGCGCGTTAATTATTACTTCTTTATTAATTATTCCTGCGGCAACTGCACGCCGTTTCGCTAGAACACCAGAAACTATGGCATTTATTGCTATCTTAATTAGTATGATTGCGGTAAGTGGCGGACTAATTTTATCGGCATTTTATGACACTGCTGCCGGGCCGTCAGTAGTCATTTGTTCTTCATTACTGTTTGTACTTTCTTTGCTAAAAAAACAAGAGGATTAATCATATGACTAAATTACTCGAAAATCGTGAAGATATTGAGTTATTAGTAAATTCTTTCTATCAAGTAGTTCGTGCCGATCCGCGTATTGGTTATATGTTTGATCACCTTAAAGGAAAACATTGGCAAGCCCATTTAGAAAAAATGTATCGCTTTTGGGAAAGTAATATTTTTGATACCGAAAGCTATCAAGGTAACCCAATGTTGGCACATATCAAACTGCATAATCGCCAACCAATGAGTGAAGAGATGTTTTCAGTTTGGTTAGCCCATTGGCAAAATACGGTCAATTCCCTATTTCATGGCGAAAAAGCCGAAAAAGCACTTTTTCGAGCTGCGACAATTAAAGATTTAATGCAACAACGTGTATTAACTGATGAATTACCAATGTTTATGCAACGTATTCGACCAAGCAAAGGATAAGTGGCTATGAGTTATTGTGATTATGTTAATCAATTAGCAGAGGGACAAGATCCTTTCAATAAGCATTACCACGATCACCACTACGGTTTTCCGATTCATGATGATAATGAATTATTTGCACGTTTGGTCTTAGAAATTAATCAAGCAGGTTTGAGTTGGACAACCATTCTAAAGAAAGAAACTGGTTTTCGCCAAGCTTATGATCAATTTGAAATTGCCAAAGTTGCTAATTATAACGATGAAGATCGACAACGTTTATTAAGCAATCCAGCCATTATTCGCAACCGTTTAAAAATCAATGCTGCTATCTATAATGCACAACAGATTATGTTATTACAGCAACAATTTGGCTCTTTTAAGCAATGGTTAGATCATCATCACCCAAAACCATTATCAGAATGGGTAAAACTCTTTAAACGTCATTTTAAATTTGTCGGTGGCGAGATCGTCAATGAATTTTTGATGAGTTGCGGTTATTTACCAAATGCTCATGATAAAACTTGCCCAATCTATCAAAAAATTATGCAAACGGATGTGCCTTGGAAAAAGGCTTAAAACATTATTGGTTACTATTTAATAAGGATCTAATTACACGTAATGGCACAAACAATTTACGGTTCGTGTCATCTAAAGGGCGAAAAAACGCAAATTGTTGATAAAACGCCAAAGCATTTTCATCTAATACATCTAAGATTAAAGCATAAGTGGGCAATCCTCTGTCTGCCATACGAACAGCTTGTGCTAATGCAGCTAACAATGTTTTTGTGCCTAAACCCTGTTTTTGATAAGAAATATCAACCGCTAAACGTGCTAATAATGTTACTGGTGTTGGATAACGTGGTAATCCCTGTTCAATCAGTTTTTCTGGGCAAATAGATTGCACCGCTAGCGTATAATAAGCAGCCACTGCTGCTTTATTGCGATCCGTTGTTTGTTCAGCTAACACCCAAGTTCGACTTAAACCTAACTGCGCATTTTTACTTGCATAGCGTGCTAAAAAAGTATTCATATCGGCGTGACCGCAATTAAAGCCTTTTAAGTGATGCTTATCCTTATCAACAGGTTCAAAAAAAGGATTTAACGCCATTTAAAGCCATCCTCATCCATCTGTTGCATTACTGCCGTTAACTTAGCAGACGGTTCCCAATCACTTTCTTGTTCACACACTTGTATAAAGGCATCATATTGCTGATTTGTAATGATAATTTGTTGTTGTTCTGCTAATACTTGTGGTGCATCTTTACGAATTAGGCTATATAAATAAGCGCTAAGACTCTGCCCACAAGCTGCCGCAGCTCGTTCAGCCAATAACTTAGTTTCCAAATCAATTTTCATATCAATTCTGCTCATTGTTGGCATAATGCTCTCCTTTTTTAATCCGCTCAAAGTATAAGCAATTTAATTTGTACGGTCAACTTCCGTACTTTTATGGTGTTGGTTAAAAAATATTAATAAAAAAGCCAATAACTGAGTTTTCCCAATTATTGGCGATACATTACAACCTAAGATCTACAAATTAACTTTTAACCCCGTCTTTTCTGCTACATCTTCTGCGATTTTGCGTAAATTAGCGGCACTTTGGTGCAAGTCAATCAATTCTTCATCGGTAAAACGATACTTAGGAATTTTTCCGATTCCATCACGATTAATAATCATCGGTACACTAATCACAATATTGTGAATACCATATTCCCCATTTAGTACAGCACCAACTGGTAAAACAGAATATTCATTAATATTAATCGCACGAATAATCCTAAAGACGCTCGCTGCAATCCCATGATTGGTATTTAATTTCAGTCCAAAAACTTTCAATCCTTCTTGTTTAACTTCATCTAAAATCGCTGCTGGATCAATCACTGGATAGCCATTATTCGCACAAAAATCTTCCACTTTTTGTCCAGCGATATTCATTAAACTCCAAGGTAATACACTATTTGCACCATGTTCACCTAGGATAAAACCAAAAATATTTTTTGGATCAATTTGTACTTTATCCGCCACCAATTTCATTAATCGAGCGCTATCAACAACGCAACCTGCGCTAATAACTCGCTCTCTTGGATAGGAAGTATTACAAGTGATGAAATGTGTCACAATATCGCAAGGATTCGTGACAATAATCAGGATGGCATTTGGTGAATATTTTTCTAGCTGTTTCGCAATATCAACACCGATTTTGGCATTAATCTGCGCCAACTCTAGCCGATCTTGTCCAACTTTAATCTGTGCTCCAGCAGTAATCACAATAATATCGCTCTCTGCTGTATCGGCATATTCACCGCTAATAATTTTGGTATTTTTTGAAAAAGTTAATGCAGTCATGTGGCTAAAATCCATTTGTTCGCCTTTACAGCGATCTTTATTTAGATCAACTAAAACAACTTCACTGCACTCACCCATATTAAGAATAAAACTAGCTATCTCAACGCCGACAGCTCCAGCGCCAATAATTGAAATCTTACGCATTTTTGTACTACTCTGTTGTGTTTTCTGAATTGAATTATTAGGAATAATGATATCTATCCAATATCATCACTATATGTTACTCAATTTTTTAGATAAGGGAATGGGTTTATTGTTTTTTTCTATTGTTTGGCGGTGGTGAAATCCTTATAAGTTTTGAAGCACCCTTTTGTTTTATATCATGTAATCATAAAGGCTTAATGAGCAAAAGATCCCACACTTTTGTCCATTAAGCCAATTTTTTCTGAATGGGTCTGTTTACTACAACGTATAAAATAGCAATCTCTTTTTCAGAGAGGAAATTATTCTCAACCGCACGTTTACCAATTTCTGCTGAGTTAATCGCTCCAGCGGTACTGTCGCTAATCAAGCCGCCCGCTAATCCACTCGCTATTTGAATTTACTTATGGAAATTCCTAGTGTAATTCTTTTTTTAAATGATATTTATACCTACAAAAACTAATAAAAAAATATGGTATATATATTACTAAAGTAGTCTTTAAATTATCATATAGAAAATACCATTCCCAAAAAATAATACCTTCTTCCACATATATTCTTATTGTAAAAAGAATATATTTCAATAAAAAAAGAAAATATATACAGATAAAATATTTAAAACAAGAAGTATAAAAATTATTTGTTGTCATTGTTTTCCTTATTAGTATTATTAAATTGTTTTTTTAATAGTTCTGAATCACCTAATATTTCACTAGCAAATCCAGATGAAATGGAATTTAAAAATGGATTTTTTAAATTAACTTTATTTATTGTTGAAGTCCCTAATGTACCAGTAACTGCACCAAGAGCACTCCAACCATAATCCTCTGAATTTTGTGTCGACATTGAACTAATTCCAATATTAATACTAATTTGTTGCCCTAATGTCCTACCTCTTGTTAGAACTGTAGAAAGTTCTGCTTGTAATAAACTATATGGATCGTAAGCTTGGTCTTGTGTCAATTGATAACCTGTATTAGCTATGGCTGTAGCCGTCATTTCTGTAAGCAACGGATACTTAACTGCTTTTTTCCCAACTAACAAGCCAATATCTTTCCCCATAGATAAAGCAGCCGCTCCCGTACTAGTTGTGCTTAGCCCTGCTCCAACAGCTCCACCCAATACTAGCATTGGAATCTCAACACATCCTTTTCCTGCAATACAATCCAATGTATCTCTAAAGCTTTTTACATTCATACTTTCACTAACAACTACCCCTGATAATGACGGAATAGCCCCTCCATCAGGATAACTTTGAACTGCCTTAGCCACAGCTTCTTTTGCATCAGCACACATCGCTTGATTACCTGATTGACAGGCATGTGCTGCTTTTTGCTCTCGTTCTAAGTTAATCTGTATCAAATCAGCCCTTTCTTTTCGTAAAGCTGCACAGCTAATCTCATCCGTTGCACAAATATTAATTAATTGTTTGTTAATTTCTTGTAGTCGTTCTGCTTCGTGCCTAAAGAGATAGTTATTCTCAACCGCACGTTTACCAATTTCCGCTGAGTTAATTGCCCCTGCAGTGCTGTCGCTAATTAAACCGCCGGCTAAGCCACTCGCTAATTGGCTTAATGCGGATACCGTTTGTTTTTGCGCTTCGGTAAGCTGTTCTGGTGATTTTTGATAGAGTTGCTCTGTGATTAGTTTTGCCGCTAACTCACCACTGACCGCACCTGCTGCCCCTGCTGCCGCATTGTTGCCTGTGGCATAGGCTTCAATGGCACCCAATACAGTACGAACTATCTGATAACTGAATACTAGTGTTATTAATCACTATTTAATCAGATTTTTATTAATGGTTATTATGATGCCTTCTCAACTCTTCTAATTCTTGAATAAATTTTTCCCATCTATTTTGTTTAAAATTGCAATGAGTTAACTTGATATTATTTTCTTTTAAAATATTTGTTACGAACTCAGGATAATATTTGAATAAAATCTCTGATGCATCATTGATATTCCAATAATTATGTTCCTTATTTTTCACAATACAAGAAAGATAATCTTTAACCAACGGTAAATATTCAACACATCCAGATTCAATACTATGATATAGATCTGAAATACTAAATGGAATAACTTTTGCTATATTTATAATAGTTTCTATACAAGAATAATTTTTTTCTGACAGACTGTATATGTTCATTATTTATTGTATATGAAAAAGATATTATTGCCTCTAATATGTATTTATAATCTTCACCATCTAAATTATTATTTCTAACATCTTCAAAAATAGGAGAAAGTAAAAGATCATAAATATATTGAAAACCAGTATCAATACCCCAATAACATAACAAACATCCTGCTTGATATACATATCTGAATTTATAATCCTGACTATGCTTTATGATATAAATTAGTTTTTCTATTCTTTCCTTAGGGATATACTCCAAATCTAGTTCCTGAAGTAATTCACCGGTTATTCCATCTGGAAGAGAATATAATAGTTCATTTATTTCTTGATCAGTTAACATTTATTTTCCCTCCTCAAAGATAATATAATTTTTTGGCAAGCATCCTTTAATTAGGCATTCCCCATCTCTATTAACATTATCTAAATCCCTCAAAGCCCTTCTTAGTTTTTCTGAGTTATTTATAGTAGGATTATTTGAGTATCTAATTTTCGCATCTTCTATTCTTTTTGTTAAATAATCAACTAATTCATCATGAGAAACTATTTCAATATTTTTTACTTTCCCATTTTGAATATCTTTTTCTAATTGAGTAAGATTTACACTGATTTTGTTACTACCATACATTTTTAGTTTTTCAGCATATCTTGGATCTGTAAAAGAAATATAAGGCGTATTTCCAGAATTTCCTCCTCGAATATGGTTTTCTATACTCCCTGTGCCTTTAGGGTTACTGGGCTGAGATTACCCTCCATATCAATCTTTGCTTTAGGTTGACCTTTAGCATTAATAATGGATAGGAAGTCATCATCATAACGATAGATAAAAGTTGCGTTCTCATAATTTGTTGTTTTTCCAACAATCGGAAGTTTACTAACTGATTTATCAATGATGTTTTTTATGCCATGAGCAGTAATTTTTCCTATACCCGCTATTCCTGTAACAGTACTAATAGCTCCTAATTCATTAGATAAATACACTTTCATCCGAATTAAGTCTGCTTCATCTCGATAACCTTTGGACTCTAATTCATCTGCTTGTTTGAGGGTTTCTCTTGTTTGCGAGCTAATTGTTTCAATAGGAGATTGCACAAATTTCTTTATTTCTTGACCTATTTGGGCAAGCTGTTCTTTTGCCTGTTTATCTCCATACACCACTGCATCTATCGTCAATTGAGTTAATACGGTTGCACCCTCTATTGACTCTTTTGGCATTTGAAGTAATGCCGCTTTTGCGATATTTTCCATTCGCTGACTTTGAGCTTCACCGTACTGGATAGCCACTTGTTGATACTGGCTATTCATCACTGGATTATCTGCTGTCAACATATAACCTTGAAAACTTTTGAAGGCAGCAGAAAGTGTGACAAGTTCACTTGCACATTCTGCATTCATACCTTGACGACAGGAAGCTTCTAAACGGTTATCACGTTCAATATCTTTGATATGAAGTTCAGTAATTCTATCTTGAATAACTTGGCAATTTTTTCCTTGTGCTTCACATTGTTCTTTTTCCTTCAGTAAGCGGACTAACTCTTCGGCTTCATGTCTAAAGAGATAGTTATTCTCAACCGCCCGTTTTCCAATTTCCGCTGCATTAATCGCCCCTGCGGTATTGTCGCTAATTAACCCACCGGCTAAACCACTGGCAAGTTGGCTTAAGGTGGAGACGGTTTGTTTTTGAGCTTCTGTCAGTTGGTCTGGTGTTTTTTGGTAAAGCTGTTTGCTAATTACTTTGGCAGCTAATTCACCGCCAACCGCCCCAGCTGCTCCTGCGGCAGCGTTGTTCCCTGTGGCATAGGCTTCAATGGCGCCCAATAAAGCGTGTGCCATCAAGTTCGCTTCAAGATTGACATTGCCATCTTTATCCGTGGTCGCTTCTTTAATTTCTTGGTTGATGTACGGTGATAAACCACCTACCGCTGCTTGACTCGCGTCACCTGTCGCTATCCCTTGTAAGACGCCTGTAACTGCACGTACTGCTAATTGTACCTTGCCGCCCAATCCATAAGTATCTAAGACCTTATTCGCTTCATCTAATTGTTGTTTCGCTGCCTGGTTAGACGTATCCACCCTTAATATCGCTTCCGCTTCCCCTTTTTTGCGTTTCGCTTCATCTAATTTTGGTTTTAAGACTAAGGTAATGCCATTATTGGCAATATCGCCTATCACCTGTGCCATCTCTTGACGGGCTTTCATTTCCTCCATATCCGCTTTCTGTACGCGTTCATTCGCTGTTGCAGTATCGCGGGATAGGGTAGTCGGTATCTCACCTTGTTGGGTAGTAAGCTGGATATTGCTACCGATGACACTGTGGGTGGTGCTACTGTCTTGTTGATGAATATTCCCTAATGCACTTAATCCCGCTGCAAAGCCATTGGCAATATTTTGAGTTGGGTCGGTAGAGAGCCCACCGCCTGCTGAAGAGACTTTCACTTCACTGTGATTCGCTATTGATTCTGCACTTAAACTGCCTGTTGTAAATTGATTGTTTTCCGCGCTTGCTTGGCTTTCAACCACTGCGCCTTTTAAGTGGGTATTGCCGGCCACATTGACATTTAAGCCTGCTGTACCTGCTTGGATTCCACTTTGTGTTTCGACTTGAGCATAATCCAGTTTCCCTTTATTCAAGTTAGCGTTAACTGATACTTGTGAACCGCTACCAGTCACCGCCAAGCCTACACTTGCGCCAGCCTGTTTCTGTTTGCTGTCATAACGTTGGGTATCTTGTTGGCTTTCTATGACAAGATTGTTGCCAACCTCAACATTCACCTTATCACCGGTAACGATAGCACCTTTTAAGGTCGTATCTTCGCCACTGCGTAAGTTCACAGTCTGACCATTTACTGTCGTATTACGTTGCGTTATCGTATCGCTGTTTTCATGGCCTTGGCCTTTTTGTACTGACCCTTCTACGCCAAAACCAGGGCTACCACCATTTACACCTGCAAAAACACCCGCACTCCAACCACTATTTTTATTTTCACTACGTTGGCTTGTGCTATCTTGAGCCGAGGAGAGATGGATAGCTTTTGCCGACGTTAGCGATGCACTGTTTGCCGCTTGAATGGTTGAACCCACTACGTCAATATCACCTGCGGTAGTAGTGAGGTTGATATTTCCGGCATTGAGAGTGCTGCCTTGATGTACCACTTGTGTGGTTGTACTGCTAGATGAAGATTTGCTTGAACCAATACTGACGGAAACTTTAAAGTCCGCTTTTTGTCCAGATTGTACTGCATCAACAGTTTTCTTTGCTTCTTGAGCGGCAATGGCGCCTTCTTGTGCGGCTTTGATTTCATATAAAGCTTTTAAGCGACTGTCTTTCACTTGTTGACTACGTGCCAGACTTTCTCGCGCTTTCATTGCCATGTCAGTTGTTGGCGTTGATAAAGATACCGTTAAGCCAGATTGTTTAAATTCGTGCTGCTCTGTACTTTCGATAATATCTTTACCCGCTTCCACTTTAAGCGATTTTGCGGTGATATCAATTGTCTTGTCAGGTTGAGCAATTAAGTCAGTGCCTAAAATAGTCGCCTGTTGACCAGCAACTAAAGTCACATCACCGCCTAAGCTACCAATAGTCGCGCGTGCCTCGGATTGGATGGCGCCTTTTTCTTGATAATTGTCTTTTTGACTACGAGAACCAACAGCAAAGCCAATATTTCCACCGCTCATCAATCCCGATTTTTTCTCTTCTCGGAAATGAGTTTCTTGATAAGTATTTGTACCAGCCTGAACTTGGATATTTTTTCCTGCGATAAGTTGAATATTTTTATCGGCAATAATAGCTGCTCCATTCGCCTCAATATCACCATGGGCAAGTAAAGTAATATTTTCTCCACTAACTTTACTTCCTTTTTGTTTTGTCTGATTTAGTTGATCAAATGTTGTACTACTTGAGTGAGACAACAGAGAACTACGTTCATAATGATGATATTCTTCATACGCACTGCTTTCATTTAGGCTATCTAGTACCAAATTGTTTTTTGCTAATGCGGTTAAAGAACGATTTGCTTCAATATCTGCACCTTGAGCATAAATATTTTCTGCTTGTAGTTGAACATCACCACCGCCTTGAATTCGGCTCGTTATTGCTCGTTTCTCTGCAACATTACGATAATGATCGCCTTCACCCATGTTTTCTTCCAGACCGGCATCAACTTTACCAAGATGAAGGTCGTGATTAACAGCAATAAAGGTTTGTCCTTCCGAGGGAAATGCTTGAATATCATCACCCTTAACAGTGACACAGACTTCTCGATGTTCAGCAAATATACTTTGACGTGCTTTTTCTTGTTCTTGTTGATAGGTGTCTAATCTTCGTTGTTCAAGATAATTTTGTGTAAAAGTGGGGTTATTTTCTGCGGCAATTGAAGCATAATGAATAAAAATCAGACTGGATAAAGCGATTTTACGTAACATCAATCATCACATTGGTTATCAATAATTACAAATATTATAAATCTTCCCTTTATACTGTCTAGATACAAAAAATCTGCACTTCAATTTTTTGAGTGCAGATTTTTAAATTTATTGAAATATCAATCAATTATCTTATGCAAGATATTTCGCTTTTAACTCTTTTGCAAAAGCAACTTTTTCTGGTGTTAATTCTTTTGTCATCGGTTCACGACAATAACCTGCATCAACGCCATTAAGTTTCAATAATTCTTTAATGGTGAGGTATAAACCATTTGATAAGATACCTTCGATTAAATCATTAGTTACGTGTTGAATTGCGCGTGCTTCAGCAATTTTACCTTGTTGTGCATATTCAAAAATTTGTCTTGCACGTACACCATTAACATTAAATGTACTACCAATTGCGCCATCAACGCCTAATACCGCAGCAGAAAGCATCATTTCATCGAAACCAGCCCAAATTAGGTGATTTGGATAAGCTCTCTTCACACGTTCTAATAGATAGAAATCACCCGCAGTAAATTTCACACCGATAATTTTTGGATTTTTATAGAGTTCACCAAATTGTTCTACACCAATGTTTACACCTGTTAAGAATGGGATAGAGTAAACAATCATATTATTGCCAGTTTCCGCAATAATGGTGTCATAGTAATTTTTGATTTCTGCAAAACTAAATTTATAGTAGAACGGTGTTACTGCTGATAAACAGTCATAACCTAATTCAGTTGCATATTTACCTAATTCAATAGATTCGTGAAGATTAACGCTACCAACTTGCGCGATTAATGTAACTTGGTCTTTTGCTTCATCTTTCGCAATACGGAAGATTTGTTTTTTCTCTTCAGTAGAAAGCATAAAGTTTTCGCCAGTACTACCGCCAACATATAAACCATCCACTTTCATTTTATCAATGTTGTAGCGAATGATTTCACGCAAACCTTTTTCGTTAATAGAACCATCTGCGTTATATGAAACTAATAGTGCACTGATAATACCTTTTAAGTTTTTCATAGTATTTCCTTATGACAAGAGAGTTATTTGATTCGTTGTTCTAAAATGACATTTAGTGTTTTTTGTTTTGCTTGAATAGCACGCTGTTCTTCTTTACGTACCAATAAAGCATAAATTAAATCTAGTACAAATAATTGTGCAATTTTTGTACCAATTGAGTCGCCTTGCATCTGTCCTTGGCGATTACCATTAATCAATACATAGTCTGCCACTTCAGTAATCGGTGAACGTAAGTTATGCGTTAATGCTATTGTTTTCGCTTCATTCTTTTGTGCAATTCGCAAAGTACGAATAATTTCTTCAGAATAGCCGGAATGACTAATGCCAATAACGACATCGCCTTTTTTCATTAATGAAGCCTGCATATACATAAAATGATTATTGGTTGTAGCATCAACTTGCAAACCAATACGCATCAATTTATGTTTCATATCTTCTGCAGTGATTCCAGATGAACCAACACCAAACAAGAAAATTCGTTTCGCGCTTTGCAGCTCATCCACTACTCGTTCTAATTGCTCAAAATCCAATAGATTGATGGTTTCACCTACCACATTCACCAATGCAGTCTGTAATTTTTTCGCAATCTCAAATGCACTATCATCGGAAGAAACATCAGTATCCAACAAAGTTTGATTTTGTTTTTCTTGCGTTGCCAATTCAATCGCCAGTTCTAATTTAAAATCGGTATAACCTTTAAAACCAAGCGTACGACAGAAACGGATAAAAGTTGCTTCCCCTACGTTTAATTGCGCAGATACTTCTGATAAAGAAGACTGACTCAATAAATTTGGCGATGCCAATATTGCGGATGCAATACGCTTTTCCGTTTTCGTTAAACTATTCTGCAAAGCACCAATAGTATCAAGGATTTTTCCGCTCTCTGACATTCCTGCCTCCTTATGAGATTAAAGTAGGGTGACTGGTACTTTTACAACCAGTTTTTTCAAATGCTGTACTTGTTGTTCTACATTACAGCATGGTTTATGCGGTTCATAAGGTAAGAAAATCGCAAACATATTTGGACGTAACACAATTTCACTTTTTGCTTCAATATCTGGTGTTAATTGATAATCGTCTTTCTCATCATATTCTGTATAAAGTGAAAGATCCGGATAAACTGGACTACATTGAATAGCTTCTTTACCGCTGATTAAAACTTGAATATCTAAATATTGACGATGAATTTCCGCTTTTTTGCTCTCTGCTGCGCAAGTATCTAATTCCATCACATTCATATAGATTTGATCAGTGATGTCATGACGTCCTACTTCTAAAGCAGCAAGATCGATTGTTTTCAAATAATCGAGAGCCTCACCAATCACTTTTGGTAAACCTAATTTGTAATCCTGTTTTGTTAAATCACCAATAAACATATGTCATCCTTATTTTAGTTTCGCTTGATTTTGTTCAACCCACCATGCTGCACCGATTAATCCTGCATCTTGTCCATGGAAAGCACGTTCAACTTGGCATTGATAAAATTTAGGTTGTTGTTGTAAATAGTGCTGTACTAGCGGCAAATAACCTTCTGCCAAGCCAACACTACCGCCGATCACTACTTTTTCGATATCTAATCCAATCACAAGATCGGCAATTAAATTAGCAATCGTACTCGCTGAACGGTGTACAACCGCAGTTGCTTGTGGATCTTGCTGACGGAAGCGTGCAAATACTTCTTTTGGTGAACAAGGGTTCTCCCAAACGCTCGCTGCCGCTTCAATCGCTCGACCTGAAGCAATCGCTTCTACACAACCACGTCGTCCACAACCGCACACAGGCCCGTTTGGATCAGCTAATGTATGACCAATATGCCCTGCAACACCATTAGGTTCAGTTAATAAACGACGCTCCAAAATAATACCACCACCAACGCCGGTAGATACGGTGATAAAGACAAAATTTTGAATTTTTTCTACATCTTGTTCTTTATATTCTGCACAAGCAGCCGCTTGTACATCATTTAGTAATCCAATTGGTTTATCAGTATGGCGAGCAATACTCTCTTTTAGCGGAAATTCAGCTAAACCACCTAAATTTTTAGGATTCAATGCAGTTAATACACCATTATTAATAATTCCGGTAGAAGCTACTGCTACACAATCAAATTGTCCTTGATATTGAGCAACAATTTGTGCCAACGCTTCGTGCATACCATCTACTGCATTTTGTTGCGGTGTCACAATTTGCCGGCGCTGTGTTACTACGCCATTCTTCACTAATGCGGCCGCAATTTTTGTACCACCAATATCTAATGCGAGAACTTGCATAGACTTTCCTTTCTCTTATTTATTTGCCGATTTCACTGCATCAGCAAACCAACTTACAATATGTTCTAAGCGAGTTAATGCTGAACCTACGGTTACCGAATGTGCGCCAATTTCAATCGCTTTTCTTGCTAATTCTGGTGTGTTATAGCGCCCTTCAGCCATAACACGACAGCCTGCTTTCGCTAAATCAATCACTAATTGATAATCAGGTTCTGCTGGAATTGGGCCGCCTGTATAGCCAGACATTGTACTACCAATCAGATCAACACCTAATTTTTGGCAGAACATCCCTTCTTCAAACGTTGAACAATCTGCCATTGACAATAATCCTAATTCTTTAATACGTTTGACGGTATCTTCAATGCTCGTTGGGCGAGTACGGAAAGTACCATCAAAAGCAATAATATCTGCACCAGCTTCTGCTAATGCTTCTACATCTGTTAAAAATGGGGTAATGCGTACTGGGCTATCTGGTAAATCACGTTTTACAATCCCAATAATCGGAACTTTCACCATTTTGCGTGTTGCTTTTAAATTATCAACGCCTTCAATACGTAACCCTGCTGCTCCGCCAATCACAGAGGCTTGCGCCATTGCTGCCACAATTTCCGGATGATCCATTGGACCGTCATCCACCGGCTGGCAAGAAGCAATCAGACCATGTTTAATCACTTCAAGGATATGTTGTTGGTCTAAATTTGACATATGAACTCCAGTAAATTTCACAAAAAAGAAGTTAGGCTTCATTATGCTGTGTAATTTACTCTTATGTCTTACTGAGAACAAGAAAAATAATTTTTTTTTGAGATCTAGATCATAAATTTTATGGAGGAAAACAACATAAATTTGTTGTCAAATGAAGGGAGACTCGCTCCCTGTCTGATTTTTATACGCTTTAGCAAGAATGAAGAGAGATTTGTACGTTAGAGATAATCTAAATCGACATCATCAAACATCTTGCGAATTTCATTATTATCACGAATTTGCTCTGCTTTCTCTACTTGTGGGCGTGATAAATGCGGCGCAAATAAATGGATAAAGTCATATGTATAACGGCGTAAAAATGAACCTTTTTTAAAGGCAATTTGCGTCATACTTGCTTTAAATAGATGACTTGCATCAATCGCCACTAAATCGGTATCACTTTCGGTATAAGCCATAGATGCCATTATTCCTACACCAAGCCCTAATCTGACATACGTTTTGATGACATCCGCATCTGTCGCTGTAAAGACAGTATTAGGCAAAATGCCTTCTCGACTAAAGGCATAATCTAAATCAGAACGTCCAGTAAAACCAAAGATATAAGTCACTAGCGGATATTTGCCTAACTCTTCAATGGTTAATTCTTCAATTTGTGCTAATGGATGATCTTTTTTCACGATCACCGAACGGTTCCACATATAGCATGGCAACAAAATCGCATCTTCAAAGAGATATTGCGCTTCAGTAATAATCGCTAAATCAATCTCACCTGATAATAACAACTCATAGATTTGTTGCGGTGAACCTTGATGAATATGCAAGCTAACATCCGGATAACATTTCACAAATTGTTTCACGACATCTGGCAATTTATAACGTGCTTGTGTATTCGTCGTTGCAATGCGTAACGTACCTACATCAGGTTTTTTATGCTCGTCCGCAATCGCTTTGATACTCTGTTCCTTAACTAGCAATTCACGAGCAATTGCAATAATTTTTTCCCCTGTCGGCGTTAAACATTGGATGTGTTTACCATTACGTTCAAAAATCGGTAAGCCTAATTCATCTTCTAGCAATTTAACTTGCTTACTAATACCAGGTTGGGAAGTATAAAGCGACTTTGCCGCATCAGTAATATTTAAATTGTGATTTGCAATCTCAACAATATAACGCAGTTGTTGTAACTTCATTGCTTCCCGCTCTTAGTTATACCTATTATTTAGCGTTGTTGATAACGTTTTCTCAACGAGTGTTGTTTTACCGCTTTGCGGATCTGATTAGACTTAAATTTGCGTGGATTTTTCACATCAAGTTTCGTTTCAGTTTCTAATGGTAAGCCAACTAATTGACGTAAATAGTTTACCTTATCTAAAGGCAACTCTTCCCAACCGCCTCTCGGTAAGCCACGCATTAATTCAATATTGCCATAACGAGTACGAATCAAACGGCTGACTTGAATACCTTGTGATTCCCATAGACGACGCACTTCTCGATTACGTCCTTCGGTCAAAGTCACCGCAAACCATTGGTTCATACCTTGACCACCTTGTGGTGAAATGCTTTTGAAATTCGCTGGACCGTCTTCCAATTGTACGCCTTTTTTGAGCTGCATTAGCATTTTTTCCGTTACTTCACCAAATACCCGCACCGAATACTCACGTTCTACCTCTTTACTTGGGTGCATTAAACGGTTCGCTAATTCACCATCGGTAGTGAAAAGTAATAGTCCTGAGGTATTAATATCTAAACGCCCTACCGCAATCCAGCGTCCATTACTAATTTTTGGTAAACGCTCAAATACAGTTGCTCGCCCTTCGGGATCATGACGTGTACATAATTCCCCTTCAGGTTTGTAATACATTAAGACACGACAAACTTCTTTGCGCGCTGAATTAAGAGAAACCAACTGACCATCAACACGAATTTTAGTATCGGTCTTAACTTCGACACGCTCGCCTAAGGTCGCAATTACCCCATTTACGCTGACACGTCCTGCCGCAATAATGGTTTCAATTTCGCGGCGAGAACCTAATCCTGTTCGTGCTAATACTTTTTGTAATTTTTCACCGACTATTTTTGCTGGTTTTTCTGGTTTATTTGTTTTTGCTAATTGCATAAATCCTCTTGTCGTCTTCTCAGACGTCTTTATTCAAACATAATTAAATAAAAGGTGTGGTACTACCACTGCCTTCACGCAAAATCACTGGCGGTTCTACTGTTAAATCCACAACCGTAGTAGGATCTTGACCTAAATAACCACCATGAATAATCAAATCAACTTGGTTTTCTAATAAATTGCGAATCTCTTCTGGATCAGACAAAGTGAAATACTCTTCTCCCGGCAACATTAATGAACAAGATAAAATTGGTTCACCTAAAGTATTTAATAATGCCAACGCAATATTATTATCTGGTACTCGAATACCAATTGTTTTTCGTTTTGACGTCATCAAACGTCTTGGTAACTCTTTGGTTGCCGTTAAAATAAAGGTATAACGACCCGGTGTATTATTCTTGATTAAACGATATACGTTATTTGTTACCAATGAATAATTCGATAATTCTGATAAATCACTGCATACTAATGTAAAATTATGCCCTTCCGGCAAATGGCGAATGCGGATAATGCGATCCATTGCGTGTTTATCACCAATCATACATCCCAAGGCATATCCTGAATCTGTTGGATAAACAATAACGCCACCATCACGCAAAATCTCAACTGCTTGATTAATCAAACGTTGTTGCGGGTTATCGGGATGAATATAGAAGAACTGACTCATAACACTCTCCTTCTGTGATTACAACAAAACACGCTTATTATATAACGCATTTCAGTACAGAATAAGTGAAAAATTTAAATAGATTGTTGCCAGACCGCTTTTACCGTTGTTGGAATGGTCAAATTTTTTCCTAATTCAATCCAACCACAAGGATAATGGAAATCAGAGCCGACGGACGCTAATAAATTTAATTCTTCCAACCATTTAATCAACATTTTTTGTTGATTGTGATCGATACCACCAGCAATCTCAACGGCGTCGCCTTGCCATTGCTGAAAATCTTTAATTAAAGTATGGATCTTATTGTTAGTCATTTGATAACGCATTGGATGCGCCACCACTGCTACACCACCAGCTTGATGAATTACATCAATTGCTGTCGGAATATCGCACCAATTGGCTTTTACATGACAAGGTTTGCCTTGCGATAAATAACGTTTAAAAGCTTGCCCTTCATTACTCACTAAACCAATATTTACCAAATAGCGTGCATAGTGTGCTCGCGTAACCTCTCCTGTCGTTAATGCTTGTGCTTCTGCAAAAGCATTCTCCAAGCCAAATTTTTTGAATTTTTCGCCAATTTCTACTGCCCGTGCATGACGTAATCTAGCCTGTTCTGCAAGTAATGCTGTCATTGCTGGATGAGTTTCATCAAAATCTAAACCGACAATATGAATTGTTTTACCATTCCATAATGTCGAGATTTCGACACCGCTAATCAAGGTAATTTGTTGCTGTTGCGCCGCACTTCTCGCCTCGGCGATACCATCAATAGTGTCATGATCTGTTAATGCCAATACATCGATTTGCTGTTCTTTCGCACGTAAAATTAACTCTGTTGGCGTTAATACACCATCAGAAGCGCTGCTATGAGTATGTAAATCCAGTTTTTTAGGAGAAAGTTGCGATAATTTAAATTGCATTATGATTATGATCTAATTTAAGCGTATTGTTTAAACATCATTGCTGGTGCTTCAACTTCAATCATTAATGGTTCTAAGCGATTAAGATTGATACGGAAAGGATCACCAAAATAGAGTGTTGTTTGTGGCAGTATCAACTGTTGTTCCAACACAATGACACTAGCAATATTGTCTTCAAGATAAGCCACTAATAACGTTGCCCATGATTGGGTCGCATTAACAAAACAACGTGCCAAACTTGGTTCAGTGACCGTTTGTTTACCCTCTAATAAGGTGAAAAACCAATTTTGCGGCTGTTTTGGCAATAAAAAATGTTCACAAGCAATCGCACTATAAGCTAAACGTTGATTAATCTCTTCTGGGAATTGTAATGGTTCTAAGATATCCAGAAACTGCGCTACTTTATCAAGATCAGCTAAGGCAAAATTGCTAGTCGTTAAACCGTCACCATTTAGGACTTGTTTTGATAATGTTGTTTCAACAATTGTATAGTTAGGCAGTAACGCAGTAAGACGATCTCGTACTGCATCATATTGCCATTTACACATATTATTGAACGACATATTGAACCATTACCTCAAAATATAATTAAAAACTTCTAACTGTCTGATTATATGCTAAAAAATAAGATAATGTGATGAAAAAGTGACTTTTTTTGTAATTTTTTATTAAAAAACCTCATTTTTTTCATTATTTCAATTTACCAGTAAAAATTTCTACGATTTCGCCATTGAAAATCCGCTGTTTTACCTATTTTGTGTTAGGATTAAATTTATATTTCTTTACCTATTTTGGAGTGTTATGGTGTCTTTCGTGGAATGGCTGCCACCGCAAATTAATCCTCAATTAATTGTGGTTCTTTTATTATTAATCTCAGCAATTTGGCTCTTTATTTCTAATAAAATCAGAATGGATGTTGTCGCTTTATTGGTGCTAGTTGCATTCAGCTTAAGCGGCATTCTAACCGTTCCTGAAATTCTCGCTGGTTTCAGTGATCCCAATGTTGTATTAATCGCTTTGTTATTTGTTGTTGGTGACGCGTTATTGCGTACAGGAATTGCTTATCAAGTCAGCGATTGGCTGTTACGTATCGCCAACAATAATGAAATCAAAGTCTTAATTTTATTAATGCTCGCTGTCTGTGGTTTAGGCGCCTTTATGAGTTCGACTGGTATTGTGGCAATCTTTATTCCTGTTGTCTTAGCTATTTGCCGCAGTATGCACATTTCACCAAAACGCTTAATGATGCCACTTAGTATTGCTGGGCTGATCAGCGGTATGATGACATTAATTGCTACGCCGCCTAATCTTATTGCTAACGCAGAATTAATTAAAGCAGGCTGGCCAGCATTAAACTTTTTCTCTTTTACCCCAATCGGAATGATGATCCTGATTCTTGGTATCCTCTATTTATTAGTGGCTCGCCATTTATTAGATAGCGGCGATCCAGAAGATTTAAAACAGAATTATAATCGCACTTCAATGAATGACTTGATTGAGAGCTATCAATTATCTACTCGCTCGCGTCAAGTGATTGTACTGCCAGATTCGCCCTTTATTGGCAAAACATTAGATGAACTACATCTACACTCACGCCACAATATTTTAGTAATTGCAATTGAACGTTGGCGTCGTGTTAGACGAATTGTAGTAACGCCATCAGCCTTAACTGAATTAAGAGCAAAAGATATTTTGCTGTTTGATGTTACTAATACTGAATTGGATTGGCTGGATTTTTGCCAACGGCATCATTTAAAACCTATTGAAGTTCGTGGGCAATATGTTAGCGACAAGGCAAAAAGCGTGGGTATGGCGGAAATCTCACCAATCCCCGAAAGTGCGTTATTGGGAAAAACAGTGCGTGAAGTACGTTTTCAAAATAAATATGGCTTAATTATTGCTGGTGTTAAACGCGGACATCAACTGTTACAAACCGATCTTGCCGAAATTGAATTTACTGTCGGCGATCAGTATGTAGTGATTGGGGAATGGAAACAAATTCAAGCATTACAAAGTAAAAATCAAGATTTCTTTTTACTTAATTCTCCAGCCGAGATCGAACACGTTGCTCCAGCGCTAAGCCAAGCTCCACACGCTCTATTTGCTGTTGCCATTATGGTAGGATTGATGGTTTCAGGCGTAGTATCCAATGTGGTAGCCGCGTTAATCACCTGTATTTTGCTCGCCAAATTCCGCTGTATTGATGCCAAAAGTGCTTACAACGCTATCCATTGGCCAAGTCTGATTTTAATTGTAGGAATGATGCCATTTGCCACCGCCTTAACTAAAACAGGCGGAATCAATCTTGCCGTTGATGCGTTGCTGCAATTAGTAGGTGGTTGGGGTATTCACGCCATTCTAGCCAGTTTATTTATTCTATGTGCAGTTATTAGCTCTTTTATTTCTAATACTGCAACTGCTATTTTGATGGCACCAATTGCTGTCGCTATGGCAATGAAATTGAATACCTCGCCAGTGCCATTTGTTATTACCATAGCTATTTCCGCCTCTGCTGCGTTTATGACACCAGTAGCATCACCGGTCAATACGATGGTACTTGGTCCGGGTGGTTATAAATTTACCGATTTCTTAAAAGTCGGAGTGCCATTTACGATTTTAGTTATGTTGGCAACGATTTTTGTGGTGCCGGTTTTGTTTAGTTAATGCAGTAAAGAAGCAGTAGATATGCTGCTGCTTCAGTTTATTGATAAAGTCAATTATAAAACTTTTAGCTAAATTATTTCTTATCTAGGGGCTGAAGTAGATTAGCACTTATGCTAAGCTACAAAAATGAAGATAACCAATTGTAAACTAAAGAAATCTATACAAAGAAAACTGCTTGAATTTTTTGTATTAGAAGTAACAGCACGATCAGCAGCAGATTTGCTTGGCATTCAAGCCAATACTGCCATCTTGTTTTATCGAAAAATTCGTCTCGTTATCAGCCATCATTTAGCACTACAAGCACATGAACTTTTCGATGGCGAAGTAGAGTTAGATGAAAGCTATTTTGGTGGTGTGCGAAAAGGGAAAAGAGGTCGGGGTGCAGCTGGTAAAATGGTGGTGTTTGGCATGCTTAAACGCCATGGAAAAGTTTACACAGTAACTGTACAAAACACTAAGACTGATACCTTACTTACTGTTATTAAAAAGAAAATACAACCAGATAGCATTGTTTATACAGATTGTTATCATAGCTATGATGTGCTAGATGTTAGTGAGTTTACGCATTATAGAATTAACCACAGTACTCATTTTGCTGAGCGGCGAAATCACATTAATGGGATAGAGAATTTTTGGAATCAAGCAAAGCGTGTGCTAAGAAAGTATAATGGAATTGATCGAAAATCTTTCCCTCTTTTTTTGAAAGAATGTGAGTTTCGTTTCAATTATGGGACACCATCTCAACAGCTCAAAATCCTGCGGAAATGGTGTCAGATTTAACGCTAATCTACTTCAGCCCCCTTATCTAAAATTTAGGTTTCGCCCTAAAGGGCGACTTCATTTTATTCGCAAGTGAACTTTGTTCACTTGCTCACCCTACGGGTCGTTGCAAGCAACGTTCAAAAAGCTAACGCTTTTTGTCATTGCTTGTGCAAAGAAAACGAAGCAAAAGAAAGCACACCCTCGCACTCTTGCTAATCCTCATTCCAATAAGATTTTCCGGGCGGCAAAAAAAGAGATTTTTCTCGCCAGCTCGAAAAATTGACAGCTTTTTTTGCCTGAAAATCTTATTTGCATTCGGGCAAGAGTGAGAGGGAACCCAAAGCTATTTTATAGAAGTTTTTGACAAAATTTAGGTTTGTCAGCGGTCCGGAGCAGCAGATATGCTGCTTTCTTCAAGTATTAACGAATATGACGAACTAATTCCTGTACCAATTTTGGTCCATGATAAATCAGCCCAGAATAGAGTTGTAATAGCTCTGCTCCTGCTGCCATTTTTTGTTCAGCATTAGCTACACTATCAATGCCGCCACTGCCAATAATCGGAATCTCACCTTTTAACTCTTGATATAAGCGTGCAATGATTTTTGTACTTAAATCCTGTAATGGTTTACCACTTAAACCACCTTGCTGCTCTGCATTGGCTAAGCCAGTGACATTGTCACGAGATAAAGTGGTATTAGTCGCAATCACTCCATCAAATTGATGGCGACGCAAACTATCGGCAATAGCTACTAATTCAGCTTCTGTTAAATCAGGAGCAATTTTTAATGCAATCGGAACATATTTCTGCTGCTGTTCAGCTAAAACTCGTTGTTTTGCTTTAATTCCAGCTAATAAATCTTCCAATAATTCACCATACTGTAATTGTCGTAAGCCCGGTGAATTAGGTGAAGAAATATTGACGGTAATGTAATCCGCATAAGGATAAACCTTTTCCAAACAGACTAAGTAATCCTCTTTCCCTTTCTCTACTGGAGTAAAGGTATTCTTACCAATATTAATACCTAAGGTACCGTCATAACGTGATTTTTTAATATTTTCGATAACTTTATCCACGCCATCATTATTAAAACCATTACGGTTAATAATGCCTTCCGCTGAAATTAAACGAAATTGACGAGGCTTAGGATTACCCGGTTGCGGTAATGGTGTCACTGTACCAACCTCAATAAAACCAAAACCTAAAGCGCCAAAGCCATCAATTGCTTCTGCATTTTTATCAGCACCAGCCGCTAGACCAATCGGATTTTTAAAAGTAATGCCCATACATTGCTTTGGCGTACCAGCAACAGCCAACATCTTTTCTACTAAGCATTTTGCTGGACTTCGACCAACAGCACCTAACAATTTGATCGTTAATTCATGCGCCGTTTCTGCTTCAAGGGAAAACAACGCTTTGCGAATTAAAGGATACATACTCGTTTACCTCTCTGGATAATTTTACTGTAATGTTAATTATAAACCCTGATAAAAAAGAGATACCAATCGGTATCTCTTTCTCACTTTACTGTAATGCTTTCTCAATCTTTTCAAACAAATCTTTAGAAAGATTTTCTACATCTCTTAAACGTTCTAAGCCACGTTTCATCAAAGTTTGACGTTGATTATCATAACGTGCAAAACGAATTAATGGTTCGACTAAGCGTGCTGCAATTTGTGGATTTGAGTTATTTAAACGGATCAAAATATCTACTAAGAAACGATAACCAGAACCATCAATCATATGGAACGCATTCAAATTTTGTGAACAGAAGCTACCGACCAATGCACGTAAACGGTTCGGATTATTAAAGTTAAAACTTGGATGCTCCATTAAATGTGTCACAATTTCTAACACATTTTCATCTGGACGAGTCGCTTGAATAGCAAACCATTTATCCATTACTAAGCCATCGTGCTGCCATTTATGTTCAAAATCAGCCAATAATTCATCACGACAAGGTAGTTGTGCTTGTGCCGCTAATGTTAAAGCTGCCAACGTATCGGTCATATTGTTAGCATGAGTATAATGTTTCGCAACTAAGGTATTACCAAAATCGGTAAAGGCTAAATAACTCAAGCAAACATTATTAAAACTACGTAGTGCAATACTTTGTTGATCAATTTGATAGGTTTCCGTTTGCGTATGGTTGTATAAACGCAAAAACGCATCTTTTAAAGTATTGGCAATGGTTTTCTGCATAAAACTACGCACCACACGAATACCAACCGTATCAATCGTTTTAAATAATTCCGCGAACTCAGTCTCTTTTGGCAAGGTCAAGATCAAGGTTGTTACTTCAATATCTTGTTGATAATTTTCAACTAAATACTGCAACGCTTGGATCAATTCTGCCGATAATTGCAATTCTTGATTTTGTTGATAACGTTGCAAGTTTTGGCGTAATTCATTAGCAAATAACATTTGCGCCGCATCCCAACGTACAAAACCATTTTCTGCAAACTTCATTAACGTAATTAACTGCGCATTGGTATATGGGAAATCTAATTTTACCGGTGCCGAAAATTCACATAATAGTGCAGGTACTGGTTGTTTATACACTGGAGAAAATTCAAAAGTTTGCTCATATTGAGTCACATTTAATACATCACTCGCTAACTCTTCACCTTTCACTTTTAACGGTTGGCGCTCACCAGCAGCATCATATAGCGCAATACGCAATGGAATATGTAAATTCACTTTGTCCATTTGATCCATAGTGGATGGCGTCATTTGAGCAACATGCAAACGATAAGTTAAGGTATTAGCATCATATTCATCACCGACCGTCAATTCCGGTGTACCTGACTGACTGTACCAACGGCGGAATTGAGTTAAATCCACGCCAGAAGCGCGTTCCATTGCTGACACAAAGTCTTCGCAAGTCGCTGCGGTACCATCATTTTCCGCAATATAAAGCTTCATACCTGCTTGGAATTTTTCTTCACCTAATAAAGTGTGAATCATACGAATCACTTCTGCACCTTTTTCATAGACAGTAACGGTATAGAAGTTATTCATCTCAATCACTTTTTCTGGACGAATTGGATGCGCCATTGGGCTAGCATCTTCTGCAAATTGTACAGCACGTAAAAATTTCACATTATTGATACGATTAACATTACGTGAACCAGTATCAGAAGAAAACTCTTGATCGCGGAATACAGTCAAGCCCTCTTTTAAACTTAATTGGAACCAATCTCGACAAGTAACCCGATTTCCTGTCCAGTTATGAAAATATTCATGCGCAATAACTCGTTCAACATCAAGATAATCATTATCTGTGGCAGTTTGTGGATTTGCTAAGACAAATTTTGAATTAAAGATATTCAATCCTTTGTTTTCCATCGCACCCATATTGAAGAAATCAACTGCCACAATCATATAAATATCAAGATCGTATTCGAGATCGAAGCGTTCTTCATCCCACTTCATTGATTTTTTCAAACTCGCCATTGCCCAATCAGCACGATCTAAATTGCCTTTATCAACATATAATTCTAATGCGACTTCTCTACCGCTTTTGGTCACAAAAGTATCGCGCAATACATCAAAATCACCGGCAACTAAGGCAAATAAATAACTTGGTTTTGGGAAAGGATCTTGCCATTCAATCCAATGATAACCATTGTCTAATTCACCTTGACGAATACGATTGCCATTAGAAAGTAAGAATGGATATTTAGTTTTATCAGCAATAATGCGAGTGGTATAGCGTGCCAACACATCAGGACGATCCAACATATAAGTAATTTGGCGAAAACCTTCCGCTTCACATTGGGTACAAAGCGCATCGCCTGATTGATAGAGCCCTTGCAAAGAAGTGTTATGTGCCGGCGATAATAGAGTTACAATTTCCAACTCAAATTTTTCAGCACTCATTTCGCTAAGATCTAGCGTTAAACTTTCATTATCTTGCTGATAATTGCTGAAGTCTGCATCATTCAATTTAATTGAAGCAAATTGGAAACTATGTCCATCTAAACGTAAACTGGTTGCTTCAGGATTAAGTTTATGTACCAACGTTTTTGCTGTAACTTTTGTCTGCTCTGGATCTAGGCGAAATTCAAGAAAAATATCACTAATCGTAAAATCGGGTTTCTTATAATCTTTTCTATATTTAGCTTTTGGTAACATAAACTTGTCCATCCATAAAACACAAAAAACGTGTGCTAGGATAAAGTTTTCTGCCTTAAGTTGCAATCTACTTTCAAGGATTTTCAACGGTTGCCATTCATAACCCAACAAAATTTATCCAGCAACAATTTATAGTCATCATATTTCACTAATAATGAAGAAATGCTATCCTTATGCCCCCAACTTATCATAAAGGAAATTACTATGGCTCAACCTCAAATTGCGATTGTGATGGGTTCCAAAAGCGATTGGAGCACCATGCAAGAAGCTGCTAATATTCTCGATCAATTACAAGTTCCTTATCACGTTGAAATCGTTTCCGCACATCGTACCCCAGATAAACTATTCCAATTTGCTGAAAATGCACAACAAAATGGCTATAAAGTTATTATTGCTGGTGCAGGCGGTGCAGCACATTTACCAGGTATGTTGGCAGCTAAAACATTAGTGCCAGTATTAGGTGTGCCAGTCAAAAGCTCTATCTTAAGCGGTGTTGATAGCCTTTATTCGATTGTACAAATGCCGAAAGGTATTCCTGTTGGCACATTAGCAATTGGCCCTGCAGGCGCAGCAAATGCAGGTTTATTAGCAGCGCAAATCCTCGCTGTTTTTGATAACCAATTAAGTAATCGTTTGCGTGATTTCCGTACTCAGCAAACAGAAGATGTTTTAAATAATCCTGATCCACGTTTGATTAATTCATAATTATGCAAAAAAGCTCTCTTTATCCAACAATTTACGTTTTAGGAAGTGGTCAATTAGGCCGAATGTTACGTTACGCAGGCGCACCACTAGATATCAATGTTGTTCCGCTCGATTTTCATCAACAACCTTTTACTTTAGATGATAATGCTATTGTTACTGCTGAAATTGAACGTTGGCCAGAAACTGCATTAACTAATTTACTCGCTTCTCACCCAAATTTTATTAATCAAAAGATTTTTGCTCGTTTAGCCGATCGTTTAACGCAAAAGCAATTACTTGATGAGCTAAACTTAGCGACTTCACCTTGGTTACATCTCACTAAACAAACATCATGGCAACAAGTGTGGAAAGATGTCGCAACAAAAGTGGTCGTAAAACGTCGTACTGGCGGTTATGATGGTCGAGGTCAATGGATCGTTAATCAAAGCAATACTGATGTGATTACAGCAGATTTATTTGATGAAACCATTGCCGAAGCCTTTATTCCGTTTGATGGCGAGGTATCTCTAGTCGGTGCACGCTTCGCAAACGGGCGTACTTATTTCTATCCAATTACGCAAAATTTACAACAGCAAGGCATTTTACGTTACAGTGTCATTTCATCACTTACCCCTCATCCATTACAACAAGAAGCGGAACAAATGCTCGGTAAAATTATGCAGCATTTAGATTATGTCGGTGTAATGGCGATGGAGTGTTTTGTCGTTGATGGGCATCTGTTGATTAATGAATTAGCGCCACGTGTTCATAACAGCGGACACTGGACACAATTGGGCGCTAATATCAGCCAATTTGAATTGCACTTACGTGCATTATTAAACTTACCAACACCAGCTTTAGTTGCTCGTACGCCAACGGTGATGATTAATCTTATCGGTACAGAGCATCATCCAGATTGGTTAGCATTACCGTATGCACAATTGCATTGGTATGGCAAAGAAGTGCGTGCAGGTAGAAAACTAGGGCATATCAATATTGCACATCCTGATGTGCAACAATTAGTCAATATTTTGCAGCAAGCACAACCTTTATTACCAGAAGATTACCAATCTGGTTTAGCTTGGGCACAACAACAGCTATTAGCAAAATAAAGTGATTCTGCGCCAAGAAAGTGCTTGTCAAAGCCTTTATTTTGGCGCTATAAATAACAACCTATTCAAACACAGCAAATTTAGAGGAATATCCGATGTTTAAACATATTGAAGCAGCACCAGCAGATCCTATTCTTGGTTTAGGGGAAGCTTTTAAAGCTGAAACTCGTAGTAACAAAGTTAATTTAGGAATTGGTGTTTATAAAGATGCAAATGGGCAAACACCAATCGTTAAAGCAGTAAAAGAAGCGGAAAAACGTTTACTTGCTAATGAAAATACCAAAAACTATCTTGGAATTGATGGTTTAGCTGAATTTAACCGTCAAACACAAATTTTACTTTTCGGCGCTGATCACGATATCGTTAAAAACAAACGTGCAAAAACTGCACAAAGCTTAGGTGGTACAGGCGCTTTACGTATTGCGGCAGAATTTATTAAACGTCAAACTGCAGCGAAAAATGTCTGGATTAGTGCCCCAACTTGGCCAAATCACAATGCAATTTTTAAAGCTGTCGGTATGAACATCTGCGATTATCGTTACTATGATAAAACTACTCATGCTTTAGATTGGGATGGTATGTTGGAAGATTTAGCAAAAGCGCAAGCTGGCGATGTTGTGTTACTTCATGGCTGCTGCCACAACCCAACAGGGATTGACCCAACTCCAGAACAATGGGCAACATTAGCTAAAATGTCAGCAGAGAAAGGTTGGTTACCGCTCTTTGATTTCGCATATCAAGGTTTTGCTAATGGTTTAGAAGAAGATGCTGTTGGTTTACGTACTTTTGCTGCCAACCACAAAGAGTTATTGGTTTCTAGCTCATACTCTAAGAACTTTGGTTTATACAATGAACGTGTTGGTGCTTTCACTTTAGTTGCTGAAGATGAAGAAGTAGCAACCAGAGCGTTTAGCCAAGTAAAAACTATTATTCGTACCCTTTATTCTAACCCAGCAGCACATGGTGCAAGCGCTGTTGCTACCGTATTGGCTGATGATCAATTAAAAGCACAATGGATTGCTGAGTTAGATGAAATGCGCGGCAGAATCAAAGCAATGCGTCAAAAATTTGTTGAATTACTGGCTAAACATGGTGCAAAACAAAACTTTGATTTTATTATTCAACAAAATGGTATGTTCTCATTTAGTGGTTTAAGCGCTGAACAAGTTGATCGATTAAAAGAAGAATTTGCGATTTATGCAGTTCGTTCAGGCCGTATCAATGTTGCTGGTATTACTGAACAAAATATTGATTATCTCTGCGAAAGTATTGTTAAAGTGCTTTAATCCGCATTATGATGATTTTAGGGCGCAGATTGCGCCCTTTTTATTGTCCTAAAACTCTTCAACGACAAATTCAAACCAATCAATCACATCTTCTTCGTGAATTCCATCACGCATAAAAATATTATGCTTTTTCATCATTGATTGATCGCCGACTAAGAGAGGATGCCATTCAGGTAACGATTTTCCCTCATACAATAGACGATAAGCACAAGTTTTTGGCAACCACGTAAAATCAGGTAGATTTTTCTTAGTGAGTTTAGTGCAATCAGACATTAACTTGAAACGTTCCGCGTAATTGCCACAGCGTCCAGTATTTAAATCTAATAAATCACAAGCGATTCTTGTAAAATATAAACGCTCCCGTTTTCCTCTACCTTCAATAAATTTGCGATAACAACATTTACCACAACCATCACACAGTGCTTCCCACTCTGCTTCATTCATCTCTAATAATGTTTTTTGTTGCCAAAAATTCTCTTGCAATGCCATTTTTCTTAACTCATTCTCTCTACTTCACAAACTCCAATATCACAATAAGCTCAATTCATCATTTAGTTAAACTTATTAACAAAAAATAACCTTTTTTATAAAAAATTCTCTAAAATTTTTGTAAAAAAATAGAATTTTATCTAATTGATGAATTTTTTTACTAAATAAATTATTTGCTATTTGACGCAGCTCCTGATTTTTTGCTATATCTACTCACACAGAAAGTGATTTTAAGGAATGTCTATGATCGAACAATACTCTGCAATGCGTAACAACATCAATATGCTAGGTCATCTACTCGGTGAAACCATTAGTGATGCTCAAGGTAATGATATTTTACAACTGATTGAAAAAATTCGTATTTTATCTAAAAGTTCTCGTGCTGGCGATGAGCAAGCGCGCCAACAATTGCTAAACACATTACAAAACATTTCTACCGAAAATATTATTCCAGTTGCACGCGCTTTTAGTCAATTTCTTAATCTAACTAATATCGCAGAACAGTATCAAACCATTTCTCGTCATCATACCGATGAAGTGATGTCAGAACGCTCTATCGCAGCGCTTTTAACCCGTCTAAAAGCACAATCTACCGTTACCAAGGAACAGATTATTGCTGCAGTACAACAATTATTGGTGGAGTTAGTGCTAACAGCGCATCCAACTGAAGTAACTCGCCGTTCCCTTGTGCACAAATATGTAGAAATTAACAACTGTTTAGAACGTTTAGAAAATGCCGATTTAACTAAAAAAGAACGTCATCAAATTCAACGCCGTTTATTACAATTAATTGCTCAAGCATGGCATACCAATGAAATTCGCACACAACGTCCCACTCCATTTGAAGAAGCAAAATGGGGCTTTGCCGTCATTGAAAATAGCTTATGGTCAGCCGTTCCACAATTTCTACGTCAATTAAATGAAGATTTGGAAGAACATTTCCAATTCCAATTACCTGTCGATCTTGCTCCTGTGCGTTTTTCCTCATGGATGGGCGGAGATCGTGATGGTAATCCGTTCGTAACGGCAAAAATTACTCAACAGGTTTTATACCTTGCCCGTTGGAAAGCTGCTGAACTCTTTTTGACAGATATTCAACAGTTATCAGATGAACTTTCAATGATTGACTGTTCAGCAGAATTTAAAGCGAAATATGGTGATCATGCCGAACCTTATCGTGTTGTTGTCAAAGAATTGAGAACCCGTCTTAGCAATACCCTCAACTATTTTGATGACAAATTAGCTGATCGGACACCAATTATTGCAGAAAGCGACATCATCACTGATGACGATCAACTCTGGCAGCCATTATTCGATTGCTACCAATCTCTATCTGCGTGTGGTATGCGCATTATTGCTAATGGTTTATTACTCGACTGCTTGCGTCGTATCCGTTGTTTTGGTGTAACCTTATCACGTTTAGATATCCGCCAAGAAAGTACTCGTCATCAACAAGCAATTGCAGAAATTACCCGTTATATTGGTTTAGGTGATTATGCACAATGGAGCGAAGAAGATAAACAAGCATTCTTAATTCGTGAATTGAGCTCTCGTCGTCCATTAGTACCAAAAGACTGGCAACCATCCGAAGAAACCAAAGAAATTTTGGATACTTGCAAAGTAGTTGCACAACAACCAAAAGGTATCATCTCTTGTTACATTATCTCTATGGCGCGTACCGCATCAGATGTGCTAGCTGTACATTTATTATTAAAAGAAGCAGGTATTAAATATGCTCTTCCTGTCGTGCCACTGTTTGAAACCTTAGATGATCTTGATCGTTCACACAGTGTAATGCAGCAATTATTCGACATTGGTTGGTATCGTGGCATTATCAACAATAAACAGATGATTATGATCGGTTACTCCGATTCAGCCAAAGATGCTGGAATGATGGCAGCATCTTGGGCGCAATATCGTGCACAAGAAGCATTAGTTCAATTATGCGAAGAACGTCATATTGAATTAACTCTTTTCCATGGTCGTGGTGGTACTATCGGGCGTGGTGGCGCGCCAGCGCATGCTGCTCTGCTTTCACAGCCACCAAAATCACTCAAAAATGGCTTACGTGTTACTGAGCAAGGCGAAATGATCCGCTTTAAACTTGGTTTACCTGATGTAGCAGTTCAAAGCTTAGATCTCTATGCTAGCGCTATTTTGGAAGCGAACCTATTACCGCCACCGAATCCACAACAAGCGTGGCGTGAAATTATGGATGAGTTATCGCAAGTATCTTGTGATATTTACCGTCAGGTGGTTCGTGGTAATGAAAATTTTGTGCCTTACTTCCGCGCTGCAACACCAGAACAAGAGTTATCTCGCTTACCATTAGGTTCTCGTCCGGCGAAACGTAATCCAAAAGGTGGAGTGGAAAGTTTACGTGCGATTCCTTGGATCTTTGCCTGGATGCAAAACCGTTTAATGTTACCGGCATGGCTTGGTGTCGGCGCTTCATTACGTACCTTATTTGAAGAAGGAAAACGCAGTACTATTGAAGAGATGTGTAAATCATGGCCGTTCTTCTCAACCAGAATCGGTATGATTGAAATGGTCTTTAGTAAAACTGACCTCTGGTTAGCAGAATACTACGATCAGCGTTTAGTGCCACAGCAACTATGGCCATTAGGGCAATCTTTACGTGAACAATTGAAAGCCGATATTCAAACCTTGCTCTCATTATCACATGAAGATCAATTGATGGCAGATTTACCTTGGGTAGCGGAGTCAATTAAATTGCGTAATATCTACACCGATCCATTAAACTTGTTACAGGTGGAACTCTTGCACCGTTTACGTAGCGGTGAAACTGATCCGGCATTAGAACAAGCCTTAATGATCACAATTACTGGCATTGCTGCTGGTATGCGTAATACAGGTTAATCATTATTTTTTATCTTACACAAGCCTTATCATAGATAATTGATAAGGCTTTTCTTATTTCATTCTCAATTTAAAGTACATAATTCTCGCTAAATCCAGTAGAATAGCGCCCTAATTTTTTGATAAAACGAGATTATGGCATTATCACACACAATTCTTTCCATTCTTGCACACCAAGCAGCGACTGGTTATGACATTAGTAAGAAATTCTCGCAAACTTATGGCTTAATCTGGCAAGCGACGCATCAGCAAGTCTATCGCGAGCTAAATCAGCTGGAAAAACAAGGATTGATCTCTTTTTCACTACAATTTCAGCAAGGAAAACCAGATCGCAAAGAGTATCAATTGACGAACGAAGGGGAACAGCAGTTAAAGAAATGGTTGCTCGAAAGCACACTTAGTCATGGTATTTTGCGTGATGAGTTTATTTCGCGTATTTTGGCGGCGCTAAAATGTCACCCGAATATGGCGTTTACCGCTGTTAAGAAACGTGAGCAAGATCACCGACAATCAATCCATAAGATGCAACAATTAATGCTAGAATTAACTCGTCTTGAACACAAAACCTATTATGACGAATTGATGATTTTATTATTAAAACGTAGTATTCGGCACGAACAAGTCAGTCTGCAATGGTTAGAAAAAGATTTGCTACCAATGCTACAACAAATGATACAAGAATAAATAGTTAAAAGGAGATAACCAATGACCACCGAGATGAAACTTGATCCAGATACAGCGATTGATATTGCTTATGATATTTTTCTGGAGATGGCACCAGAAAATCTGGATCCTGCCGATATTTTATTATTTAACCTACAATTTGAAGAGCGCGGCGCCGTTGAAATGGTTGAAACCAGCGATGATTGGGAAAATGAAATTGGTACCTTAATTGATCCTGATGAATTTGCTGAAGTTTGGGTTGGTTTAATTAATGATAATGACGAAATGGATGACGTCTTTGCTAAAGTGTTAATTTCTCACCAAGAGGATGATCGTCAATACCATATTATTTGGAAAGAATAAGCTATTCTTTTCTCAATAAGAAATAATGCGTTTATAAAAAGCATATCGTTTTCCTATTTATAACCGAATACAATTTAGGCATTGAAAATTACCACTCAATTAAGGAGTAAAAAATGTCTTCAATGCCTACTCGTATGCCAATGTTATTTATTGGTCATGGTTCACCAATGCTTGCCATTACCGAAAATAAATTCACGCCAAAATGGCACGAAGCGATAGCTAAAATGCCAAAACCAAAAGCAGTTCTCTGTATTTCTGCTCATTGGCAAACTGATGATGTGATGGAAACCAGTAATCCTAATCCTGAATTGATCTATGATTTTTATGGTTTTCCAGAAGAGTTATATCAAGTGCAATACTCGGCTAAATCAGATCAGGAAGTAGTTGATGCAGTACAAGATTTATTGGCAGATTTAGTGCCTTTTCAACAAGATCAACAGCGTGGCTTAGATCATGGTTGTTGGGCAGTAATGAAGCATCTCTACCCTAATGCCGATATTCCAGTTATCCAATTGAGTTTGTGTTACCGTTTAACTCCGCAATCACATATTGCGCTGGCTAGACAATTAGCAGTACTTCGCCGAAAAGGTGTGTTGATTTTGGGTAGTGGTAATCTCATTCACAATTTGCGTTTACTTGATTGGCGCAATATGGATACACCGAATTATGGATTTGATTGGGCGAAGAACGCACAAAATTTACTATTAGATTTAATTGAAAAACACGATTTAGCTGCATTAGCCAATTATCAAGCATTAGGTGAAGATGTGATGAAAGCGATTAATAGTGGCGAACACTTTTTACCATTACTCTATATTTTGGCATTACGTGAACAAGATGAGCCATTAACTATTTTTAATCGTGAATTTGTTGGTGGTTCTTTGGATATGACGTGTGTGAAAATTGGTAACTAATAAAATATCTAATTCGTTTATAAAAGATATTATTAAACTCTTATTTCTTAATTAAGATTTAGGTTTCGCCCTAAAGGGCGAAACCCAATTTATTGTTGAATAATCCGCACTTCTAAAGAATCACCCTGTTTCAATTTCTCATCAACACGTGCAGTTTCAACACAAAGCATAGTACGATAACCATTCTCGCTAATCGCACTAGTTGGCGCTGTCCATGGATTCCATACCACGACATTACTCGCATTATGATGTTCTACTTCAATAAAACGTTTATTAGCTTTATCTTCAATATGGTTAATACGATTTTCACCAGAATAAATATAATCAGTATGTTTACTGATAGTTAATGGTGAAGGTACTTCAACCACAGCATCTGCTACCTTATCCATACATTGCTTCGGCAAACCAAAAATCGTAGTTTGTTCAATATCACCAATATTGAAATAAGTATGTAACGCCACTTGCGCTTCATCTTTCGCTAATTGGGTAAATTTCACGCGGCAATCTTCAGCAAATGACATTCTTACACGTGCAATCGCAATATTGTTTTCTGAATATAAGCCAAAGATTAATTTCACTTCATGTTCACTGACTTGCCAATCGCTTAACACCCATTGACGAATACGTGCAAAACCATGCGCTGGTTGTTGCGCGCCACCAAACCATGGATAACACAAAGGAATCCCACCGCGAATTGCGACACCTTGTTTAAACGGTTCTGCATCACTTAACCATAATAGATCTTGTGCTGATGATTTTGGTTGCCAACTTAATAATTGTGCGCCTTGTAAAGAAATAATCGCCTTGCCTGTGTTATGTTCCACGACAATCATTGATATTTCGTTGTAACGTTGCAGCGAAATATTAGGATGAATTTGTTCGATAAACTCCATTTTATTAAATAATGAGAATGTCATTTCTATTAACCTCAATGATAAAAAATATTGGCGCTAGCATAGATCGATTACTGTTTGAAAAAAAGTTATAATCTGAAAAATCTAATTTTTCTTGAGATAAATTAAAATTTGTTCAAAAAATAGCCCACAAAGATGTCAAAAAAACAACAGCTCAAGCAAATTTTTTCTAAAGATGGCTTATTAAGCCAATCCATTACGCAATTTCAACCTCGTAACGAGCAAATTGAAATGGCGCATACCGTCTTAGAAACGATTGAGCAAAAATCACAATTAATTATTGAAGCTGGCACAGGGACAGGAAAAACGTTTGCTTACTTAATTCCGGCTCTATTAAGCCAACAAAAGGCTATCATTTCGACTGGTTCAAAAAATTTACAAGATCAGCTTTTTCAGCGTGATTTACCCACCATTACTAAAGCAATGGGCTTTAGTGGCAAAATTGCCTTACTAAAAGGGCGCGCCAATTATCTCTGTCTAGAACGTTTAGATCGATTACACACGCGCGGTTTTATCGGTGATCGTTCACTACTAAATGACTTTCGGGCGCTGCAATCTTGGCGTAATGCAACCAAAAGTGGCGATTTAAACGAATGTACTGCTCTAGCCGAGGATAGCGCTTTAATTCCACAAATTGTAAGTACAGCGGAAAACTGTCTAGGTTCAGACTGCCCTTTTTATAAAGATTGTTTTGTCTTAAAAGCTCGCAAGAAAGCGCTTGATGCTGATCTCGTTGTCATCAATCATCATCTCTTTTTTGCCGATATGGCGATTAAGGAAGAGGGCTTTGGTGAATTGATCCCTAATGCACAAATTATTATTTTTGATGAAGCACATCAATTACCTACCATTGCCTGCCAATATTTCGGGGAAACGCTAAGTTCTCTTCAATTATTTGAACTCTGTCACGATACGGAAATTGTTTATCGTACCGAATTAAAAGATATGAAACAGCTCGGCACCGCAGCCGATATTGTGCAAAAAGTAGTGCAAGATTTTCGCTTATTATTAGGAATAGAAAATCAGCGTGGCGATCTGCGTCAATTATTCTCACAAGAAAAAGTCGTCGCTTCGTTTCAGTTATTACAGGAAAAGCTGTCATTTTTATTAGAAGCTGCCCGCTTCGGTGAAAAACGTTCTGAAACTCTCGATAAAATTATTGAACGCATTACAACGCTATTAAACCTAGCTGGCCGACTGCAACAAGTTCAGCAAGTAGGTTATTGTTATTGGTTTGAAACCTTTAATAAACACTTTAGCTTACATATTACGCCTTTAACGATTGCCGACAAATTCCAACAGCAGATTAATAAGCAAGAAGCGGCTTGGATTTTCACTTCTGCCACGCTTGATTCAGGTGATAATTTTAGTCATTATGCTGCAGATTTAGGAATTACCACTGCCCAGAAAAAAATCTTGCATAGTCCATTTAATTATCCTGAACAAGCGCTTTTGTGTATTCCTCGTTATTTGCCAGAAAGCAATCGTCAGCATACTTTAGAACAATTGGCAAAAATGTTATTACCAATTATTGAAGCGAATCAAGGAAATTGCTTCTTATTATGTACCTCCAATTTCATGATGAAAGGTTTTGCTAATTATTTGCGTTCACATAGTAAATTGAATGTATTACTGCAAGGAGAAACCAGTAAAAGTCAGCTATTACAACAATTTACACGTAAAAAGCATTCGGTATTAGTAGCCACACAAAGTTTTTGGGAAGGTGTTGATGTGCGTGGTGATGCGCTTTCCTTAGTGATTATTGATAAGTTGCCTTTTGCGGCACCAGATGAACCTTTGCTGAAAGCGAGAATGGAAGATTGTCGTTTACAAGGCGGCGATCCTTTCTATGATATTCAACTGCCAGAAACCATTATCACCTTAAAGCAAGGTGTTGGGCGCTTAATTCGCGATGTTAATGATCGTGGCGCAATTATTATTTGTGATGCTCGTTTAGTAATGCGTCCTTATGGACAGCTCTTTTTAAAAAGTTTACCACCAGCACAGCGTACTCGTGACCTTGGAAAAGTGGTACAATTTTTGCAAAAAATTAGGAATAAACAATGATGAAACCAACTTTACTTGCATTAGACACCTCAACTGAGGCTTGTTCTGTTGCTCTTTTATATCGTAATGAATTAACTTATTTAGAAGAAATTGCGCAACGCACCCACACTCAACGCATTTTACCTATGGTGGATCAGTTATTGCAGCAATCTGGTTTGCAATTATCACAACTAGACGGTTTAGTACTAGGACGTGGCCCTGGTAGTTTTACTGGAGTGCGTGTTGGGGTTTCCGTCGCACAAGGATTGGCTTTGGGTGCAGACTTACCGATTTATCCAGTTTCGACCTTAACCGCAATGGCGCAAGCTGCCTATGAAACTGAACAAGCTACTCACGTTTTGAGTGCGATTGATGCAAGAATGAATGAAGTTTACTTTGCTCAACTTAAACATCAAAAAGTCACAATCGACAGTAATCAATATGATGATTGGCAGTTGTTACAAGCAGAACAAGTCATAGCGCCTGAATTATTAAGCCAGCAATTAACAGGGATAAGCGAGGATTATTACAAAACTGGTACAGGCTGGGCGGCTTATCCTGCCTTAAATTCAATTCCAGGCAAACTTTCGCAAGTTACGTTGCCAGCAGCTCGTTATATGTTGCCATTAGCGTTACTTGCTTATGCTAAACAACAATCTGTCACTGCGGCAGAGATTGAGCCAATTTATTTGCGTAATGAGGTGACGTGGAAGAAGTTACCGGGTAGGGAATAATGAGATGTAATTTATATCTCATTTCAGCTTACTGGCTAAAGATATCGAACTATCAGTTGAATTCTCTCTTAATAATGATTTAGTTTTCGCCCTAAAGGGCGACCTACTTTTCTTTGTATGTCCAAAGAAAAGTAGGCAAAAGAAATACACCCTCACACTCTTGCTAGTCCTCATTCCAATAAGATTTTCCGAGCGGCAAAAAAAGAGATTTTTCTCGCCAGCTCGAAAAATTGACAGCTTTTTTTGCCTGAAAATCTTATTTACATTCGGGCAAGAGTAAGAGGGAACCCATAAGACTTTCATTAAGATTATTAATAAAATACAGAACGGGCTGTAATTTACAACCCGTTCTCTTATATCAATTTCAAAATTATTTTTTCTCTAAACTTAAAAGATCACTGGTTTCTAAAGAAGATTTATCCTCAATTTTCATCGTATCTTTTAAGCATTGCTGACGAATTTGTTGTGCAGCAACAGTATCCTTAGCTTTTTCTGCTAAATAAGCTGCAACAGTATAATCTTGCACTTCAAGAACTGATTTATCTTCAAATGCCAACACTTTAGCAAAGGCTTCACGTGCTTTATCAAACTGATTAGCTCGTAATAATAAATATCCTTTAGCACGTGCAAAACCACAAGCAATAGGCCCTGTGGCATCAGTTTTATCGCTTACTTTTTCTAACAATTTCACTAATTTTTCACTGTTGCTTACTTGTAAACGTGCTACTTGTGCTAAGAATGATGACATATCACTATTATCAATACGTTTCAGATTCTCTAACACTAACTGATAAGCTGATTGATGATCATCACTATCAATTAGACGGCGAATCATACCAACAATGACATAACTATCTTGACGGCGAGAACGAGGTTGATCCGGCCACCAATTGAGTAACCCCTCTACACCCTCTTCATTCATTTTTTCATCTAATAAACCGTCTAACACTTGGTGATATAACTCTTTAAAACCATCTCCAGTATATAAGCCACTTTTTGCAATTTGCGGTAATAGCTTATCTAATGCGGAATATGCATGCGAACGAAGATAGATCGTAACAGCTAAACGTAATACTTCAACATTTTGCGGTGCTAATACAAGCAAGCTATCCACCGCAGTTCTCGCAGTCGGCAATTTATTTTGCTGTAATAAAATACGTGTACGCGCTAATTCCACAATAAGATTATCTGGACCAGCTAATTCTGTTGCTTCAATCAGATATTTATTAGCGCTAAATTCATCACCACGTTGTTGTGCCGCTTCTGCCGCTTTTACAAAATTCAGAATTGGTTCCGATGAATGTTTAGCATTTTTACCAATTAATTTTTCTGCTTTAGCGTAATTACCCTCATCCATTTTCACAAAACCTTGCAAAATTTGTTGTTGAGCTTTACGTCTTTTACGCACAGAAAACCAATTATAGGTACCGCTGCTAAGACGGAAGAAACGGGTAATTACCCACTCAATTCCATAAACAAGAGCTAATGCAATGACAAAGAACACCACTAACATTGTAATACTCATTTCAATGCTAAGCGTGTCAGTTAAGATACGAACATAACCTTGCTTGCCCGAAATATACGGCCCTGCAATAAAGCCCACCAGCAAGATTAACATCAAGAATAATACTCTAAACATATGCTCTTTCTCCTACTATTCTGTTTTCGCTGGTTGTTCAGGAGCGGCGTTTTCTGACGCACTTGGTTGCTGCTCTTCGGCTTGACCTTTAGTTTCAGAAGAATTTGCTGGTTCTGACGCTTGCGGTTGTGCAGCTTCTGGATTTTTTTCCTTCGCTTTGGCTTCTTCTGCTTTATTCTCTTCTAAAATTGTTGGATTTGCCTTCATTTCCACTTTTTCAATCTTATGTGGTTGTTTATGCAAAATCTCATCTAAAATAGTTAAGCTTTCAAAGGTATTTGGCGCATCAACATAAATTGACTCTTCAGAAAGATCATCTAATTGTTGTAAGAAACGTTGTACCAATACACTATCCGTATTGAAATAACTTCTTACCCAAGAGGTCACCACTTCTAATGAACTCTTATAAAGTTCATTTTGCTGACGTGGTA
The DNA here is from genome assembly GCF_030517105.1 of Gallibacterium salpingitidis. GTDB lineage: Bacteria > Pseudomonadota > Gammaproteobacteria > Enterobacterales > Pasteurellaceae > Gallibacterium > Gallibacterium salpingitidis. The sequence continues at coordinate 993,083 of NZ_CP103875.1, read as the reverse complement.
CTGCCAATAGAGCAATTTGTAAACGTAAACGGATATTTTCACGTAAATAAACATCTTGATTTGGCGCTAACAGCGCTTTCTCAACTGGATCCCGCGGTTGGATACGAATAAAGTGATTCAAGAACGAAGTTGCTGATTTTTGCATATTTGTACGCCAATCACTAATCGAATCCGATAACTCGCCATTATCATCAGTTGCATTATCACTAGAAAGATCCAACACTTCCAAATCATCAACCGCATTCGCTAATTGCGATAATTTTTGCATAATCGCATTCTGATCAACGTCATTAACATCTGCAAGACGTTTTAAATCTTGAGCAATCGCAGTACGTACACTAATCGCTCGTGGATCAGAAACATCATTCAACACACTATCAGCTTCTTTCAGCAATGAAATCGCCGTACTCAAATCATTATCAATAATCAATTTACGCTGCGCATTGCTTAATAAGAAATCCGCTTCCGACATTAACCATTCATTTGGCTGGCTTTCTGCTTTATCTGCCACTGCTTTATTTAATTGCGACTGTAACGCAATAATTTGTTGTTCCGTAATTCCGCGATTTTGCTGCAATGAATCCAACGCTGTTTTAGTCGCAGCCAACTCATTTGTCGTATTGACTAACGCATTTTTCACTGCATCAAATTCGGCTTTACTTACTGTATCAGTTGGTGTCGCTTGCGCAGTTGCTTGTTGTTGAGATTCTAAAGTCGCAATCTGTTGTTGTAATTGATTGAGCTGTTGTTGCCCTAAATAATAACCTGCACCACCAACGCCCAATGCGACTAATAATGCTAATAAGGCAATGCCTTTACCACCAGAAGATTTTTTCATTTCTTCTTTATCAGAAACTTTATTTTTTTGTGGTTGAGAATGATTTTCTGCTGCTGTTGTGGTTTTGACTGTTTCCACTTTTTTACTTTCCGCTTTATTTTCAGCTTTTTGTGGTTCTTTTTTCACGTCTGCTTCTTTTTTTGATGGGTTAGTTGTTGAATTATCTATTTGAGGTGTTGTGACATTTTCAGTTGAATTTGTTTCACCTGTGCTAGGAGTAACCTCTGCATTTACCTCTGTATCTTTTTGAATATCAGTTTCATCATGTTGTTTTTTCATCGCTACTCCTACTTTATTATTTATCTCGTGAATGGGGATAAAACGATAATATCGCTTTCAATAAACTAGCATTGTCTGCCTTTTCAGTGAGAATCACTTTATCTTCTTGCCAACCCGCTGTTATTGCTAATTGTGCAATCCGATCACTAATCACCACCAACTTACAATTTAATAACCAATTATGTTCACTTTTAGGAATAAAATCCAGTAAATACCGTAAAATTTCGCCACTAGTCACCACAATCGTATCAATGCCTGCGCGCGAAAATAACATTAATTCTTTTTCATCCAATTGTTGCAATTCACGATGGTAGCAAGCCACCATTTCTACATTAGCACCTTGCTGTGCCAATTGCTCTGGTAATAATTCTCTTCCTTGCTGCCCACGTAAAATCAATATATTTTTCTGTTGGCACTCTTGCAGCAGTGGTAATGCTAATACGCCTTCGCTATTTTCTTGCGCAAACGGATAATGCACCGGTTGCTGCGTTGCTGCTGTTAATAACATCGCTGTTTTACGCCCTACCGCGATATACGATAAATCAGTACGCCATGAAAAACCTGTATTTTTCAACGCCTGTTCCGCATAATATACCGCATACTGCGACACACAAATCACGCAATCTCCAGCATTTAATTGTTGCAATTTTTGTGGCAATTGATTGATTTGCTCACCGGCAACAATTTTAATAAAGGGCACGTGAATCGCGGCAATACCTTCACGATTTAACATTTCTGTTAAAACTTGACCAGATTCTTCCGGACGTGTAACTAGAATGCCCATAAACTTAAACTAACGCCTGCGCTAATAATTTTTCTGCACCTTGTGCTAACAAGGATTCTGCAACTTGGATACCTAATTGCGTTGCTTGCGATCTTGGCGCTACTCCTTCTGCGCGCAAAACTTCACTACCATCAACCGCCCCCACTAACGCACGTAAATGAAGTTGCTCACCTGACAAAATAGCATAACCAGCGATAGGCACTTGGCAGCCACCTTGTAAACGATTATTCATTGCTCGTTCCGCAATAACACGATCCCAAGTATCTTGATGTAATAAAGGTTTCAATAATTGATTAACCCACTCATCATCAACGCGGCATTCTACGCCTACAGCGCCCTGTCCAACCGCTGGTAAAGAGGTTTCAGCTTCAATAAAACTACGGATACGTTGCTGTTCACCTAAACGGATTAACCCTGCGGCAGCTAAAATAATTGCATCATATTCGCCGTCATCTAATTTTCTTAAACGTGTTCCGACATTACCACGTAATGTTTTCAATTCCATATCTGGACGTAATGCTTTTAACTGACATTGACGGCGCAAACTCGACGTTCCAACTACAGCATTCTGCGGTAATTCTGCTAATGAAGCATATCGATTGGAAACAAAGGCATCACGTGGATCTTCTCGCTCACAAATGATACTTAAATGTAATCCTTCTGGAAATTGCATTGGTACATCTTTCATTGAATGAACCGCAATATCCGCTCTATGTTCCAATAACGCTAATTCTAACTCTTTAACAAATAACCCTTTACCACCAATTTTAGCTAATGGTGTATCTAATAACACATCACCTTTTGTCACCATTGTGACTAATTCAACAGTAAGTTGTGGATATAAAGATTCTAATTGTTGTTTGATAAAATTGGCTTGCCATAAGGCTAAAGGACTTTGCCGAGTTGCAATACGGATAACATCTTTTTGCATAATTCACTCTTTTATGATTAACTTATTATTCATTGTTTTAATGAATTTATATCCTATCATTGTTGCCTGGCGTTGTCAGTGCTTAGAAACAGAATCTTCATTGAGTTGAATCAAAAACTTCGCATCTGAACTAGCTCGAGTATTTACCAAGTTATCCAGAAGTGTTAAAGTTTTCCGCCGTTGATGAGATTAAAGTATTTATCATTACAGAGATCATACATAGCTAATGAACAATCTAGAAGTTGCCAAGAAAAAGGTTGAACAATTAGACAACATTCGTTTAGAGCGTGCTTTAGCAGGTGCACCAAACGAATTTCAATATGTTCTTAACTTAGTTTGCGTCTTATTGCACCACAATATTCCTGAGTTACCAGGATATGTCGAAGGGGCACCTTTTGGCATTGTTAATTTTCATTACAATCTCTATCAAAAAAATTATCTCTCTTCGACTCTATCTAATACCACTTTATTCTCTTTAGAACATCAACCTCAACCCGTTGCCAGTTTATGCGGAATTTATGCAATGGGCAGTTTAGGATCGATTACCCAAACTTCTCGTTCAGATTTAGATTTATGGGTTTGTGCTTCACGTACTTTAACTCAACCACAACTCGATAAATTACAACAAAAATTCACCCTAGTTTGTCAATGGGCGCACAACGTAGGCGTAGAACTTAATCTCTTTTTAGTCGATCAAGACCGTTTTCGTTGCGGACAAGCCGTTGATTCTTTATCCAGTGACAATTGTGGCTCTAGCCAATATATGTTGCTACTAGATGAATTTTATCGCTCTGCTATTCGTCTGGCTGGTCGTCCATTGCTTTGGTTACATCTCGCCGTAGAAGATGAAACAAAATATGACGACACAGTGAAACAATTAGTTAATGAAGGAAAATTGAACCCTAATGAATGGGTTGATTTCGGTGGTTTAGGTAGTTTATCGGCTAATGAATATTTCGGTGCTACCTTGTGGAATCTCTATAAAGGTATTGATTCACCCTATAAAGCCGTTATCAAAATTTTATTATTAGAGTGTTATTCATGGGAGTTTCCCAACACTCGTTTAATTTCACATCAGTTCAAATTGGATTTATTACAAGAGCGCACAGTCAATCATCATTTTGATCCTTATATGGCGATGTTAGATAAAGTAACGCACTATTTAACCGTTACCAATGATCCTGAACGTTTGGATAATGTACGCCGTTGTTTCTATATAAAAGCTTGTGAAGATATTGATAATACTGAATTAACTGGTAATTGGCGCTTAACGCTTTTAATGCGCCTTGCGCGCCATCAATGGAAATGGGATTCCAATACAATCCAAGAATTAAATGAAAGAAAGCATTGGAAAATTAAACAAATCCGTCGTAGTTATAACAGCCTGGTTAATTTATTGATGTGCAGCTATCGCCAATTAATGGATTTTGCTCGTAAATATAATATTTCTGGTGGTGGCATTATTCCTGAAGATATCAGTATTTTGACTCGTAAATTGTATGCTGCATTTGAAGAGTTACCAGGGAAAGTTACTCTTTTTAATCCTGCTATCGTGACCGATATTGCTGAAAAAGAGCTCACTTTCGTTGAAGCGACAGGTAATTCAGTAATGCAAAAAGGCTGGTATCTGCTCAATCAAGAACCGAAAATTTCGTCATTATCGAAATATCGCCACGTTGAATATAATCCAAACCTGAATAAATTGGTTTGTTGGGCATATTTTAATGGTCTATTAACTGCAGAAACCAATCTGCACATTATCAGCAACACTGTATCCTTGGAAACGTTACAGCAATTTGTTGAAGATCTGCGTGACACATTCCCAACAGAGGTACCACCTGCAACCAATAGTGATCTCTATCAGCCTTGTGAAATTCGTAATCTGGCAATCATTGTCAATTTAGTACAAGACCCGACCAAAGACGAATCTTTGATTGATCACCATTTCCGTCTGCAACCTAAGCATCTTTTCAACAATTTAACGGCTAAACAAACTAAGCTAATTGGCAGCATTGATTTTACTTATCGCAATTTATGGAATGAAATTCGCACCTTGCATTTTGAAGGGCCAAGCGCGATTTTCCGCGCCTTAAAGGTGTTATCAAATAAAATTTATCGTAGTTCTGTACCATTACAATCTGTGAAAGTGTTCTGTTACAGCCGTCGCTATCGCAATATTATTCGTCGTTTTACCAGTGAATTAATTGATCGTTGTATTAATATCCAAACTAGTAATCTGATCAATAGTAATCAATTAAATACGCTCTATGTTGCAAGCGAAGTTTGGAATAACTTCTTCCATCGCGATAAGTTGAATATCACTAAAGAACTGCTTAGTGAAAGTGGTTTGACACCTATTTCTACTAATAATGATGAATTGAAATACCCACAAGCGATTGAATACTATTCTAATGAAGGGTTCTTACAATTCTTTTTTGAAGACAATCCAGATAAAACATTTAACATCTATATTTTAGATGAAAGTAATCAACTTGAAGCTTATTACCACTGCGAAGGAGTAAAAAGTCAAAAAATCGAGGAAATTAATCAAATTTATCGTGCCGCGACTAACGGAGAAAACAGTACTCCATTCCAAGTATCGAAAAATAATTTTAATTACCCACAATTTTATCAAATAAACCATATACATGGAAAAACAACTGTCACACCTTATCATTCTGTAAGCGCCTTGAATAGTTGATGCTTTCGGTAAATAAAATTTGATTATTTTTAATCTATATCAAAGATTTTCTTACTTATAGAAAAATTTGTTAGTGAAAAGAACACGTTTTTTCCTGTTCGTGTGATAGTATGTGCAAGATTTTTTTGAATACTCCTTAAAAGGGACAAATATAATGAAAAAAACAACTATTTTAGTCATTGATGATCATCCTCTTATTCGTAGAGGGATTACCCAACTATTACAACTCGATAAATCTTTTGAAGTTTTGGCGGAAGCTAGCAATGGTACAGAAGGATTAGCCTTAGCGAAAAAACTTTCACCAGATATGATTATCCTAGATTTAAATATGAAAGGTATGTCTGGTTTAGATGTATTAAAAGCATTACGCCTTGATGAAATCGATGCCAGAATTGCGGTATTAACCGTTTCTGATTCACGTTCTGATATTTTTGCTTTAATTGAAGCCGGTGCAGATGGTTACTTGTTAAAAGATACCGAACCAGATACCTTATTAGTTCAATTGAAAAAAATTGCTGAAGGACAAGTTGTACTTAGTGATACAGTTAAACAACGTTTACTCGAACAACATTCCTCTAAGGATCCATTACAACTATTAACTGATCGTGAAATGGATGTCTTAAAACTTATCGCTACTGGTCTTTCTAATAAACAGATTGCTTCGCAATTATTTATCTCTGAAGAAACCGTAAAAGTGCATATTCGTAACTTGCTACGCAAATTAAATGTACATTCTCGTGTAGCAGCGACAGTGCTTTATTTAGAAAATCGCGGTTTAGATTAATCTTCGTTTTGGCAGGTGTAATACAGATGTGACTTTGCAATAAAAATAAACAAATATTGCAATATTCCTCATTAAGAAAAAATAATTTATTGCTATAATAGCCTGCCATAATCATCATCTGCTTAATATGTGACTGGGTAAAAATAGATGAAGTTTTTCTCTTTTTGTTTAAGTTTATTGCTATTGTTCTATACACCATTTGCTGCTGCTGATTGGAAACAAGTAGGTAAAGCTGAATATAATTGGGGTCCATTCCACATTTATACCGTTTCTCTTTTTACAGAAGATGGCAGTTATAGCAGCGGACAACGACCATTAATGTTACGCATTAAATTTGCTAAACCAGTCGAAGGGAAAAATTTCTCGATCTCAATGGTCAAAGAGATGAACTTAGAAGCACTGAAAACAGAAGAAGTGGATCAGCTTAGAAAACGTTTAATTAATAATTTCCCAGATTTCAAACCTGATGATGTCTTAAACTATATTGCATTAGATAAAGATGGCTACTTTGTGTTAAATAATACTGTTTTATCGGAACACTTTGACCGTTCTTTCAACCACCAATTTGTTTCTATTTGGTTAGATTCAGAAAGCAGCTTTAAACAATTACAGCCGCGCCTATTGGGTGAAGAGAAAGAAAAAGAGAGTGCAATCGCACAAGCAAACAGCAACGCTAAACCAGATCCAATGAAACCGGGCGCACTTCATGCTGCTGCAGAACAAGTTGTAGCAGAAAATGGCAATAAATTAACTAATTTTGCTGATGTAGCGCCAACAACTACAACAACACCAGCAGCAAAATCAGAAGAACAAGCCACTGCAACAACGAATAAAGTCGAAAACAATGCAGAAGCCACTACCACAACAGAAAAAACAACACAAACTGCGACCACAACGCAATCAACTGAGAACAAAATAGTGAATACAGAAAAAACATCAGATAAACAAACTACTGAAAACAAAACTGAAGAAACAAAACCAGCAGCAGCCCCTACAACTGAAAAAGTAGAGAACAAAGCAGATACTGCAACAGCAACACAAGATGCGAAAAATACGGATGTAACTCAAAAACAAGATGAAACAAAAGCAGCAACACCAGCTCAACAACAAGCCGATCAACCTGAAGCAACGGCTGAAAAGAAAGATAATCGAGATAAAAGCAAAGCAGAAACAGATAAACCTGCTGCGGAGGAACCAAAAGTCGATCCTGAACAGCCAATCGAACCACCACAAGAAGTGGACTCGATTATGCCTTATCAAAAACAATACTATTGTTAATTTATGTTTCGATTACAAATCCAGCGAATCTATCAACCCATCGCAGCAAACGATGGGTTTCGCATTTTGGTCGATCGACTTTGGCCACGTGGTATAAAAAAGGAAACCGCACAACTCGATTTATGGGCAAAGAATATTGCGCCATCACCACTACTACGCAAATGGTTTAATCACGAAGCAGATAAATTCACTGAATTTTCTCAACAATATCAACAACAATTAGCTCAAAATCCTGGAGCTCAATCATTTATACAGCTTTGCTATCAGCAATTACAGCAACAAAATGTCACCTTACTCTATGCTGCGAAAGATCCTTGCTGTAATCACGCCCTTATTTTGCAACAATGGCTATTGAAACAATTTGAATAAATTTGATCTAGTTCTCATTTCTACGGTTTATCCGCATAAGTTATTTTGATATATCACAAAAAGTTCCCATTAACTCTCTATTTATTGATTTTTGTCAAACTTTTTCTTATCCAAAAGGGGTATCTTGAGCAAGTCATATGACAAACAAGAACAAAACCTATTATTCATTCACGGAGGGTTATATGAAAAAATTAGCACTAGCAATTGCAACTTCTACTGCTCTACTCGCTGCATCATCAGCAGCAATGGCTCACCAAGCTGGCGATATCTTCGTTCGTGGTGGTCCAATTTTAGTTGTTCCAAATACAGATACTCATAATTATGCTGGTAATAAACTTCAGTATGATTTTGATGTAAATAGTAATGCACAACTTGGCTTAACTGGTACCTATATGGTTACTGATAATATCGGTGTGGAATTATTAGCCGCTACTCCATTTAGTCACGAAATTAAACAAGCTAGATTGGGAACAATTGCTAAAACTAAACAATTACCACCAAGCCTTTATGTTCAATACTATTTCTTAAATGCTGATTCACCAGCTCGTCCATATGTAGGTGCTGGTCTTAACTACACTACATTCTTTGGTGAAAAAGAAAAATTAGCTGGTCTTACAGATCTTAAATTAAAAGATTCTTGGGGGCCTGCAGTGAATGCTGGTATTGATATTAAACTTACTGATAAATTATTCTTCAACACCTCTATTTGGTGGGCAAAAATCAAAACCAAAGCAACATTTAATCTTGCAGGACAACCACAAGAGGCTCGTGTAACCTTAGATCCAACCGTATTCTTCGTTGGTTTAGGTTATAAATTCTAATTTGATTTAGATTTTTCTATTTTGTTGTTAAGCCATAGCATTTCGCTATGGCTTTATTTTTGCCAAATTTCCTTTTCCCTCAGTGCAATCAGTAGTATAGTGTTTACCATTTTTCAGCCTTAATCAGGAGTCGTTATGGGAAAGATTCTTTTTGTGAGTGGCATTGATACCGAAGTTGGTAAGACAGTCGCCACTGGTGTTTATGCTAAAAAGTTAATGGGGCAAGGTTTTTCAGTCATTACGCAAAAAATGATCCAAACTGGCTGTGAAAAAATTTCTGATGACATTCTCGTTCATCGAAAAATTCAGCAGATTGCCTTAACAGAAGAAGATTTAGCTGGTATCACATGCCCTTATTTGTTCCATTATCCTTGTTCACCACATCTTGCCGCTAAAATGGAAAATTGCCAAATTGATCCAGATTATATTACGGAAAAAACTCAACAATTAGCGCAGCGCTATGATTACGTTCTATTAGAGGGTGCTGGTGGTTTAGCGGTTCCTTATCGTGACAATGAAACTACGCTTGATTTTATCGCGAAATATCAATATCCCTTAATCTTGGTTACCTCCGGTAAGCTCGGCAGTATCAATCATACCCTGCTCAGCTTAATGGCATGCCAAAGCCGTAATATCTCGGTTCATAGTATTATTTATAACCGTTTTCCAGAAAAAGATCCGTTAATCGAGCAAGATACACAACACTATTTACAGCAATATTTGCAACAATATTGCCCACAAACTGAATTCGTTTTATTAGAAAAATTGAATTTTTAAAATTTCATTTGACATTCCGTTTATTAACGGATATTTATATAGACGTTTTGTAGCACAACGCTACTGCAGGAGAGGCGCGGAACTCAGGTCGTTATTTTTAGGTCTGGAGCCAGTAAGAAATAATCAGGGGAGTTTCGCCGAGATAAACAATTTTCCAGAGAGTTGTTTATCGGCTATTAGGGCTGAATCCCTAAGGCTGTCATCGGTAAACGATGGAGAGCTTCTGAACATCATTGACGTTTCATATCTCTTCCAGTTTTCCTTAGATCTTCTGTAATAAGCAAATTTTTATTCACAACATTATTATTTAAGGAAATCTTATGTCCTATCTATCTGTTGCAAAATTTGGAGGAACTAGCGTAGCTAATTACGTTGCAATGCAATCTTGTGCCAAAATCGTAATGGCTGATCCAAACACTCGTGTAGTCATTCTTTCTGCCTCTGCCGGTGTAACTAATCTTTTAGTCGCATTAGCGAATGGTTGTGAGAAAGAAGAAAGGGAGGCACTTGTCAATCAAGTTAGACAAATTCAATACAATATCTTGTATGAGTTAAGAAATACAGCAGTATTAAAAGAAGAGATTGATCGTTTATTAGATAATATTGAGTCTTTATCTGATGCTGCAGCATTAGCCACTTCACCAGCATTAATTGATGAAATCATTAGCCATGGTGAAATGATGTCAACATTAATCTTTGTTGAAGTCTTGCGTGAGCTTGGTGCTAATGCAACATGGGTAGATGTAAGAACTTTAGTTGCTACTAATGATAATTATGGTAAGGCAGCACCAAATGATGAATTAACTCAACAAAATTGTGATCGTGTCTTAAAACCATTAATTGAACGTGGTGATCTTGTCATTACACAAGGCTTTATTGGTCGCGCACCAAATGGCAAAACTACAACATTAGGTCGTGGTGGTAGCGACTACTCCGCTGCATTAATTGCAGAAGTATTAAATGCTGATGATGTGTTAATTTGGACGGATGTAGCAGGTATCTATACCACTGACCCACGTATTGCACCAACAGCACAAAAAATTGACACAATGAGTTTCGCTGAAGCAGCAGAAATGGCGACTTTTGGTGCAAAAGTATTACACCCAGCAACATTACTACCAGCAGTGCGTAGTAATATTCCAGTCTATGTCGGTTCAAGTAAAGCACCAGAACAGGGTGGTACTTGGGTAACTCGAGATCCACAGCCAAGACCATTATTTCGTGCAATTGCCTTACGCCGAGACCAAACTTTATTAACACTCTCTAGCTTAAGCATGCTACATGCACAAGGCTTTTTAGCAAACGTATTCAACATTTTAGCAAAATATAAAATTTCAGTTGACACCATTACTACTTCAGAAGTTAGCGTAGCATTAACACTAGATAAAACTGGTTCTGCCTCTTCTGGTGCAGAGCTTCTTTCTAACGAGTTACTTGCAGAATTAAGCGAAACATCTTCGGTGAAAGTAGATACTGGTTTATCATTAGTCGCACTAATTGGCAATGATCTTCACATAGCAGCTGGTGTAGCAAAACGTTTATTTAACACTATCGCAGAATACAATGTACGTATGATTAGCTATGGTGCAAGCACTAATAATATCTGCTTATTAGTACAAAGCGAACATGCTGATGAAGTTGTACGTAAACTACATCAAGAACTTTTTGAATAATCTATATATTTGTCCTCATTTTGATCTTGCCCTTGTTAAAACAAGGGCTTTTTTCTGCAGAAATGGTTAAAAATTAACCCCATTTCATAAATTTTGTGATTGATCTCTCAATAATGAAATAAAACTTCATTTTCTTTAAAAAAATGATGTATATTAATCATCAGTTAAAAGTGCTTGCTTTATACAGTCATTTGTATGACTTGCTACTTTTCCCAACAATCTAACTCTTATAGGAGAAACGCAATGAAATTTAAAAAATTACTACTTGCTACACTTTGTATGGGCATCTCTGCAACCGCATTTTCTGCAGATTTTAACCTTAAAATGGGTTTAGTAGCGGGACCAACATCTAACGAAGTAAAAGCTGCAAAATTCTTCGCTGATGAAGTTAAAGCAAACTCTAAAGGCAAAATTGAAATTTCTGTTATCGATAGCGCTCAACTTGGTGACGATCGTCTAATGCTTAAACAATTAGATGATGGTGCATTAGACTTCACTTTCGGTGAATCAGCACGTTTCCAACTCTTCTACCCAGCTGCTGAAGTGTTCGCATTACCATATATGATTCCAAACTTTAAAGTCGCTAAAGAAGCTCTCTTTGATACTAAATTTGGTCAATCATTAATTAAAAAAGTCCACGATGATTTAGGTATCACTATTTTAGCTGACGCTTATAACGGTACTCGTCAAACTACATCTAACCGCGCCATCAACAGCATTAAAGATATGAAAGGTTTGAAATTACGCGTACCAAATGCAGCAACTAACCTTGCTTATGCAAAATATTCAGGTGCATCGCCAACACCGATGGCGTTCTCTGAAGTTTATCTTGCTCTACAAACTAATTCTGTAGATGCTCAAGAAAACCCATTATCAACTATCCAAGCGCAAAAATTTGAAGAAGTGCAAAAATATTTGGCATTAACCAACCATATTCTTAATGACCAATTATATTTAGTCAGCAATGAGACACTCGCAGATTTACCGGAAGATCTACAAAAAGTGGTAAAAGATGCCGCTGTAAAAGCAGCTGATTATCACACAAAACTCTTTGAAGAAGGTGAAGCTAGCCTAATTTCTTACTTCGAGAAAAAAGGTATGACAGTTACCAAACCAGATCTTGCTCCATTCAAAGAAGCAATGAAACCATACTATGAAGAGTATATTAAGAAAACTGGTAAAGAGGGTGAAGAAGCGATTGCTGAAATCAATGCTCTAACCAAATAATCTTCCTGCCTTAGCGTTCCTTGAGCGCTAAGGCTTTTTTTTTGACCTTAGTGTAGTCGTGATGGGGTTACTATGAAATATTTTAATAAACTTGAAGAATGGCTCGGCGGCATACTATTTTTAATAGTATTTGTCATTCTGATTGCACAAATTGTTGCTAGACAAGTCTTTGATTCCCCTCTAATTTGGAGTGAGGAGCTCGCACGTTTGTTGTTCGTTTATGTTGGTATGATCGGAATTGCTATGGGGATTCGTTCACAACAACACGTGTTTATCGATTTCTTAACCAATATGATGTCAGAAAAATTAAGAAAAATTGTGTTCTCTTTTGCACAATTTCTTATTTTTGTTTCTATCATGTTGTTTTTTCACTTCGGTGTTAGACTTTTAAAAGGATCTTCATTCGAACTCGTCTCACTGGGTATTTCCGAAAAATGGCTATATGCTTCATTGCCGTTTCTTTCTTTATTAATGTTAGTTCGCTTTTTACAAGCACAAGTAGAAAACTATAAAAATAACTTAACCTACTTCCCTGTGCTATTTTTCTTAGTTGCTTCCGCTATTGTTATCGCATTAATTCTATTTAATCCTGATATTTTTAAAGTATTACGTATTACCAATTATGTCCGCTTTGGCAGCGAGTCTGTTTATATTGTCTTACTGGTTTGGTTAGTCATTATGTTTATTGGTACACCAGTCGGTTGGTCATTATTTATTGCGACAATTCTCTATTTCGCGATGACACGCTGGAATGTAGTTAACTCTGCCTCTTCTAAATTAGTTGATAGTTTAAATAGCTTCTCTTTACTCAGCGTACCATTCTTTATCCTTACCGGAATTTTAATGAATACCGGAGGTATTACCACTAAGATCTTTGAATTTGCTAAAGCGCTACTTGGTCACTATCGTGGCGGTATGGGTCATGTAAACATTGGTGCAAGTTTAATTTTCTCCGGTATGTCAGGCTCTGCATTAGCGGATGCCGGTGGCCTAGGTCAATTAGAAATTAAAGCAATGCGTGATGCTGGTTATGACGATGATATGTGCGGCGGTATTACAGCAGCATCTTGTATCATTGGACCATTAGTACCACCAAGTATCGCAATGATTATTTATGGGGTTATTTCTAATCAATCTATCGCTAAACTTTTCGTAGCAGGCTTTGTACCAGGTGTATTAGTTACTATCGCATTAATGATTATGAACTACTACATCTCGAAAAAACGTAACTATCCACGCACACCAAAAGCCTCTATGGAAGTTCTTTGTCGTGAATTTAAAGGAGCGATTTGGGCATTATTAACTCCGGTACTTATCATTGCCGGGATCTTCTCTGGTTTATTTACACCAACAGAAGCTGCGGTTATTGCTGCACTTTACTCTATCGTGGTTGGCAAATTTGTTTATAAAGAATTAACACTACAATCACTATTCAAAGGTTGTGTAGAAGCGGTAGCTATTACAGGTGTAACCGTATTAATGGTGATGACTGTAACCTTCTTCGGCGATATGATTGCGCGTGAACAAGTAGCAATGAAGATTGCAGAAGTCTTTATTACCTTCGCTGATTCGCAATTTATGGTATTAGTGATGATCAATTTACTACTTCTCTTCTTAGGTATGTTTATTGACGCACTTGCCTTACAATTCCTTGTATTGCCAATGTTAATTCCAATCGCCGTACACTTTAATATCGACCTCATCTTTTTCGGTGTAATGACAACCTTAAATATGATGATTGGTATCTTAACTCCACCAATGGGAATGGCACTATTCGTGGTTGCTCGTGTAGGTAATATGCCGGTCAGTACCGTAACTAAAGGGGTGTTGCCGTTCTTAATTCCAATTTTCGCCACTTTGGTATTAATTACAATATTCCCGCAAATTATTACCTTTATTCCTAACTTATTATTACCTGGTTGATAATAATTAATTCAGCTAAAGCCTATCTTGAGTAATTAAGATAGGCTTTTTTGTTGCAGTTAAATTTGATGAAGTATCTCTAAAATGCACCAAGAGTGAAGGCATATATGCCTTGTGGCAATATTGGGATAAAAAAATGCCCCACGTTAGCAGGGCATTCATCTATCTTATCAGTTAGCTACTCTTAGAAACGAATATTAAAGTTCGCTTGAATACCTAAAGAATGACTACCTTCACGTCCTGTCGCTTGTCCGCCTAATTGCAAGCTAACATTTGGCGTAAAGTAATAAGTTGACCCTAACTCAATATCACCAATCACCCGACTAAACTTACCATTTTTCACACTAAAGCTATTCATTAAGGAAATTAAAAACACAACTTTCCACTATCTTTCACTATCCACTCATTTTTTAGTTTTGCTCAACCATTAAGCAAATCAGTCAATTTCTAAACATCATTATCAAACAATATCTTATTTTTGTGACACACATCACAAACCTATAACAACTTCATTACTCGAAAAGGAGTAGAATAAGCGAGCTCATTACCACAATTATTTCAAGGAGAGAATAATGAGAACATTAAAACTAAGTGTTTTAGCTATTTCCGCTGCATTAGCGTTATCTGCTTGCAGTAATCAACAAGATATTGAGAAAAAAAGTGCGCAACGTTTAGTTGATCAAGCCACTTTCGGTGTGAACTGGGTTCAACAATCCGGTGAATACCAAGCGCTTGCTTATCAAGCATTTAATATTGCCAAAATTAGTTTTGATAAAGCAAAAGTACAAAAAGGTAAAAAGAAAGCCGTTGTATCTGACTTAGATGAAACCTTAATTGATAATAGTGCTCACGCTGCATGGCAATCTAAAAATCTACAACCTTATACTAGTGAAGGTTGGACTAAATGGGTAAATGCACGCCAAAGTGCGGCAGTTCCTGGTGCCGTAGAATTTGCAAATTATGTTAATAGCCATGGCGGTACTATGTTCTATGTATCAAACCGTAAAGATAGCAATGAAAAAGCTGGCACCATCGATGATATGAAACGTTTAGGTTTCACTGGCGTAAACGATAAAACTTTATTGTTGAAAAAAGATAAATCTGCAAAATCAGCTCGTTTTGCTGAAATTGAAAAAATGGGTTATGAAATTGTGATGTATGTAGGCGATAATCTAAATGACTATGGCGATGCGACTTATCACAAACCAAATGCAGAACGTCGTCAATTCGTTGCTGAAAACCAAAGCAAATTTGGTAAACAATATATTGTGTTACCAAATCCAAATTATGGTGATTGGGAAGGCGGTTTAGATCCAAATTACTTTAAGAAAAAACCATCTGAACAATTAAAAATTCGTGAAGCTGCGTTAAAAGCGTGGGACGGAAAATAGTCTTTTTGTCAAAAACGAAGGGAGTAATGTCATCGTTACTCCCTTTATTATGCTCAATCTGTTTCAGCACATTACCATCTCAAAATTAAATTAATAAAAGGCAATTTTTTAACTTATTGATTCATCATACTTACAGAAAAAAATAGACAAATGTAGTTTTAGCTGCCCATAGGCTTAGTACCAAAGTAATTATCATTAATTCAAAATGATATTCCTTACCATACTTTGACTTAATCATAAGAAATATAAAAACGGAAAATGCATAACCCAGATATCCATATATTCCCCAAAGTATGCCCATTCCTAAAGGAAAAAGAATCAATTTGCTGATAAGTGATGCATCTGGATCAATATGAAAACAGAAGTAAAAAAATAACCCTATTAAAAATAGCATAGTGAACACCAAAACATTCTCTTTTTCATTCATACTCATATATTCTCCCTCAACATCGTATCATTGTTTGTTAATCATTTATAAAGTGTTGCACTTAGTTTGACAATTCAAGATCAAAAACGAAGGGAGTAATGTCATCTTTACTCCCTTCATTATTTACCCCAAAGCCAATCCATAATACAACTATAGATACATACTCAATCAATCTGTTTTATAACATTACTATCTCAATAAAAAATTGAGAAAAGTAATTTTTCTATTACAGACACAAAACAGGCGAATGCAGTTTTAGCTACCCATAAGCTTAATGCCAACTGAATTATCATTACTTCGCCCAAAAAGTTCTTACCATACGCCTCGTTTATAAAAATAGGTATAAGTACAGTAAGTGCAAAAATTGCATACCCAAATATTATCCAAAATATGCCCAGTCCTAGAGGAAAAAAAATCAATTTGCTGATAAGTGATGCATCCGGATCAATATGAAAACAGAAGTAAAAAAATAATCCTACTAAAAATAGTATAGCTAACCCAAAAATTTTATCATTCATATATTTTCCCTCAACATCGTATCATTGTTTGTTAATCATTTTACACAAAAGCCCCAAATTACATAGTAATTTGGAGCTTTGTAGTCGAATTAATGAAAATAATTGAAACTTAGTTCAAATAACTAAACACTCTTACCACTTTCTTCACACCGTTAATGGTACGCACTACATCTACCGCGGCATTAGCTTGTGCTTGTGTTAAACGACCTAATAGATACACAACACCATTTTCTGTGACAACTTTGACATCTGTCGCTTTTACATTGCCATTCACAAATAGTTTGGATTTGGCTTGTGTTGTGATCCAAGTATCTTTACTTGCTTGAGCAAAGCTTACTTTTGGCCCAATTTCAATTTGCTCATAAACATCAGCAATATCTTTTACGCCACGCGCAAGATTAGTTGCCACTTCACGCAAATCTTCACTTGGTACTTGTCCAACTAACAATACTTTAGCGTTATAAACGATCGCACTGACATGCCCTTGTTCATCGAGTTGTTTATCTTTACGAAGTGCATCTGTCACCCGTAATTCTAGTGTTTGATCATCGATTTGAGTGCCTGTGGTGCGCGGATCTGTTGCCACTTTTGTTGCAATTGCTCCACCACCAAGAACTGCTGCAACACAACCTTGCAATAATAAAATTGTGCCTAACGTTGCGGTTAGCTTAAGTAGATTTTTCCATTGATGATTACGCATCATTGCCTCCTTTTTTGGGGTTTAGTGAGAAAATAGCGAAAAATCAATTAATTCGCATAAAGTATTAATAATAAACAAATGTTGTTCCAAAACTCGTACCTCTTTCGGTACTGGAACAGTAATATTAATATCGTTTTCGTCTAATAGACCATCAAGATGATCGCTTTTATCGCCGGTTAATGCAACTACTAAAATATCTTTTTCTTTGGCATTACGAATTAAGGAGAGGGAAATTTCTTCGGTATCCGGCGTTAATACCACTAAAATGTCGCCAGGTTGCACCATCGCATTAAACTGCTTCTGATAGGCTTCAAGCAAACTGTTATCACTTAATAATGCGGCGCCGACTGTACCATCCAAACCTAAAAAGACCGCAGGAAAACTCGGGCGTGCAAGCTGATAACGATTGATTAAATTAGCGACAAATAATTGTGCATTGGCAGCTGAACGCCCATAACCAAACACCACCATTTTATTGCCACGCAATAAACATTGCGTTAATTCATTGGTTGTTTTCTCTAAGACTTCTGGAATAACTGCCGCGGTCGCAATATGTCCTTTGATACTCTCTTCGTATAATGCTTTTATTCTTTCTAACATAATCTCAACCATTGAATTCAATAAAATTCTTTAGCCAGGTCAATTGATGATCTTTACCGTCATAAGCAATTACATCAAAACGGCAATCTACTGTATCTAAACTTTCATCAAATTGGCTTAACCATACGTTTGCTGTTTTAATCCATTTTTGCTGTTTAGCCCAAGAGATGCTCTCTACCGCTGAACCAAACTGATCACTTTTACGCTGACGAACCTCAATAAACACGATGGTTTGCTGCTCTCGCATAATTAAATCCAGCTCACCACATTTAAAACTTTGGTTTGCCGCAATAAAGCTCAGCCCTTTTTGCTCTAAAAAACGGCGAGCTTGTTGCTCAAACTCGCCGCCTTGTTGTCTAGGTTTAAATAACGTCATTAAATTAGTTAATTGTTTTAATGTTACCGTTATCGTATTGCATCCATGTCATCGCACGTTCAATGTTACAACCATCACCCGCACTTAACACACCAGTTAAGCCGTTAATGGTATAACCCGGAATTTGACGCATTTCAGCAAATTTATTGATTAACATCCAAGCATCTGCACCCATTGCATATAAGCGAAGTAGTGAATAATCGCCATTCGCTAATTTCAACGCTTGTTGGTAACTTGCAGAATTTAAATCACTTAAGAATGGAATATCACTAAATTTTACGCCATTCATAGTTAAGCGATAATCTGGGCCATTATTTGCTGAATTGCTGCGTGAAGTTGCATAGATTGCAATACCATGTGCATCAGAATTATCTAATGCAGTTTTAATTTCTTGTAATTGTTGGCTGTCAGCAACCACATAAATTGCATTCACTTTGCCAGACATTGAGGCATTCTTAATATTAGCCAAAATATCATCAACTAAGTTGTAGTAATAGGTATTCGCGTCAGTACCTGCTAAAGTTTGCCATTTTGCATTGAAGGCAGAAGCACTACGTTGGCCAAGATCATTTTGCGGCGCAAACACAATTGGATTGGTTTCGCCATCATGCCACATTTTTACTGCCGCTGATTGCGCTTCATCTTCTGGTGATAAACCGTAATAACAAACGCCTTGTAACGGACGCATACTTGGTGCGGTATTTAAAGTTAATACGCTTAATCCTTGCATTGCATTGCTATTTAATAATGCTTCAACATTATCTTTTAATAATGGCCCCACTACCGCCTGTGCACCTTCTTGTTTTGCTTGATTAACTAAATCCGCTACCGGTGTGCCACTCATTGTGTCATAAGCTTTCACGATTACTGGTGAATTACCATGGGCATCATTGAAGCCTTGTTGAATAATTTTACCGATAAGTTCACCATTACCGCTTAAAGGCAATAATAATGCTACTTGTTGAATTTTGAGGTCTTCAAAATTCACAACACCACGTAAATCCGTTGGCAATAAAAAGGCTGCTGGATGATTTGCATAGGTTGTTTTCCAATTTTGAATCGCAAAACGCATTTGATCTGGTTGAGAGATGTGATCATTATAGACTTTAGCTAAATCGACCCAACCTTTTAGCGCAATATCATTTGGATCAACAATTAGGCTGTTTAAAGTGTTTTTATCTAAACTTCTTAATAAGCTCCAAATAGTATCGTTGTTTTGTTGCTTGCGTTGCATATCGCTAATAAAACGATCCATTTGTACGTGAGCATTAATTGCGCCAACAGTATCTTGATTATTTTCCGCAACTTGCGCTAGCACTTCATAGTAACGTACTTTTTGTGAATTACTTAAGCTATCCATATTGATTGTGTTAAGTAAACCTGTTGCACCATTACTGTCACGTTGTGCTGCTAATACTGCTGCTTTTAAAATTGAGGCATCAAGTTGTTGATCATCGTCAAGCTCTTTTAAAGAAGATAATAGGCTTGCTGCTTGAGCAATTTTATTTTCACTAATCAATGCACGTACTGCCAATAATTGGTAATTAGTACGTTCTTCCGCATCTTGGCTACTATTAACTTTGTCTAAATAAAAATCTGAACTTGCATAAGCATCATTTTGTAACATGCTATTACCTGAACCAGATAATGTGCTACAACCTGCGATGCTAAACATCACAAAAAAAATCAGTAAAAGATTTTTTAAATTCATTCGTTGTAATAGAATGTTTAACATATTCATCCCTATGATAATTTGAACTATCATGACAAAAGAAAACCGCTCAACTGACTGTTGAGCACCTGTGAAATCTTACTTATCTATTAGTTTAAAAGCAAATAAAAGACTTAATTATGAGCAATTTATTTGGCACATTGTATATTGTTGCTACACCAATCGGAAATTTAAATGATATCAGCCAACGCGCGTTGGATATTTTAACTCAAGTTGACCTTATTGCGGCAGAAGATACTCGCCATAGTGGGTTATTATTAAATCATTATGCGATTAAAAAACCACTATTCGCGTTACACGATCATAACGAACAACAAAAAGCTGCTTTATTAATCGAGAAATTACAACAAGGTACGAATATTGCCTTAATTTCTGATGCGGGTACTCCATTAATTAGCGATCCGGGCTTTCATTTAGTGCGTGCTTGTCGTCAAGCGGAAATCCAAGTAGTGCCGATTCCCGGTTGCTGCGCAGCAATTACTGCGCTATCTGCTGCCGGTATTGCTTCCAACCGTTTCTGTTTTGAAGGCTTCTTACCTGCCAAAAGTAAAGCGCGGCGCGATCGTTTATCCGCATTAAATAATGAAACTCGCACCTTAATTTTTTATGAATCAACTCATCGCATTTTAGACACTTTACAAGATATGTTATTGATCTTCGGTAAAGATCGTTACCTGGTCATGGCGCGCGAATTAACAAAAACTTGGGAAACCATTTATGGTAATACGCTCGCCGAGTTGATTGACTGGTTACAGCAAGATGCTAATCGTTGTAAAGGAGAAATTGTCTTAGTGGTTGAGGGAGCGCCCGAACAAGAGGACGCTGAGTTCAGCGAACAGGCATTGTTAAGTTTGCGTTTAATCAGTCAAGAATTACCACTGAAAAAAGCAGCTGCCATTGTCGCTGAAGTTTATGGTTACAAGAAGAATGCACTCTACCAATATGGTTTAGACCATTTTGCTAATGAGCGCTAATCGTTAAAAAAGGAATTATTGTGCATCATCATCACTATTTAGAAATGCAAGAACATTATCTTTATGTTCCTTATTTCGATCATATGCGACGTATTCGTGTTTTATTACCAAAAAATTACCAGCAAAAACATTGGCAACGTTATCCAGTGTTATATATGCACGATGGTCAAAACGTGTTTTATAGCAAAGAATCTTATTCTGGTTATTCATGGAAAATTATTCCAACTATCAAACACTATAAAGAACTCCCTAAAATGATCATTGTGGGCATTGATAATGCCGGTACAGAACGCTTAAATGAATATGCGCCTTGGCAAACGGACGTTGGCTCTCCTGAAGTACGCCATCTCGGTGGCTTAGGTATGGAGTATGGTCAATGGGTAGTCGAGGTAGTAAAACCATTTATTGATCAAACTTATCGTACCTTACCAGAACGTGAACATACATTACTCGCTGGTAGCTCAATGGGTGGCATTATTACTGCTTATATGGGCGCAGCTTACCCGCATATTTTTGGTCATTTAGGTGTATTCTCTCTCGCTTCGTGGTTTAGCGAATCTGACTTTTTAGATTTTATGCACCAACATCCGCTCGATCCTGCCAGTAAAGTATTTATTCAGGTAGGTACTAAAGAGGGCGATGATGCTGATGCTGAATTTATTTCTAATATGAATCAAGCTTATATTGATTGCACTTTGCGTTATTACCAATCTTTATTACGTACAGGACATCCATTAGACAATATTTGTTTACGAGTAATGGCAAATGAAATCCACCACGAAAAACATTGGGCCGATCATTTTGTTGAGTTTTTGTGGTTTTCATTTTTTAAGGAGTAATAGTATGTCATTCTTTATTCGTTTATTCTTGTTTTGTTTAACGTTGTTTTTTGCTTTTGTTTTCCTTATTCCCTTGGCAATGGCATTTGATGCAGGAATAACAATATGGAATACTATACTTGTCATTGCATATATACTATTCTTCGGCTCAATTTTACTCTTTATTATGATTCCTACAGAGGAATTAACGTCAGAATTCTGTCTTAAACTTTCAATTATTGGCTTTGTGATCCCTTTATCGCTATATTCGCTTTTACAACTATTTTCCTAATAAGACCAACTTTCTAAAATCGAACTTTGATCATTTTTTACATAAGTTATCAGCAACAAAAAAAGGGTTCATTAGCCCTCAGACCGCTGACAAACCCACCTTTCCAAAGTAATTTGATAAAAGTGGGGTTGTTTTTTTATATTGTCTCCTTTCTCTTGATTTTCATTTCAGATAACTGTGTAAGCAGTTATTTTCTCAGCACTACCAAACGAATTATATTTAACACGATTAAATCAATTTAATTACATTTTGCAAATTTTATTTATCTTTTTTCTAGCAAATTCCAATAACGTTTCTTATGATAGTCGAACTGCATCTAAGATTATTGGTGAAACATTATGGAACACATCTTTACCAGCATCTTCCCCGTTTTTGGTTTGATTCTCGTAGGCTATTTTTTCAAAAGAATTTCTTTTCCTTCACACGAATTTTGGCCTTTAGCTGATAAACTCACCTACTTTGTGTTAATGCCGTCTTTATTGATTATCGAATTATCAAACGCAAAATTTTCCGCTGATAGCTTAAACTTTATGTTGGTTGTCTTACTGGCGCTGTTTGCAACACTGCTGGTATTAATTTTTCTCAATATGATTTTTAGAACCAGTAATGCAGCTTTTACCTCTATCGTACAAGGTGGCATTCGCTTTAATACTTATGTTTTTCTCGCGCTGGCTAGTGCTATCTTTGGCAGTGAAGGATTAGTGTTAAGTGCTATTATTCTGACTGTCGCTATTCCATTCGTGAACGTTTGTTGTGTCAGCATATTCGCCTTTTATTCCGACAATAATAAATTAGACTTTTCTTATTTAATAAAATCTATCATCAAAAATCCTTTAATTATTGCCTGTTTAATTGGTGCTGCCATCAATTTATCTGGTTTTGCATTACCGATTAGCCTAGAAAATCTATTAAAAATTTTAAGTAAAGCAGCATTACCTTTAGGGTTGTTATCCATTGGTTATGCATTGGTGATTCGTGAATTGAACAGCTCTAAACGCGACCTGTTGATTAGCTCTGTAGCAAAATTTATCGTGTTACCATTTTTTATGTAGGGGCTGAAGTAGATTAGCGTTAAATCTGACACCATTTCCGCAGGATTTTGAGCTGTTGAGATGGTGTCCCATAATTGAAACGAAACTCACATTCTTTCAAAAAAAGAGGGAAAGATTTTCGATCAATTCCATTATACTTTCTTAGCACACGCTTTGCTTGATTCCAAAAATTCTCTATCCCATTAATGTGATTTCGCCGCTCAGCAAAATGAGTACTGTGGTTAATTCTATAATGCGTAAACTCACTAACATCTAGCACATCATAGCTATGATAACAATCTGTATAAACAATGCTATCTGGTTGTATTTTCTTTTTAATAACAGTAAGTAAGGTATCAGTCTTAGTGTTTTGTACAGTTACTGTGTAAACTTTTCCATGGCGTTTAAGCATGCCAAACACCACCATTTTACCAGCTGCACCCCGACCTCTTTTCCCTTTTCGCACACCACCAAAATAGCTTTCATCTAACTCTACTTCGCCATCGAAAAGTTCATGTGCTTGTAGTGCTAAATGATGGCTGATAACGAGACGAATTTTTCGATAAAACAAGATGGCAGTATTGGCTTGAATGCCAAGCAAATCTGCTGCTGATCGTGCTGTTACTTCTAATACAAAAAATTCAAGCAGTTTTCTTTGTATAGATTTCTTTAGTTTACAATTGGTTATCTTCATTTTTGTAGCTTAGCATAAGTGCTAATCTACTTCAGCCCCCTTATTTTTAAAATTCATTATTTAAAAACAAAAATTAGGGGCTTTCATATAAAGCCCCTCAGTTTATTAAATTTACCCTAATTAAATCATACCTTGTTCAGCCAACTTACCTAAAAAGAACGGCATTTGCACTTTCCACCAAGGCCAATCGTGATCAACATCATGTCCCCAAAAATCGAACCAAGCAGAAATACCTTTACCTTGGAACGCTTCTTGTAAGCGTGCAGTAACGGCAATATGTTGTTCTTCCCATGCGCCTTGTCCCACAGCAACAATATAATGATTTTGACGATAACGTGATAAAAACCACTCATCATATTGTCCCCATAAATAATCAATCGGAGAATTAAAATAGACTGTTTCATCACCGTAAAATTCACCAGTAAAGAAACGTGCGTCATAAACTCCACTCAAGGCAATCGCCGTATCAAACAAATCTGGGTGGCGTAACGCAAAATTGATGGTGTGAAATGCGCCCATACTACAACCAGTCGCTATCATTCCCGCATACCACTCAGATTCATAACGGATTAATGGTACTAATTCATTAACAATATAGCGATCATAAGCATTATGCGCTAAAGCCATATCATGCCCCGATTTATTTGGTGCAAACCAAGATTCTTTATCTAACGAATCTGGTGTATAAAACTTCACTAGGCCAAGATCGATAAAAGAACGACAAGCCTCAATCATACCAAAATCGGCATATTCATTATGGCTACCGCCTGAAGATGGGAAAACAATGATCGGTTTACCAGCGTGTCCATACACATTAAAGTACATTTCACGTCCAAGTTCTCCACTCCAATGACTTCTTCTTTCAAAATGCATTTCCACTTCTCCTTACTGTTTTGCATGTGCAAATTGAATAATTTCACGCATCTGTTCAATTGTTTCAGTACGCGCCAAAATCCCTTCTTCACCCATAATTTTGGCAAAAATACCTGGTACAGTTTGCACACTAATAATGCGATCAGAAAATCTTTCACAAATCGCCTGAATTGAATTCACATAATTTTTGTTGGCTTTACGTGAAATATACACCACATTCCATGGGTGCGTGATATGTGAGTAGAATTTATTTTCTTTAACGATATGAGCATATTCATTAAACACATCAAAATCATTCGCATAATTCCACATATCAATCGTTAAACCACCTGGTGGACGGCAATTAATTTCTAATGGCATTAGTTCGTTAGTTTGTTTTACGCGGAAAAATTCAAAATGGAAAAAGCGTTCGCGGACTTTAAAAGCCTCAACGCATTGTTTGCCTAATTCGACCAACTTAGGAGAAATTTCACGTGGTACGTAATAGAACATATCACCATCTTTAGCAACGGTATCTAACACTGCTTCAGAATATTCAAGGCTAGAATAAAAAACGATATTACCGTTAATATCAGCTAGACCATCAAAAGTGACAATATCGCCATCAATGAATTCTTCCATAATATATTGCACTTCAGGATGTCGATAACTAAAAAACTCTTCTAATTCCTGTGCAGATTTGATTTTATAGGTATCGCTCGCGCCAACACCAGAATCTGGCTTAATAATTACTGGGAAATTTAACTCTTGCGCTAATTGGCGAGCTTCTTCATCACTATGAAAAACACGACCTTGTGCTACTTTTAAACCAGCTGCGCGGAAAATTTCTTTCATTTGTGATTTGGTTTTAATGGCGTGCATATCTTCGTTTTTGTAACCAAAGACATTAAAATCTGTACGCAATTTTGCGTCCAACTCTAGCCAATATTCGTTATGCGATTCAATTCGATCGATACGTCCATATTTATGAGCAAAATAGCCTACGGCACGATACACTTGATCGTAATCTTCCATATTATCAACACGATAATATTCAGTTAAAGCGTTACGCAAGCCTTCGCTAAGCGACTCATAAGGTGCATCCGCTATTCCCAATGTATTAAAACCATTTTCCCGTAACCTGACTGCAAAAGTTTCAAAATTCGTCGGAAAATGAGGCGAAATCATGACAAAATTTAATGGTCTAGACATTAAGTTTCCCTCAAAATAAAAGTTGATGTTGGTGTTGTGCTCAAGATCATCAGATCTGTTGATATTTTGCCATAAATCTAGCAATTTTGTGCAGAAAATATCAGCAGAAAAATAGTCAAAAGCAATAATTTACAGTAGAATATGCGCCTTTTCATCTAACCACAAACAATAGCGAGAACTATGTCAACACAATTTGTTTATACTATGCATCGCGTGAGCAAAGTTGTGCCACCGAAGCGTCAAATTTTAAAAGATATTTCGTTGAGTTTTTTCCCTGGCGCCAAAATCGGGGTTTTAGGTTTAAATGGCGCAGGTAAATCAACCCTTTTACGCATTATGGCTGGCGTAGATAAAGAGTTTGAAGGTGAAGCGCGTCCACAACCAGGCATTAAAATTGGTTATTTACCGCAAGAGCCAAAACTTGAACCACAACAAACTGTTCGCGAAATCATCGAAGAAGCGGTTGGCGAAGTTAAAGCTGCTTTAACACGTTTAGATGAAGTTTATGCTTTATATGCCGATCCTGATGCAGATTTCGATAAACTCGCCGCAGAACAAGCGAAATTAGAAGCAATCATTCAAGCACACGACGGACATAATTTACAAAACCAATTAGAGCGTGCTGCTGATGCTTTACGTTTACCAGATTGGGACAGCAAAATTGAACATCTTTCTGGGGGTGAACGCCGTCGTGTTGCGCTTTGCCATCTATTATTAGAAAAACCAGATATGTTGTTATTAGACGAACCAACCAACCACTTAGATGCTGAATCTGTTGCATGGTTAGAACATTTCTTACATGACTATGAAGGTACTGTCGTAGCAATTACCCACGACCGTTACTTCCTAGATAATGTTGCAGGTTGGATTTTAGAGTTAGACCGCGGTGAAGGTATTCCATGGCAAGGCAACTACTCTTCTTGGTTGGAACAAAAAGAGAAACGCTTAGCACAAGAAGCGGCAACGGAATCAGCACGTCAGAAATCTATCGAGAAAGAGTTGGAATGGGTTCGCCAAAATCCAAAAGGTCGCCAAGCGAAAAGTAAGGCACGTATGGCACGTTTTGAAGAACTTAATTCTAGCGAATATCAAAAACGTAATGAAACCAACGAACTCTTTATTCCACCTGGTCCACGCCTCGGTGATAAAGTTATCGAAGTAGAGAATTTATCTAAATCTTATGGTGATCGTACTTTAATTGATAATCTCTCTTTCACGATTCCAAAAGGGGCAATCGTAGGAATTATCGGTGCTAACGGTGCTGGTAAATCTACACTATTTAGAATGTTGTCAGGTCAAGAGCAACCAGACAGTGGTTCCATTACTTTAGGCGATACTGTTGTACTCTCATCAGTCGAACAGTTCCGCGATAATATGAACAACAGTAAAACAGTATGGGAAGAAGTTTCTGGCGGTCTAGATATTATGAAGATCGGTAACTTTGAAATTCCTAGCCGCGCTTATGTTGGACGTTTCAATTTCAAAGGGGTAGATCAGCAAAAACGTGTTGGTGAATTATCTGGTGGTGAACGCGGTCGTTTACACTTAGCGAAACTATTGCAACGCGGCGGTAACGTTTTACTACTCGATGAACCAACCAATGATCTTGACGTGGAAACTTTACGTGCTTTAGAAAATGCTATTTTAGAATTTCCTGGCTGCGTAATGGTAATCTCGCATGACCGTTGGTTCTTAGACCGTATTGCTACTCACATTCTTGATTATGGTGATGAAGGAAAAGTGACTTTCTACGAAGGTAACTTCACAGATTATGAAGAGTGGAAAAAGAAAACTTTTGGTGCGGAAGCAGTTCAACCAAAACGCATTAAATATAAACGTATCACCAAATAATCTGTATCCATAGAACAATCCTGTCATTTTCACGAATGACAGGATTTTTGCTGATTAGCTTCAGCTAGATTCCTCTCTGATTTTTCGCTTTTTTATGCTAAAATCTGCAACCGTTTTTGTTCATCTATATTGGAGAAAATATGAAAGTTTTAGAAGGTCAAGTTGCTGCACCTAATGCCAAAATTGCAGTAGTGATCGCACGTTTTAACAGTTTTATTAATGATAGTTTATTAGAAGGTGCGCTTGACGCGTTAACCCGTATCGGTCAAGTAAAAGATGAAAATATTACTATCGTTAAAGCGCCGGGTGCTTATGAATTACCATTAGTCGCTCGCCGTTTAGCTTCTAGCAAAAAATTTGATGCTATTGTTGCATTAGGTACCGTAATTCGTGGTGGTACAGCTCATTTTGAATATGTTGCTGGTGAAGCAAGTAGCGGTTTAGGACAAGTTGCTATGCAAGCAGAAATTCCTGTCGCTTTCGGTGTTCTAACTACTGAAAATATTGAACAAGCAATTGAACGTGCTGGTACTAAAGCAGGAAATAAAGGGGCTGAAGCTGCATTAGTAGCTTTAGAAATGGTTAATTTATTAGCACAAATTTCAGAATAATGTATCAACAAGCAAAACCATCAAAACGCCGTCGCGCTCGTGAATGTACTGTTCAAGCCCTCTACTCTTGGTTTGTTTCACAAAATGCACCAGAAAAAGTTGAACTTGATTTTGTCACTGATGAAAAAAATATCAAAGGTGCTGATTTACCTTATTTCCGTAAATTATTCCATGGTACCGTTGATAATTTAGATGTGCTTGAAGAACTTTTCGCACCTTATCTCGATCGTTCAATTGATGAACTTGGAATGATTGAACGCGCAATCTTAGCTTGTGCAACTTATGAATTAAGATTTGTGGATGATGTTCCTTACAAAGTTGTGATCAACGAAGCTATTGAAGTGACTAAAACATTTGGTGCAGAAGATAGCCATAAATATATCAATGGTGTATTAGACAAATTAGCGCCTCAACTCGGACGTAAATAAATTACCAATATTCACCTTATCTCAACAAGATAAGGTGATCTCAACAAAGGATGTGAGAATATGGCTGATAATGGCGAATTCGATATTATTCGACGTTATTTCGCATCATCTAATCGACAACCACGACGTGATGTTTGGCTTTCTATCGGTGATGATTGTGCTATTACTGAAATTAAACCTAATCGTCGTTTAGCCATGACCACTGACACTCTTGTCGAAGGAACCCATTTTTTACCCACAATTTCAGCTACCGATCTGGCTTATAAAGCAGTAGCAGTAAATTTAAGCGATTTAGCAGCAATGGGTGCAGAGCCTGCTTGGATCAGCCTAGCACTAACGATGCCAAAAATTGATCATCAATGGCTAGCTGAATTTAGCCAAAGTTTCTTTGCTATTCTCGATCACTATAATGTCGATTTAATCGGTGGCGATACCACCAAAGGTACCTTATCACTCACTATTACTGCGCATGGCTTAGTAGCAAAAGAGAAAATTTTATGCCGTCATACTGCAAAAGTCGGTGATTGGATTTATGTTTCTGGTACGCTTGGCGATAGCGCTGCTGGTTTAGATCTATTATTAAAACAAGCTCCTATACACAATGAAGCCCGCCAATATCTCTTACAGCGCCATTTACGTCCAACACCTCGTGTGTTGATGGGAATGGAATTAGCCGGCATAGCCAATGCAGCAATCGACCTTTCTGATGGCTTGATTTCTGATTTACAACATATCCTAGATCGTAGCAATTGCGGCGCTGTCGTTGAATTAGATAAATTACCGCTTTCTCCTCAATTACTTAGTGAATATTCATTAGAACAGGCGCAACAGTTTGCGTTAGCAGGTGGCGAAGATTACGAGCTTTGTTTTACCGTATCAGAACAAAATCGCGACAAAATGGAACGGACTTTGCGTTATCTTGGTGTTGCTTATCAATGTATCGGACAAATTCGTGCCAATAAACATTTACAATTTACTCAATTTGCAAAACCAGTAGAGGTAGCAGTTTCTCATGGCTTCGACCACTTCAGCGAAAAATAATCACGACGCACTCAAAAAAATTCATCTTACCAATCCAATCCATTTTTTAGCCGTTGGCTTTGGTTCTGGTTTAATTTCACCTGCACCCGGCACTTGGGGAACATTAGCCGGTTTAATTGTCGGCGCTATATTATTGCAATGGTGTCCATTACCTTATTTCTTACTATTAATTGTGGTTGCTTTTTTGCTTGGCTGTTATTTATGTGCCAAAACCGCCAAAGATATGCAGGTGCATGATCATGGTGCAATTGTGTGGGATGAAATTGTTGCAATTTGGCTAGTGCTCGCGGCATTACCTGAATTATCGCTTATTTGGTACATTGTTGCCTTTGTCCTCTTCAGGTTGTTCGATATTCTGAAACCAATGCCAATTCGTTATTTTGATCGTAAATTACACACTGGTTTCGGCATTATGTTTGACGATCTATTAGCGGCACTTTACGCGATTCTAGTTATTACACTTTGCCATTGGTTTATTTAAAAAGGATTTTCTATGTTGTGGAATATTATGCTTGTTCATCTTTTAGGATTGATGAGTCCAGGCCCTGACTTTTTTTATGTCAGCCGTACTGCTGCCAGTAATTCAAGGCGTAATGCAGTTTGTGCCGTCATTGGGATTACATTAGGCGTTGCTTTTTGGGCAACAGCCGCACTATTAGGCTTAGCAATTGTCTTTGCTACTAGCCAGCTCTGGCATGGGATTGTGGTATTGTTAGGCGGCAGCTATCTCAGTTATATCGGTTACAAAATGTTAAATGTACGTTCGAACATTACGTTCGAACAAGAAAAACAAGAAGCAACAACGGCAGTAAAGCAAAGCTCTACTAAGCAAGAAATTTTAAAAGGACTTTTTGTTAATTTATCAAATGCTAAAGTAGTGATTTATTTTAGTAGCGTGTTATCACTCTATCTGGCCAATGTCAGCGGTATTGAACATATTTTATTAGTGTTAGCTATTATCCTGATTGAAACCTTTTTATATTTCTATGTCATTGCGCTACTGTTTTCACGCCCTGCAGCAAAACGTTTTTATAGTAAATATAGCCGTTGGTTAGACAATGCTGCCGGTGTCGTTTTCATTGCATTCGGGCTATATTTAGTTTATTCAGGTATTAACTATCTACTTTAAAAGATCTTTTAGATTTTTCTTCATCGCTTGAATTTGCGATTCATATAAAACCTTACTCTCTTGCTCATCAATCATATACATAATAGTTTGAGATAAGGTCATTTTCATTTTACGGGAATAGCGAGAAAGGCGGTGCCAAACTGCATAATCAAGGTCAATGGATTTCTTTTTGGTTGTCTGTTTTTCCGCATTAAAAAAACGTTTACGTTTAGCACGAATCGCTTGATCCAATTTAATCACTAAATCAGGCGACATATGATTTTCAATCCACTGCTTTACTTCTTCTGTTTGATGTTCTAATTTTGTGAGTTGTTGAATTTTATCTTCAGCCATACTCTGCTCAAGATAGCGGGTAATGTTGACACCTTCACGTGCTTTACGCGTTAAATAGAGCCACTTCCAGTGAGTTTCTTGGTTGTCGAGTTTCTGATAGCGCATATAACCTCACAAATTAATCATATCAAACCGTAAAACTACAATATTGACGGTATTTTCAGTGACAAGGTAACCCGTCAGATTATAAGCGTTTTTTTACCCTTATACTATTGAATATTTGGCTTTTTCTTACTGGAAAACATTACTCCAGACCAATCAATCTATCACGTAAAATCCCTAACCATTCACGCAACACTAAACCAGATTGATAAAAACTTACTGGCTGAGGAATAAATTTTAATAAACCGCTGCTGGAAGCACGCTGACTCTTCGTTGCTGCAGGTAACACTATAAATCCTTGACGTTCAAAAGCAGCCATTGCACGACGCATATGCCATTCATTCGTCACTAAAATAATTCGGTTAATCTGTTTACCATCATCAGTTTGATCAAACAATTTTCTTAAATAAATCGCATTTTGTTCCGTTGTATTGGATTTATTATCCAACCAAGTTGGCTCAATTTGGAAAAAACGTTGTAATTCACTCCCCATCACCTTAGCTTCATTATCAACACCGCCACTGATTGCAATCGGTAACCCTGTTTTTTGATGCAGATAGACAGCATAACGCATTCGCTCTAATGGCAAAGCTGCGGTAGTCGAATAAGATTCTGGATAATCGCTATAACGCAGACCGCCACCCAACACAACAATTGCTTGTCCTTGCGTATAAACTTGTGGATCTGGACGCTCCAAAGCAATCGAACGAATTAATAAATTTGAGAAAAAAGGCGTACTAATCAAATAACTCAGCACTAAAGACAGCGCCAATATTCCTTTCGCTGTTTTTTGAAAACGCGTAAACAATAAAATAAACGCAACTAACGCTAATAAAATTAAATTAAATGGTGGTAAAATCGCGGCTTCTACCACCTTTTTCAAAATAACTGCAAACATTTTATTTTTTATCCTGTTGCTGTTTTGCTTGTTGGCGTAACTCTTCAGCAACTAAACGAATCGCCTCACCGCTATTAATCCCTTGCTGCATTAATTGCTGGATTTTTTCTACTGCTTGCTGCTGTTGTTCATGAGTTAAATTTAATGTATCTAACATTTTCTATCTCAACCATTAAAAGAAAGTTCTACGATCTTGATATAACACTTTTTCTAACGCACTCGTTGCGCTTTCTTCCGCTTGTTTGCCAAGTTTTTGTACTAATGATTTTTTCACACAATATTTAACTTGCAACACATCCTTTTCAGTAATCGCCTGTAAAATCAAATCATCACTCGTTTTTACTTCATCAATTAAAGCTAAATCTAATGCCTGTTTACCAAACCAATGTTCGCCTGTTGCGACTTTTTCAATCTCAACTTGAGGACGGTGTTCTGCAACAAATTGTTTAAATAATTGATGAGTTTCTTCCAATTCTTGTTGAAATTTTTGTTTACCTTTCTCGGTATTTTCGCCCAATACAGTTACTGTTCTTTTATATTCCCCAGCAGTCATCACATCCACATCCACATCATGTTTCTTCAGTAAACGATGAATATTTGGGACTTGTGCCACTACGCCAATAGAGCCAATAATCGCAAATGGCGCAGCGACAATTTTATTAGCCACACACGCCATCATATAACCGCCGCTCGCTGCCACTTTATCCACTGCAATGGTCAATGGGATCTGTTTGTCGCGTAAACGTTGTAATTGAGATGCTGCAAAACCATAGCCATGAACAACACCGCCAGGGCTTTCTAGGCGTAATAACACTTCATCTTTATCTGGACGAGCTACTGCTAAAATTGCATTGAGTTCTTCACGTAATGCCGCTGCTGCATTAGCTTGAATATCACCATTAAAATCCAGCACAAACAAACAAGGCTTTTGTTCCGCAAACAGGTTTTGTTCAGTTTGACTTTGTTCTGTTTTCTCTGCTTGTTTTGCTTTTTTCTTAGCTGCTTTCACTTCTGCTTTTTCTTGCTTTTTACGTGCTTTTTCTAATTGTTTAACTTGATGTTCATCTAAACGAAATGTTTTCAACAGTTGTTGCTGATCTTCATATTGATGATTTAAATTGGTAATACGCAACTCACCGGTTTTAGTATGATTTTTCTGTTTTAATACAAAAATAACAGCAAAGATAACGGCAACCACCACTACCAAAGTAATAACTTCTAAAATAAACACACTATAATTCATTAATATATCTGACCACATTCCTTTTGCCCCTTTTCTTTAGGTGATGACTGAAAGCGGTCTATGATACTTGATTTTTTAGCTTTGTTCATTATTTCAGAGGGAATCTTCATACTATCTTGTGCTTAATTTATTGACATAGCCAATTTTTAAACTTTAAATCAAATTATTTCTTATTTAAGATTTAGGTTTCGCCCTAAAGGGCGACCTACTTTTCTTTGTATGTCCAAAGAAAAGTAGGCAAAAGAAATACACCCTCGCACTCTTGCTAATCCTCATTCCAATAAGATTTTCCGAGCGGCAAAAAAAGAGATTTTTCTCGCAAGCTCGAAAAATTGACAGCTTTTTTTGCCTGAAAATCTTATTTACATTCGGGCAAGAGTAAGAGGGAACCCAAAAATCTTCTATTTAGGTTATTGACAAAATTTAGGCTTATCAACAAATCTTAAGTTGAATTGGTTATTCACTAATCTTGGCTTTTTACTGTTTCGTTTGTTTTAACGTTGTGCCAATTGCGCTATCTCAATAATCACTTTTGTCGCTTGCTGCATCTCATCTAAGCTCGCCAGCTCATGCTTACTATGGAAATTATAGGCACCAGTAAAGAGATTTGGACAAGCAATACCATTTTCTGACAACCAAGCACCATCAGTACCACCGCGGATAATCTTATGTTTGGCACTGATACCGCATTTCTCCATCGCTAATTCAGCCACTTTAATACTTTGCGGCACTTTTGCTACTGCATTAAACATATTGTGATAGCTATCTTGAATTGTGATATCAATACGATCTGCTAATTTATGTTGTTTAGCAAATTGTTCTACAAGATTGCAGAGGAATGTTTTACGTTGTGCAAAACCTTCATCACTAAAATCGCGAATGAGATATTTCATTTCACAATATTCAATATCACCAGTTAGACTGTCTAAATGAAAGAAACCTTGTCGATCAGCTGTCTTTTCTGGTACCTCTTCTCTCGGTAATAACTGATGCAAGTCACAAGCTAATGCCAAAGCATTCACTAATTTATCTTTCGCATAACCTAAATGTATAGATTGACCTTTAATGGCGATAGTCGCGGTCGCAGCATTAAAATTTTCATATTCCACTTCACCTAAACCGCTGCCATCAATCGTATATGCCCAATCACAAGCAAACTGCTCTAATGGGAAAAATTGCATTCCGGCACCAATTTCTTCATCTGGGGTAAATGCTACACGAATATTCACGCGTGGCAGACGATGACTAATAATTGTTGCTAACGCTGTCATAATTTCCGCAATACCCGCCTTATTATCGGCACCCAATAAAGTAGTACCATCAGTAACAATTAAGGTATGACCAACTAATTTCTGTAAAAAAGGTGATGTGACAGGGCTAA
Organism: Gallibacterium salpingitidis; assembly: GCF_030517105.1. GTDB lineage: Bacteria > Pseudomonadota > Gammaproteobacteria > Enterobacterales > Pasteurellaceae > Gallibacterium > Gallibacterium salpingitidis. Next base: position 958,064 of record NZ_CP103875.1, on the reverse strand, counting down.
TAAACTCTTCACCCAATCCTAGCGCAATATCGCCGCCACGATATTCACTGATCACTTCAGGTTTTACATCTTTTCCTTTAACACCTGGATAAGTATCTAAATGTGCAATTAAACCAATTGTCGTTTGATTATTCGGAATATTAGAGGGTAATAATGCAGTAACAACACCATGGGAATTCATCTCTACTTGCGCTAAACCTAATCCTTTCAATTCATCTCTTAGGTATTCAGCTAATAGCCATTGACCGCGACTGCTTGGTGAATGTTTTACCCCTTCTTTAGATTGGGTATCAAAACTAACATAATTTAAAAAACGATCTAATAAGCCATTTTTCAACGTTTCTTCTGAGTACATCATATTTCCCATTATTTTGCTAAAAAGTTCATATTAAATTCAGGCATAAAATGCTATCATATCCGCCGTTTAATAATATGATATAAATCAACACCTTTCGCGAAATTTTATCGTTAAAAATTTGTGAAATTGGGTATATTTTTTTAAATCGCAAAAAAATTTTTTAATAGACACTTTCAATTATAGGGTGATCACTATATCATTGCGAGTTTCTTGTAGAATGTAATTCTCGTGGGTATGTGAATTTATTGACTTAGGAGGAAAAACAAAGCTAGTGGAAAATCCAGTACAACAAAAGCCAATTATTGAATTGCAATCTGTCACTAAAGCTTATGACGGGAAAACTATCATTAAAGATATTAATCTTACAATCAATAATGGTGAATTCTTAACTATTTTGGGGCCTTCTGGCTGTGGTAAAACCACGATTTTACGCTTAATTGCAGGTTTTGAAGAAGTTAATGCTGGACGCATTATTTTAGATGGACAAGATATTACTTCCATTCCAGCTGAACAACGCAATATTAATACCGTATTCCAAAGCTATGCGCTTTTCCCACATATGACAATTTTTGAAAATGTGGCTTTCGGTTTGCGTATGCAAAAAGTACCTAACGAAGAAATTAAGCCTCGTGTACTTGAAGCATTAAGAATGGTGCAATTGGAAGAATTTGCAGATCGTAAACCAGCGCAACTTTCTGGTGGTCAGCAACAACGTGTTGCTATTGCTCGTGCGGTGGTAAATAAACCAAAAGTGCTATTACTGGACGAATCCCTTTCTGCATTGGATTATAAACTTCGTCAGCAAATGCAGAATGAATTAAAAGCTTTACAACGTCAGCTTGGCATTACCTTTATTTTTGTAACACACGATCAAGAAGAGGCATTAACAATGTCTGATCGTATTATTGTGTTGCGTCAAGGTAAGATCGAGCAAGATGGTACACCACGTGAGATTTACGAAGATCCGAAAAGTTTATTCGTGGCGAAATTTATTGGTGAAATCAATATTTTCGACGCTACTGTTTTACACCGCGTTGATGAAAAACGGGTACAAGCCAATGTTGAAGGACGTATCTGTGACATCTATGTAACTCGTCCTGTCGAAGCGGGACAAAAATTAAAAGTATTACTTCGTCCTGAAGATATTCGTATCGAAGAAGTACACGATAAAGAGGCTCATGAAGGTCTAATTGGTTATGTGCGTGAACGTAACTATAAAGGTATGACCTTGGAATCTACCGTTGAATTAGAGTGCGGTAATCGGGTGCTAGTCAGCGAATTTTTCAATGAGGATGATCCAGATGTTGATCACTCTCTTAATCAGAAAGTCGCTATAACTTGGGTTGAAAGCTGGGAAGTGGTACTTGACGATGATGAAGATAACAACGCGTAAATTTCAGAATTTTACTGTTACTATTATTTTTGCTTGGCTAATATTCTTTGTATTAGTGCCAAATCTTTTGGTATTGATTACCAGTTTCTTAACTCGCGATAGTAGTAATTTAGTCGAATTTACTTTTTCATTAGACAGTTATAAACGTTTAATTGAACCGCTCTACGCGCAAGTATTGTGGAATTCCCTCTATATGTCGGGAATTGCCACTATTATTTGTTTAGTGATTGGTTATCCATTTGCATTTATGATTGCCAAAATGAAACCTACATTCCGTCCAGTGATGTTGTTCTTAGTGATTTTACCTTTCTGGACGAATTCATTGATTCGTATTTATGGTATGAAGATCTTCCTAGGTGTAAAAGGTGTGCTAAATAACACTTTATTATGGCTAGGTATTATTGATACACCAATTCGTATTTTGAACACTGAAGTCGCAGTCATTATTGGTTTAGTCTATATTCTATTACCATTTATGATTCTGCCTCTTTACTCATCAATTGAGAAATTGGATCAACGCTTATTAGAAGCAGCGAAAGATCTTGGTGCGAATGCGTTTCAGCGTTTTGTGAAAATTATTGTTCCATTAACAATGCCAGGCATTATTGCTGGTTGCTTATTAGTATTATTACCTGCAATGGGAATGTTCTATGTAGCAGATTTACTTGGTGGTGCGAAAGTTCTATTAGTTGGTAACGTAATTAAGAGTGAATTCTTAATTGCACGTAACTGGCCATTTGGTTCTTCAATCAGTATTGCATTAACGATTCTGATGGCACTTTTATTGTTCATTTACTACCGCGCTGGTAAGTTGTTCAACAAGAAATCGGAGTTGGAATAATGAAACGTTCACTACGTAATCTCTTTTTATTTTTGGTCTATGCTTATTTGTATATTCCAATCATTATTTTAGTTATTAACTCTTTCAATTTAGACCGTTATGGGCTGTCTTGGAAAGGATTTAGTTTTAACTGGTATGAACGTCTTGCCAATAATAATACTTTATTACAGGCGGCATTCCATTCCATCACCATTGCTTTCTTTGCGGCAACGGTAGCAACATTAATCGGATTATTAACCGCTATTGCGCTTTACCGTTATCAATTTAAAGGCAAAAAATTCGTTGGTGGAATGTTATTTATCGTGATGATGTCGCCAGATATTGTGATGGCGGTATCGTTATTAGCGTTATTTATGCTAGTTGGTATTTCACTAGGCTTTTGGTCATTATTATTTGCGCACGTTACCTTCTGTTTACCTTATGTGGTTGTTGCGGTATTCTCACGTTTGAAAGGTTTCGATGTGAAGATGTTAGAAGCTGCACGTGATCTTGGTGCAAGCGAAACAACTATTTTGCGTAAAATTATTGTACCGTTAGCGTTACCGGCGATTGTTTCTAGCTGGTTGTTAAGTTTTACCATTTCATTAGATGATGTGGTGGTATCTTCATTCGTAACTGGCGTAAGTTATGAAGTATTACCGCTAAAAATCTTCTCATTAGTGAAAACTGGGGTAACGCCAGAAGTTAATGCGTTAGCAACAATTATGATTGTATTCTCATTAACCTTGGTGATTTTAAGTCAGATTATTTCCCGTAAAGATAGAACTTAATCAGTTATCAGTAAAAAATAAACCCACGACTCCAAAAGATCGTGGGTTTATTCATTTAAAAACGTTGTACAGTAACTCATTATTGTACTGAGAAATGAACACCTACAGTGCGCAGATTATTTTGCTCCTCTAACAAATCATTTTTCGTCAATGGATTTCTTTCTAAATAACCGGGCTCAAATTCTAATTCCCATTTATTCGCCTCAGCATTAACATGCAACGCAAATTTCTCCGTTAATTCTGTCGCACGACGCGAGCGATTAATAATGACTGCAAGACGCAACATAATAATCAGACTTAGGATATCTTGATTGTTATATCGACTACCTTTCGGTAAATCTAATTGCTTCAATGATTTGAGATGAAAGCGAATTAACGTCACTAATAATTTCTTTTGCATAGGATCAAAACCGGGCAATTCACTATTTTGCAAAATATAGGTTGCATGTTTATGTGATCCACTATGATTTACTACCATACCGGTTTCGTGTAGTAACGCGGCTGCTAATAGAATACTTTGCAACTCCTCAACTTGTTCGCTATTTTGCCAACGTTGGTAACGCTTTGCTAATAAAATCGCAGTATCGGCAACTCGTAACGCTTGTTCTTTATCAATCCAGAAATGTTCAATCAAGCTGATAACGGTCCGCTCACGAATATCATCAACTTGAAAATCATGCTCAAAGCTATACAGCACACCTTCACGCAATGCACCATCGGAATAGCGCATTTGTTCAATTCGATAATTTTCAAAAACAGCACTCAAAATCGCAACGCCTGCTACAAAGATACCAACACGATCTTCGCTCAATCCTGCAATTTTCAGTTTATCAAACGAATCAAACTTTAAAATTAAGGCAACCACTTGTTGTAACGTTTTGGTCGTAATGATACCGTCCGGATTAAAGTTTTCGGCAATAACCTGGCTAATCGCTTTAATCGTTCCAGATGATCCTAATGCTGAATCCCAGCCTAGATGACGATATTCCCACGAGAGATCTTCGATCCTAGATAGAGCCGTTTTCTGGGCTAAATTAAATTGTTTTTCGCTAATCTTACCATCAGGAAAAAAAGCCTTAGTAAAGCTAACACATCCCATATGGCGACTTTCTGCTAATTCTGGCGTGAAACCTTTACCAATGATCATTTCTGTTGAGCCGCCACCGATATCAACCACAAATTTGCGCCCATTTTCTGGCTGCGTATGCGAAACCCCCAGATAAATTAACTTCGCCTCTTCAGCACCAGAAATAATGCGAATCGGGAAAGGAAAAACCTTTTTTGCCGCTTCTAAAAACTCATCACTATTCTCTGCTCGACGTAATGTATAGGTTGCAACAACCTTTACCTGTTCCGGAGAAAAACCTTGTAAACGTTCTGCAAATAGTGCCAAACAATCTACACCGCGTTGAATCGCCTCTTGGCTTAAATGGTGTTTTTCATCTAAGCCATTCCCTAGTTGTACTCGTTGTTTTAATCGCGATAACACTTGAATCGAGCCATTGACCACTCTCACAATAATTGTAGTGATCCACTAATTTAACAGTCCCTGATAGGTTGTTTTGCGAAAACGGGTGGTAATCCCTGATTGTAAGCATGAGGACGAACAGTATTATAATAAAATACATAATTCTTAATGTCCTCCTTCGCTGCCGACAATGAAGCATAACCCCCTTTTAACATCCATTCATATTTAAAACTTCTAAACCAACGCTCCATCGGCGCATTGTCCCAACAATTACCTCGACGACTCATACTCTGGATTAATCCATGACGTTTCACACATTGCGTAAAGGGATAACTCCGATAAACACTCCCTTGGTCTGAATGAAATATCATCTCTTTTGTCCTTGCTGTCGTTAGCATCGCATGATTTAATGCCTCTACCACTAAATCTGCATTATGCTCTCTTTGCAATCGCCAACCGACTACTTGACGATGAGCTAAATTCAGCACAACTGCAAGATAATGCCATTCTCCATTCACCTTAAGATAGGTTGTATCACCACACAATACGGTGGTCTGGGCATCTGGAGTAAATTGGCGGTTTAACAGATGATTAAATGGCATCGTTTGTCCCTCAGCAAATGGATAAGAATAACGTTTCTTCGGTTGTTTACTCTCTAAACCTTGTTGCTTCATCAATTTACGGATAAGCGCTAATCCTACCTTAATCCCTTTATGCTGTAATCTCGCTTTCAATGTCCGTTTACCTGCTGAACCTCGACTTTCATCAAATAATGCCTTTATTTCTAACGATAAACGTCCATATTTGTTTGGCTTGCTACCCTGTCTTAACTGGGCATAATAGGCACTTTCTGATACCTCAAACAACGCACACACCCGTTTGATACCATACGATTTTAATGCCTTTATCGCTTGGTAGCGGCGTTGTCGAGAGACATAAAAATCGCTGTAGCCTTTTTTAGGATTTCTTTGTCCTCTTCGAGTATTTTTATCCGTTTCTCCAGTTCCCGTATGCGTTGTTGTTCGGGGGATATCGGCTTGCTGCCTGGTAATACATAACCTTGTTGTTCTGCTTGTACTTGTTTTACCCAACGACGTAATGCCGTTTCTCCTATCCCTAATTCCAAGCACGCTTGTGGGATGGAATAACCTTGTTCGGTCACCAATTTTACTGCCGCAGCTTTATATTCTGGGCTAAATGTTCTTCTCATTAAATTGTCCTCTTTTTGTGATAGTTTACCACCTATTGAGGACTGCGGAATTAGTCTACCACTACAAATCATATGAAAACTATTCGAACCTAAATCAATCGCAGCAAATTCTTTATGCTGAGAAGTTGTCAATGTTTTTACTCCATTCATCATTACATCCTATTTTTCATTAGCTCTCGCAGCTAAATAATCATAAATGGCAAGTTGAGAACGACATCGTGGTTCATCATTTTGCACATAATCATTTTGTTCTTTACTGTCAATCACTCGCGCTTTGACATTATCTGCAAGCTGTATATTTAAAATATCAATCACACATTGTTTAGCATCTGGATCGAGTAAAGGTGTACCAACCTCAATACGCCGATCAAGATTTCTAGTCATCCAATCCGCAGAAGAGATATAAACATCAGGATCACCATTATTCGCAAAATAATAGACTCTTGGGTGCTCTAGAAAACGATCCACAATACTAATAATATGAATGTTGTCGCTTAATCCTTTGACTCCAGCTTTTAATGAGCACATTCCGCGCACAATCATTTTAATGGTAACGCCTGCTTGACTTGCTTTATATAACAAATCAATCATTGCCTCATCCACCAGATTATTGATTTTGGGGCTGAAGTAGATTAGCACTTATGCTAAGCTACAAAAATGAAGATAACCAATTGTAAACTAAAGAAATCTATACAAAGAAAACTGCTTGAATTTTTTGTATTAGAAGTAACAGCACGATCAGCAGCAGATTTGCTTGGCATTCAAGCCAATACTGCCATCTTGTTTTATCGAAAAATTCGTCTCGTTATCAGCCATCATTTAGCACTACAAGCACATGAACTTTTCGATGGCGAAGTAGAGTTAGATGAAAGCTATTTTGGTGGTGTGCGAAAAGGGAAAAGAGGTCGGGGTGCAGCTGGTAAAATGGTGGTGTTTGGCATGCTTAAACGCCATGGAAAAGTTTACACAGTAACTGTACAAAACACTAAGACTGATACCTTACTTACTGTTATTAAAAAGAAAATACAACCAGATAGCATTGTTTATACAGATTGTTATCATAGCTATGATGTGCTAGATGTTAGTGAGTTTACGCATTATAGAATTAACCACAGTACTCATTTTGCTGAGCGGCGAAATCACATTAATGGGATAGAGAATTTTTGGAATCAAGCAAAGCGTGTGCTAAGAAAGTATAATGGAATTGATCGAAAATCTTTCCCTCTTTTTTTGAAAGAATGTGAGTTTCGTTTCAATTATGGGACACCATCTCAACAGCTCAAAATCCTGCGGAAATGGTGTCAGATTTAACGCTAATCTACTTCAGCCCCTAAATTTTATTTAATTGTATTTATTAGCATTAATGGTTGCCATATTGGTAAACACTTTATACAATGGCCTTCCTTGTCTGATGTGTTTTCTCAACACGTTATCCATCAACAAGTACCTACAAAAATCATTTTGATTTTTATATCCGCTTGGCTTTGGTCGAGCTATGGCTTTAATTAACTATAACGGAGAATTTTGTGAAAAAAATCACTACTTTATTAGGTATTAGTACGCTTGCTCTTGGTATTCATGCGGTTGCTCACGCAGAGGGAGATACCGTTTATCTTTATACTTGGACAGAATATGTACCTGACGGTTTATTGGATGATTTCACCAAAGAAACTGGTATTAAAGTAAACGTGTCTAGTCTTGAATCTAATGAGACTATGTATGCTAAGTTGAAAACTTTAGGTGATAGTGCAACCTATGATGTTATTGCACCATCAAACTACTTCGTATCTAAAATGGCAAAAGAAGGAATGCTATTGCCTTTAGATCATAGTAAATTGCCTGTGATTAAAGATCTCGACCCAAATATGTTGAACAAGCCTTATGATCCAGGTAATAAATATTCACTTCCTCAACTTTTAGGTGCTCCTGAAATTGTTTTCAATACTAACACCTACAAAGCGGACCAATTTAATTCTTGGGCAGATCTTTGGAAACCTGAGTTTAAAGGAAAAGTGCAATTATTAGATGACGCTCGCGAAGTATTTAATATTGCGCTATTAAAACTTGGTGAAGATCCAAATACTAAAGATCCTGCAGTGATTAAAAAAGCATACGAAGAATTACTCAAATTACGTCCAAACGTATTGGCTTTCACTTCTGATAACCCAGCGAACTCATTTATTGCTGGTGAAGTGGAATTAGGTCAATTATGGAATGGTTCTGTGCGTATCGCGAAGAAAGAAGGTGCTCCAGTTGGTGCAGTATATCCGAAAGAAGGACCAGTATTATGGGTTGATACTTTGGCAATTCCAAAAACATCTAAAAACCCTGAAGCGGCGCATAAATTAATTAATTACTTATTAAGTCCGAAAGTAGCTGCTCGTTTAGCAACTGAAATTGGTTATCCAACCACCAATTTAAAAGCGAAAGAAATGTTGCCAAAAGAGATTACCGAAGATCCAAGCATTTACCCACCAGCGGAAGTGCTTAAAAATAGCTACTGGCAAGATGATGTTGGTGATGCAATTCAATACTATGAAAACTATTACCAACAATTAAAAGCAGCTGAATAATTCTTTATTCACCAATCTATGTAACATACACCCTCTTTTTAGAGGGTGTATTGTTTGTAGAATAAATTAATTTCTCACTGAAGTTTTCAACAATAAGAATAAAAATGAAAAAACAAAATACTACTTTTTTAATTCTGGGCATCATTATGATTGGTGTCGTATTGCGTGTGCCTTTTACCGCTATTCCGCCTATTTTGCAACAAATCGCTGATGAATTTGCGATTCCTATTAGTTCATTGGGTATCTTAACTACTCTGCCATTGTTAATGTTTGCATTGGTTTCCCCTTTTGCTGCTCGCTTAGGGCAAATCTTTGGGATTGAAAAATTATTCGCCTTAGTATTAATTTTGATGATACTTGGCTCTACGATCCGTATTTTTTCGTTACCGCTGTTATTTACTGGTACCATCATTATTGGTATTGGAATTGCCGTATTAAATGTCTTATTACCAAGTGCCATTATGGCAAATTATCCTAGCCGCCTAGGTAAATTAACATCGCTTTACTCATTGGCAATGACTTTTGCCACTATTATCGGTTCATCACTAGCAATTCCAATTACTCAAATGAGCAATTGGCAAACAATGATCTTAGTATTATCTGCAATATTGCTGCTTGCATTAGTTATCTGGTTGCCGAATGTTAAACACAATCACTATTTAGAAAAACCACACAATCAATCACAAAAAAATACTTTATTTAAAAATAAATATACGTGGTGTTTGGTGGTATTTGGCGGCTTACAATCACTTTATTTCTATACAACTCTCGCTTGGTTACCAACAATGGGACAACAGGCAGGACTTTCTGCAAGCACCACTGGATATCTGTTAGGTATCTATATGTTAGTAACCATCCCATTAATGATATTTTTACCATCAGCATTTATCCGCTGGTCAAGCCGTACTCGCCAGCTTGTCGTTGCTGGCTTTATATCTATTTCCTTTATCGGTGTTGCGATGATGCTATTAAATTACAATAGCTTCACCTATTGGTTATTAGTCAATATCTTTACTGGTTTAGCGGGTGGTGCGTTATTCCCTTATTTATTAACAATGTTGTCAGTAAAAACTACATCACCGACCAATACCGCAAGATTATCCGGTATTGTGCAATCTGGCGGTTATTTATTAGCAGCTTGTGGTCCGATCTTATTTGGTTATGGCTACGGTTTCTGGCATAGTTGGGTTCCACAAACTTGGATACTACTAATATTAGTTGTTATTATGGCGATTGCCGCTTGGTTTGTAGAACAAACTGATAAGATCATTTAAAGTGCAAGAAAATCGGCGTATTGCCGATTTTCTAATTCATAGTTTGATAATATAAAAATAATGGTAAGTACAGATATTACAACAATTTTACAATATGCCATTCCAGCGCTAATCTGGATTTGTATGGTTTCTATTACCTTACGCCTACTTACCAAACAGCAAGCAATTTCTGTGACACTTTCGTGGTTACTCATTGTTTATGTAGTGCCTGTTATCGGCATTATTGCCTATTTCATCTTTGGTGAAATTAAATTAGGTTCTCGTCGCGCTAAACTATTCCACCAATTACGACCAAAATACATTGCGTGGTTTGAACAATATCAACAGTACAAAAATATTATCGAAAGTAGCGAGGCTTTACGCTATCGACCACTCTTTGATTTATGCCAGCAACGGCAAAAAATTCCCTGCATTCTCGGTAATGATCTACATATTCTAAATACCCCAGAAAGTATTATCCAAAGTATTATCCAAGATATTGAGAAGGCAAGATTCTCAATTAATATGACCTTCTATATTTGGCAAAGTGGCGGCTTGATTGAACAGGTGGAACAAGCTCTCATTTCTGCATATCAACGTGGTGTACAAATTCATATTTTGTTAGATTCCGTTGGTAGCCGCGATTTCTTAAAAAGCAAACATTGCCAACAATTGCGTAAACAAGGATTGATGTTTTTCGAAGCACTGCACGCTAACCCATTACGAATGTTTTTGGAACGAATTGACTTACGCCAGCATCGTAAAATCGTCGTGATTGATAACCAAATTTCTTATACCGGCAGTATGAATATGGTTGATCCTAGCCAATTCAAACAAGATGCCAATGTTGGTCAATGGATTGATATTATGGTAAGAATGGATGGCCCCGTTTCTTCCATTCTAAATCATCTACACGCTTGGGACTGGGAAATAGAAACCGAACAACAACAGTCTCTTGCTTTTTCTCTTTGTCCATTATTACCAATTGAAAAAGACAATTCCCATGCAGTACAAATTTTGGCAACTGGGCCGGGTTTCCCTGATGATTTAATGTCGCAAGCGTTATTAACGGCCATTTTCTCGGCACGCAAATCAATCACAATTACTTCACCCTATTTTGTACCAACACAAAGTATTGAAGATGCTTTAAAAATTGCCGCTCAACGTGGTGTTGCAGTTAATATTATCTTACCGCAAAAAAATGATTCCACGATGGTGCAATGGGCGAGTCGTGCTTTATTTGATAATTTACTTGCTGCTGGCGTAAAAATTCATCAATTTACCGGTGGACTGCTACATACCAAAAGTATTCTAATCGATCAACGTTTAGCGTTAGTCGGCAGCGTTAATATGGATATTCGTAGCTTTTTATTAAACTTTGAAGTAATGATTATTGTTGAAGACCGCGATTTTGCAAAAGAGATTGCTGCCTTACATCAAAGTTATTATCAACAAACTATGCCTCTCGATTATCAACAATGGTGCAAACGTCCTTTATGGCAGCGTATTATTGAACGCCTCTTTTTCTTCTTTAGTCCTTTGCTATAACTAAGATAATGATGCAATTACACTGTAAAACTTTCTCACAATTAACAACAACAGAATTATTCCAGATTTATCAGGCAAGAACAGCAATTTTTGTTGTTGAACAGCAATGTCCTTATCAAGAAGTCGATAACATCGATTGCATAGCCACACATTTATGGTTCACGATTGATCAGCAATCAGTTGCTTATGCCAGAATTTATCAACAGCAAGAGGAAGTTCATTTTGGGCGTGTTTTAGTCATGCCTGAATATCGTGGTCAAGGCATTGCTAAACAATTGATTACACAAGTGCTCACTTTTATTCAGCAAACTTCACCAAAGTTACCTATCGTGATTCAGGCACAACATTATCTGCAAGAGTTTTATCAACACTTTGGTTTTGTTACCACTTCAACAGTTTATCTTGAAGATAACATTCCACACATTGATATGCGTAAGGCGCTTTAAAAGATTTTCACAATAATCAGCACTAAATCAAATAATAATGGTGCAATTAAAGAGGTAATCACGCCGCAAAGTACCAACGCAATGGAACTATAAGTACCAGCTTTTTTATCAATCTCCATACAGGCAGCTGTACCCAATGCGTGTGAAGCTGTACCAATCGCCAAACCTGCCGCTTCACTACTTTTGATCCGTAATAATTTGATGATCGTGTAGCCAAATACTGAACCAATCAAGCCAGCAATAATGACTAATACCACTGTAATCGTTGGTACGCCGCCGATAGTACCCGACACCGCCATTGCTAATGGTGTGGTAATCGACTTCGCAAATAGAGTCGCCATTACTTGTTGATCACCGCCCAACATAAATGCGACTAATGCACCACTCATCATCGCAACTGCTGATGAAATTGTTGTGATAAATAAAATACTGCGCCAATATTGTTTAATTTGCTTTAATTGTTCATAGAGCGGTATAGCTAATGCAACAATAGATGGACCTAATAATTCACTCAAAGGTTTATTGCCAGCAATGTAATCGTGATAAGGAATATCAAAGATTAATAAAATTGCAATTAACACACAGACTGTAATCACAAAAGAATTGAATACTAATGACTTAATTCTTTCATTGATAGCAACAGCAAGTGAAAAGGTGACAATGGTCATCACGCAATATAGATAAATCATTTTGTACCTCGTAAACTACGTTTTTTTGCCTTTTTACGCAATTTAACAAATGAATTATAAGAGAAGAAGTAATCGGCTAATAACGCGGTAAAAACCAATACCAAACAGGTACTAATAATGGTTGGAATTAATAAAGATAACGCCTGTTTAGTCAAAATATCAAAATAATCTATGATACCGACACTAAGAGGAATAAATAGTACTGACATATAGCGGATTAATAATGCACCACTAGGTAAAACCCATTCTTCTTTAATCAGTTTTAGTGTCAATGCTGTGAATAGTAACAACAATCCCCAAATGCTCGCTGGAATACCAATAGGTAAAAGATAATTAATCCCTTCACCAAGGTATAACATGGCGTATAAAATAGCGAGTGAACGTAATAGAGCAACGATTTTATGAAACATCATCGATAGAAATGTGTAATAATATTGGACCTATTCTACTCCCATTTTGTGATCAATGTCACTTTTTTAAATAAATTTAGTGTTATGAAAAGAATAATTATTGCATTTTTATTTACTTTAGTTGCAATCAACAGTTTTGCCGCTCGTGAAATTCAATGTCGTGTAGTAAGTATCAGTGATGGTGATACCTTTACTTGCTTATTAAAAAATAATAAACAAATTCGCGTACGTTTGGCACAAGTTGATGCACCAGAAAAAAAACAACCTTATGGTGATCGTTCTCGCCAATTACTTTCCCAATTGATTTTTAAGAAAAACATTACGATTCAATCAGATGAATATGATCGTTATGGACGTGTGGTGGGGCAAGTATTTGATGCTAGCGGAAAAAATATCAATTTAACGATGGTGCAACAAGGTTTAGCCTGGGCTTATCGTGAATATTTACATAGCAATCAATACTTACAAGCTGAAACAGAAGCAAGACAAAAAAGACTTGGATTATGGCAAGATGAGAATCCAATTTATCCAAGCAATTGGCGCAAACATGAGAAAAATCCAAGTGCACCATTAGCGCAAAATCCAACGGCTCCTCTGCTAGCATTACCAAAACCAGGAAAAACCAGCGTGACTAGCAACAATTGTGGCACTCGTCGTAGTTGTAAAAGTTTCTCATCTTGTGCAGAAGCTACCCAATTTTTTAAACAATGCTCTGCTGATTACTTAGATGGTAATCATGATGGTATTCCTTGTAATTCATTATGCCGTTAATGACTATACCAATTTTTGATCTTGAAAATTTTCGAGCGGAATTTCCTTTTTTGCAGCAGAATCCAACTGCAGTTTATTTAGATTCGGCTGCAACAACATTGCGCCCGCAAACATTAATTGAAGCAACAACCCAATTTTATTGTTCGGCTGGTTCTGTGCATCGCAGCCAATATGATTGGCAACAAACGCAACTATTTGAACAAGCACGTCAAATCACTGCTGAATTTATTGATGCAGAGGATAGTCCGTGCATTGTTTGGACATCGGGCACCACTCATAGCATCAATACGATTGCTTACGGTTTACGACATACATTGTCGCCAAATGATGAAATCATTATTAGTGAAGCTGAACATCATGCTAATTTTGTTGTTTGGCAACAACTCGCATTGGTACACAAAGTAAAACTGGTTGTCTTACCACTACAAGCCAATTATCAAATAGATATGGCTTCACTAAAGCAAGCGCTTTCACCACAAACCAAAATTGTTGCATTAAATCTAGTTTCGAATGTAACAGGTTATCGGCAGCCTTTAGAACAATTTTGTCCGTTAATTCGTCAATTGGCACCAAATGCCTTTATTGTTATTGATGCAGCGCAAGCAGTGTTGCATCAAAAAATTTCACTACAACAAATGGATATTGATTTCTTAGCATTTTCCGCTCATAAGCTATTTGGGCCAACTGGCTTAGGTGTATTATCAGGAAAGAAATCCGCATTACAGCAATTAACGCCGCTTTTATTTGGTGGGAAAATGGTGCAACAAGTCACCAACCAACAAACTACTTTTCAAGAATTACCTTATCGCCTTGAAGCTGGTACACCAAATATTGCTGCGGTTATTGGTTTTGGCGCAGTCTTGCAATGGTTGCAACAATACGATTTTGCCCAGTTAATGGCTTATACCCGACAATTAGCACAACAATTTCACCAACGTCTAACACAATATGCTAATTGCCAAATATTCAGTGATATTGATAGCCATATTATTAGCTTTGTGTTTCAACATATTGATAATAGCGATTTGGCAACCCTGTTGAGCGAACAGCAAATTGCATTACGCACAGGGCAACATTGCGCACAACCTTATCTACATTTTTTACAACAGCGCGGTACCTTACGTATTTCATTAGCGCCTTATAATCATCAACAGGATCTAAATTTATTTTTTAATGCTTTGGATAATGCTCTCGCTATCTTGGAGGATGAATGACTTTTGCCGAAATTGAAACGCTCTTTGCACAATGTACAAGTTGGGAACAACGCTATCGTCAGCTGATTTTGCTAGCAAAACAGTTACCGAAACCTGACGAGCATCTACTTGAGCAATTACCACTAATTGAGGGTTGCGAAAGTCGTTTGTGGTTTAAAATCTTTTATCAAAATCAGCAATGGCAATGTATTGCTTATAGTGAGGCGCGCATTTTGAATGGCATTCTTTTTATCTTACAAACAGCAATTAGCGAACAAAACGGTGAGCAACTGAAAACATTCCAAATTACTCCTTTATTACAACAATTAAAAATTGAACAACGTTTGACTGAAACTCGGTTAAACGGGCTTAAAAACATCGAAAAAATAATTAGAAATAGCGTTAATTAAACGTTATAGTTGTTTCGCTTGTTAGCTTATTTTTACGATTTTGTATAACTAATAAAGGAGTGATGATGAAAACAACAACTTTAATGAAAACTGTACTATTTAGTGGTTTATTAGCTTTTAGCGCCTTTAGTATGGCTGATACTGTTGTTCAAGAAATGCAGTTTTTTGCTAAAAATATTGGGCCAGCGTTAAAAGCCGATAACGCAGAAACTATGCAAAAACACCTTTCTGAGCTTAAAGCTGCAGCACAACGTTCACTTGATCTTGTCCCTGGCAGCTTAGCGAATAAAGGTAAGGATAGTGCTGAATTTAAAGATTATCAGCAAGGTATGCAGCATTTTATCGCTGTTATTGACGAATCCTCCGCGTTAGCAGCAAAAGGCGAACTTGAGCAAGCCAAAGAAAAAGCCAAAACATTACTTTCTATCCGCAACGATTATCACAAAAAATATAAATAATTAATTTCTAAAAACTACACCTCATCTACTTTTATGTATTTGGGTGTAGTTTTTTATGAATTGCATTCCTAAAGTTGGCTAGATGGTTTTTCTTCATTTTTATGCCATAACTCAACTGATAATTAAATGTTTCCATTGCAAAACCTCAAAGGTTTGTATCGCATACATTTACAGGTTCACCTTAATAATGTATAGTTACACTATACAAATGAATGAGTTATATTGATGATTAAGTCATTTAAACATAAAGGGTTGGAATTGTTTTTTATAACTGGCTCAACATCTGGAATTCAACCCAGCCACGCAAGTAAATTGAGAATCCAGCTTACTGCCTTAAACAGTGCAACAAGTCCATTGGATTTAAGAGTGCCGCCGAGTTGGAACCTACATCAATTAAAAGGTAAGCTCGTTAACCACTGGTCTATTAAAGTAAATGGTAATTGGCGTATTACATTTAAATTTGAAAATGGTCGCGCTGAAGTCGTTGATTATCAAGATTATCATTAATTAGGAGGTTTTATGCGTATGTATAACCCTGCTCATCCTGGTGAAGTATTAAAAGAATATTTGGGAGACATGTCTGTTACAGAAGCCGCTAAGAAATTAGGTGTATCTCGTGTTACTTTATCTCGTGTATTAAACGCTAAAGCCGCTGTTTCTGCTGAAATGGCAATTAGGTTAGGACAAGCACTAAATACTGAACCAATTTTCTGGCTTAACATGCAAAGCGAATATGATCTATGGCAAACAGAACAGCATTGCAATATACATATTCAACCTTTTTTTGCTACATCTATGCAATCACTTTAATAGAAAGGCCAGTTTTACTGGTCTTCTATTAGATGTGATCTCTTTACTGTCGTCGTGGATATAAATTGACTTGCCATCAATAACAACAACGTTTCCGTTTTCATCAAGTTTTAAATTCATGAATTTCCATCTTTTTAGTTGTATTTATTCCAAAATGTTAAAAATAAAAATGTAGTGATCCACTAATTTAACAGTCCCTGATAGGTTGTTTTGCTAAAACGGGTGGTAATCCCTGATTGTAAGCATGAGGACGAACGGTATTATAATAAAATACATAATTCTTAATATCCTCCTTCGCTGCCGACAATGAAGCATAACCCCCTTTTAACATCCATTCATATTTAAAACTTCTAAACCAACGCTCCATCGGCGCATTATCCCAACAATTGCCGCGACGGCTCATACTCTGGATTAATCCATGACGTTTCACACATTGCGTAAAGGGATAACTCCGATAAATACTCTCTTGGTCTGAATGAAATATCATCTCTTTTGTCCTTGCTGTCGTTAGCATCGCAGGATTTAATGCCTCTACCACTAAATCCGCATTATGCTCTCTTTGCAATCGCCAACCTACTACTTGGCGATGGGCTAAATTCAGCACAACCGCAAGATAATGCCATTCTCCATTGACCTTAAGATAGGTAGTATCTCCACACAATACGGTGGTCTGGCAATCTGGGCTAAATTGGCGATTTTTCAGAGCGGTACCCCGCTAATGGTACTTAAAGAATTAGGAGGTTGGGAAACAATAGAAATAGTGCAAAAGTATGCTCACTTAAATGCCGATCATTTATTGACATACGCCAATCACGTCAAATTTTCGTCAAACTCTACTTTGGATATAGCAAATAGCAAAGCAGATAATGATGATCTTATTGATGCTGCATAAATAAAAAACCTGCAAATAATTGATAATTCACAGGTTTTTACACTAAAGAAATCTATTTCATATGGTGCTAGGGTCAGACTCGAACCGACACGCTTTTAAGGGCGGCGGATTTTGAATCAAGTGCGTAGGAATATATTCTAGTCAATCCGCTAAAATACTTCCTATTGTTGGGTGTACCTAGCCAATACATCCCAAAATGGGTATTGATCACTTAATCAACATCAATGATCCTACGCAGCTTTTTTATGTTTGTAAAGCCTGAATGTAGGTGTTCTATAGTGATATTAAGGAAAGACTTGACATTATGCCGTAATATTTCCAATATATCATCAAATGTAATAGGTCCTTAACATGCAATGTAAGTCAGCACATATATAAGAACTAACATTCAATTCCTTGAGCCACAGAATTTTGTGGATTTAGCCTGTTAAAGCAAATACTTTGAATATGAAGTTTATTATTGATAAAAAAATTTTTTAGACGTAAAGTACATAACTCATAATTACAAGTTGATGAAATATTGTTAGTAATTTACTCACACTTGAATCTCTATATCCTAGAACTGTAATTCAAAATTCAGTTGTACCTCACTTTGTTTGTAAGAATATATATAATCGGCATTGCTATGATTACGTGTATGTTTAAATAACAAATTAGGCGTGATACCTTTGAAGTTCCATTGGGGCATTTTTAAAATTAACAGATAAATCTGTTGCCGATCCTTACGGGTAACTTCTAATGCGGCATGATAGCTTTGATAGTTATAACGGCGTAACAATGCTATTGCAGTCGCATTTAATCCAAAGTCAAATTGATGATTAAAACCTAAACGTGCACCGAGTAAATGATAGGCTTGGGCATGATCAGGTGTAGAACGGTATTGCCAATCCACTCCACCGAACAACGTAGTTTTTGGCGAATACAAATAATACCAAGTACCGAATAACGTACTTAAATTTGCTTTAGTGAAGCTGCTATAATGATCACTATAGTGCAATCTTTTCTGCTCAAATTGCATATTCCATAAATGACGAGATGAAATATTTTGCGTCCATTCAAAATGTCCTCCCCAACCGTGATAATTACGATGATTACCGAAGACATTATGTTCCAGTAACGGTGCAACGGAAATCTCTGTATTAGCATTACTAAAACTGTATCCTACATAAGTTTTTAACGTATTTTCATTGTATTCATGTTCATGTGGATAAAATTGCCCATAGCTATTGAGGTAAAATGCCAAACCATGATGGCTATGCAACGAAATACGGCGTTGTGCAGTAAAATCGTAACGCCAACCATGGGTATTAATCGCATCGGGCGAACGCCTATTTATCAGACATTGACCGTTACTTTCCAATAAACATTTTTCTTGCTGTGGTGACTGATTCAAATTTTTATTATATAGATAACCGAATGTAAACGAGTTATACCAACGTTCTCGTTGTTCCAATGCTTGTTGATAATCTCGTACAGTATCAAGTACGCTCTCAGGTAACGGTTGTTGCGCTATCTTACGGAAAAGTGCGGCCGATTCCATATTTTTTTTATCTTTAAACAAAATTCTAGCTAAATCTAACTGCCCTCGCAGAAAATCAGGTTGAGCTTGTAACAACTGATGATAACGTTGTTCCGCTAAAGAAAAATCTCCGCGTTCATGAGCTAACGCACCTTCGGCAAACCAAACGAGTTCAGTTTTATGATCCGCAAATGTTTTATATTGGGCTAAAAATTTCTCAGCGTATTGCCATAGTTGTTGGTTCAATGCAATATACAGCGCCTGCCCTACTGCTTGGACATTTTGCTCTACTTCAAAGGATTGCCCATCAATAGTAATTTCGTTCAAAGGCTGTGAGTCATTTATAGTATGTTTTTCATGCTGTTGCTGTGTTGATTGCCGTGTGTGTTGTCGCCATAAACGCAATGCATCCTGTTCCTGTATATCTGCAAATGCTGTTGCACAAAAACAGAATAATAAATAAATTAAACAATGCTTTTTCATAAGAAATCCGTATAACAATAAGAAAAAAGGGGATATTTTCCCCTTTCATAATAAAACAATTATTTCTTCGTACCTCCAAATGCAGTATCGTATTGGTTATTACCATTAAATTTAGCATAACCAGCCAAAGCTGCGGCATCCTTACCAAAGAAATGGCCGTTAGTCATCCCTTTAATATTACCATTTGCAACGGCATTACCTGTGAAACTGGCGTCAAAGTTAATTTTGGCATCTTCCACTTTTACTGTTAATCCTGATTTACTGATAGAACCGTTAAGTTTCCCTTTGTTGAAATCGGCCGTCATTTGACCTTTTAATACTACATTGTCTAACTCTGAGTTATTATTGATACCCACAACGTCATACACTGCTGTTCCACCTGTCGGCATAACCTCCGTTTTGTTATTGCCGGCATAGTAAACAACACGATCTTTATTAATATCGCCTCCTTTGGCTAACCATTCACCGAAGTAAAGTTCTTCCGCACCTACTTTTTTAAAGGCAAAATTGCCTAATTTGTCATGGAAGCCAGGTACCCAACTCGGTAAGTTCCCCATTTTCAATACCACAACACCATTTTTATCTACTCCGCCAAATACTTTTAACCACTGAGTATTTTTTGTGATGTTAGTTAATGATTGGAAACTGGTGACTTTCTTAGTTACACCTTCAACTTTTACACCAGGCAAGCCCCCCTTATCTTGATGGAACCAACCATTATGTTTAGTTGAGCCTTTTGCAGGAAGTTGCAAGGCTACTCTGTCATTAGAAATGCCTGAAGTAACAACCGCAGCTTGTGCGGTTGCAGCTACTGAAAATGCAGCTAAAATTACGGTAGCTAAAATCGATTTTTTCATGATAAAATCTCCACGTTTATTGTGGGAATTATTTCCCGGATAAATATCCATACATTTTCTGATTGAAATTGTATGTTTTCATAAGGCAGTAAAGCGGCGTTTGGTCACAAAGTTTTGCTGCCTCCTTTTAGAAGGACGTAAATGTTCTACTAAAATCTTGCTGTAACCTCAAGTTTCACCGTTCTACCTGGTGCAGGAATCATTGAACGTGTCATTGGGTCAAGATAATAACGGTCAGTTAAATTGGTACCGATTAATTCCATAGTTAAATTTGGTGAGAATTGATACTTAATATACGCATCCAGTGTTAATACCGGTTGCCAAGACATTGGTCGATTCCAAACCCCGTCATCTAAAACTTTTAGTTTCCATAGTCTGTCTTCATCTTTATTTTTTGCTTTACTGTGATAAAGCCAGCGCGTACCGATTTCTAACTTACGCGCAAAGAAACGTGCACCTAAATTAGCACTGATCGAATATTTGGGTTGCAATTGCGTACGCAGATATCCCCATGCAAAACCGCCAGTGATACAACTTGGGACGCGCATTTGGATAGGATCTAATTCTACTGCGGTATCAGCATCACACACCTTATTTTTTAGATGATATTCAACTCCTAAATCACCAAAGAAATCTCCGTTATCATAACGAGCTTGTAATTCAATCCCTTCTAATTTACGTTTAGCTAATTGCACAAAACGAAATTCGGTATCACGGTCTATCACATTTCGGGTTTCATTATGGTAGTAGCTTAACTTAATATCTGCTTTAGTGGGTGAACTAAAATAATGCCCTAGATCATGTACATAACCAATCTCAATATTACGGGCTTTTTCTGGTTTCAATTTGGCATTTTTAAAACGTGCCGAAGTATCCGCGCTGGCAGAAAACCCGACTGTCGTTTCAAAAATACTCGGCATACGGGCGTATTGGGTATAACGTAAATACATACGAGAATGATCAGTCAAAAATGCCGTAATAGAAAATGCAGGAGAAAAGGCATGTCCACGTTTTTTCTCCACTTTGGTTAATTTATCGATTTCTTTCATTTCTTCACTAAATGAGAGCATACTGCCATGCATTTCATATTTACTAACAAGTTCTCCTGTTATCGGATCCTTTATTTTTTCATTTTTTAATTTACCATTATAAAAAGGATTATCTTCTCGATGTAACCGCCCATCATCACGATAACGCCAATCTATTGAACCAACTCGATAACGTCTGCCTTCTTCAACTGAACTTGCTTTTTTTTTCAATTTTTCTAACTTTGAATATATCTCATTCTCACTAGGGCAGCTATTACATTCTTGCCATTGTTTTTCTAGTGCCTGATATTGTTCCCATTCATCTTTATTCATCACTTCATTATATTCAAAAGACTGTCCCACATTAATTTCATCATCATAAAGTTTATCTAATTCCCCTGATTTCACCAAATAGTCTAAATAATCATCAAACGACCAATATTCGTTATAACGAGCACCTGCAGTAAGCATTAACCAATCTGTAGGACGATAGTTAAAATTAAAGGTAATATCCCATTCTTTGCGTCGCCCCGCGCGTGGCGGGCTCTCATAAGTACTACTTGGGTTTGGTTTGGCATTAAAATGGCTACTGGTTAATAATTCTTTTTGTAATGCGCCTGAAATCGTTAAATCTAGTTTATCGGTTAGATTCATGGTATTACTTAAGTGAATACCTCGTCGAGTATTATAGGCATTGACCTGAGCTGCATTAACATAGCTGTATTTACCGTTAGTATTCGGATTTTTTTTAATTAACTGTTCACCTTTTTCAGTTAAACAAGCGTGGTCAATAATAAGGTAATCATGTGGCGTTGTTGGAAAAGGATTAACAGAAACACATGAACTGGTTGCTAAGGTCCAATTTACATCCATTGAGTTGGCTTCACGCGGATTTCCGCCTGAAGTATTGGTATCGCTCTTAGTGCGGGTGTACCACGCGCCTGCTTTAAAATTGATCCATGGATTATCCGGGTTATATTCATAATCTAAATTAAAGGCATTTTGCTTAACAGTTGCAAGCGGCCATTGCGGAACAAATCCGTGAAATGCCTTAAAATCAAGACGAGACGGCATTATTTCGCCATAAGTAATCTTTGTATTACGATATCCCATCTTCAATGTTTGTTTATCTGTTAAACGAACAGTATTTTTTAGTAAATAGGATTCCATAGTACTAGACGTATTTGGAATTTCGGTATGCGGGCGATAAATTGATGCGGCAAAGGGTAAATTCGGTTCAATCTGCTTAATATCCCGTCCTGAATCTTGATCGACAATACCTTCATATTTATGAGCGCCACCTTTTCCCGCTAGATAATTTCCTTTACTACGATAACTATATGCGGCAAGAACATCGAATTTATCTTCTTTTACACCAATAGCTAAACGCATAGCATTGTCTTTAAAATATTTTCCTTTGGTTTGTGGTTTTACCAATGTAATGGGAGAGAAATCACCTGGTGTGCCATCACCGACTACGCGATAATCCTGCCCCCATTTAAAATCAGGAATGCGTTCTTTTACGGAATTATTACTGGTTTCTAACTTCAGTTCCACACCTATTTTTTGTCCGGGCTTGACAATATCATCGGCATCAATCGTACGCATTTTTACCGCACCGCCAATACCAGATTGATGACCTGAAGCTAAATCAGGCCCCTTTTCTACGGTAATACCGCCGATTAGATTTGGGTCAAGATAATTACGGTTATTGGCTCCGTTATAACCACGCCAAGTAGTAAGTGCCTGTTCTGTGCCATCTATAGTAACGGGAATACGACCTTGCCCTTGTATACCTCGGATATTTGGATCTACTGCACCGCTATTACGAGCATCTCCGCTGTAAACACCGTTAAAGCCTTGGAACAAATCTGCCGGTGCAGCACCTTTGTAGCGTTCCACGGTGTCTTTGCCCATGTATATATTGGTGATATTACGTTGATACTCATCGTCTTTACCCTGCTCGTCTTTTTTTTCAGAAGTAGCATGGACAACAATAGTACCAAGTTGTTCAGTTGCCTCGGCATAAATTGGAATGGCATAAACAAAGCTGGCTCCCCAAGCATAAAGAGATATGATAGCTTTACTTTTCATATTTTAATCCCCTACCCATTAACAACAAATATAAATAAGAATTGTTCTCATTTATAATGATAAACACAATAGTAAGAAATGCTCAAAATATATTCAATA
This sequence comes from Gallibacterium salpingitidis, assembly GCF_030517105.1. Taxonomy (GTDB): domain Bacteria; phylum Pseudomonadota; class Gammaproteobacteria; order Enterobacterales; family Pasteurellaceae; genus Gallibacterium; species Gallibacterium salpingitidis. The sequence goes on along the minus strand of NZ_CP103875.1, from coordinate 934,491 downwards.
AATATTTAAAGAAAAAGTTAAATATGTGATCTTTATCACATTTATGAAAATTCTATTTCATTTACTTAATGACATAAATATTTATTAAAGAACCTATACTAGGAAGTAGTGAAGATATTTAAGTAAACTAATGTATAGAGCAACAAGTAGAATAGTTACGTTTGAATCTTCCAAATCACTGGTAAAGTGCATGCTGTTGGTATACGAGGCTTAGCTACACGTCTTCCAAGCTTAAAGAACTAAGTGAAGTATGATAGTACAGGTTCTCTGAAGCAGTGTTATTTTGAAAGTAATTGGATATGGAAGTATCCACTAGAAGAGCTTAATTAATATTTGAGTCTTGAATTTACAATCTAAGTGCAACAAATAAAAAAAGTGTTCATAAGGAAATCCGCTATAATTTATTTTTCGAAAAAATTAAGGACAAAAACTTATGAACACTTATCGCCATCTTACAATAGATGAGCGTGAAAAGATAATGATTTTTCACGCATTGGGACACACGATTGGCGCTATTGCCGTTGCACTCAAACGACATAAATCCACGATTTCAAGAGAGTTAAAACGCTGCTCAAGGTGCTGCTATACTGCCCAGTTGGCTCAACAAGGTTATCAGCAGAAACGAGCTAAATGTAAACCAAACAAGAAGCTAAAAAACGCCGCCCTCTTTGAGTTGGTAAAGCAGAAGTTCATCGTGGATAACTGGTCGCCCGAGCAGATTTCGCAACGGTTAAAGCACGAGAACAGCCCATATCAAATTAGTTTTACGACAATCTATCGGGCGATGAATGACTGCCTGTTTGATAACGCGCGTAAAACCGCGAAACGCTATCTGCGTCATAAAGGCAAGCGGCGCCATCGTGTGAACAGTGTAGAAAAACGAGGCAAAATTATTATTAGCCACGAGTTAAACCAACGCCCACAGGAAGCCAATGAGCGAAGTCGCTTGGGGGGATTGGGAAGCGGATACGGTATCAGGGCAGTTTGGCAAAGCCTGCTTGCTGACGTTGAATGATAGACGCAGTCGCTTTCTAATTGCGACGAAGTTATCTTCAAAAAAATCGGAAGACGTGGTTAAGGCGATGGAAACAGTATTGAGAAATCAACCCCTCAAGAGCATTACGCCCGATAGAGGAAAAGAATTTGCCAAACATCAGCAGGTGACATCAGCGCTTGAAGTTGAATTTTATTTTCCTCCGCCACATCAGCCTTGGCAGCGGGGAACGGATGAAAACGCTAATGGGTTATTGCGACAGTATTTTCCGAAAGGTATGGATATGACACCCGTTTCAGAAGTGAAGATACAGGCGGCGGTCGATAAACTTAATCACCGACCACGTAAATGTTTAAATTGGAAGACACCTTATGAGGTCTATTTTGATAAAGTGTTGCACTTGGTTTGACAATTCAAGCCCCAAATGAAAAGCATAAATTTGAATTTGAAGCTGGTCGTAACCGTCAAGAAAAAACCGCAACTCCTGGAGAATCTCTTGCTGCCACAACCAACCGAGGCGGTTCAATTACTAAAAATGTACAATCCACCACTAAATTCTCTCGCAATCATTGGGCAATAAGTCATTATGGTGATTGGGGAAAATTTAATTCAGAAATTAGCTTATACCAAGAAACTGCAAAACGTGAGGTTTGGTCTGAAAAATTAAAAGGTTATGACCCACGCAGCCCTGAAATTACTAATACTGTATTTGACGCAAAATTTATGTTACCGCTGGGTTCACACTTCTTTGTCTTTGGTGGACAATATCAACATGCAAAATTAGAAGATGACTCTGTAACTAAAGTCGTCAATAAAAAAGCAAAAACTCAGCAACTTGAAGAAAGTATGTCGCAAAAGGCACTCTTTTTAGAAGATGAAATCAGCCTAACCAAAGATTTATTACTAACATTAGGGGCTCGTATGGATCACCATGAGAAATATGGTACTCACTGGAATCCTCGTGCTTACTTAGTCTATCACTTAAATAATGAATGGACTGTAAAAGGTGGCGTTGCTAAAGCATTTAAAGCTCCGAGCATTCGTGAAATTAGCCCGAACTATATTACCTCAACCCAAAGTGGCGCTGGCGTTATTTATGGGAACGCTGATCTAAAACCAGAAACAAGTGTCAACCAAGAAATTGGTGTTGAGTATAATGGTGTAAATGGTCTTAGAGCCTCAATGACACTATTTAATACTGATTTTAAAAATAAACTGATCAGCTATCAGTTAGCTGGAAAAACCGATCCAGTTACTGGAGGAAATCTATTTACCTATGATAATGTTGGTAAAGCTAATATCAAAGGAGTTGAACTTGCAGCCTTTATTCCTCTTCATAAAGCTTGGAATTTAGAACTGAATTACACTTACCAAAATTCAAAACGTAAAGAAGACAAACTACCTGATGCAAAATTCTCTTATGATGGTTATCCGCTAGCAAATACACCAAAACATAGTGCCAATGCAAAATTAAATTGGCAAATGAACGAGCAATGGGATTCTTATCTTCGTTATAACTATGTTGGTAAACGTATTTGGGCAGACCAACGTACTGGATATAGTAAAGGACCAGCTCGCTATGCTGATGCTTATAGTACCGTTGACTTCGGCTTAAATTACCAATTTAGTAAAGACGTATTATTTAGCTTTGCCGTATTAAATATTGGCAATACTCGTGGTGAAACTATTGATGCAGATAATGGCGGTAACTGGTCTGTTGTTGATGGACGTCGTTATTGGGCAAATATGACGGTTTCATTCTAATGAGCAAATTCCTATCTATATTGCTTTGCTGCCGCAGTGCAGTAAAGCAATTTTTCCATAACAAATGCCAATTATTTATGATTGGCATTTCATTTCTGATTGTAACTAACGTGACCGCACAAAAATCGACACTACCAATGGAAAAACTAAACCAATATTTTGATCTTTCACAACAAGATATTACTTATCACCAACAACAATATCGACTCTTTATTGCTGCGCCAAAAATTCAACACAGCCATAAATTGTTTTTTCTACTAGACGCTAATGCACAATTTCCAATTGCTTTATCAAAAATCGATGTCACAAAGCCTCTGCCACTTATTGTTGGTATTGGTTACATCACTGATAAAGATTATGCAGTACCAGAACGAACTCGTGATTATACTTTTCCTGCCGTAGGAGAAGAATTTGCAAAAGGCGGCAAAGCAGAAGATTTTCTCAATTTTATTGTTACGCAAGTTTTACCTACTATTCATCAACAATATCAAATCAAGAAAAGTTTATTTTTTGGACACTCTTTCGGTGGGTTATTCGGTTTATATACTTTATTTACTCGTACTCATACCTTTGATGATTATGTCTTAGCTAGTCCGTCATTATGGTGGGGAAACGGTAGCATTATGCAATATTGGACAAATAAAGACCAACAACCTCATTCTGTTACTTTGACGATTGGAGAATATGAACAAAATCCTAGCGCTGATCCTAATATTGATTCGGAAAGATTAGCTCGGATCAAACAACGCCGCCAGCAATTAAGAGTAGAAAATGTAAACCAACAATTTTTAACACAGAAATGGAATAGCAAACTTATCAGTATTCCCAAAACTAATCATGGCAGCTCAATTCCTTTTGCAATAGAAATTGCGATTAGAAAAATACAGAGTAATTAAAAGAGAACAACAAGGTTGTGTGTAAAATCACCAACCTTGTTACTAAGGCTGTTACTAAAATTCAAGACTTAAAACGAATTAATGTGAACCATTACGGAAAGTGAAAAAGCTGAAAAACCTTATCAGAACTGGTTTTATCAAGGATTTTTTGGAAAGTTATGAGAGGTTACGGAAAGAGTAATGGTGCCTAGGGTCGGACTCGAACCGACACGCTTTTAAGGGCGGCGGATTTTGAATCCGCAAACGTATAAATATTAATAAACAAAAAACTTTTTTAAAATCAAAGACCTAACTTTTAGCCAATCATATAATACAACTCATTATTTATCAAATAATACCCTCTTTTCTTAACTTTTACGTCAAATTCTCGTCAAACATCTCGCTACTCACTACTCTTTTTTTAACTGAAAAACGCATAAAATTTCATACGCTGTACAAAAAAATTTTTATAAAAATCTTGCTTACTACAAACAATAGTAGTATTGTTTTTAACATCATTTTTAATGATTATAACCAAAGCTATCGTATAGACAGTTTAGGGAATAGTTAATATTGAATAAAATTTTCTGTCGAACAGATAGCTTATAAAATAGTCAATTCTATTAAGTCTTTACTGCTGAATAAGCAGCTTTGAAAATGCTAAATTTCTTTTAAGAAATACTTTTACTGCCGAATAGGCAGCTTTGAAAATAGTTAGTCTATTTTTCTTCCTTACTGCCGTATAGGCAGTTCAACATTTCTTTGCCAAACAGGCAACTTATGTAAGACGGCGCTGTTTTTTGCATAAAAGAGCATTATATTTTGCATAAAGAAATCTATAAGATTTATGCAAAATATACAGAAGTCACAAAAAAACACTGTACATATTGACAGTATAAAAAACCTCTATAAAATTACTGTATATTTATACAGTACAAGAGGTTAAACAATGAAAAAACTTATCTTAAAATTTGCCAAACAATATGATGAGGAAAAAGAGCTGCAACAGCAAACTATCATCAATTCTAACTGAATTAGTTATTGCACTTAAATGTATTTAATGTTTTACAACGAACACATTTAATTTCTAATTGTTGTGCATTTATTGCTCTAGCTAGTAGCTTTTTGCAGCAAACACACCTCAAATCTTTCATTTTATTTTGCATAACACGATCCCTAGACAGATTTTTGCTATAATCCGCCTGCCTGGCTAGGTAGACGGCACCGGTTATGCAGGCTCTCTCTGCGTTAATCGGGGACAGATTTAGTGCTGATAAATCTGTCCTGCCGTTTTTAATAACATGTTTTTTACCCCCCCCCCTTTATACATTTAAAAACCTCCTTGCTATAACTGCCAAGTCATTCGGGCTAAATCGCCAACCATCTGTTTTGAGAGTGATTGCATTAGCACACCACTCTGAGCAAAAGAATTTATCTCGTCTATCTTTAATGCCTAAGATGATGCCAATAGCGCCCAACCAGTCATATTTTCGTCCTTTAGTTAAGCGGTAATAATATTCAATTTGTGCTGCTGTGATATTATCTAGCTTAATTAAATCCCATTTACCGTTGGTAACATCAATAATCTTGCAGCGTACACCACCATCTCTAACAGATGATGAATAACACTCATAGTAAGTGTCACAATCATATCTATCAGTAAAATTAGTCTCTTTTTTAACTGCTAACTCACAATGAGAATAAATACCACGAGTGAATTTACGAATTAACCAATCGCCGAGTCTGCACCAATAGCTATACAAACTATGCCCATCACGTTTGCCTTTGTAGAGCGCTAAATACACTTCCGACATTACAGCACCTCACCAACTTTTCTGATTTCAAGCACGATTTGCGCTGCACGCTCATTAACATCAAATTCTGTTGTAAGCGACTGTAGTTCGTATGCGCGCATTCTCAATTCACCAATTCTGTTGACCGCTTCTCGCATTGCACTAGCTTGTTTAATAATCAAATCTGTTGCTGTTTTTGCGTCAATGCCTGCCGGTGTAGCAAATGCAGCCACTTGACGAGGGACGTCGCCCGTGTAACCAGCTTCTTTGTATGCGATAGCCTCCGCTTCTCGTAACAAATACTCTTGCGCAAATCTATCTTTTGATTGATAGACTTTTGCTGCCTCATCATTGATAAGCGATACTGCTTTTGCTCGACACGCTGCAAGTGTCAACTCTTTTGCTTCTTCGCTCATCACCCAGCCTTTATTCTTATCAAAAATAAAGCCCTCTTTCGGACGATTCACCAATTTAAATTCACCATCTTTTAACTCAACCAACGTTTTGCCATCAAGCTCGGCAATATCGTTAATAGCGAATGTGATGTAATCTGTCATATCAGAGGGACGCTCAGCTAGATAGACGAGCGGTGTAGATTGAGCAATTGATTGTTTTAATGCGTAAATATACATTGTACTCTCCATTTAATTAATAATACGCCAACCTTTGTTAATTGCGATTGATTTATCGCACGCTTCGGCACCGGGTGTGTTTGTAATCGTGATGGTCGGATAATCTGTAACGGTGGCTAATGTGCTAAACATCTTGTTTAAATCGTCACTACTCATGCTTGTGTTAGCTACGCTAAACGATACCCTTGCACCTTTAAGTTCAACTACTTCAAGTTTGCTGCATCCATTAAACATATTGTCAAAGCTAGTTGCAGATGATGCATCAACCCTGACTCTTATGAGAGATGTACAACAATCAAACGTATGCGAAAAGTTCTTACACTGAGACCCAAAATTTATATTACTATCAAGACTTATATCTTTTAGTGATGTACATCCCGCAAACATATAACTTGCGTTATTTACATCACTAATTCTACAGTTAGAAAAATAGTCTAATGCTTTGCAATTAAAGAACATTTTTGTTGCATCGAAATCTTGCGTGAATTCGAAGTAGACATTTTTGATTGCTCTTGCGTTAGTATTTTCAAATGCGGATACAGCTGAAGACGTGAATGCCAAAAGTACGTCAATATAGCAGCCCCACCCTTCAAATGTCTTAATGCTAGTATTTTTTAATATTGCATCGCAGTTTGTATCGTAACCAGATAGTGAAATGGTTAACTTATCGCAAACACAGCCATTTAAAAGACCTTTTATTCCACCGTTAACCGTTGATGTAAAAATCACATTCGACGGTCGCAATGGACGCTGAGCATCAAAAGTTACATCTAATGAATTAGATTGAAAACTAACCTCATCACTATCTGCAACAAAGTTAATCACTACTTTCTTTTTAGATTGTGGTAAAACAACATCAAAAACTGACGATACAGTTTCAGGTTTTGTTGGCACGAGTCGCACTACGAACGTTTTGGTGTTAACAGGTAGTTTTTCATACTCCGCATTCAGCGCTAACATTTGTTCGTTGATTGGGATATCGGAATCCGGGTCTATGATGACGTTAGTGATATTGCTTGTGTTGAGCGCTTGTATCTTATTCGGGTACTGCTCAAAAGTGACGCCGGTCATATCAATATTTTTTGATATTAATGCTTGACGTAACTCATCTTTTGTTAACTTAATTCTTTCAAGATTTTGTTTAAGACTCATTCAAAATTCCTTCAGCTATCGCGCTTGCACCCTTCACTTCTTGCTCAAGCGCTGTGATACGTTTGTTAATTTCGTTTAGCGTCTCTACCGGTATTTCGCCTGTATCACCCTTCTCACCAGGGTCGCCTTTCTCGCCACGTTCGCCTTGTGGCCCTTGTGCACCGGTGTCGCCTTTCTCACCCTTCTCGCCGGTATCGCCTTTCTCGCCTTTAAAAACCTCACCGGGCAAAATAGTTACTTTAATCTCTTTTTGTGTCACTAAATCCATTCTCACTACTCCGTTACATCTGGCTCTATGATGACTTTCCCTCGCACCAATGTTCGCACGATATCATTTTTCGTCATTTGTAAGTCATAGTGCCATGTCGTTGATTTGACATTTTTAGTTAATTGATGACTGAAAATTAACTGCAATACGTTATCGCTCAACACATTAATGCTATTATCTGTTGTTGATAACGTGATTTGCTCAATATTGAGCGTGCTTTTTAGCGTCATTTTTAGCTCTGCATCACGCAAGCTAAAATCAGGCAACGCATCAATAAGCACTGTGAAGACAGTGTCATCACCTCGATAGATAGTTAAGTCTTTTGTATCAACTTTCATTTTTGCGTCTCCGCAAGCGCCTGCATTTTTGAGACAACGTCATCGTGTATTGCTTGCATTTGCTCAAGCGTGAGATTGTCTTGTTTAAGCTCATACTTACGCATACGCAGTGCTGACATTTTCGCTAATGTATCTATTAATTGCGTTGCTTGTTGCAAAATAAGTAATGCTGCCGACTTATTATCAATATTTGCTGCATCAGCAAAACTTGTTATATAAATACTTGCGTCACCTTGATAATCTCTCGATTGATAATCTAATGCAGCTTTTTCACGTTCTTTATATTCAGACTCGAATCTCGTCCACTTAGTAATTAACGATGATGCTGTGTTGTCAATATTATCAATAAACTGTTGTCGCCTTGCATTAGCCAATTCCGCTTGACGTTCCTCATTTAATACCCATTTTACACCGTCCCAATCATATAATGATGATGGTCTAGTTTCGACTTTACCATTAAACCAATATGTATCTTGATTAGTTAATTTAGCTTGAATTTTTCCATCATCATCTTCTAAATATAAATATTTGTTTTCATCAGGATAAAGTTCCTTAGCTTGTTGATAGAGTTTATTCATTGATGATACTGGCGGAGCTAAAGGTAATGATGTTTCTCTTTTACCTGTAAGTTTGTTAATAATAATTAAATATTTAATTGCGCTCATTTATTTATCTCCTATGATAAATTTATTTAACTAAAAAAGGATAAGATATGAGATTACCGAATGGATATGATTGTGTTTTTAAATTATACGGAAACCGAAGAAGACCGTATTGTGCAAGAAAAACAATAAGTAATGTTAATGGTAAGCAAAAATATTATACAGTTGGGTATTATGAAACGAGGGCAGAAGCATTAGAAGCGCTAGCTAAATTTAATGAACAACAAGATACACCGACCCCAACAATTACACTCGCCAAAGTCTATCAACAGTGGTATCCAATTCACTCAAGGCAGGTGTCAAAATCGACATCTGAAAGTTATAAAAACAGCTTCAATCATCTCAAAGAAATAGCTAGTAAACCCCTAGATAAGATTAAGTTTCGTCACTTACAAGATGTTATTGATAATATGATTGATAAAAAGAGTGGAAAACCACTAAGTTATGCAAGCAAGAAGAAAGTACGCTCGTTAATAAATCAACTTTACGCTTATGCCATTATCAATGAATATATTGATAAATCTTACGGACAATATCTTGAACTCGGTAAGAATATTCCTCGAAACCCTCATAAACCATTTACTCAAAATCAGATTAACAAAGTATGGAACTGTGGCTTATCTGAACAAGTGCTAGTGCTAATTTTACTGTACACAGGAATGCGAATCGGTGAGTTGTTACAAATGAAAAAAACAGAAGTTAAATTGAGAAGTAAGTATTTTGATATCACAACAAGTAAAACCAGAGCTGGTATTCGTATTGTGCCAATTCACGATCGTATTTTTCCACTCGTACAAGAACAGATGAAACTCCCTGGAAGGTATTTATTTAGTGATAAACATGGCAATATGCTTACTTACGCCAAAGCAGCGACTATGTTTGACAAAGTGATGAAAAAAATAAATGCAAAACATAACCCTCACGATTGTAGGCACACAGTGGCGACATTGCTTGATAATGCTGGTGCGAACAAAGTTGCTAGAGACAGAATCTTAGGACATTCCTCAAATAATGTTGGAGATTTGGTTTATACTCATAAGTCATTGAAACAATTAAAGAAAACTATAAATTTATTAAAATAGTATATTGAAAGCACACTTTTCAAAAATTAAAAACACGTTTAAATGCAGTTGCAGCAAGCTTTTAGCGTGTCTATTGTTTGATTATTAAATTGTGGTTTGTGAACGATATTTCTGTATTTTTATAGTTTAAATTTCACTAATTTTTTTATGCCCAAGGGGGACTTATTAATGTTACGGGAACTGTGCGTTGGTATAATTACCCTATTGCTATGTCAAAAAGATTGTGCGTAATAATCGGCGCTGCTACGTCGCAAGAATGGGGTGTTGTTGATAGCGTACTTAGCGATACATCAAAATTTCAAGCGAGAAAAACGAATGATAGCGCAGGAACAAATTATTGGTACGCCATAATTGGAGCCTAACCAAGGGGGAGAGTGCTATTACTATGCGGATGATGGCATACTTTACTTTGATAATCCGATTAGCTTTAAATTAAGGCTGTTACATGGAATTGCATTTGAATCAGTGCCAGAGGGTTGGCGAAAATATCAATTTGCAACGGTGAAAGCAGTAAATCCGCAAAACTCATCACTTTCGAAAACGGTTGTGTATGCAAAAAGCATCAGGAATAGCTCTACAACAGTTGTATATGATAATTCATCTTCGACCGCGGTTATATTATTCGGCATCTAATTAGATGCCGAAAATTATTGCGTATGTCGCCGAATTGCCAATATATACAGATGTCGAATTTATTGACATAGCAAGCACGTTTGTTTTTGTTAATGTGCTATTAAATTTATTTACTGATTTAACTGTCACAAAGTTATTGTTATGCCATCCCGACGGATTATCTTCAAACGCAACTCCGTGTAACAATTTTGTCGTAAATCTAATTGGATTGTATAAATAGTAAACACCGGTATTACCAGATTCACTACACGTTCCCCCTTGGATAATTAGATTTCCATAGAGTGGGCCAAACTTAATCCACCATGCATTAGGATTTGTAAAATCGTATGAAACACCGAGTGGCGTAATACCTGAAACACCCCACGAATTAACAATACTCTGAAATCCTGATCTATCGCCATTGAATAATGCAACAACAGCAGAATAAATTTGATTAACTGCATAGCTAGTAGCAACATTGTCAGCGCTTGGTGATGTTAAAGAGTTAGATTTTTTGCTGTTAAGAATGTAGTTTTGTTGATTAGATGCGAGTGCATCTATAAAGGCTTTTAGTGTATTTATAGCTTTTGGTGTTGCAGCTAAATCCTCTCTAGCTAAATCATAGCCTGAATATAGACTTGTAATACCTTTGGCGAATAATGTCGCAATCGGTAATTTGTGAGAGTGACCTGCTTTATCTGTTATACTTTCGCTTGTTTCATCTAGATCTTTCGGTGCGACACCAGTTGTGGCAATAACAGACCAATATCTAGAATAATCTTCGGCTGTGTTAAAATTTAATGTATTGTTATCAACTAAGCTTACAAATACTGTTGTGTAATCATCACTGATTAATATAGATCCTCTTTCATACCCACCAATTTCATTAGCAAAATCTTGATTGAATTGATACGTTCCACCTTTATTTTGGAAAACGATATGAGCTGTAATTTCATGCAAAATACCGTTCATATCTTTACCTGATGGCGCTTTACCACCCTGCGCAATAGGTGTCATTGTGATAGATGGAAATCCTTCTTCATAAGTCGCCCTTTCATCAGAAAATCCGACTTCTCTATCGTTAGGAATGCTATTTTTTAAGCCGTTTTCAGCCCACGTCTTTGAAATGAGTTTTGGTGTATTCATGACATTTCCCTGTTTTCAGAAAACAAAAAACCCACAACATTGCTGCTGTGGGTTATGTGTAAAATTGAATTGATTTAGTAATTAGGCGTCGCCGATATAGAAAGCACCCTCTCCGAATGGCGCTAATCCTGCTTCTATGAAACCGAACGTTTTTGTGATGTCTGGTTCGTAATAATCTATGAGGACGCCAGTTGGCCGCGGCAATAGATCAGTACTGATTAATACTGCCTTTTCAACTGGTAAGAGATTAAATTCAAAAACGTATCTCGCTTTCATTGTTCCATTTTTTACAAAGTAAGCTCGTCCACGTTTTTTGAATAAGTTTGAGAGTAATTGATTAATATGATGTGCAGTACAGTAGATGATATTGCTGTACGCTTTCATGAAAATCATGCTTCTAAACATTTCATCATTCATTCGATAATTAGTGTTTAGCTTAAAATCTTCTAAATCTTTATCTGACAAAGATGAGCCTAGAAACTGATTTTTTTCATTAATTAAAATGTAGCGGTTTATTCCTACGATATTCCCCCAAATATCTAGTCCAATTCCTTTTGCTGTGTTTAGATTCCAGATCAAATTGTAAAAATCATCAATATTCTTACTTGGATCGATACAAGTATTAAGGCTTTCAATGAAATTGCAGATAATTGGGCTATTGGCGTATTGGCTGATTATTGTTTTATCGACATCAATCATACTAATATCACCTCAATGCTATCTGATGACACAATAGGATATTGATCTATTCCTAACTCAACATAATCAGCATAATTATCTCTTGATAAAGACACATCAATATCAAGTAGCTTACTTCCTGATAGTGCAGTGATGATGTCACTTGCATAAGTCATTGCATACAACTGACTACCTATTTTATTGAGTGTTTCTCTACTAAATGCATTAATAATCGCTTCTTTTACCGCACTTTCATAATTTAATTGCGCACCTTGTCTTACTTTGACTCTAAAATAGATTGGTGTTGGATTTGGGCGCATAAACTTAACTTCATATGTCGGTTTTGGTGTTTGGTAGTTATCATCTGTAACATTGACTGTTGTATTACCGTTATAATCGCAACCATTCCCTGTGTAGATCCAAATATTTTTTGCGATCTCTGCTTCATCACCACCAACAACAGCAACATAAACACTATGCGGTGTAAGCGTGTAATTTGTTACGCCAACAGTAATCGGTGTATCTTTGACATTATCAACAACGTAACAATCTAAAACGCCTGTTAAATCAGATACGTTAGAATAAATAGAACCCAACATACCCTGCGAGTTTTTCGCCACACTATTTTTGATTCTAGTGCCGAAATCAGCTCGATTTTCTTTTTCAATACCGATAATAGCCGCTTCTTGATTAGTTACTCTATCTAAGCCAACAATAGCACTCTTAATTGTAGTAATCGTGTTTTTTTCTGCACTATATACACCAGCTGCCGTCAGTTCTCCTGTCACTGTGCCGCTAGATAATATAGATATTTCTTTATTCAAAAACCAAGAATTTCCATTGTTATCAACAAGCTCAAAGCCTTTCGGTATTACTGTTCCAGCCATACCAGTAAACTCACAAACTACAGTTGAATTTATTTGTCCTTTGCGTGATAAAAAATAAATATTACCAATTGCATCTTGCATTCGACCGTCACTAAATGTCGGATCGAGATTATTAGCTAGCCAGGCAATTTGATTATTTTTATCAGCAATGATTGCGGTAAGTGATGTGATAAGTTGGCCTTGTGGTGTTTCTAAGTTTCTGTTTAACTTGCTACTAAACGCAGTATCAAAAATATCAAACAATCCGTTTAAAATATCTTCTTCTGTTGGCAAAATGACGCCTTCTGGCGTAAATTGAATATCTGGTAAACTCATAGCTGTACACTCAACTCCTTACCTTTTTCATCAGTAAAAAACACTTGTCCGCTTAATACGCGTCCAGCTTTCCCTGTAATATTTGCTCTTGCACTAACGACATCAGGAACTGTTAAAGCTGCCTTTTCTAAGCGATATTTATACAACGCATAAGATTGTTTCTGACCTAGCGTTTCTTCAAAGTACGGTATTCCTTTTTTCGTGTTGTAGTACAACTCACCTTTAAATAGCTTTATCGCACTAGCAACATCTTGAGCTTTTGAGTATGGATCTTTAGCTAAAGCAATATTTCCACCATCATCTAACGCCAAATCCCATGTATTTGGATGTAAAAATAACGTTTCCATTAGCCACCTACTGAGGTTTTCCTGTTGTTCCACCACTATCACCTGGATGTATGTGGTTTTGTACTGATATGCTGCCAGCAGTCATATCACCATCAGAATCAATAGTAGATGTTGTTTTAACAGGCGCATCTAACGTGATTTTAGAAGCCTTAATTTTCACTTCGCCTGGAGAAATAACATCAATTCCGCTTTCTTTGAAAAAGATATACTGACTTGGCGTACCATTTAAAAACCCACCAAAAAATAAGCCGTCAGCATAATCAAACTTCCGACGGCTTTGAGGTGAACTTGGTTTTTTCGTATTTTTAATTGAAGATATATCCCTGCTACAAAAACCGCACATTCCAATATCGCCAACTTTAGGATCGATAATAACGGCGTTAGAACCACCCTGTAACCTAAAGTAAGGAATATTAAAAATAATTCCATGCGGATGTATACCACCTTGCCCATCAAGCTGCGCTACCATTGGTTGCACATCAACTGTACCAACAGGATTAACTCCTGTTACATTAACGGCTTTAACTTGAACTAATGTGACGGTTTGAATGCGGTTTATTAGGCTGGATATGATGAAGTTGTAATCTTTATTGAATAGTTGCTCTATATTCATAAGAGCGAAATTATTATTTTGCAATTCTCGCACCTCCTGTCGGACTAGCGGCTTGTATTTCCATTTCCCACCGTCCACTTGGTAATTCACTTTCTAAATAATAAGTAATACCAAACACTCTCCACTGCCCATTGGCCATTTCAATTTGACTATCCTTAATTTCTATTAAACCACCAAAGATAACACTTTGATCGTATAGCGCTTTTAATGTTATGCCCTGTAGATTAGGCACTGGATAACCGATAAGCCCTGTATTTGGTGATAAAACGGCAATTTTAGTCTTGCGTGGTTGATCTTTAAGTGCAATAGCAATGGTATCTTTATCAAGATACATACTGATGTTAGCACTTTCGCAAATTTGTCTTACTTTCTCTAATGCGGTTTGTGGTAGATAAGGATTTGATAGCTTAATATTTACACCATTGTTCTCAAATTTCATTCCCATACTGTCACATAGCGTTTTAATCATATCCGCAACATCAGCAGAACCGTTATGACTTGTTGGTTGAGTAGGCAAAACTTGATGATTTAAGGCTGTAACGGAATCAATAGTTAAGATGTGTTCAGGAGCAGATCCAAAGTTGGGATAAGCAAAAGAAATCGTTCCTTGATACACTACATGATAAACACCATCACCATTATCCGCTTCTAATTTAATGCTGTTAAGCTGTGATTGTTCTGTGTTCCAGTGTATTTTTGTGACTTGATTAATGATGTTTTTACCCAACCCCCATATCATTATTTTAGCGGTTGGAGAAGCACCAGAACCGTTGCCACTTTGCACCATTGCAGAAACACGAAAATTCTCTAAAACAACTGTATTTTTACCGTTGTCATCAAATGATTTTCCTTTTTCACCA
Source organism: Gallibacterium salpingitidis (assembly GCF_030517105.1). Classification (GTDB taxonomy): domain Bacteria; phylum Pseudomonadota; class Gammaproteobacteria; order Enterobacterales; family Pasteurellaceae; genus Gallibacterium; species Gallibacterium salpingitidis. The sequence continues at coordinate 919,473 of NZ_CP103875.1, read as the reverse complement.
AGATAGAGAGTGACTTTTAAACGCTTTTTATTAAAACTCATCTTTATCAACCCAATATAATAAATAGCGAGAATTTAATTCTTTCCAATTTGGATCTGAATTACCTTGCGAGTCTAAAAAGACTAATTCTCCGTTAATGTCTTGATATTCCGCATTAATTAGCTTTGTTTTGTTGCGACAAATACGATTATTAATAATTTGCTTATCATCAGCTGTAACTGAGATGTAAAGCTCGTTATTCAAGCGTGTATTTAGTGTAATGCCGATATTCTGCCCACCAACATTAACTGTAAGTTCTTGATTAGGTGTGCTGGCTAATGGAATCTGATAAATACTCATGGTTTCTTACCAAAAAATTCGGATAATTCTTTCAAAACAGATTTGTTGCTAGAAGAGCCACCTTGCTCTATCGGTGACACTTTACCTTGCTTTTGTGTAGCGCTAGAGGTATCAGATTTAGTTTCCGTATATTCGGCTTGTACTTCTCTAATCTCTTTTAAATGGATATTTACTTTCAATAATCTAGCACCATCGTTATGTTCTCGCGCGTAGTCATAGCCAATAATATTACAATTTGGATAAATAGATTCTGGCGTAATCACCATAAACAGATCGGTACTATTAGCAAATACATCTAACAAAGCTAAAAATGCACTTCTCTCAACTACTCCACCACTGCCTTTTGTCATCATCACATCAACAGTAAACGGATCGTTAACTTTGTTGTAATTAGTGAATGACCCCATTTCTAAAGGTGCTTCAGCTACTTTTGAGGAGTTTTTAAACCTTACGGATTTGACATTATCAGCCAATAACAGCGGAATGCCATTTTGATCGAAAATGCCCCAATAATTATCAAATAGCGCATTAATTAATAATGCTCCACCAAATTTAATTGCGGCATCACCAATATTTTTTGGCAATCCTGGCACGCTAGGAATACCGATTGAGTTCCACATTTTTGCTCCAAAGAAATTAAATTGTGAATATAAATAGAGTGTTGAGATAAAGGATAGCAGTCTAGAATTGAATTAATGAGGTATTACTACTAGATAAAAATAAAGCCTGTTAAAAAAACAGGCTTTATCAAAAAAATCACTTGATTTGTATGTAAACATACAATATAATAATCTCACTTTCAAGGGACAGCTTGAAAGTGAGTGTAAGGCTTAATCCTTACGGTTGAAGAGGATAAGAAAATGTTTAAGCTAATTATCCTTATCGCCTTGTTGTTAGTAAGTCTACCAGCTTACTAGGTGATAATCTGGGGAGTTGCAGCTCCCCAGTTCTTCAAAACGTACTATAAGGTAAATTATATGGCATTGTCAAGAACAGAGATTAACGCTCGTAGCGAAGCTAAACGAGGTATAGTGACAAAATCCTTTAAGATTCCTAAATCTGTTTCAGATGACATTGATCAACTTTCTGAAATACTAGGTATTTCTAAAGGTAAAGTATTAGAACAAGCGATTGAGCTATTGAAAAATGCTCAATAAGTATAAAGCCTGTTTTTTAACAGGCTTTTTAACTACTTAACTTTCTCAACTTTATTATCGCCAAACATCTGTCTCAAATAAGACTTATTATGTTCGGAATTAGACTGTACAGATACAAAAGCAATTACGAATAACAATACTAACAAAACTATTTTAAGGATAGTTGATATAAATCCACCATTGTATCTATATTTACTGCCATTTCTTACTAATAAATCATAAAAAGATGAATTTCTGTCTATATAATCAATATCAACACCTAAATTCAGTAACAAATTCCTATTATATTTTAGTAAAAACCTTTCATCAGACATAAATCCCAATATAAATATATCAATCAACCATAGAAAAAAGCTTAATCCAGTAAAGAATAGAATTAAATAAATTATACCTTGCCACGTTCTACCTAAATAGAACTTATGTAAACCTAAAAATCCAAAAAAGAAAGCAATAAATGAAGCTTTTGTTCTTTTCTTGCTCATTTTAATATAAGAGCTTAAAATTTGTTCTTCATTTATTGTTTTTTCTTGTTCGTAATTAAGAACTTTATTTTTTTCTCGTTGAAATTCATCTTCGGTAATCACTCCATTATCTCTTAATGAAGCTAATCTTTGGATTTCAAGAGCTACAGATCTATTCGACATTCTATTTTCTTTAGTGTTATTTTTATATTTAATATCATCATCTGATTTATTAGGCGCCAGTTTTTCCCTGTTATAAATTCCTGTCCCAGGAATCCCTGTATTTAAGTAAGCTCCTTTTTTACCTAAATTAACAGATAGACCTTTTGTGCCAACTGTTGTGCTTATACCACTCTTACTTAAATTTATAGTAAGACCTGGCATTACTTTTATTCTTTTTCTAAATTTAAACCCCATATCTAATTACCAACTAGATATACAAAGCATTTCTTTAGATTTATTGTTTTGCAAACATTCATAAGAACTATTACTTAAATTGTTAACAATATTCTTATTTTTATCAATCCAGAAAAATGAACTTCCACTTTTAGCTAAAGAAAAAGCATCGTCACTTAAGAAACCAATATTAGCACTACTATCGTTTTCGCTATGCTGTTCAATGTAAAAGTATCTTAATTTCCCATCAAATTTAATCATTTTCAGAAAAAGAGGATTAATTCCATCTGGTTCAACGCCTTGTGGTGTTGATATGTCACATTTTACTGAATTTAACTTCTCATTAAATCCAGCATATAAACACGTCTCGCTTGATATTGCAAAACTAGAAAATGAAACTGCCACACATAAAGGAATTAATCTCTTTAACATTAGTTCACTCCGTAATTATTCCTCATTAACAAGAAAGATCTATCTTCGCTCAATGTTTTTGCGAAATCAGTAGCTGTACCACTCATTGTTGAAGCGCTTGTTTGTACTTGCACTCCACCATTAAAAACCACTTGAGTATTATTGCTAATATTTCTACTTTGGGCAAGATTTTGTGCATTTTGCAACATAGGCATTACATTTCTTGAAGCATTAGCAATATTTTGCCCTAGTATTGGCTGATTTTCATTAAGTTTGGTTTGTGATGAATAAGATACTTCTTTATCGTTATTTTGAGGATTATTTGCTTGAGCGTAGTGTCGATTAAATCTAGATTTTTGGTATCTAACAAAACTTTGCGGCGTCATTTCATTAGTCATACCATTTAATCGCATGGCTTTAATATCATCTTCAGTTGCATTACCTCTCATAGCGCGAGTAAATGCACCTAATCCGATATTGTGGGCCATATATAAATTTTCTCCTGTAGCTTCTATGCCATATTTTTGCAAATATTCTCCATTCTTTTTAGCTAAAAGTGCAGTTGCCAGCGTATTAATACGTTTGTTATACCTAGGATCACTATCTTTTCTAAAATTAGAACTGTCAATTAAAGTCATTCCTATTGCTTGCCCTTCTTTTGTTTTAGCTAAGTCATTCCATGTATCTTTTGTGAATTGTCCTGTTCCAATAGCCCCTGTAGGAGACATTTTCCCAGTCCAACCATCCTCCATTTTAATAAAGCCTCTAAGAGTTTTTTCATCCATACCAAACATTTCTGAAGCTTCTTTTATATAACCATCAACTTCAGCACCAAACCCTTTAAACCCTTTTTCATTATTGTAAAGCTTGCCGCTTTCTTCAAGCTGAGTCATTGAGTTTTCATTCTTATTTGGATCATATCCACCAAATACATCAGCAAATCCTGTAAACTTTTTCTTAGCTCCAGTCCAAACGTCATTAGCTAAATCTTTACCAGCTTCCCACGCATCATTACCCAAATCTTTAACACCTTCCCACGCGCCTTCAAAATCACCATCAAGCAATTTTGAAATGGTATCTCCAACTTTTCTTAAAGCTGGCAATACTGCGTTAATTAAGTCGCTAGCAAGGTTTCTAAAGCCTGTTATGATCGAATCAACACTGACTTTTCCATCTTTCATGAATCCTTTTAGCTCTAACCACGCCTTGCCATCTTCAATTATGCTAGTAAGATCGGTATAGCCTGTATTAAAAAATAAAATAGCTTTTAATAAGTTTTTAATTGAGAAGTCAGCTCCATTAATCCATTGAATTAATTTACCCCAATCAAATAAACTTTCACCGCCTTTTGCCCATTTTGCATAGTCTTCATATAACAAACCAAATGCAGCTGCTAAACCTAATACTATTGCTATTACAGGTAAGAACGGTGCCATAAAGCTAAATACAGCGGTTGTAGCAGAAATTAAAGTAGGAATTAATGCAACTGAAATCGCTGTCGCAATACCAAAAAATACCCCTTTAACAAGTCCTTCATGGCGTTGTAAATAATCAAAAAAGCCTGTAGCTACTTCTGATATTTTTAACAACATCGGCGCAACTGCATTAGCAATCATTAATTGTAAGCTTTCAAATTGTTGATTTAAGTAAGTTGTTGCCGCTGTGAGCTTTTGAGAGGTTTTAATATCTTCCTCGTTTGATTTGTAGAGTTTACTTACGTTATTAAGATAACCCTCTACAGCTTGTCTACCTTGTATGAGTAAGTTAAATGTTCCATCATCCATACCCATAGATTTAGCTATGCTGTATGCTTGAGTGCGATCCATTTTTGACATACTGTCAGATAAATCTAACAAAATATCGTTTAAATTACGCATTTTGCCAGCGCTATCAAGCACACCAACACCAAAAGCATTAAAAAATGGTACTAATGAGGTATCTCCCATAACGACCATATTAGTAATGCTTGAAGATAATGAGCCAAGATAACCCGTCATACCCTCAGCAGAACCACCAGCCATTTCAGCAGCACTACCCCAATTTGCTAAAGCATTTGTGCTAATGCCAATATTTTTTGCTGTATTATCTAATTCTCGATTAGCATTTGCCGCCTCCAACGCTAACTTGTTTAAACCAACACCAGCCATAATGACAGTACCTAATGCACCTAATGTCTTAGTAAAATTGACAATGACATCAAGTAAATCTTTAGCTACCTTAACATTCTTCTTAGATTGCTTTTCGTGCTTCTCTAAGTTCTTGTTATTGTCATCAAGCGCTTTACTGTCATCTTTAACCGTTTTAGACTTTTTCTTAGTCTTATCATCAAGATCGGAAATTCCTTTTTCCAAATCATCAATTTTAGATAACGCTTCATCCGCTTGTTGATTAAAATCGCCAGCAATTCCTAATTCAAAAAAGAGTGCATCAATAACGGTTGCCATTGTTCGCTTTCCTTTGATTGTAATTATCTACACTTAATACTTCGATTAAATCGAGCGCATCTTCCAAGCTGTACACTGTTTGTAGTTCGTGTAACGTAGCCAATTTTGACGAGATTAACGCACCGACTATTGAGCTGAGATTTAAGTAATTTTCACCATTACTTGGTGCGCTTACCCCAAGATCGGGTTGTTGTCTTGTAGCAAAAAATCAATGTGTAACATCAGTACCTCCTGTCTTAATCGATACAGAGTTGATATATCTTGCACATCGTTAAACTCAAGATTAAGTTTGCGAGGTTGCCCGCCTTTAGGCACAATCTCTACACAATCTAACAGCTCATCAGCTAAAGGAATGAATTTTTCTTCTGGAATATTCTTAAATGCACTTAACGCTACTCTTACAATAGCTAACATGCCGTCTTGTGGGTTAGGTACATCAATTCCGCTACCAGCTAAAGCCAATAAGACTTTCATTGCCCATTTATCCGCCTTAGCAATTGGCATTTCAGTGATGATGAATTTAGTACCAGCATCACGACCTTTTTCGATAACAATTTCTTTTGTCTTTAACATTGCATCACCTCAAAATAAAAAGCCTAGAACACTGTCTAGGCTTACTTTGTTAAATATCTTCAATACTTTTAATCACGATTTTTAATGTATAAGTCGCTGACTCTAAGAGTTTCTTAGCGTTTGTTGCTGCACTTACTTGTGTCAAAAAGCCACTTGCTTGATAGCGTTTTTTGATAGACGGAATTTCGCAAGACACCTCAAATGGTGCAACTTCTTGTTGATTATTGAAGTAGTTGATTGCTGAATCCATGTAATCGCGGCTAGGACTGTTAGCTTGCAAATGAATATTTAAATCTACCTCATACGGTGTAAAACCGCCTGATTGCACACCATCAACGCCCATTGCAGTTTCTGCGATTGAACCTTGTCCAAAATCAAACGCATTGTCCGCGGCGTATTGCTCCATATTGACCCAGTTATCATTAAAACCGCTAGATCGAAGCATTAAGATACTGTTAGCAGATGTAAGAGTTTTTTGTGTATTTGTACGCATACTTTTCCCTTAAAAATAAAAAAGCGACCACTTGGGTCGCTTTGTGAAGATGATTGAATAATGACTATTGAACAGCAATAGAAGCAAGATTGATTGCGTGAACGCTACCGCCGTCCGCATACCACAATTTAGATGGGAATGAACCGCGATTAGCTCTTACTTGCGCGGTTGCATCACCAATATGCAACGCATAGCCTTGAGCATTAATTAATGCGGCTGCATCGTACCCAACTTGATTATTGATGGTTGCTTTTTGTAATTCGGATAACTGAATTCCGATCTCAATAGAACCAAAATTCAACGCTTCATTGATTGGATCTGTACACGCTGCACGTTGTAACGCTTTACCAGTAGCGTTGTAAGGTACAGACTTGTTAGTCACTAACATAGTAATTAAGGATAATTGTAATTGGCTATTGAGATAAATTTGGTTGATAAATGTATCCATCCAATCCCAATCACCGCTCATCGCACCTGGATAAAGGAATAAGAAACGATCATTTGCTGTTGCCCACGCACCGTAATAGTTATAACCATTATTTTTTAGGTTGTTCGCAATAGTCGCATCAGTGACATCTGCTTGTAACCCTGATTGAGATTTGAAAGCAAAAGTAATACGTCCTCTGCGTTCAGTAAAATCAATAGAAGCGGTAGTACCGCAAATAAACGCTGCTTTGTCTAATCCACCATAAATCGGACAACATACACCGCTATATTTTGCTGCTTTTAATAATGCACCAAAACACGTTGTATTGCCTGATTGTGTTGCAGCTGCTTCAATGCCCCAAGGTACATACATAAAACGGTTGTTTTGACCGTTAGACCATTCTGCAAAAGCTAATTTATCTTCAACAGATGGTTCAAAAATTGTGGTGAACGTTCCCCAATTTAGCGTTGATTGAACAACGGCTTGCATAACCGAAACAGGTGTACTTGCATCGCTGCCCTCTGAGATAGTCGCACCAGCCACCTCACTTAAACCTAATGCGTCTGCAATATCGCCAGTAGCAAAATTCATTTCAGATAATGCACCTGTAGTTTTTGATGTGATTTTAAATGCCTGTAATTGTGGCTCAAAAATCACACTAGCACCTGTTACGCTAATAGCTGTTGTAATGACTGTCGCGGCATCAGAAAAGCTTGTTACCTCACTAAGATTAACGGAAACTGAATCAGCTGTTTTACCGTTAATTGAGATTGATAACGTACCGTTGATTTTCTTTAATGCAGATAATTTCATCGAACCTAAAGACGCACCCAACAAAAATGCACCTTCTGCTGATTCGTTATAAGCCATAAAAATTAAGTTGCTAGGTTTTACAGTTGAATTGTCATAACCTGAGAAATAAATCACTGCGGCTTTATACTCATCAGATGACAATCCAAAATACTCTCCTACCGCATCTGCAGTTGCAAACTCTACCGCTTTGTTAGTCGGTAAATTAGTATTTTTACTAATAAATACCGCATTAAGCGATAACGCCGAACCGCCAGCGCTAAGAATGGCTGGATTCACGCTTACAATATGTGAAGCTGGAATAGATTTAAACATTAAGATACCCTCTTATAGTTTGATGATGTCGATTGTTCCTGCTTTCTCGATAAACTCTTGTTCATGCGTGATAACAGGGTTATACGTCAAGTGAACGGTAACGGTGTAACGTTCTTCGTACTCGTTCTTTTCATTAGTAAAAGGAAGATATTGTGGATTGTCACAATAGAGTGGTTGGCAATGTGATAAATGCTCGCAAGAATAAAAATCACGCCATAAATTACAAAATATTCTTGCGTTAACCGCCGCTGTTTTTCCGTAAAAATCTATTTGCATTTGTACTTCCGTACTTTGCAATATTTCAACGTTTCCAGCTTCTTTTGAGTAGTTGTAACTATTTGTAGATAAGGCTTGTTCGTGAATGATATTCATCAAAATAAAATCATTTTTAGGTAACGGTACATTATTGCTGTACCCTCTAATTACTTGATCGCCATTTAAATGAAAAAGTCCAAGCAATAATGCTCGGACTTCTCGATAAATATCATTGTGCGTTGTGTTTAGTTCTGCCGCCATGCTACCACCTTACACCACGTTGGGAATGACTCAGATACTGATTTAATCAGCCACTCAGATTCTTCATTTTCCCCAAACGCCTTAAAAATCAACTTATCCGCACCTTGCTCAGTGATACGTCTTATTGCGTGTATTTGCCCACTAATATAAATATCTAATAGCTGTCCTTGCTGTGCTAGCGAGTCAAATAACGATAAGTCTTGTGTACTTAGACTCTGTGCTTGTATCTTGACAGGAACTTCCTCAAATAACGGTTCTCTGCTTCCTGTATCGTCAACGGTGTAACCTTGATTTAATTTCAATACAGCAGAAATATTAGGATTAACAGTGACGATAGAAGCATTAGCAATACTTTGTAAATCCATTAGCTACCCTTATCTAAAACAATGTAAGTGATGGACTTCTTCATCAACCCAGTATCATCTAGAGGTTGAATAGATATAGCTGCAGGGTTTTTAGATTTTGTATAAGCTTTCCAATTTCGTGCTTTTTTAGTTGCTTCTGACAATGGAGGTGATGTTATTCCAGCAATTGTTTCACGTACATCTCCAGCAGCTTTCATCCCAACTAACTCTAGAATATCAGCAGCATTTCGATTAGCAGCTAAACCATTTATAATATCTTGTCTCCACTCACTTTGTTTTTCAGAAATTGTTGGCCTAAAAAATGGTCTTGGATCAATTTTAACTCTGTGAGCTGGTATAGTGACTTCCGTCGCAAAGTTTGATTTTTGTTTTCTAACAAACTTATTTCCATACTTTTTACTCCAATCTCCGTTTTTTTCTATTCGTCTATGAATAACTGCCTTTCTTTCTGGAACAACAAAGTCCGCACCATACTCGTGAATAACTGCCACATAAGCAACTGGCGTGCCATCATCATAGTGTTGATGTTCAACAATGCCAACTCTCACTACTTTATTTTGCAATACCTTAGCTTGCTCTATCCTCTCTTTTAATGCTGCTTTAAACTTATCTAAAGCCATACACCACCAACCTTACGAACAGAACGTCTTTCAGGTAATCCGCCAATATAAAACCCACTGGCGGATAACTGTTTTAATAACGCCCACAATTGCAAACCGTAAGGAGAGGTAGAAAGCCAGTATTGCCAACCATTACTAGTTGTTGGCGTTGTAAATGATACACTCACACTACCTTGAGTGGCAGAAGCTACTAGCCCTGTCGCACTATTGCTTTCACCTGAATTACATTTAACAGCTAAATGAAGTAAATGCGCTGTGAGCAAACGTTGTGCGTGTTCAAACGTTTTACCGCTCAATGCCCAACTTTCTTTCAGAAAAGTATTAGCAGTATCCTCCCACAACGTTATTGTTTCATCATCTATTTCATTAAAAACTGGAAACATCTTTTTGAATACTGCTATATCCATTTCTATCTACCTTTTCTTGTTAGTGGTTGGTTTAATGACTTCTACATCATCATTTCCTGTTTCATAGTGGCTAGGTGTAATCGGTGAGCTTTCATCTCGTGTTTCCATATCACTAGCAACTTTTTCAGCATCAGCTTCTTTACCACTAGTTTGCACCACGATAAAGCCATGTTCTTTATGAGTCTTAAACACTGCATTTTTCTCAAGTAGTGCTAAATCATCATCACTGACTTGAGTTGCTACACCTAATGGCGTGATTAAACGATCGTTAGCGATCCCAGTACCACCTTTAATTGTGATTTGGTGTGTTTTAATTTTTAAATCTGCACCACCATCAGCGTAAATCACATAAGTGTTATCAGATGTCAAAGTTGAATATACATAAGGCATTTTATCTTCCTCTAAAATAAGAAAAGCCGCATCTTCATAAGATAACGGCTTTTAATTAACGTTAATTATTTATGCGGTATTAAATACCAGTTCCACGATAAACGGCGTAAGGACGTTTACACATTACACCTGCGGTTGCATTAGTGTAATCTTCAACAACGCCTTTTGATTTATTCTCGATACCCAATGCCATAAAGACAGCTGGTACAACTTGAATAAGTGTGCGGTGATCGTCGTCAGAATCATCGCCTTGCACCTCTTCAGCAAATAAGTAGAAAATATCTACACCACCATTTGCTTTTTGGAACTGTGGTGCGGTAACAGTACGACATTTCGGATAAGACTCATTTAGCCATTCCGCGACTGATACCCCCATTTCTGATACAACAGATAGATACGCTGATGTACCTGTTGGTAATACTAAGACAGTCGGTGTGTTTTTCGCATCAACTACACCGTTAGATTGGATTTCCAACTGTGCGAAAGCATTACGCAAATCAGCAGTGATTTCTAAGTAAGTTTTCTTACTCCAATTTGTAGAACCAGAAGCGCCTTCTGCTACAGTTTGATATGGTAATAAAGACGGATCGTTTAATAATCCATAAGTGCGGTTATTACCATCATTATATCCGCGGAAACCGATTAAGTTACGTTGGATATTTAACGCAGTAGATGCCGCAGCACGTTTAGTGTTCGCACTATCTAACTTCATTGCTGATGCACGCGCTGCTTCTAATGTGCCAACTTTAATCCCTTTTTCAAAACGTACAACAGTACGTCTTTCAAATTTGGCATTCCAGCTTGATAATGGAACTGGGCTTAAATCCGCGTACGGTACTGCATCACCCAAAGTTTCCAATACTGGTTGTATAATTTCTTCATCATGCCATTCACCGATAGTTTGCATTCCTACAATTTCATCAATTTTACGAGGTGCGGTAGCGGCACGAACAAAACCAGGTAAAAATGTTTGCAAGAATTGGATTGGCGCACCACCACTAGGTGTAAATACACCACCTTGTACGTCATCCATTGCATAGACATTGTTTACTTCTTTTAAATATTTGGATGTGAAACCGATACCGATTTGTTCCAAATCCTTAAAGTTGCGCACGTCATCAGCGTCCATTGCGATAACTGGCTTATTGTCAGCTAATCGTGACGCATAAGTACGACCACTAATAGCACGTTTTAATTTTGAACCCATTGATTACCCCTTTGTATTAATTAGTTAAACGAATAACGGTTAATCCACCGCTTGCAGTGACTGGATAACGATACACAACAGCGTTAGGAATTAATTCTTTACCTGCACCAGCAGAACTACCAACAGCAACTGTTGATAACTCACCTGTTGTGGTGTCATAAGCAACTAAATCGCCGATCTTGCAAGATGTCGCTACTCGCACAACAATGTCACCCATTGTTAAAACATCACCATGCAAACCGTCTTTAATTGCTAGTGATGGTTCTAAAGCACCTTCTGTTGTACCGTACATTGGATATTCTTTTGAATTAACCAAAATACCAGCAAACACTCGACCAGCTGCAACTTTTCCACCGACTTTAGCGATATTGGTTGCTGCATCTTTGGTGTACGCATACCCAACGATATTTGGATTTGCACCGTCTGAATCAATAATCAATGATTCGGTGCGAGTAGGTGAGTCAAGATGAATATCACCTGGAACACCAAATCCTTGTTCAATATTAACTTTAGTTTGAAAAGCCATTCTTTATCTCCCTTTAAGATAATTGTTTATCTAAAAATGATTTACCTTGTTCTGATGAGTAACTGTCTTGAGCGATAGCAACTGTTTTTTGACTTGAGGTAGGTTTACGATTAGCCATGTAGCCAGTAATCATTGCGACTTCTTGACCTTTGGTCGCTTTTAAGCCTAGTTTCTTACAAGCATAAGCAGCGACCGATTCTGCTGAGTCCATAGCAGAAACATTAAATGCACCTGTGAATTTAGAAACTTTGTTGTACATCACATCACGTTCACCTAATTGCTTAGTAATGCGACGTGTAATTTCGGCTGCATCCATTGCATTTGAAGCTTCGCCTTCATCTTTTGGTTCTTCTTCATCTTCTGCTTGCTCATCTTCATCTTCACTAGTTGAAGGATTTTCAAGCTTAGCAATTCGAGCATCTAAACTTTCCAAAATATCTAAAATCTTATTAATTGGATCTTGTTCTTGCACTTGCTCCCCCTCTCCATCAATATCTTCATCTTCTGTATCATCTGGTGGTGGCGGTAAATCATCGCCCTCATCTCCATTCGCTACATGCTCATCATCAGGCTCAGGTTGGCCATCTTGTTTTTTAAGTTCAGCGATAGTTTTAACTAAATCGCCAGCGATTTTTGCAACATCGTCAATTGTCATTTGTTTTTTCTCCATTGTAGAATCACAAGTAAATGTAAAATGTCCGTAATTAACAGAGGTATCATCCTCATCCATTACCCGAACATCTGCGCCCATTCGCCCTTTATCTACAAGAGCTAAATGATTGCCCTTCAACTCCCGTTGTACATAGTCATACTTCTGACCATTCCATACACCAGGTGAGTGTTCATATTTGCAACGATAACCAAGCGATAATTCTTTTTTACCTGCTTCGATCTGTCGCGCAAACCGTTCAGAAAACACTTTGATGTTTCCATAAAGCGTTCCATTATTAACGTACACATCTTCACCAATAACACCGCTAACACCTTTCTTTTCAGCAGGTGTCATACCGATATCTTCACTGCCTAACATAGCGTGTTCATCAACCCAAGGCAGAAGTTTGAAAGTATTAACCGCTTTCTCTAATTCTTCGGCGGGTCGATAAACAGCGTAAAGATCGTCAGGATTTGGCGGTTTGCTGCCGTCTGATAACGTGATTTGAGATCCTCTATAAAGAAAAACCCCCTCTTTGCTGAGGGGGTTGTCTTTCACTTCAAACCAACCGTTATCATCTATATCTTTTTCATCTTGTGCGGTGGCCGATGGGTAATTTCTAATATCATCACAATCACCGCCAAACGATTCATCTAAATAATCGTGTATTGGCATTGTTTTTATCCTTTTATGGAGGTGTTTCTTATGTTGTAGTTGTGTCACCTTAATTGATCGCAAAGTGTTTTATTTCATCATGCAGATCTACACCTGGTGGCAAATACCATTGCTTGCGATCTGGATTCCATTTAGCGCCATGCTTTTTTAGCTAACTCCCTATCAGCATAAGGAACATTAAGATATGTACCTTTACTTTCTTGATTAGACTTGAATGATTCCCAAGCTTTACGGTGCTGTTCAAGCTCTAACCGTTGCTGTTCAGTAATATTGTATTCTTTATTACTTACATAAATTCTATGTTCACCTTTTCGCTTACCGTCATAGAATTTACCATTCCAATAAGGATTAGCGTGTTTACTTCTTATGTCTGCATACCATTGTGGTAATGGTGGTGGCGTATTAAGTGATTTTTCTTTCCGCGCTTTCCCTTGCTTAGAATAAGTAAAAGAGAGGTTGTTTTGCTCCTCAGCGCCATTAAAATCCACTGACTTAATTCTGCCACCATTGTTAGCATTGATATTTGAAATTTGTCTTTCGTACTCACGTCTAATTAACGCAGGCTCTTCAAGTTCTGACTTTGGTACGTCAATATTAACTTTTTTAGTTTCACCATTGCCTAAATCAACTTCGGCATTAAATTGAACATATTTGTCATTTTCACTTACTGGCTTACCAAAAAAATGCTTTATTGATTTATCAATATCATCTTGTTTGAAAGTTAAATCGCCGTTATGTTTAGCAACTCGTTTTGTTGACTTAACAGCATCAAAGCCTTTGCGCGTTAATGTGCTATATCTATCACTTGATTTATTGAGATAGCCAGCATTAACAAACTCTGCTATCTCTCTTTCTGAAAATAAATTAGGTAGGAAAATTTTATTTGATGGAGGGTTTAACTCTACAGCCATATCAACAAGATCTTTACCTGAACTATTATTTTCAGACGTCATTGCTTTATGGATTTTTTTAGCAAATTTAACAGCAGATTTAGCTTCCTCATCAGTAGGTTTAGCATTACCACCATGTTCTTTGTAGTAGCCTGTGTAGAAATCCTCTAATATTGTCTTTTCTAAAGATAATTTCTTGCTTGCCTTTTTAGGTTTAGATGTTTTTTTACTAATAATCTTATTTTTATCAAGATCTTTAGGTGTCTTAGGACCAGTAAATGACTTGCGAACTTCGGAAATCTTTTCGCCAGTAAATTTACCACCCATACCTTTGATAATCCTTCCATTATCATCAATTTCAACGTGCCGCCCTTTATTTTCATCGCCATTTGGTTTAACAGTGATCCATTTGTTATCCATGGCAACAACTTGGTTACAGAGAGCATTAATTCTTTTTATTTGTTCAGTTGTAAACTTTATCATTACTTATAAACCTCAATTTAATCATCATTTTGTTCAAACTCTAGCACTGGTGACATTGTGCATCGGCAGTTAGGTAAATGCCCTGGTAAGCCATAAACTTTTTGACCATACATATCGCCAATGTATGGTGGATCGTCAAAAGAAAATATTTTGCCATGTAGATCTTGATGTAGCTTTCTCGGTACTCTTCCGCCACCAGAATGAACCCATTTAAACTTCTTAACACCGAGTTTTTTCATCTTTTCAGCTTGAATGTTTTGATAAGCCTTGTGAGTTTGATCTAATGCTACTAACTCAGCCTTACGCTCATTACCTTTATATAGCTTAGTCAGAAAAGGTTTTAATTCTGCAAAACCTTTACCATTTGCTGAAATGGAATGCATCACAACTTTCTGAACAGCAGATAAGTAATTAGTTGGAATAGTCTTAATTAAGTCAACAGCTTCTTGTGTACTTGCTTGCGTAACTTCTCTCAGTCTTGATGAGGTTAAATCAGTCTTTACTGATAAATCCTTACTAACGTCTTTTAAACTCATCTTAAGTGTGGCAGATGCATTTTTATCTACCCTGATTAACATCTTGTCAGTTTCTCGCTTAGCAAGCAGCATAAATACTGGCTCGTATTTTTTAAGCAATCGACTTATTAAGATTTTCAACTGTGCTACAAGACTGCCATTTTTTGGAAACAAGCTATCTTCTGCGTAAGTAGTAAAACAAGCCTCTATGCCGATCATAGTATCTTTATACATAGATCGCATAAGTCGCTTGATTGCTTTACTATAATCAGCACTGATAGAAGCACTCACTTTTAATGGCTTACCTTGTAACTCATTCGGATTTTTCCTCATAGCTAATACCCAATTCATTTAGTGCTTTGGCTTCTTCATTAGTAAAACCTAAATCTTCAGCTAATTTGTTTTCCGATCCCTCACCTAAATCAGGGAAACCTGAATCAGGATCTTTAGATAATGCTGTGCGAATATCATTACCATCTAAAGCGCCACACATAACATAGGTACTCGCAGTTTCAGCTTTAATCTTATTGCGCTCTGCAAGCTCTTTAGCAGTAGGGCTATCAACTGGACGCCAAGATATGCTAGTTTCCACTTCATCATCATTGCCAAATGACTTAATCACTAATTGATGATGTCTTTCAATTAAACCTGTTAAGTCATGTTCTTGTATGCTTTCTAACTCCTCGTGATAGTTTTTGGTTTCTTCTTCACCTGTTGAGAAACCTTTAGGTGATGTGCCAAGTAATTTAGTTGCTGGTACATTGGAAGCAGCAGCAACAATTTGGTAGTTAGTCATTATCACTTCATCAAGATCGCTCAATGAAGTATCGAATTGTTGGAACTCATCACCTTCTTTATCACCGATTTTTATCCCATAGTTATCACGCGTATTAATCCAAGACTGTAAACGCTCACTGTTGCTTTGTGCGTCCATCATGAACGCTTCCATATTGGTTTTCCAAAATGTCATGCGCTTAGAAGTTAATAAGCCAAGTGACTCATCTGTCGATCTCTCTGAGGTGTACACTCTATTCATAATAAGTTGAGGTACTGGCAATCCACCATAAAGATAAACAGGCTTTAGCAAATCTGGCACTTCGCCATTTCTAAAAATGAATAAATGTGAACGGTGATATTTTTTACCACCTATTTGCCAATAAGTCGGCTCATAGAAATGTCTTGAAGCTGGGTTTGATAATTCTGTCGAAATAAGTAAAGGTATGCACCAATATGGATCGACCTGAATAATGCCTTTGTAAGATCCTTTTTCTACGCCATCAATATTAAATGGTTTTTCGTAAAATTCAGGATCGCTTGAATCAATATCAAATAATGCAATTCTGATACCAAAGATACGACCCATTCTCACAAATTGTTCTGCATTGAATGAAATGCGGTATTTTTTGTCGTACTTTTGTAACAATCGTATTGTTTCTGTCGGTAACTCATCACCATTAACCGAAACAATATCATAACCATTACGAGTAGCATCACGCGCTGGAACAGAACACGCTTTATTGATTAACCAGTTTTGCGTCAAAACGGCGCACATTTGATAACCAATGAATGAATTAGAAGCAAACCAGTTGGCGGTTTCAGTGGAAATGGCATTAGGTTGATTCAATGACATTTTTATACCAGTGAAATTACTATCTTGAGCAAATTCACCGTTGCTAGTAACACGATTATTTTTATCTACAAGCTTATTTAATTCATCTAAGAAAAAGTTAGGCTTGCATTTTTCTAAAAATCTACCACCACTGAAATAAGAAGATTGCTTAACTTCGTGAATCTCTTCTTTAGCAGTGCTTTTCTTTTTTCCAAATCCAAACATAATATTTATCCAAAGTAAGAAGTTGACGAAGATAGCAATTCTGAAAATGCTCTAGAACAAGCGTCTATACAGTCATCGTGAACGCCATTAGGAAAAACTCTCATTTCATTGATGATATCTTGATTCCAATCTCCTTTTATCATCTTCACGTTACCCACGTTAACCTGTGAAGCAAAAGGCTCTGCTCTTGTCACTTTATCACCGCTTTCAGGGCTAGTTTTGACTGTGTAACCTGCCAACATACGAGTGAAATGTAATACTTGCGTTTTACCTGCTTGACCTGGATCTTGAGGTAATCCAATTTTTACCTTCTTACCATCTAATGCTGCAGTATTTTTAATTAACGCATCTCTAGCATCTGGGCCTAAATCATCGTGAGCAAGATCGGCAATAATGTAAGTGCCGTTTTCATGCTTACCTAATTTAACGCCTGCTGTAGGGTCTCCGCCAACAGTAGCACCTAAATCCCAACCTCTGCACCATTTAATATTACCAACGGGTAATTCTTTTATTATCTCTATTTGACCAGGTTTAAATACTCCACCATCTAGCGGAGCTGGTCTTTGTTGATATTGTCCAGCAAAAACATAAGGAGATGCTTTCTCCATCATCTTTAATGTGTCAATATCATGCTTCTCTGGCCATAAAGCTGTACCATCTTCTTGTTTGGCTGGTAAGCAAAGGTGTTCCCATTTCTCACCATTACCACCGTTTAATAACCAACCAGCTAAATCTTCTTCATGCAATCGCTGCATTATTAAAATAATTGGTGTATCAGGTGTATTTTTACGACTCTCTAATGTGTTTTGAAACCAAGTAATAACGTTATTACGCATCACATCGGAATTAGCTTCATCTGCTTTATGAGGGTCGTCTATGATGATTGCACCACCGAACAAATCTCTATGTTTGCCTGCACCAAAACCAGTGATCGCACCACCAGAACCTGTGGCATAAAACACGCCTTTTTTCGTTGTTTTCCAGTGTGCTTTTGATTCTGTGCTTAACGCAACATCAGGGAAGATTTCTTGATACTCTCTACTTTGTATGAGCGAAAGAATGTTACTACTGTTATTTACAGCTAATGTTGATGAATAAGAAGTATGTATAAACTCGCAATCTGGAAAATGTCCTAAACACCAAGCAACAAAGTTAACAACCGCGATTTCTGTTTTTGAGTAACGTGGCGGAATATTAATAATTAATCGTTTAATCTCGCCATTAAACACTCGCATTAAATAATCACAAATAATTTTGTGATGTTTAGCTTGTAACCAGTTATAACCACGTGTTTGCAAAAACATCCAACGAGTGAAAAAGTATAGATCTTGTCTAGCTAATTCAGCTGCCACCATTCTCTCGTGTGCGCTGAATTGTTTCATAGATTAAACCTCTTCTAATAATTCTTTTGCCATTTGCTTAAATTCATCTTTAGTTAAGCTAACGTTGTAATTACTTACATCTCCTGTCACCTCAACTTTATCTTTAAACATACCAAGATGCTTACCCATTAATTCAAGTGCTTTATTTGCACTTACTGGCTCAAATAAAAATATTGGGCTATCAACAGTAGTGACCGTACCTTCTTGTGAATTCTTCAATGTATCAGTGATAACGATAGACTTTCGTCCAAGACAAATATCTTTAAGTTCTTGCAAATCTCTTAAGATTTCATCTTGTGTAATCTTAGTGCGATCTGAACGCTGATCTTGCGCTTTTTGAATGGCCTCCTGAATGACAGGTTTTGACAAGTTTTCTGTACCTATTTGTCTTGCGGTATCAGCACTATATCCAGACCTAATAGCAGCTTGAGTTGCATTCAAATCAATGAGGTATTCCTCTACAAAACGTTTTTGTTTTGGGGTTAACCCACGCCCTTTAGACGCGGATTTAACCGCATCTTTTTTTGGCATAGTTAAATCCTTACTTAATTTCTCCAGTTACTTTAATTTTGAACATCGGTTCATACTCAGGATTATTCATATTTAATAATCCCTCAATGAAAAAACCGATATGATCGGCTGCCGTTAAAACCCACTCAGGAATAAAATTAGCTGTCATTATTTCGGGTGCTTCACTATTAATATTTTTGATGTAAACAGGAATATCCCACAACCTACCGTAGTGTGTATAACCCTCAGCGATTAATTGTTTTTTCTATTTATAAAGCATTCCCATTTTGTTTACTCCAGTTAATGATGCCGTCTAACCGACTAGCGCAGATATCGCGCTCTTTTATCACTTGTCTTAAATAGATGATTGCATCACCGTAAGTCGATCCAGTGAACTCACTGCGATCACAAGATATTAAATAAATTTGAGGTGGTGAGATATACTCAATCTTTGTCTTTTGCGCGCAACCGATTAATAATGTCATCAGGTAAACGAGCAGAAGCACAGCTGTCACTCGACAACGTTTTGTAAATGATTTTGACGTCATTTTCTGCTTGCTCCCTTGCTTGTTGTTCTTGTGAAATTTGATTGATAACGGCTTTACGCTCTATCGTGAGTTGATTGGTAAGTTGATTGTTTTCTTTTTGAATAGCTTCGATAGTTTGTGCTTGTTCTTGAGATTTGATTTCATAGTGATGTAGAAGATAATTTGTGTAAAGTAAATAAGCTAATCCACCACACACTGCGACAATGCGCCAATTAATATTAAGAGGTAACATACTCACCTCGCTCAAACATCGCTCTTGTACGTTTACGTCTATTCGCTAATCCTTCGGATAATTCTAACTTGCCTGTTCTTGGGTTAGTAATCTTATTCCAATAACCGATTGCTTCACCAGCTTTCGCAAAATTACCTTTCAAACATTCTCTTAATACAGTGCTTTTCTCAAAGTTTCTTGCACCAATATTGAAAACAAGATTAACTAAAGCATCGAATTGATTTTGTGTTAGCTTGCCACGCAAATAATAGTTAATAACATTTTCAGCAATCGCAACATCTTCTCGTAATAGCTCCATTGCTTTCCCATCAGAAATTCGCATTCCTTCACGAATGGTAATCCCATCAACTTTACCTGTATGACCTACACCTATTGTCCATATACCAGCAGTGTCTTTATAAGCAGTAAGTTTAATACCCTCGTCATATCGTAGCGCCGCAAGTCCTTTATCACTGATGTTCATTGTTATTATCTCCGTTAATCTTTACACCCATCCAAGCGATCAAGAAATCACGTAATTTTTCAGTACCAATTAATCCAAATGCACCGCCTAACATATTCGAGTAATCACCATGTCCGATTAAATGCTCTAGTGCTGGCACGCTTACATAGACCAATAACCCACAAATCATTGAATCTATGAGGACATAACGAAATTTTTTCTTGTTTCTGAAAAGATAAGCTCTAAGGATGGAAGTTAAGACTGCCGCTACAACGCTGGTAAAGTAAGAGTTACCCACATTTACTGTTAGCCACGTCCAAATGGCAGTCCATACATCAGGTTGTTTGTACGGCATCTTTTTTTCCTAATAAAAAGCCCCGACCGTTTCCGATCGAGGCGATAAAATTCAGCAGAGGTGTAACTTGATTAATAAGTCGTTACTTAAGTAACCCTACTTCAGTGGCTACACCAAATTTTGGCAAAGGCAGTTGGAGTCGAACCAACATCAACGGTTTTGGAGACCGCTATCATAACCATTAGACCATACCCTTAAAAACAAAAAGCCCTAATCAAATCGATTAGGGCTGTCACTTAATAATCCAAAGGAAGTCTTATGAAAAAGAACAATAAAAAAAGCCCAACATTTCTGCTGGGCTTTGTCGGTTAAGCATAAAAATCTCAACCTAACACAAATCATACAACATCAGTCCCAACTATTCAAGCTTTTTACAAAAAATTACATAAAAAAATTAACCAAAGCAATTTTTATAAATCGCATCATCAATACACATCATAAGTTTTAATGAGGTTTCTGCCGTTTTCAATAAATCAAAATATTGGTGTCTATTAATATTAAATGTGTCTAATATTCCAAATTTAACAGGTACTCTATCTTTATCATATTCCGTATAGATGGGTAATCTATAAACGTATTTTGCCATAAAAATATCATATAGCTGTGGTGTGACTTTGTGCATGACTAAAATACACCGTTCAATTTTCATGGCTAAATCATCACTAATTGGATAAGCGCGTCTATTGCTTTCATCTGGCGGAATGGGAATGCTAATAGAAACACTAGGATATTCAGTACCTAATCGAGGTGTCGCCCAATAGCCAAATCTAACAAAAACATCTTTAAAATTCATCTCAACTCCTTGATTTTATTTTTATAAGTGACAATTAATTCTTTGATTTCATCAATGGTTAACTTAACCTTTTTATGATCTTTTCTTTCTAAAAACTCTACCCTCTCAACACCAATCTTCTTAATTAAATTGATACGATAATCCGTCAAATTACCGCTCAAGTAGTTATTACAAACTGAACATTGTTTATGGCAGTTATCCTCATTAAAGCGTAACTCAGGCATTGCTTTAACGGTTTTATAATGCCCTGCGTGCCATTGTCCTTGATGAAATTTGCCACATGAAATACATGGATCGTCTTTATCTCGAAGCCGAATAAATTCATTAAATACTTTTTGTAGGTCTTTTAGCCATTGCGATCTGGTTTTAATAGCTTCTAATCGCTGTCTATGTTCTCGTCTTGCCTGCTTATCCAACTTCTCACGCTTCTTACGAGCTTGTTCTTTACTAAATTTCATTGCGCAATCAACAGAACAAACTTTTTGTGTTGAGCGTGACTTAATGAACTCTTTGCCGCAAATCTTGCATTTAGAAGGTTTTACTTTATATTTCCTTATCATCACTTATCCTTGTGAATATAATAAATACCAAACTTTTCTAAGTAAGAAATATCGAATTGATAGCCTTCTTTTTCTGCGAAATTGATAACAGCATTAACAATATCTACAGGTATTTGTGGTTTATGTTTTCTGTGTCCGATATAGCCTTGCCTAAATCCACATTCTTCTTCCAATTTGTACATTGGGTAATGAGTTAAACCTCTTTTCTTAACCACAAAATCAATCAACTTTTGAAGCTCATTACTGAAACGTGTAATCATTTTTACCCTCTAAAACAACAAATAAATTACCGTTAATACGATAGCAACAGCGGTATAAATCACACCAATAACTATTAACCAAATAATAGCTTTAGCGAAGAATATTGCTTGTTTTTGGTTATCTTTTGCATCTGCATAGAGTCCTAAAGCGAGGAAAACAAACATACAAAAAATAATGAATAGATAAATTCCTGCTAATACTTGTGCCATTAAAATTCTCCTCCTGTTATTAAATAAGCTCCAAATTCACTTTCCCCACCAATCTAACCTATCGTTAAATTTGACACCGTTAGCTACACCCCAAGCAGTGATATATTCAATTAAACTCGCTAACCGCTTGACGCTCATTTTTGCTGTACTTTCACGCAAATTAATGACTTCTCCTTCAAGCCCTATCGCCATTTCAGCTTGTCCACCAGTAGCGATTTTATGAGCAGACACCATAATCATTTTCCACGTTTCAATATCTCGTTTTTTACCTTGAAACTCGCACTGTTTCGCAATATCAGATAACAAGGCGTGCAATTTTGCATTCTGCTCAAGTGTTCTAGTTATCGGTTTAACTTCCACCACTAATGGATTCTTATCGTCAAGCGGTAAAGTGCGGATAAAATTCAATGAATTTAACCGTACTTGCTCGTTACGGAGAAAATAGCGTTGGTTATGCTCCATAACCACCACACTGCTTAACAAAATCCAAGCTCACTTGACGAGTGATGAAGCCTTGCATCATTGGATCGAACACCGCGATAATTGAACTTTTGTTATTACCTTTAACTTCTTCACCTGTAACTGGATGTAAGAAATTAATACGTCCACCAACAATATCAATAACTTCTGTCGCGTTATCTTGAATAACTTGATACCACTTAGTGGATTTATCAGCAGGTAATAACATCACAACTAAATAACCCTGTTCTTTAAGTTCTGCCGCACGTTTAACGAATGGCAATGGATTGCTATAAGGCGGATTAACAAAAATAGATGTAGGTTTAAACGCATATCCATATTCGGGTGTATCGTAGTCATTTGGATCAAACGTTAAAAAACAGTTACCTTCTTCATTTGTGCAATAATGTTTACATAATGCGTTCTCTTTACTTGCGCAACCATCTAGATCAAACTTAAATAGTTTGTTTAGCCAGTAAAAAACATATTTAGGTGTACGATAACAATCCTTATCAAAACTCATTGTTATTCCTCATCTGACTCAATGCCTAATTCTTCAAAACTGAAATACCCACAAGATTTGGTGCGATTCAAACCGTTATGAATACTGATATTTGGGTAAGGTACTGGCTGTATTAAGTGGCCACTACAACGAAATGGTGCTTCAGAAAACCAACCCCATTCATCCATTTGTCTAAGATCTTCTAGTTCTGCACCACATTTTGGACAGCAAATTACGGTATTATCAAAACTCATCTCTAACCTCTAAAAATCAATATTTCTCTTTGTTTTTTTCGTTTCTTGTGTATGACATTCAGCTCTGTTAGCAGCTTCTGCTTGATTACATTCAAGCATTAACCCATTTTTCTGATCGACATAGATTTTGCCTGTCTTACCATGTCGATTTAGACTTAATAACACCTCTGTTACGGTAGGATCTGCTTTTTCGTAGTACACACTAGGCTTATACAAACCAATCCAGTAATCGCAGTCTTGTTCAATCTGTCCTGTATCTTTACTGTCGCCAGGTTTCGGTTTTTTATCTGTTCTGTTTTCAAGGTTTCTATTAAGTTGAGTGAGGAGTAAAACAACGCAATCTAATTCTTTAGCTAATTTTTTTAGCTCTTTCGTTATCTCACCATAAGCAAGATCGTTTCTTTCCGCTTTCTTAGCTGTCATCAACGTAAGATAATCAACAGCAATCAAGCCAATGTCACCGATGCGTTGTTTTAATAAACGGCATTCGCGTCTAATATATTCAATCGTGATACTTGGAGTATCATCAATGTAGAGTAAATCATCACGAACTAAATTATTTGCTGATGTATAAATTTGATTAACAATAAAATCATTACTTAATTGCTCGCTTTGGAACACATCAGCAATATTTTGTTTACTGTTTTGCCCTAATAAACGATTAAAAATTTGAACCGTTGGCATCTCTAAGCTGAATATCGCAACCGCTTTCTTGTCTTGTGTAACGCAGTTAGCGGCTAAATGCGCTAAGAAAGTAGTTTTCCCACATTTCGGTCTTGCACCAACAACGGCTAAAGAACCTTTAATAAAACGTTGCGGCCCAAGTAAGTCATCTAATGCTGTAAATCCACTTGATACACCCACCATCAATTCTGGGTTATTAATCATTGCTTCTTGATATTTAAGCCATTCACCTAAAATATCTTTGCCATTCTTCAACCCATCAGAATTGCCTGATTTCGCATAATCAGTAACTTCTGAAAATAACTTAGTGATATTTTCTAAACGCTCAGTAGCACTTAAGTCATTTTTCTCAAATAACATTGCTTGACAGTCTTGTAGCTTTGCTAGCGTAAAGCGCTTGATAGCATCTTCTTTGACGGTTTCCGCATAACCTAAAACGTTGGCCGCATTAGGTGTAAATTGAGTAAGTTCAGCTAGATAAGATATGCCACCAACATCTTTGAGTACGCCAACACTATCCAATCTCGCTTCTAAAGTAACTAAATCAATCGGCTTGCGTTGATTGAATAAATAACGAATCTCGCGAAAAATGATTTGATGTGCCGAAATATAAAAACTTTTGTTGTTCAGTAAGCTAATCGCTCTTTCAACACGATCTAAATTTGGGTTCATCATTAACCCACCTAGTACTGATTTCTCTGCTGTGATGTTGTATAACGCTTCCATTACAACGCTCCCTCACGAACTTTCGTTAAAGTATCTTCTCGTAACAAGTAATCAAAATTCGCTTTCCATTTGCGATCATTTGCTCCGAAATAAAATTCAGGTGCTGATTCAAAAAATCTTTCGATGTAGGCATTAAATGCCTCTAGCGTGCGCGTTTTGAGTAAGTTTAAGATCTTCTTGATCCCTCGCTTGCGTTTGTCATTAATATCGATCGCACTTGGTAAACGTTTGCCATTACGTTCATTTTCAGCATTGTAGAAATCTAAGATCGCTTGATAGTCGATCTTTTGCCTTTCAGGCTTGATATCCTCTTGCGGATTTATCTCATCATCAGCAAATTCATCACTAGGGGGTAGGGGGTTATTATTCTCTTGTTGTAATCTAGTGTTGTAATCTAGTGTATTAACGAATGCAGGTTTACCCTCTTCCCGAATGTTGGAATCCAGCATTCGGGGTTGTTGGTTTTCTACATTAGCCAAATTTGGTTTATTGATTTCGCCACTGTTAACTGGATTACTGATTAATGTAGCTAATAACTCTTCTAATTTTTCTTCATCAATTTTGTAGTAAATGCGATGTTCTAAACGTTTGTGTGTTTCAATTAAAACACCGATATTGCGTAATTTTTTACGCGCTGTTTCTTGCTCATTACGAGAAAGTCCAGTTTCATCTTCTAACTCTGCTTGAGTCTTATAAACACCAAGATCACTATTAGCTTTATCTTGCCAATAGAAGATTTGTTCAAAGAAAATTTCAGCTGTAGCGCCACCAAACAACTTAGCCAGTTTAGGTCTATAAGCTATAGCTCTGCCAGTTTCTCTTAATAACATAACTAAACTCATATACCTAAAACCTCTACTACAACTTTAATTCGTTGTTCATACTGTTGCTGTGTCAGATTCAACTTGATCAGTTCTTGTTTTAAACGCTCATAAATCATCAATCTTTCTTGATATGGAAGCGACATCAAAAGCTTCATAAAGAAAAGTGATGCGACTGGTTCACAATGCTCCATAAATCACTCTCCAATAAGCCAATAACGTTTATAACGTTTACCTGTAACAGCATCTTTAACCATCTCATCACCAATTTGATAACCTTGGTTTTTTAAGTCCAATATGCGAGCTGATAAACGTAAACATCTGAATTTATTAAGTGCTTCAAGCGGAGTAACTGAGTTACCTTTTTGCAAATAAGCCAAAATCGCACGATTTTGCGATTGACTTTGCTTTTCGTTTAAATTAATATTTTTCATTATTGGTTTTTTCCTTAAAGTAATTAACCACCGCTCCCAACGGTGGTTTTTTATTTTTGATATCACTCTCCGTTTTCTGGAAATACATCATCAATCGTTACATTCGCGCCTAAGTTTTTAAACACTGTTACAATTCTTCTAATATCAACCAAAGTTGGAGTCCTAGTTCCAAGTTCATAATTAGCAATTCTCGGTTGACTCCAACCTAACTGCTCAGCTAATGCACACTGGGTAACTCCTAACTCTTTTCTAATCTTAGCTATCTTATTCATCCTAAATTTCTTTACGTGATACATAGATCAATAATTAAATCACTTTTTGTGATAAAAGTAAAATACAATTTGTGTTACTTGGTATAACGCATTGTGATATTATTAATTAGCAAACTAAGAGAGGTGCTTATGAATACACTTGGTGAAAGAATTAAAAGTTTTAGAATAGCTTTAGGTCTAAATCAAAAAGACTTCGCGGAAGAGTGTGGTAAGTTAGACACTAGAGAAAAATCAGCAAAGTGGGGACAATCTAGAATTGCTAATTATGAACTTGGAACTAGGACTCCTGACTTAGAAGATATTAAAATTATTTCATCCGTTCTTAATATTAATCCAGCCGAACTTGCTTTTAGTTCTGACAATGTTATCCCTGCTACCATAGGGACAAATACAGTTCCAATTATTAGTTACATTCAGGCTGGTGCTTGGACTGGTATTAATGACTTAAAAGAAAGTCTAGGAGATTTTGAATATATTCTCACTAATGAAACTGTTTCAGAAGATGCTTTTGCTCTGCGTATCAAAGGTGATTCAATGACACCAGATTTCAAAGAAGGTGATGTTGTTATTATAGATCCAAACATTAAACCTAGCGCTGGTGAATTTGTTGCTGCCGTAAATGGCGACTATGAGGCGACATTCAAAAAATACAGACCTTTAGAAGATGTGGATCAATATGGCAGACAACACTTTGAATTAGTCCCATTAAATCCTGATTGGGGAAAGATGTCATCTTTAAAGCAAGAAATTAGAATTATTGGAACTATGGTAGAACACAGAATTTACCGAAGAAAGCGATAAGTTTTTTCTAAAAATTCAGTTATTAAGTATTAGTTAATAACTGAATAGTTCGAGAAAATGCTTTTTCTAAAACTAACAGATAATTTAAGTTTGAGATATATATAGATTCAAGATAATTTCTTTTTATCTTTATTCAAATTGCATTCATTATTTAATATTTTTCATATACTTATAGAAAACATCAAAAGTTAAATTAAAGATAATTTTTATTAGTAATTTAGTTTTTAACGCAAAAAGCCACGATGAACCTACCATAGCTTATTACCGACCAAAGTCTCCTTCAATCCTACATTCATTATAGCTACTGCATATATCTAAAAATATCAAAATTTTGTACATATCTAAGAAATGTATCCAAAATTTAATGTTTTTTGTACACATCCATCATATCACATCAATCCCAATGCTCAAAAAATAATCAAACAAAACTTACTACAATCCCTTGAAATCAATAATTTATCACATTTTGTATTTTAATTTTATAAAAAATATCACAATTAGTGTTTACATATAAATCACATTGTGTGATAATGCTCTCATCAAAACGAGATACACATCAAGTTTTGATTAGGAATTGAGGTTAGGTAATTAACTTAACCTAACAACACAATATAAGTATCTCTTGAAAGTCCTCAATCCCTACGCTCTTTAACAGATTGGCGTAGCAATGGCGGTAAGTAATGACCTGATTTAAGGTCAGTAACCTCCAAGCAGAAAACTGTGTTTCTCGTCCTAAGAGAGGTGGGCGGAAAATAAAGGGCAGCGCTGCTTACTTGCTTGAGTGCGAAATGCACGGTCGAAAGATTGCTACAGCGGTTGGGGAAACTAGGCGAACAAGCCCACGAACCGTTTAATTAGTAGGTTAGCTTAATGGTAAAGCAGCGAGCTTATACCTCGTAACGACAGATAATCGGCTGATGTGGGTTCGAGTCCCTCACCTACTACCAAATCTAATGCCTGCTCTACTCTTGTCATGAGCTAGGAATATTTTTCCAGTTTCTGGAGTAGGCATTAGGAAACGCACTGATTAAGAGATCCGCCAAAGGTTTGGGTAAGCGCGCGATTACCAATTTAAGGATAGCTAAGCCAGAACTTAATTTAGTGCGTTTCGATATCAAATTCAAAAAGGGAAATATTATGACAGTTCAGATTCAACACTATGAAATGATTAAACAAATCATCTTAAACGAACAATTAGAAAATCCTAAAAAGTTGAAATTAGTTATTGTAGAGGAAAGCCTGTCTGATGAAGATAAATATCAAATCAAACAGGCAGTATTTGATAATGCCATCAATTTAAATCATTTAAACCCTAGCGATTTAACTAATGAACTAATTAGATCAGTTAAGATAATTAATCAATCTTAGGTATATTATTTAAGTCAGAAAGACTGCTTTCAAAATTATTAGCTAACGCAGAAATAAAAACACTTAACTGTTTAGCCTTAGCTTCAGGGGTCATGCGGTTATCATTAAAAATGGTTGTTGGACTACACTCAATAATTTTGCTTGCGAATTGAATAGCTAGTTTTTCAGACATTGCTTTATACATAATTAATCCTTATTTGTTGTGAGAGAGCTTTGATTATATTCCTTAGTGTTGTGAGAGACAATAAGGGACTTGAGCCTTACAAGTATAAAGAAAGGCGTATCTAATGCCTGCTTGATGAATTTAAGCTGTTTTTATACTTCATTTTTGACAACACATTGAGCAGGCATTAGGGAAGTTATTAGCGATAGTGACTTCCGATTAGATGTGAGAGAAATTTAGCCAGCTAACATTCTGTTAGCTTGAAAGTCGGTATAGGGACTGGATTGCAGATCTAAACTGTACATAGATTTGTTGGCACAAAGAAGCACATTAACTTAATGTGTGAGCGGTCTATACTCGGTGACAAGCAAACCGCCAGCGTCAATGCTTGTGAAACGGCTTAGAAGATATACATTCTAAGTGTGGGTGATTGCGAAACGCCAGTATATTGGTGGGGTTGGTAATACCACTGTTGAGGACGTAAACAGTTAAATTATCGTACAGATTAAGCCCTCGTTATGAGGGCTTTTTTTTAAAGCTAATTCTATGAGTGAGCTTTAAAAAGAAAAGAAGAGGAGAAACACTTATGAGAATAAGACCAATAAGTCCGCTAAGTTATGACAGTGACGTAGATTACTACGAGTCGCTAGCCATTAACCACGAAGATCAAGATTATTACGAAGATGATTATGTTGATCCTAGTGAATGTGATAAAGCCGCTCTTGATTATGAGCTGACTTATTTTAGACAAGATAGCAGGTATTAGAATGAAAGCAAAATGTATTGATTTAAACACGCATTTGTTTCTGCAATTAGAACGCTTAAATGATGAAGGTTTAACGGGAGATGCCTTAAAAGAAGAAATTGAGCGTTCTAAAGCCATCAGTAGTATTGCTACCAATATTGTAAACAATGCAAAGCTTGCTTTAGATGCCCAAAAATTTAAAGTGGACTATGGTGTAACTGAACCCTTACCTTCGATGTTAGAAAATAAAAGAGAACTTGACCAAGAACCTAAAAAAGGAGGTGTGCCAAATGGCGTTTGTCGAACATAATAATCGAGCTAAAGCCAAAAAGTTAGCTGAATTTATTACAGGAAAGCCACTACGTCAATATCTTGCGGATAAAATAAAAAAGTATGTGGGTTGCTCTCCCTCTGTGTTTGATGGTGCGGCTGGTAGCGGTCAATTAGAGCAATTTATTAATCCCTCTCGATTTGTTGCCGTAGAAATACAGTCTGAATCTTGTGAGGCATTAAAAACAAACTATCCAAAAGCTCAAATACATAATATGAGCTTTTTTAATTATCCCACAGCACAAGAATCACTTTGTGATTGTGTGGTGATGAACCCACCGTTTTCTTTAACCTTTAAAGGGTTAACTGAAAATGAGAAAAAAGCAATTCAAGAAGAGTTTCCTTGGAAGAATAAAGGCAATGTTGATGATATTTTTGTTATAAAAGGGCTAAATCAATCTAAGCGTTGGGGATTTTTTATTTTATCCAGTGGTATGGCATATCGTAGCACCGAAGCTCTTTTTAGAGAAAAATTAGGCTGTCAATTAGTAGAACTCAATTTAATTCAAAACGCCTTTGAAGACACTTCAATTAGCGTATTGTTTTTAGTGATTGATAAGCAAAAAACATCACAAAATGTCATTCGTGAACTTATTGATTTCAAGCAGGATACGCCGCTGATTGCCAGCGATGAATGGCTTATTAATCCCGAAAAATGGGAAACTGTTTCTCCTCCCAAAGAGGAAGTTGAAGAAATTGAATTTTCTGATATGGAAGCACTTTCTAAAAATGCCTTTAGAGAAAGGATAAAAAGTGAATTGACGTTAAGTAAGATGTTTGTTGATTTATCTATAGCAAGCAATATTCCATTCAGTATGAATTCTAAGAGTGAATTTAATCAATTTTGCGATAATATTTGCAATGATGTGAAAGCGTTTAAATATACAGATATGGGGCATTAAAATGAAATCCTATCATGAAAAATTAACACCACAACATCAAAAAGAGATTGAGCTATTTTCAGACTACCTCTATAAAAATGAGTCATCTGAAAATACTATTAAAATATATACCTATGCCCTTGCTATCTATTTCTCACTATTTAAAAAGATTGATAAATATGATTTGCTGAATTTTAAAAAATACCTGATGGAGAACTTTAAACCTGAAACTGTTAATGTCCGAATTTCAGGGATAAATCACTATTTAGCTTTCAAAGGGAAAGCTGACTTAAAACTAAAAAACGTCAAACTCCCAAGACGTTCGTTTGACGATAAGATGTTATCTTATGATGATTACACTAAGTTTTTGCACTGTGTAAAACAGCATAGCCAGCGGTATTACTTCATCACTAAATTCCTTGCTTATACTGGGGCAAGGATAAGTGAGCTACTTCAGTTCAAAAAAGAGCATTTAGAACAAGGATATATTGAATTATATACAAAAGGAAAAATTAGACGAATTCACATTCCTAGTGCCATTATTGAAGAGTCTAAAACCTTTTTTAAACACGAAAAAGATTTTTTATTTAAAAATCGAATGGGTGAACGTATCACAAGCAGAGCGGTTACTGCTGGCTTAAAATATTATGCGAAGAAAAGTGGCGTGCCAGAGGAGCTGATTCATCCTCATAATTTCCGCCATTTCTTTGCCATACAATTTTTGAAAAAAACGAAAGATGTTACGTTGTTATCTGATTTACTAGGTCACTCAAGTGTAGATATGACAGCATTATACGCGAGAGTGTCAGCTAAAGAACAGCGTCAAGCATTAGAAAGGGCGATAGATTGGTAATGAAAGGGAAATCGATTACTTATAATGAAGAAGAAGCCTCATTTTTGAGGCTCTATTGCCATTTACCAAGAAAAGAACTTACTGCGAAATTTAACGAAAAATTTAACCGCAGTTTGACTGTAGGAAATATTGCTGGAAAGTGTAAGCGTGAAAAATGGCTAAGACCTAAAGAAACATGGCGTTTCAAGAAAGGAAATATCCCCTTTAATAAAGGTACAAAAGGGGTTTCTAAGCCTAATAAAACCTCTTTTAAAAAAGGCAATAAACCCGCCACTACATTGCCTGTCGGATCAATTAGATATTGTTCTAAAGATAATATTTATCTCATTAAAGTTAGTGAACCTGATAGATGGGTAAGCCGTGCAGAATATGTTTGGTGTAAACAACATAATATCAACATACCGAAAGGTTGTGTGGTTTGGCATAAAAACGGTGATCCCACAGATGACAGAATCGAAAATCTCGCAATAAAAACAAGGCTGGAAGTATTGCTTTTAAATAGACTAGAGCACCGAAAAACACCTGATGAATTAAAAGGTTATATTGATTTAGTTGCACAAATAAAAGCGAAAGCCATCACGAGAGGAAAGCCCAACAAAACCACTTAAAATGGGAAAGATATCTAATTTAAAACTTCTCATTTTAAATGGTTGAGTTTCTCAAGTTTTGCGACAGATAACACTAACCAAAACCGACCGCACTTACCTGTGAACCGTGTGGCGGTTTTGTTCAACCTAAATTCAGTAAATTGACTAAAAAGGAAACAAAAATGAAATTCACGCACGAACCACTTTACCTTGTTTTCGCACTATTTATCGCTTGTATCTTAGGCATAAGTTGTCAGCCAGCTAAAGCAGCTCAATACGAAAAAGATACTGACTATTACGACCACACACTAAACCTAGAAACTGATCTATCAGAAGAACAGCTGGAGTGGGAAGAATGGGCTAATCAAGAATGGAAGTCCAGCTATGGTGAGTATCAAACACCACTTACACCTGAACACGAAGCAGAGATTAAGGAACGACTAGCGAAAGGAGTTAGATGATGGACATTTTTGAGAAATTAAATAGACAGGCTGTTTTGATAAAAAAACAAGCGTTTAAAACACTACAAAACCGCCTCTTTCTTGCTTGTCAGCAATGTAAAACCGATAACGAATGGGCGATCTTTTTTGATGAGCTGCTTACTTATGAAAGCTATTGTGACATCACTAATGCAATAAAGCTACTCAAGATGAGTGAAGCCTATAAAGACAAACTACAACATTTCCTCGATGTTGCTCAATTTTATGTAGTACAAAAAGCAGCAATCGCCTACCACAGAACATTAACGCAATTTAAGGAAACATTATGAGCTTATACCAACTCTCCGAACAAATTAAAAACATCAACGAGCTACTTGATGATGAAGAATTTACCAATGAACAAGCTGTTATTGACGCATTTAACAGCTTAGAAATGGAGTTTACCGACAAGGTTGCTGAAATCTGGAAATTACACAAAGAAACAGAAGCCTTAGCTGAAACAACAAAAGCAGAAAAGCAACGACTAGAGAAAATACAAAAAACCTATGAACGTAAACAGCAACGCTTACGGAATCTTATCTATGCGTCAATGTTAAATGCTAACGTGAAAAAAATCGACAATCCGTTGTTTAGGCTAACAATGACATCTCCAATTATGAATAAAGTTGATATTGCCGAAAATGCTGTCATTCCGAACGAGTATTACATACCGCAAGAGCCAAAACTCGATCGCACTGCTCTACTCAATGCGTTGAAGAATGGTGTTGAAATTAAAGGTGTTGTTTTAACAGGTTCACCACAATTAAGGGGGTTATGATGAGTATTGCTACATTGATATTAGGAGAAAGTGGTACAGGAAAAAGCACAAGCTTACGCAATTTAAACCCGAATGAAACACTACTTATTCAAGTTATCTCAAAACCACTGCCGTTTAGAACAAAAGAATGGAAATACTTCGATAAAGAAACCTGTCCAGCAGGTAATGTTTTTGTTTGTGATAACGCAGATAAAATCTGCGAAATATTAAAAAAGACAAAGCGAAATATTATTGTCATTGATGATTTCCAATATTTAATGGCAAATGAATTTATGCGAAGGGCAATGGAAAAAGGTTATGACAAATTCACTGAAATTGGCTTACATGCTTGGCAAATTTTTGATTTGTCAGGAAAGCTAGAACATCATAAACGGGTGTATATTCTTTCCCATACGCAAAGTGATGAATATGGCAAAACTAAAATCAAAACCATTGGGAAAATGCTAGATGAAAAAATCACTCTTGATGGCATTATGACTGTTTGCTTACGCACTCACGTTTCAGACGGTAAATATCAGTTTCTTACACAAAATGATGGTAATGATACGACCAAAAGCCCAATGGGATTATTTGAAACTCGTTATATTGACAATGATTTGAAATTTGTTGATGACGCTATTTGTGATTACTGGGGAATCGTTACCGAACATCAAGCAACAGAAGAAACCACCGCTCAACCACAGGAGAATAACCAATGAACCAACCAACTTTTATCTACAACCAAGAACAAGCCGTAAAAGCAGGTAATGCTCAATTTATCAATGAAACTGGAGCTTATCTTTGCAAAATTATTTCCGCTGAATATGTCAAATCTTCAGGAGGTGCATTATCACTTGAGTTTTCAGTAGAAACTCAAGAAGGTTTAAAAGGCAACTATCTTTCTGTTTATTATCAAGGTAAAGACGGACAACCGCTACAAGGCGGACACAATATGATACAAGCTATAATGGGTTGCACTAACGTACAAGCTCTGACTGAACAATTTAGTAACGGTCGAATGTATGCACCAGAATTATCAGACAAGTATATTGGATTAATGTTGCAAAAAGTCCTACGACTAAAACAAGACGGTTCAGAAACATACAATTTCCAAATCCTCTGCCCATTTATAGCAAAAACGCGTAAAACACTATCTGAACATATTGAGAATAAACCTGCTGAACGTATTGATTGGTTAGTGGCTCATACTAAAGATAGAGACGAACGATCCAAACAGCAACCGCAATCAACACAACAAAATCATAACCAACCTCAAGTACAACCACCATCAGATTTTGATGATGATATGCCGTTCTAAGTCGTCTAGCATTGTCTAGCTAGACGAAATTTAGACGAAATATAGACATCTTTTAGACAAACACTGCCCTCTTTGTGAGGGCTTTTTATTGATAAGAGAAAATACAGAAATGATTTAGAAGATGAGCCAGAACTTCCGCTTAAGGTATTACTAACCCCTTACGACCACATAGAAGATTATAGCGCAAGTGGTAAATATACTCATGAAGTTAGAACCATTCGTTATGGTGAAAAAATGAAAAGCGTTGAAAGTGAATTTGACATAGTCGGTATGTGGGAAGAGTCTTAATCCCTTTTTAGCAGGGTTGTGTCATTCGACAAGGATAGCGAGTTTGACATAATGTGGGAAGAATAAGCTAAATAGAACATCATCAAGCCTAGCCTTACAAGCTAGGCTTTTTTATTAGGAATAAAAAATATGAAACAGTTTGATTTAGAAAAAGCCTTAGCTGGTGAGCCAATAAAACTACAAGACGGGTACAAAGCCTATATTGTACATAAATTGGAGAATAATGAGATTATTTTATTAGGGTACTACATTGATGATGATGGAGTGAAGATTCCTGCGTGGTGGAATGATGATGGGAGTTACGAGGATAAATTTGATGATAATCTAGACATCATTGGTATGTGGGACGACCATGAACTACCGATTTTATCCATTGAAGGCAATCAGGAGTATAAAGAGGTTTTATATTTCAATGAAAAGTTGTTCGTACCATTTTGGGCGAAAGTGATTGCAGCAGACCGAGATGGTCAAATTTTTGCATACAGTAATGACCAATTGCTCGCTAATAGAAATATAGGAGCTTGGGAGCAATTGGAGTCAGGTAGTGATGATAAGTTTGAGTATATAGGTTTATGTCAGTTTGGCTATCTTTATTGGTATAACTCTATGGTCACACTTCCCTAAAGAGAGAAATTAACTTTTAACTAGCCCACTTTTTAGTGGGCTTTTTTATTGATAGGAAAATATATGAATGAAAAATCAGAAGTAATTGTTTGTGCGGCAATCAAGTTTAATTGTGAATCTAATAAACTATCAAGAGAATTAGTAATTCCTATGGTAAGACATTATTCTCCTGATGCACATAGAGTATTAAATACTATTGAAGAATTTTATAAAACAAAACAAATTGAACAAGGTTTTATTACTAACTTTTCTAGATATGTTGATAGAAAAGAAGCTTTAAAAATAGCTAAAGCTAATAATCAAATCAAACATGATATTGGTTATGAGCCAGATGAACTTTATTCAGAAATGCTTTATTAGGATTAAATATGAGAAAAGTTATTCAAATATCAGAATCAATCACCCAAGACACAGAATACGCGGATGGATATTGGAGTTTAATAGCATTATGTGATGACGGTACTTTGTGGAATAAAAGTTCATTGAGTGATAATGTTTGGATTCGTATAGAAGATGTTCCTCAAGACGACAAACAACATAATGAATTGCAATGTACTAACGAGCAACAACATAACGAATTACAACGAATCTTAGATTGGTTTAAAGAAGCTAAGCCTGGACCAACAAATAAAGACATAGCAGTTCAAATTGGATGTCATTTTGAAGAAGTATCAGAAATGTTAGCTTCACTAGGGGAATTAGAACAATCTCGTAAACTTTTAATTCTTGCTAATAATTCTTATAAAAAGAATAGTGAAGAAATGGGTGTAATTCTAAAACAATTAAATACTAATATGAAAATTGAAATATTAGATGCTTTGTGTGACCAGATTGTAACTGCTGTAGGTGTCGGTTACATGTTTGGTTTTGATGTACTAGGAGCTTTGAGAGAAGTAAACGACTCCAACTGGTCTAAATTCGAGGACGGAAAAGCAGTATTTGATGAGAATGGCAAGATTAAAAAAGGTGCGAACTACTTTAAACCTGATTTAGAGAAATTTTTAGGGTAGATAATGAAAAATAGTCAAAAATTTATTATTTCTAGATTTCTTGAATTTATGACATCTCCAAAAAATGATTTTAAATTAAAAGAATCTATGACTCTCCATGCAAGCCAAGATGTAATGTATGTCTTGCTGAAAAATGGTGAGACAGGTAGAGCAGTTCTTAATTACATAGAAGGGGATATTTTCTTTTTTGTGAAAACAGAAAGGTTTTCAACTGTTAACGATCACAATGGCAAGTGCGTATTTCTAGTTAAACAAAATGATGACGAAACATATTCTATTTTTGATAGTACGCAGATATGGCTCGCTGATTGGGATTTTGATAACAGTGTATCGTGTCATTTAAATAAAGAAGATGATTATCAATACTTAATGTATTTTTTAAGACAATTATTCTTAGAGCAATAAGCCACCAAATACGGTGGCTTTTTTATAGGTGTTCAACTATGGGAAACATTAAGAGATATAAAGTTAAATTAGATTCTTTCGATTTTGACTTAGAAGCCGACTGGGAAATTGATTTTGATTTTGAATTACCTGATTGGTTGAAAGAAGAAGCAGGGATTAAGACTGTTACAGATGTAATTACTGAAATATATTCATTTTGGAATAATGATGCAGATATAGCTTCTTTTGAAGAGCAACTAAATTATGTACTTAAACACGCTACAATAGAGATTAGTCGTATCTATAATCGTTCATTCCGTATTAAACCAGAAGATTTAACTAGACAGTTATTCGAGAATGTGGATGGTTTTGCTTTAGGTGAATGCGGAATTAGACTTTATAAGTATAAAGAAGATCTGAATCTCAATCATGATATTTTAGACGTCTATGAGATAGGTGGATAGTATGACATTAGTGGAGGCAGTAATCATTATTGTATTAGTAATAATCATATGTACCGCACTTTTAGCTACAACTCTAATTAATGTTATTTCTAGTGCATATAAAAATATCATTGATTTAATAGCTAGTAACTGTGATGCAACTATTGAATGTTCTAAAACAATAGGAAACCTGATTATCAGGTTACATAAAAAAGCAAGAGGATTACCTGATAATGATCCTAGTGGGCCATAAACCCTCAATTAATCAAGAATTAACTAAACATAAGCAAGCCTGGACCACAAAGTCTGGGCTTTTTTATTAGGAATTACCATGCAACAAAATACATCATTAGATAGCCAAGTGGGTGGCAATCACTATAAAAATCTTAAAATCCAACCAGTAGTATTTATTACTGAAAATAACATTGGTTATTGTGAAGGTAATATCATCAAGTATGTATGCCGTTACAAGCATAAAAACGGACTTGAAGATTTAATGAAAGCTCGGCATTACCTTGATATGTTAATTGAAAATGAAAAAAAGAATAATGATTTCATTATGAAACCAATACTTGATGCTTGTTGTGGCGGAAGAATGTTTCATTTTGATAAGCAAAATCCAAATGTGCTTTTTATGGATAAAAGGCAAGAAACAGTAGAATTTACAGATAGAGAGAATACTCGCACATTAGAAATTACTCCTGATTTGGTGGCTGATTTTACAAAAATGCCATTTCCAGATAAATCTTTTAAGTTAGTGATTTTCGATCCACCTCATTTAAAAAATGGTGGTGATAATAGCTGGCTTGTCAAAAAGTACGGTCGATTAGATAGCGATTGGCAAACACAGATCAAAAGTGGCTTTGACGAATGTATGCGTGTTCTTGATGACTATGGCACGTTAATTTTTAAGTGGAATGAAACTCAAATAACAGTAAGTAAAATTCTGAAAGCAATAAATGCCACACCAATTATTGGGCATAAATCAGGAAAAGAAAATAACACACATTGGCTTTTATTTATGAAATTACCGAATTAGAGGAGGAAATAATGAAAATTGAAATTACAGGCTATTCCGATGACCTTATCGAGGTTGATGGTGATTTAAGACTTGAGTTTGACAATATCAAATGGGATAAAGGGTTGATCGTTTCAAACGAGCATGGTGAAAGCGTTATTGTTGATCTTATTTTTGATGATAACGGTGTATGGCGAATAACTCACAATGGGAAAAATTCACCCAATTGGACTTTTGAATTAGAAAAAGCGCCTGAAAATGATGATGACGATTACACTGATAAATTAACAATCGAAGCATCAGGTAAGTTATTTGTCGGAGTATATGATAAATACTGAAAATCTTATAAAGAGAACTAGCACGTACATAAGCAGAGGTGCTAGTCATATTAACTACATTATACACAATAGCCTCCTTAATACGGAGGTTTTTTATTTTATGAGGAAGAAAAATGTATTGGTTTAAAAATGTGATGACATACAGATTAACAAAAGAATTAGATTGGTCTTTAGAATCACTACAAGAGCAACAATTTAAACCTTGCTCTGAAATTGATTTTAGTAAATTTGGTTGGATACCGCCAGTTGTTACTAATGAGAATTTATATTGTGAAGTGAATGGTTATATCTTACTTGTTGCTTATCGCGAAGAAAAAATCATACCTGCTGCTACTGTCAAAAAACATCTTGCTGAGCGGATTAAACAGCTTGAAGAAGCGCAACAGCGTAAATTGAAAAAAGCAGAAAAACAGGCATTGAAAGATGATGTTATGGCTAAGTTAATTACGCAAGCATTTAGTAGATACACTCATACTGCCTTAATTATTGACACTAAAAAACAGTTTATTTATGTCGATGCAGCTTCCAGTAAACGAGCGGAAGATGCGTTAGCGTTATTGCGTAAATCGTTAGGTTCTTTACCTGTTGTACCGCTTATTTTTAATAATGATGTTAGCACAGTAATGACTGAATGGTGTTCAAAAGGTTTGCCAGATTGGCTAGATGAGAATGAGCAACTGATCGAATTAAAAGGTGCTACAAATAAGATTGCTAAATTTAAGAATCAGTCTATTGATGATGATATTTATCAGTTAATTGATACTGATTGTGTCATCACAAAACTCTCATTAGAGTGGGAAAACCATTCATCTTTCGTACTAAATGAAGATGGCACATTAAAACGCTTAAAGTTTGCTGATAATGTCCTAGAACATAACGATGATATCGTTAAAGAAGATATTGAAGCTAGATTTAATGCTGATTTGCTATTGATGTCTGATGATATTTCTAACTTGATTGATAAGTTAACAAACGAGTTCGGAGGGCTGCGGTTAGTAAATTATGCTAAATAGAAAAATTAAGAAGTTATTCCATTGCTTCCCAGGCGGCATTATCAACTCAAGCGAAGAATTCATTATTCAAACTCAAGAACACTATCATAGCTTTTCACTAAGAAGTTGCAAAACTGAAGAAGATGTTCAAGCAAAAGTGCTTGAATGGTGCAGTATAAATATTCAGTTAATAAATCAGATCAATAAGTATCTAAAAACAGATTTTAGCGAACAAGATTTAAAGTTGATTTATGAGTATCTAGGAAATGCGATTAATCACGATCTTACAGTGAAGTTTATTAGAAGTAACTTTGATGTAAGAGTATTGAATTAAAGAAAGTTATTTAACACTAAGAACCGCCACCACAAATATGGCGGTTTTATTTTGGAGATTTTATGGAAGATGCAATGAGTATAAGTACAGTAGCAAGTAAATTAGCTATTTCAAAACAAACTATCTATGCCAATCCAACTAAATATGGATTTTTTAAGGTTGGTGGGCAATGGAGAGTATTTCCATCAGATCTTGCAAAATCTATAAAAGAGCTAAATAATGATCGTCGGCTAAAAGTTATGGTCGGCGATGAGGAGAAAATATCATGTCGATCAGGAAAAACAAAAACGGTATTTGGCAAATTGACTTTACAACACCAAACGGCGAAAGAGTTCGATGCAGTAGTAAAACGACTGAAAAGAAGTTAGCTCAAGAACTGCACGATAAACTCAAGCATGAAGCATGGCAAATTGCAAAGTTAAATAAGCGGCCAGAATATACTGTTACACAAGCCTTAACCAGATTTCTTGAAGAAGCTGAGCATCAAAAAGATCTTGATACTAAGATTAGACATGCTCAATACTGGCAAGAAATGATCGGGCATAAACTATTAAGTTCTTTAACAAGTGATGACATCTATAACAACCTACCAACTCACATTGTTGGTACTGGTAGGAAGTTATCTCCTTCTACGCAAAATCGATACCGTTCATCAATAATGCGTGCGTTAAATCTCGCAAAACAAGCTGGATGGGTTGATTCAATTCCCTTCATTGTTAAAAACAATGAACCCAAAAAAAGAATTAGGTGGATAACTCAAGCAGAAGCAAAACGCTTACTTAATTGCATTACATTAGAGTGGATGAGGAATGTATGCTCTTTTGCATTGATGACTGGTGCAAGAATGACCGAAATCTTAACGCTAACATGGAATAAGATTGACTTCACTCGCAAAATAGCGATTGTGACAAGCGATATTGCAAAATCTGGACATGCTAGATCTCTCCCTTTAAGCAAGGAAGCTATTAACTTCTTACGTAAGTTAGAAAAAAACAAAATATCCGAATTTGTTTTTCACAGAGGAAAAGGAAAGCTAATTAAAGATATTGATAGAGATCACCTTAAAGTTGCTTTAGATAAAGCCAATATTAAAGATTTTAGATTCCACGATTTTCGCCATACTTGGGCTAGCTGGCATGTTCAGAGTGGCACGCCGCTAATGGTACTTAAAGAATTAGGAGGTTGGGAAACAATAGAAATGGTACAAAAGTATGCTCACTTAAATGCCGATCATTTATTGACATACGCCAATCACGTCAAATTTTCGTCAAACTCTACTTTGGATATAGCAAATAACAAAGCAGATAATGATGAGCTTATTGATGTCGCATAAATGAAAAAACCTGCAAATCATTGATAATTCACAGGTTTTTACGTTAAGCCAATCTTGTTTATATGGTGCCTAGGGTCGGACTCGAACCGACACGCTTTTAAGGGCGGCGGATTTTGAATCCGCTGCGTCTACCAATTTCGCCACCCAGGCAACAAAGAACGAGGCAAATTATACGGATGTTTCCAACGGTTGCAAGTAGAAAATTCAATAAACGCATTGTTCGTTGCTATTTTCAACAACTTTTGCTGAATTATCCTACATTATATTAATGCTTAACTTTTTTAACCTCGTTCGCATCACTATTTTGCTAAAAACAATGACAAAATCCCAGCTGCAATTAAAGGGCCAACTGGCACACCGCCTAAAAAAGCCACACCAATAATGGTACCAATTAATAATCCAGTGACTAGTGTTGGCGCGCCTAACATTAAAGTTGCACCACGACCACCCAACCAAGCCACTAAAATACCAACAACAACAGCCAATACCATTTTCCAGTGTAATAACTCTTTAATTGCTGGCAAACTAATTTTGCCCGATACCAAAGGGCTTAATACGCCAATTGTTAGAATAATAATCCCAAAACTTAATCCATATTTATCCAACCA
This sequence comes from Gallibacterium salpingitidis, assembly GCF_030517105.1. Classification (GTDB taxonomy): domain Bacteria; phylum Pseudomonadota; class Gammaproteobacteria; order Enterobacterales; family Pasteurellaceae; genus Gallibacterium; species Gallibacterium salpingitidis. The sequence goes on along the minus strand of NZ_CP103875.1, from coordinate 877,469 downwards.
CACAATGTATTTGGATAATGCAGTTTCGTGCATCAATAGTAAAACTGTCGCCGCTACAGTAATAGAATTGTTATGTCCTATTACCCCTAATGCAATCAGCACAACTAAAAACAAGGCAATTCCATTGAATTGTAAAGACATCTTTGATGTTCCCCTTAATCTAAAACAACTAAATCTGGTAAGGTCGCAAAACTTTTATTTTTTACGGTTTCATAAAAATCATCAATATAAGCGATATGCTGATCTTCGGCTCGAATCGCTGCATATAAGTTGCTATACAGTCCTTTATCTGTAATCTTACGCGCAACCACATAACCACGCTCTAAATAAGGCAATACTGCCCAATAAGGCACTGCTGCCACGCCTCGCTTACTTGCGACCAATTGTATCATTGCAATAGTTAATTCAGTAGTTCTTCTTATTGGATTGATCCCTGCTGGTTTTAAAACTTGACGAACCAAATCCAACATCTCATCTGGTACTGGATAAGTAATTACCGTTTGATCAATAAAATCTTCCGCTTGCCAAATCTCTTTAGCTGCTAATTCATGATCTCGGGCGCAAATTCCTACCATTTCATATGCAAACAACGGACGATAAACAACATCACTATTCTCTTCAACTTCAGCTACAATTGCCCAATCTGCTCGATCAGTTAATAACAAGCCAACAGGATCGGTTTGGAAACCAGAAACAATATCTAACTCCACCAACCCCCAATGTTGGCGAAATTCATCCATCGCTGGCATTAGCCAATCAAAACAAGTATGGCACTCTACCGCGATCCGCAATTCTCCCGCTTCCCCTTGTTGAACACGCGCTAAATCGCGTTCGGCCATTGCTACTTTCGGCAATACTTCATTAGCTAATTGGATTAATCGCTCGCCTGCTGCAGTAAAACGAATAGGGTTAGTTTTACGTTCAAACAATGGTAAACCAAATTGTTCTTCAATCAATTTTAATTGGTGAGATAGCGCTGATTGTGTAAGGTACACACGCTTCGCTGCTGAAGACACACTCCCCGTTTCTTTCAGCGCTAATAATGTTTTTAAATGACGTAATTCCAAAAATGTAGGTTTCATCTGTATTAAATTAATTCATCTTATTTATGAAAATTATGAGCTTTCATCATACAGAAAATTTCGTTATTCTGCATCTCAGATAGACGTTTAGCCGTCTATTTCAACGAATTAATAGAAAAATATATGGAGAAGCAATTATGACAACATTTCATTTAGCAGGTTTCCCGCGTGTTGGCGCAAAACGTGAATTAAAATTCGCTCAAGAACGTTATTGGCGTAAAGAGTTATCTGAACAAGATTTATTAACAGTAGCAAAATTATTACGTGAAAAGAACTGGAAACATCAAGCAGAAGCAAATGCAGATTTTGTTAGTGTTGCTGACTTCACTTTTTATGATCATATTTTAGATTTGCAAGTCGCTACCGGATCTATCCCTGCTCGTTTTGGTTTTGATAGCCAAAATTTAACTTTAGATCAATATTTCCAATTAGCTCGCGGTAATGAAAGTCAATTTGCGATTGAAATGACCAAATGGTTTGATACTAACTACCATTACCTCGTACCTGAATTTCATAAAAATACCGAATTTAGAGCAAACCCTGCACACTATGTACAACAATTAGAAGAAGCACAAGCATTAGGTTACAAAGCGAAACCTACTTTAGTGGGCCCACTAACATTCCTTTATTTAGGAAAAGAAAAAGGTGAAGCGTTTGATCGTTTATCACTATTAGATAAATTATTACCTGTTTATGAGCAAATTCTTGATGCTTTAGTGGCAAAAGGCGCAACATGGATTCAAATTGATGAACCGGCACTCGCTTTAGATTTACCACAAGCATGGCTAGACAAATTCCAACCGGTTTATACCCGTTTAGCCGCAAAAGCCAAAATCTTATTAGCTACTTACTTCGGTTCAGTCGCAGAACACGCTGCTCTATTAAAAGCATTACCTGTTGCAGGTTTACATATTGATGTTGTACGTGCACCTGAACAATTAGCTACCTTTGCAAACTATGATAAAATTTTATCTGTTGGGGTAATTGATGGTCGTAATATTTGGCGTGCTAATCTCAATAAAGAATTAGATTTACTTGAACCATTAAAACAAGTTTTCGGCGATAGATTATGGATTGCACCAAGCTGTTCATTATTGCACGTTCCATATGATCTTTCAGTGGAAACACAACTAAATGAAGATATTCGTTCATGGTTAGCATTCTGCTTACAAAAAGTGGAAGAGTTAAGCATCTTGAAAAAAGCATTAGATCAAGGTCGTGCTTCAGTACAAGCTGAATTAGATGCAAGTCAAGCGGCTGCAGATGCTCGTGCAAACAGTAAAGTTATTCATCGTCCAGAAGTTGCGGCTCGTTTAGCTTCATTACCAGCAAATGCGGATCAACGTAAATCACCATTTGCGGAACGTATCAAATTACAAAAAGCGTGGCTGAATTTACCATTATTACCAACTACTAATATTGGTTCATTCCCACAAACTACTGAAATTCGTCATGCTCGTGCTAAGTTCAAGAAAGGTGAACTTTCTGCCGCGGATTATGAAGCTGCAATGAAGAAAGAAATTGAATATGTTGTCCGCCAACAAGAAAAACTCGATTTAGATGTTCTCGTACATGGTGAAGCAGAACGTAATGATATGGTGGAATATTTTGGTGAATTACTTGATGGTTTCGCATTCACTAAATTTGGTTGGGTTCAAAGTTACGGTAGCCGTTGCGTAAAACCACCTGTTATCTTCGGGGATGTTGTACGCCCTGAACCAATGACAGTAGCGTGGTCAACTTATGCACAAAGCCTTACTAATCGTGTAATGAAAGGTATGTTAACCGGCCCTGTCACAATTTTACAATGGTCATTTGTCCGTAACGACATTAGCCGCGAAACCGTATGTAAGCAAATTGCATTAGCGTTAAATGATGAAGTATTAGATTTAGAAAAAGCAGGAATTAAAGTGATTCAAATTGATGAACCTGCGATTCGTGAAGGCTTACCATTAAAACGTGCTGATTGGCAGGCATATTTAGATTGGGCTGGACAAGCATTCCGTTTATCATCAAGCGGTTGTGAAGATAGTACGCAAATTCATACTCATATGTGTTATTCAGAGTTTAATGACATTCTACCAGCTATCGCAGCGTTAGATGCCGATGTGATTACTATCGAAACATCACGTTCTGATATGGAATTATTAACTGCATTTGCGGATTTCAAATATCCAAATGAAATTGGTCCAGGCGTGTATGATATTCATAGTCCACGTGTACCAACTGAAGCAGAAATTGAACACTTATTGCGTAAAGCACTAAATGTGATTCCAAAAGAACGTTTATGGGTAAACCCAGACTGTGGTTTGAAAACACGTGCATGGCCAGAAACACTTGCCGCACTAGAAAATATGGTGAAAGTCACGAAGAAATTACGTGCTGAACTCGCTTAATTTAACCATCCCCACTGCGGTGGGGATTATTTTTCTCCAATTTCTCAAATATTTCCTTTATTCATTTCAACACTTGCCCGTTCCAATTTTTCTTACTTTTCTCTACCCTAAATTAATCACAATAAGAAATGATATTAAGCAAAGATTATGTAGAACAACACAAAATACGCTAGGATTTAATATTTGATTTCGTTAGACTAACGCACAGTGTCATATTATTAGGATAATAAACATGGAAAACGGTAACAAAGTCGAGTTGTTGGTCAATGTTACCCCGAATGAAACAAGGATTGCGCTCGTTGCTGCGGGCATTTTACGTGAAGTTCACGTTGAACGGGAAACAAAACGGGGAATTGTTGGCAATATTTATAAAGGTCGTGTCACAAGAGTATTGCCGGGGATGCAATCCGCATTCGTGGATATTGGCTTAGAAAAAGCAGCTTTTTTACACGCTTCAGATATTGTTTCACATACTGAATGCGTTGATGAAAATGAACAAAAGCAATTTGTCGTTAAAGATATTGCAGAATTAGTCCGTGAAGGACAAGACATTGTTGTGCAAGTGGTGAAAGATCCTCTTGGTACAAAAGGGGCACGTTTAACTACCGATATTACCCTGCCTTCTCGCTACTTAGTATTTATGCCTGAAAATAGCCATGTTGGTGTGTCACAACGAATTGAAAGCGAAGAAGAAAGAGCAAGGTTAAAAGAACTTGTTACGCCGTTCTGTGATGAACTTGGTGGTTTTATTATTCGTACTGCGTCAGAAAATGTTTCTCTCGAAGAGTTACAGCAAGATGCAGATTTCTTAAAACGTTTATGGCGTAAAGTATTAGAACGTAAAGTACGCTCTACTGCGCCAGCTATGCTCTATGCTGAACCTGCTCTTGCCCAACGGATTATTCGTGATTTCGTGGGTATGACGTTAGATAGTATTCGTATCGACTCCAAATTAGTTTATTTAGAAGTTAAGGAATTTATTGAAGAATTTCTGCCGCAATTAACACAAAGTTTATCAGTCTATACTGGACCACAGCCACTCTTTGATATATATGGCGTCGAAGAGAGTATCCAAAAAGCCTTAAATAAACGGGTAAATTTAAAATCTGGTGGCTATTTAATTATTGAACAAACCGAAGCCATGACAACGATTGATATTAATACTGGTGGTTTTGTTGGTCATCGCAATCTTGAAGAAACTATCTTTAATACCAATATTGAGGCCACTCAAGCCATTGCTCATCAATTACAATTGCGCAATCTCGGCGGTATTATCATTATTGATTTTATTGATATGCAGCTTGAAGAACATCAAGAGCGAGTGCTGCAATCTCTCAAAGAAGCTTTAGCGAAAGATCGTGTAAAAACTACCGTCAATGGCTTTACGCAACTGGGATTAGTAGAAATGACTCGTAAACGTACTCGAGAAAGTTTAGAACACGTTCTCTGTGAAGAGTGCCCTAACTGCCAAGGGCGCGGCCGCGTGAAGAGTGTGGAAACCGTTTGTTATGAAATTGCGCGTGAAATTATTCGGGTATATCACCTTTATGCCAGCGAACAATTCTTGGTCTATGCTTCTCGCGCTGTCGCTGAGCATTTAATTAATGAAGAAACTCACGCATTAATTGCAGAAGTAGAAGTCTTTATTGGTAAAAAAGTACAGATTAAAATGGAGCCTTACTACACACAAGAACAGTTTGATGTGGTCGTAATGTAAGATAAATTTAGGAATAAACAATGATTATTAACCAAGTAGCAGATTCTTTACTTTCACCAAATCAATTAACTATTGAACAACTACCATCTATCTTTGATATTTTTGCTGATCGACAAATTGATTTTGCCGATCTCTTTTTTCAAACCTCTATGAATGAAGTCTGGATTTTAGAAGATGGTATTATTAAAGAAGGCGGTTTTCATATTGATCGTGGCGTTGGTGTACGTGCAATTAGTGGTGAAAAAACTGGATTTTCTTACTCTGATGTCATTAATTTTGCTGCCTTACAAGATTGTGCATTAGCTGCAAAAGGTATTGCACAAGCTAAAGACACAACTTCTTCTATTTTTGCGAAACAAGGTTTTCTTCCTGTTAATCCAACTCTACGCTACGCGGCGATTAATCCATTAGATACGATTAGCCGAGAACAAAAAATCGCCTTATTACGGCTAGTCGATCAAATTGCACGTGCGGAAGATCCACGTATTACACGAGTTTCCGTTAGCTTATCCACACTCTATGAAGAAATGTTAGTTGCTGCCACTGACGGCACATTAGCAGCTGATATTCGTCCATTAATCCGTTTATCTGTCTCTGTTTTAGCTGAACAAGATGGTAAGCGTGAACGTGGCAGTGCGGGAGTGGGTGGACGCAGAAGTTTAACCTGGTTCTTTGAACAGTATCAGGGTGAACAACGTGCGGTCTATTTTGCGAAAGAAGCAGTACGCCAGGCATTAGTTAATCTAAGTGCTGTGGCAGCACCAGCGGGTATGATGCCTGTTATTCTAGGAGCTGGCTGGCCAGGCGTATTACTGCACGAAGCTGTCGGTCATGGTTTAGAAGGTGATTTTAATCGCAAACAATCTTCTATTTTTAGTGGCAAAATCGGTGAACTCGTCACTTCTCCACTCTGTACGATTGTTGATGATGGCACACTCCCAGATCGCCGAGGTTCATTAACCGTAGATGATGAAGGGGTTCCTGGACAATATAATGTGTTAATTAAAGATGGCGTATTACAAGGCTATATGCAAGATAAGCTAAATGCTCGATTAATGGGAATGCAGCCAACGGGTAATGCACGCCGTGAATCTTATGCTCATCTGCCAATGCCTCGTATGACAAATACCTATATGCTGCCGGGGGAAAGCCAATTTGAAGACTTAATTGCTTCCGTAGATTATGGCGTGTATGCCCCTCATTTTGGTGGTGGGCAAGTTGATATTACATCCGGCAAATTTGTGTTTTCCACTTCTGAAGCCTATCTAATTGAAAAAGGAAAAATCACTAAACCGATAAAAGGCGCAACATTAATCGGCAGTGGGATTGAAGTTATGCAAAATATTTCTATGGTGGCGAATCAATTAGAAATCGATCATGGCATAGGCGTTTGCGGTAAACAAGGGCAAAGTGTTCCTGTTGGCGTTGGTCAACCTGCATTAAAAATTGAAAAAATTACTGTAGGTGGCACCAATTAAAATGAATTTTTATGCATTTTATTGACTATATATGCAATCAGTCGTATGCTTATTTCAGTTTTTACAACAAAGTAAATGCATTTATGTTCTTTACCCCTTCTGTTGCAGAATGGGGTATTTTTCTGTAGCAAATACAACACTCCCAGTAATAAACAATAAATGCATCATTCAATCGATAATTTATCAGGAATTTGAGGCAATACTATGACACAACAAATTACACGTAGCGACTTTGATCAATATTTAGTACAAAACTATTCTCCAGCAGATTTTATTCCAGTCAAAGGTAAAGGCAGTCGAATTTGGGATCAGCTAGGCAAAGAATATATTGATTTAACTGGCGGTATCGCAGTTAATGCATTAGGACATTGCCCAGACGAACTGCTAGAAGTATTGCAACAACAAGGTGCTACACTCTGGCATTCTAGTAACTGGTTTACCAGTGAACCTACGATTGCATTAGCTAAAACATTAGTTGAAAAAACATTTGCTGAACGAGTAATGTTTGTGAACTCTGGTGCAGAAGCTAACGAAGCTGCTTTAAAATTAGCTCGCCGTTATGCGGTTGATCACTTTGAATATCAAAAAAGTAAAATCATCTCATTTAAACAAAGTTTCCATGGCCGTACGTTATTTACTGTCAGTGTTGGTGGACAAGCCAAATATTCCGATGGCTTTGGCCCAAAACCCGCCGATATTATCCACGTCCCTTTCAATGATTTAGACGCAGTAAAAGCAGTAATTGATGATCATACTTGTGCAATTATTGTTGAACCAATCCAAGGCGAAAGTGGTGTATTGCCTGCAACACCAGAATTTTTACAAGGATTACGTCAACTCTGCGATCAACATCAAGCATTATTAATTTTTGATGAAGTACAAACTGGTGTGGGCCGTACAGGCTATTTCTATACCTATATGAAATATAATGTGATCCCAGATATTTTGACCAGTGCTAAAGCTTTAGCAAATGGTTTCCCTATTGGGGCAATGATGACAACCCACAAAATTGCAGCAAGTTTTAAACCTGGCGTGCATGGCACAACATTTGGTGGGAATCCTTTAGCTTGTGCAGTGGCCAAGAAAGCCGTTGATATTATTTCTGATGAAACTTTCTTACAACAAGTCTGTGCTAAAAGTGAATTGATTAAACAAACCATTGCACAATTTAATCAACAAACACCGATTTTCAGTCAAATTCGTGGTGAAGGGTTGTTAATTGGTGCAGAATTGATTGAAAAATATCATGGCAAAGCAATGGATTTTTGTCATCTTGCTAATCAATTTGGCTTGATGTTATTAGTAGCTGGACCAAATGTAGTCCGTTTAGCACCAGCATTAAATATTTCAGCGCCAGAATTAGAAGAAGGTTTAGCCAAATTTACAAAAACCTTGACTGAGTTTGCGAAATAATAAATCGTTATCTAGCAAAAAATAGGTAAATGTGATAGCTTTGCAACGTTTAATTATCTTGGAGTAATCAATAAATCGTCATGAGTGAAGAACATTCGACAAATTCAACAGAATCCAATTCAAAAAAGAATTTTTTTCAATCGTTGTTAAATAACTTTTTCCCAGCAGAACCGAAAAATCGTGAGGAATTAGTTGAAACCATTCGTGATTCAGAGCAAAACGAAATTATCAATCAAGAAACACGACAAATGATTGAAGGCGTAATCGAAATTTCTGAATTACGTGTACGAGATATTATGATTCCCCGCTCACAAATTGTATTTATCGATGCGGAGCAAAGCTTATCTGAGTGTTTAGATGTGATCATTGATTCTGCTCACTCACGATTCCCTGTTATTGCTGATGAACGTGATAATGTCATCGGGCTGTTACTGGCAAAAGATTTACTCAAATATTTACGCCCAGATTCTGAAGAATTTTCCATTCACGAAGTATTGCGTCCAGCTGTCATTATTCCTGAAAGTAAACGTGTCGATAGAATGCTAAAAGAGTTCCGTTCAGAACGTTTTCATATGGCGATTGTTGTCGATGAATTTGGTTCGATCTCTGGTCTAGTTACGATTGAAGATATTTTGGAACAAATTGTGGGCGATATTGAAGATGAGTTTGATGAGGAAGATGTTGAAGATATTCGCCAACTTTCTAAACATACTTATGCGGTGCAAGCCTTAACTGATATTGATGATTTTAATCACTACTTTGCCACTGGATTTACTGGTGAAGAGGTAGATACTATTGGTGGTGTCATTATGCAAGCCTTTGGTTATTTACCAACTCGTGGTGAAACCATTCAATTAGACAATATTGAATTTAAAATCACTTCTGCTGACAGCCGTCGTATTATTCAACTGCGAGTAGTCATTCCTGATGAACAAATTGAAAAAATGGAACAGCAGAATATTACCGAAGATGTTTAGTTTTTACCAAAATTTAATCATAAAAAACGGACATTATGTCCGTTTTATTATAAGAGTATGTCTATGCCACAATATTTATTCCCTTTATTTGCAATTTTAGGTGGAATTCTCGGAGTATTTGCCTACGCCCCTTTCAATTATAGCTTTTTAGCCTTTATCTCACTGTTTATCCTGCTTACCTGTATCAAATACAGCAAAACGACTAAACAAGCCTTACTTTCTGCTTTTTTATGGGGATTAAGCTACTTTACCTTTGGGCTAAATTGGATTCATATTAGTATTAACCAATTCGGTGGATTATTATTACCTGTGGCCTATATTTTGGTTGTCCTGCTTGCGGCCTATCTTGCTCTTTTCCCTACTGTATTTACTTACTTAATCCGCAAGTTACACATTAGCCAATCTATACTTTTTGCAATTTTATGGACTTTCACTGAATTTTTGCGTGGCTGGCTATTTTCTGGTTTTCCTTGGCTACAATTTGGTTATACCCAAATTGATACTTTCTTTGCAGGTATTGCACCTTTCTTCGGGGTACAAGGCATTACGTTTGTGATGATATGGCTATCTGCATTGGTTTTGAATGTGATTGATAGCCTATTTAGTAAACAACCCCGTCATCTATTACTGATCAGTTCACAAAGTTTACTCGCAATTGTCCTTATCGCGTTAAGTTATTACAGCCAGCAGATTAGCTTTATCAAACAGAATACGGCAGAAAAACCACTTACCATCACTTTGGTACAAGGCAATATTGAACAGCAATATAAGTGGGATCCTGACTATATTTATCAGTCACTCGATATTCACAAAAACCTGCTCGAACCCCATTTAGGTAAAAGTGATATTATTATTCTGCCTGAATCCGTATTGCCGCTATTAGAGAATCAGCTTGAGCCTTATATTGCGATGCTCTCTCGTTTTGCCCAACAATCAAATACCGCTATTTTATTAGGCACAATTTACCAAAAACCTAATACTGATCAATTATTTAACTCTCTAATTGCATTAAACCCAGAACAACCTTATACCATTGATTCTGCACCACGTTATTTAAAACACCATTTGGTGCCATTTGGGGAATATATCCCCTTACCATTTGTAAAAGAGCTGTTCAATATTCCATTCTCGGATATGAGCGAAGGTAGCTACACCCAATCACCACTTACGGTTAAAGGCGCTAATTTTGCTAATGCAATTTGTTATGAAATTATCTTTGATCGTCAAGTTCAACATAGCGTCCAAAATAATAGTGATTTTATTTTAACTGTTTCTAATGATGCATGGTTTGGTACCTCTATTGGACCTTGGCAACATTTCCAAATGGCAAGAATGCGTGCTCTAGAATTGGGTAAACCACTGATTCGTGATACCAACACAGGCGTGACCGCATTTATTGATGCTCACGGGAAAATTATTAGCCAAGCCCCTCAATTTAAACCAACTACTTTAACCGCAGAAATTTATAAAACGATTGGTAAAACGCCTTTCTCTGTTTTTGGTAACACACCACTTTATCTACTTTCGGTTATATTGTTAGTCCTACATCTACTAGCCTGTTTTGCAGGAAAAGTGTTGTTGAGAAAGGTTCATACTGATAAATAAAATTAATATAAATCAATAATATATTTTTGTCGGATACAACGTATCCGACAAGTTACCTTCTTACTTCTCATTTAATCTCCATCGCTTCTACATTAAATTATGTAGCCAAATATTTACTAAAGTAGCTACAATACATTTAGTTACCTACATAAAGAAATTTAAATACTTAATGAATTATTATATGCTATATTATTGTTCACTATGTAACTGAATTGATTAAATAAACTATTACAGATTAGATAAATGAATATGCTAAAAAAAGTTGAGCGCCTTATTGATGAAATTAATAAAGTACATTTTTGTTTTTCACAAGATTATTTTGAAACTGGTAAGATTGAAAAAATAAATCTTAAACATACACTATCCAAAGTACCTGTAGAACATATCCTTGCATACCGCCTAAATCTACATGAATCGATCAATGACTATCTGTATAGAGCCAATCTCTATGACATTTCTTATTTTTATCGAGTAAAAACATCAGAATCAATCTTAGATAAGATAAAGCGTTTTCAGCAAAGAAGTGAAGGCTACCCTGTCAACAGTATTTTAAATGATATCTTTGGTGCTCGAATTATTGTGTCAAGTGAAGATATTTCTCAAATTATGGAACAACTTGATAAATGGAAAGAGAAATACGGATTAAAAAATTGGTATCTTAGAGATAAAGAAGAATATATCGGCATTCATATTTATTTTAAAAATTCTAGTAATTTTTATTATCCTTGGGAGTTACAAATTTGGGATAAGAAAGATGCTGAAAAAAATATTCAAAGCCATATGAAATATAAGAGAGGGTTTGTTCATAATAGATCGAAATAAAACTATACATTTTAAAAAACTATGAGAATTTTTATATGAAAGAATCTAATTTATCCCTAAATTTTGAAGACAACTTTTCAGAATTTTCTATATACCCTTTAAGAACAGAGGAATATATAGAATATTTTAAAAATAATCCTAATGATAGTTTTAAAAATCCTTCACCATTACTTTCACTATATATAGATATTATTAAAAAAAGATTTAATAAAAAACAAATTCCTTATTTATTATTAAAAGGAATCCCAAAAAAATTAACTTTAGCTATTCCACCAAAAAAAATTGTTACTTTAGATTTAACAACTGAAATTGGTAATGGTATTTTACTAGATATAGAATATCAATCATTAGAACCAGAACATAATATTAAAGATGAAAAATTACTACAAATTCATGGTAATTCACCAATTAGGGAACGTTATTCCAAAATAAAAAAATTTTATAGATACACAACTGTAGATAATAAATATATTAACAATATTTATCTTATCAAATTTTTTTATATATCAGAGAAAGACTATAAAGATTTATGCATTAAACAACTATTAGAAGCATATGAATCTCTATGTGACGAAAACTATACTGATACAATATTAAAATGCCAAATATCTAATGAAATTACAGCAAAAAATATTTGTAAACATGAAAACCTTAACTATAATAGAAGAAATTATCCGGATAATTTAGATATAATAAAAAACAATATCTCACACATCACACTATCACAAGAGATGTTAGATATTTTAAAAGAAATCAACACTGTTAGAAATAATATAATTTACATAAAAGGTCACCAAAACTTAACTACTAGTAAGGTTGAAAATTTTATTATTTCATCACTAATATTTTATGAGTATTCTAATTCATTAAATTACATCTGATAAAGCTATGATTAAAATTATTTATAACATATAATTTATTTTAGGGTAATTAAATATATGATATTAAATTGCATTAAAAAATTAATATATATAAAAAACATATCTTCTATTAAAGATAATGGTATTATTATTACATATATAAAAGAATTTCTAAAAGATCTTTCATATATTGTGGAAAGTATAACAGGGACAAAAGAATATTTTAAAGATCATACTTATGATAATTTTGAAGCTCGTAATTCAACAACATTACAATTTTTATATAATGTTGCCTTCGAAGTACTTTCAGGATTTTATACCCATTTAATTTTATTAGGTGCTATTACAAATATCGAACAAATAAAGATTACAAATAATCAACCTTACAAATTAGATCTGGAGAAAGATATTGGAGAAGGAAAACTTATCTTTATTACATATACCCCTCAATTTTCTTCAACCTCTTCTCAAACACAGAATTTTAATGATTATTTCTTTTCAGAATATATTGATGATAACCATTCTGATAAAGAGAATATAAAAACACTATTTTTGATATCTACGAATCCTAAAAATTGCAATGCTGAAGCAACACTTAATATTCTTTATGCATACTTACCATCGTCCTTTATTTCCAGTCCAATAACAGAATATTTATTATCTGCATTCATAAAATATTCTAATTATGAATTTGATGATATGATTTTAAAATTACATTTATCTATTGAATTTATAAAAAACACTTTAAAAAATGAGTTAAAAACTAGAAATATAAAATGCAACGAAAAAGATATCCAAAAAATAATTGATCTATACTCTTCTAATTTTTCAGAACAAGGAAATGAAATTACAATTCCCATCTTTATCATAGAACAGTTAAATAAAATATATGAAAAACGAAAATATATTATGCATGAAGGAAGTAATACTACTCAAATAACAAAAGAAGATGCTAAAAAATTTAGTATTAGCACCTACTTATTCTATAAATATTGTAAAAATGTATTACACTTAAAATTTATACAAAATTAACTATAAAATTATAGAGAACTACTTTATGATATGTCTTCATATAAAATACTCCAGCCAGAAGAATAATCATAACAAGATGGATCATCAACTGATAACATCAAATTTTTATGATATTCTGCATTCATAAAATTTTTTTGATCTTGAATGAGAATTTCATTCAAGAGTTCATCTAATAACTTAGTAGTAAGTTCAATAATGGAATTATCCATTGTCTTCCATTGTATCGTAGGAATATTTCTGGAAGCAGATATTAAAATATAGTGTTGTCTAGACTGTATATCGGTACAAAACCATTTATCAACAGATTTTAAATATACTCCCCCATGATACATATGCTTATCTCGAATAAGTTTTATCTTATCCCAGATCATTTTTTGTAATTCAATTAGTGGCAATCTTTGAGGTGAATAAATTATCTCTCCATCCCTATATATCTTATTAGGGTCTGTTAATTCATGCTGATATTTATTTGGTGGAGGATCTTGGAGATATGTATGTTCAGAAAATTCTCTTTCAGCTCTTCTGAGCAATTCATTCATAGAAGAACCATGTACCCCTACAACATAACTGGTTACTCTTCTACCATCTTTATCGAGAACTAATAAATAATTGTGTCCTTGCATATTATTTTCCTTATTTTTAATTACTATATCTTAGTATTAATTAATTTTTTCCTTCCAAGCAATTAAGAAATCTCGATTCCCTTGTGCTAACTCATCAATAATATACTGTAATAAATCACTTTCTATTCTATATGATCCAACATAACCAGAATTAATTAGATCAATAAAATTAGAACTTCTTAAATATCTTCCAGACAAAATATCATAGTCAATCCTTATGACTCCATCTCTTATCCCCTTACATATATCTAACTCCTTTATAGAATTAAAATGATCTAATGAAAGGGTAAATGATGGAGGCTCTTGCTCTATGGTTGTCTTTGATTTTATGAATTTTAAATAAAAGGGGGAGGGATTTAGCCTATAATCATCAAATTCTTTTAATTCTCTTATATTGTTCAATAAATATTTCTGCAAATTACTCATTCTTTCTATTTCTTTCCTAAATTGGTCATCAACTCTATAAATCCACCTATCACTTTCATATTTAAGCATTTTATATTGAATCATTATAATCGAACGATGATTTTCATTTATATATATTAAATCCACCCCAAAAGCTTCTTCTACAAGTGTCTTATTTGTTGAATAAACAGATATTTTTTCGTTTCTTTTGATAAATTCTGTTTTTCCTGTGATACTTGTTTCTAACTTTTCAAATCCTGGTATCTGAATAGCATCTCTAGCAACTATTTTATCTTCATATATTGTAATCTCTCGATTATCCTTTCGCCATACTTTAGAAATATCTTTATCCTTTACATCCAATATATTCATCAAATTTCTTAATGCTATTCTCCTTAATTTTTCTTGTTCATTAATCTTATATATTCCTTTAATAAAAAGGATAAAACAATCTATTTCTTTAGGTGAGATATCATATAAATAATGTAAAAAATTTTTCTTTTGATTTTTATCCAGTTTAATTGCAAATTCAGAATCAATATTAGATATTATATTATTAATAATATCTAATATTAACAAATATTTTTTATTCTCACTATCTATATTTATTAGATTATGAATAAAAACATTATGAAATATTGTTCTATATTCAATAAACCTTATATGGCCAATATAAAATTGATGACTTCCATCATTTAAACACATCCATATAAAAGCAATATCATGTTTATCTACCCTAGCTTTTGTAGGATAACTAAAACTGGTCTCAGATTGAATTTTATCTATTACCTTTTCACAATCATCCCCTATAAGTTTTATGAATAAGAGATTACGTCTTAGAAGTTCACTTAGCATAAGAAACCATAAAAAATATAATTAATCACAATAAAATAATATCTAAAATAGAGTAACTACATCAATAAAAATTACTAAATTTGATCTAAATTCTACTAATATAAAAAATTATATGTATTATAATAATAAGAACAACTCAATCCATAATTCATCATAGTGCTATAGGATAAAAAGAAAAGTATTCTAGCTTGTAGATTACTAAAAAATATCAATACTCAAATTGATCTCTCTTCTAAATTTAGATCAATTATATGACATACAAAGACGCTAATTTTTATAGCCACATACAAAAAATCTTTCAAGCTATAGTGCTCCACTAAATAAGCCAGCATACAAACCTTTCCCATCTCAGATAGTCAAACATCAAGCCATCCACATTCTTAAATATGAAAAAATAATAATTAGATAAACTGGTTTACATTTATGCTCTTGATAAATTAGGTAATGATTACAAATATTCCAACAATTGGATATAGAAAGATTACAACTTAAAGCTAAAGAATGAAACTAAGATATACCCAAATATGTCACTATCACAAGACTAAAGAAAAATATCTATATTTTAAATATCATGGAATTAGAAGCTAAGAATTCTTACTTAAAAAGTATCAATAATTAAACTAGAAAAAGGGAATATAATCTAAGAATTAAGAGTATATCCCTTAATATTATTATTGATCTATACTCCGTAACAGTAAATACATCTATAAATAATCAATTCAAAAAAGATCCAAAATTATACTCACAGAAAAATTTTTAAATACCACTCCACCGTTTTTCTTAGTCCACTTTCGAATGTTTCTTCTGGATGCCATCCCAATTCTTTTTTGATTTTAGTGGCATTAATGGCATAACGTAAGTCATGGCCAGGACGATCAGTTACGAAAGTAATCAAGTCACGGTATGCTGAAATTCCAGCTGGTTTATTCGGAGCTAACTCCTCTAATATTTGGCATATAGATTCAACGACTTCAATATTTTTACGTTCATTATTACCACCAATATTATATGTTTCACCAACCTTTCCTTTTGTAAGAACTTTATATAAAGCTTTTACATGATCATCTACAAATAGCCAATCACGGATTTGCTGACCATTACCATAAATAGGAAGTGGTTTACCTGAAACAGCATTTAAAATTGTTAATGGAATTAACTTCTCAGGGAATTGATATGGACCATAATTATTGGAACAATTTGTGATAAGAATTGGCAAATCAAAAGTGCGATGCCATGCTCGTACTAGATGATCACTTGAGGCTTTAGAAGCTGAATAAGGGCTACTAGGTACATAAGGCGAATGTTCTGTGAAAAGCTGTTCTGACTCTATCTCTAGATCACCATAAACTTCATCTGTTGAAATATGATGAAAACGGAATTTTTCTTGTTTAGAAATAGGCAGATTTTCCCAATAACAGCGAGTAGATTCTAATAGTGTATATGTGCCAATAATATTGGTTTGAATAAATGTTGCTGGTCCACTAATAGAACGATCTACATGGCTTTCTGCAGCCAAATGCATAACAGCATCCGGTTGATATTTTTGGAAAATATGATCAACGGCTAAGCGATCACAAATATCAACTTGCTCAAAAAAATATCGTGGATTATTTTGCACATTAGATAAAGCAAATGGATTAGCTGTATAAGTTAATTTATCAAGATTAATTACTTGATGGGTAGTGGAGTTAATAATATAACGAACAACAGCGGAACCGATAAAACCAGCTCCGCCTGTGATGAGGATTCTTTTCATGAAATCTATAACTAATTAGATTTATAAAAATAAGGTAAAATTGCAAAGAACTTTACCTTATCATAATAATTTAATTTTGAATGTAGGAATATTATTCAATATACATATTTTTTAAAACAGTCGTTATATCTTTAAACTGATGATAACCAATTAAAGTTTCTAGTTTTGTAACCGAACCTGTCAATATTTTTATTTCATCCTTTCTAATAAATAACGGATTCACTTTAATTTTTATTTCATATCCAGAAAGTTGGTTCATCATATTTATAATATCTAATAGTTTAATTCCTTTACCACTACAAATATTTACAACCTCACTATGTGCTTCACTTTCTAGCAATTTTTTATAAATACTACAAACATCTTCAACAGAATTAAACTCTCTCGCCACATCCAAATTCCCAAGCTCAATAACTTCTTTTCTATCTTTATAATGTTTTACTATTTTTGGTATCAAAAAATGGTCTGCTTGACCTACTCCCGTATAGTTAAATGGTCTAGTAATAACGATCGGAAGTTTACTAAAATAATTATAGGCTAAACATTCCATAGCATATTTACTCATACCATAATGGTTACTTGGTCTTGGATATAGTGTTTCATCCAAAATTTCTATACCTTGATTACCATATACTGTAGCACTACTTGCTAAAATGATCTTCTGAACTGGTAAATTTAATTCTAGAATAACTTCTAACAAGTTAGTTGTTCCAATTGTATTGATAGAATAAAAATCCTCATTTTTATCATGAGCCGCAAAAGATATTCCTGATAAATGAATAATAAAGTCAGGTTTAACCTGACTTAATACATCTTTAATCTGTTGCTTATTTTTAATATCACAAATTAAAATATTATCAGCAGAATTTCTTATAGAAGTTCCATAAACATCATATTTTGCATCTATCAAACAATTTTTTAGATAAATACCAGTAAAACTATCTATTCCTGTAATTAATACTCTCTTCATTAAAAACTAAATCCAAGTTTATTTCTTCTTAAATCTGCCTTAACCATCATTGCACAAAGTTCTTCAAGGTTACATTTTGGTTGCCAACCAAGAACATTCTTTGCTTTTTCTGGATTACCAATTAACAAATCAACTTCTGCTGGACGATAAAATTTAGGATTAACTTTCACTAAAACTTTACCTGTAGCCTTATCTACAGCAATTTCATTCTCATTAGAACCTTTAAATTCTAACTCAATATCTACAGCTTTAAATGCCATAGCGACAAAATCTCTAACAGTTTCTGTTCTATTGGTTGCTAATACATATGTATCTGGTTTCTCTGCTTGTAACATTAAATACATACCTTCTACATAATCCTTTGCATATCCCCAATCTCGCTTAGCATCTAAATTACCTAATTCTAGGCAATCTAATTTACCAAGTTTTATCTTGGCAACTGAATCTGTTATCTTTCTAGTTACAAATTCACGTCCTCTTAGTGGAGATTCATGATTAAATAGAATTCCGCTACAAGCAAAAATATCATATGATTCTCGATAGTTCACCACCATCCAATGCGCATAAAGCTTTGCAACTCCATATGGACTTCTTGGATAAAACGGTGTTTTTTCTGTCTGAGGAATTTCTTGAACTAGCCCGAACATTTCTGAAGTACTAGCTTGATAGAATTTGATTTTAGGATTAACAATCCTAATCGCCTCTAATAAATGTGCACAACCAAGACCTGTAATATGTGCTGTTGCTAATGGTTGTTCAAAAGATACTCCAACAAAACTTTGAGCAGCTAAATTATAGATCTCATCTGGCTGAATTGTTGCGACCATCCTAACACTATTAGACTGATCAGTAAGATCATATTCAACTAAATGAAGATTAGGGTGATTTTGAATTCCTAACTCTTCAATTCGCCAAAAATTAACAGACGCTGTTCTTCTATAAGTTCCATATACTTCATATCCCTTATTTAATAACAACTCTGCTAAATATGCACCATCTTGACCTGTGATACCTGTGATTATTGCTTTTTTCATATAATTATTCCCAATTATTGATTCAACATTCATTATATATAATCTCTAAGATGCCTTGTAGGTTCCCAACCTAACTCCTTAGTTTTTTTATTCATTACTGTCGCACTCATTTTATTTCTTTTTTCTTTCAGGAAGTATCTCTATACTACCACCAAACATATGTGCAACAACTAAAATAGAATAACATTCATCTCTACCTATATCAAATCCATCTCCATTAACCTCACTCTACAATTAATACTAATTTATTAATAATATCACCTATGTGAGTAAAATTTCTTTATTGAGTCTCTGGATTAACAAGTGTTAATAATTATTCCATTTTCATCTTTTCTTTAAATAAATTGATTAATATGACATATTTGCTACTTTGCATTTCTTTAGGCCCATATCTACATCCATTATTTCCAAATTTTGTAATATTTCTTGTATGATATTTTACATCCTACCTTTCTTACAAATTCTAAAACCATAAATATACTTTTTATATTAAATTTCCACATTTCATCAATACAGTCAAAATTTTAATCCTCACAGTAATTTTAATGATTATATTTACTACTCAATATCATAAATAATAAAACAATTTTTATCCAAAGAAAGAAATTATTTATATAACATATAAATTATAAGCATAAACAAATTCACATTAGCTATCTTATATTTTCAATACCCTATTATCAATAATAATATTTTTTATTATTATACTACTATAAGCTTAACCAAATATTTATTATATTTATCAATCTTATTATCAATAGCACAATGAATAAATAAGTTATATATTCCAACCTGTAAGCTTTCACTGCTAATTCCAAACTCGACTATTTCATCCTCATAATATTCAGTAATAGGTAACTGTGTTTCTGCTCCTTTTTTATTATCAATATAATATAAAATTTTTACATCTTTTGTTTGACAGTTTATTGTCTTATAATTTAATATTAATTTAGACCAAGAACCTCTATTACTGACTATAAAATATGGGAAATTGAATAAAAATACTTCACTATTAAACTCTTTAAAAGACAAAACACCATAAACCATATTCATATCTTTATAAAATTTATGGCATTCTTTTTCTATAAAAATATTATTAATATATAAATTTTCTATGTCTTTTTTATTTTTTATTTTTTCTTCTAAATTACCCTCAAAATTATTTTCATAATAATTTTCAAAATTATATTCACTAGGAAAATATTTCTGTTGCCAATTTGATGGATGGCCTGGCCAATTAAGTGTATCATATTTTATCTTATTAAATAACTTTGGATAATTTGATATTGCATAATTAAAATATATGCTCCACTCATCTATTGGATTTTCTAATCCTATATCTAAATACTTTTCTACAACTTCTCTGAAGATTCTTTTATCTATTATTTGAGGTTTATGAGAAGAGTAGGATAGCAATTCATAGCCATCTTGATCTAACACATTTTTTACATAATGCTGACCAAAATCATAATCAGTCATATAATTTGCCCAATCTAGAAGATCAAAATAAAAATATACATTATATTTTCCATCATCTATAAAGTGCTCAATTGCTATATCTTTTAGTGGTCTATTATCATCATCTAACATTATGAACTGTTCATCTAAAATATCTAAGTTAACTAATGAAGATCTTAGAAGCCAGTTTTTTGTTTGATGGTCTGCACCTATAAAATAATCATATTTATCTTGTAAAATATTTTTTTCATCTATAACTACTATTTTATTCTCTGAAATAATCTCTTTGCACTCATTAATATAATTATCACTCGTAATAATTATATATTCTTTAACAAAATTCACGAAAGTATCTAGTGTCTTTATAGTATTAGACAATTTCCCCATGCAAATACTAATAAACACAAACTGTAATTTGTTTTGATGTTTTTTATTATTTATTTTATATTTATCAATATTATTAAAAATATTTAATATAGAATCATATGTCATATCCCAACTATATGGTTTGAAGTATTTTTTTATAAACTTCTTCTTTTCAGAATATAAATTAGGATTACTTAGATATAAATCAATAAGTTCTGCAATCTCATTTACAGAGTTAAATTTTATGTAATCTGCAAAATTCTTACCAACTTCATACATAGAACTATTGTTTGAGGTAATAGTAATATTACCATATGATAAACTTTCTAAGATAGGTAACCCAAATCCTTCATATTTAGATAAATATATTGATAAAAATGCATTTCTATAAAATTCTGATAATTGCTCGTCATTAATATCTTTTAGCCAAAATATTCTCTTATTTAAAAGAATATGATTTTCTAATCTATGAATTAATTTATCATTATTCCATCCTTTCTTACCTATGAATATCAGATTTATATCAGCATATTTTTCATATAATACTTCAAAAGCATCCAATACTAATTCTTGCTCTTTTCGTGGTTCTAGAGTTCCCACAAATAATATATATTTTGTTGAAAATAATTTATTTTTCACATCCGTACTAGATAATAAAAGATCTCCTCCCAATTTTATTACTCTAGTTGAAATTTTTCTTTTATTTCCTATTTTTTCTTTTATATCATAAAAATCTTTCTCTGCTGATCTAGAATCAAAAAATACCATATCACTAAATTGATATATAGAATATATATACATAGTAAAATTTCTGACTGTATCTATATGAGAATATTTTGGCATCAATATTGGAACAAAATCATATAGAAAATTACAAATAAAGACATTATTCTTTTTTAGCTTTTTATATAAAAAGAATCTTTTTAGCCCATTATTCCATACTCCATCAATATCAAAAAAGATATCTCCTTTTTTGAAATCATCTAATGAAATAAATTCATCTATATTATATGAGAACTTATAATACTTTATATTTTGAAGAAATTCATATACTTCTTCTCTACTCATAAGGTAAAATTTTTTTATGTCAGAATTATAGTATATAATTCTATATGAATCGTCTTTATTTCTAATAATCCTGAAAAGAAATTCTCTAACAACTCTCTGAATACCTGTATGAGCTCTTGTATTTATATAATTTGTAATATCTATATACTTCATCAAAATATACCTTTTATCTTTTAAATACTAAGTTTGTTTTTTTAATTTCAGCCTCTTTGCTATTAGAAATAAGAGTTATTATTTCTTCTTTAGATAATTTATTATCTAATAATTGTTTTAATAATCTATAATAACTATCGCTATCAATAATTCTATCTAATATCTTATAATATACTTCATATAAAAATTGACTGTCATCTTGAATTTCTAATAACTGCTCATAAGGGAATTCATATATATTAAAAGATAAAGTACTAAATAGTTCAAATATAATCTTATTTCTATCTGAACTTTCCAGATTATCATTTACTATTTTTATTAATTTATCATATTCTTCATTAGCATTCATATTTTTTCTCATAAACTAATATTATTGTTTTTTATTTAAAGAATCAATCATATTGGATAGATATATTAATTTTACATTAATATTATATATTATCTTAGGCAATCTATATATAAATATAAAAAATCTAAAGATTTTACCAATCAAAGGTATCTTATAAAAGAAATATGATACTTTCCTAAAAAAGGGAATTTTTCCCTTATCTCTAATAAAAGATTTAGACTCTACAGAAAAAAATACACTAGTTATAATTTCATTTCGTGATCTTAAGTTTGTATTTAATAAAGCCTGCCATTTAGCAAGTTCATCAAGATTCGGTCTTCTGCCTAAAAAACTTAAATAAACACTAATAATAAATTCGTCATTTTTTAGAACTCCAGTATTCACTTTTAAAAGATTATTTTCGTCAAATGAATATCCTTTCCATTTAGTACTTGGTATATTACATCTTAAAGCATCAATCTCTTCCTTAATTTTGAACATATCTTTTTCAGATAAAATTTGGTTTAGATTAAAGGAACTTTTCATATTTTCATTTTTTCTCATTTATACTTAATATTTCTATATAAGGTTCTATATAAGCAGAACCTATAAAAAACTTACGGTTAATATTCACAACTGAAAACATTAATGCAATATCAATCCACTCATAATTTGCTGTTAAATGTGTTTCTCTATCAGTTAGAGCTAATTGTATAGAATAGTTTCCAACACCAAGATTTGCTAAAAAAGTTATGCTAAATTCATAAATATTTCCAGCTTTGACATTTTTTAAAACCTGCTCTGTATGCCAGGTATTAGTCCCAAAAATAACTTGCCCAAGTCTATTTTTAATACCATAACCCAATACTAAAGTAGGTAAATCTTTATGTACTTTAACTACAACTTTTAAATTTACTTCTTCACCTACAGCAAATATTTCAACAATATTTCCTTCTCTATTTCTTAATGAAAAACTATCTAATGTAGCTTCTCTAGTTCCTGAAATTGTTGATACTATTCCATTTTCTAACTTATGTTGTTTTATATTTTGGTCAGAATCCGACTTTTGAGCAATTAAAGCATTATAAAAATCAGTAACTTCTTCTGGCTCACCATCTTTTATGATTATGCCCTTATCCAACAAAATAGCCCTATCACAAAGCGACAAAATAGCATTTTTATCATGTGACACAAATAATAAACTTGTTCCCTTTTCTCTAAAAGTTCTAATTCTTTCAAAACTTTTTTGTTGAAAATAGGCATCTCCTACAGAGAGAGCTTCATCTATAATTAGAATATCAGGTCGAAATGCGGTTGCAACTGCAAAAGCAACTCTAATATGCATACCACTACTATAAAGTCTCACTGGCTGATCAAAATAATCACCAATTTCCGCAAATTCTTCTATCTCATCAATAACTTTATCAATTGCATTGTGTGAATATCCCATTAACCCAGCAGAGTGGTACACATTTTGCCTACCTGTCAAATCTGGATGAAATCCCATCCCTAACTCTAAAATAGCAGATATTCTTCCATTAACTTTTATACTCCCCTTTGAAGATTTTAAAGTACCTGTTATTATTTTTAATAGAGTGCTTTTACCTGCACCATTTTGACCTATAATACCAATAGCTTCTCCAGCTCGAATAGAAAAATTGATATTATTTAGAGTCCATATTTCATTTTTTTCAATTAAATCTATTCCAAACCAAGAAATAATCCTATGAAATTCATTTTTATATTTTCGATATCCTTTTCCTACATTATTAACAGACAATATATAATCATTCATAGTACATCCGCCATATCTTCATTACCTTTTATGTACATAAAAATTGCTAAAAAAAGACTTATTATGATAAAAAAAACAGGATATATGAGGATAGAAAAATCAATATTTTTATCATAAGCCATAATATTTTGATAATTCCTCACGATACCATACATAGGATTATAATAAAAAAAGTGTCTATAACTCTCTGGTAACATATCAGCAATATAAACAACCGGTGTTAGCCAGAACCAGAAATTAAGAACTATTTGTACTATTTGTCCTGTATCTCTTATGAAAACATTGATAATTCCTAGAATAGTACCTAATCCAGCTCCTAATAAAACTGTCATTATCAACAATAATGGAAGCCAAAAAATATATACAGATGATATATGACCTAATACTCCAAAAACTATAAGAATTGCTAAAAACATCAATAGATTATTGATTAATGAAGAACCAATTACTATTAATGGCAAAGCAATTTTAGGAAATGACATTTTTTTTATAAGGTTTCCATTAGATATAAAAATATTTAGACATCGTCCTAATATTTCCGAAAATAAAGACCAACACATAGTACCAGACATTAAATAAATCGCATATGCATAACGATTTGTTATCCCTGGAAGCTTAGCAGATAATACAGCAGATAAAACTAAAGCATAAATAGCGACTTGGGCAAGTGGATGAATAATCATCCAAATTCCTCCTAATCGACTTCTCACAAATCTACTCTTAAACTCAGTTTTAATGGAACTGAGTATAAAAAATCTATATAACCAAACATCATGAAAAATGTTCATATTTTCACCCAAAAAATTTTTTTAATTTGTTACTTTGGAATCAACACTTCAAAGAAAATCTATTTTATATTATCTCATCTTTAAATTCTATATTTAGTTCTTATGTTATACTTATTTTCTAAGCTACTCTTTTAATCCCCCCCCCTGCACGTTCGAACAGTAGATTTTGATGAGCCTTTGATATATTATTCTCTTTAAAAGGATTATTAATCCTTGACATAATAATGTAAATTTAGAGTTTTTTACAAAAAATTATTTGCATAATTCTTTATTTATTGTTAGGGGCCTTCTATGATCGCTGAAATAGTCATTAATTTAAATGTTTTGAACACACCTTTAACAGGTATTGGTTACTATACCCTTAATATTATTAAGATATTAATTAATAATGATATTACTGTTTTAGGGATAAAAAATGGATATGTTATTCCATCGAGAGATGTGAGAGATTTAGTGTTACATCTATCTACTCCTACTCAACTTCAACTAACTACCAAGCAGCCTGATGGACAAATACAGATCCAACACTTGAAACATTTTATTATCAATTTAATAAAAAAAATACCTAAAGCTTATTTAATTAAGAAAAATTTAGAATCTTATCGATTAAAAAAATCCTTATTATCATTATCAAAAAAGGGTGTTGTTTATTTTGAAACAAATTTTGTACCATTACCTTATCCAGGAAAGACCGTTACGACTATTCATGACTTATCTTTTATACATAATCCCGAATTTCATCCAAAAGAGCGTGTCGAGTATTTGAAAAAGCAATTACCAAACACAATGCAACAGTCTTATAAAATTGTTGTAGACTCCAATACAATTGCAACAGAATTAAGTCAAATGTATCCACAATATAAAGATAAAATAGTGACTTTATATTTAGGGGTTAATCCAGAATTTAATATTTATCAAAAAAATCTTTCTTTATTATCTCAATTTAATCTAAAAGAAAAATCTTTTATCCTTAGTGTTTGTACATTAGAGCCAAGAAAAAATCTTCTAGGCTTAGTAAAAGCTTATAAATTATTACCAGAAAATATTAAAAATAACTTTCCTCTAGTTCTTGTTGGTCATAAGGGGTGGAAGAATTCTGAATTATATTCTCACTTAGAATCACTACTCGATAAAAAACAAGTGATTATTACTGGATATTTGTCAGATGAGGATGTTAAAGCTATCTATGCTAGTGCTAAAATCTTTGCCTATGTTTCTTTATATGAGGGATTTGGATTACCTATTATTGAAGCTATGGCAAGTGGAACACCTGTAATAACTTCTAATTATGGTGCTATGGCTGAAGTAGCTGGCGATGCTGCTGTATTGGTAAATACTACTTCTACAGAAGAAATTAGTACTGCTATCTTAGACTTAATAAACAATGATACATTGTGTTCTCACCTTTCTACATTAGGTCTAAAAAGGGCTAATTACTTCCGTTGGGAAAAAACTGTTGATCAATTATTATCTATTCTAAAGAATTAAAAATGAAAGTTGCGATTATACACTATTGGTTAATTAATAGACGAGGCGGAGAAAAGGTTCTCGAAGCTTTATGTGAAATTTTTCCTCATGCTGATATCTTTACACATGTATATCAAGAAGATAAATTCCGAGAGTCTATAATTTCCAAGCACAATATATATACTACTTTTATCTCTAAATTACCTTTTTCATCTAAATTATATCAGGCATATCTACCATTAATGCCTCTAGCGTTAGAAGAGTTAGATTTGTCTGGATATGATTTAATAATTTCCAGTGAATCTGGTCCTGCCAAAGGTATTATTCCTCCTCCTGGCATTCCACATATTTGTTATTGCCACTCTCCTATGAGATATGCTTGGGATATGTATGGCCAATATAAATCTAAAATGGGTATAGTTAAGCGCATTATTTCTAGCCCATTTTTGCATTATATTAGACGTTGGGATCAGCTAACTAGCCAACAAGTTACAAGTTTTATTGCTAATAGCAATTTCGTATCCTCTAGAATCAAAAGTTATTATGCACGGGAAAGTTGTGTTATACATCCTCCTGTAGATGTAACCACTTTTGATTTATCTAATAATAGTGAGGATTTTTATTTAATTCTAGGACAATTGGTAAGCTACAAAAGGGTAGACATTGCTATTAAAGCCTTCAATATCAACCAAAAGAAACTTATTATTATTGGAGAAGGCGAGCAACTGAATGAGTTAAAAAAAATCGCGCATCCAAATATTCAGTTTTTAGGATATCAACCATTTTCTGAAATAAAAAACTATCTAATGAAATGTAAGGCACTTATTTTCCCTGGCATTGAAGACTTTGGTATCGTTCCTGTAGAAGCTATGTCTTGTGGTAAGCCTGTCATCGCTTATGCTAAAGGTGGAGCACTAGATTCTATTATTAATCATGAAACAGGATTATTATTTTATGAACAAACAGAAGATTGTTTGAATAAAGCAATAGTAGATTTTGAAGAACATTTCTCTGTTTTTCCCGATAAAATCAGACAACATGCTTTATCTTTTTCTAAAGAAGTGTTTAAAGAAAAAATAACAAAACATATAAATACCTATTTAGAAAAGGTTTGATGATTTAATAAGCTGTTTCATTTTTTTAATAAGTAGCACTTTCTTTCTTGAAAGAAATTAGGTTTATAAGTAAAATTTGCCGAATTTTAATTTTATTAGAGAAATATTACTATGTTTATTCCTGTTATTATGGCTGGCGGTTCCGGCTCTAGATTATGGCCTTTATCACGTTCAATGTTTCCAAAACAATTTTTATCCTTAGATGATAAAAATCCACTAACAATGCTACAAGCGACTCTTGAACGTATCAATAATATGTCTACTTTGGATCCTATCATCATTACTAATGAGCAGCATCAATTTATTACTGCAGAACAACTCAATGAATATGGAATCAAATCAAAGATTATTTTAGAACCTATCGGAAGAAATACAGCTCCCGCTATAGCTTTAGCTGCTTTTGAGGCTATTAAAAATGGTGATGACCCTATCTTACTTGTATTAGCTGCAGATCATATTGTACTAAATAAAGAAGCTTTTCAAACCTCTATTCAATATGCTATTCCTCTCGCGAAAAATGGGAAATTAGTTACCTTTGGTATTGTACCTGCATCCCCAGAAACCGGTTATGGTTATATTCATAGAGGTAATATTGTGGCTGAACAGGCATATAATGTTCTTGAATTTGTTGAAAAACCAACTCTTGATATTGCCCAAAAATATGTTGCTTCAGGTGATTATTACTGGAACAGTGGTTGTTTTATGTTTAAGGCCACAACTTATCTTTCAGAGCTAAAGAAATTCTCTACTGAAATATATAATGCGTGTGAAGTTGCATACCAAAATATTTCATTCCATTCAAATTTTATTTCGATAAATAAAGAAAGTTTCTTAAAGTGCCCTAGTGATTCTGTTGACTATGCCGTAATGGAAAAAACAGATAAAGCTGTTGTTGTACCTATGGATGCTGGATGGAGTGATGTCGGTTCATGGTCTGCTCTATGGGATGTATCAAATAAAGATGAAAATCAAAATGTGCATCGTGGTGATGTTATAACAAGTAACTCTTCTGGTTGTTATATATATGCCCCAAACAAATTGGTTGCAGCTGTTGGTTTAGAAAATATAGTTATTGTTGATACTAAAGATGCTGTGTTAGTTGCCGACAGATCTAAAGTTCAAGAGGTAAAACAAATTGTTGAACAACTTAAAAATGAAGGTAGAAGCGAATACCTAGAACATAGAGAAGTTTATCGTCCTTGGGGAAAAGCTGATTCAATAGATAATGGATATCGCTATAAAGTGAAACGAATTACCGTAAAACCAGGTGAAAGCCAAAAAGTTCAGATTCATTATCATAGAGCTGAACATTGGATCGTTGTATCTGGTACTGCAAAAGTGACAAAAGGAGATGAAATTAGCTTATTAACAGAAAATCAATCTATTTATATACCTGTAGGAGTATCTCATAAAATTGAAAATCCTGGAAAAATTCCATTAGAATTAATTGAAGTACAATCTGGTAGCTATTTAGGTGATGATGATATTGCCTTATCAGAAGTAGTCTCCCTTTCAGATAAAGAAAAAAATCTTGTATAATGTCTGTGATTCATAATGATTGGCTTATTGCCAATCATTTTTTAATCAATAATCATCAATTTTTTCTTTTATGAATTGCGATGTTAAGAAGTATAAATGTTTATTATGAGCAAGATATTTTCCTATAAAACCTTAATTATTTGTATAGATTTTATACTTTTTTTATTCCCATTTTTTCTTACTTTCTTTATTTTTAATTTTTTAAAACAAGATATTTCTACATTTATTCCACTATCTGATCTTTATCAGCGCTTTTTAATTCATTTTTTTCTTTCTATAACCTGTATCGCATGGTTTTGGTTCCGTTTACGCCATTATACTTATAGAAAACCTTACTGGTCAGAACTAAAAGAAATTATTCGTACTCTATTAATTTTTTCTATTTTCGAAATGGCTATTATTGCTTTTTCTAAATTATTTTTTTCACGTTATTTCTTTGTAACTACTTGGCTAATTACATTTACTATTTTTCCTTTAGGTCGTTTTTTTCTAAAAAAATATTTAATTCAAACTGGTCATTATTTAAAAGATACAGTAATTATTGGTACTCATCAGAATGCATTAGATGCATATAATGCTCTGATCAGTGAATCCTATCTAGGATTAAAAATAAAATATTTTGTTAGTATTGATGGTATTGATGCCATCAATAAAATTGAACACTTATCTGTTCCAATTATTAACTCAAAAGATACTAATATTCTACAACTTGTTGAAAGTGAAAAAACTCAATTTATTATTGCTTTAGAAGATTATGAAGTAGAAGAACTTGATAAATGGCTACGTTTTTTATCTAAAAATGGTTGTCGTTCCGTATCTATTATTCCAACCATACGTGGAGTACCTTTATATGGGACAGATATGTCATTTTTATTTAGTTATGAAGTTATGTTACTTCGCGTTCATAATAATTTAGCTAAATTATCTTCTAGAATTTTAAAACGCTCTATAGATATAATAGGTTCTCTATGCATCATTATTCTCTCTTCTCCATTATTATTGATATTATATTTGCTAGTCGCAAAAGATGGCGGCCATGCCATTTATGGACAAACTCGCATCGGTCGGAATAAGAAAGCCTTTAAATGTTTAAAATTCCGTTCTATGGTTTTAAATTCACAAGAAGTATTACAAGATTTGTTAAAAAATGATCCAATTGCAAGGGCTGAATGGGAAAGAGATTTTAAATTAAAAAACGATCCTAGAATTACCAAAGTTGGAAAGTTTTTAAGAAAAACCAGTCTAGATGAATTACCTCAGTTATTTAATGTATTAAAAGGGGAAATGAGTCTTGTTGGCCCTAGACCTATCGTTCATAGTGAATTAATCCGATATCAAGGAGATATTGATTATTACCTAATGGCAAAACCTGGAATGACTGGCTTATGGCAAGTGAGTGGGCGTAATAATGTAGATTATGTTACTCGTGTTTATTACGATGCTTGGTATGTTAAAAATTGGTCTGTTTGGAATGATATTGTGATCTTATTAAAAACTATAAAAATTGTTTTAAATAAGACTGGTGCTTATTAAAAATCATACTTTCCGATCTTATCTGAAATGTGTATAATTGCACCCGTTTTAATGAGCTACCTTAGGTAGCTTTTTGTTTGATTTACTTATCATTGTTGTAATTTTTAGAGGAAACATGGCAAAAGAAGATAGTATTGAAATGCAAGGCACCATTTTAGAAACCTTGCCAAACACAATGTTCCGTGTCGAATTAGAAAATGGACACGTAGTCACTGCACATATCTCAGGCAAAATGAGAAAAAACTATATTCGTATTTTAACTGGTGACAAAGTTACTGTAGAAATGACGCCTTATGACTTAAGTAAAGGTCGTATTGTTTTCCGTAGTCGTTAAGATTTATCCCCATACTTTAATTAAAGTATGGGGATATCAATTATTCTAGAAACCTAAAAATTCAAAGTATATATGGGTTATCAGCAACTAAAATATCTTATTAATTTTTTATTTTTTATCTTTTTTACTACAATAGTAACTATTAAAGGTGCTTATGATGTAGCTCCTTTTATCTTATTGTTAATTTCATTTTTTTATCTAATAAAAAACTACAATTCAATTACGATTAACAATATAAAAAAAAACTATATTTATGCTGTTAGTGCTTATTATTTTATTTCTTTATTAGTTGTTATCATTAATCATGATCCTATTAATTCTTTAAAAACAGATAATTTTTTATTATTATCCATCCCTTTACTACTTTTAGTATCTACATATAAGCCTAGTATCACTTTTATTATCTTAGTATTTTCTATTAGTTGTGCCATTTATGGATTAACTGCAATATATAATGTTTTATTTTTGCATATTTATAGAGCTTTTGATTTTATTCATCCTATCCCTGCTGGTGCAATTATTATTACCATGGTAATCTTATGTTTCACTCTCAGCTTCTATTCATTTAGTAAAAAAAATATAGTTACTGGATTACTAACAACTTCTGCTGCTATTATTGGTTTAATTGGTAATCTTCTTACAGGCTCAAGAGGAACTTGGCTGATTATCCCTATTGCATTTATTGTATTAATATTTATTTATGGTAAAGCCTTTAGAAAAATTACTTTTATTCTTTCTTCTATATTTCTTTCTTTAATTATCATTGCTAGTTTTATTCCACAAACAGGAATACAAACTCGTTATAATCAAGCTGTCAGTGATATTACCCAATATTTTGATAACACAAATAAACAAACATCTATTGGTATGCGTTTTGAATTATGGCGTAGTGCTTGGGAAGGAATAAAAGAAAAACCCATCCTAGGTTGGGGGAAATTAGGTATGAAAGAAAAAAGAATCCAACAATCAAATACTGCCGATTTTCCTACAACCTTAAAAGATTACCCTCATACACATAATCAATTTATTGAGCAGACATTTTATCGAGGGGCTATAGGGCTTATTGTACTAGTAATATTACTTTGTACATTTTTATTCCATTTTATCAAATCTTATAGAAATAAGGACTTATCAGTAGAAGAAAGGACAATTGCATTACTAGGAATAATGAATATTCTGGCTCTTTTATCGTTTAGCTTAAGCGATGCTCTGCTTCGTTTAAAAGAATATGCAATGTTCTTCTATATCAGCAATACTATTTTCTATAGTATGTTAACTTCAATACGAGAAAAATAAATGTATCCTATTTATGTAATACATATTGAATCTGCTATTGAACGCGCTAATTCAATACAAGAACAATTCAAAAAACTAAAACTTAGTTTTAATTTTTTCCCTGCTATTAATGCCAAACAATATCCTAATCATCCTTTATTTACTCATTATAATGCTCAAAAGCATTTTTGGAGAAAAGGAAGAAATCTTTCTATTGGTGAATTAGGTTGTTTTGCTAGCCATTATTCTCTATGGAAAAAATGCACTGAACTCAACACCCCAATTATTATATTAGAGGATGATGTTATTATTCTTGATAATTTTAAACAATTTTATGAAAATGCAAATAAATTTGTTGAAAAATATCCTTTTATTTGGCTACATAAAAATTATAGACCAAGTAAAAAAATACTTATCAACACTATTAATAACATTTCTATTGTTAAATTTTATAAAGATTATTTCTGTGCTATGGGTTATATCATTACCCCAGAAGCTGCAAAACAACTATTAAATTACTGTGAAGAATGGATCTACCCAGTAGATGATCAAATGGCTCGTTTTTATGAAAATAAAATTGAAAATTTTGCGATTGAGCCGCCATGTATAGATAAATCAAATAATATGGACTCTCTTATTGGTGACGCTTGTAGAACAAATAAAAATCTTTCTTTATATTCAAAACTAAGACGAGAATATTTTAATCTCAAAGATCGTATCAAGCGGAAGTGGCACAATTTATTATTTAGATTTTCAAACTAGCTTAGTTTATATAGGCTTGACTGGATTTAATATTTAAATCAAGCCTATTTTTTCTCTATACATATGAAGTATATCTATTACTCTCCCCTCTCAATAATTCCATTAATTTCACATGAATAAATAATTTATCCCGCCCTATTGGTACTTCCTCTAATATTCCGATATCACATAATTCTTTTAAATATTTTGAAGCGGTTTGTCGTTTAGCAATACCTGCATTTTCTAAATTTTGAATTCGCGTGTAAGGTTGTTCAAATAAGAGATCGACTAATTCTCGTTGATAAATTTGTGGCAATTTATCTTGCATATAATCCTTTGTTTCTTCTAGTAAAGAGCGAATTGCTTCAATTTTTTTTACTGTCCAACTCGCTGTATCTTCAATTCCTTTCAAAATATAGATAATCCAATCTTGCCAATTTTGTTCTGCCGTAACAGATAACAATAAACGATAATAGTCATTTTTATTTTTAATAATATATCGACTTAAATACAGAATTGGTAAACTTAACAGACCTTTATCAATTAAAAATAGACTATTTAATATCCTGCCTGTTCTACCATTACCATCTGTAAATGGATGGATTGCTTCAAATTGATAATGGGCTACAGCCAAAATAATTAAAGGATCTAACTCCTCATTTTGATGAATAAATCGTTCCCAATTCGCTAATTTGTCACGAATAAGTTGTTCGCCTACTGGTGGTGTATAGATTGTTTCGCCTGTTGTCCTATTACGGATTGCTGTACCACTTACCTTACGAATATCCATTTCTCTTCCTTTAATCTCACTGCATACCAATACGGCTGTTTTTGTGCAAAGAGGAAGCCTGTCTAAATCATTGTATCCTGCAAATAATGCTGTGCGATATCGGAGCGCTTCTTTTGTTGCTGGATCAACACTATTACTTTCTATTTGCAATGACTGAAATAATTTATCTGTCGTTGTCATGATATTCTCAATCTCACTACTCGCTCTAGCTTCCATAATTGGAATTGTGTTAATTAACATCGCTTGATTCGGTATCAATTCTGCTGCTTGTTTCAATTCAGCTAAAGCTGCCCGTGCTAGGATTGTTTGTTTTAAAATTTCTTTTGTTTCTAGCTCTTGTAACGGAGGTAACTCAGGTAATGCATTATAAGCAATTTCAGGATCCCAATTTGTCATCTTTAAAATTTCCACTTTTTTAAACATATTTTTAGTATATGTTTATCCCATAAACATATCAACAAAACATAGTTAAAAATTCCATTTTTTTAAACATATGCATCATATTGAGCATAAAAAACACCCTTATATGCCAAATATAAGGGTGTGATAAAATCATTTATCTTATTGAATTAAATAAAGATATATTAATTTTCAGTTTCTTTTCTATTTTCTAAGGTTTCTGGAACCAAATCCAACTTAGCCATTAACATTTGGTCGTGATCTTCTTCATTATTGCCTGTTACCAATAACTTATCACCATAGAAAATTGAATTAGCGCCCGCCATAAAGCACATTGCTTGCATCGCTTCTGGCATTTTGTGGCGACCAGCAGAAAGGCGGACATAACTTCTTGGCATTGTAATACGAGCAACTGCAATCGTGCGTACAAACTCTGTCCAGTCTAAATCTTCCGCTTCCATCATTGGTGTCCCTTCCACTTTCACCAACTGATTAATTGGCACAGATTCTGGTTGTGGATCAAGATTCGCTAAACTCGCAATTAAGCCTGCACGCTCTTTGCGTGTCTCATTCATACCAACAATACCACCGCAACAAACTTTTAAGCCTGCTTGGCGCACTTTGCCTAAAGTGCTGATACGATCTTCAAAACGGCGTGTACTAATTACATCGTGATAATGCTCTGGCGCCGTATCAATATTATGGTTGTAATAATCTAACCCAGCTTCTTTTAACTGCTCTGCCATACCATCTTGTAATAAGCCAAAAGTGCCACAAGTTTCTAAGCCTAATTCCTTTACCGCTTTAATAATCGCAGATACCTTTTCAATATCTTTTGGTTTCGGACCACGCCATGCTGCCCCCATACAAAAACGCCCTGCGCCACGCTCTTTAGCGATTTTGGCTTTAGCAACAATATCCTCAATATCAAGTAGTTTTTCATTTTGTACCCCAGTTTGATAACGTGCTGACTGAGGACAATAACCACAATCTTCTGGACAACCGCCAGTTTTAATCGACATTAATGTGGAAAGTTGAATCACTTGTGGATTGAAATTTTCACGATGGACTTGTGCTGCACGATAAACTAAATCAAGGAAAGGCATCTCGAATAATGCTTCTACTTTACATACTGACCAGTATTCCACTGTTGGATGTGGTGTAATAGAAGGCACTTGAATTGTAGTTGTTGTCATAACGTATCCTTTTGTTATTATCCTTATTAATCGCAAAGTTCAACTTTGCTAACAAAGTGCCATATTCTAGCGACTGTTTTCCCGATCTACCAAATAATTTTCAGAAATCGTACCATTATCAATCCGAATTACCCGATCCATAATATGAATAACTTCACTTAATTGATGAGTCACCAGTAATAAGCACAACTTTTTCTCTGTACAAATTTGATTCACTAACACCAACATCTCTTGCCGTAACTCAGGATCAAGCGCAGAAAACGGTTCATCTAACAATAAAATCGGACGATTACGCAATAATGTTCTCGCTAAGGCAACACGCTGTTTTTGCCCGCCAGATAAGGTTTCTGGCAAACGCTTTAAATACTCTTGCAAACCAACCTGCTCCGCCACTTGTTCAATAGCTTTCTGTTCTTGTTGATTAAGTGATAAACTTGGTTTTAAACCTAATGCAATATTCTCTGCTACGGTAAGATGATTGAATAAATTATTATCCTGAAATAGCATCGAAATCGGGCGTTGATGCGGCTCTGTTGTCGTATGATTTACACCATCAAGCCAAATTTCCCCTTGTGCAACCTGCTCAAAACCAGCAATTAAATTAAGCAATGTCGATTTTCCTGCACCACTGGCACCTATTACCGCCGTTTTTTCACCTGCAGCTAACTTTAGGTTAAACTCCATTGGCATTGGTGGATAAACATATTTCACTTGTTTGAGATTAATCATTGCCTTTGCTCTGTTCCGTAAATAAGAAAATTAAGAAATAAAAAACCAATAAAATCATTGCTGTCACTGCAGCACCATCATGCTGGTAATGCCCTAATTGTCGGTACAATAATAGTGGCAAAGAAGTAAAACTATCATTACCAAATAAGGCGATTGCAGTAAAATCACCTAATGAAATAGCCGCTGCTAAGGCAAAGGCTGAACGCAATGGCTTTAATAATGTTGCCTTTTCAATAATTCGCCAGCGCTGCCAACCACGAATATTCAGTGATAAACATAAACGCTGATAATTGAGCACATTGTTATAAAACGCCGGTGTTAACAGTTGTAAAGCAAATGGCATTGCTACTAACGCATTACACAAAGCCACCAACAAAAATAACATCACAATATCCGCATCAATTTGCCCTAATAATAAAAACAATCCGGTGGCTAAAACTAAAGTTGGAATCGCTAAAATAATAGTGCCAATATTTAATAACAGCTGGCTACTCGCCTGTTTTCCTCGCCAATAAAGTTGCCGAGTTGTTAGTAATAAAGCCACTGCTAACATAATACAAAATATCGCTGCAGTAGGAGCTAATAACAGCGAAAACATGATCGCTTGCCATAATTCAGCTTGCAGTAATTGCTGCCAGAATTGACGAGCGTTTAATCCCGCAATCAAGGTTTCTAATAATGGACTAACAATAAATAACGTCGCTATCAGTAGCACTAATCCATGCCACAGGCGCTGCCAGCGAGATAACGGCACTCGCCATTGTTGTTCACTGACATTCCCGATCTGTTGATAACGAGCAAAACGGCTATTAATCGTAAATAACAGAAAACAGAATACAAACTGCAAAATAGCTAA
The DNA here is from genome assembly GCF_030517105.1 of Gallibacterium salpingitidis. Classification (GTDB taxonomy): domain Bacteria; phylum Pseudomonadota; class Gammaproteobacteria; order Enterobacterales; family Pasteurellaceae; genus Gallibacterium; species Gallibacterium salpingitidis. The sequence goes on along the minus strand of NZ_CP103875.1, from coordinate 840,514 downwards.
TAACGCCGCAGTTTCAATCTCAAAATCAAAAGTAATTGCTTGATAAATCGCCACTTCTAAGGTGGTATATTTTGGTCCACCACCTAGCGTTAATACGATTGTAAAACTGGTAAAACAGAGCAAAAAGATTAAGCCAAATAAACTGAAACAGATTGGGCGTAAAAAAGGTAACTCTACCCAACGGAAAAAATGCCAGCCACGTAGATTTAATTGTGCGGCTAGTTTAAATTGGGCAGGAGAAAGTTGTTGTAAACGTTGATGTAATACCTTAGCACTTAACGGAATATTAAAAAATAAATGGGCTAATAGAATTCCTGTTAAGCCATAAATATCAGGTAATTGTAATTGGAATTGGCGTAAAACTTGGTTAATCCAGCCATTAAACCCATAAATTCCTAAAATGCCAAATACTGCCACTAATGCAGGTAACACATAAGTGAGTGAAAAGATTTTTAGTAGGATATTTTTTCCAGAAAACTCTAAGTAAAATAAGGCTCTGGCAACAAGTAATCCTAAAATAACCGACAAAAATGAGGATAACCCTGCCTGATAAAAACTAAAATAGATAACTTGGTGTAAATATTCATTGGTCAATAAACCTACCCATTGAGATAAAGCGCTTTGTTGCAATAATTGCCAAAGGCTGCCGCCATAAATGGCAGCAAGCACACATAAAACACTAAATCCCGATAATAGGTAGGAAGATTGCCTAAGCCAACGCACGAACTTCATTATTTAGATAAAGCATTTTGCCAAGTCGCTAGCCATGCTTTCGTTTGTTGGTGTGTTATTTTCGAAGTATCAATCGTTTTTTCAGATAATAGTTGTTGGCGTAATTGATCATAATGAGGCTCAATCGGCGAATCAGTTACTGCAAACATCACATTACTTTGGCTAATAATTTTTTGTGCTTCCGGACTAATTAAGAATTGTAGGAATTGATCCGCAAGTTTCGCCTGTTTACTTGCTTTTAATTTAGCCGCCACTTCAATTTGTAAGATATTTCCTTCACTAAATACTGTTGCAGCGTAATGATCATTTTGTTCATTTAATAGATGGTATAAAGGTGAGGTACGATAACTCAATACCAAATCGCCTTCTCCTTTTAAGAAAGCGCCGTATGTATCACTCCAACCTTTCCCCACAGTTACAGTATGCTGAGCAAGTTGCTGCCAAGCTTGAGCGACTTGATCTTGTGGATACACTTGATTCATCCAAAGCAATAAGCCACGCCCTACGGAGCTAGTACGAGGATCTTGATAAATCACCCGTAAATCTTTTCTTTCAACTAACTCTTTTAAGGTTGTTGGTGGTGTTGTTAATTTTGTTTTGTCATAAATAAAAGCATAGCTACCAAAGTCATACGGAATATAGGTATTACTTGTCCACTGCATCGGGAGTTTTAAACTAGACGCATCTACTGAAGTCGCTGCAAATAATTTAGATTGTTCTGCCGCTTCTAATAAACTTTGGTCCAAACCTAATGCAATATCCGCTTTACTGTTCTTTCCTTCTAAACGTAAGCGATTAAACATAGTAACGCTACTATCAAATGCGACAAATTTCAGATCACATTGGCACTGTTTTTCAAAAAGTTGTTCTAACTTTGGGCCTGGTCCCCATTCGGAAGAGAAAGAATCGTAGGTATAAACATTTAAGGTAGTTGGTGTGGCAAATGAAACAGTGCTTACGGTTAAAGCACTGGCAAAGATAACTTTTTTTAACATGATTGGTTTCCTATTTCATAACATAACTGCAATGAACAGGATTTTGAATAGCTTGATGCTTCTCAAATCCCTCCGCTGCGACTAATCAGTTCAGGTTCGACGGGTATTATCTCAGCTCCATTATTATTCTTAATGGTGCACCCCGTTGAGAACGGGCATTACTATACGAGATCAGCGTAGATTACACAATAAAAATCACATCCAATTTAATTGTTTAAGAATCACAATACCAATCGCTGAACTGACAATAGAACCCAATGTTGTAATCCCAATAATATTCGCCGCTGTTTTTGCATTACCGCCCATACTGCGTACCATTGGATAACTTGCTGCTGCAACTGGCGTTGCCGACATTAAGAAAATTACACCTAAACCAATACCTGTTAGCCCAAATAGACGAGCGACAATCACCAAAATAAAAGGCGCAATTAAAATACGTCCGATACTGGATTGAAAAGCCAATTTTGAGGAGGGGTCTAAACCTTTAAAATCTAAGCTAGCACCAGTACAAAGTAACGCTAGAGGTAGCGTCATTCGTGATAAATAATCGCCTGTACTCATTAATGATTTTGGAATTGAAAAACCAAACTTACTGATAATTAATGCCACAACGATAGACAAGATTAATGGATTCTTCGCAATTTGTTTCGCAATATGTAATACACTTGGTTTACCCGTTGTTGAAAGTGAACGGCTTAGGGTAATTACGGCTAAAATATTATAGAGGATGGTAATCAATGCGGTATAAACCGAAGCGGAAGCAATTCCCTCTGTGCCATAGGCATTCGCACATAATGATAGACCAATAATCCCAGTATTACCTCGGAAAACACCTTGTACAAAAGTTCCTCTTTCTCGTATATCCGCCACATAACGAGCCGCAAACAACTCGGCTAAAAGAAACGTAATTAAACAGCCAACATACCCTGCCACAATAATTTGTAATTGAGCACCATAATCTGTTGGGTGTTGCACAATACTTAAAAACAGCAATGCCGGTAAAGTGATATTGAAAACCAACTTTGAACCTTGTTGGCAAAATTGATCATTAATCATACCGATACGGCGTAAATAGATCCCCAAAAACAACATCAAGATATTGGGTAAGGTAACACTAACCGAGAATGAAATAGAACTAAGGAAGCCATCCATTATGATATTTCCTTGTTAATACATTGTTAAAATTAATATGCTAGAAAAATTTTAGAAAAAAGAAAAGAGATAGGAAGAAGATAAAAGCTGCATCTCTTAACTTAGATAATCACCTATGTTATCACTATCGAAATGCAGCTTGAATTGGAAAATAACGATTAGTTAAATAATTATTATCTTATTTTTTTAAATGCTGACGCATTCTCAAATTAATCATCTCAACACAAACTGAGAAGCCCATTGCAAAATAGATATAACCTTTCGGAATGTGGAATGATAAACCTTCACCAATTAAGGATACCCCAATTAAAATTAAGAAAGAGAGTGCAAGAATTTTTAAGGTTGGGTGGGCTTCAACAAAGTCGCCAATTGGTTTAGACGCTATCATCATTACGCCAACCGCTAAAATAATCGCAATAATCATTACCTCAACATGATTCGCCATACCGACCGCAGTAATTACTGAGTCTAAAGAGAACACAATATCTAATAAAGCAATTTGAATTAATACAGCTAAGAAGCTCACTTTTTTTGGTGTTTTTTCTTCTTGTGTCGCACTTTCTTCCATACTATGGTGGATCTCTAAAGTACTTTTCACCAACAAGAACAAACCTCCTAATAATAGGATAAGATCACGACCCGAAATTTGATAATCTGCTACTGAAAACAGTGGCTCTGTTAAACGCATAATCCACGCTAAAGAAAGCAACAGCAGAATACGAGTTCCCATCGCAAGACCTAAACCTAAAATACGTCCCGATTGACGTTGGTTAGCAGGTAAGCGTCCTACGAGAATACTGATAAAAATAATATTATCAATCCCTAAAACAATCTCTAATGCCGTTAAGGTAAATAAAGCAACCCATGCTTCCGGGCTACTAATCCACTCCAACATAACTACTCCTCTAAATAATCAAACTCAATGTAAAAGTGCCATACTATAACGGCTAATCCAACGAAAAGGAATATTTTCCCCGCTGAAAATTGTGCAAAATCTGTGCGGTAAAATTTTTCCGCAAATAAAAACCTAACGGCAATGTATCAATGACCTCACCCTGTTTGCCAATGCCTTTAGTTAATACTTTACTGTTGGCACCTTTCGGACGTAATTGCAGCACCTCGCCAATCCGCGCAGTAATTTTTTTCACATCTCCCAATACAATCAATTCCATCAACTCTTCCCAATCCTGCCGTAACTGATTTTCTTCCTCAATTGATGGCTGCCACAAAATAGGTTGACCGACACGTCGTTCACGCAATGGAATGGTGCGTTCGCCTTCTACTGGAATCCACAATACTTTTGATAATTTGTAACGTACATGAGAACATTCCCATACAATGCCATGATTATCTGTTAATGGTGCTAAACAAACGAAAGTCGTTTCTAGCGGTTCACCATAGCGATTAATCGGGATAGTTTTTAACTCAATGCCCAATTTGGCAAAATCCTGTTCCGGCTTACTGCCCGCTTGTGCACCTAATGCACATTCAATCAAAGTACCAACCCATCCTTTATCTCGTCGTAAATTTTCCGGCACAGGTTGCCCTAATTGTTGCGCAATATCAGCCAGCGTTCTCCCCGCTAATTGATATGCTCGCTCCATTAATTGTTGTTCTGTTATTGGTGGTTTCATCACCACTCCTTATTAAAAGCTCAAAAAATAACCAGCATTTTTTCAATTTTCTATTTTTTCAACAGAATTTTATAACTATATGATTTTACAAGATTTTTATTTTTATCAATGTCTAAAAAAACAACAGAAAATAAATTATACGTGAATTTACGCCTATTCAATCACAATTTTATCCACAATTTCTCTGAATAACTCACACCCTGAATAAATAAACAGTATTGATTTTTTTAAATTTAACAATTGATTAAAAACAAAAAGACATTTTATTAAATTTTTATCTGCTTTCATGATGTGAAGAGATATTTTTTAAACAATTAGCCAAAATCAGTGGAAAAAATTTTTTCTTTAAAAATCAAAAACAAAAATAGCACTTTCATTTATCCACACAATTTAAACCACAAAATTCCACAAAGTTATCCACAATTGATATGGCAGTTAAATTTTATTTTTTCACCTTGAATTGTCAAATCAAGTGCAACACTTTATCAAAATAGACCTCATAAGGTGTTTTCCAATTTAAACATTTACGTGGTCGGTGATTAAGTTTATCGACCGCCGCCTGTATCTGAGCCGCTGAAACGAACGTCATATCCATGCCTTTCGAGAAATACTGTCGCAACAACCCGTTAGAATTTTCATTCGTTCCCCGCTGCCAAGGCTGATGTGGCGGAGGAAAATAAAATTCAACATTCAGTGCTGATGTTACCTGTTGATGCTTGGCAAATTCCTTTCCTCTATCAGGCGTAATGCTCTTGAGTGGTTGATTTCTCAATACTGTTTCCATCGCCTTAACCACCTCTTCCGATTTTTTTGAAGATAACTTCATCGCAATCAGAAAGCGACTGCGTCTATCATTCAACGTCAGCAAACAGGCTTTACCAAACTGCCCTGATACCGTATCCGCTTCCCAATCGCCCAAGCGGCTTCGCTCATTGGCTTCCTGTGGACGTTGGTTTAACTCGTGGCTAATAATAATTTTGCCTCGTTTTTCCACACTGTTTGCACGATGACGCCGCTTGCCTTTATGGCGCAGATACCGTTTAGCTGTTCTACGAGCGTTATCAAACAGGCAGTCATTTATCGCCCGATAGATTGTCGTAAAACTAATTTGATACGGGCTATTTTCTTGCTTCAATCGTTGCGAAATCTGCTCGGGCGACCAGTTATCCACGATGAACTTCTGCTTTACCAACTCAAACAAGGCGGCGTTTTTTAGCTTCTTGTTCGGCTTACACTTAGCGCGTTTCTGCTGATAACGTTGTTGAGCCAACTGGGCAGTATAGCCGCACCTTGAGCAGCGTTTTAACTCTCTTGAAATCGTGGATTTATGTCGTTTGAGTGCAACGGCAATAGCGCCAATCGTGTGTCCCAATGCGTGAAAAATCATTATCTTTTCACGCTCATCTATTGTAAGATGGCGATAAGTGTTCATAAGTTTTTGTCCTTAATTTTTTCGAAAAATAAATTATAGCGGATTTCCTTATGAACACTTTTTTTATTTGTTGCACTTAGATTGTAAATTCAAGACTGAAAACAATTCCTGTCGAGTTTTACAACAAATTCAGTTAAAATTAAAAAAATTTTGAAGGCTTACTTTTCTCTATAATTATAAGGACTATAAGGCAGTTAAATATATGTCAACAATTGGAAGAATTCATTCATTTGAGTCGTGCGGTACCGTTGATGGACCGGGAATTCGTTTTATTCTATTTATGCAAGGCTGTTTAATGCGTTGCAAATATTGCCATAATCGTGACACATGGGATCTCCATGGCGGCAAAGATATTACCGTTGAAGAATTAATGAAAGAGGTGGTGACATATCGTCACTTTATGAACGCTTCTGGTGGTGGCGTAACTGCTTCCGGTGGTGAAGCAATTTTACAAGCGGAATTTGTACGTGATTGGTTCCGAGCCTGTAAAGAACAAGGCATTAACACCTGTTTAGATACCAATGGTTTTGTGCGTCATTATGACCATGTCATTGATGAATTATTAGATGTAACCGATCTAGTATTGCTCGACTTAAAACAACTTGATGACACTATTCACCAAAACCTTATCGGGGTTCCTAATAAACGCACTCTTGAATTTGCCAAATATTTAGAAAAACGCAACCAAAAAACCTGGATTCGTTATGTGGTTGTGCCAGGTTATACCGATGATGAACATTCTGTACAACTGCTTGGCGAATTTATTAAGGATATGAAAAATATCGAAAAAGTTGAGTTACTTCCTTATCACCAACTTGGTAAGCATAAATGGGAAACGCTCGGCTTAAAATATGAACTCGAAGATGTTAAGCCACCAAAAAAAGAGTCATTAGAGAAAATTAAGGCTCAATTAGAAACATTTGGTTTAACAGTAAAATTCTAATTTACTTAGCTTAAAGGAGGCTAATATGGCTGTATTGGTTACAGGCGGCGCAGGATATATCGGTTCACATACAGTAGTGGAACTATTAAATGCTAATAAAGAGGTTATTGTGTTAGATAACCTTTGCAATTCATCAGCAAAATCACTCGATCGTGTCAAACAAATCACCGGAAAATCAGTTACTTTTTATCAAGGTGATGTACTTGATCGTGCATTACTAAAACGTATTTTTGCTGAGCATAAAATCGAATCAGTAATTCATTTTGCTGGTTTAAAAGCGGTTGGCGAAAGTGTGGCAAAACCAATCGAATATTATCGTAACAATGTTGAAGGATCACTTACTTTATTAGATGAAATGCGTCAAGCTGGCGTCTTTAACTTTGTATTTAGTTCTTCAGCGACAGTTTATGGTGATCCAGAAATTATTCCAATTACTGAATCTTGCAAAGTTGGCGGTACTACCAACCCTTACGGCACCTCTAAATTTATGGTTGAACGTATCATTATGGACGTAGTGAAAGCAATCCCACAATTCAGTATGACGATCTTACGTTATTTCAACCCAGTTGGTGCACACGAAAGCGGTTTAATTGGCGAAGACCCAAACGGTATTCCAAACAACCTGCTACCTTATATTAGCCAAGTGGCCATTGGTAAATTACCACAACTTTCTATCTTTGGTAACGACTACCCAACGCACGATGGTACAGGCGTTCGTGATTATATTCACGTAGTTGATTTAGCGATCGGTCATTTAAAAGCATTAGCTCGCCACGAAAATGATGCCGGCTTACATATCTATAATTTAGGTACAGGCACAGGTTATTCTGTTTTAGATATGGTTCACGCCTTTGAAAAAGTGAATAATATTAAAATTCCATATCGTTTAACTGATCGTCGTCCGGGCGATATTGCTACCTGCTACTCTGATCCATCACTTGCCTTAAAAGAGCTTGGTTGGAAAACCGAACGTGGCTTAGAACAAATGATGAAAGATACATGGAATTGGCAAAAAAATAACCCTAACGGTTATCGTGATTAATTCACTAAGGAACAACTAATGCCAGTAAATACCTCTCTGATGCAGCAAATCTTTAGTCGAAATATGCTTATTTGTGTATTTACTGGTTTTAGTTCTGGTTTACCGCTTTATATTTTAGTCAGTCTCATTCCTTATTGGCTAAGAACGGAACATATCGATCTTAAAACTATCGGACTCTTTACTTTAATCGGCTTACCTTATACATGGAAATTTCTCTGGTCGCCAGCATTAGACCGTTTTGTTTTACCCTTTCTTGGGCGACGACGGGGATGGACGCTTGTTTTACAGCTATTATTAGTGTTCTCTCTGGCAGGTTTTGCTTGGCTAGAACCACAACAAAATATTTCCACTATCGCCGCTCTTGCCACTATTGTTGCATTTTTCTCTGCTTCACAAGATATTGTATTAGACGCTTATCGTCGTGAAATTTTAACAGATCAAGAACTGGGTTTAGGTAACTCTATTCATGTCAACGCCTACCGTTTGGCAGGATTAATTCCCGGATCACTTTCTATTTTCTTAACTGCTTATTACAGTTGGCAGACCGTTTTTATTATTACCGCTCTCTTTATGCTGCCTGGCATACTAGCCACATTGCTTATTGCATGGGAACCTCAAGTAACAGTGCAATCACGCAGCTTGAAAGACAATATCATCAATCCATTTGTGGAATTCTATCAACGTAAGGGGGCAAAAGGGATGCTAACCGTTTTAGCCTTTATGTGCCTGTATAAATTAGGTGATACGATGGCAACCGCATTGATGACACCTTTTTATGTGGATATGGGTTATAGCAGCACTGATATTGCACTAGTCGCTAAAAATGCAGGATTATGGCCAATGATTATCGCTAGTTTAGTCGGTGGCGTAATTATGCTGAAAATAGGGATTAATCGGGCGTTATGGCTATTTGGTTTGGTGCAAATTGTTACTATTTTGGGCTTTGCTTGGCTAGCCAGTTTTGGCAAATTTACGCAAGTAGGCACTTTTGAATTAATAGCATTAGCAGTCGTGGTGAGTGGTGAATATATCGGCGTCGGTTTAGGCACATCCGCCTTTGTAGCTTTTATGGCTCGTGAAACCAATCCGCTTTATACCGCTACCCAACTCGCTTTATTTACCAGCTTAGCAGCACTACCTCGCACATTGCTCGGTTCTAGTGCTGGTTGGTTAATTGAACAATTAGGTTATTATCATTTCTATTGGCTCTGTTTCTTCTTAGCCGTACCGGGAATGATCTGCCTATTTTGGGTTGCTCCTTACAAAGATTCAGCAACAAAACAATAAATTTAAGTTTTGGCTTGAGTTTACTAACACATATAGGTAAGGTACTTATATTTTTGACACAATGAGGTATTTTATGAAAATTATTCTTTTAGGCGCACCGGGTGCAGGAAAAGGTACGCAAGCACAATTTATTATGAACAAATATGGTATCCCACAAATTTCTACTGGGGATATGTTACGTGCTGCGATCAAAGCAGGTACTGAATTAGGCAAAAAAGCGAAAGTATTAATGGACGCTGGACAATTGGTGCCAGATGATTTAATTATTGCCTTAGTAAAAGATCGTGTTGCTCAAGACGATTGTGCAAAAGGTTTCTTATTAGATGGTTTCCCTCGCACCATTCCACAAGCCGACGCATTAAAAGCAGCAGGGATTGCGATTGACTTCGTTTTAGAGTTTGATGTGCCTGATGAAGTGATCGTAGAACGTATGAGCGGTCGTCGTGTACACCCAGCTTCAGGACGCAGCTATCATATCGTTTACAACCCACCAAAAGTCGAAGGTAAAGATGATGTTACTGGTGAAGATTTAATTATTCGTGCTGATGATAAACCTGAAACCGTATTAGATCGTTTAAAAGTTTACCACTCTACTACTAAACCATTAGTAGATTACTACAGTAAAGAAGCAGCAGCAGGAAAAACACAATATTTCCGCCTAGACGGTACTTTACCAGTAGAACAAGTAAGCCAAAAACTTGCAGAGATTTTGGGTTAGTTTTCACATACTAGTAATAATCCTCCCCTGGAGGATTATTATTTTTTTATTGTCTAACATATTTAACTTAAAGAGTTATGAACAATCCTGAAATAATTAATATTTGTTACGCATGTGATGAAAATTATGCACGCTATATGGCTATTTCTATGATGTCCATTGAGCGATATACCACTACCCCAATCCATTTTTATGTATTACATTCAGATATTACCCTAAATTCCCAAAAAAATAATTAAAGAAGCTTTATCTTCAGAAATAACTTTTATTCAGGTAAACATTGAAGAATTTTCTGGTTTTTCTCTTACAATTCCTTCCATTACAATCACAACTTATTTTAGATTAAATATTGCACAATATTTATCTTCTGTAGAAAAAGTAATTTATATTGATGTAGATACAATTATTACAAATGATATCACTGCTCTTTGGAATACCCCATTACATAATAAATCAATCGCTGCAGTTTATGATCATTTATTAGAATTAGTTCAGGGGGGGGGGGGGAATAACACATATAAAAATAAGATAGGCGTTAAAGATCCTCATATTTATTTTAATGCTGGAGTACTACTAATTAATCTCAAAAAGTTTTCGCAAAAATCCTCCCCGATAAGAATTAAGAACTACCTAAGTAATTTTGGAACTGCACTGGAATTTCAAGATCAAGATATATTAAATTTTCTTTTTGAAAATGACGTTTATTATTTAAATCCAAGATTTAATTTTATGTATTCATTAACTGATACATTAAAGAAAATTGATGTAAAAAAATTTAATATAGATAGTTCTATTGCCATATTAAAAATGCCAAAATTTATTGTCCATTTTGCCGGAGGTACAAAAGCCTGGCATTTAGAGTCTCTTAAAAAAGAGACTTTTTTATATGACTATTTATATCGTCATTCTCCGTGGAAACACATCCCCCTAAAATCAAGAAAAAAACGCTCAGCGATTGGATTATTGTGGTATAAAATACGTCGTTATCTACCAAGCTATATCTATCATCTTTATTACCATTTCAACTTTGATAAAGCTAAGGAAAAATAATGAATTTAGTAAAATCGATCATTAAAAAACTAGGGGCTGAAGTAGATTAGCACTTATGCTAAGCTACAAAAATGAAGATAACCAATTGTAAACTAAAGAAATCTATACAAAGAAAACTGCTTGAATTTTTTGTATTAGAAGTAACAGCACGATCAGCAGCAGATTTGCTTGGCATTCAAGCCAATACTGCCATCTTGTTTTATCGAAAAATTCGTCTCGTTATCAGCCATCATTTAGCACTACAAGCACATGAACTTTTCGATGGCGAAGTAGAGTTAGATGAAAGCTATTTTGGTGGTGTGCGAAAAGGGAAAAGAGGTCGGGGTGCAGCTGGTAAAATGGTGGTGTTTGGCATGCTTAAACGCCATGGAAAAGTTTACACAGTAACTGTACAAAACACTAAGACTGATACCTTACTTACTGTTATTAAAAAGAAAATACAACCAGATAGCATTGTTTATACAGATTGTTATCATAGCTATGATGTGCTAGATGTTAGTGAGTTTACGCATTATAGAATTAACCACAGTACTCATTTTGCTGAGCGGCGAAATCACATTAATGGGATAGAGAATTTTTGGAATCAAGCAAAGCGTGTGCTAAGAAAGTATAATGGAATTGATCGAAAATCTTTCCCTCTTTTTTTGAAAGAATGTGAGTTTCGTTTCAATTATGGGACACCATCTCAACAGCTCAAAATCCTGCGGAAATGGTGTCAGATTTAACGCTAATCTACTTCAGCCCCAAAAACTATTTATTCTGCCTTTCGCATATAAACAAAAGGCAAAAAATTTCGATTTTTATCAGGTAAATTCCATTTTAATTCGCCCAACTGGTTATGCTTTAGGTGACTCTGTTGTTAATAACGCTTATATAACACAGTTAAGAACGATCTATCCAAATGCTCGTCTTGGTATGATTGTTACCAAAAATAGTCGCACAATCTATGCATTAAATCCTGAAATTAATGAATTAGTAGAGAAGAAATTCTTATCTTTTATCAAGCAAAGAAAACGTTGGGATATTTTATTAGATATGCCTGACGCCTTTAATACCTCAACTGTTATCCTAGATAAGATCTTATCCCCTAAATTTACGATTATTTTTGATAAGAAATATAAACCCGTTTTAAATACGCAAGAAATTCACAATTTTGATATTCAAACTACTGAATTAGAAAATTGCCACACTATCGACTTTATTAGTCATTCAATTTTTAAAAATTATTTCTCTATCCCTGAAGGAAAATGTGAATTATCTTTGCCAATAAAGCAGACTTCACAGGTGGCATCTTTATGGGCGAAAGATAAAATAAGAATATTAATTGCCCCACAAGGCAGTAAACGTATTGTTCCTGCAAATGAAATTGCCAATCTACTAAAAAATCTTGATAAAACTTTGATTAATCATCTCGATATTTTGGTCAACGTTTCTGCAGATTGTGCTGACGAATATATGAAAATATTAACTGCGGCAGAGATTCAACCGCTTTCAATTAAATTAATGCCAAGTATGCCTCTTAACCAATACTTGGAACTTATACAATCAAGTGATTTAGTGATTGCAGTTGATAGTGGTTCGGTTCATCTTGCCTGTGCGTTGAATAAACCATTGCTCTGCTTTTATGCAAACTTCCCGAAAAATATCGCAAGATGGTTTGCAAAACCTAATAACAATGTTCCATTTATCGCAAATATTCCTGCAACACCTGGCACAAGTGCTAATGACACTTTTGGCTTTGAGCTTACTGAATCTATTATATGGCTAAATCAACAATTACATTCGTTGATAAAATAAGTCATTTAACAGCCACCACATACAACGGACAGTAAGTCAAACTTACCTGTCCGTTTTTATTACTAAAACGATCTTGGTACTCTGCAACAAAGCGTTGTAATTTCTGTTTTGTCCAGAACTGTTTTTGTGTAGCAGTAACGCCGGTATTACGTAAATGTTGCAAAACCGCTAGAGGTGAAGGAAAACTCAGTTGAATGGTTTCAACCGACAGATGTTGAATCGTAAAAGAAGACTTTAACCACTGTTGCCATTGTTCAACTTGCGGATACACTAAACCAATCCCCGTTAGTTCTCTAATCTCAGATAAATTGTCTGGAGCAAAACTATTGAATAATAAAGTTCCATATGCTTTAAGTTGGGTGGCACAACGTTGTAAGAATTGCGGTTTGTCTTCTAACCATTGCACTGTCGAAGCCGAAGCAATCAAGTCAAACTTTTCGCTTAAAGGTAACTGTTCAATATCTCCCTCAATAAATTGCCAGTGTGCTTGTTTTCTTAACAAATCTGTAATCGATTCACTTTGATAGAGATCGTTTAAATAAAAGCGTTCCACCGTTGCATAATCCAGTAAACGAGCGGTGAAATCGCCTGTACCACAACCAATTTCCAATATCTGCTGAAAATGCCGACGCTCAGTTTTCGCTAATAGTTGGATTAAGTGCTGGTTAATTTGTTGTTGAGCAAGTGCATTTTGCGGATAACTAGCTTGTGCAGCCGCAAAGCGATTTTTTATTTGGTTTTTATTGATTAACGCCATAAATCTTGCCAATTTTGTAAATATGGGAATAGATAATGCCCTGCTGCAATCATTTGAATCTGACAACGAGTTTGCCAATAGGCTTGCTGATTTTCTACGGGAAAAATTCTGTCTTGCGATCCAATCCACGCAATATCCCAATGAAACTCTTTTTTCGGTGGTATTTCACAAATACATTGCGATAAATAGGATAATTCCTGATAAATATTATCAAACTCACGATAATCAGCTAATGACTGATATTCCGCTAATAACGTCCTACTTTGACACATACGACGCTCGAATTTATGGCGATTAGATTGATCGAGTCCAGTCAATGTGCCATCAAAAATGGCTTCAGGAATACCAAATTGATCGTGACGTGGATAACTTGTACCATTAATTGCTATAGCTTTTGTGAGTTGCACATTTTGCATTACTTGTTCCGCCACCCAAACCCCCATTGACCAAGCTACTAGATAAATATTTTGGTAAGGCGAAAAATCAAACTCTAATGCAAGATCTTGGTAATCATAGCAAATCAATACATCATATTTATTAACATTATCCAAATGTTGCACCACGCTTGGCGGCGTTCCCCAACCCGCAAAATAAACGATTAAATCTGTACATCCTTGTTTGTTATATTGTAATTTCATTCCAGATTCTCCATTCTCTGTTGCTGTACTACTCGCAATACCTCAATTAATTGGGTCAATTCTTCATCAATGATTGCTGCGGTTAAGGAAAAACGAATCCTTGCCGTTCCTTTTGGTACTGTTGGCGGACGAATTGGTAACGCATATAAACCGTTCTGTTGTAATTGAGTGGCAATTATTACTGTTTGCTGATTATCGCCAATAATATAAGGCACGACATTGGTGCTGCTCGGCATTGGTTGCCCTAACTCTTGCTGAATAAAATAGCGTAACCTTTGGCTTAATTGAGCTAAATGTTCACGTTGCGATTGTAATTGTGGTAACTGCTGCCATAAAAAATTTGTCCAAGCAACATTGAAAGGCGGTAACGCAGTGGAAAAAATCAGCGGTCGCATCGTATTAATCAGATAGTCTTTAATCACTTGATCGCAAACAACATACGCTCCCATTGAAGCTAGGGCTTTACCAAAAGTCCCAACTAAAAAATCAATTTCAGCAATACAATTTTGTTGTTCAGCAATTCCTAAGCCATTTTTACCAAATACTCCAACAGCGTGAGCTTCATCAACATAGAGCAATACATTTTGATATTGCCGTTTTAGTTGGATTAGTGTGGCTAAATCAGCAATATCACCATCCATACTAAATACACTTTCGGTCACAATAATGATGCGTTCATATCGTGACGCCTGTTTCGCTAGAATATCGGCAAGATGTTGATAATCGTTATGGCGATAACGTAACCATTTACACTCTGCTAAACGAATACCATCAATTAAGCTAGCGTGAACCAATTTATCCGCCACAATCAGCGTATTGCGATCTGCCACCGCTGGCAAAATCCCAATATTAGCGTGATAACCGCTATTGAATAGCAAACAGGCTTCACGCTGAAAGTCATTAGCAATGCGTTGTTCCAATTCTGCATAAATTGGAAAATTGCCTGTCAGCAACCGAGAAGATGAGCTGGTTAAAGGTATTTCGCTATCTTTGATCTGTGATAAAAACGCTGCCAATAATTGGTTATCCGCCGCTAAGCCTAAATAGTCATTAGAAGAAAGATTAAGCAATCTTTGTTCATTCTGTTCTATCCATTTTCCTGAATGGCTAATCTCTGGGAACGCTCGTTTTTGTCCTATCTCGGAAAGTTGTTGTAGTTTTGTTTTAAATGATGAGTACATAAGATTTTATTTAATTGTAGAAGATCAGATTTAATCTGAAAAATCACTCAAAAATGAGAATTTCATGTTTAAAATATAAGTGCAAAATTCAATCTCAATAAAAAAGAAACGTTTGTGCTTTATTCTACACTTTATTACCGAATAATTAGAAGCTATTAGTTGTCTTATCACTCATAGTCCTATACCAGATAAATGATATTGTGATCACCAATTAAAAGTAGGCTATGCCACAAGAAAGCCTAAAGTGAACAATATAAAATAAGAAATGATTTACAGATATCAAAAAATCTGTAGTATATACAAAAAATATATACAAAAAGGAGATGGTTATGACTATAGTAACTGCAACAGTTTTTATGAATAATAAAAGTCAAGCGATTAGAATCCCTAAAATCGCAGAATTACCAAACACCACAAAAAAAGTGAATATTATCATTCAAGGCAATACTCGTATTATCACACCATTAAATAATGTTTGGGATAGTTGGTTTTATGATGGGAATACAGTATCTGATGATTTCATGTTAGATAGAGAACAACCACAAATGCAGGAAAGGGAGTCATTCTAATGTTAAAGTATATGTTAGATACTAATATTGCCATTTTTATAATAAAAAATAAGCCTGAACATTTGTTACCAATATTTAATGAAAATCAAGCAATGATTTGTATAAGCTCCATTACTTTAATGGAGCTTATTTATGGTGCTGAAAAGAGTGCAAAAGTAGCGCAAAATTTATCAGTTATTGAATCATTTTGTTCAAGATTAACTGTTCTAGATTATGATGAGGGAGCCGCATATCATAGTGGTCAAATAAGAGCTGAATTGGCTAAAATTGGGCAGCCTATTGGTCCATATGATGCGATGATTGCTGGGCATGCAAGAAGTTTAGGCTTAACCGTTGTGACAAATAATGTCAAAGAATTTGCCAAAGTAAATGGTTTAAGAGTAATAGACTGGAGTAAATAAATTGTAGAAGATCAAACTCAATCTGACAGTCCCTATTTAAAATTATAGTGCTAGTCAGATTAAATCTGAGCTTCTACAACTAATTATGATCCAAGTTGATACTCTTGTTTTATTGCTTGCAACATTCCCTTAATTAGCTTATCTAGTTCCTTATCGCTAATAATAAACGGTGGCATTACATAAACTAGCTTACCAAATGGGCGCAACCAGACACCTTGTTCAACAAAACGAGGCTGTAATGTCGCCATATTAACTGGCTGCTTCATTTCAATGACACCGATCGCTCCTAATACTCTGACTTCTTGCACACAATGCCAATCTTTGGCAACAGCTAATCCTTGTTTTAATTGCTGCTCAATACGCTGCACTTTCGCTTGCCAATCACTTTCTAATAATAGTTTGATTGAAGCATTGGCGATTGCACACGCTAAGGGGTTACCCATAAAAGTTGGACCATGCATAAAGCATTGCGCTTCACCTGAGCAGATGATTTCTGCTACTTTTTCACTAGTAATAGTTGCTGATAACGTTAAATAACCGCCTGTAAGCGCTTTTCCTAAACAGATAATATCTGGGATCACATTGGCGTGCTGATAAGCAAATAGTTTTCCAGTTCGCCCAAATCCTGTAGCGATTTCATCAAAAATTAATAGCACACCATATTGCTCACATAGAGCTTTCGCCTTTTGTAAATAAATTGGGGAATAGAAATACATACCACCTGCACCTTGTACGACTGGTTCTAAAATCAATCCAGCTAAATTTTGATGATGTTTTTCAAGCAGATCTTGTAGTGGTGCAATCGACGCTTCATTCCACTCTTCACCAAATTTCACGCTCGGTTGTGGTAAAAAATATTGAATAGGTAAACTTTTACTAAATAATGAGTGCATTCCAGTAATAGGATCGCAAACAGACATTGCGTGCCAAGTATCACCATGATAACCAGAACGAATTGTGGCAAATTGGTAGCGTTGGCTTTCACCTTTCGCTTGTTGATATTGAATCGCCATTTTCATTGCCACTTCAACAGCGACAGAACCGCTATCAGCAAAAAAGATTTTATTTAGCTCTGGTGGAAAAATATTTAATAGCGTTTGTGCTAATTGCACCGCTGGTTCGTGAGTAAAACCGCCAAACATAATATGGCTCATTTTACTTAATTGTTGCTCTGCTGCCTGATTTAATACTGGATGGTTATAACCATGCAATGCAGCCCACCAAGATGACATACCATCTATTAATTGACGTCCATCTTTTAAGGTAATAATCACGCCGTCGGCTCGCTCAACGGGATAGATGGTTGGAGGATTAATGATAGAAGTATAAGGGTGCCAGATATTTTCTCGGTCAATGGTAAGTAGATTGTCTAAATTCATAATTATGTTAAGAGTTATGGATATTTTTTATTAGATTGTGTGCAAATACACTAAAGGGTATGTAGGTTTAAATCTACCCAAATCAAAAAGCTAATTAAAAGATACACTTGGTAAATAATTAAAAGCTCCGCAATTTACGGAGCTTTCATATTGATATTAACTATCTCAATTACTGATCTTGTAATTGATCTAACATCTCTTGATTCACTTCTACTTTTGCTTTTTCTCTTAACGCTTTTAATAAAGTAGATTGCAAATCATTTTGACGAATTTGCATTAATTGAGTAACAAACGCTTGCTCTTGCTCTGGTGAAAGTTGTCCATCTTCCACTTTATCTAAAGCAATGACCACGATATCGCCATTATCTTCTGCGCCAACATGATAAGTCGGTTTATTATCCGCTGGTTTTGGCATTGCAAAAATTTGCTTATCTAAAGTTGGATTTTTGCTTTCTGCATAAACCGTTGTTAAATCTTGTTTAAACTCTACTGCTGAGGTATCGCCAGCTTGTAACTTCGCAACTAAGGCTTTTACTCGTTCTAACTCGATTTTTTCCGCTTTTTGGCGTTGTAATAAGGTTACAATTTGTGGTTTTGCTTCTGCTAAAGATTTAGTACCTGCCGCTTTATAGTCCATCACTCTGAACATTACGCTATGATTTTCACCAACGCTAATCATTGATGAATTCATACCACCTTGCACTAAATCAGGGCTAAAGATTTCACTCACTACATTGCTGAAATTTAATGCAGCTGGTACATCATCACGTGCAAAGTAATCGGTTTCTTTAACTGTTAAATTACCCTCTTTTGCCGCTGCTGCTAAACCACTTTGATCTTCAAAGCCTTTATCTGCCACTACTTTTTCAACACTAAAATATTGGCGTGTAGCTAAATCTTGACGCACTAAATCAGCAATTTTGTTTTTCACTTGTTCTAGTGGTAACACTTTTGCTTCTTTACGATCCAATACTTTAATAATGTGATATTTGCCATCTACTTTTGTTGGTTGGCTATAAGCACCTACTGCTGTCGCATCAGCTGCTGTTTCAAACGCTTTTGGTAATTGTCCTGGCACTACCCAGCTTAAATCACCGCCATTCACTGCAGTTAATTTATCAATCGAATATTTTTTCGCTAATTGTTCAAAGTTTTCACCTTGTTGTAATTTTTGATAAATATCTTTTGCTTCTGCTTCTGTAGCGACTTGAATATGTTCAAGATGTTGGCTAGCTTGCCCCATAAATTGCGCTTTATTGTCTTGATAATATTGCGCAATTTCCACATCACTAACTTGTAGATTCTTCGCCAAATCATCTTTATTTAAATCAATATATTGCACTTTTACTAATTCAGGTGTCGCAAAAGCTGCTTTATGCTGATTGTAATAATTTTCAACTTCTTGATCTGAAATGACTTGTTTTTCTGCTATTGGTGCAATTGGGAAAGTGGCTAAACGAATAGTACGTTTTTGGAAAAATAACTTCACAAATTGTTGCTGTTGTTCTGCAGTTAAGAACTCTGTTCCTAACAATGAATTCATTAATTGCGACATAACTAAATCTTGGCGCACAAAATTTGCATACTGCTCTGAAGTTAAATTATTGCTCGTTAATAATTGTTGATAAAGCGCATTATCAAATTTGCCGTCTTTTTGGAAATTTGGATTCATCACAATCGCTTGTTTTACCGCTTCATCACCAACACCTAAATTTAACTCATCAATATATTGGCGTAATAACTCTTCATTAATTAAACGTTCCAATACTGATTTACGCAAACCATTGATAAATTCTGCTGAATCTGCCACAGCAGCAAATTTATCACCCATTTGCATTGCTAATTGTTGATATTGCGCTTGGTATTGTTGTTGGAATAATTGTTGAGAAATTTCAACACCATTCACTGTCGCTGCGGATGTATTTTGACGTGAAATTAAATAGCCGGCAACGCCACTCAATACAAACGAAACGGCAATTACCCCCATTAATACTTTCCAGACAACACTATTTGTGTATCCGCGCAGTTTCTCCATCATAGTGAGATTTTCCTTATATGAATAAAAGACAATAATGTGCGAAATTATATAGAAAAGTTGCTTCTACTGCACCTATTAAAAAGCTGGTTGCTTTATTTCAACCAGCTTTTTGTCATTTAATTAACCGTTGAGGTGACACTTTTAGTGGTACGCTTCTTTGGTTTGGCAAGATCCTTAATAACCTCGATTCCCACCGGTGGTTTTTCCAACGCCAAAGCTAACACTTCATCAATCGTTTCAACCGGACAAATATCCAAAGCTGCTTTCGCATTTTCTGGAATTTCCTCTAGATCTTTCACATTATCTTTCGGAATCAAGACACGTTTAATTCCACCACGATGCGCAGCTAATAATTTCTCTTTTAAGCCACCAATTGGTAACACTTTACCACGTAAGGTAATTTCGCCTGTCATCGCTACATCAGCTCGAACCGGATTACCTGTTAAGCAAGAAACTAACGCGGTACACATTGCAATCCCTGCACTCGGACCATCTTTTGGTGTTGCTCCTTCTGGTACGTGAATATGAATATCACGTTTCTCGTAGAAATCAGGACTAATACCTAATTGTTCCGCTCTTGCACGTACCACTGTCATTGCAGCTTGGATGGACTCTTTCATTACATCACCAAGTGAACCAGTGTAGTTAAGTTTACCTTTACCTGATACTGAAGCTGATTCAATCGTTAATAAATCACCACCAACTTCTGTCCAAGCTAATCCAGTCACTTCACCAATACGATTTTGGTTATCTGCTTTACCATATTCAAAACGTCTAACGCCTAGGTAATCGTGTAGATTACTGCTATCAACAACAACCTGCTTCAAACTCTTATCAAGCAACAAACTCTTCACAGCTTTACGACAAATTTTAGAAATTTCACGTTCCAAACTACGCACACCAGCTTCACGAGTGTAATAGCGAATAATGTCCAGAATAGCTTCTTCTTTAAGAACTAATTCTTTCTCTTTCAAACCATTACGTTCAATTTGTTTCTTCAATAAATGGCGAGTAGCAATATTTAACTTTTCATCTTCGGTATAGCCAGAAAGGCGAATAACTTCCATACGGTCAAGTAATGGACCAGGGATATTCATTGAATTTGAGGTAGCTACAAACATCACATCAGAAAGATCATAATCCACTTCAAGATAGTGATCGCTGAAAGTATTATTTTGTTCTGGATCTAACACTTCCAATAATGCAGATGCCGGGTCACCACGCATATCCGCACCTAATTTATCAATTTCATCTAACAAGAAGAGCGGATTTTTTACGCCTACTTTTGCCATATTTTGAATAAGTTTACCCGGTAATGCTCCGATATAAGTACGACGGTGACCTCGAATTTCCGCTTCATCACGTACCCCACCTAATGCCATACGCACATATTTACGACCTGTTGCTTGGGCAATAGATTGACCTAATGAGGTTTTACCTACCCCTGGAGGTCCAACAAGGCACAAAATCGGTCCACGCATTTGATTGGTACGAGTCTGTACGGCTAAATACTCTAAAATGCGCTCTTTAACACGCTCTAGGCCATAATGATCATTATTTAAAACTTCTTCCGCTTGTTTTAAATCTTTTTTCACTTTGGTGCGCTTATGCCATGGTACTTGCACCATCCAATCAATATAACTACGCACAACTGTTGCTTCCGCTGACATTGGTGACATCATTTTTAATTTTTGTAATTCTGCTTCCGCTTTTTCTTCAACGGTTTTTGGCATTTTGGCATCGGCAATTTTTTTCTTTAATTGCTGAATTTCATTTTCAACACCTTCTACTTCACCAAGCTCTTTTTGAATTGCTTTAATTTGCTCATTGAGGTAATAATCGCGTTGATTTTTCTCCATTTGTTTCTTCACACGATCACGGATTTTCTTATCAATACTGTTAATTTCCATTTCAGTTTGAATTAACCCGATCAATGCTTCAAAACGTTTTAACACATCAGCTTCTTCCAATAAGCTTTGTTTTTTCTCAATACTTAACGGCATATTACCTGCTAAGGTATCAGCCAATTTCTCTGGCGCATCAATATCTTTTAACGCTGCCAACACTTCCGGTTTCATTTTATTGTGTTGCTGGGTTGAGAATTTGTCTAATTCGGTTAACACTGTATTTTGGATAACATTTAACTCTTGTTGGTTGTCAATAATTTCTGGAATTTCAGTAACTAACGCAGAAAAGTATTCATCATCTGCAAAATGTTCTATCTTCGCTCTGCTTTTCCCTTCAACTAAAACTTTTACTGTACCATCTGGTAATTTCAATAATTGTAAAATCGTTGCAATGGTACCAACTTGATAAATATCTTCTGCTCTTGGTTCTTCTAGATTTGCTTCTTTTTGCGTAACAAGTAAAACATCTCTACCACTTTCCATTGCCTCATCGAGACTACGAATTGATTTTGCTCGTCCAACATAAAGTGGCATCACAATATGAGGGAAAACAACGACATCTCGTAATGGTAAGACAGGAATTTGTTTTGTATCTGATAATTCTTTATTCATATTCTTCTTCTCTTGTCTATTGCACGGAATTCGAGGTATATGGGGGAGCTTTTGTTAATCTCAAGAGCTCTACTTCATTTTCGCGAGAAATAAGTAAAAAATCTGCACTCCAACTTTCGCTAAAGTGCAGACTTTTAGATTGTATTACGAAAAAACTAATTTGCTAACAAATTATTTTTTCTTTTTCGCTTTTGCGTTTGGTAAGTCAGTTACAGTACCTTCAAATACTTCTGCAGCAAGACCAACTGATTCATGTAAGGTTGGGTGAGCATGGATAGTTAATGCTAAGTCTTCAGCATCACAGCCCATTTCAATCGCTAAGCCGATTTCACCTAACAATTCACCACCGTTAGTACCAACAATTGCACCACCAATCACACGATGAGTATTCTTATCAAAGATAAGTTTAGTCATACCATCTGAACAGTCAGATGCAATTGCACGACCTGATGCTGCCCATGGGAAAGTTGCCACTTCGTAAGCAATACCTTCTGCTTTACACTCTTTCTCAGTTTTACCAACCCAAGCTACTTCTGGTTCAGTATAAGCAATTGATGGAATTACTTTCGGATCGAAGTAGTGTTTTTGTCCTGCGATAACTTCAGCAGCAACGTGACCTTCGTGAACACCTTTGTGAGCTAACATTGGCTGACCAACGATATCACCGATAGCAAAGATATGAGGAACGTTTGTACGCATTTGTTTATCTGTACGGATAAAGCCGCGTTCATCTACTTCCACACCAGCAACATGTGCATCAATTAATTTACCATTTGGTGTACGACCAATAGCCACTAACACTGCATCATAACGGCGAGTTTCGTTTGCACCTTTACCTTCCATAGAAACATAAATACCGTCTTCTTTTGCTTCAACAGCAGTTACTTTAGTTTCTAATAATAAGTTGAATTTCTTCTCAATACGTTTAGTAAAGATCTTCACAACATCTTTATCAGCAGCTGGAATCACTTGATCAAACATTTCCACAACATCAATTTGTGAACCAAGTGCATGATAAACAGTTCCCATTTCAAGACCGATGATACCACCGCCCATAATTAATAATTTTTCTGGAACTTCTTTAAGTTTCAACGCATCAGTAGAATCCCAAACACGCGGATCATCATGTGGAATAAATGGTAATTGAATTGGACGAGAACCTGCCGCAATAATCGCATTATCAAAGGTAATTTTGGTTTCGCCATCTTCACCAGCAACAATAATGCTGTTGGCGCTAGCAAATTTACCATAACCATTAACAATTTGAACTTTACGCATTTTCGCCATACCAGCTAAACCGCCAGTTAATTGGCTAATTACTTTCTCTTTCCAACCACGAATTTTTTCAATGTCTGTTTTTGGTTCGCCAAAAACAATACCGTGTTGTGCTAAAGATTTTGCTTCTTCAATAACTTTAGCTACATGCAATAATGCTTTAGACGGGATACAACCAACATTTAAACAAACCCCACCTAAGGTTGAGAAACGTTCAATAATTACAGTTTCCAAACCTAAGTCCGCACAACGGAATGCAGCAGAGTATCCTGCAGGACCAGCACCTAATACGACCACTTGTGTCTTAATTTCTTTATTCATGTTAAGCCTCGTTTTTCCCTTTTCTAACATCTTATCGTTAGATTCGGTATTTTAAATTTAATTTGTAACAAAAGCCTGAATCCTCAGGCTTTTGCTTCCATTACTACATGACTAAGCGGCGTAAATCCGACAACACACCACTGATATAGGTAATAAAGCGTGCACCATCTGCCCCATCAATCACGCGGTGATCGTAAGACAATGATAATGGCAACATTAAACGTGGAGTGAATTCTTTACCATTCCAAACTGGTGTCATTTCAGACTTAGATACCCCTAAAATTGCCACTTCTGGCGCATTTACAATCGGAGTAAAGTGAGTACCACCAATACCACCTAAGCTTGAAATAGTGAAACAACCACCTTGCATATCAGATGCAGTTAATTTACCAGCACGTGCTTTCTTAGAAATTTCAGCAAGTTCACGAGAAAGCTCGATTACCCCTTTCTTATTTACATCTCTAAATACAGGTACAACTAAACCATTTGGTGTATCTACTGCCACACCAATGTTGATGTATTTCTTCAAGATTAAACGCTGTGCATCTTCAGTAATTGAGCTATTGAAGTTTGGATATGCTTCCAATGCTTTCGCAACAGCTTTCATAATAAAGACAAGCGGAGTAATTTTAACATCAAGTTTTTGTTTTTCAGCAAGTACATTTTGTTCTTTTCTGAATTTTTCTAATTCAGTGATATCTGCTTTATCCCATTGAGTAACATGAGGAATCATTACCCAGTTACGATGTAAGTTCGCACCAGAGATCTTCTTAATACGACCTAATTCAACTTCTTCAGTTTCACCAAATTTACTGAAATCAACTTTCGGCCATGGTAATAAGCCTAAACCTGCGCCCGCATTACCTGCTGCCGCTGCTGGCGCTGCTGCACCAGATTCTGCGATCTTGACCGCATTCTTCACATAAGCTTGAACGTCTTCTTTTAAGATACGTCCTTTACGACCAGTACCTTTAACTTTATCTAAGTTCACACCAAATTCACGTGCTAAACGACGTACTACTGGTGTTGCATGGGCAAAACTTGCACTTGCAGTAACATCTTCAGCTGATGCGGCTGGTGCTGCCGCTGCTGCAGGAGCAGGTGTTGCTGCCGGAGCTGCTGCTTGTGGTGCTGGAGCTGGAGCCGCTGCTGGCGCTGCACCTGCGACTTCAAAACGCATAATTAATGAACCAGTAGAAACTTTATCACCTGATTTCACTAAAATTTCTTTTACTACACCTGCAAATGGTGCAGGAACTTCCATTGAAGCTTTGTCACCTTCAACAGTGATAAGAGATTGTTCTTCGCTTACGCTATCCCCCACTTTCACCATAATTTCAGTAACATTCACTTCATCACCACCGATATCAGGTACATTAACATCTTGTACCCCACCAGCTGCTGCAGGTGCCGCTACTGGTGCTTCTACTGCTGGAGCAGAAGCGGCTGGCGCTGCGCCTGCGACTTCAAAACGCATAATCAATGAACCAGTTGAAACTTTATCACCTGATTTTACTAAAATTTCTTTTACTACACCTGCGAATGGTGCCGGTACTTCCATTGAAGCTTTATCACCTTCAACAGTAATAAGAGATTGATCTGCAGTAACGCTATCACCAACACTCACCATAATCTCAGTAACATTCACTTCATCGCCACCAATATCAGGAACATTAACATCAACAACTGATGCCGCTGCTTGTGGTGCCGGTGCAGCCGCTGGCGCCGCTGCTGGCGCTGAGGCAGGTGCTGCTGCACCTGCTTCTTCTAATACGAACATTGGTGTACCAGTAGAAACTTTATCACCAACTTTTACTAAAAGTTCTTTAATTACACCTGCTTCTGGCGCTGGAACTTCCATTGAAGCCTTATCACCTTCTACATTGATTACACTTTGATCTACTTCAACAGTGTCACCAACTTTGACCATAACTTCTGTTACAGTAACTTCATCACCGCCGATATCAGGTATAAGAATTTGTTTTGACATGATTTTATATCCTTGTGATTGTTACAGTTAATTATGCGTGTAAAGAGTATGCTTTATCTGCATCAATACCATATTTGCTAATTGCTTCTACAAGTACTTTCTTATCTAAAGTACCTGCTTTGACTAATTGAGCCAATGCTGCAACAGCAACATGTTTCGCATCAACTTCAAAGTGTGAACGTAAGTTTTCACGACTATCTGAACGACCGAAACCATCAGTACCTAATACTAAATAGCTGCTTGCTGGAACATACGCACGTACTTGATCCGCAAATAGACGCATATAATCTGTTGCTGCAATCGCTGGTGCATCATTCATCACTTTAGTGATATAAGGCACTTTCGCTTCTGCTTCAGGGTGTAATGTGTTGTAACGTTCAATTTCGTTACCTTCTCTCGCAAGCTCTGTGAATGATGTTACGCTGTACACATCAGAAGATACACCGAAGTCATTTGCTAATAATTGAGCAGCTTCACGAACATGACGAAGGATTGCACCTGAACCTAATAATTGAACTTTGCCTTTACCTTGACCAGTTACAGTTTCAAATTTATAGATACCCTTACGAATACCTTCTTCTGCACCTTTCGGCATTGCAGGTTGATCGTAAGTTTCATTTAAGGTTGTGATGTAATAGTAAATATCTTCTTGATCTGGACCATACATACGACGTACACCATCTTGGATAATTACTGGTACTTCGAATGCGAACGCAGGATCATAAGATACACAACTTGGAATAGTTAAAGATTGAATATGGCTATGACCATCTTCGTGTTGTAAGCCTTCACCATTTAAGGTTGTACGACCAGATGTACCGCCGATCATAAAGCCTCTTGCACGTTGGTCGCCTGCTAACCACATTAAATCACCAACACGTTGGAAACCAAACATTGAGTAGTACACAAAGAATGGAATCATTGGTAAATCATTGGTACTGTATGAAGTTGCTGCCGCTAACCAAGACGCAGTTGCCCCTTGTTCATTGATACCTTCTTGTAACACTTGACCATCTACAGCTTCACGATAGTAAGCCACTTGTTCGCGGTCTTGAGGCATATAGTTTTGGCCATGTGGGTTATAAATACCAATTTGACGGAATAGACCTTCCATACCGAAAGTACGTGCTTCGTCCGCAATAATTGGCACAATGTGTTTACCAATTGATTTATCTTTCAATAACACATTTAATGTACGCACAAACGCCATAGTGGTTGAAATTGGACGAGATTGTGCTTCAAACAATTGTGAAAACTCTTCAATTGCAGGAACATCAAATTGTTGTGTAAAACGAGGTAAACGAGTTGGTACATAACCATGTAACGCTTGACGACGTTCATGGAGATATTTGTACTCTTCTGAACCTTCTTCAAATTTAATGTATGGTAATTTTTCGATATCAGCATCAGAAACTGGAATATTGAAACGATCACGAACGTGTTTAACGCCTGACATATCCATTTTCTTAACTTGGTGAGCGATATTTTTACCTTCTGCTGCATCACCCATACCATAACCTTTAATGGTTTTAACAAGTAATACAACTGGTTTATCTTTAACTTGTTTTGCTTTATTTAATGCAGCGAATACTTTAACTGGATCATGACCACCACGATTTAATGCCCAGATTTCATCGTCTGTCATATCTTTAACTAATTCTGCTGTTTCAGGGTAACGGCCAAAGAAGTGTTCACGAACATAAGCACCATCTTTTGACTTCATTGTTTGGTAATCGCCATCAACAACTTCCATCATCAATTGTAGTAATTTACCTGAAGTATCTTTTTGTAGTAAGCGATCCCAACGACGTCCCCAAACAACTTTAATAACTTCCCAGCCTGCACCGTTAAAGTTACTTTCTAATTCTTGGATGATCTTACCGTTACCAGTTACTGGGCCATCAAGACGTTGTAAGTTACAGTTGATTACGAAGATTAAGTTATCTAATTTTTCACGAGCAGCGAACGCTAACGCACCACGTGATTCTACTTCGTCCATTTCACCATCGCCTAAGAACGCATAAACAGTTTGATCTGTAGTGTCTTTTAAGCCACGGTTATTTAAATATTTCAAGAAACGCGCTTGATAAATCGCATTCAATGGTCCTAAGCCCATTGATACAGTTGGGAATTGCCAGAATTCTGGTAATAATCTTGGATGAGGGTAAGAAGATAAACCTTTACCATGAACTTCTTGACGGAAATTATCCATTTGTTCTTCTGTTAAACGGCCTTCAACAAATGCACGCGCATAAATTCCTGGTGCGATATGACCTTGGAAGAACACTAAATCGCCGCCATTTTTCTCATTACGAGCTTTGAAGAAATGATTGAAACAAACTTCATATAAAGTCGCAGAAGATTGGAAAGAGGCCATATGTCCGCCTAATTCAAGATCTTTCTTAGAGGCACGTAATACTGCCATAATCGCATTCCAACGAACTGCACCACGAATACGACGTTCAAGATCTAAATTACCTGGGTAATTAGGCTCTTCGCTAATAGGAATAGTATTGATATAGTCTGTTGTCATTCCAGTAGGAAGTGAAACATTATTTGCTCTCGCACGTTGAATAAGTTGTTCAATAATATATTGAGCTCGTTCAACACCCTCTTCACGAATCACTGAATCGATTGCCAACAACCAATCGTTGGTTTCAATCGGATCCACGTCATTTTTTACCATATCCGACATGGGTTCTTCCTTTTATGTATTATAAGTTGACAAAATGCTGTAATACTTTTAATAACAAAAGTATTAAGCGACTGATAAAACATGTTCTGTTAAATTAGACCTGTGAAATCAGCGAATGGACTTCACAATTTATTAACTAATTTTAGAAATTTTATTAGATTTTTTGAAATAAAGATAGTTGAAATTAGTTTCAAAATAACAAAATTTTCTAAAATTGTCTATTTTATGACTACTGTCACACTTAATAGGTAGCTTGGTCTATCCTTTGTTTTTACCATTATGAAAAGATTCTAAATGGCTTGTCTTTAGGCTATCGCCCAAATCATTCTATTAATTTTTGCCTTTTTGCTATGCCTTTATTTTGCAATTGCACTGAATACTATTAGTCTTTTTGCTATTTTGTGATCGTCATCACGTACTATCATTAATCCTCCGTAAAATATTATTTTTTCACCAGAGATACTTGGGCATTTGCACAATCTTATTTTTCTATTCTCTTTCTATAATGTAGTACAACATTAAAATAACTATGGAGTGATCTATTATGAATAATGCCCAATCCGCACCACTATATATCAAAGTGCATACTACCGATAATGTTGCTATTATCGTCAATAGCAATGGTCTGCCTGCTGGCACACAATTTCCTGATGGTTTAACACTTGTTGAACACATTCCACAAGGCCACAAAGTAGCGCTCACTGATATTCCTCAACAATCTCCGATTATTCGCTATGGCGAAATTATTGGTTATGCAGTGAAAGATATTGCTAAAGGCAGCTGGATTGATGAATCTTTAGTAGAGTTACCAAAAGCTCCGCCACTAGCAACACTACCACTTGCAACTCGACCAGCTCCTGATTTAGAACCATTAACAGGTTATACTTTTGAAGGATATCGTAATAAAGATGGCAGCGTCGGTACCCAAAATATGCTAGGCATTACCACCAGCGTCCATTGTGTTGCTGGTGTGGTCGATTATGTTGTGAAAATTATCGAAAAAGAATTGTTGCCACATTATCCTAATGTAGATGGTGTTGTTGGTTTAAATCACCTCTATGGTTGTGGTGTAGCGATCAATGCTCCTGCTGCCATTGTACCAATCAGAACTATTCACAATATCGCGCTTAACCCTAATTTTGGTGGCGAAATTATGGTAATTGGTTTAGGTTGCGAAAAATTACAACCAAGCCGTTTATTAGAAGGAACTCCTGATGTTTATCCAATCTCACTAGAAGATGCCACTATCACTAGCTTACAAGATGAACAATTTGTTGGCTTTCAAGCTATGCTTAAATCTATTCTTGAAACGGCTAAACAACATTTGGAAAGACTTAATCAACGCAAACGTGAAACTTGCCCTGTATCTGACTTAGTGGTTGGTATGCAATGCGGTGGTAGTGATGCTTTCTCTGGTGTTACAGCTAACCCTGCTGTTGGTTATGCTTCAGATTTATTAGTACGTTGCGGTGCTACTGTAATGTTCTCAGAAGTAACAGAAGTACGTGATGCAATTCATTTATTAACGCCTCGAGCAATTAATGAAGAAGTCGGTAAGCGTCTATTAGAAGAGATGCAATGGTATGATGATTATCTCAATATGGGAAAAACCGATCGCAGTGCAAACCCATCACCAGGAAATAAAAAAGGTGGTTTAGCTAACGTGGTTGAAAAAGCTTTAGGTTCAATTGCAAAATCCGGTTCTAGCGCAATCGTTGAAGTATTATCGCCTGGCCAACGTCCAACCAAAAAAGGTCTAATTTATGCTGCAACTCCAGCAAGTGACTTTGTTTGTGGTACTCAACAACTTGCGTCTGGTATTACAGTACAAGTATTCACTACTGGACGTGGTACACCTTATGGTTTAGCTGCATTACCAGTGATTAAAGTTGCTACTCGCAGTGATTTAGCAAATCGTTGGTTCGATTTAATGGATATCAATGCAGGAACTATTGCAACAGGTGAGGCAACCATTGAAGATGTGGGTTGGGAAATATTCCATTATATTCTTGATGTTGCTAGCGGACGTAAAACCACTTGGTCAGATAAATGGGGTTTACATAACGCATTATCCGTATTTAATCCAGCACCTGTGACCTGATTTAATATTGTTAGAAACACAACTAAGGCTTAGAAGAAATTTGATCTGCACCCTAAAAGTTGGACTTATTATCCAACAAATAAAGGTGCAGATTTTTTATGACTAAATATACCCAAGCTTTTAAACAACAAGCCATTGATTTTTATGTTAAACATCACGAAAGTTTGTCATTCACTTGTCGTACTTTTCACATTCCGAAAAGAACATTAAGACGTTGGATTGCTCAATTTCGACATTCAGGTAGTAATGGCTTAGCTATCCTTCATACTAAGAGAACGTATTCTCCTGACTTCAAATATCAAGTCATCCAAACCATCCAACGGGATAAATTGAGTCTAGAAAGCGCTAGCCTGCATTTTGGTATCGCAAATTCTAGTGCGATTAGTCAATGGTTGAAAAGTTTTCAGCAATACGGTATAGAGGGATTATTACCTAAACCCAAAAGACACACTGCAATGAAAAAAACACGTTATGCCAAAATGCCGCCACCACCGAAAACAGAAGAAGAACGTTTACGCTTAAGAATCCTAGAACTAGAAACGGAGAATGCTTACCTAAAAAAGTGTCAAGCATTAGACCAAGAAAAAGCGAGGAAAAGGCTGCTATCATCCAAGGATTAAGAGTACAGTATCCCTTAACCCTCTTGTTAGTTTATGCAGAATTAGCAAGAAGTACTTTCTTTTATCATTTACAGGGCAAAAGCAAGCCAGTGGATAACAATAAGTCCATCAAAGAGCAGATTATTGCCATCAAACGGCAGCATCCCCATTATGGTTATCGTCGTGTCACGAGGCAGTTAGATAAGGTTAATCATAAACGGGTGCAACGTCTGCTCCAAGAGCTAGGATTACAAGTAAAAAGGAAACCGCCACGAAAATATTCTTCCTATCAAGGGCAAGTGGGCAAAATTGCACCGAATCGCTTACAACGAGATTTTCGTGCTACCCATCTAAATCAAAAGTGGTTGACGGATATTACCGAGTTTAATGTTAATGGCGAAAAACTCTATTTTTCCCCTATTTTGGATTGCTATAACAATGAGCTGATTGCCTATCAATGGAGTCGTCATCCAAATAGTGATTTAGTGAACCGAATGGTACGCCAAGCGATTACCCGGCTCTCTAAAGGCGACACGCCAATTTTACATTCAGACCAAGGCATACAGTACCAAATACCGAGTTATCAACACTTATTGGTTGAACATCATATCGTACAAAGTATGTCAAGGAAGGGAAATTGTCTAGACAATGCAGTATAAACGCATTTGACTTTGTTCATAAGGGGGGGGGGTAAAATATAGCTCTAGTTTCTCCAAAAAACAAAATACGGTGAATCTTGAGCATTTAGAGAATTAAATTTAACTCGATTTATTACAGAGGAAATTTTTATGTTTTGGACTATTGTCGGTGCTATACTCTTTGTATATTTCCTGCCAATTATCATACCCACTGCAATATTAATATTAGTTGGAATTATCGGATTTTGTAAAAAATACTGGTGGATTCTTATTCTTGCTTGGCTATTCACAGGTTTACTATTTATGTCATAGAGAGGCATTGAATATAACTAAACAATATAGGAAATTTACAAAAATATGGGAAAAAGCGACTTAACACTTTTGCCTGTAGAGCAATTACCTTTTTAACAATGCTTCTCTGTTTTGCTTGTTATTTGTTACTAACATTTAGTGACTAACTTCAGACTCCCAGGCATATAGGACAAAAAGTTGGTAAAAAGTGGTTTAAAGTCTTATAGTACAGAGCTTTAAGCCACTTTTTTGAAAAATGAATAAAAACTTGTCCATTCTGCCACAATTATCCTATCCAAAAATACGGTATTCAAAATCAAATTCAGCGTTATAAATGCCTTCAATGTCATAAAGTATTTACATTTAAAAAGAAATTAAATCCTGAACAAATTTGGCAAGATTATTCAGAAGGAAAACAAAGCCAACAACAACTCGCAGAAAAATATCATTGTTCGCCTCGAACAATTCGTCGATATTTAGAAAAAGCGCCAAAAGGCTTATTAAACTTGCCTACAAAATCATCACTTAACTTAATTATTGATACCACTTTTTTTCATCGCGATTTTGGTGTGCTTGTTATGATAGATTCTCCATCAGGTAAAGTCATTTATCATCAAATAGTGAAGACAGAAAAAGATGAATATTACAAAATAGCCATGAATAAACTGAGAGAAAAAGGTTATCAAATTCAATCTGTTACTTGTGATGGGCGTCGAGGACTACTGAAAGATTTATTGAATACCCCGACGCAAATGTGTCAGTTTCATCTGGTTGCTGTGGTAATGAGAAAGTTACGTAAGAAACACCAATCACTTGCAGGAAAAGAACTCAAAGTTATTGCCAAAACACTAAAAAATAGTCATAAGAGTGAATTTTATCGTCGTTTACATAATTGGTATTTACGTCATCAAGCTTTTTTAAATGAGCGGTCAGAGAAAGCCAATGAACGTGGTTATTTTCCTTATAAACAAGACAGGTAAGAAGTGCTTATGCGAGTTTTAAACGATATGAAAATTATTTATTTACCTATGAGAAATATCCTGAATTAAATATTGAAAAGACAACAAATCGAATAGAGGGGTTATTTAAACAACTTAAGGATAAATTACGCCCACATAGTGGTTTAACAAGAAGACATAAGATATTGTTTATACAGGACTTTTTAAATAAGAAAAGTTGGTAAGAATTATGAGAAATAATCATTACCAACTTTTTTGTCCTATAGACAATGAAAATGGATGAAGACCAACTTTTTTGTCCTATATGCCAAAATTTAGATAAGAAATAATTGAGCTAAAAGTTTTATAATTGACTTTGTCAATAAACTGAAGGACATCCATGTCCTTAATACTTTTTACTCTGTAATTAAATCAAAATTAATAATCAAGATGTAACATGCAATGCCATATATAGCAAGAAACGATCATCTGTACTATTAAGATTCAATCCTGTTAAATCAGCTATTTTATTTAAACGATATTCCAAAGTGTTGCGATGCACATATAACGCCTTAGCTGTTGCAACAGTTTGCATATTATTTTCAAACCAAACTGATAATGTTTTGCATAAGATACCATTAGTATCCATTAGTTGTAATTTACGAATCGGACGTTCTAACTCTTCTTTCTGCCAACCGTCTTTTAATTGATCTAATAACACTGGCAGAATGAGCTCTTGATAGTTATAAATACGTTGTTTTGGTAAGCGAGCTTTACCAATTTTTAAAGTGGTTTTTGCAGTATGATAAGAAAGCGAAACCCCATTTTCACCTGGAAAATAATGACCTAAAGCAATACGAACATTTAATTTTGCATTTTCATTCATACGCGAAAGTAATTGTTGAATACGATTTAAATGTTCTTGGACATCCCAGCGTCCAAATGCGTTTAGTGCGGGTTTTAATACAACTAATTCAGTTAACGATGAAATTGCCACTAAGTTATCGCGTTCTGGTACTTTCAGCAAAGATTGTAGATTTTGTAATTCACTACGCGCATTTTCAATACTTAATTGCCCGCTATCCACTTCGATAACACAAGCAATTCTCGGCATTGAAAGATCGACACCTAACCGATTAGCCCAATCAACTAAACTTGCTGAATTGTCCTTATTATTGATCAGATTCAATACTAACTCTTCTTTTAAGCGAGTATCTTGCGCCAACATATCAAACAATCTAGCTTGTTCGAGCATCATTTCAGCAGTCATACAGACTAAACGACCAAATTCTTTTAAACTAGTCGGGTCGCCTGTTAAACCAATAACACCAATAATCTTACCATCCAATTTTAACGGTAAATTAATCCCTGGCCTCACACCATGCAGACTATGAATAACTGCTTTATCAATATCAACGATTCTTCCTTGAGAAAGGGCAAGTAGCGCACCATCATGAATTTCACCTACACGATTTAAATCGCCGCTAGCAATAATTCTGCCTTTCGCATCCATAATATTAATATTACAGTTAATAATATCCATTGTGCGTTCGACAATTTTCTTCGCTAGTTTTTCATCCAATAAATACACTGTCATAACTCACCCATTTATCATTTTTCAATTAAGAAGCTGAAAATTGCATTTTTATGACTTCAGCCACATTACGTGCAGTAATCTCAAGATTTTGCTCTGCATCTTGCATTGCTTCTGGGAAAGTGCAAACTTTATTCAAGATACTGAATACAGCATCAATACCATAATCATGCACTACTTCAATATCTTTACCTAAAGAACCGGCAATGCCAATTACTGGAATATGGTATTTTTTCGCCACTGCAGCAACACCTACAGGTACTTTACCATTAATGCTCTGGTGATCAATGCGGCCTTCGCCAGTAATCACCAAATCTGCATCGGCTACTTTTTTATCTAATGCCAATAATTCAACAATAATTTTGATACCGCTTTTTAAACTTCCATGTAAAAATCCAGCAAATGCCGCACCTAAACCACCAGCCGCACCTGTTCCTGGAATTTCTGCTACCGCAATACCAAGATCACGCTCAATAATGTTTGCAAAATGTTTTAATGCTGAATCCAGTTGTTTTACCATTTCTGGAGTTGCACCTTTTTGTGGTCCAAAAATAGCTGAAGCGCCACGCTCTCCTGTTAATGGGTTAGTCACATCACAAGCAATTTCAAATTGACAATTTGCCAATCTTGCATCTAAACCAGAAACATCTATCTTAGCCAAACGAGCTAACTCTGCTCCACCATAACCAATTTGCTTGCCTTCGCTATCCAATAACTGAACACCTAATGCTTGCAGCATTCCTGCTCCTGCATCATTAGTAGCACTACCACCTAAACCAACAATAAAGTGTGTAACACCATAATCTAATGCTGAAAGAATTAATTGACCAACACCATAAGTTGTCGTAATTAACGGATTGCGTTTTTCTAATGGCACCTGTTCTAGTCCGCTGGCAGAAGCAATTTCAATGAAAGCTGTTTTTTCGTCACCTGAAATGCCCCAAAACGCCGGCATAACTTCACCGAGTGGCCCAACAACATCAACTGTAATAACTTTACCATTGGTAGCTTCCACCATGGTTTCAACTGTACCTTCTCCCCCGTCAGCAACAGGCACTTTTACATATTCTGCATCGGGAAAAACTTGTTTAAATCCCTTTTCTATAACATTCGCCACCCGCATTGCGGAAAGACTCTCTTTATAAGAATCGGGTGCAATTACAACTTTCATGTTAACAATCTCGCTTTAATCTTTTCCTTAGGGAAACAGAGGAGCATATAGCTCCTCTCAATATTCCTTAGAAACGTTTAATTTCTGTGCCTGCTAATTTCTCATAGTAACGAGCTAATGCACTATGATCAGCACTACCTAATTCATCCACTTTTAATGCTTGCATCATTTCCATTACTGATGCTGTTAGTGGTAAGTATGCTCCTACACCATGAGATGTATCAATTGCATTTGCTAAATCTTTAATATGTAAATCAATACGGAAGCCTGGTTTGAAATTACGATCTAATACCATTGGTGCTTTCGCATCTAATACTGTACTTCCTGCCAAGCCACCACGAATTGCTTGATACACTAATTCTGGATCTACACCTGCTTTGGTCGCAAGCATCAATGCTTCTGACATCGCCGCAATATTTAATGCAACAATAACTTGGTTAGCCAATTTTGTTACATTACCTGCACCAATGTCGCCAGTATAAACTACTGAACCAGCCATTGCTTTCATGATGTCATAATATTTATCGAATACTTCTTTTTTACCGCCGACCATAACAGATAAAGTACCATCGATTGCTTTAGGTTCACCGCCGCTAACTGGTGCATCTAACATATCAATGCCTTTTTTCTCTAATTCAGCATAAATTTCGCGGCTTGCTAATGGTGCAATAGAACTCATATCAATCACAACGCTACCCGCTTTCGCTCCTTCTACAACGCCATTTTCACCTAAAACAACTGATTTAACATGTGGTGAATTTGGTAACATGGTGATGATTACATCTACTTGTTCTGCTACTGCTTTTGGTGTTTCAGCACTCACTGCACCAGCAGCAACAACTTCTTTTACTACTTCTTGATTGCGATCCATTACTACCAAAGAATAACCTGCTTTTAACAAGTTTTTACTCATTGGTTTACCCATAATACCAAGTCCGATAAATCCGATTTTCATAATTTCACCTCTTTTTATTAATGGAAAATATACAATGTTTACTTAATTACTTTTTAAATGTGTTGCATAAGTTTTGGGTCGCTCCGCGGAACACACCTAAATCACTACCTACTGCAACAAAAGTTGCACCCCATTCAAGATAACGGCGTGCATCTTGTTCTACTGGTGCCAAGATTCCACACGCTTTGCTATGTTTCTTCGCACACTCAAAAATTTGTTTAATTACTTTTTGTACTTCAGGATGATTTGGTTGGCCTAAATAACCTAACGCAGCTGAAAGATCACCTGGTCCAACGAAAATACAATCAACACCTTCCACTGCAGCAATTTCATCTACATTATCTACCGCCAATTGGCTTTCAATTTGTACAATCACTGCAATATTGTCATTAATCATAGAAAAATAGTTAGGTACTGTTGCATAACCATTACTACGATGAGAAACAGATACACCTCTAATTCCCGCTGGTGGATAACGAGTAGAAGCCACTGCTTGTACAGCTTCTTCTGCTGTTTCTACATATGGAATCAAGAAATTATAGAAACCAATATCTAACAAACGTTTGATCACTACTGGTTCATTTTGTGGTGGACGTACGATTGGCATACTGCTGCTATCTTTTAAAGCCATTAATTGAGGAATAAAAGATAAAACATCATTTGGAGCATGTTCACCATCTAATAACAACCAGTCAAAGCCCGCTAATCCTAAAACTTCAGTTGTAATTGGATTACCTAATGCACTCCAACAACCAATCAGCGTTTCACCTTGTAGTAATTTTTGCTTAAATAGATTTGGAAGATATTTTTCGTTCATAACCTTGTCCTTTCAGTGGGAAATAATTTGTGAAAAAGTCTAATAGAGCCTTTTTAAATTAACACTATTCAATAGCACAAATATAAAAACTTTTTTAGCCATTAAACTATGCAATGGCACAATTCAATGATAAAAAATCACAAAACTGATTTTAACAATGGTTACTTTCTACACAAAAAATAGGCCAGAAATGTCTTTTTTTTGTGATAACAATCACATTTTCTCTGGCAAATGCACAAATAAATTTTATTTTGGCAGCCTGATCTTCTGATATTCCGTTAATTCTTAAAGTGGGGTGTTTTCCTATAATGCTGGACACTTAAATCTGTAACCCATAGGAGTCATCATTATGAACGACAACACTCTCAATTCTACTTCTACTACTGCAGAAGTAATTAAACGTACCAATGTCCGTTGGGCCATTGTGGTAT
The DNA here is from genome assembly GCF_030517105.1 of Gallibacterium salpingitidis. GTDB lineage: Bacteria > Pseudomonadota > Gammaproteobacteria > Enterobacterales > Pasteurellaceae > Gallibacterium > Gallibacterium salpingitidis. The sequence goes on along the minus strand of NZ_CP103875.1, from coordinate 802,434 downwards.
TACTCTTCTTTGTTACTGCAATTAACTATGGTGACCGAGCTACCTTAGCAATTGCAGGTAAACCAATGTCTGATGCTATTGGTATTGATGCTGCCGGTATGGGCTGGGTATTTTCAGCTTTCTCCTGGGCATATGTATTAGGTCAATTACCTGGTGGTTGGCTACTTGATAAATTCGGTTCAAAAAAAGTGTATTTTTTAGGAATTGTATTCTGGTCACTCTTTACCTTACTACAAGGCGCCGTTGGTTTATTCTCTGGTGCTTGGGCATTAATTATTCTCTTCTCTCTGCGTTTCCTTGTTGGTTTAGCTGAATCACCATCTTTCCCAGGAAACAGTCGAATTGCAGCAGCTTGGTTCCCTGCAAAAGAACGTGCTACAGCAGTATCTATCTTTAACTCAGCACAATACTTTGCAACAGTAATCTTTGCACCAATTATGGGATGGTTGACAGCTGAATTAGGTTGGGAATCTGTCTTTATCTTTATGGGTACTGTAGGTCTATTAATCAGCGTTGTTTGGTTAAAAGTTATCTATAATCCAAAAGATCACCCAAAAGTCAATCAAGCTGAAATTGACTATATTGAAGCTGGTGGCGCATTAACTAATATGGATCAAGGTAAAAAAGATGGTAAAAACGAAGGTCCTAAATTTGGTTATGTAAAACAACTTCTCAGCAACCGTATGTTACTCGGTGTTTATCTCGGTCAATACTGTATTAACTGCTTAACTTTCTTCTTTATCACTTGGTTCCCAGTCTATTTAGCGACTGAAAGAGGCTTAGATCTTAAATCTGTTGGCTTTATCGCTGCTATCCCAGCTATCTGTGGATTCTTAGGTGGTCTCGCTGGCGGTGTGATTTCAGATGCGTTAATGAAGAAAACAAACTCACTCTCTATCGCACGTAAAACACCAATCGTACTTGGTATGTTGGGTTCAATGACCATGATATTCTGTAACTATGTAGATTCAATTTATATGGTTGTTCTCTTTATGTCACTTGCATTCTTCGGTAAAGGTGTTGGTGCATTAGGTTGGGCAGTAATGGCTGATACTGCACCAAAAGAAATCAGTGGTTTAGCAGGCGGTTTATTTAATATGTGCGGTAACTTATCTGGTATCGTTTCACCAATCGCTATCGGTTATATCGTGAAAAGTACAGGTCACTTTGAATGGGCATTAGTCTTCGTTGCAGTCCACGCTTTAGTTGCAGCATTTAGCTTCCTCTTCATCGTTGGACCAATTAAACGTATGGAATTAAAACCAATCAAATAATTGTACTGATATATACCAACATTTAATGAGGTAGCAAAAATGAATACTCAATCTGTACCACAAATCACTGAAATGCAAGTTATCCCAGTTGCAGGGTACGATAGTATGTTAATGAATGTAGGGGGAGCTCACTCCCCTTATTTCACCCGCAATTTAGTGATCTTGAAAGATAGCGCTGGTCATACCGGCGTAGGTGAAGCACCAGGTGGTGAAACTATTCTAAACGCATTAAAAGAAGCCATTCCACACGTAGTTGGTCGCCCAATTTCAATTTTAAATCGTATCGTCAATGATATGCACAATGGTTATCTTGACGCAGATTATGATACTTTTGGTAAAGGCGCTTGGACTTTTGAATTACGTGTTAATGCTGTTGCAGCATTAGAAGCGGCATTACTTGATTTAATGGGACAATTCCTAAATGTTCCTGTTGCGGAATTACTTGGCCCTGGTAAACAACGCGATGAAGTCACTGTTCTTGGTTATCTATTTTATGTTGGTGATGACCATATTACTAATCTCCCTTACCAACAACCAACCAACGGTAAACATGAGTGGTATCGTATTAGACGCCAAACCGCAATGACTACAGAAGCTGTTGTTGAATTGGCTGCTGCTGCAAAAGACCGTTATGGTTTTAAAGATTTTAAAATGAAAGGCGGTGTTTTCGCTGGTGAAGTAGAAATTGAAACTGTCACTGCATTGAAAAAGCATTTTCCAGATGCACGAATTACGCTTGATCCAAATGGTTGTTGGTCTTTAGAAGAAGCTATCCGCTTATGTAAAAATATGCACCATGTTCTAACCTATGCAGAAGATCCTTGCGGAGCAGAACAAGGCTACTCAGGCCGAGAAGTGATGGCTGAATTCCGTCGCGCTACCGGTATTCCAACTGCAACTAACATGGTTGCCACTAACTGGCGTGAAATGGCACATTCTATTATGTTGCAAGCTGTAGATATCCCTCTTGCTGATCCTCATTTCTGGACACTGACAGGCGCAAGCCGAGTTGCACAATTATGTAACGAGTGGGGTTTAACTTGGGGCTGTCATTCAAACAACCATTTTGATATCTCATTAGCCATGTTTACACACGTTGGCGCTGCTGCACCTGGAAATCCAACTGCATTAGATACGCATTGGATTTGGCAAGAAGGTGATCTACACCTAACTAAAGAACCATTAGAAATTGTTAATGGAAAAATCAAACTCAATGATAAACCAGGCTTAGGTATCGAACTCGATATGGAAAAAGTCTTGCTTGCTCATGAACTACATAAGAAGTTACCAAGTGGCGCTCGCAATGATGCAATTCCAATGCAGTTCTATTATCCTGGTTGGAAATTTGATCGCAAACGACCAGCAATGGTACGTTAAGTTAAGATTTATTATTCACTAATTTTAGAAAAAAATAGGAGTTTACTATGAGTTCATCAACCCCAATTATCACTGAAATGCAAGTCATCCCTGTTGCCGGCCATGACAGTATGTTATTAAATTTAAGTGGTGCGCATTCCCCTTACTTCACTCGTAATATTGTCATTCTAAAAGATAACAGTGGTCATACTGGTGTAGGTGAAGTCCCGGGCGGTGAAAAAATTCGTCAAACTTTAGAAGATGCTAAACCTTTAGTATTAGGTAAAGGTTTAGGCGAATATAAAAACGTAATGGAAGCTGTTCGTAAAACTTTCTCTGATCGTGATGCAGGCGGTCGTGGTTTACAAACTTTCGATTTAAGAACAACTATTCACGTTGTGACTGCTATTGAAGCAGCGATGCTTGACTTATTAGGACAATTCTTAAACGTGTCTGTGGCCTCATTATTAGGTGATGGACAACAACGTGATGCGGTGGAAATGTTAGGTTATCTCTTCTTTATTGGCGATAGAAAGAAAACCACTTTAGCTTATCAAAGCCAAGAAAATGATCCTTGTGAATGGTATCGTATCCGTCACGAAGAAGCATTAACACCAGAAGCCGTTGTACGCCTTGCTGAAGCGGCATATGAAAAATATGGCTTCAACGATTTTAAACTCAAAGGTGGTGTATTACATAGTGAAGCTGAAGCAGAAGCAGTAACTGCATTGGCTAAACGCTTCCCTAATGCACGTATTACATTAGACCCAAATGGTGCTTGGTCGCTCGATGAAGCAATCAAAGTTGGTAAACAACTACGTGGTGTTCTTGCTTACGCTGAAGACCCTTGTGGTGCAGAACAAGGTTATTCTGGTCGCGAAGTAATGGCAGAATTCCGTCGCGCTACTGGATTACCGACAGCAACGAATATGATTGCTACTGACTGGCGTCAAATGGGACATACTATCTCATTACAATCTGTTGATATTCCTCTTGCTGATCCACACTTCTGGACAATGCAAGGTTCTGTTCGTGTTGCACAAATGTGTAATGAATGGGGTTTAACTTGGGGTTCACACTCTAACAACCACTTTGATGTATCTTTAGCAATGTTTACACATGTTGCCGCTGCTGCGCCTGGAGACATTACTGCTATCGATACACACTGGATCTGGCAAGAAGGTAATCAACGTCTTACTAAAGAGCCATTAAAAATTGTTAATGGTTTAGTTGAAGTACCGAAAAAACCAGGTCTTGGTATTGAACTCGATATGGATCAAGTAATGAAAGCCCACGAACTTTATAAAAATATGGGATTAGGCGCTCGTGATGATGCAATGGCAATGCAATTCCTTATCCCAGGATGGACTTTCGATAACAAGAAACCTTGTTTAGTAAGATAATTTATTAGTATTTGCACTACTAACCAATTCGCCAATAGCCTTTGCCATTGGCGAATTTTTCTCCTCAATATTCCCCAACAAACATTAGCATTCACTTCATAAATTCTGTACAATTCGCCACCTATTAAAAACTCTACTACGAATATAACAAAAGATATGACTACTACTCCAAATATTGGCTTTTTAAGTCTTGGTTGTCCGAAAAATTTAGTGGATTCTGAACGTATTCTGACGGAATTACGTGCGGAAGGTTATAACATTGTGCCAACCTATGAAAATGCAGATTTAGTGATTGTGAATACCTGCGGATTTATTGACAGTGCAGTCCAAGAGTCACTTGAAGCGATTGGCGAAGCATTAGAAGAAAATGGCAAAGTGATTGTTACTGGCTGCTTGGGGGCGAAAGAAAATCAAATTCGTGAAGTGCATCCAAAAGTATTGGAAATTACCGGCCCTCATAGCTATGAAGCCGTTATGAACCACGTTCATAAATATGCACCAAAACCTGAATATAATCCTTATATCAATGTCGTACCAAAACAAGGCGTTAAGCTAACGCCAAAACATTACGCTTATGTCAAAATTTCAGAAGGCTGCGATCATCGTTGTACTTTCTGTATTATCCCTTCAATGCGTGGTGATTTGGATAGCCGTCCAATTAATACTATCTTAGACGAAGCAAAACGTTTAGTAGATGCTGGCGTTAAAGAATTACTGATTGTGTCGCAAGATACTTCAGCTTATGCGTTAGATAAAAATCAAAAAGAGCAAAAATCGAAAACTGTTTTCTGGAACGGTATGCCGATCAAAAATGATCTCATTACCTTATGTGAACAACTTGGCACATTAGGCGTTTGGGTACGTTTGCATTATGTTTATCCATATCCGCATGTGGATAAATTAATTCCATTGATGGCGCAAGGAAAAATCCTGCCTTATTTGGATATTCCATTACAGCACGCTAGCCCTAAAATTCTTAAAGCAATGAAACGTCCAGGAGCGATTGATCGCACGTTAGAGCGGATTAAACAATGGCGTGAAATTTGCCCAGAATTAACCTTACGTTCAACCTTTATTGTTGGCTTCCCTGGTGAAACCGAAGAAGATTTCCAGATGTTGCTCGATTTTATTCAAGAAGCACAATTAGATCGTGTTGGTTGTTTTAAATTTAGTCCTGTTGAAGGTGCACCAGCAACTGAAATGGCAGATCAAGTACCAGAAGAAGTTAAAGAAGAACGTTTCCACCGTTTTATGCAGCTACAACAACAAATTTCTGCAGCACGTTTGCAACAAAAAATTGGTAAAACTTTACCAGTGATGATCGATGAAATTGATGAAGAAGGTATCGTTGGTCGTTCAATGGCAGATGCTCCTGAGATTGATGGCATGGTTTATATTGATAACTTGAGCGAGCAAGAAGTGAAAGTTGGTGATGTTGTGATGGTGAAAATCCATAATGCTGATGAGTATGATTTGTGGGGAACTATCTAAACTGTCCTTCAGTTTTTCCATCATTTAAAAAGTGCCCGATCGGCACTTTTTATTTTTTTACCTTTCTCCCTCACATTCACAAACACCACAATCTATGTTAAAACCAACCTCACAACACATTTGTTAATACTGTATTCAAAGTGAGGAAATATGAACGAACCATCTTTAAAAAACATCTCCAGCCATAATCTACACACTGCTGAAATTTATCTCGCCGGTGGTTGTTTCTGGGGATTAGAAGCCTATTTTGCCGCCATTGGTGGAGTATTAGATGCAGAATCCGGTTATGCCAATGGCAATACTGAAAACCCAAGTTATCAAGAAGTCTGCCATGGCAGCGGTCATGCTGAAACCATAAAAGTAACTTATGATCCAGCATTAATTTCACTATCCACAATTCTTGAATACTACTTTCGTGTTATCGATCCGACCAGTTTAAATAAACAAGGACACGATCAAGGAATTCAATATCGCACCGGTATTTATTACACCAATCCTGAGCAAAAACCTATTATTGATGCCGCTATGGCTATTGAACAAACGAAATGGGATCAACCATTAGTCGTGGAAGTAACCCCATTAGTAAGCTATTACCCTGCTGAAGAGTATCATCAAGATTACTTAGCAAAAAATCCTAATGGTTACTGTCATATTGATCTCAGTAAAGCTGATGATGTGATTATTGATGCGACTCAATATCCAAAACCAACTCCTGCCGAGATTCAGCAAAAGTTAAGCGCTGAAGCCTTTGCCATCACCCAACAAGCCGGTACAGAAAGACCTTTCTCTCACCCTTATTGGAATGATTTTAAAGAGGGGCTATATGTTGATATTATCACTGGCGAACCGCTATTCTCCTCTTCTGATAAATATCGTTGTGAATGTGGTTGGCCAAGTTTTACCCGTCCAATTTCGCCTGATGTTGTACATTATGTACGTGATACTAGCCATGGCATGATCCGAACTGAAGTACGTTCACGCAGCGCTGATGCACATTTAGGGCATGTATTTGAAGATGGCCCTGCCGATAAAGGCGGACTACGTTATTGTATTAATGGTGCGGCATTACGCTTTATTCCACTAGAGCAATTAGCGGCTGAAGGTTATGCTTATTTAACGAAGCGTATTAAAAAATAATTTTTAATATGAATACTATTCATAATAAATCTGAAAATTATTAAATTGACGCAACTCAAAAATCTCCCTATTTTAGTGTTTAGACGGCTAAACATCTAAATAAGGAGAATAATATGAGTTACGCCAAAGAGATTGATGTATTAAACAGAAGCATTGCTGATTTAAATGGTGATATTAATGTTTCATTTGAATTCTTCCCGCCCAAAAATGAAAAAATGGAGAATATTTTGTGGGAATCAATTCATCGTTTAAAAGTATTACAACCTAAATTTGTTTCTGTTACTTACGGTGCCAATTCGGGCGAACGTGAGCGTACTCATGGTGTGGTGAAAGCGATCAAACAACAAACTGGTATTGAAGCTGCACCACACTTAACCGGCATTGATGCTACCCCTGAACAATTAAAACAAATTGCTAAAGAATATTGGGATAGCGGTATCCGCCGTATCGTAGCATTACGTGGTGATGAACCGCCTGGTTACGATAAAAAACCATTTTACGCACGTGATTTAGTGACATTATTAAAAGAAGTGGCCGATTTTGATATTTCAGTTGCTGCTTACCCAGAAGTTCACCCAGAAGCGAAATCAGCACAAGCCGATCTCATTTTCTTAAAACAAAAAGTGGAAGCTGGTGCTAACCGAGCAATTACGCAATTTTTCTTTGATATTGACAGTTATCTACGTTTTCGCGATCGTTGTGTGACAGTTGGAATTGATGTAGAAATTGTGCCGGGAATTTTACCTGTATCCAATTTTGTGCAATTACAAAAAATGGCAAAAATTACTAATGTGAAAATTCCTAGCTGGATGTATAAACTTTATGATGGTTTAGAACAAGATCAAACAACAAGAAATCTGATTGGTGCGAGTATTGCAATTGATATGGTAAAAATTTTATCCAAAGAGGGAGTAAAAGATTTCCATTTCTATACCTTAAATCGTTCTGAATTAACTTATGCGATTTGCCATACCTTAGGCTTACGTCCACATTTAGCCGCAGCTTAATCAAAGTTATTGAACAAAAAAGGCTTTTAACTCATCTGATCTGCACCCTAGAAGTTGGGCTTATTATCCAACAAATAGAGGTGCAGATTTTTTATGACTAAATATACCCAAACCTTTAAACAACACGTCATTGATTTTTATGTTAAACATCACGAATGTTTGTCATTCACTTGTCGTACTTTTCACATTCCGAAAAGAACATTAAGACATTGGATTGCTCAATTTCGACATTCAGGTAGTAATGGCTTAGCTGTCCTTCATACTAAGAGAACGTATTCTCCTGACTTCAAATATCAAGTCATCCAAACCATCCAACGGGATAAATTGAGTCTAGAAAGCGCTAGCTTACAGTTTAGCATCTCGAACGCCAGTGTGATTAGCCAATGGTTGAAAAGTTTTCAACAATACGGTATAGAGGGATTATTCCCCAAACCTAAAGGACGTCCTACAATGAAAAAAACACGTTATGCCAAAATGCCACCACTACCGAAAACAGAAGAAGAACGTTTACGCTTAAGAATCCTAGAACTAGAAACGGAGAATGCTTACCTAAAAAAGTGTCAAGCATTAGACCAAGAAAAAGCGAGGAAAAGGCTGCTATCATCCAAGGGTTAAGAGTACAGTATCCCTTAACCCTCTTGTTAGTTTATGCAGAATTAGCAAGAAGTACTTTCTTTTATCATTTACAGGGCAAAAGCAAGCCAGTGGATAACAATAAGTCCATCAAAGAGCAGATTATTGCCATCAAACGGCAACATCCCCATTATGGTTATCGTCATGTCACGAGGCAGTTAGATAAGGTTAATCATAAACGGGTGCAACGTCTGCTCCAAGAGCTAGGATTACAAGTAAAAAGGAAACCGCCACGAAAATATTCTTCCTATCAAGGGCAAGTGGGCAAAATTGCACCGAATCGCTTACAACGAGATTTTCGTGCTACCCATCCAAATCAAAAGTGGTTGACGGATATTACCGAGTTTAATGTTAATGGCGAAAAACTCTATTTTTCCCCTATTTTGGATTGCTATAACAATGAGCTGATTGCCTATCAATGGAGTCGTCATCCAAATAGTGATTTAGTGAACCGAATGGTACGCCAAGCGATTACTCGGCTCTCTAAAGGCGACACGCCAATTTTACATTCAGACCAAGGCATACAGTACCAAATACCGAGTTACCAACACTTATTGGTTGAACATCACATCGTACAAAGTATGTCAAGGAAGGGAAATTGTCTAGACAATGCAGCAATGGAGAGTTTCTTTGGACGAATGAAAGTGGAGTGCTTTTATGGAAAAGTGTTTCAGACGATTGCAGAACTTGAGGTGGCTATCAAAGATTATGTTCGCTATTATAATGAGGAGCGTATACAATTGAAACTAAATGGACTGAGTCCGGTACAATACCGACTTCAGTCCATCTGATTATTGTCCAACTTTTCGGGGTCAGATCACATCAGTTAAAAGCCTTTCTCTTGAATTAAAACCAGTTATTAAACCACAACGCTCTCTTTTAAAGAAACAGTGAGGTTAAACACCAAATGTTCTGGGTGGCTGTCTTTACTATCTGCACAGAAATAGCCTTCACGTTCAAATTGATATGCTTTTTCCGCTTGTGCATTAATTAGGCTTTGTTCAACAAAACCATGTTTCACCACTAATGAATGTGGATTTAACACCTGATGAATATCTTCCGCTGCGCTTGGATTTGATACGGTAAATAAACGATCATATAGACGGAATTCTGCTGGGTGATTTTGCGTTGCTGATACCCAATGAATTACCCCTTTTACTTTACGTCCGTCAGCTGGATTCTTCCCTAAGGTTTCTGGATCATAACTACAATAAACAGTAGTAATATTGCCTTCAGCATCTTTTTCCACTCGTTCAGCTTTAATCACATACGCATTACGCAAACGCACCTCTTTACCTAAGACTAAGCGTTTATAATGCTTATTCGCCTCTTCGCGGAAATCTGCTTGATCAATATAAATTTCTTTAGTGAATGGCAATGTTCTGCTACCAAGCTCTTCACGATTAGGATGATTTGGCGCAGTCAACATCTCTACTCCATCAAAATTTTCGATCACAATGCGTAATGGATTAATTACCGCCATTGCACGTGGTGCATTGGTATTTAAATCGTCACGAATACAAGCTTCTAATGCACTATATTCCACCACATTATCTTGTTTCGTTACCCCAATACGACGACAGAATTCACGAATCGACTCTGGTGTATAACCACGACGACGTAAACCTGAAATAGTTGGCATACGAGGGTCATTCCAACCATCAACAATCTCTTCATTAACCAACTGTAATAGCTTACGTTTAGAAGTCAGCGTACTTTCTAGATTTAAACGAGAAAATTCATATTGATGCGGTAATGGACGTTCGATAGAGATATTTTCCAATACCCAATCATATAAACGACGGTTATCTTGGAATTCCAATGTACAAAGTGAATGAGTAATACGTTCAATCGCATCGGAAATACAGTGTGTAAAATCATACATCGGATAAATGCACCATTTATCGCCTGTTTGGTGGTGGTGTGCAAATTTAATACGATAGATTACTGGATCTCGCATTACAATAAACGGTGAAGCCATATCAATTTTCGCACGCAAACAAGCTTTGCCCTCTGCGAATTCACCATTTTTCATTTTTTCAAATAACGCTAGGTTTTCTTCTACTGAACGATCACGATAAGGACTATTTTTACCTGGTTCAGTTAAAGTTCCACGATATTCACGCATTTCATCCGGTGATAACTCATCCACATAAGCCAATCCTTTTTTAATCAACTCAATCGCATAGCCATAAAGTTGATCAAAATAATCAGAAGCATAACGCGGCTTACCTTCCCATTTAAAGCCAAGCCATTCCACATCTTGCTGAATTGACTCAACATAACTCATATCTTCTTTTACTGGGTTCGTATCATCAAAACGCAAATTACATTTGCCATGATAATCCTCGGCAATACCGAAATTTAAGCAGATAGATTTCGCATGACCGATATGTAAATAACCGTTTGGTTCAGGTGGAAAGCGGGTATAAACAGATTGATGTTTGCCTTGTGCCAGATCTTCATCAATAATTTGACGAATAAAGTTAGTTGGTTTTATCTCTGTCGTTTCTGTATGACTCATAATGTCCTCAAATTGAGTGTACTCAAAAATAATTTCCGCATTTTACACTTTTTAGTGCATAACACCAAACCGAAGCCTCATTTTCTTGCTAAATTCCCTTTTCTCCATTTAAACATATTAAATTTAAACCGCAGATTATCTAAATAGATATCCAAATTGTTTACCTCCCCCAAAAACACTAACAAGACACTCTCTATTAGGCTGAAAACGATATAAAAACCAATAAAAACGCAATGAAATTAAAAAAATCTATAAAAGATATAAAAATATTTGACAATATTCAATTTAAGATCCTATTATTTAGATATATTCTAAAAAACAATCCAAATTAATAGAAAATTAATCAATTACTTTAAAATTAATTGTAGTTTTTTTAATAAAAAGAGGATTTTTCAGAATATTTTCAATTCCAAAAAACTTACTAAATGACTGGGATTCACCATTATGATTTACGGAGGTCTTTATGAAGTTACAGTCAACGTTTTTATCTTGTTCAAACAGTATGCGCAGCATCGCTATTACTGCAACTATTCTTTGTTTTTCTGGATCACTGTATAGCGCTGAAAATTTCACCTATGATCCAAAATTAATCCATTCACCAAGCCACCTCACTACGGCGCAGGCAGACAATCCATTAGCTACCCATGCTATGGTGACATCTCCTCACTATCTTGCTACTCAAGCAGGGATTGATGTATTACAGCGTGGAGGAAGTGCAATAGATGCAGCAATCGCAACAGCTGCAACACTTGCTGTTGTTTACCCACAAATGTGTACTTTAGGTGGAGACAGTTTTTGGTTGATATATGATGCCAAATCAGGTGAATTAAAAGCTCTTAACGCTTCAGGTCGCGCAGGGGAAAAAGCAACTATAGATTTCTATAAAAGCAAAGGGTTTAGCAAAATACCTTCTCGTGGATATTACTCTGCCAACACAGTACCAGGGATCGTATCAGGATGGGATAAAGCTTATCAATATTCACAACAACATATGAATAGCCATTTTGCCTGGAAAGATCTATTTAAAACTCCTATCAGTCTGGCCAAAAATGGTTTCCCTGTCAGCAGTTCTCTCGAATATTGGAGCAAAATTAATTTAGATCCTACAGATAGTGAATTCCGTAATCTTTCCCGTTTTAGCGAATTTGCTAAAATTTTCCTGAAAAATAGCAAACAGGCTTATCAAGTCGGTGATATTTTAAAACAAGAGGATCTTGGCAATACCTTGCAACTAATTGCAGATAAAGGGGCTAAAGAGTTTTATCAAGGTTCAATCGCTAAAGCTATTGTTGCGGATCTACAAGCACATGATGGTATGCTAACATTAAATGATTTCAGTGCACATCAAGCAAATTGGGTGAAACCAATACATGTCGCTTATCGTGATACTATTGCCTATAATTTCCCGCCAAATACTCAAGGTATGGCTTCACTAGAAATTCTCAACATTCTAAACAATTTCGATGTACGTAAGCTGGGAGAAGGCACTGCAGATTATTACCATCTATTAATAGAAGCAACCAAACAATCATTTGCTGATCGAGATAAATACTTAAGTGATCCTGATTTTGTCCATATTCCGCTCGACAAATTATTGTCTAAAGAACATGGTAAAGAACAAGCCAAACAGATCGATATGCAAAAAGCAGCAACTAACGTACAAGCGCTAGACCCTAAAGGTGATACAGTCTGGTTTGGTGTAGTAGATGCTCAAGGAAATGCGGTTTCTTTAATCCAAAGCATATATCATGATTTTGGTTCTGCGATTGTGCCAAAAGGTACTGGCATAATATTACAAAATCGTGGTTCATTTTTCTCTTTAGATAAAAATAATGTCAATGCGCTAGCACCTCACAAACGCACATTCCACACACTAAACCCAGCAATGCTGTTCAAAAATAATAAACCTTATTTAATTTACGGCACAATGGGTGGTGAAGGACAACCGCAAACTCAAGCTGCGTTAGTGACACGAATTGTCGATTTTGCAATGAGTCCGCAACAAGCTGTTGATGCACCTCGTTGGTTATATGGACGTACTTGGGGAGCCAGCTCTAACGATCTCAAATTGGAAGGACGAATTTCCGCACAAACAGCGCAAGAACTACAACGTCGTGGACACCCTGTCAAAATGCTGCCAGATTATACAGATACTATGGGGCATGCTGGCGCGATTTTAATTCGTGAAAATGGCGTGTTACAAGGTGCTTCTGATCCAAGAAGTGACGGTTTAGCAACTGGTTTCTAACAATAATGTGATGAAAACCTGCTTGTGAAAATCAAGCAGGTTTTATTCATTCATCAAGCCGCCATAAAAAACAGACAGCGTAAATCCTTTGCAACAAAATCAGATCACCATCAGCTACATCAAACACATTAAAAATGTAAACAACAAACCAGCCTCTGCCATCATTCATGCAAAACTAATTTTCTTCTAATTTTCCTTCTCCATCATTAAACCGCTATACATGCAATCAGATTATTCGCAAAAATTAGCGTTCCAAACACTCCTCCTTTTACTAATAGTCTGATCACATATTTCCCAAAATAATATTTGTTTACCAAGTCATCTTTCTATAAAATGAATGAATGTTCATTTAGTAAAGAGAAACGTCCTTGGTTGTCTAAAGGATACATATATGACATTAAATAAAAAAATCGTGTGGAGCCTTGCTATTGCTGTTACTGTGCTTGGTTCCATTTATTATTTCACACAGAGTAATCAGCCCCAAACCTCCTATTTTACGGAAACAGTAAAAAAAACAGATTTACAACAAACTGTAATTGCAACAGGAACAGTTCGTAGTTCTAAACGTGTTGAGGTTGGTGCGCGCGTTTCAGGTAAAGTGGAAAAAATTTATGTCAAACTTGGACAACAAGTTAAAAAAGGCGATCTCATTGCCCAACTCGACTCAATCACCCAAGAAAATGAATTAAATATCGCTGTTGCTCAATTAGCTTCTTATAAAGCACAACTCGCTGCGGCGCAAACAGCATATCGTATCGCACAATCTAATTATGACCGAGTAGCAAAATTATATAAAAAACAAGCAAGTTCACTAAATGACTACGAAACAGCACAAAACACATTAGAAAGTGCAAAAGCTACTGTTGAACAAATTCAAGCACAAGTTAAACAATCAGAAATTGAAGTGAATACGGCAACAACCAATTTAAATTACACCAAAATTACTTCTCCATTAGATGGTACTGTTATTTCAATTCCAGTTTCTGAAGGGCAAACTGTTAATGCTAATCAAACAACTCCAACAATTATTCAAGTAGCAGATTTGGATACAATGCTGATTAAACCTGAAATTTCTGAAGGAGATATCACCAAAATTAAAGCTGGTATGACGGTAAAATTCTCTACTCTCGCGGAACCTGACGAAATTTATACTGCGAAAATTGATTCTGTTGATCCTGCAATGACTACATTAACAGATAACGAATATACCGAATCAGTGAGTGATACCAATGCTATTTATTATTACGCCAACGTGTTAGTTCCTAATCCAGAACATAAATTACAAATCGGGATGACGACACAAAATACCATTATTATTGCGCAAAAACAGAATGTGTTAACGGTACCAACATTGGCTATTCGCAAACAAGCTGGTAAATCGACTGTACAAGTATTAGATGGTAATAATGTGATCGAGAAAACCATCACCACAGGCTTACACGATGATGTAAACACCGAAGTATTATCTGGTTTAGAGGAAGGCGAGAAAGTTATTGTATCGCAATCTTCTACTAACGACTCACCTAGCGTGCGCGTAAGAACACCAAGAATGATGTAATGAGGTGGGTATGCAAAATATCATCGAAATAAAGAATCTGAATAAATTCTTTGGTGAAGGAGAAAACCGCGTTCATATTCTGAAAAATATCAATTTGGAGATCCAACAAGGTGATTTTATCGCGATTATTGGTACCTCTGGTTCAGGTAAATCAACCTTAATGAATATTATTGGCTGCCTAGATACCCCAACCAATGGTTCCTATGCCATTACCGGGCAAGAAACTGCAACTTTGTCAGCCGATCAACTTTCAGAATTACGTCAGCAACGCTTTGGTTTTATTTTTCAACGCTATAATCTGTTACCAACATTAAATGCTCAAGAGAATGTTGCCTTACCTGCTGTTTATACTGGAATGGCGAAAGAACAGCGCTTAGCCCGCGCTGCACAGCTATTAGATAAATTAGGTTTAGCTAACAAAATGGAGAATAAACCTAATCAATTATCAGGCGGTCAGCAACAACGTGTCAGTATTGCAAGAGCCTTGATGAATGGCGGTGATATTATTTTGGCAGATGAACCAACTGGTGCATTAGATTCTAAAAGCGGCGAAATGGTAATGGAAATTCTGCAGCAGCTGCACCAAGAAGGGCATACCATTATTCTGGTCACTCACGATCAACATATAGCTCAATTTGCCAGCCGTATTATCGAAATTAAAGACGGTGAAATTATTCAAGATCAGCGTAAAAATGATCCGTTGCAACAGCGTGAAATCAGTCAAGCTAACACCAGCAAAAGTTTTCGCTTTTATCGCGATCAATTTATTGAAGCATTAAATATGTCGATTAAAGCGATTGTGGCACATAAATTACGTTCGCTCCTGACTATGTTGGGTATCATTATTGGTATTACTTCCGTTGTTTGTGTGGTGGCATTAGGTAATGGTTCGCAACAAAAAGTGTTACAAAATATTAATTCACTTGGTACCAACACAATAGATATTTTTAATGGTACAGGTTTTGGCGATCGCAGAGCGGAAAGTATGCAAAATCTAACTATAGCTGACAGCGAAATTTTGATGAAACAACCTTATATAGAAAGCGTGACTCCAAATAGTTCAGTGAGCGGAACCTTAACTTATCGCAATAGCGCTTTTACTGCTCAAGTACGCGGAGTAAGTGAACAATACTTTAATGTTAAAGGCATTCAATCAGCAGCAGGAAATTTATTCACCGCACAAGATGTGAAACTAAATCAATCAGTGGCTATTATTGATCAAAATACACAACAGCGTATTTTCCAAGATCGTAATCCTCTTGGACAAATTATTATGATTAATAAAAAACCGCTAAAAATTATTGGTGTAGTGAATACCAATAATGTAATGGGAATTAACAGTGAAAATCTTAATATTTGGATTCCTTATACTACCGCTATGAACAAAATTTCTGGCGAGAAAAAAATTAGTTCCATTACAGTAAAAGTGTCGGAAGGTATTACCACCGCCGCAGCGGAAAAAAATGTGACTGCACTTTTATTAAGCCGTCATGGTAAAAAAGATTTCTTTATTTTAAATACCGATACGATTAAACAAACTATCGAAAGTACTACCAATACAATGAAATTATTAATTTCATCAATCGCCTTAATTTCACTGATTGTCGGCGGTATTGGTGTGATGAATATTATGTTGGTTTCTGTTACCGAACGTACCAAAGAAATTGGTGTTAGAATGGCAATCGGTGCAAAACAACAAAATATCTTACAACAGTTCCTGATTGAGGCAGTGTTAGTCTGTTTAGTCGGCGGCATTATCGGTATCTGTTTATCCGGCATTATTGGTGTATTATTTAATCAATTTATGACCGATTTTACGATGCTATTTTCAACATTTTCGATTGTAGTGGCAGTACTCTGCTCAACTTTAATTGGTGTCATTTTTGGCTATGTTCCTGCACAAAATGCCGCCAAATTAAACCCAATTACCGCATTATCACAAGAGTAAAATTACCTTATGAAGTGAATAATTTCAGATGTGATTACTAGGCGAAAATGGCGAAAATTGCTATAATTTTTTATAACATTTTATTTATTTTTTAAGGATAACTATGAATAAATTCAATAAAATTACCGCAGCCTTGTTGCTTTCTACAATTCTTGTTGGTTGTGCCAATATTGATGATTCATTTAAAGCCAGCCAACAAAATTTTGAACAATATATTTCAGCGACTTCACAATTCAACGTAAATGAAGAGTGGTGGAAACTTTATAATGATCCACAACTCAATCAACTAGTTGATCTCGCATTAAAAAACAATCTTGATTTAGCGAAAAGTGCCGTTGCAGTGAATATCGCTTTATATAAAGCCAATTTATTAGGTGCTGATTTAGTGCCAACTTTTAGCGGTGGTTCTGAATCTAAAGCAATGAAAGATATCAAAAATGGCGGTAATTCAACTATTACTCATTCAGGACAAATCGGTATTAGTTACACCGTAGATCTCTGGCGTAAATTAGCCGATTCTGCTGATGCAGCTGAATGGGAACATAAAGCGACAATTGAAGATCTTGCCGCAGCTCGTTTATCGTTAATTAATAGTGTAATCGACGCTTATTACAGCCTCGCTTATTTAAATGATGCCATTAAAGCGACTGAAGAATCTGTAAATTATTACAATCAAATCAATACCGTAGTACAAAATAAACAACGCTTCGGTGTAATTGATGGTTTAAGCAGCGCTCAAGCAACACAAGCCGTATTAACCGCACGCAATACGCTCCTTGATTTACAAGCGCAACAAAAAACTGCACAACAAACATTGCACAATTTATTAAATTTAAAACCAAACGAACCGCTTAATCTAAAATTGCCAAAATTACTTGATGTTAAACTTCCAGGTGTGAATTTAAATGTACCTGTTTCAGTAATTGCAAATCGTCCTGATGTTCGCGCTGCACAATATCGTTTACAAAGCGCCTTTAAAGATGCAAAAGCAATGCAAAAGAGCTGGTTCCCAACTGTTAGTTTAGCGGGTACATTACAAGTACAAGGTAATCGTGTAAGCAATGCAACTGAATCACAAGCTGGTATTGGCGCACTTTCTATTACATTGCCATTCCTTTCTTGGCAAACTGTTAAATGGAATGTAAAAATTTCAGAAGCGACTTATGAACAATATCGTTTAGCTTTCGCACAAAATATTACTACTGCGCTTAATGAAATTGATGCACTCTATTTTGCTTATCAACAATCACAACGTAGCTACAACAATCTACAAGATAAATATAACTACGATAAGCAAATCAGCAAATATTATCGTGATCGTTACAATGCTGGCGTATCTGAATTAAAAGATTGGTTAGCAGCGGAAAATACCGAAAAGGCTTCAGAAATTTCAATTTTAAGTCAAAAATACAACTTAATTAAAAATGAAACAGCGGTATATCAATCTATGGCAGGTTATTATATGAAGAAATAATCTTGCCTCATAAAACTAAAAAAGATACACCCTCTTTGGTGTATCTTTTTTATTTGATTAATCTTGTTTTAACACACAAAATCATTTTAAAAAGTATGCGATATAATTATTCAACAATTGGCACAATTTTCGTTGCGTGAGAACCTTTATCGCCATGTACAGCTTCAAACTGTACTTTTTGTCCTGCTTTTAATGAACGATATCCATCCATTTCAATCACAGAATAATGTGCGAAGATATCGCCTTCTTGACCTTCAGTCGAAATAAAACCGAACCCTTTTGCATTGTTAAACCACTTAACTACACCGATTTCCATAATAACCTCGAATAATGGATTTTTTACTTAATTTAAAATATACAACGGCAGGATCGCCCTGTACTGGCTACATATTTATCCAAGTTGGCTGATAAATCAAATAGCGAATGTTTAAAATTAGCGGAAGATCACATAAATTTAGCAAATTTGTTTAAAAACAATCTCATTTATGCCAAATTAACTCTAAATTTAAGGTTTTATCCTCAGTTATCATTCTCTATAATCATGAGGTTATTTTTCTATTTTTAGTATTAAAATCTACAATATGAGTAATTTCTCTTTTTTTATTTATGATTACGAAAGTTTCGGTGTTGATCCTGCTTTAGACCGCCCTGCCCAATTTGCTGGTATTCGTACTGATCAAGACTTCAATATTATTGGTGAACCTATCGTTCTCTATTGTAAGCAAAGTGATGATTATTTACCGCATCCTGCCGCAGTTGCCTTAACAGGCATTACGCCACAACTTTGTAATCAACAAGGGCTTAGCGAACCTGAATTTGCTGACAAAATTTTAGCTGAATTTAGCCAACCCAATACTTGCATTATGGGTTACAACAATATTCGTTTTGATGATGAAATGACACGTTACACTTTTTATCGCAATTTTATCGATCCTTATGAATATAGTTACAAAAATGGCAATTCGCGTTGGGATTTACTCGATTTAGTACGTGCAACTTACGCCTTACGTCCAGATGGTATTAATTGGGTTTATGATGAACAAGGTATGCCAAGTTTTCGCTTAGAATTATTGACGAAAGCGAATGGTATTGAACATAGCCACGCCCACGACGCGATGTCCGATGTATATGCCACGATTGAAATGGCGAAATTAATTAAAAGCAAACAACCGAAACTGTTTGATTACTTTTTCACACATCGTGGTAAAAAAGAGATTGAAGCACTAATTGATTACATCAATATGACGCCATTAGTGCATGTATCTGGTATGCTCGGTAATTATCGCAGTAATATCAGTTGGATGGTGCCGCTAGCACCACATCCAACCAACAAAAATGCGGTTATTTTTTGTGATCTAGCTAGCGATCTTACCGATTTATTACAGCTAGATGCTGCACAATTAAAACAAAACCTTTACACCAAAAAAGAAGAGTTAGAACAGCAAGGTATTTTGCCAGTACCACTAAAACTAGTTCATATCAATAAATGTCCAATTCTTGCGCCGGCAAAAACCTTAACGCCACAAGATGCACAACGCGTAGGCATCGATCGCCAGCTTTGTTTAGCCAATTTAGAAAAATTAAAAGCCAGACCAGATATTCGCGAAAAGCTACATCAAATATTTCTTGATGAATATGACAATGATTTTAGCAATGTCGAAACTGCGTTATATAACGGTTTCTACTCTTTTTCTGATAAAAATAATCTTGCTATTTTGCGTACCTTACCTGCTGAAAAACTCGCTGATCATGGTTTAAGTTTTCAAGATGCACGTATTCCTGAATTGCTCTTTCACTATCGTGCCAGACATTTTTTTAAAACACTCTCTCGTGCCGAACAAATTAAATGGCAAAAATATTGTCGCGCCAAATTAGAACAAACCAGCGAGAGTTTTATTGCCGAATTAGAACAACTTTCTGCCGAATATGCTAATGATGAGAGCAAACTCACATTGTTAAAAAATCTTTATGATTATGGTTTAAAGTTAATAATGAAATGATAAGATAAAGATACGATTATCGTGCCTGATATTCTGCGATATCAGGCGAATTGCAACACACTATACTTAATATCCAATCAAGAGGTGATTATGAGTAAAATTATTTATACCTATACCGACGAAGCACCTGCTTTAGCCACTCTCTCTTTCCTACCGATTATTGAAAAATTTGTTAAACCAGCCAATATTGAGATGGTCACCAGCGACATTTCTCTTGCCGGCCGTATTTTGGCAAATTTCCCTGAATATTTAAAACCGGAACAACGTGTCGAAGATGCGCTTGCTCAATTAGGAGAGTTAGTAACAAAACCGGAAGCGAATGTAATCAAATTACCAAATATCAGTGCTTCTATCCCACAATTAAAAGCAGCTATCGCCGAATTACAAGCGCATGGCTATGCCGTACCAAATTACCCAGATTCACCAAGCAATGACGAAGAAAATAGTGTGCGTGCTCGTTATGACAAAATCAAAGGTAGCGCAGTAAACCCTGTTTTACGTGAAGGAAACTCAGATCGCCGCGCACCTAAAGCAGTGAAAAATTTTGCGAAACAGTATCCGCATAGTATGGGAGCTTGGTCAGCAGATTCCAAAACGCACGTGGCAACAATGCAAGCCGGCGATTTCTATCATAATGAACAATCTGTTACCTTAGCCAAAGCTGGTGAAATCCGTATTGTCTTAGAAGATAAACAAGGGCAACAAATCGTATTAAAAAGCTTAAAAGGTCAAGCTGGTGAAATCTTAGATGCCACAATGATGAGCAAAAAAGCCTTAGTGGATTTCCTTGCTAAAGAAGTGGAAGATGCGAAAAAACAAGGCGTGTTATTCTCATTACATATGAAAGCTACCATGATGAAAGTTTCTGATCCGATTATTTTCGGTCATGCGGTAAAAGTGTTCTTTTCCCCAGTATTTGAGAAATATGGTGCGCAATTAGCACAAGCAGGCGTAAACGTGAATAACGGCTTAGGTAATTTAATTGCCAATTTAGATAAATTACCGGATGAAGTGCGTGCAGCAGTAGATCAAGCATTAGCTGACGGCCCAGATTTAGCGATGGTAGATTCTGATAAAGGTATTACCAATCTTCACGTACCGAGTGATGTCATTATTGATGCTTCAATGCCGGCAATGATCCGCAGTTCAGGTCAAATGTGGAATGCACAAGGCAAATTACAAGATACTAAAGCAGTAATTCCGGATAGCAGTTATGCTGGTGTTTATGCGCAAACTATCGCTTTCTGTAAACAACATGGTGCATTCGATCCAAAAACAATGGGTAGCGTACCAAACGTTGGTTTAATGGCACAAAAAGCGGAAGAGTATGGTTCTCATGATAAAACCTTTGAAATCGCTGCTGATGGCGTTGTGAAAGTATTAGACGAAGATAACCAAGTCTTAATGCAGCATACTGTTGAAGCCGGCGATATTTGGCGTATGTGTCAAACCAAAGATGCACCGGTGACTGATTGGGTGAAATTAGCGGTAAAACGTGCACAACTCTCTGATACTCCAGCAGTTTTCTGGCTTGATAAAAATCGTGCACACGATCGCGAAGTATTGAAAAAAGTCGAAAGAGATTTGGCAACGATTGATACCAGTAAAGTTGAGTTACATATTCTCTCACCAGTTGAAGCAACTCAATTCTCATTAGAACGTGCAAAAGCGGGTAAAGACACCATTTCTGTCACTGGTAACGTATTACGCGATTATCTCACCGACCTCTTCCCTATTTTAGAATTAGGTACCAGTGCGAAAATGCTCTCTATCGTTCCATTAATGAATGGTGGCGGTATGTTTGAAACCGGCGCTGGCGGTTCAGCACCAAAACATGTGCAACAATTCTTACAAGAAGATCATTTACGTTGGGACTCTTTAGGTGAATTCTTAGCGTTAGCGGTTTCACTTGAACATTTAGCACAACGTGAAGGTAACCAACGTGCGCAAGCTATTGCCGATGCGTTAGATGTTGCTACGGAAAAATTGTTGTTAAACGGCAAATCACCAGCACGTAAAGTCAAAGAAATCGATAACCGCGGCAGCCATTATTATCTTGCTTGTTACTGGGCGGAAGCACTTAGCCAACAAGATAAAGATCCAGCATTAGCGGCACAATTTAAACCATTAGCGCAAGCATTAGTGGAAAACGAAGCGGCGATTGTTAAAGAGTTGCTTGAGATTCAAGGTAATGCGGTTGATATGGGTGGTTATTATCAACCAAACCCAGAGCTTGCGCAAAAAGCAATGCGCCCAAGTGCGACTTTAAATGCGATTATTGATAATTTCGCCTAAACCGTTATTCATTATCTATTGATAACTACCAACCCCGATAGTTACCGCTATCGGGGTTATTTTATTGACAAAGTTAACTATTGTTTTAATCCAAATGATCATTTTTCCAAGAAGCACTTAACTGGTACTCCAAATGACATACTTTAGTGCAAGAGAGTGACTCTTTTAATATGTAAAAAACGGAAAAGTACAAGTTTTTTACGATTTTTTCCATTACCTCTTTTCTATTATAGAGAGTATTCTTTACATAATAATCAATTCATCACATTGCTATAACATAATCTCAAGTTTTATTTATTATTGTGTTTTTATGTTTAGCTTGTCACTTCATTACTAACCAAGGAGCCTCTTATGAATCATATCTATCGAGTTGTTTGGAACCATGCGTTGCAATTATGGCAATGTGTTAGCGAACTTGCGCATTCTTATAGTGCAAAATCCTGCAAAAATCGCAGTGAAATCAGTAGTCTAATTACCCCCCCCCCAACAACAACTAAATTAACTTCTGCTTATTCCCAACCTTTTATTTTTTCCACTTTATCTCTATTTGTTGCCTTAGCAATACCACAAACCACATTAGCCATAGATTTTAATGCACGTATCGGTACATCTGATAATAACCTAAGAATACATGATACCGTTTTTACCCTTCCTCAAGGGCAAACAATGCCTAACCCTTATACAACCCAATATTATGATCGGGAATCTGGAACACCTAAAACTGCTCCAGCTCAACTTTGGGTGATGAATGGTAATACCCTACTGATTAGTGGTAAAGGAACCAAATTAGAAGCGGGTTTTCATTATTATGGATCTCAAGCTCTTACTATCTCTAATACTTTAAACTATAAAGATAGCACTGCCACTATTAACGTATTTGACGGTGCTATCCTTACAGCAGAATCCTATATTGATGTGGGTGGTTCAACATCCTCATACTATGGATATGGCAATGGTCAATTAATTGTTAAGGATGCCTATGTGTTAGTGAATTGGAATAATGATGGTCAGTTTCAAGGAAAAGGTATGTTGGCACTGGGAAATCATAGGAATGGTAGAGATGAAGGACGAGGTCAAGGCGTTGTAGAAATTTCAGGTAAGAGCTTTGTATTTGCAGATAAAGGTATAAAATTTGCTGGTGATATTACCAAGAAATCTCGCTTAATCCTTAATGGTGGACAGTTGGTTACTGATGTCTATCGTGCTGTAGGTGCAGGTAGATATGGTCGCGATAGTGATATTAGTATTAGGGACCAGATGGGAGATCAAGGTTACACTACAATTAGTAATGATACACCATCAGCAATATCTCCAGCTCATTTTGCTTTTAGTGGCGGAACCTTAATCTTAAACAATAAGACGACAGCCCAACCATCACTCCTATTTAATAATTTTTATACGCTAACTGCACCTGCTGCTTATAGTATTACAGTAAATGATAATGACGCTAAGCTGATTCTTGACCCAACATTAAAAGATAAGAAAGCATTAGTACAATATCCGCATGCTGCGATTACCCCAATAGGCAAAGGAGGTTTAGTACTCGAAAAAGAAGACACCAATAACTATACCGGTGATTTGATTCAAGGTGGCGGTACTTTAGTATTAACAGCCGATAACCGCTATCAAGGCAATACCACTGTTGAGGCAGGAATATTAGAAATCGGTGGAGAAGGCTATGTTTCTTTAGCATTATCTTTTGATGGCAGTAAGATAAATCGTAGTTATCGTGTTGAAGATTTAGATTCATTACAGGAACAGATAAAGTTGTTACCTGAAGCAGAACAAAAACCTTATTATTTCGGTGAAACCGGCGATATCGGTGAAGGTGATGTTTATCTCGGCACTGACGATAGCCGCGCTATCTTAAAAATCACCCGTAGTAATGAATATACCCTTGATAACGGTGTACATGGTAATGGTGATTTTTATCAATCGGGTAGTGGCGAAACTATTCTAAATAACTTGGGGCTGAAGTAGATTAGCACTTATGCTAAGCTACAAAAATGAAGATAACCAATTGTAAACTAAAGAAATCTATACAAAGAAAACTGCTTGAATTTTTTGTATTAGAAGTAACAGCACGATCAGCAGCAGATTTGCTTGGCATTCAAGCCAATACTGCCATCTTGTTTTATCGAAAAATTCGTCTCGTTATCAGCCATCATTTAGCACTACAAGCACATGAACTTTTCGATGGCGAAGTAGAGTTAGATGAAAGCTATTTTGGTGGTGTGCGAAAAGGGAAAAGAGGTCGGGGTGCAGCTGGTAAAATGGTGGTGTTTGGCATGCTTAAACGCCATGGAAAAGTTTACACAGTAACTGTACAAAACACTAAGACTGATACCTTACTTACTGTTATTAAAAAGAAAATACAACCAGATAGCATTGTTTATACAGATTGTTATCATAGCTATGATGTGCTAGATGTTAGTGAGTTTACGCATTATAGAATTAACCACAGTACTCATTTTGCTGAGCGGCGAAATCACATTAATGGGATAGAGAATTTTTGGAATCAAGCAAAGCGTGTGCTAAGAAAGTATAATGGAATTGATCGAAAATCTTTCCCTCTTTTTTTGAAAGAATGTGAGTTTCGTTTCAATTATGGGACACCATCTCAACAGCTCAAAATCCTGCGGAAATGGTGTCAGATTTAACGCTAATCTACTTCAGCCCCAATAACTTTTATGATTACACCGGTAATACAGTCGTCAATAAAGGAACGTTAACCTTAATTGATGGCGCTAATATCAGCCAAACTTCTGCGGTTGACGTTGGCAGTCAACATAGCAACGGTGCAACATTAAATCTGCAAACCGGTAGTCAATTAATTTCCTCTGGACCAATTACCTTAGCAACAGCAGGCGGTAGCGGTAAATTAAATGCCCAACAAGTCCGTTTAGGCGCAAGTACTATTGCACGTGATTTAACTGGCCAACAGGCTATAGTGAATTTTGATGGTACAACACTAGCTATCTCAGAGAACGGCGTGTTATTTGATGGTTTCCGTTCCGATAAAGCAGCTGATAGTGAAGCACCTGATAGCATTATGTTGCAAACAAACGGTGTAAACATCGAGGTAGCAGAGAATAAAATCACACGTCAATATGACAAAGCCTCCATGACTGGAGAAGGTAGTTTAATCAAGTCCGGAAAAGGGCAATTAGTTTTACGTGCTGTCAATACTTTCAAAGGTCATACCGATATTCTTGCAGGCAGTCTTAAATTAGCTGTCGAAAATACCTTGCCAAGCAACAGCCCGATATTTATTGCTCAAGGAGCAAATGTGACTATCGAAATGGAAAATCAAGGTGATAATATTTTACCGAATACCTTATCAGGTAACGGTGATTTAATTAAACGCGGGCCGGGTACCACAACACTTTCAGCTAATAATCTGCCATTTACCGGTGATATTTATATTAAGCAAGGGACAATTTATGCAGAACACTTGTCACAATTAGGCAGTGGTCAACGCATTATTATGGGAGAACAACAAGATTTTGGTACCTTAACCCTCAACTTAGCCCAAAATGACAGTTTAAATCGTCATCTGATTGGTCAAGGGCATTTGCTTAAACAAGACAACCATATCTTAACCTTTAGCAAAGATTATCAATATACCTATTCCGGCGATACTGATGTACAAGCTGGCGAAATTGTTTTGGCTAAAGGCGCAAATATACCAAATAGCGCTATTAAAATGGCCTCAGCCACTGTATTACGTGCGGAAACTGGTTCGCATGCGATAGGCGCATTATCGTTAGCGGATAAGACTAACCAAGTCAATATCGTTGCCAATAGTTTTAACGATTACAGCCAATTACACGCTCAAGGTGCAGTCACCTTAAATGGACAATTAATGGTTGATGCTAGTGCCTGGAATACCCCGGTAGCCGGCAATGGCAAATTGCCGAATGTGATTACCTCACAACAACAACTCAGCGGACAATTTAGTAGCTATCAAGATAACAGTGCTTTGTTTGATTTTGTCCCAGAATATGATTATGCCAATAAGGCAATGCACTTAGTGATTAATCATGCGGCAAATTGTGCTAACACCTCAGCAGGTATGTTAGGTTGTTATATCCCGACCAATTATCCCAATATTACCCCAACTGACGTAGAAGCCTCTGTGCCACTCCTTACCGGTTCAGGCAATTCGATTCTCAATAATGATGTTAGCCGTTTAGCACTATATACGCCGAGAATTCCTTGTACCAGTGGTTTTAATCAAGGTAAACACAATGTTTGGGTGGAAACCTCAGGCAATTGGGACCATCAACGTGAAAAGGATATCTCCACTGGTTATCGAGGTCATCATAATGATGTGGCGATTGGTACCGACACTTGTGTAGAACAACAACAATTACGTCTTGGCGTGATGGCAGGCTATGCTTACTCGGATGTCCATAGTGTGGGTACGCCAGCCATTCATAACTTTGATAGTGATTTATTCCAACTTGGTATTTATGGCGATAAAGTGTTAAGAGAAAAAGTGGATATAGATTTCCAAACGGGGTATGCGAAAGCCTACATTGACGGCAAACGTTATTTACCGTTTGCCAATCTGACTGCGAAAGCTAAATATCAGGGTGATGTGTTCTATGCGGGTTTAGGGTTTAACTATCGTGCGGATAATGGACTTTCACCATTTATTCGTGCGGATTATGCCTTAATCAGCAGTAAGGGCTATCACGAAACAGGAGCTGGTGCGTATAACTTCATTGTCAAACCACAATATCGTCAATCCTTAATTTTCCAAACTGGTGTCAATATTGATAAAGTGGTCACTGAGAAATTTATCGTCAATGGTCAAGTGGGTGTAGGCATTGAAGCCTTAGATGAGAAGAACTACATCACAGCTGCTTTTGAAGCTACGCCTGACCGTTATTTCACTATGCCGAGTGCGGAACGCGGTCGGTTATTCGCTAATGCGAAATTAGGCTTTGATTATCATATTGAAAATAATGTGACTTTCTCGGTTGATTATCGAATTAAAGGCAATCAAAGCTATTATGAAAATAGCTTGATGGCAAATTTGAAAGTGACTTTCTAAATTCCCTCTATAAAACGATAACACCACAAGGATTGTGGTGTTATTTGTTAATATTCGCTCAATTCAAAACTTTTCTCACTAACAGCGTAATTCCCCTTACCGCAATCACTTCAACCAGATCACCAACTTGTAGCTCCTGCCCTTCTACACGCCAAGTTGTATCACCGAAAGCTGCTCTTGCCGTATTACCGCTCAAAACTTCTGTCACACGTCCTTGCTGACCTTGCATTGCTAAACCACGTTGATTTAACAAATTTACCGATAAATCCTGTCTATTTTTCCATGATTGGTAACGCCACCAGCATACACTAGCAACCGTAGCCAGTACGGCAAATAAAACGCCACTTACCACAATCGACAATAAGAAGAAGTAGCTAACCGCCGCAATAATTAATGCGGCGATTCCCCACCATAGAAAGAAAATGCCTGGTACAATAATTTCTAAAATTAACAGAATAAAGCCTAATACCAACCAATGGATCATGCCCCATTCCGCAAACCACGCCATCATTTTTTCGATCCTGTTTCTTTTAACAATTCAGTGATACCTGCAATTGATCCCATTAAATTACTCGCTTCTAATGGCATCATCACGACTTTGCTATTTCCAGATTGACCAATTTGTTGTAATGCTTCAGTGTATTTTTGCGCAATAAAGTAATTAATCGCTTGAGTATTCCCTGCGGCAATCGCTTCAGACACCATTTGCGTTGCTTTCGCTTCCGCTTCTGCTTCACGCTCTCTAGCTTCCGCACGTAAAAAGGCTTCTTGTCTTTCCCCTTCTGCTTGCAAAATACGTGACTGTTTTTCCCCTTCTGCACGTAAAATAGCTGCTTGACGAATCCCTTCCGCTTCTAACACTTCTGCACGCTTATTTCGTTCAGCTTTCATTTGTGCATTCATTGAATCAATCAACTCTTTTGGCGGACGCACATCACGAATTTCGATCCGCGTCACTTTTACGCCCCAAGGATTGGTTGCTTCATCAACAATCGCCAATAGGCGGCTATTAATCGAGTCACGTTGTGACAACATTTCATCTAATTCCATTGAACCCAAAACGGTACGAATATTGGTTAGCGTTAAATTAATAATTGCTTGTTCTAAATGATTAACTTCATAAGCCGCATTGCGTGCATCAATCACTTGTACAAAGCAAACCGCATCAATTGATACATTGGCGTTATCTTTCGAAATCACCTCTTGCGAAGGAATATCTAACACCTGTTCCATCATATTAATTTTACGACCTACACGATCAATAAAAGGCACAATAATATTTAAACCGGGTGTTAAAGTGCGGGTATAACGACCAAAACGTTCGATCGTCCAATGATAACCTTGTGGTACCGTTTTTACTGCAGCAAATAACGCTACAATCACTAAAATAATAAAAAACAGCGTACCAATCGGCAAACTATCTAAATAAAACATAATCACCTCTTATTTTGACTAACTTTCTTTTTGTATCTTCCCATAAATGCTAAATAAGTCAAAAAGTTAATCGTAAAAATGCAGGTGATATAACAAAAAAAGCCTGCATCAACGCAGGCTTCTATTCAGCAATTTCCTCTTAAGCAGCATGATCCACTGCTGATTTCATTTTTAACTTACCAACGACAATTGTTAATAACAACATCACTAATACCGGCAGCAACCAAGTTAACCCCTCTTGATAGAATGGAAATAGTTTTAAAAAGTCATCTACCGCTTTTGGTAAAATCCCCATATTTTTCAAACTATCACACAGACTAAATAAGGTTGTTAATGCAATGGTCGCATTATAGCTCCAACTAATTACTGGTAACTTTTTGCGTAACAGTTGTAACACCACTAACATAATCGCCACCGGATAGATTAACAATAACGCCGGAATTGTCACTCGCAATAAGGTATCTAATCCTGTTTCCGAAATAATGATGGTCGCAATAGTAAAGACCACCACAAAGAATGAATAATTTAAACGATGATGGAAGTGTGAGAAATAGTCAGCACAAGCACTGGTTACCCCAACAAGCGTCGTTAAATTAGCTAGCATCACAATGCCGCTCATAATCCAAAGCCCGGTTGCACCAAATAATTCATTGATATAGCGTGAGAAAATTTGACCGCCATTGGTTGAGGTTGATGCCACCATATCGCCCGTTGCACCTAAATAGAACAAACATAAATAGAGTCCGCTTAACAACACCACCGATGTTGTTCCTGCGGCAAGGGTATAACGCACAATCGTTCTACCTTCTGTAACTTTATTAACCGCAAACGCACGCGCCACAATACCACCGAACGCCATAGCGGATAATACGTCCATTGTTTGATAACCACCAATCATTCCCGTAACTAATGCTGAACCTTCCGCATAATTGCTTGATGGAGCAACGATTTCTGAAATTGGATTAGAAACAACACCAATACCAACAATAATTAGTAAGACTAATAGGATCGGTGCCATAAATTTCCCAATAGTAGAAATCATAGAACTACGTCTTAACATAAAGTTCATACCAACAAGATTAAATACAACAGCAAACAGAATATGAGCAAATTCACCATTATAAATATTCAATGGTACCCAAGCCATTTCATACGCCACATTGGTCACACGCGGCATCGCAAATGTCGAACCAATGATCAAATATAAAATTGACCAGAAAACAACGCCAACCCAAGGCGGTAGATCCGTAGAAAGTGCTTCACCACGACCGCGCACAGTCACTACAATCAAAGTGATAAAAGGCATCAACACGCCAGTTAAAATAAAACCTAACGCTGCCCATAACCAACTATATCCTGCATGATAACCTTCCATTGGTGGGAAGATGATATTTCCTGCACCAAGAAACAGTGAAAAAATCATCATGCCTAAAACTAAAATGTCTTTTCTTGATAACATTATTACTTTCCCTAAGGTATAAATTTTCTCCAAAGGCGCAAAGTGTAGCTAGATTGAACAATAAATAGAAGTAAAAAATGCTTTTTTTGCGATTTTTTGCAGAGTAATTAGATGAGATCTAATAATTTAGCTGATTTTTATCATTTATTAAGTAAAACTGGCAGTATAAAGATTTGTAGTGAGATGATAAAAGTAGGCTGCACACAAGGATGCAGCCTACTAAATATGATTTATTGATACATTTTCTCAATTAAATGACGATAACGCTCTAAAATCACTTTTCTACGTAATTTCAAAGTTGGCGTAATCTCACCCAATTCGGTCGAAAATGCTTGTGGTAATAAGGTAAATTTCTTAATTTTTTCAAAACCTTGCAACTCTTTTTGTAATTCATTGATCCGTTTTTCAAACATCTCAACAATCGTTGCATTTTTAATTAACTCTAAACGATTTTGATATTTGATATTTAAGCGTTTCGCATACTCTTCTAAAGTATCAAAACAAGGAACCACTAATGCCGAAACATATTTTCTTGCATCTGCAATGACGGCAATTTGTTCAATTAATTTATCTTGTAAGAATTTACCTTCCACTAATTGTGGTGCGATATATTTACCTGTTGATGTTTTCATTAACTCTTTAATTCGATCGGTCATAAACAGATTGCCATGTTCATCAACATAACCTGCATCGCCCGTCTTTAAGAAGCCATCTTCAGTAAAACTTTTCGCGGTTTCTTCCGGATTTTTATAATATCCTTTCATTACACCACCGCCTTTAACCAAAATTTCATTTTCGGCGCCAATTTTAACGGTAGTGCCTGTCATAATATGGCCAATAGAATTAGAGTCAAAACCAAAATCTTGCCAGCAAGAAACTGTTGCAGTAGTTTCGGTCATACCATAGCCCAATTTAATATTTACGCCAATCGCATGGAAGAAACGTCCAATTTGCGGTTCTAACTTCGCTCCGCCACAAGGCATCATTCTAATACGACCACCCAATAAATTACGTAATTTGCTAAATACCGCTTTATCAGCAAATTGATATAACGGTTTTAACCAAATAGGTAATGGTTGTTGCTGCTGTTTATAATGTAACGCCCATTTACCAATCCGTAGTGCGCTATGAAAAATTTGACGGCGCAGCCAAGGTGCATGAGTCACTTTATCTTGCACTGCTGCATAAATTTTTTCGTAAAAGCGTGGTACTGAACACATCAAGGTCGGTTTAACTTTAACTATTGCTTCTTTCACTTGATGAGGATCAGATAAATACACATTGACCGCACCTTGCGATAACACATACGCCACCCAAGCGCGTTCAAAAATATGAGAAAGCGGTAAGAATGACAAGGAAACATCTTGATGATCGATCTTCATCAATGTTTGTTTATGAGTTGCCAATTGATGAGCAAGATTTTGATAATCCAACATCACTCCTTTTGGCTCACCCGTTGTTCCTGAGGTATAAATCAAAGTGAAAAGATCGCTCATTGATTTATCGGCAATACGTTGTTGTAATACTGCTTGCATCGCACTGTCTGCTGACAATAAGAAGTCTTGCCAAGTAATACCAATTTCGGCACCTCTTAAATCTAGTGGCTGCATTGCCACAATTTTTTCTAATTGCGGACAACGTTCTACAATCGACAACGCAGTATCGTACTCTTTTTGATCACCAACAAATAACACCTTCATATCTGAATGATTCACAATATATTCAGTCTGAATGGCATTATTGGTTGCAAAAATTGGCACCGTCACTGCTCGAATTTGCAAAATCGCAACATCGGCAATTGTCCATTCCGCCATATTTTGCGCAAAAATCCCTACTTTATCTTGCGGTTGCAAACCAAGCGTCAATAACGCTAATGACAATTGGTCTATTTGCTGACGAAATTGCTGCCAAGAAATATCGCGTAATTCCCCATTTTCAGCAAAATAACGTAAAGCGGTATGTTGAGAAAGTTTGGTACTTTGTTGATGGATTACATCAATGAAATGGATAAGTTGTTGAGATGGGTTTTGCATTACAAATGCGTTCCTTTATTTCAGCTAACATTTGTTCGCAAATATACTCATTCTGTCAGAAAAAATCCAGCAATTTTGCCTTAACAAAGCCAATCATTCACTGATTTTTACAGTGAATGATTGTTTTGTGATATAGCTCACATTTATACCTTGAAACAGGCAACTAAATGTTGATCATTACCAGTTAATTTCGGTTTAGTTAAGGTACATTCCGTATCAGCTAAAATACATCTGGTACGGAATACACACCCTGATGGTGGGTTGATTGGTGAAGGTAAATCCCCTTCCAAAAGTTGAATTTTCTTCCCTTTTTCTAAATCAGGATCAGGAATAGGCACTGCCGACATCAACGCTTTCGTATAAGGATGCTTAGTTTGGTGATAAACCTTATCATAAGTCCCTAATTCCACCGCATTGCCCAAATACATTACCAACACACGATCAGAAATATGTTTCACTACTGCCAAATCATGCGCAATAAAGATTAACGAAACACCCATCTCTTTTTGCAATGATTTTAATAAATTCACCACTTGCGCCTGAATTGATACATCCAACGCAGAAACCGGTTCATCACAAATAATTAATTTAGGTTCAATAATCAATGCGCGGGCAATACCAATCCGCTGACACTGACCGCCAGAAAATTCATGTGGATAACGGTTAATTAAGTTTGGCAATAATCCTACTTTTAGCATCATCGATTGCACCCGTTGTTTTACCTCTTCCGCAGATAATTCAGGGAAATAAATTTTCAACGGCTCTGCAATAATATTGCCGATAGTCATTCGCGGATTTAAAGATGCCAGCGGATCTTGGAAAATCATCTGGATATCTTTGCGTGTTGCGTGCCACTCTTTATCAGATTGTTCACTTAAATTTTTGCCCAGCCATAAAATATTACCGCCAGCCGATTTTACTAAGCCAATAATTGCACGCGCTAAAGTGGATTTACCACAGCCAGATTCACCAACCACGCCTAATGTTTCGCCTTCATATAACTTAAAGGAAACATTATTGACCGCTTTTAAGGTTTGTATTTTTTTAAAAAATAGCCCCTCATTACCCTGAACTTGGAAATGAACGCTAAGATCTTCGACTTCTAACAATAATTTTTTCATTCTGCTCTTCCTCTTAGCATCATTTCATTAGCATCAATAAAACAAGCACGTAAACGATTGTCGGCAAAACGACTTAACGTTGGCGTACTCATACATTGTTCAGTAGCAAATTGACAACGCGGTTGGAATGGGCAGCCTGACGGTAGATGTAATAAATTCGGCGGATTACCCGGAATAGTAATAAGTTGTTCTTCTTCAGTATCAAGACGCGGTACTGCATTAATTAAACCAATTGAATATGGATGCGTCGGTTGATAGAAAATTTCTTTCGCTGAACCATACTCCATTGTTCGCCCTGCATACATCACTAACACTTGATCACAACTACCTGCAACCACACCAAGATCGTGGGTAATCATAATGATCGCAGTATTAAACTCACGCTTTAAGTCATTTAATAACGCCATGATCTGCGCTTGTACCGTTACATCTAATGCAGTGGTTGGTTCATCTGCAATCAACAGTTTAGGACGACATAACAACGCCATTGCAATCATTACACGCTGACGCATACCACCGGAAAATTCATGCGGATACATATTCATGCGTTTACGCGCTTCCGGCATTTTTACTGCATCTAACATTTTGACTGATTCTTCGAAGGCTTGTTTACGATCAAAACCTTTATGCAGAATCAACACTTCCATTAATTGTTCGCCAACTTTCATATAAGGGTTAAGTGACGTCATTGGATCTTGGAAAATCATCGCAATTTGTTCTGCTCGTAAGCGATTTAATTGTGATTCAGGTAAACCTAAAATCTCTTCACCATTAAAACGCGCTGAACCGGATGTTCTACCGTTATCCGCTAATAGCCCCATTAAAGCAAATGCGGTTTGTGATTTTCCTGAACCAGACTCACCCACAATACCTAAGGTTTCACCGGCATTTAAGGCAAAAGTTAAATTGTTTACTGCTGTAACATCACCATCTGGTGTTTTAAAAGTTACACGTAAATCTTGTACATCTAACAGGGGTTGTTTTTTATTTGTCATTTTTTCACCCTATCTATCTTTTGGATCAAGCGCATCACGCAAGCCATCACCAATAAAATTGAAACAAAATAGTGTAATCACTAAGAATAATGCTGGGAAAATCAATAGCCATGGTGCCGCTTCCATTGATTTGGAACCATCGTTTAATAATGCACCCCAACTACTCAATGGTTCTTGCGTACCTAATCCTAAGAAACTTAAGAATGATTCAAACAGGATCATACCCGGCACTAATAATGAAGCATAAACGACCACTACTCCCAACACATTTGGCACAATATGTCGCCAAACAATTTGACGTGAAGAAACGCCACAGACAATCGCCGCTTCGATAAATTCTTTACGTTTTAAACTTAAAGTTTGCCCACGTACAATACGCGCCATATCCAGCCACGATACCATTCCAATAGCGACAAATATCAATAAAATATTTTGTCCAAAGAAGGTCACTAACAAGATCACAAAGAACATAAATGGAAATGAGTAAAGAATCTCTAAGATACGCATTAAAATCGCATCAGTTTTACCGCCAATATAACCCGCAGTAGCGCCATATAATGTTCCAACAATCACCGCAATTAAAGCACCTGCGATTCCAACTAATAAGGAAATACGTCCACCAATCGCTAAACGTACCAATAAATCACGTCCTGATGAATCTGTACCAAAATAGTGCATCGACTCAAAATCTGGTGGATTAGTCATCATTGCCCAATCTGTATCATCATAACTAAAAGGCATTAACATTGGCGCGAATACGACAAATAACACAATAAAAAAGAGAATAATTAAACTAGCTACCGCCGCTTTATTACGGAAAAAACGACGTCTAGCATCTTGCCATAAACTACGTCCTTCCACAGTTTCTAATTGTTCGCCCAACTTTTGCATGAGGGCTTGATTTTCTTTTGTTTTTAACATCTCTAACCTCATTCTTAGTAGCGAATTTTCGGATCAATTACGGCATACAAAATATCAACAATCGCATTAAACACGATCGTTAATGTACCGACTAAAATAGTCAAGCTTAATACCAAAGAGTAATCACGATTAAGCGCACCATTCACGAAAAGTTGTCCAATTCCCGGCAAGACAAAAATACTCTCAATCACCATAGAACCTGTAATAATCCCTACAAACGCTGGCCCCATATAAGAAATTACTGGTAATAAAGCTGGGCGCAATGCGTGTTTCAACACAATACGGCGCATTGGTAAACCTTTCGCTTTGGCAGTACGAATAAAATTAGAGTGTAAAACTTCAATCATAGAACTACGCATAATACGCGCAATACTGGCAATATAAGAGAGTGATAACGCCACCATTGGCATTAACATATAAATAAATTGACCATTATTCCAACCACCAGATGGCAGTAGTTTCAGAGTGATGGAAAAAATTAATACTAATAATGGTGCGACCACGAAGCTGGGCACCACGACTCCAGTCATCGCAAAAGTCATTATCAAATAATCCAGCCACTTATTCTGTTTCAACGCAGCAATAACACCTGCGGAAATTCCAAACACTAACGCCAAAATAAAAGCAGAAAAACCAAGTTTCAATGACACTGGAAAAGCCTCTGCAACAAGCTGATTAACAGTGTAATCTTTATATTTAAATGAAGGACCAAAATCCCCATGTGCTAAATCTTTCAAATAAATACCATATTGCACTAGCAAAGGTTCATTGAGGTGATATTTCGCTTCAATATTAGCTATAACTTCTGGCGGATAATTCTTTTCACTCGAAAATGGGCTACCCGGCGCCAAACGCATCATAAAGAACGAAACAGTGATCAAAATAAATAATGTTGGGATCGCCTCTAAAATACGGCGAAAAATTAATTTAAGCATACACACATCCCACAAATATTTTTTGGCAACAGCCAACAAAGACCCAATCCACCAGTGTGGATTGGGCAATAAAAGAAAAATTAATGTTTAATAATATAAACGTCTTTCAAATAGTAATTTTGACCTGGGTGTGCATCAGCAAAACCTTTCACCCAAGGTTTAATCAGACGAGGTTGGACATAATGATAGACAGGAACTAAAGCTGTATCATTATCTAATTGTGCTTCTGCTTTCGCATAAACTTCCGCACGCTCTTCATCAGTTTGTGCTTTAAATGCTGAAGCAATTAAATCATCATAAGCTTTACTCTTATAGAAAGCTGTATTGTTCGCACTATTAGATAAATAGTAATTTAAGAAGGTACTTGCTTCATTATAGTCAGCACACCAACCAGCTCTTGCCATATGGTAATTACCTTGGTGACGAGAATCGAGGTAAGTTTTCCACTCTTGGTTTTCTAAGTTAATGTTAACTAAGCCTTGTAGATTTTTCTTCCAGATAGATTGCGCTGCAATCGCCAATTTTTTATGGTTGTCGGAAGTGTTATACAGCAAGTTGAAAGTAAGAGGTTTTGATTTATCGTAACCAGCTTCTTTTAATAATTTAATCGCTTCTTCATTACGTTTATTTTGATCCCAATTTGCCCATTCCGGATTTTTCATCTTTTCTGCACCATTAATAAATGGCGGCGTAAAGATATAAGCTGGAGTTTGGCCTTGTTGTAAGATCTTATCCGTAATGATGTTACGATCTAATGCTAATGAAAGTGCACGACGTACTTTTTCGTTATCAAATGGCGCTTTAGCGGTATTGACTTCATATAAATAGGTACAAAGTAACGGAGAAATATGTAATTCATCCGGTAACTCTTTCTTAATTTTTGCAAATAATTCAATTGGAATTTCTTTACCAGTCATATCTTCATCACCAGCACGATAGCGCGCAATATCTGTTGCTGAAGATTCAATTGGTAATAAAGTTACTTTGTTTAGTACTGTTTTTGCATTATCCCAATAATGCGGATTACGTTCTAATACCGCTTTTTCATTTACTACCATTGATTTCAAGACAAATGCACCATTACCGACAATATTTTCTGGCGCAGTCCATTTTTCACCAAATTTTTCTACCACTTTTGGATTCACTGGCGATAACACATAATGTTCAACCAATTTATCTACATATGGTACAGATTCGGTAAGAGTTAACACTAATGTATGATCATCTGCTGCTTTAACGCCTAAATCAGTAACTGGTGCTTTACCTTCAATCACTTTATCAGCATTTGCTAATTTTAAGAAATCCAAATAACTTGCATACGGCGAAGCAGTTTTTGGATCAGCTAAACGTTGCCACGCATAAACAAAATCACCGGCAACAACAGGATCACCATTTGACCATTTCGCTTCTGGACGTAAGTGGAAAGTCCAAGTTTTAAAATCTGCACTATGTTCCCAAGATGTTGCTACTCCTGGAAGAATATGTCCTTTTGCATCAGAAATAACTAAAGTTTCAAATAATTGGTGAGCATAATTTCCTTCAACATCCCCTTCCATTTTTTGTGGATCTAATGTCGCTGGATTGGCACTAATATTCCACACTAATTCTTGTTTTTCCGCTAATTGTGTGCCAGCAGGTACATTTGCTGCCATCGCATTCATTGCCATTGCACCTAAACCAAGCGCAACCATCAATAAAGATTTCTTAAATGTTTTTTGCATATTTTTTCCTTATACAAACTAGATTCTTCTACCCAATATGCAGAATTGCTCTAATTAATAAATTAAATCTTATAATTTGTAAATAACACCATTAGATTTTGCTAAATTATTAAGTAATTTTCCCCTATTATCACTAAATTAACGTTAAATTTTAGTTTAATCTTCTGTGGCAGGATCATAGATATCACGATGAGCAAGCGCTCATCGTGTATTAAGATTAATGTTTAAGAATATAAACATCTTTTAGATAGTAATTTTTTGCCGGATGATTCGCCGCAAAGCCTTTCACCCAAGGTTTTACTAAGCGAGGCTGAACATAGTAATAGACATTAATTACCGCAGTATCATTCGCCAATATTTGTTCCGCTTTGGCATAAATTTCTGCACGTTCTTTATCAGTTTGTGCTTTAAATGCTGCCGCAATTAAATCATCATAAGCCTTATTTTTATAGAAAGCTCTATTGTTAGCGCTATTTGATAAGAAGTAATTTAAGAAAGTGGTCGCTTCATTATAATCAGCACACCAACCTGCTCTTGCCATTTGTGAATTCCCTTGGCGACGTGTATCTAAATAGGTTTTCCACTCTTGATTATCCAAAGTGACATCAACTACACCTTGTAAATTCTTCTTCCAAATGGATTGAGCAGCAATTGCCAATTTCTTATGGTTATCAGAAGTGTTATACAACAATTTAAAATTCAATGGTTTAGACTTATCATAACCAGCTTCTTTCAACAACTTGATCGCTTCTTGATTACGTTTCTTTTGATCCCAGCTTGCCCATTCTGGGTTCTTCATTTTTTCTGCACCATTAATAAATGGTGGGGTAAAGAGGTAAGCTGGAGTTTGTCCCTGTTGTAAAATTTTATCCGTCATAATATGGCGATCTAAAGCCAATGATAACGCTTTACGCACTCTCGCATCGTTAAATGGAGGTTTAACCGTATTCATCTCATAGGTATAGGTACATAATACTGGTGGCGTATAAATTTCATTTGGTACTTCTTTCTTCAATTTTGCAAATAATTCAATCGGTAACTCTTTCCCTGTCACATCTTCATCGCCAGCACGATAACGCGCTACATCTGTTGCTGCTGATTCAATTGGCAATAATGTCACTTTTTCCAATACTGTTTTCGCATTATCCCAATAGTGGCTATTGCGTTC
This sequence comes from Gallibacterium salpingitidis, assembly GCF_030517105.1. Classification (GTDB taxonomy): domain Bacteria; phylum Pseudomonadota; class Gammaproteobacteria; order Enterobacterales; family Pasteurellaceae; genus Gallibacterium; species Gallibacterium salpingitidis. The sequence goes on along the minus strand of NZ_CP103875.1, from coordinate 763,237 downwards.
TAAAATTGCTTTCTCATTTACCACCATTGAAGTTAATTTAAACGCACCATTCCCGACCAAATTGCCCGGTTTAGTCCAAGCATCACCAAATTTTTCCACCACTTTAGCGTTCACTGGCGACAACACATAATGTTCTACTAATTTATCAACATAAGGTACTGCTTCAGTTAAATGTAGCACCAAAGTATGATCATCTTTAGCTTCAATACCTAAATCAGTAACTTTAGCTTTCCCCTCTAAAACTTTATCCGCATTTTCCAATCTTAAGAAATCTAAATAACTCGCATAAGGTGATGCTGTATTCGGATCTGCTAAACGTTGCCACGCATAAACGAAATCTTTGGCTGTTACTGCTTCACCATTTGACCATTTTGCTTCAGGTCGTAAATGGAATGTCCATGTTTTGAAATCATCGCTATGTTCCCAAGAAGTCGCGGCACCGGGTAAAATATGACCTTTTTCATCGGAAATCACTAAAGTTTCAAAGAGTTGTCGAGCAAAATATCCTTCTACATCTCCTTCCATTTTTTGTGGGTCTAATGTTGCAGGATTAGCACTTACGTTCCAAACTAATTCTTGTTTTTTCGCAAGATCGGTTCCTGCGGGTACATTGGCTGCTGTTGCTGCACCTGCCATAGTTAAGCCCAATGCAACAACAAGTAACGATTTTTTAAATGAGGTTTGCATAACCTAATCTCCTTCAGTCAATATCTTCTACCCCGATGTAGAATTGCGCATATTAATAACTAAAATTTAACATTTTGTAAATATATCCTTTACTTCTATATTTATAGAACAACTTCTTTTTTTCAAAAATGTGATCAAAATTGTTTTTTAGCAAATATAAAGTGTTAAGCTATAAAATGAATTTTTTAAGCTAAAACGGAGTGAACGCTTATGACTAATCATGCTCACAGTAGTGCAGATCTTGATAACACTGTCGCTGATCTAATCCGCTTAACCCAATATAGCCATGGCGCAGGTTGTGGCTGCAAAATTTCCCCAAAAGTTTTAGAAACCATCTTACATACTGAAATTGAAAAATTTGTCGATCCGCATCTTTTAGTTGGTAATGAAAGTAAAGATGATGCGGCGGTATATGATATTGGTAATGGTATGGGAATTATCAGTACCACCGATTTCTTTATGCCAATTGTTGATGATCCTTTTACCTTTGGACGCATTGCCGCCACTAATGCAATCAGCGATATTTTCGCAATGGGCGGCAAGCCAATTATGGCAATTGCTATTTTAGGTTTTCCAATTAAATTACTACCGCCAGAAATTGCCAGACGTATTGTTGAAGGTGGTCGCCAAGCCTGTAAAGATGCTGGTATTGCATTGGCTGGTGGACATTCGATTGATTCACCAGAACCGATTTTTGGTTTAGCAGTAACAGGCATTATTCCATTAGAAAAAGTGAAGAAAAACAATTCAGCGAAAGCAGGTTGTGAACTCTTTTTAACGAAACCGCTAGGTATCGGTATTCTTACTACCGCCGAGAAAAAAGGTAAATTAAAAGCAGAACATAAAGGTTTAGCCGCCCAAGTGATGTGTCAAATGAACAAAATCGGTGCGCAATTCTCTGAATTAGACGGTGTAACCTCGATGACAGACGTCACTGGTTTTGGACTATTAGGCCATTTAATTGAAGTGTGTGAAGGTTCTAACGTGATAGCAGAAGTAAATTTTGCACAAATCAGAACATTAGATGGTGTCGATGATTATATTAAGAAAGGCTGCATTCCAGGCGGTACACAACGTAACTTTGATAGTTATGGTCATCTTGTTAGCCCGTTAACCGAGCAACAAAAAGCCATTCTTTGTGATCCACAAACCTCTGGTGGTTTATTAGTTGCTGTCACAAATGACGATAAGCCACGCCTATTTGAGCTTGCTGAACAAGCTGGTATTGCATTAATTCCAATAGGTAAATTAGTTGAGAAAAAAGCTGATACAACTATTTTGGTTGAGGTTAATTAATCAGCCAATCATCACAATAAAAATGAAGAAGCCTATCTTTAGTTGATAAAGATATGGCTTTTTTATCATTAACAGGAGAATTCTTATGACAATTAATCAATATGGACAAGAAGTAGGAGAACCTCTTCCTAATTGGATTCCTGCTGCTCGTCCACAACTTATCACTCTAGAAGGTAAATACGTTCGTCTTGTTCCTTTGCGTACTGCTGGTGTTGTTGAACAATTCATTGCTACAATCAAAGATAACAATTTACTTACCTCTCCAATGTGGACTTATCTTCCTATCGGAGATTTTTCCGATACTAATCAACTACAAACTGTACTTGAACAGCATGCAAAAAGTGATGCCCCTTTGCACTATGCGATTGTTGATGTTCATACAGGCGCTGTAGAAGGCTCAATTGCACTAATGCGTATCGATCCCAATAATGGGGTTATCGAAGTGGGCTGGCTGATCTTCACTCCGGCATTGCAACGCACTGTCAAATCTACTGAACTGCACTATCTTTTGATGCAGTATGTATTTGATAAACTAGGTTATCGCCGTTATGAATGGAAATGTGATGCTCTTAATGCCCCATCTGTAAATGCAGCATTGCGTTTAGGTTTCATTTATGAAGGCACTTTTTCTAATGCTGTCGTTTATAAAGGACGTAATCGCGATACAGCTTGGTTCTCTATTACTGCCCAACGTTGGCCGAACTGTCGAAATGCATTTACCGCTTGGTTATCGCCACAAAACTTTAACCCTGACGGAACTCAACGTCACCGATTAAGTGAGCTTCGTACCAGCTAAAACATATTTTTATGATACAAAAAACCACGCCAATCAGCGTGGTTTTCTCTTTATTGACTCTTACAAATAAAATTACTCTTCACCAAGTAATTTTAATTCGCGTCCTCTCACTTGTTTCTTCAAGATTTCAGTAAACTCTTCTACAGTGAAAGAACCTAAATCTTGACCTTTACGAGTACGTACTGCGATCTTACCTTCCGCAATTTCCTTATCACCACAAACTAGCATATAAGGAACACGTTTTAAGGTATGTTCGCGAATCTTAAAGCCGATTTTCTCGTTACGTAGATCTGATTTCACACGTAAACCTGCATCAGAAAGGGTTTTCACCACTTTTTGTACATACTCTGCTTGTGAATCAGTAATATTCATTACTACCGCTTGAGTTGGTGCTAACCACGCTGGGAAGAAACCAGCATATTCCTCGGTGATAATACCAATGAAACGCTCGATTGAACCTAAAATCGCGCGGTGAATCATTACTGGTGTTTTACGTTCATTATCTTCCGCTACATAAGACGCATTTAATCGGCCCGGTAACGCAAAGTCTAACTGTACTGTACCGCACTGCCATTCACGTCCGATACTGTCACGTAAAGCAAACTCAAGTTTTGGTCCATAGAATGCACCTTCACCCGGTTGTACTTCATACGCTAAGCCATTGTGTTCTAATGCTTTAGCTAAGTCAGCTTCCGCACGATCCCACATTTCATCTGAACCGATACGGCTTTCCGGACGAGTAGATAATTTCACATAAATATCAGTGAAACCGAAAGTGCTATAAATATCGTAAACCATCTTAATACAAGAAGTTACTTCACTTTCAATTTGATCTTCAGTACAGAAAATATGTGCATCATCTTGGGTAAAACCACGTACACGCATTAACCCATGCAATGAACCTGATGGCTCGTTACGATGACAAGAACCAAATTCCGCCATACGCAATGGTAAATCACGATAAGATTTCAATCCTTGATTAAAGATTTGTACATGTCCTGGGCAGTTCATCGGTTTAATTGCATATTCGCGGTTTTCTGATGAAGTGGTGAACATTAAATCACCATAGTTTTGCCAATGACCAGTTCTTTCCCAAAGTACACGATCCATCATAAACGGACCTTTTACTTCTTGGTAATCATACTCTTTTAATTTAGCACGCACGAAAGTTTCTAATTCGCGGAAAATGGTCCAACCGTCATTGTGCCAGAACACCATTCCTGGTGCTTCTTCTTGCATATGATACAAATCGAGTGCTTTACCAATTTTACGGTGGTCACGTTTTGCTGCTTCTTCTAAACGTTTCAAATATTCAGCAAGTTGTTTCTTATCTGCCCACGCTGTACCGTAAATACGTTGCAACATCTTATTATTGCTATCACCACGCCAATATGCGCCAGCCACTTTTTGTAATTTAAAATGATGACAGAAACGCATATTTGGTACGTGCGGACCACGACACATATCAATATATTCTTGGTGATGATACAACGCTGGTGTAGCTGTTTTTTCGATATTTTCTTCGAGAATTGCCATTTTGTATGGCTCACCGCGTTTTTCGAAAACGTCGTGTGCAGTTTGCCAAGAAACTGGTTCTTTCACTACATCGTAATCAGTTTTCGCTAACTCCAACATCCGTTTTTCAATTTTTTCTAAATCTTCGGTAGTGAGTGACTGATCTAAATCGATGTCATAGTAGAAACCATTTTCAATGGTCGGTCCAATTGCCATTTTGGCATTTGGATAAAGTTGTTTTAACGCATGACCTAGTAAGTGTGCGCAAGAGTGACGAATAATTTCTAAACCGTCTTCATCTTTTGCAGTAATAATTTCTAATTTTGCATCTTCGCTAATCAAATCACAGGCATCTTTACGTTCACCGTTAACACGACCTGCAATACACGCTTTCGCAAGACCTGCACCAATACTTTGGGCAACTTCTAGGACAGTAATAGGTTGATCAAATTGACGTTGAGAACCGTCAGGTAAAGTAATAATAGGCATAATTAAATCCTTACAGTGGTTACCTATACGAGGGGTAACTTGTGATTAAAAAAAATTTTGTTTTGAACTTTGCAAAATAAAATACCCACAATGTATTCCATTGCGGGCGTGAGTATAGCATAGCTAAAATATGAATAAAATTTGAAAAATTAAACTATTTTGAGATCAATGAGAGAAATTCTTGTCGTGTTGCACGATCTTGTAAAAATACGCCGCCATACGCCGATGTTACGGTAAAGCTATTTGCATCACGCACACCGCGACATTTCACACAAAAATGGGTAGCTCGAACATAAACTGCCACATCTTCTGTCTGCAATAATGTTTGAAATGCAGTCAAAATTTGCTCGGTTAAACGCTCTTGTACTTGCGGTCGTTGCGCAAAGAAATCCACCACGCGATTGATTTTCGACAAACCAATTACCCAATCTTTTGGATAGTAAGCTACCGATACCTTGCCGGCAAAAGTGACAAAATGGTGCTCGCAAGTGCTGGTTAAATTAATATCATTAACCAACACCATTTCGCTAACTTTCATGCGATTTTCAATACGGGTAATTTTCGGGAAATTATGATAATCCAAACCACTAAAGATTTCGTCAAGATACATTTTGGCAAGGCGTTTTGGCGTTTCTTCTAAACTATCATCGCGTAAGTCCAAACCTAAAATATTCATCACTTCACGCATATGTTGTTCTATTTTTTGCCGACGCTCATCTTGTGTTCCGACTCTTGCGACCATTGGTGTTTCTAATCCTTTCGCCGCTAAAGCTGCTCTAACCTGTTGAGCTTCTTGTGAAATTGTGTTCATTAACCACTCCTTTTTTATTAGGCGGATATTCTAACAATCGTTATACATTTGTAAAACACTAAATAGCCCTTTGGTGAAAAAAACTGTTAATGAGTTATAAAAATAATGTCCAAGGTGAGTTTTGTTATCAATATAAATTTACAATAAGTTACGATTTATTCAAGTAAATACAATATATCTACTTGAAATAAAATAAAAATACTTTTTCATCCATAAAACCAATGCTAAAATTTCTGATAAAAATCATCAAATCAATAATTTCTATTATATTTATTTCCTGAAATAAAATATTATCTGTCTTTTCATTATAAGGAATCTTTATGAATAAAATTTATCGTGTTGTCTGGAATACAATATTAGGGTTATGGCAGTGTGTGTCAGAATTAGCTAGTAAGAAAAGAAAAACTAAATCATTAAATAGTGCTATAACCTGCACAGGAAGGAGGGGGGGGGGTATTTACTCTAATAACATTTAGTTTTTCTATTGCTATATCTAATGCCAATGCAGAAGGAAGCTTTACAAGAAACGGAGTTTGGCTTAATACTAATACCAAAGGTACTGTTTTCTTCCAAGGTAATGGTAGTGCCACACTTTCAGGAGGAACTAATGAAACTATTCAGCAAGCTGAAAATAATCCTAGAGCCACCACTGCCGGTAATTTTTATTTTGGTAATACTTGGAGCAAGACACTTATTATTTTCAATATAATAAATGATTCTGATTTAAAGTCTGGAACCTCTCGTATTGGATATTTTACAGGAAATGCCACGATTAATGTTGTTAATTCAAATTTTAAAACACATCGTATCGTTTATGGAGGTGATAAACCACAGTTCAAAGGTACAGGGATATTAAATATTTCGGGTAATAGTGAAGTACGTCATGCTGAATTGACTGCCAATAGAAATAGTGAAATTAATGTGAATGATGAAAGCAGTAGACTTTCTATTTTAGGCAACGCTGATTTCAATGAGCAATCAAAATTAAATGTGAAAAATGGAACAGCTACATTTAATGGTAGTGCAAACTTTAATGCTCAAAGTCAGTTTAATAGTACAGGTGGCGTAACTACATTTAATGATCAAGTCAATTTTAATGGCCAAAGCCAGTTTAATGGTACAGGTGGCGTAACTACATTTAATGGTCAAGTCAATTTTAATAATCGAAGCCAGTTTAATAGTACAGGCGGAGTAGCTAATTTTAAAAATATAAATATAAAGAATTATGCACAATTCAATATAGCTAATAGTGTTAATATATCTGAAGAATTTAAATTATATAATCAGGCTGTGGTTTCTTTAAATACAGATGGGATACTTAATTTAACAGGAACTAGTAAGTATATTAGATGGAATGTATTAAAAAAAGCCAGTGATAGTGGCACTGTAACAGTAAATTTCAATGGTGGTACATTAAGCGTTAATGATTCAGCAATTGATACAATTGAAGTATTTGGTTTCTTTTCACATACAGATAATATCAACCTTCAACAAACCTCTAAAATTGATGTAGCTAATAATAAGCTACTGGTATTTAATCACGGATCTACAATAAAAGGCGACACCCCAGAAGCAAATTTAGAAAAAGTTGGTGCTGGTACATTAATTTTTGCAGGTAATAACACCTACGTTGGTAAAACAATAATCCAAGAAGGTACCTTACAATTAGGTAATGAATCAGGCAGCTTTGGTAGCCCTGCTGGTAAAGCTGGCACAAGTGGTACAGCTGGGACGGGAGAAATTATTATCAAGCAAAATGCTAATCTAAAAATCAAACGTTCTGATAGTTACAGTTTGGATAATACTATTACTGATGCTGGTAATTTAGAACAAGCTGGTAGCGGTAAAACAATTGTTACTAAAAATGATACCTACACAGGTAAAACCACCGTTTCTAATGGCGAATTAGAAATTGCAAACAACGCAAGTATCAACGGTACTAGTGATGTATTGGTTGATAGTGGTAAAACTTATTCTGCAGCAACTGACGATCAAGCTAAATTAACCGTTAATGGCACACTGACAACAGCAAAAAGCGGTGATGATTCTGGTGATGTCGTACTAAAACACGGCTTATTTACTGTTAATGGTTCAGCTACAGTTGGTAATATTAAATCAACAACAGGTGCCGAAAATCAGTTAGCAAAAGTTAATGTGACTTCCGGAGGCACTTTAACCACCAATCTTGTTGCAGGCGACACTCTTTTCGAAAACTTTAAAACTTCCCCTGCTCCTGATACAGTAATTATCGACGGCACTTGGAATGCGAATGTCGCTTCTGGAACAACAGTAAAACAAGATAGTAATACAGCGATTACCGACACCAATATTGGTATGATGAATAAAACAGGAGCCGGTACTTTAGTTTTAACAGCGGATAATAGTAACTTTAAAGGTACAATCAATATCAATGCAGGAACGTTGCAAGCGGGTGATGGTGGAACAACAGGTACTTTCGGTTCTGGCAATATTACCATTGCAAACGGTGCAACAGCTGCTGTAAATCGTTCTAATGAATATACACTTGTCAATAAAATCACCGGTGCAGGTACATTGCAACAAGATGGCAGCAGTACACTTAAGCTGACTAATGCTGAAAATAGTGTTGGTAATACAGTCGTCAATAATGGAACATTAGAAGTTGTGGCTAATTTGGCAAGTACTAATGTACATATCAATAACGGTAACTTGACAGTTGATAATAATGTAGAACTTAGCAGCACTACTGTAAATGTTGGTAACAGTAGTGGTGCAGAAAACACTGCAAAATTGGTAAATAACGGTATATTGAAAGATATTGCGACCATCAACGTCAAATCTGACGGCTACCTAAATCAATCAGGCACACAAACCAAAAAAGACGGTACATTAAATGTGGACGGCGGTAAAGTTGACGTGAAAGCCGATACTAGTTTTGCTAATACCAATATCAATGAAGGTACGGTCACTGTTGATAATGGCACAAAATTAGATGGTGGGGATATTATTGTCGGTAACAGCGATAATAAAGTGGCGGCTGTTGATGTTAAAGGTGAGGTGAAGGCTGAGAATATCAATATTGCTAAAGGCGGTACCTTCAATGTGAACGGTGATAATGGTAAAGTCACTGCTACAAATAATGTTTCAATGGACGGCGGTAAGCTAAACGTCAATGCAAAAGGAACATTATCTGCATCAAATATCACTAGCCTAGATAATAAAGATGAAAAAGCATCTACGATTAATGTTGCTAAAGATAGTACCCTAAACTTAACACCGAAAGATGGCGATAAACTACTCTTTGATGGTTTTAACACAACCGTTGGTGGTCAGGATAACATTAATATTGACGGTACGCTTAACTTAAATGTTGATTCAGGTACGGTGACGCAATCGGTAAATGCTCCTATTAGTGGTACAGGTACCTTTAATAAGAATGGTGCTGGCACCTTTGATGTTAAAGCAAACAATCCATTTGCTGGTACAGTGAATGCGAACCAAGGGACTTTAAAAATCTCTGAAGGTGGTAAACTCGGTAATGCGACTGTCAATGTGAGCAATGGAGCAACATTGGCAGTGGATAAAAATGGTACTTCATTGAAGAATTTAACATTAAGTGATAAAGCCACATTATCAATTGAAGCGACACCAGAAGGCTATTCAAAAATTGATGTTGCAGATAAAGCGACATTAGGCGGTACACTTTATGTAGATACTTCAAAGACTAAAAATGACAAAGATTTAGGAAAAGCAAATTTTTCTAACTTTATTACGGCAGATAAACCTATCGAAACTAATTTTACGAAAGTAGAGGATAGCAGTGGTTTATTTAACTTCCGTGTAGAGCCATCTTCTTCTGGAAAAGAAGTGTCATTAGTCCCTTATGCTTCAACAGCAAATTTAGTAAAAGTGAGCAAACAATTTGGTTTAGATAGAGCTTTAGATGCAGCAACAGTACTAGATAAAGTATTCCATGATTCACCAGAGAGTGATTTATCTTTCAAATTCTTAAGTATTGGTTATGATGCCCAAGAACAAGCGAATGCGTTATTAGCAACGTTACCGACTTTAGCCGGGGCAAGTAGTCAAGTGTTAGCCGATAGCAGTAAACGTTTAGCAGACCTTGCTGATATTTATGAACGTTGTGACAACACTAACCCACAAGAAAATAAACACCTTTGGGTAAAAACCTTTGATAGTTGGAGAACACAAAACCAATATCAAGGCGCAGCAGGTTATCGTGATAATAGCTATGGCTTTGCCGTTGGGGTAGAAAAATGCCATGGACAAACCCGTTTAGGGGCAATGATAGGCTATCCGTATGATAAGGCTCATAGCCGTGAATCCGTATCTCACCAATCATTACGCGCAGATACTATTCAAGCAGGTATTTATGGTAATACTCCGATTAGCCCACTGATTGACTTAGACTTTAGAGCAGGTATTGGTTACAGCGATGTTAGCACACAACGCCAAATTGCTTTTGCGAATAGAACCGCAAAAGGGGAATATGGTAATAAACTTGGTTATGCAGGAATTGGTGTTAACTTCAATGCCTTTGCGAATGACCAAGTGGAAGTTAGACCATTTGTACGTATGGATTACCAAGTGGTACGCAACAACCACTATCAAGAACGTGGTGCTGGCGTATTAAGCTTGAAAGTTGATGCGGATACTAATCAATCATTTATTAGCAAAGTTGGGGTAGATACTCGCGTTCGTGTTGCGGACAAACTCTCTGTTGGTACAAGAGCAAGTATCGGTTATGACCTTATTGATGAACCAGCTTTTGTTACTGCAGCGTTCCAAGGTGCACCTGACTTGAAATTCAAGACAGAGGGTGCACAACATGGACGTGTGAGCGGTGATGTAGGATTAAATGTGAATTATCACATCACTCCAGCAGCAAGTTTATCTGTTGGTTATGATGCTTCTGCTCGTAAAGGGTATATTGAACACACCCCAAGTATAACTTTTAAAATGGCGTTTTAATTAAGTTATTTTAGGTTAATTCAATCACTCAAGATCCAAACCACGCTGTCGTAAGATGGCGTGATTTTTTATAAATCTATATTATTTATCCGTACGCTATTTTTCTTTTTATCATTTCATTAAATAAATGCTATGATTGCTGCCATTATTGGGAGTAAAAAATGAATAGACGAGAGTTGTTACTACAAGAAATGGGAATTACCCTTTGGCAATTAACTAAACCAGAGGTGTTACAGGGCATAGGTAATATGCAAATTCCTGCGCAAATACATACATTATTACTCGCTGATGATCCGCAATTCTCCCAATATCCTTTGTTACAAGATCTATTACGCGCAGCCAATAGTACAGAACCGCAATTTCTGAGTATTACTACGGAAAAATTACCACGTTTAGAAACGCAACACGCATTACTAATCTTCTGTGCAGAAAATTGTCATACTGCTCTGTTGAATTCACCTTTTGCAAAGCAACCTCACTCCGCTATTGTGTTACCGCAAGATCTGCAACTAACCTTGACGCAAAAACGTCAGATTTGGCAACAAATTCAACAATTTTTATTACAACAAAATGAACATTAATATTCAGCCTATTCAAGACAGTGATTTTTCTGAGTTATATCCGATCGAAACAGCTGCACATACCGTACCTTGGAGCCTTGGCACATTAAAGAATAATCAAGGCGATAATTATCTGAATCTCAAAATTTTACAGCAACAACAAATTATTGGTTTCTGTATCTGCCAAGTAGTGTTAGATGAAGCTACATTGTTTAATATTGCAATTGATCCTGCATTTCAAGGAAAAGGCTTGGGTAAACAATTATTGCAAGAACTCATGAATCAACTCGTCAAGAAAGGTGTTAATACACTTTGGCTAGAAGTAAGAGAATCCAATAAAAAAGCCCAATCCTTATATCAAGCATTAGGCTTTAATGAAGTTACTTTGCGTAAAAACTACTATCCATTAGCCGACGGCGGACGCGAACACGCAGTCATTATGGCGTGTTACTTATAAACTCGGTTTACGATAGACCAGTTTAATATCCTCACCAATCTGTTGCGTTTCTGCCAATTGCCATAATGGCGCATCAGCTAAATGCTGCAATTGTGGTAAGTGGCATAGTCCTCTCGCTTGATCACCTAATAATTTCGGCGCGATATAGACAATTAATTCATCCACTAACTCTGCCTCAATCAATTTTCCTGCTAAAGTGGCTCCCGCTTCCACCCAAACAGAATTAATTTGCTGTCTGCCTAAAAAGTTAAATAGGTCAGTGAAAAAATAAGGACTCTCAGCGATCATCTGTTGCTGGCAAAAATCAGGGAAGTTTTGCATTGCTCGCTCTTGAGAGCTGATTAGCCAAATCGGTGATTCAGTCGCAAATAAACGTCCTGTAGGTTGAATTTTATGTTGTGAATCTAAAATAATGCGTAATGGCTGACGTAATTTTTGTTCCGGATAATCAGCCTTAATTTGCTCGCTTAGTTGCTGCCAACGCACTGTTAAAGCAGCATCATCCGTCATTACCGTTTTACTGGTTGATAAGATTGCTGATGCCATTGCGCGATATTGCTGCACATCCTGTCTGGCCAGTTCCCCAGTGATCCATTGACTTTCGCCATTCGCCATCGCAGTACGCCCATCAATGCTCATTGCCATTTTTAACTGCACATAAGGAAAGCCTGTGCGCATTCTTTTCAAAAAACCGCGATTTAGTTGTTCCGCTTCTTGCTCCAATAAACCAACTGCTGTTTTAACACCCGCTTCATTCAACATTCGCAAACCACGACCAGCAACTTGTGGATTAGGATCTTGCATCGCTGCAATCACTTTGCTGACACCAGCTTCGATCAATCCTTTGGCACAAGGTGGAGTACGTCCATAATGCGAACAAGGTTCTAACGTCACATACGCCGTCGCCCCTTTTGCTTGTTCCCCTGCTTGGCGCATTGCCATCACTTCTGCATGACCTTCGCCAGCTTTAGCGTGATAACCTTGTCCAACAATTTTCCCTTCTTTCACTAACACACAACCCACTGCCGGATTCGGCGTACAAGTGAATCTGCCTTTCTTGGCTAGTTCAATGGCTAACGCCATAAATTGCTGATCTTCTCGTGAAAAGTCTGCTGATCCTGCTGACATCTTAATCGTTATCCCTCTCGTTGTAATTTATCGATTTCATCACTGAATTGTTTAATATCATCAAAGCTGAGATAAACCGAAGCAAAGCGAATATAAGCTACTTTGTCTAATTTTTTTAATTCATTCATTACCAGTGTTCCCACCAATTTACTAGAAACTTCTCGTTCGCCAGAAGTTTGTAAGGTATGAATAATTCGGCTAATCGCATTCTCAATATTTTCTTCACTAACAGGTCGTTTTTCTAACGCACGTGAAAAACCTGCCCGTAATTTATCTTCATTGAAAGGCTCTCTATTACCATTATTTTTCACAATTTTTGGTGTGACTAATTCTGCCATTTCAAACGTAGTAAAACGTTCGTGACATTGTAAACACTCTCGACGGCGGCGAATCTGATAGCCATCAGCGACCAGACGACTATCGATGACTTTAGTGTCCTGTGCAGAACAAAAAGGACAATGCATATTGCCTCCTCTATTTTTAGTTTTAGCCCAAACTTTCAATCAAATTAAGAATACGCTTATCAGAAATCGGATAGGCTGTACCTAATTGCTGAGCAAATAAACTTACGCGCAGCTCCTCAATCATATACCGAATTTCTAAAATTTCATCTGAAATTGGTTTCGATTTTGGTAATTTATTTAATAGTTGTTGATAAGCTTGCTGTACTTTCTCAATACGCAGCATTGCCGCCCTGTCACGATTCACGTCCTGCGCCACTTTATCTAGACGTTTGTCAATTGCTTGCAGATAACGATTCAAATCTGCCAAACGCGGATATCCTGTTTTTTCAACAAACCCTGGATAAATCAAGGCGCTAATTTGTGCTTTTATATCTGACAAAGCAAACGCTAAATTAAAATCTAAACGCCCTTTCATTCGTTTATTAATTTCAAAAGTTAAAGTCAAAATTTGCTCTACTTTTTGCGCAATATCTACCGTTACTTCGTTTAAATTGGCACGTACAAAATCACGTAGTTGCTCAAACTTTTCTTCTTCCCAAACTACACCGCCAAAATCCACGATCAATTTATCCACTGCACAAGCAATACAATCATCAATTAACTGTAATACCGTTCCGAATGGCGTGAAATACAGTCCTAACTTGGCTTTATTTGGCAATTTTTCATGTAGATATTTAATTGGTGATGGCACATTTAACAATAGTAGACGGCGTAAACCCGCTTGCATTGCACGTTGTTGCTCAAATTCAGTTTCAAACAATTTAATGCCCACCGCTTCTTTCTCATCAACTATTGCAGGATATGCCTTAATACTAAAGCCATGTTTTTTCTGTTCATAAAACTGTGGCAAAGTAGCAAAGTTCCAAATATGAATGCCAGATTGCTCAATACCATCATCAGCAACCTCGGCAATACTTTGTTGAATCCGATCTTTTAATGACACTTTTAAATCATCTAAATCGCCACTTTCTGCGATCTTTTTACCTTTTTCATCAATAACGCGGAAAGTCATTTTTAGATGTGTTGGCACTTGTTCCCAATTCCATTCTGACGGTTCCACCCATACACCAGTCATTTTACGGAATTGCTCACTTAAGCTCTCTACCAAAGGTTTTTCCAATGGCGTTGCTCTGGCTAAGAAAGCTTCTGCGTAATTTGGTGCAGGCACAAAATTACGACGTTGTGCTTTTGGTAATGATTTAATCAAAGCCATTACCAACTCTCTTCGTAAGCCAGGAATTTGCCAATCAAAGCCATGCAAATCAATCTGATTTAATAACGGTAATGGAATATGGACAGTAACGCCATCAGCATCAGTTCCCGGTTCAAATTGATAGCTTAACTTCAATTTTAAATTACCCTGATGCCAAAAATTTGGGAAATCTAATGCGCTAATATTAGCTTCTTCATTTAATAAAAAGGCTTTCTCAAAATTAAGCAACTCTGGTTGCGTTTTTTGTGTTTGTTGCCACCATTTATCAAAATGGCGCTGCGAAACAATTTCGGCTGGAATCCGCTGATCATAAAAGTCAAACAACGTTTGTTCACTCACCAAAATATCGCGGCGGCGCGTCTTATGTTCCAACTCCTCTACTTCTTGAATCAATTTTTGGTTATCAAAGAAGAATTTATGTCGGGTTTGCCAATCACCTTCCACTAAAGCAGCACGAATAAAAATTTCACGACTGACCATTGGATCGATAGCACCATAATTAACACTTCTCGCTTGTACAATCGGTACACCATACAAAGTAACTTTTTCACTCGCCAACACTGCCCCTTGTTTTCTCGACCAATGTGGTTCGTGATAACTACGTTTTACCAAATGTTGCGCTAACGGTTCGATCCATTCCGGTTCAATACTGGCAACCATTCTGCCCCATAATTTGCTAGTTTCAACCAATTCAGCCGCCATACACCATTTCGGTTGTTTCTTAAATAACACTGACGCTGGGAAAATCGAGAAATGTGCATTTCTTGCTCCTAAATATTGCTGTTTCTCTGCCTCTTTTGCGCCAATATGAGATAGCAGTCCTGTCAGTAATGCAGTATGTACTGCCACATATTCTGCCGGTTCGGAATTAATCGCCAACCCCATTTCACGTACTGTCAAGCGTAATTGATGGTAAATATCCTGCCACTCCCGAATACGTAAATAATTTAAATAGTCTTTTTGGCATAGACGACGGAATTGATTACGTGATAGTTCTTTTTGTTGCTGCTGAATGTATTGCCATAAATTCACAAATGCCAAGAAATCAGAATTTTTATCAGCAAAACGGCGATGTTTATCATCTGCTGATTGTTGTTTTTCTTGCGGACGTTCGCGTGGATCTTGAATTGATAACGCCGATACAATCACCATTACTTCACGTAAGCTACCATTGGCTGCGGCACTTAATACCATTTTGCCCAAACGTGGATCAATCGGTAAATTGGCTAATTGACGTCCACTCTCTGTTAATACCCGTTTTTTCCCTGCACGAGTATCAATCCATTTCAATGCTTGTAACTCTTCTAACAAGCGCAAGCCGTCCTGAATTTGACGGCGATCTGGTGCATCAACAAACGGAAATGCCTCAATATCATCCAAACCTAATGCTGTCATTTGTAAAATGACTGACGCTAAGTTAGTTCGCAAAATTTCAGGATCGGTAAATGGCGGGCGGTTATTAAAATCGTCCTCCGAATATAAACGAATACAAATCCCTTCACTTACCCGTCCACAACGCCCTTTACGCTGATTAGCTGAGGCTTGTGAGATTGGCTCTATCGGTAAACGTTGTACTTTAGTACGATAGCTATAACGGGAAATTCTTGCTGTTCCTGGATCGATAACATATTTAATGCCTGGTACGGTTAAAGAGGTTTCAGCAACGTTGGTCGCTAAAATAATTCGATTAAGTCCACTTGGATGAAATATGCGATTTTGCTCTTGTGCTGATAAACGTGCATATAATGGCAAAATTTCAGTATGACGTAACTCTCGTCGTTCAAGCGCTTCTGCTGTATCACGAATTTCTCGTTCACCATTCATAAAAATTAAAATATCGCCACGTCCTTCCGCTTGTAACTCATCAACAGCATCAAAGATCGCTTGTAATTGATCTTGATCTTCCGTTTCCGCCACTGGACGATAACGCACTTCAACAGGATAGGTACGACCAGAAACTTCAATAATTGGTGCATGATCAAAATGATCAGAAAAACGCTCTACATCAATGGTCGCTGAAGTAATAATAACTTTTAAATCTGGACGACGTGGTAAAAGCTGCTTTAAATACCCCAAAATAAAATCATTATTCAGACTACGTTCGTGAGCCTCATCAATAATTAACACTTCATATTGATTCAAATAGCGATCCGATTGAATTTCTGCCAATAAAATCCCATCGGTCATCAATTTTATTTGCGTATTTTCACTAACATGATCGTTAAATCGCACTTTATAACCAACGAGGCTGCCTAATTCACTTTGTAACTCTTCAGCAATTCGAGTTGCTACTGAGCGTGCTGCAATACGGCGCGGTTGTGTGTGTCCAATTAAACCTCTTGCCCCTAATCCCAATTCAAGGCACATTTTCGGTAATTGTGTAGTTTTTCCCGAACCGGTTTCTCCAGCAATTACCACGACTTGATGTTGTTTTATTGCTGCTAATATTTCTTCTCGACGCTGACTAACCGGTAATTCCTCCGGATAGCTAATCTCGGCAATAGGTTGCTGACGCTGCAATAATTTCTGTTTTGCCGTTTCAACTGCTTCACTCAATAGCGCTTGTAACTCTGGCTTTGCTTGCGCAGGTGCTTTTTTAATGCGGGCTAATAGCGGATATTTATCCACTAACATCACTTGATCTAATTGCGATAATAATTGTTGTTGCCACTCTGCTAAAGGAGTTGTTTGTGTTGTCGATTTCTTATTAAAAAAACGTTTTTTCTTACTCTGATTTTTTACTTGTTCTGACATAATTATTAAAAATCTCTTAACTACTTGTGCCCTATTATACTGGGGTTAATAGCTGGTACAAGGTTGTTGTACCTTAAGGTAACTGTGATTACAATGATTCACTACTGTTAACTTTCTATTATGATCATTATTTCAGCAATAACTGTATATTATGGAAAAATTAGAGCTTACCTTTAAACACTTTCTGATTGCGATCAGCGGTGTATTAATTTTATGGCTACCAGTGTTCTGGCTACATCTAGTATTAGTCTTGTTTACCGCTTTAAGCGCCTATGCTATTACCGACATTTTCGCACGCCACTTACAAAAGCATAGTAAACATTATGTTGGTTATTCCGTACTAATCGTACTAATACTATTTATTCTTGCTATTTTTCTATTCATTATTTGGGTTGAAAATCGTGCTGATGCCTTAAGCGCTGGAAAACTAATCAGCAGTGTGGCGGATATTTTAGATGAATTACACGAAAAATTGCCTGCCTCTATTGCGACGCATATTCCTGATGGCGTCAGTACCTTACAATTACATCTTTCACAATGGCTAAAAGAGAATGCCAGAGAGTTACAAAGTGCGGGGTTATATACGTTAAGAGTTTTAGGGCATCTTATCGTCGGTGTTGTTTTAGGTACAATTGCCGCTTTCCAAACCTTACCTTTATCACCCAATAACCAACGCGCATTACCAAAGTTACTACAATTACATTTTCAACAATTGTTAGATGGTTTTACTAATGTTTTCTTTGCGCAAATTCGTATTTCTTTCATTAACACCATATTAGCTGCGTTATATCTGTTGGTGATCTTACCTGCTATCGGTAAACCATTACCTCTCGCAGGCACGATGGTATTTGTCACTTTTGTTGCCGGACTAATTCCAGTAGTTGGTAATCTTATCTCCAATTCATTTATTGTAATGATGAGTTTAGGCGACAGCGTCAGTATTGCTATTACTTCCCTAATCTTTTTAGTCGTTATCCATAAATTAGAATATTTTCTTAATGCCGAAATTATCGGACATCGGATTAATGCTAAAACTTGGGAATTATTAATTATGATGGTGTTTATGGAAGCCGCTTTTGGCATTCCAGGATTAGTCAGTGCACCAGTAATTTACGCACAAATCAAAAGATTATTGGTTTACCATAATTGGCTTTAATTAGCATTTTTTCACCTTAATTAGGCTAATTAGATTGTAATTTATTTAGCTAACATTTAGGTGAAAAAGTTTAACAAAATGTTTTCTATTCATAAGCCATTAATTTTCTTTCCTTTTTAATTCCGTTAATATTTTGTAACAATCCTACCTTTTTACAATAAAACCTAACCTCTGTACTTGTATAAAAAAATAATCAGAGGATAATACGAGTGAAGATAAGAATTGTTTCTATTTTAATGGATAATATTATGGTTTTTTCTCGTTATTATCGGATATTTATTTTACTCGCCACCTTATTCTGTTTTACCAACGCTCAAGCGGATAATAATTATCAACAATGGATCAAAGATATCGAAAATCGTTTAGATAAAACTGCTTCTTTATATCAACAAAATAGCGTTGATGAAGCTCGTACTGAAGTACAAATGGCTTATTTTGAAGTCTTTGAAAATTTAGAAGGTCCGATCAGAATTAACTTCTCAGCACAAAAAAGTTATCAAATGGAAGCCACTTTTGGTGAAATTCGTAAGATGATTGGCGAAGGTAAACCATTAGATGAAGTTAAAGCAAAAATTGATGGTTTAAAAGCTGAATTACAAGAAGTATTACCTTCTTTAGAGGAAGGACACCAACTCAACGCTTCCAGTCAGCATGGCGTATATGAACATCCAGAAATTGCACAACACTGGCAACAAAGTTTTAAAACGATTGATGATCTATTAGCACAAGCGATTAGTGCATATCAAAAAGGCGATTATGCTGCTGCGAAAAAGTTAGTACAACAAGCACAATATGATGGTTATAAAAATTCTGAAATGGAAATGTCCATTCGCCAAAATCGCTCTTCTGCCATTTCAGCAAGTATCAATCAACAATTCTATGATTTAATTAAGATTAGCGAGCAACCCGATCAAATTAATAATTTAGGTTATCAAGTCACTACACTCCTACAAGATCTAGAAGAACAATTACCAAACTTACCAACTACACGTGAAAGTCAACAAGTCGATGCACAAAATACTGCTACAAATTCAGCTGCTGATGTTCCCGATCAAGATTGGAGTAAAGTCGCCGCTGATGTCAATCAACATATCCAACAAGCTATTGCACTCTTTGAAAAAGGCGAAAGCAAAAAAGCAATGTTAGCAGTGCAAGATACCTATTTTGATATTTTTGAAAATAGCGGTATGGAAAATAAAGTCGGTTCACGTGACAGTAATTTTAAAGCCGATTTAGAAGGATATTTCACTCGCTTAGTCAGTTTAATGAAAGCTAATGAATCTAGCAACAAATTACAACAACAAGCAGACGGTTTAAAACAAGGGCTTGCTAAAGCTGTTGAAATGTTACAAGGCGGAGAGCAAGGCGCTTGGGTAATGTTCTTATATAGTTTGTTGATTATTCTGCGTGAAGGCTTAGAGGCCTTATTAATTGTTGCTGCGATTGTTGCTTATTTGGTGAAAAATAATCATCAGGACAAATTGCCTGTAATTAAACAATCCGTTTATGTTGCCTTAATTGCTAGCGTTGTCACAGCGGCAATATTCCAATTACTCTTTTCTAATTCTGGCGCCAGTCGAGAATTGTTAGAAGGCTTCACAATGATCATTGCTGTAGTAATGTTATTTACAATGAGCTACTGGCTGTTATCCAAAGTCGAAGCTAATAACTGGAAACGTTATTTAGAAGGGAAAATTTCTGTTGCACTCACAACTGGTTCTTTAATTGGTTTATGGTTTACTAGCTTTCTAGCTGTTTATCGTGAAGGCGCTGAAACAGTTCTCTTTTATTATGCCTTGGTTGGCGATGCCTCAACAACATTAGATTATGTTTACCTATTAGGTGGTTTTATCGCTGGTGCAATATTACTCGCTGTTTGCTACTTCATAATGCGCTACACCGTAGTCAAACTACCATTAAAACCATTCTTTATGTTTACCGGCTCATTTATGTATTTAATGGCTTTCGTCTTTGCTGGTAAATCAATTTTAGAACTTATTGAAGGAAAACTATTTGAACCAACACTCTTAGCCGGTGTACCTGAAATCTCATGGTTGGGTATTTACCCTTATGTTGAAACTTTAATTCCTCAAGCGATTTTAATCATTGCTGCTATTTTTGCGCTGATTTATATGAAATACCAGAGTAAAAAAACAGCTTAATCTTTTTCACAGCACGATATATCAATTAACAGGAGAAATTAACTATGAAAAAAACCTTATTAGCTGCAACATTACTTGCTAGCATTTTAACTGCACCATCTGCATTTGCCTTCAAAGAGTATCCTATCGGTGAAGCAGTTACGATGAATGAAATGGAAATTGCTGCCGTTTATCTACAACCAATTGATATGGAACCTCGAGGTATGGGATTATCTGCTAAAGATTCAGATATTCACCTTGAAGCAGATATTCACGCAACTAAAGGAAATAAAAACGGTTTTGGTGAAGGTGAATGGATGCCTTACCTCACTATTTCTTATACTTTAGTTAATACTGATACTGGAGAAAAACAAGAAGGCTCATTTATGCCAATGGTTGCTGGTGACGGCCCTCACTATGGTGCCAATATTAAAATGATGGGTGTAGGTAATTACAAAGTTACTTATCATATCGATCCACCATCAAAGGCTGGTATGCACCGCCACACTGACCAAGAAACAGGTGTTGGTCGTTGGTGGAAACCATTTGATGTGAGTTATGAATTTAAATTTACTGGCTTGAAATAACCAACGCTATGAGCACGAAAAATCTTTCGTGCTCTTTTTAGTCGCTATTTTACTAACACCTGTGATTGCAGGTGTTTATTACTTTAAAAGAGTAATGTGATTACTTAGCTGTGATTAACCACTATGAATTATTATTTTGTCTTTCTACTACAAGCTGTATTACCGCTCGCTATTTTACTCGGTTGTAATTGGTCACGTTATCGTAATGTTAATATCAAAAACGCATTATGGCTCACCGTAATTGGTTTTGCTTTAGGGATTATCCTTAGCTTAAATTACCCTAATAACCAACAAGCTAAACTTATTCTTAATAGTATTATATTGGCGCTATTGCTACTCTTTTATCTATTGCAATTTATTCATTCCAATAAACTTGCTTATCTATTTCAATTTGTTTTTTGTATCATTGCAGGTATTTTCTGGGCAAAAGATCCTAACGTCAGTGCCATTACCAATACAGACGTAATCAATACCGATTTTATCTTACATCTTGCTGCTGTTATTTCAGGTTTATTCTTTTGTATTTTCATTACGGTATGGCTCAATATTCTATTGCAACAAAGTCAGGTATTAAACAAATTAGCGGTATTACGCTTTGTCGTGCTAACTTCTATTACTGCGTTACTGATTATTCCTATTCTTGGCGAAATTACTTTAGCGCTAATGAAATTACAAGTGTTTGAACTCACCAAATTACGCCTAAGTTTTGTCGCAAAATCCAGCAATATCACTGCTTATTTAAATAACATTACCGCAATTTTGTTGCTAATCATCATTGCTTGTTTTTCGCTTAAAGTCTATTTACCACATAAAAAGGCAGTTGTTGCTGAATCACATCCTATCGAAAAACGTAAAAAAATGGTGGCAATGCGTAATAGCCGCCGCACGATTATTTGGGGTTCTGCTGCCACCATCTTAATTATCGCAGCTCAACTTTATTGGGATAAAGTCGCTTCTCAACCACCAAAACTTTCCGAAGCTACACCTGTCACCCTAGATCATGAAAACAATGTACATATTCCAATTGAGCAAGTTAAAGATGGGAAATTACATCGTTTTGTTTGGGTGGCAAGTGACGGCAAAGCGGTTCGTTTCTTTATTATTAATCGCTCAACAAAAAATATCAGCCTTGCAGCTGTCTTTGATGCTTGTATTTTATGCGGCGATCAAGGTTATGTAATGGAAGGCGATCAGGTAGTCTGTGTTGGTTGTGGAGTAAGAATGTTTATTCCTTCAATCGGTAAACCGGGCGGCTGCAATCCGGTTCCTATTGAAGGCTGGCAACAAACTGCAACAGACGTTGTGATTAGTCGTAAAAGTCTTGAAGACGGTTTGAACTACTTCTCTACTATTGTTGAATTAGAAGTGACTGACCCTGTGAATGGTAAAAAATTAAAAAATACTACCGCAGAACATAAATATAGTTATGAGGGAAAAACCTACTTCTTTACTAGTGAGCAAAACCTCAATCTATTCCGCGACAATCCAGAAAACTATTTATCAAATAGCAAAGGAACTGAATAATGTTAGCGCGTATGTTATTCCAATCTTGGCGACATGGGATCAAACGTAAATTATTAGCGATTATCACCATCTTTCTCGCAGCAGGTTTAGTTTCTGCGTTACTTGCTGTTTCAATTGATATTGGCGATAAAATGGCTCGTGAATTGAAATCCTATGGCGCGAATATTTTAGTTGAACCTGCCAGCAGCGCCGTACTTCCCGAAGATGTTAATGGCAACACTGCGCTTTCTACACAAGATTTTCTTGATGAAAAAGAGTTGCCCAACGTTAAGGATATTTTCTGGCGAAATAATATTGTTGGTTTCGCTCCTCTATTAAGTGCAGAAGTTCAAGCACAAAAACTAACAACACAAGAACAACAAAATATCGCTATTTTAGGTACTTTTTTCGATCATCAAATCGCCATTCCAGACGAAGACGACTACCACACAGGGCAACGTATTATTAGTCCTTATTGGAAAGTTACTGGTGAATGGGTTGATGATAGTACCAATCAATTTTCCGAATTTATTCCTGCCCTAGTTGGTGAACAATTAGCAAAAACAACTAAATGGAAAATTGGCGATAAATTACTTTTAAAATATCAAGAAGGTGATTTTTCCCAACAAATTAAAATCCAAATTGTTGGGCAACTCTCTGCCGGTGGTAACGAAGATCAACAATTGGTAATGCCATTGAGCGCAGTACAAACGTTACTTGGCTTAGAGGGAAAAGTACAAGCTATCAAAGTATCAGCACTAACAGTGCCAGAGAATGAGTTATCTCGTAAAGCACGAGATAATGCCGATGCACTTGCTGCTGAAGAGTATGATCGCTGGTATTGTACTGCTTATGTGTCTTCAATTTCTCATCAATTAGAAGAAGCAATTTCTGGTGCAATAGTGCGGCCAATTTGGCAAGTTGCTGCTTCTGAAGGAGTAATTATCGAAAAAATTCAATTATTGTTGGCTGTGGTTACTGTTGCTGCATTAATTGCAGCCGCTATGGGCATTGCTTCACTAATGACAACCACCATTATCGAACGCAGCAAAGAGATTGGGTTAATGAAGGCTTTAGGTGCTTATCAATGGCAAATTGTATTACTGTTTTATTGCGAAGCGATAATTAGTGCTGTAATCGGCGGTGCATTCGGTTGTGTTGCTGGATGGGGATTAGCGAGATTTATTGGTATCACCCTCTTTGGTTCACCACTAAGTTTTACTTGGATCGTCATTCCATGCGTTTTAGTATTATCTATTCTCATTGCTTTAATTGGTACTTGGTTCCCAGCTCACCGTATTGCACAACTCTATCCGGTGGAGGTGTTATATGGTCGTCAATAAAACTAAATCGATGTTTTGGCGCTTAGTCATCAATGCCTTGCGCTTACGTTTACAAAGAGTCTTTATTATCTTTGCTGCTTTAACTGTCGGGGCAAGTATCGTCACCGCTATGGCAGCAGTCTATTTCGATATTAATACGAAAATGAGTCAAGAGTTGCGTACTTTTGGCGCCAATTTTTATGTTGGTTCCACTAATAGCGGCTTAATTGAAGAAAGGCAGGTAAAACAGATTTTACACCATGCCCCAGATGGCTTAATTACGGCGGCTAGCCCTTATTTATATGGCGTGGCTCGCTCTGATCTGGAAAAAATTGTATTAATGGGTGTTTGGTTTTCTGATATGCGTACATTAGCACCTTATTGGCAAATTACAGGCTCAGCCATTGGTGTTAATTTTGATGATCGGCATGCAATGATCGGTAAAACATTAGCACAGCGCTTAAATTTACAGGTTGGTAGCCAAATTACTTTGTCAAAAAATGCTGTTGAAAAACATACTTTTAAAATCAAAGCTATTATCGAAAGCGGTGATGTTACTGACAATATGTTAATTGTGAGTTTGGAATTTGCACAAAATTGGTTAGATAAAGAAGGATTAGTTACTAATGCACTATTTAATGTAAAAAATGATCAAGGGCAAGTAGAACAATTCGCTCATCAGTTACAACAACGCTATCCTGACTTAGAGATTCGCCCTATTTTGAAAGTATCTGCATCAGAAGGGCAAATTCTCGATAAAATTAAAGGGCTAATGGGCTTAATTGCATTGGTCATTCTAATCTTAGCCACCCTTTGTGTTAATACTACCTTAATCGCTATTGTCGGCGAACGCGCAAAAGAGTTTGCATTGCAAAAAGCATTAGGCGCTAAAAAGAGCGACATTGTAAAACAAATTGGTACTGAAATTTTGATCATTGCATTTTGTGCAATTATTGTTGGTTTGATAATCGGCTATCTATTAGCACAAATTCTAGGAATCACCGTATTTAAATCTTATATTGATATGCGTTTACCAGTTATTCCAATCACTATCTTGCTTTCTCTTATCGTAGCGTTTATTGCAGTGATTTTCCCAACTCGTCGCGCATTACAAATTCAAACAGCCAACATTTTAAAAGGCGAATAATTATGACTAATTATGTAATTGAAACTCAGCATTTATATAAAAGATTTGGTCAAGTCACAGCACTTGAGGATATTAATATTCAAATTGCACAAGGCGAATTTGTCGCTATTATGGGCGCTTCTGGTTCAGGGAAAACAACATTGATGAATATCTTAACTGGCTTAGATACCGCCAGTGAAGGTAAAGTTATTTTAGATGGTATTGATGCCGCACAATTAGATGAAACGGGAAGACAACGCTTTCGTGCTGAAAAAATTGGCTTAGTATTTCAACAATTCCATCTAATTCCCTATTTAACAGCATTGGAAAATGTGATGTTAGCGCAACATTACCATAGTGTTGTTGATGAAACAGCCGCTAAAGCGGTGCTAGAACAAGTCGGTTTAGGGCATCGTATTGATCATCGTCCAAGCCAATTATCTGGTGGTGAACAACAACGTGTGTGTATTGCACGTGCACTAGTTAATCAACCACCAGTTATCTTTGCCGACGAACCAACAGGAAATCTTGATGAGAAAAATGAGAAATTAGTATTGAATTTATTAACTGAACTCAATCAACAAGGCAGAACCATTGTGATGGTGACTCATAATCCAGATTTGGGAAAACTCACCGATCGTACTATTTTCCTGCAACATGGTAAGTTCTTAAAAGAAGAAATTAATCAACGTAACCCAATAAAATAAAGCAATAACAATGAAATTTTTATCCATTATTAGACTCGTTTTATTAAGTATAAGCTGTTTAATACTCTTTGCCTGTAAAGAAGAAATTGCCGAAGTCGGTAAAACTGCTCCCGAAATTGCAGCTTATGATCTGCAAGGTAATAAAGTTCTTTTAGACCAGTTGAAAGGCAAACCGATATTACTCACTTTTTGGTCTGGCACTTGCGGTATGTGTTTAGTTGAATTGAAATCATTCGAGAAATTAGCTACGCAATATCCAGAAAAAATACAACTACTCGCTATCAATGTTGATGGTGAAAATAGTGACACAGCCAAATTAGTAGCTAAAAATAAACTCAATCTACCTATTGCAAAAGATCAACTTAAAATCACTGCGGAACGTTACCAATTAGTCGGTACACCAACGTCTTTTATTATTGATCAAGCGGGTAAAATCCTTTATAAATTCGAAGGTTTAATTCCTGATGAAACATTACAACAATTATTTGTGGGTCAATAATGAAAAATTTAACTTTAATTCTTAGTGTAATTATCCTTGCCACTGCAACAATAGCTCAAGCTAATACTGATATTGAACGTGGTAAACGCTTATTTAATCAAGGTTGTGCTTTATGCCATGGTAAGCAAGGTGAAAAATCTGCGTTAAATCAATCTGCAATTATTAACACCTTAAGTGTTGATGAGGTAGTAACAGCATTACAAAAACGTAAATCAGGTGAAATTGTTGGCGCTGGCAATGCGGCCAAATCTCGTCTTAATGACGATGATATGAAAGCGATTGCTGAATACCTACAAACACTAAAAAACTAATTTTATCGTTAGATAAGTAAAAGGCTGAACACAAAGTTCAGCCTCAGACCGCTGACAAACCCACCTTTCCAAAATCATTTGGTAAAAGTGGGTTTGTTTTTTTACTTTGTCGCTTTTCTCTTGCTTTTCCTTTCAGATAATTGGGCAAGTGGTCATTTTCGCTGATTTTTTTACCCATGCCTCAAACAAGCAAAATTGGCGCCATAAATAAGACAAAATAGCCCATACCACCAGGGCAATTTTCTTGATATTTTGTGCCATTGCCGCAAGGAAGCATTGCATTTGCACTTTGGATAGCCCTCTATAACGGGCATAGCGATGTCTATGATGTTGTTTTGCATCCGCAAAGCTGCGCTCTACGGTTTCTGCTCGACGTTTATAGAGTTTTCTGCCCTGCCTCGATATTCTCACTGCATTGGCGCTGTCCACAGCATCTTGGTAAATATGCCTGGTGATGAGGCGTTCGGCTTTTTGGTTTTGGGTACACTGTGAACGTAGTGGGCAAGTTTGGCAATAGGTCGGGTTGGATTTGTAAGTGTGATAACCTTCTCGGGTGGTGGTGCTATAGCGGAGCGATTGCCCTGCGGGGCAAGTGTAGCTGTCAGTTTCGGCATCATAGCGGAACGCACTTTTTCGTAAGCGGTTCTTGCCTTTGGTGGGACGACGATAGCCAAATACACCAATAATGCCTCGTCGGGCAAGACTCTCGGCAACAGGGGCGGTAAAATAGCCTGCATCAAGCCCAACCGCTTTGGGCTTGAACCGAAAGCGTTCTGTGGTGGCATCAAGACGAGCGATATAGGGTTGGCTGTCATTGACATTCCCTGCCGTCGCAAAGGTATCTAAAATAATCCCGTATCGACCATCGACTGTGCGGTGGTCGAGATAGAAGAAACCTTTGGGCTTGTTATCTCGGTGCATATACCCGCTTTCAGGGTCGGTATTGCTCACGTTGGTGTCTTTGACTTCGATGGCTTTCTCACTCGCCTTTAACGGCTTTTTTCCTTTTGCTTCCCTCACTTTTGCCACATCTTCGTTGAGCATAGCGATATAGTGGCTCACTCGAACTGCTCGCTTTTCATGATGCTTTTTGTTTTTATTGGCACTGGCTTTCAAGTGGGTACTGTCGGTAAACATATATTTACCTCCCACCAAGCCTTTTTCCATCGCTTGCCAAACGATGTGGGTAAAAATACGCTCAAATACATCCGTACCATTAAAACGGCGCAGACGGTTTTGGCTTAAGGTACTGGCATCTATCACTTTTTCCGTGAGGCTCATCCCCA
The DNA here is from genome assembly GCF_030517105.1 of Gallibacterium salpingitidis. Classification (GTDB taxonomy): domain Bacteria; phylum Pseudomonadota; class Gammaproteobacteria; order Enterobacterales; family Pasteurellaceae; genus Gallibacterium; species Gallibacterium salpingitidis. The sequence continues at coordinate 735,458 of NZ_CP103875.1, read as the reverse complement.
AAAACCAACGGTAAGCTACGTTGACTTCAATCTCTTTAACTAACTGGCGTTCGCTTTTAATGCCGAAAAGGTAGCCGAGTAACATGATTTTGAACAAACGAACCGGGTCAACTGCGGGGCGACCGTTGTCATGGCAATAGAGATGCGCCACTTCATCACGAATGAATTCAAAATCGATAGCTTTAGCGACTTTACGGACAAGGTGGTCTTTCGGTACGAGTTGTTCGAGACTTATCATCTCGATTTCATATTGGGGTGAGGCAGTATTTTTGAGCATAGGCATTTCCTTTTTTCGATATGCCTATTAGATCAAACCTCTAGAGGTATGTCTAGAGGTTTGTCAGCAGTCTGAGGCTGAACACAAAGTTCAGCCCAGACCGCTGACAAACCCACCTTTCCAAAGTCATTTGATAAAAGTGGGTTTGTTTTTTTACTTTGTCGCTTTTCTCTTGCTTTTCCTTTCAGATAATTGGGCAAGTGGTCATTTTCGCTGATTTTTTTACCCATGCCTCAAACAAGCAAAATTGGCGCCATAAATAAGACAAAATAGCCCATACCACCAGGGCAATTTTCTTGATATTTTGTGCCATTGCCGCAAGGAAGCATTGCATTTGCACTTTGGATAGCCCTCTATAACGAGCATAGCGATGTCCATGATGTTGTTTTGCATCCGCAAAGCTGCGCTCTACGGTTTCTGCTCGACGTTTATAGAGTTTTCTGCCCTGCCTCGATATTCTCACTGCATTGGCGTTGTCCACAGCATCTTGGTAAATATGCCTGGTGATGAGGCGTTCGGCTTTTGGTTTTGGGTACACTGTGAACGTAGTGGGCAAGTTTGGCAATAGGTCGGGTTGGATTTGTAAGTGTGATAACCTTCTCGGGTGGTGGTGCTATAGCGGAGCGATTGCCCTGCGGGGCAAGTGTAGCTGTCAGTTTCGGCATCATAGCGGAACGCACTTTTTCGTAAGCGGTTCTTGCCTTTGGTGGGACGACGATAGCCAAATACACCAATAATGCCTCGTCGGGCAAGACTCTCGGCAACAGGGGCGGTAAAATAGCCTGCATCAAGCCCGACCGCTTTGGGCTTGAACCGAAAGCGTTCTGTGGTCGCATCAAGACGAGCAATATAGGGTTGGCTGTCATTGACATTCCCTGCCGTCGCAAAGGTATCTACAATAATCCCGTATTTACCATCGACTGTGCGGTGGTCGAGATAGAAGAAGCCTTTGGGCTTGTTATCTCGGTGCATATACCCACTTTCAGGGTCGGTATTGCTCACGTTGGTGTCTTTGACTTCGACGGCTTTCTCACTCGCCTTTAACGGCTTTTTTCCTTTTGCTTCCCTCTCTTTTGCCACATCTTCGTTGAGCATAGCGATATATTGGCTCACTCGAACTGCTCGCTTTTCATTATGCTTTTTGTTTTTATTGGCACTGGCTTTCAAGTGGGTGCTGTCAGTAAACAGATATTTACCTCCCACCAAGCCTTTTTCCATCGCTTGCCAAACAATGTGGGTAAAAATACGCTCAAATACATCCGTACCATTAAAACGGCGAAGACGGTTTTGGCTTAAGGTACTGGCATCTATCACTTTTTCCGTGAGGCTCATCCCCAAAAACCAACGGTAAGCGACGTTGACCTCAATCTCTTTCACCAACTGGCGTTCGCTTTTAATACCGAAAAGATAGCCGAGTAACATTATCTTGAACAAACGAACTGGGTCAACTGCGGGGCGACCGTTGTCATGGCAATAGAGATGCGCCACTTCATCACGAATGAATTCAAAATCGATAGCTTTAGCGACTTTACGGACAAGGTGGTCTTTCGGTACGAGTTGTTCGAGACTTATCATCTCGATTTCATATTGGGGTGAGGCAGTATTTTTGAGCATAGGCATTTCCTTTTTTCGATATGCCTATTAGATCAAACCTCTAGAAGTATGTCTAGAGGTTTGTCAGCAGTCTGGGCTGAACACAAAGTTCAGCCTTTTTTGTCGCTATTACTACTAGCAGAAAATTAGAAACGGTAATTTAAGCCTAAACCGTAAAGTGTTGCGGTTGATTTAGAATCAAAGGTACCACTGACATCATTTTGTTTTTCGGTAAATTTCAAGTTTTTACCTTTAATAAAGGCAAAACCTGCATCAACTGAAAGGTTTGGCGTAAAGCGATAAGTTGCCCCTAAAGTGTACCAAGTACGATCGGTATCTGGAATTGAGATTGAATTATAACCTTTTGGTACAGCACTTTCATCATGAGCCACACCAGCACGTAATGTTAATTTATCATCTACATCATAGATAAAACCAAGTGCAATACGGGTAGTATCACTAAAGTTTTCATCTTTTTGGAATAATTGTTGTCCGTCACGATATGCATATAATTCTTTAAAACGGCTCCATTCAGTACGTTTTACACTATAAGTAACGGCAAATTTTGGTAATAAACGGTGGTAACCTGCTACTTCCCAATAAGCTGGTAAAGGTAATGTTAGTGAACCTGAACCATTTCCCCCTTTAACACCTAAAGCTTGACGAAGTGTAACATTCCCTAAAGGAGTAGGAATAATCGCAGGAGTTACAGGAATATCTGTTGAATAATCACCATCAAAATCTAGTGATACATGTGAATGGTATGATACACCAATACGATTATCTTCATTAAATTCATATACCGCACCAACATTCCAACCATAGCCCCAAGTATTGCCTTTTAATTTATGTACTAAAGTTGTATTATTTAGACCTAATGGTAATGTTGCAAATTGAGCGGATACTACACCTAAACGACGCTCAACTACCGCATCTGCATATACTGCATTTAACCCTGCCCCTACACTAAAATTATTCGTTACACGGTAAGCACCACTTAAATTAAAGTTTATTGTGGTTAAGTCAGTTTTGCCACCAAATAATCCTGCACTATAATCATCATTAAACTCTGTTGCTAAACCATAATTAACGTTTACTCCACCACCGATAGAAAAACGATCATTAATTGGATAGACAGTATAAAGGTAAGGAATGACTTCTTTAGTTGCAATATCATTATGATCTGCAGAACCTAATGTATTAATAAAAGTTTCACGATCTCTAGAAGATACAAGACCAACTGTTCCAGTCAAATCAATATTCGGACGAACATAAATTCCACCAACAGAAATTTCAGGACGTTTAAAGAATGTCATTAATGCTGGGTTTGATGCGACAACAGAAGCATCTTCGGCAATAGCTGCATCACCAGCATAAGCACGACCTAAACCTGAAGTTGAGGTTTCATGTAATTGGAAAGCAGAAGCGAATGCACCTTGAGATGCCACAGCCACTAAACTTGCAAGTAGAGTTTTGGAAAGTAAACGCATTGAGTTATTCCTTGTAGTTATAAAAAATATTTTAATTTTAAGGCTCGCATATTATGGAAATTTTTACCTTAACTCAATACGATTTATGGTTATCTATACAGTGATTAGACCAGTAGTTCAATTTTACTCTTGATATAGATCAAAATTACGCAACTCTGCACCGTTTTCTCTCTATCTCGTGTTAAAATAAATTTGTTTTTTATATCTTTTTTTGAAATGGAGTTATTTATGAGCCAAATGAAATGTAAACCTGAAGAAGCAAAAGTATGTTGCTGTGTTGATGTTGGTACAGTGATTGATAATGAAGATTGCAGTGTGAGTTTCAGTCAAGTGTATGAAAGTGAAGAACAAGCTAAAGAAGCACTTGCTTATTTAACTGAAAAAGCGCGTGCAGCGGAAAGCGATCCTTGTGAAATTAGTAGTGAAATTGTTGCAGTTGATGGTGGTTATCAACTTAATGCAAACTTCACTTTCTGTTGCCAAGCGGAAACCATAATTTTCCAACTCTCTACTCGTTAATTACGAAAACTTTTCTTTATATAGTGTGTAGTTTTACTACACACTATTATTTTCAATGCAGTTATTTTGTCACAACACACTCTTGCAATAACACTTTATCGTCTGTCGCAGTTTTACCACGTTTTAACCAAGAGTTAATTTTGCTGTGTTGCCAATCTTGTGCCTGAATCACATCAACACTTAATAGATGCGCTTGATTACTAAATACGAGGGTGTTATTTTCGCTTAGCTTGCGATCTTGTTTTAATAACTGCTCTTTACCTTGCCAAGTCACTTTTGCTTGATCATTTTGATAAGCAACCACTAAAGTTTTCCCATTATCACAACGATAAGTTAAACGACCTGTTGTAGCGGTTGATTGTGCATTTTGTTCTGTAATAGATAACTTCACATTATAGAAATGTTGTTTATTCGGCTGTTTACGCGCATCATTTCTTGTTTGATAAACTGTTAAGATATATTTCCCTGAATAAGGCAGTAACTGTTGGCTAGCGCTTAAATCCACTTGTTTAGATTTATTCGCATATGCTAATGCAAATTGAATTTGAGGATCTTTATCTAAAGTTTCTAATGTTGCTATCTGTCCTTTTTTTGCATAGAAAGTATAGCGATCAACATCATTCCCTTTAATTGTACCGTTTAATTCAGCAGCGGTTTCTCCTTTTGGAAATTGTACTGAAAAATCATTTGATGCCGCCATTACATTGAATGCACCAGTTTGTAAACAAGCTGCTAAAAATAGTGTAGAAAATGTTTTTAATTTCATTTCTCTCTCCTCATCTCCTTCATTTAACAAAAAAGGATAGGTTTTTTAACCACTATCCTTTCTCACGAACTAAATTAAAATAATTTGGTTGATTAAAGTGCTGATTTTGCTTTTTCAACTAAAGCGGTAAATGCTACTTTATCAAACACTGCGATATCTGCAAGGATCTTACGATCGATTTCAACAGACGCTTTTTTCAAGCCAGCGATGAAACGGCTGTAAGATAAACCATTTTGACGAGCCGCTGCGTTAATACGTGCAATCCATAATTGACGGAATTGACGTTTACGTTGACGGCGGTCACGATAAGCATATTGACCAGCTTTAATTACTGCTTGGAAAGCAACACGATATACACGAGAACGTGCACCATAATAACCTTTAGCTGCCTTAAGAACTTTCTTATGACGAGCTCTTGCAATTACACCACGTTTTACACGGGCCATAGGAATCTCCTTTGTCTATTTGTACTTAAAAAATAACGAAACGTTCGCAAAACCGTGGGTTATGCGTATGGTAAACAAGCTACGACTAAAACTTGGTCCGCTCTCGCAACCATTGATTTATGACGTAAATGACGTTTACGTTTAGTTGATTTCTTAGTCAAAATATGACGAAGATGAGATTGTTTACGTTTAAAACCGCCAGTTCCAGTTTTTTTGAAACGTTTAGCAGCACCACGTACTGTTTTAATTTTAGGCATGAGTTTAACTCCGCATTGTTTATTATTAATCACCAATAATTAGGCGAATAAAAAGTAACGATGAAATCACCCTTACCATTATTACTTGAGTTGCACTAATTATTATTTCTTTTTCGGGGCAAGTACCATCACCATTTGGCGACCTTCAATCTTAGATGGTTCAGATTCAACAACTGCTAAATCTGCTAAATCTGTTTTAATCCGATCTAACATTTCAATCCCAATTTGTTGATGGGCTAATTCACGACCACGGAAACGTAGTGTGATTTTGGTTTTATCCCCGTCTTCTAAGAAGCGAATCAGGCTGCGTAGTTTTACCTGATAATCGCCTTCATCAGTTCCTGGACGGAACTTAATCTCTTTAACTTGAACAACTTTTTGTTTTTTCTTCTGCTCTTTTGCAGTTTTGCTCTTTTCATAGAGGAACTTACCGTAATTCATAATGCGGCACACTGGAGGCTCTGCATTAGGGCTTATTTCAACTAGATCGAGTTCGGCTTGTTCCGCCATTTCCAACGCTTGTTGGATAGATACGATACCCGCTTGTTCACCATCTTGGTCAATTAAGCGGACTTCTTTCACACGAATTTCATCATTAATACGATTCGGGCGATTAGTTGCTGGGGCTTTTTTTACGGTTTTAATAGTCTTATTCCTCTAATAATTTCACTTACTACTGTACTGCTTTTAATTAAGCAGAAAATCAAATGTTGTTCACCAATCCTTTTCTTTGGCAAAAAACGTGCAAATTCTATAAGATTTCTTATAGCGATGCAATAAGAACTCTTGTTTGTCCGCATTTTTTCCTACTTCTGATTAGATTTAATACACTTGTTATTTATCACTCAGCAAAGATTTATCTCTCTTGTAATTGAGCTAACCCAAAATGGCGGTAGGTATGAGAGGTGGCAATTCTGCCTCTTGGAGTACGTTGTAAAAAACCTTGTTGAATAAGATAAGGTTCTAAAACATCTTCGATTGTTTCTTTTTCTTCACCAATCGCTGCGGCAAGATTATCTAAACCTACTGGTCCACCATCAAAGCGTTCAATAATCGCCATCAACAATTTACGATCCATAAAATCGAAACCTTCTGAATCAATATCCAGCATATTCAACGCCAGTTTAGCGATTTCTGCGGAGATAAAACCACCATTTTTAACATCTGCATAATCACGCACGCGGCGTAATAGACGGTTTACAATTCGTGGTGTACCACGAGAACGGCGAGCAATTTCATGTGCGGCTTCATCTGCAATCTGTAAATTAAGACAGTTTGCACTACGCATAACTATCGAGGTGAGATCGGGAATAGAATAAAATTCTAAACGTTGCACAATACCAAACCGATCACGTAACGGTGAAGTGAGTGAACCAGCTCTTGTCGTTGCACCAACTAATGTAAAGGGTGGCAGATCTAATTTGATCGATCTTGCGGCTGGCCCTTCACCAATCATAATATCTAACTGGTAGTCTTCCATTGCTGGATACAATACTTCCTCTATTGCTGGAGATAAACGGTGGATTTCATCAATAAATAATACATCATGAGGTTCAAGGTTAGTCAGCATTGCTGCTAGGTCACCCGCTTTTTCTAAAACAGGGCCTGATGTTGTACGAATATTGACGCCCATTTCATTAGCAACAATATTTGCTAATGTCGTTTTCCCTAACCCTGGTGGACCAAAAATTAACAGATGATCCAATGCATCTTGACGCATTTTGGCGGCTTTAATAAAAATATCCATCTGCTCACGCACGTGTGGCTGACCAACATAATCTTCCAGTAATTTTGGGCGAATAGCTCGGTCAATATACTCTTCTTCTGCTTTGGCTGTTGGGCTGATAATACGATCTACTTCAATCATCTTTTATACCGTTTCTAATCACAATGCATTCTTTAATGCTTCACGAATTAATTGTTCACTATTTAGATCAGGTTGGGCAACACGTTTCACCATTTTTTCTGCATCAGCTGGTTTATAACCTAACGCAATCAAGGCAGAAATCGCATCATCAGCTGGAGAAGTTGCGGCTGCTAAACTTTGTTCCATTGTTGTGGTACCCACTTTCTGCTCAATAAAGAAATCTTGATTACGATACTGTTTAAATTTCCCTTTTAATTCCACTAATAAACGTTCTGCTGTTTTCTTCCCTACACCAGGAATTTTCACTAATTTAGAAAGTTCTTCATGCTCTATCGCATAAGAAAATTCATTCACTGACATTGCCGATAAAATCGCTAATGCTAATTTTGGGCCAACACCATTTGTTTTAATCAATTCACGAAATAATGTGCGATCTTGTTTTTGATAAAAACCGAATAAGAGATGGGCATCTTCCCTAACCACTAAATGCGTATAAAGCGTGGTTTCCATATTAATTTCTGGCAGATGATAAAAACTTGTCATTGGTAATAACAACTCATAACCGACACCATTAACATCTAACAAGATTTCTGGCGGTGACTTCTCTAACAAAATACCTCGTAAATGCCCAATCATTATACTCAACCTCACAAAAAAACTGCTGCATAGCATACAAGAAAACTGTATAAACATCCAGTAACTTTAATCAAGCCATTTTCGCTATAACAACAATTGATCAATTCTTTTAGAAAAAGGTTTTACACGCTTCTAATGAATGCCGATAATACATAACAATAAAAAAAGAAAATGGATATCAGGCATGAAAAATATTAATGGTAGCGGTGAAATTATACTCTTTTTTGTTTCTATTTTAGCGGCAGCAGGTTGGTTCTTTTCAAAATATGCTTTAGTTGGCTTTCCACCCGTTGGTTTTATTGGTTTACGTTTCTTCTCTGCTGCACTAATTTTCTTCCCTTTTGCCTATCCACAATTTAAGCGTTTAACTCATTCTGAAATTTTGCGTGCACTCTCTACTGGCTTAGTATTTGCGATTTTTATGGCGACTTGGATTATCGCTATTACCTTTAATAATAATTTAGGTTCTGGTGCCTTTTTATTAAGTGTATCAATGTTATTAGCCCCATTAATTTCTTGGCTAGTCTTTCGTAATAAACCATTGCGTACTTTCTGGATTGCTTTACCAACTGCGCTATGCGGTGTCTATTTATTAGCAAATTCTAAAGGAGATTTTCACTTTTCACTCGATAGTTCATTATATTTACTGGCGTCATTATTCTCTGCCATTTATTTCGTATTACATAATCAATATTCCAAGTCCATTGCCCCTTTACCGCTAACTACATTACAACTTGCGGTTGTTGGTGTGCTTTGTTTATCTTACTCTTTACTTACCGAAGATTGGCAAAGTGAGATCCCTTCATCAGCAATTGGTTGGTTAGCAACCAGTGTCTTAATTGGTACTAATTTCCGTTATATGTTACAAACTATCGGACAGCGCTACTGCCATATTGCAAATGCCTCAATTATTATGCTGCTTGAACCGGTTTGGACAATTATTTTGAGCGTAATTTTACTCGGCGAACAACTGACAACAGTGAAAATTATCGGTAGCGCTTTAATCTTATCGGCATTATTAATTTATCGAATTCAAAATTTACTTGGTTTACTCAAAGGTAGAAATCGACAATCTACTTGAGAACTAACCAATTTTTTCGCAAAATAGCGTCTTTTTTGTGCTTCCATAAGAGGGAAAAAATGAAAGAACAGATCTTTTTACAAACAATGGATTCCCCTGTGGGAAAATTACAACTATTAGCACATCAACACCATTTAATTGGTATTTTGTTCACTGCTGAATTTGAGCGGCAAAGTGAACATTGGTTAGTCACTGATCATCATCCTGTTTTACAACAAACAGAACAGGCACTGCATAACTATTTTGCAGGACAACAAGATGCGTTTGTTGATCTACCATTAAAATTACTAGGTACAGAGTTTCAGCAAGCTGTTTGGCAGCAACTATTACAAATTCCATTTGGACAAACAGCAACTTACGCTGATATTGCCACTCGTATTGGTAAACCTAAAGCAGTACGTGCTGTAGGTGGTGCCGTTGGACGTAATCCAATTAGTATTATTGTGCCTTGCCATCGTATTTTAGGGAAACAGCAACAATTAACAGGGTTTGGCGGTGGTTTGCCTGTAAAACGTTATCTACTTAAACACGAAAATATTACCTTTATTGATAAGGGTATTGAGTTTGTTACTCCTAAACATTGGAATCGATTAGAAAAATAAGAGGATTTTTATGCTAAGTTATCGCCACAGTTTTCACGCTGGCAACTATGCTGATGTATTAAAACATATTGTGCAATTATTAATTTTGGAAGCCTTACAACAAAAAGAAAAAGGCTTTCTTTATTTAGATACTCACGCTGGTGCAGGGCTTTATTCATTACAAAGCTTTGAAGCTGAAAAAACAGCAGAATTTGTTGACGGTATTGGCGCGTTATGGGAACGACAAGATGTGCCAGAGATTGTGCAATACTATCTAGCACAAATTAAAAAAGTGAATAATTCTGGCAAATTACGCTTTTATCCGGGATCGCCATTATTAGCGGCAAATCTATTACGCCCGCAAGATCGCGCTATTCTTACCGAAATCCATCCTAGCGATTATCCACTATTACGTAAAAATATGCTTAAAAGCCAAAATGTTCAGGTTAAATTAGAAAATGGCTTTCAACAGCTAAAATCTGCATTACCGCCAAAAGAACGTCGTGGTTTTATTTTGATCGATCCGCCTTATGAATTAAAAGAAGATTATCAGTTAGTCGTAGAAGCTATCATTGAGGGCTATAAACGTTTTGCAACAGGTACTTATGCTATTTGGTATCCGGTGGTTTTACGCCAACAAGTGAAAAAAATGATCCACGCATTTGAAGCGACACAAATTCGTAAAATCTTACAAATTGAGTTAGGAATTCGTCCTGATACAGCACAACGTGGTATGACGGCAAGCGGAATGATTGTAATTAATCCACCTTGGAAACTCGAAAGCCAAATGAAAGAGGTATTGCCTTATTTGACAAAAGTCTTAGCGCCAGAAGGAACCGGACATTGGTCAGTCAATTGGATCACACCAGAGTAAATCGCTATTACCGATTAAACTGATTTATCGTAACAGTTGGTATCACTGACTGAATTTGGTCAAAATACACATACTTGAACAGAACCTAATAAAATATAGGAGAAAGTATAATGAGAGAATATGATTATATTGCTATCGGTGGCGGTAGTGGCGGTATTGCATCGATTAATCGTGCTGCCAGTTACGGCAAAAAATGTGCCATTATTGAAGCGAAATATTTAGGCGGAACTTGTGTAAACGTAGGTTGTGTACCGAAAAAAGTAATGTGGTATGGTGCACAAATCGCCGAAGCTATTAATCTTTATGCTCCAGATTATGGTTTTGATGTTACCGTTAATCGTTTTGACTTTGCTAAATTACGTGAGAGCCGCGAAGCTTATATTGATCGCATTCATCAATCTTATGAACGTGTTCTTGGTAATAACAAAGTTGATGTCATTCGTGGCTTCGCTAAATTTGTTGATGCTAATACTGTTGAAGTAAACGGTGAACAAATCAGAGCAAAACATATTTTAATTGCAACTGGTGGTCGTCCAAGTCATCCAAATATCGAAGGTGCAGAATATGGGATCGATTCTGATGGTGTATTTGCATTAACAGAATTGCCGAAACGCGTTGCTGTTGTTGGAGCAGGTTATATTGCTGTTGAACTTGCTGGCGTATTACATAATCTTGGCGTAGAAACGCATCTATTTGTACGTAAACACGCCCCTCTTCGTAATTTTGATCCATTAATTGTGGAAACCTTAGTTGAAATTATGAATAACGAAGGTGCAACTTTACATACTCAAGCTGTACCACAAAAAGTGGTCAAAAACGCAGATGGTAGCTTAACGTTATTCCTTGAAGATGGTCGTTCACAAACTGTTGATTGCCTTGTTTGGGCGATTGGTCGTGTCCCAATGACAGACAACTTAAACCTTGAAGCCGCTGGTGTAAAAACGAACAGTAAAGGATTTATTGAAGTTGATAAATACCAAAATACCAATGTTAAAGGTATTTATGCTGTTGGTGATAACACTGGTGCAGTTGAATTGACTCCTGTGGCTGTAGCCGCTGGTCGCCGTTTATCTGAACGTTTATTTAACAACAAACCAAATGAACATTTAGATTATAACCTTATTCCAACTGTGGTATTTAGCCACCCACCAATTGGTACCGTTGGTCTCACTGAACCACAAGCAATTGAACAATATGGTGCAGAACAGGTGAAAGTGTATAAATCTACTTTCACTTCTATGTACACTGCCGTTACTCAACATCGCCAACCTTGTCGAATGAAATTGGTTTGTGTTGGTGCTGAAGAAAAAATCGTTGGTTTACATGGTATTGGTTTTGGTGTTGATGAAATGATTCAAGGTTTTGCGGTGGCAATCAAAATGGGTGCTACCAAAAAAGACTTTGATAATACAGTGGCAATTCACCCAACAGGCTCAGAAGAGTTTGTTACTATGCGTTAAACACAACGCACAAACATTCAATATCTCAATATGCCCCAACTTTGTTGGGGTATATTTTTTGTAGGTCGATATTCTTTCTAAACACCAATTCACACTTTTTCCTTGGAAAAAGTGTTTTAATCACTCTATAATAATAAAAAATCCAGAACAGAAGATGCAAAATGAAACGTTATATCTTAACAAAAATTTAGATAATTTCTTTTAGTTCTGTGATTGAAATATTTTCTTTAATACGATTTATTTCTAAAAAATTTGCTAACGGTATATTTTTGATTAGATTATTTATGGTTCCTTTCGGAAATCTCTTTTCTATAATATTTTCTTCATAATCTATAGTATAAAAAAACGATCCTCATCTTCAGTTACAGCTAGCCAACAAATAAAACCATAATCAAATAATTCTCCATTATATAAAATAATTGTATTTTCTGGCTCACCATCTGAAAAATCCATCTCAGATAATGGCGTACAATTTACTTTAAGATGATTTAACTGATTATCAAGACTATGTTTTAAGGCTGATATTGTTGTATACAGATTAATTGTAATTCCTTCACCAGGATATAAACGGTGATCAATAATAAAATTAAAAATTCCACTAGCAGAGCATAAATAATCTACTTGTTCTAATTGAATAGCAATCTCATAAGGATTTCCTATGATCATTTTGTTTTTATCCTTCTTGTTTATAGATTTATCGTTTAAATTAGCAATTATAAATAGTCCATTAAAAACTATTTTTTATTAAAAAATAAATTATAATCTATTTCCTTACTACTAATTAGAATGGGTTGAATGTAATCATCTAATTTATTCTCATTAAGAAAATCCAGTTCATTTTCTCTATGAATATAAAATTTAATAGTTGGAGACAAATCCTCATCATCTAAAGAAATAATTACTTTTGCTTGTAAATTAGAGTATTTATACCATTCTTTTAGTAGGGCATTACAAAAAATAATACTGTAGCTTAAATAGTTATCAGTAATATAATCATCCATATGGAAAGAATTTACAAAACATTCATAGGATACTTTATCTTTAAAAGTCTTATCTTTTATATTATTTGAGAAATTAAAGAAGTATTTCATAAAATAACAACCATTGTAAGTGACAAACCCTTCATTTAAAATCTCAATCAAATTTTTCGACAAATAAATTTTTTTCTCAAAAGAGAAATGATTATTTAATACATCAATCATTTTATTATTGGCAATCACTGGTTTCTCCAAAATATTATTTTAATCCTTTTCCAATAAAATTTATAAACTTTGGATTATTTAATTTTTGACTAATTTTAGATACATCAGGAAATGTATCTCCTAAGCAAGTTTATCTAAAATAGAAATCTCTTTTTCAGAGAGAAAATTATTTTCAACTACTCGTTTACCAATTTCAGTCGAATTAATCGCTCCTGCGGTACTGTCGCTAATCAAGCCTTCCACTAATCCACTAGCTAATTGATTTAATGCCGATACCGTCTGCTTTTGGGTTAAATTTTTATTGATTATTGGTGAGGTTACTAATTGATAATTTAAAATCTCTCAACAATAAATTATTTCTATTAAATAATCCTATTACAAATTTTGGATCTAATTTTAGAAGAAGACTACTTGCATCATAAATATCCCAGTATCGATCATTATAATCACGTATAATATACATTAAATAATCTTTAATAAGAGGAATATATTCATCATATTTCATTTCATCAATTATCCAATAAAATCTTGAAATACTAATTTTCTTTACCTTTGAGAGCCTAATAATTTCTCTTACACAAGGATAAATTTTTTCTCTTGCTTTAGCCTCATTACCAAAAGTAGATTGAGATGTTAAATAAGACTTAATAACATTTAATAAATATTCATAATCTTCATCACTTAAATCCCCTCTCCAATCTTTATTATATTTTTTATTTAATATCAAATCTTTTATATATTCAAATCCTTTATCTATCCCTATAGAACATAATATTCCTGCTGCCTTTAAGGTATCATGAAATTTAAAAAAATTTTCATGATTAATTATATCAAGCAATTTATTTATACGTTCAGGGGGCATATCTTGAAAATCAAGTTCTTCAATTATAGTAGTATAATCAACATCTTTTGGTATAGAATATAATAAATCATGTAGTTCATCATTTGTAACCATATTAATTATTTCTCCTTAATAATATAATTATTTGGCACACATCCTTGTATCAAACACTCTCCATCTCGTTGTGCATTTGATAAATCTCTAATTGCATCATTTAGTCTATCTTTATTTTTTGTTGTAGGATTATTAGAATACCTAGTTTTAGCATTATTTACTCAAGATTCAAAAAATCTTCATACTCCCAGAAAAAATATCTAGATAATTTCAATGCAATTTCATTCCAAGAATTCCCTTCACATTTATCAATACAATAATTGATATAATTTTTTATATCTTCAAAATTATACTGATTTATAATCATAGTATGCCTCAGTATTATTGGTCTTTTTATATAATATTTAATCCAATGCAAACTACATACAGTTAAGTCAAAGTAATCTAAACTTTCGCTTCCATCATCAATCCCTATCCCCATCACTATATTTATAGAAAAAATATCTTGTGAATCTGGAATATATGTATTCAGATCAAATTCACCCTGCTGTTCTGATATTAATTTTAGTTTTGCTTTCATATCTATCTCTCTATATCTAAATATGGATCTTATATTTTATATCTCTAGTTTAATAAACCAGATCTATACTGTATATTTAAAAATTTGATTAAAAACTTATTTTAACTTCTTCTAGGCTACAAAAAATCCGCCTGACGGCGGATTTCTTTCATTTAATTTTAGTAATTAAGCTACTAACTAGCCTAATAACTCACGTAATGCTTTACCAATATCAGCTAAGCTACGTACAGTTTTCACGCCTGCTGCTTCAAGTGCTGCATATTTTTCATCTGCAGTTCCTTTACCACCGCTGATAATCGCACCTGCGTGTCCCATACGTTTACCTTTTGGTGCAGTTACCCCAGCAATATAAGAAACAACTGGTTTAGTAACGTGTTGTTTAATATAAGCTGCCGCTTCTTCTTCTGCTGAACCACCGATTTCACCGATCATCACAATCGCTTTCGTTTCAGGATCAGCTTCAAATAGTTTAAGGATATCAATAAAACTTGAACCTGGAATTGGGTCACCACCAATACCAACACAAGTTGATTGGCCATAACCTTCATCAGTAGTTTGTTTTACAGCTTCATAAGTTAATGTACCTGAACGAGATACGATACCAATGCTACCTTTTTTGTGAATATGTGCTGGCATAATACCGATTTTACATTCACCCGGAGTAATTACGCCAGGGCAGTTAGGGCCAATCATACGTACACCAGTTTGGTTAAGTTTTTGTTTTACTACTAACATATCCACTGTTGGGATACCTTCAGTAATACAAACAACCAGCTGAATACCTGCATCAATCGCTTCTAAAATCGCATCTTTACAGCCCGGTGCTGGTACATAAATAACAGAAGCTGTTGCACCTGTTGCTTCTACTGCTTCACGAACAGTATTAAATACGGGTAAACCTAGATGAGTTGTACCGCCTTTATTTGGTGAAACCCCACCGACTAATTGTGTGCCGTAAGCTAAAGCTTGTTCTGAATGGAAAGTTCCTTGACCGCCAGTAAAACCCTGACAAATAACTTTTGTATTTTTATCAATTAAAATAGACATTATTTTTCCTCCGCAGCTTTAACTACCATTTGTGCCGCTTCTGTTAATGAATTGGCCGCCATAATTTTAAGTCCACTATTTGTTAGAATTTCACGACCTAATTCAGCGTTGTTTCCTTCTAATCTCACCACAACTGGTACATTGATACCAACTTCTTTCACCGCATCAATAATTCCGTTAGCGATTAAGTCACAACGTACAATACCACCAAAGATATTTACCAATACCGCTTTTACATTTTTATCAGAAAGAATAATTTTGAAGGCTGTTGCCACACGTTCTTTTGTTGCACCACCACCAACATCGAGGAAGTTCGCCGGATTACCACCATGAAGTTTAACAATATCCATTGTTCCCATTGCTAAACCAGCACCATTCACCATACAACCGATGTTACCATCAAGCGCAACATAGTTAAGTTGAGATTCTTCTGCTTCCGCTTCACGTGGATCTTCTTGGCTTAAATCACGCATTGCGAGTAAATCTGGATGACGATATAACGCATTACCATCAATCACAACTTTCGCATCTAAACAATGTAATTTTCCGCTTTCTAAAATTACTAATGGGTTAATTTCGAGTAATGCCGCATCTTTTTCGATAAAGAGTTTGGTTAATTGGCAGAACATTTGTGTGAATTGTTTGGTTTGTTCTGGATTTAAACCCAATTTAAACGCTAACTCACGACCTTGATATGGCATACCACCAATTAGTGCATCCACATAAACTTTATGTAATAAATGTGGTGTTTTTGCTGCTACTTCTTCAATATTTACCCCACCTTCAGTTGATGCCATAAAGACTACTGATTGTGATGAACGGTCAATTACCATTCCTACATACAACTCTTTTTGGATTTGTGAAGCTTCTTCGATATAAATTGTATTAACTGGTTGACCATTCGCATCAGTTTGGAAAGTAACCAAACGTTTGCCTAACCAGCGATCAAAAAATTCGGCGACTTCTTGTTCAGTACGAGCTAATTTTACGCCGCCCGCTTTACCACGTCCGCCAGCATGAACTTGACATTTTACTACCCATTCATTGCCGCCTAATGTTTTCATCGCTTGTAAACCTTCTTCTAAGTTTTGACAAGCAATACCTTTACTTACAGGTAAGTTATATTCAGCAAAAATTTGCTTACTTTGATATTCATGTAAATTCATGCTTTCTCCTATTGATTGCATTTGCACCGCCCGCCATTAATCACTAATGGCAGGCATTGATTGAATGTAGTAATAATTATTAGCTTAGATTTCTAATAAGATACGTGTTGGATCTTCCAACAATTCTTTAATGGTTACTAAGAAACCGACTGACTCTCTACCATCAACTAAACGGTGATCATAAGACAAGGCAAGATACATCATTGGACGAATCTCAACTTGACCATTCACCGCAACCGGACGATCTTTAATCGCATGCATACCTAAAATGGCACTTTGTGGTGGGTTGATAATCGGTGTTGACATTAATGAACCAAACACACCGCCGTTGGTAATAGTGAAATTACCACCTGTGAGATCTTCAACAGTTAATTTACCGTCACGACCTTTTTCCGCTAATACTTTAATTTGTTTCTCAATTTCAGCCATACTGAGTTGATCACAGTCGCGTAATACTGGTGTTACCAAGCCGCGTGGCGTTGAAACAGCAATACTAATATCAAAATAGTTGTGGTACACAATATCATCACCGTCAAGTGAGGCATTGATTTCTGGATAACGTTTTAACGCTTCTACTACTGCTTTCACATAGAAAGACATAAAGCCTAAACGTACACCATGTTTCTTCTCAAATTGTTCACCGTATTGTTTACGTAATTTCTTGATTGGAGTCATATCCAATTCATTGAAAGTAGTAAGCATTGCTGTACTATTTTTTGCTTCTAATAGACGTTCAGCAATACGTTTACGTAAACGAGTCATAGGTACACGTTTTTCACTGCGTGCTGCTAATGCCGGTGCAGCTTCTTCAACTGCCGGTTTCGCAGTCGATACAGAAGCAGCATAAGCTTCAACATCTTCACGAGTTAAACGTCCGCCTACACCAGAACCTTTAATTTTGCTCGGATCAAGATCTTTTTCTGCAAGTAAACGACGTACCCCTGGGCTTAAAGCATCATTTGAACTATCAGGTTCAATCGCAGCATGTTGACGATCTGAAGGGGTTGGTTCAGTTTGGTTAACGCTAGCTTTAGTTTCTTCGCCTTCTTTTACTTCGCGTAACTTACCTAATAGTTGTTTACTAACAACAGTTGCACCTTCTTCTTCAACAATGCTATCTAAAACACCATCAATACTCGCAGGAACTTCTAACACCACTTTATCGGTTTCAATTTCAACAAGCACTTCATCACGTTTAACAAAATCACCTGCTTTTTTATGCCAAGTGGCAACAGTTGCATCGGCAACAGATTCCGGCAAATCAGGAACAACAATTTCAACATTACTCATTTATATATCCTCTACTTAGTTAGATTCTTTTGATTCAATAGTTAGTGCATCATCAATCAACGCTTTTTGTTGTTTGATATGTAATGACATATAACCTACCGCTGGTGATGCAGACGCTGGACGTCCTGCATAACGCAACTTCGCGCCTTCTGGTAAGGACGCATAGAAATTATGTTGGCTACAATACCAAGCACCTTGGTTTTGTGGCTCTTCTTGACACCATACAAAATCAGTGACGTGTTGATACGCTGATAAAATTTCTTTCATCTCTGTATGTGGATAAGGGTATAACTGTTCGATACGTACTATCGCCACATCAGTGATTTCACGTTTACGTCTTTCTTCTAACAGATCGTAATAAACCTTACCTGAACATAACACGACACGTTTTACTTGTTTTGCATCTAAATTATCAATTTCACCAATCGCATTTTTGAATTCGCCATCATAAAGTTCTGCCATTTCTGAAACAGCTAATGGATGACGTAATAAAGATTTTGGTGTAATCACGATAAGTGGACGACGTACTTTACGTAATAATTGACGTCTTAACATATGGTAAACTTGCGCTGGTGTTGATGGCACACAAACTTGAATATTATCTTCAGCACAAAGTTGTAGATAACGCTCTAAACGTGCAGATGAATGTTCTGGACCTTGACCTTCATAACCATGAGGTAACAACATCACTAAACCACACATTCTGCCCCATTTTTGTTCACCTGAACTGATAAATTGGTCGATTACAACTTGTGCCACGTTAGCGAAATCACCAAATTGTGCTTCCCATAAAGTTAAAGTTCTTGGTGTTGTGGTAGCGAAACCATATTCAAATGCCAACACTGATTCTTCTGAAAGTACAGAATCCCAAACTTCAAATTCACCTTGTTGATCATGAAGGTGTTGCAATGGAGTATAAGTTGTACCATTTTCTTGGTTATGTAAGACGGCATGACGGTGGAAGAATGTACCACGTCCAGCATCTTCACCAGATAAACGGATATGGTTACCTTCATCGAGTAAAGTGGCATAAGCCATTGTTTCCGCCATACCCCAGTCAAATGGTTTCTCACCTTTTGCCATCGCTTGGCGATCAGCGTAAATTTTCGCTACACGACTTTGTAATGGATGATTAGCTGGATATTCACTAATCTTATGCGCTAACGCTTTAAAACGATCTTGTGGGAATTTGCTTTCATATGGACAAGTCCAGCTATGATTTAAATATGGTAACCAGTCAATTTTGTTCATATCAATTGGTACAAATTCCGGCACCACACATTCACCGCGATCCAATGCATCACGATAATCATTCACGATAGCTGTCGCTTCTTCCTCTGAAATTACTTGCTGTTCTACTAATAAATCAGCATACACTTTGCGAGGAGTTGGGTGTCCTTTAATTTTCTTATACATCAACGGTTGAGTTGCTGACGGTTCATCAGCTTCGTTATGCCCATGACGACGATAAGAGATAAGATCAATGAAGATATCACGTTTAAATTTAGCACGATATTCCACCGCAAGACGACCAGCAAACGCTACCGCTTCAGGATCATCACCATTAACATGGATAATCGGTGCCTGAATCATTTTCGCAATATCAGTACAATATTCTGTTGAACGGGTATCATTAGGATTAGAAGTGGTAAAACCAATTTGGTTATTAATAACAATACGAATGGTACCGCCTACAGTATAACCACGAGTCGCTGACATATTTAAGGTTTCTTGTACAATTCCTTGCCCTGCAACCGCTGAGTCACCATGAACAGTTACTGCTAACACATTCTGACGTTCAGTATCATGGCTGCGATTTTGTCTAGCACGTACTGAACCGATAACTACTGGACTTACAATTTCTAAGTGTGATGGGTTAAAAGCTAATGCCAAATGCACTAGCCCATCTTCTGTCATAAAGTTAGACGAAAAACCTTGGTGATATTTCACATCACCGGTTCTATTACTTGCATGCTTCCCGGCAAATTCATCAAATAATTCACTTGGTTTCTTACCTAATACATTAACTAACATATTGAGGCGTCCACGATGCGCCATTCCCATCACAACATCTTTCACACCATGTTTGCTGGCATGACGAATAATTTCTTTCATCAATGGAATAAAAGCATCACTACCTTCTAAAGAGAAACGTTTTGCGCCTGGGAATTTGGCACCAAGATAACGTTCTAAACCATCTGCCGCTGTTAGTTCTTTTAAGAACGTTAATTTTTCTTCTTTATTAAACAACGGTTTATTTAATACAGATTCAATTTTACTTTGTAACCAACGACGCATTTCGACATTAGTTACGTGCATAAATTCTAAACCAATATGCCCACAATAGGTTTCTTTTAACGCTTTATCAATTTCACGCAACGTCATGCTTTCGCGTTGATACGCATAATGACCTAAATTAAAACGTTCATCTAGCTCATCATCGGTAAAACCATGATGGTGATAATCGAGCTCTTGGATTTTTGGACGGTTCCACATATTGAGTGGATCAAGGTTGGCATTTAAATGTCCGCGGAAGTGATATGCATTAATCCATTGTAATAAACGAACTTGTTTTGCACCTGCTTCAGGATCAATTACAGTTTGTTGACCACGACGGCTTTCACTAGCTAAACGTCTAAAATAGTCTTTAATTGGAGTATGTGGTTGATCGTTTTCTGCTTTCCATTGTTGGAAAATTGACTGCCATTCTGAGGAAACACTGTTAGGGTCGGTTAGATAAGATTCATAAAGATCTTCAATATAAGATTGGTTTGCGCCTCCAAATGCGGTTGAGGCGAGCCATTCTTTCATTGTATTGTTAGATTGCATTGATAAGTCCTTCACTTTTTTACTTACAACAGTTGCGCTACAACTTTTTTCACTAGTTTATAAGTTTAACAACAAATTCGATGTTACTCCTATAAAATAGCTAGAAGATTCACTCGAAATTGGAGTATGCTTATTATCGTCCATTAAAAAATTATTTTCTGTGACATTTGTTACATTTTTAACAAAAACAAAACAAACAATCCCCAGAAATTTTTTGATCTACCTCTAATTTTAAAAAAAAATAGGAGCAGTCAAAAAATAATGGTGATATATTGCATAACAAGTTATTAACATATATATAAATGAGCTAACAATATCATACTGACTTATTTCTAAGAAAGACAATATAAGGAGGAATTTATGTCAGAAGAACTTACTGCAAAGCTAACGCTTAGTGATGGCCGCGAATATGACCTACCAGTACATAGAGCAACACTAGGCTATGATGCAGTTGATGTACAATCACTTACTTCACAAAAACTCTTCACTTTTGACCCCGGCTTAATGTCAACCGCTACTTGCAAATCATCTATTACTTATATTGACGGCGACAAAGGAATCTTATTACACCGCGGTTATCCAATTGACCAACTTGCAGAAAATGCAGATTATCTAGAAGTAGCTTACTTATTACTTTTCGGGGAACGTCCTACCTTACAAGAATATAAAGAATTCGTTCAACTCGTTAAACGTCACACACTAGCACACGAACAACTTAGCCGCTTCTTTAACGGATTCCGTCGTGACTCACACCCAATGGCGGTAATGTGCGGGGTAAGTGGTGCATTAGCAGCGTTCTATCATGACTCTATTGATGTTAAAGATCCGAAAAACCGCGAATTAACAGCAATTCGTTTATTGGCAAAAATGCCTACTTTAGCGGCAATGTGTTATAAATACTCTATCGGCCAACCATTTATGTTCCCACAAAACCATCTCTCTTACGCAGGTAACTTCCTATATATGATGTTCGCAACACCTTGTGAACCTTATGTAGTCAACCCTGTATTAGAAAGAGCAATGGATCGTATCTTTATTCTTCACGCTGACCACGAACAAAATGCTTCAACTTCAACTGTTCGTACGGCAGCTTCTTCTGGTGCAAACCCATTTGCTTGTATCGCTGCAGGTATCGCTTCACTTTGGGGACCAGCTCATGGTGGTGCTAATGAAGCTTGTATCAATATGCTTGAAGAAATTGGTACTGTTGATCGTATTCCTGAATTTATTGCGCGTGCAAAAGACAAAAATGATCCATTCCGTTTGATGGGCTTCGGTCATCGTGTATATAAAAACTATGACCCACGTGCAAAAGTAATGCGTCAAACCTGTCATGAAGTGTTACAAGAATTAAAAATTGATAACCCATTATTTGATGTTGCTATGGAATTAGAACGTATCGCACTTAACGATCCATACTTCATTGAAAAAAATCTCTATCCAAATGTTGACTTCTACTCTGGTATTATCTTGAAAGCTATCGGTATTCCAACTTCAATGTTTACTGTAATGTTCGCTTTAGGACGTACCGTAGGTTGGATTGCGCACTGGAAAGAAATGTATAACCAAGGTAATTTCAAAATCGTTCGTCCACGTCAAATTTATACTGGCGCGAAACAACGTGATTTTGAACCAATGGATAAAATTTAAATTCCTCCTACCTTAACTGTTTACCCACACTATTAGCGATAATGGTGTGGGTGTTTTTTATCTACTCTTCTTTATTGTTAAATTGTTGAAATTTCTACATCACTGCATTCAAGTTTATTGACTTCTCCACACCAATAAAAACACAGATAATGTTATCAAAAATTGTAAAAATAAGGAGTTTTCAATGCAGTTACATACTATCGGTATTCTCGGTACGGGGATGATCGGCAGTGCGCTGGCACGTTTATGCGTCGAACAGGGTTATGATGTCATTCTCAGCCAATCGAAAAATGCGTCGGCATTAAAACAATCTTTAGGTGATAAAGCGAAAATCGCATCCGTAGAAGAAGTTGCCTTTCAAAGCGATTTGGTGATTGCCGCTATTCCGTTTTCCGCTTATCAAATGCTGCCGGTAAAAGCGTTGTCATCTAAAATCGTGATCGAAACGATGAATTATTATCCGTCAGTACGTGACGGTCATTTTCCCGATTTGGATCAGGCACATTTGACCAGTAGTGAAATGATTCAACATCATCTTAAAGACAGCTTTGTCGTCAAAGCGTTACATAATCTGGATTTTCATCATTTATATGCCAATGCGCGTCCGCTCAATCATCCGGAACGAACAACATTGCCTGTTGCCGGTGATGATGAAGCGGCAAAACAAACCGTTATCGAATTTATTCAGCACATCGGTTATAACGCGGTTGATATCGGTACGCTGTCTGAAAGCTGGCGAATTGAACCCGGCACGCCGTTATATGTTTGGCCGTATGTACCGACCATTCCTGACGAATTCAATGAAGAACAGGCGCGTCAATATTATTTGACACACACAGGCAAACCTTTAACCGCGTCACAAGTCAAAGAGATGGCGGCAAATACGCAACGGCACTTTCCTGTCGGCGGTTATGCCGAAGATTTACCAACCATTCATACACAATTAGTTGCTGAAATTTATCAACAACGACAAGCAAAATAGCGTTATCGTGTTGTCCGTTTACGTGGCGGACTCACTCTTAAGGCATCCAAGACAGCGGCAAAAGCGGACGATGTTTGTCGCCGTTTCGGATAATATAAATAAGCATCATAGCTTGCCCACCATTCCTGTAACAACGGAACCAAACGCCCTGATTGGAAATGCGGTTCAGCCAATTTCAACGGAATATAACCGATACCTAACCCTTCCAAAGTCGCTTCTAAAACCATAAAAGTACTGTTGACAATCACGCGACCGTCAACACGCACATTAACAGCTTTTCCCTCTTTTTCCAATCCCCACACAGCCAATCCGCCATAAGTCGGCAAACGCAGATTGATACAGCTATGATGCGTTAATTCATCCGGCGTTGTCGGTGTACCGTTTTGGGCTAAATATTCAGGTGCAGCGGCAACGACCAACTGTTCATTAGGCGAAATCAATACCGCAACCATATCTTTTGCAATTAAATTTCCTGCACGCACACCGGCATCAAACCCTTCAGCCACAATATCAATTAAACCGTAATTCATATTCAGCTCTAATTGAATATCCGGATTCGACTTTAACAACGGCATTAATTTCGTCCACAACAACATATTAATGGCATAATCTGCCGCACTGATACGCACCATTCCTGCCGGTTTTTCGCGAAATTCCGTCAAAGCGGTCAGCTCAGCTTCAATATCCGCCAAACGCGGTTCCAATGTTGCCAGCAATCTTGCTCCGGCATCGGTTGTCGATACGCTGCGTGTCGTCCGCGTTAATAAACGAATACCCAAACGTTTTTCTAAAGCATTGATCGTATGGCTCAATGCTGAACGCGATAAGCCTAATTTCGCAGCTGCACGCGCAAAACTTTTCTCTCTGGCAACCAAAGCGAATGCCTGTAAATCGGCTAAATTTTCTCCGCTCATTGTTGAAATATATTCACCTTAACATTCAAATTGTTGTTCTTCACAGTATAAATAAAAGATTTCATAATGTCACTCATCACCAATAAATCAAATGAGAGCAAATATTTATGCATTTATTTTCTACTGCTAAATGGCGAATGGTGTGGACTTTTTTCGTTTCATTACTGTTGCTGTTTTCCGGTGTAAATCATGCCGTTGCACAAAATACTGCTGCAACAGCAGTATCGTCAGCCGTATCGACAAATCAGGAGAATCGCCAATCACGCACTTATGTTTTGGTGCATGGGGCTTGGTTTGGCGGTTGGGTATGGAAAGATGTCGCACAACAACTGCGTGCTGCCGGGAATACCGTCTATACACCCAGCCTAACAGGATTAGGAGATCGTCGTCATTTACGCCAAACAGGCATCAATTTGGATACCCACACTGACGATATTGTCAATCTGATTTTAGATGAAGATTTACACAACGTTGTATTGGTCGGTTGGAGCTACGGCGGAATGGTAATCAGCAATGTGGTTGCCCAAATCCCGGATCGTATTGCATCTATGGTGTATTTGGACGCCTACTTTCCTGAAAAAGGACGTTCAGCAGCCAGCTATATTCCGGATCAAAGCTATTTAGCGATGATGGCTGATTTAGCAGGCAATAATCAAGATATTCCGCCTTTATCTATGCAGGAAGTCGGCATTACCGACGCGAAACTTGCCGCATATGTTGCACCGCGCATCAGTCCGCAACCTGTCGGTACATTTTTACAACCGTCAAAAGCATTGACACAACGTCCTAAACATATTGCCTATACCTTTATTTTAGCCGGACGTTTTAACGGTGCATTATTCCGCCCTATTTATCAACGATTTCAGCAAGAACATATCGGCGACACTTTTGTTGTCAACAGCAGTCACGCCGCGATGTTAACTGCACCGAAGGAAACCGCGGAATTATTACAACACGTTCGTTAAAAGGAGATGAAATCATGCAACAAGAGCAAACAACATCATTCAACAGAAGACGTTTTATCCAGAGTACAGCCTTACTCGCCATGTTGGCTGCCTCTCCCTTTTCACTGGCTCAATCTGTTTTAAGGAGACCAAGTATGGCATTAGATGACTATATCACTTTAGGTCAATCGGGTTTGCGTGTCAGCCCGTTTGCCTTAGGAACAATGACTTTCGGCGAAGATTTGGGTTGGGGATCAAGTGTTAAAGATTCACAAACCATTTTAGACCGTTATATTGAATTAGGCGGCAATTTTCTTGATACCGCTAACGGCTATACCAAAGGGCATTCCGAAAAAATTATCGGTGATCACCTTGCATCGTCACCGAGCAAACGGCAAAAAATGATTATTGCCACCAAATTCGGTACTAATCTTTCGCCCGGCAACCCGAATGGCGGCGGAGCAAGTCGGCGAGCAATTATTGCCGCTTGCGATGAATCGTTGCGTCGTCTGCGTACCGACTACATCGATTTATATTGGATGCACCATTGGGATAAAAATACGCCGATTGAAGAAACAATGAACGTTCTCAATGACTTGGTCAAACAAGGCAAAGTCCGTTATCTTGGCGTTTCCGATACACCGGCATGGAAAGCGACACAAGCACAAATGATTGCCCGTCAAAACCATTGGGCACCGTTTATTGCCACCCAAATCGAATATTCACTTGCCGAGCGTACAGTGGAAGGCGAATTGATCCCGATGGCGCAAGAACTGGGAATGGCGGTTATGCCTTGGGCACCGTTAGCGGCAGGACGCATCAGCGGCAAATATAGACGTGATAATCTGAAAACCGTTTCCGGCGGTCGTGCAGCATTAATGGCGCCGCGTATGACGGAAAAACATTTTGCCATTGTTGACGCTTTAGCCGCTATCGCCAAAGAATTGAACAGCACCATTCCTCGTGTTGCTTTGGCTTGGGTGCAAAATCGTCCCGGTGTGCAAACGACCATTATCGGCGCGCGCACTTTGGCACATCTCGAAGACAATGTACAGGCACTCAGCTTGCAGCTGGATGATCAACATATTCAGCAATTGGATAAATTGACCGAGCCGACATTGCCGTTCCCGATAGCGTTTTTGCGCGGTAATGCCACTGCTCTGCATCAAGGCGGTACAACCGTTAACGGAGTACCTTCACAAATACACCCTTACGGTCCGCGTGATGCACAGGATCATTATTAAATATCTATCTTGAATTAAACATAGCACAAAAGTACCGTTTTGCTTTTGTGCTATTAGTTTTTCTGATATTAGTCCTACCCCGATTTTCACTACTCTTTTCTGATGTTTAGCTCGATAAAAATCTTGACTTTGATCACAAAAAAAATAGAATGAACGAACGTTCATTCATAATAAAAAAAGGGGGCAAAATAATCCAATGACAGCAGAAAATGAAATGCTTCAACATATCTTCCATTCGACGGAAAAATTAATCGCACAATATGGTATTCACCAACTTTCCATGCAAAAAATCGCTAAAGAAGCAGGAATTGCTGCTGGTACGATATATATCTATTTTGAAAGCAAAGAAGAACTTTTAAAGCGCTTGGCTTTTAATATTTTCCAACAAGTTCAGGAATGTATAGATAAAGGAGTTAACTCACAAATGTCGCTATTTGATCAATATCGACAAATGTGGTGGAACATTTGGGATTTATTACACAATAAACCTTACATCATTCTTAACGTGAATCAATATAAAGCATTACCTGACTTTTATGAAATGACACGTGAATGCCACAATCCAGAACAAGATGCCTGGTTTCATTTCGTTAATAAAGGAAAACAATCCGGAGAACTTGCTGATTTACCAAAGGAAGTTCTATTTAGCTTAAGCCTAGAAAGTGCTTTTAAAATGGTCGAAAAGGATCTGCATCTACATATTAAAAGTGATAAACAGATGTTAGAACAAGTTATCAAACATAGCTGGAATGCTATTTTACCTATTTCTTAACTAATTTCATTTATACGGAGAAAATTAAATGACTGATATTCAGGCAGTGAAGCCTAGTCGTTCAAAACAGTTCCTAGTAAAAATTATTTTGTTGGTTGCCATCTTAATATTTGCGCTAGTTATTGCAGCACACTTTATTAAGCAAACCAAGACAAATGAGTTTCTAGCGAATATGCCACCTAATATTACCCCAATTACGGCAATTAAAATTGAACCGCAAGATTGGATTCCTGTAATCAATAGCACCGCCTTAATCCGTCCAAATCAAGGCGCAATGTTAAGTGCACAATCAACAGGGATGATCCAAAGCGTAAACATTAAATCTGGTCAACATGTGAAAAAAGGACAAGTGTTAGTTGAACTAGATAATTCTGTTGAAAAGGCAAATCTTATTGCTTCAGAAGCAAAATTGCCTGCAGCTAAATTAACTTATCAACGCTATCTTTCTTTAGCAAAGACTAACAGTGTTTCAAAAACAGAATTAGACAATGCGAAAGCCACTTATGAAAACCTTGTTGCCACCATCAATGCACTTAAAGCAACCATTGAACGTCGCCAAATTATTGCACCTTTTGATGGCGAAGCAGGGATTGTCAAAGTTAATGTTGGTGAGTATGTAACTGCCGGTACAGAAATTGTCCGCGTCGAAGATCGCAGCAAAATGAAAGTGAATTTTGGTATTTCTCAGGATCAATTAAGCCAATTACATTTACAACAACAGGTTAAAGCGGTAAGCGATGTTTATCCTGATGAAACCTTTAATGCCGTCGTAACTGCAATCGAACCAGCTATTAATAAATCTACAGGTTTGGTTGAAATTGAAGCCACATTTGAAGGCAATACGAAATTAATTTCAGGTATGTTTGTACATCTTCGTGTAGAACGTCAAACTGAATCAGCGCAAATCGTCGTACCACAAGTTGCTATCAGCTATAACATGTACGGTGAAACTGCCTTTATCTTAGTTCCACTTACTGATGAAGATAAAGCAAAATTAGGCGAACAACCATTAGACGGTGTTTATAAAGCACAACAAATTACCGTTAAAACCAAAGATCGCCGCAGTGTTTATGCGCAGTTAGAGCAAAATGAAGCATTAAAAGCTGGTACTTATATTATTACGGGTGGTTTGCAAAATGTTTCTGGCGGCAGCTATGTCAAACTTGTTGATAAACCAGTTATTGGGGCGACTGAACCTGAAACAAAAACTAATCTTTAAGTATTAAATAACGAAGGAAAAAGATGAAATTTACTGATCTTTTTATAAAACGTCCTGTACTGGCAATCTCAATTAGTTTATTGATTGTGATATTAGGCTTGCAGGCTATTTCTAAATTAGCTGTACGGGAATATCCGAAACTAGTCACAACTGTAATCAACATCACCACCACCTACCCTGGTGCTGATGCTGAACTGGTTGAGGCTTTTGTTACTTCAAAAATCGAAGAAGCGGTTGCACAAGCCGATAATATTGACTATATGTCATCTTCCAGTGCGCAAGGTTCGTCCAGAATTACAGTAAAAATGAAGTTAAACGCCGACCCTAATGGCGCACTAGCGGACGTATTGGCTAAAGTAAACTCTGTTCGTTCACAATTACCATCAGATATTGAAGACCCAACAATTACTTCATCCACCGGTGGTTCTGGGATTATGTATATTGGCTTTAC
Source organism: Gallibacterium salpingitidis (assembly GCF_030517105.1). GTDB lineage: Bacteria > Pseudomonadota > Gammaproteobacteria > Enterobacterales > Pasteurellaceae > Gallibacterium > Gallibacterium salpingitidis. The sequence continues at coordinate 706,426 of NZ_CP103875.1, read as the reverse complement.
TTCTAAAGAATTGAATTCAAGCCAAGTTACTGACTACATTCAACGGGTAGTTAAACCACAATTCTTCACCGTTTCCGGTGTTGCCAAAGTAGAAGTTTTTGGTGGTGCCTCTTATGCATTGCGTATTTGGTTACAACCGGAAAAAATGGCAGCTTTAGGGCTATCTTCTAGCGATGTAATGAGTGCATTGTCAGCTAACAACGTACAAACTGCTGCGGGTAGTGCTAATAGCTATTATGTTACCTACAAAAACAAAGTTGATACCACGACCGCTTCAGCAGAAGAACTAAGCAATTTAGTGTTATTCTCCAAGAACGGTAATGTGGTTAAACTTGGTGATATTGCCAAAGTCGATTTAGATAAAGAAAGTGATGATGCGCGTGCTGCTGCCAATGGTGAAAATGCGGTGGTATTAAGTATCGAACCAGCATCAGATGCGAACCCATTGACTGTGGTAAAAAATATTTATCCACTTTATAACTCAATCAAAGAGAGTTTACCAAATAGTATTGATACCCGCGTACTTTACGATAAAACCATTGCTATCAATGACTCAATTAAAGAGGTAGTACAAACTATCTTCGAAGCGACCTTAATCGTGTTAGTGGTAATTACTCTATTCCTAGGTTCTTTACGTGCAATGATCATTCCTGTGGTAACTATTCCAATTTCTTTGATTGGGGTAATTATGTTACTGCAATTCTTTGATTTCTCGATTAACTTGATGACGCTGCTGGCGCTGATTCTCGCTATCGGTTTGGTGGTAGATGATGCGATTGTAGTGCTCGAAAATGTTGATAGGCATATTAAAGAAGGTGAAACTCCATTCCGCGCTGCGATCATTGGTACTCGCGAAATTGCAACGCCAGTTATCTCAATGACTATTGCGCTTTGTGCTGTATATTCACCAATGGCATTAATGGGCGGTATTACTGGTACGCTGTTTAAAGAGTTTGCGCTAACACTTGCTGGTGCGGTATTTATTTCAGGTATTATTGCATTAACTTTATCGCCAATGATGTGCGGTAAAATTCTTAAAGCACATACCAATCCAACCGCATTAGAAATTCGTGTTGAAAAAACCTTAAATGCTGTTACCGATCTCTACCAAAGAATGTTAGGTATGATGTTAAACAGCCGTAAAATGGTTTTATTCTTCGCAGTATTAATTTTTGCAAGTTTGCCAGTATTGATGAGTAATCTCTCTAGCGAATTAACCCCAACTGAAGATAAAGGGGCAATTTTAGCAATGGGGACAGCACCATCTAATGCGAACTTAGACTATGTACAAACCTCAATGAAACAATATGAGAAGATCTTATCTGAAACACCAGAAGTAGAATTCTCAATGGTGATTTCCGGTGTACCTAGTTCTAATCGTTCTATTGCTATCGCTAGTTTAGTCAATTGGGGTGATCGCCATCGCAGCCAAACAGAAATTGCTAATGAAATTAACCAAAAAGCAAAAGCAATTCCTGAAATCAGCGTTAATGGTTTCTCATTCCCAGAAATCGAAACTGGTGAACAAGGGCCGCCAGTAAGCTTTGTGATTACCTCTGCTGATGATATTCATAAACTTGCTTTAATTGCTGATGATGTCTTACAAGCTGCAAGAAAGTCAGGTAAGTTTATCTACAATAGCCTTGATCTAAAATTCGATACACCGCAAATGCACATTACTATCGATAAAGAAAAAGCAGGAACTTATGGCATTAGTATGCAACAAATTAGCTCTTTGCTAGGTAGTTATCTTGCTGGCGGTACCATTACTCGCGTTGGTATTGATGGTCGTTCTTACAAGGTTATTTCTGAAGTACCACGTGCGGATCGTTTAAACCCAGAAGATTTAAACAACTACTTTGTTACTGCTTCTAATGGCGATTCTGTACCATTGGGTAACTTAATTAAAATGGAAGTGTCACCAGAGCCATTGTCACTCAGCCGTTTTAATCAATTAAGTTCAGCGGTAATCAGTGCTATCCCAATGCCAACTAGTTCTGTTGGTGATGCGGTTGAATGGTTCCAAAATGAAGGTGCTTCATTATTACCAGCCAACTACAACTATGACTTCAAAGGTGAAGCAAGACAATTTGTACAAGAAGGTAATGCTTTAGCTGTTACCTTTGTGTTAGCCGTTTTAATTATCTTCCTTGTATTGTCTATTCAATTTGAGTCAATGCGCGATCCATTGGTAATTATGATCTCTGTACCATTGGCAATTAGTGGTGCGTTACTGATGTTGAATATTCTGTCACTGTTTGGTGTCGCGGGAAGTACGCTCAATATTTACTCTGAGGTAGGGCTAATTACGCTTGTTGGCTTGATCACAAAACATGGTATTTTGATGTGTGAAGTGGCAAAAGAACAACAACTGTTATTTGGTAAAGATCGTATTGAAGCCATTAGTTATGCAGCAAGAGTTCGTTTACGTCCAATCTTAATGACTACTGCGGCAATGATTGCTGGTTTGATTCCACTACTTTATGCAAGCGGCGCAGGTGCAGTTTCTCGTTTTAGTATCGGAATCGTGATCGTATCTGGTTTAGCAATTGGTACCTTGTTTACACTATTCGTGTTACCGGTGATTTACACAATGGTGGCAAGTAAACATAAACCATTACCAGTATTTGAAGAGTCACCTCAACCAAGCACACATTAATTATAAAAAAATTAGGGAGAAAGCAATTTCTCCCCAGACCGCTGACAAACCCACCTTTCCAAAATCATTTGGTAAAAGTGGGTTTGTTTTTTTACTTTGTCGCTTTTCTCTTGCTTTTCCTTTCAGATAATTGGGCAAGTGGTCATTTTCGCTGATTTTTTTACCCATGCCTCAAACAAGCAAAATTGGCGCCATAAATAAGACAAAATAGCCCATACCACCAGGGCAATTTTCTTGATATTTTGTGCCATTGCCGCAAGGAAGCATTGCATTTGCACTTTGGATAGCCCTCTATAACGGGCATAGCGATGTCCATGATGTTGTTTTGCATCCGCAAAGCTGCGCTCTACGGTTTCTGCTCGACGTTTATAGAGTTTTCTGCCCTGCCTCGATATTCTCACTGCATTGGCGTTGTCCACAGCATCTTGGTAAATATGCCTGGTGATGAGGCGTTCGGCTTTTTGGTTTTGGGTACACTGTGAACGTAGTGGGCAAGTTTGGCAATAGGTCGGGTTGGATTTGTAAGTGTGATAACCTTCTCGGGTGGTGGTGCTATAGCGGAGCGATTGCCCTGCGGGGCAAGTGTAGCTGTCAGTTTCGACATCATAGCGGAACGCACTTTTTCGTAAGCGGTTCTTGCCTTTGGTGGGACGACGATAGCCAAATACACCAATAATGCCTCGTCGGGCAAGACTCTCGGCAACAGGGGCGGTAAAATAGCCTGCATCAAGCCCGACCGCTTTGGGCTTGAACCGAAAGCGTTCTGTGGTGGCATCAAGACGAGCAATATAGGGTTGGCTGTCATTGACATTCCCTGCCGTCGCAAAGGTATCTACAATAATCCCGTATTTACCATCGACTGTGCGGTGGTCGAGATAGAAGAAGCCTTTGGGCTTGTTATCTCGGTGCATATACCCACTTTCAGGGTCGGTATTGCTCACGTTGGTGTCTTTGACTTCGACGGCTTTCTCACTCGCCTTTAACGGCTTTTTCCTTTTGCTTCCCTCTCTTTTGCCACATCTTCGTTGAGCATAGCGATATATTGGCTCACTCGAACTGCTCGCTTTTCATTATGCTTTTTGTTTTTATTGGCACTGGCTTTCAAGTGGGTGCTGTCAGTAAACAGATATTTACCTCCCACCAAGCCTTTTTCCATCGCTTGCCAAACAATGTGGGTAAAAATACGCTCAAATACATCCGTACCATTAAAACGGCGAAGACGGTTTTGGCTTAAGGTACTGGCATCTATCACTTTTTCCGTGAGGCTCATCCCCAAAAACCAACGGTAAGCGACGTTGACTTCAATCTCTTTCACCAACTGGCGTTCGCTTTTAATACCGAAAAGATAGCCGAGTAACATTATCTTGAACAAACGAACTGGGTCAACTGCGGGGCGACCGTTGTCATGGCAATAGAGATGCGCCACTTCATCACGAATGAATTCAAAATCGATAGCTTTAGCGACTTTACGGACAAGGTGGTCTTTCGGTACGAGTTGTTCGAGACTTATCATCTCGATTTCATATTGGGGTGAGGCAGTATTTTTGAGCATAGGCATTTCCTTTTTTCGATATGCCTATTAGATCAAACCTCTAGAGGTATGTCTAGAGGTTTGTCAGCAGTCTGGGGAGAAAGCAATTTCTCCCTTTCTTATCATTTGTAGTCATCATTTATTTTTTTACGAAAAAAAATCCTGCTTTCTCCCTGTTAAAAAGCCTGATTTTTTGGTAAATTTACACCCAATTTTTTCACTGTAAAAACAGTCCAGTTTTACTCACACATTTAAGCGGAAGATTATGTTTAAAAAAATTCGTGGTTTATTTTCTAATGACCTTTCTATCGATTTAGGGACTGCTAACACCCTTATTTATGTTAAAGGTCAAGGCATCGTACTTGATGAACCTTCAGTCGTTGCCATTCGTCAAGATCGTGTTGGCTCACTCAAAAGTATCGCGGCAGTGGGTCGTGAAGCAAAATTAATGCTAGGTAGAACACCGAAAAGTATCAGTGCAATTCGTCCAATGAAAGACGGTGTAATTGCTGACTTTTTTGTGACAGAAAAAATGTTGCAATATTTTATCAAACAAGTACATCGCAATAATTTTATGCGTCCTAGCCCTCGTGTATTAGTTTGTGTTCCTGCAGGTGCAACACAAGTTGAACGTCGTGCAATTAAAGAATCTGCTTACGGTGCTGGTGCACGCGAAGTTCACTTGATCGAAGAACCAATGGCAGCAGCAATTGGTGCAAAATTACCAGTATCAGAAGCAACCGGTTCTATGGTGATCGATATCGGTGGTGGTACAACTGAAGTTGCTGTTATCTCATTAAACGGCGTAGTGTACTCCTCTTCTGTGCGTATCGGTGGTGACCGTTTTGATGAAGCCATTATTGCTTATGTGCGTCGCACTTTCGGTTCTTCTATTGGTGAAACTACTGCTGAAAGAATTAAGAAAGAATTAGCAAGCGCTTATATCGAAGAAGGTGATGAAATTTTAGAAATGGAAGTGCATGGACATAATCTTGCAGAAGGCGCGCCAAGAACATTTACTTTAAATACACGTGATGTTTTAGAAGCTATCCAACAACCGCTTGATGGTATCGTGCGTGCTGTACGCACTGCACTAGAACAATGTCCACCAGAACTTGCTGCGGATATTTTTGAACGCGGTATGGTACTAACTGGCGGCGGTGCCTTAATGAAGAATATTGATATTCTACTTTCTAGAGAATCAGGTGTACCGGTTATTGTTGCCGATGATCCACTAACTTGTGTTGCTCGCGGTGGCGGTGAAGCATTAGAAATGATCGATATGCTTGGCGGCGATATTTTTAGTGATGAGTAATCTTTGATCTTGAACTCAATTAGAGCAGCTTGTCCTCAAGCTGCTTTATTTTGTAATTTGATGGTATGAAACCAATATTCACAAAATCTCCCTCTCTCGGCGTTAGACTAATATTTGCAGTATTCGTATCGGTAATCTTAATGTTTTCCGACGGACAAACACGCAATTTATTACAGATCCGAAGTATGTTAGAAACAACTGTCAGTTGGATCTATTACCTCGCTAATACACCACGTTCAGTGTTAGATGGTGTATCTGATAATTTAGTGGATACCAGTACCCTACAAATTGAGAATAAAGTTTTAAAAGATCAATTGTTAGAAAAAAATGCTGATTTACTTCTACTTGATCAACTCAAAGTAGAAAATCAACGTTTACGCTTGTTGTTAAATTCACCGTTACGTCATGATGAATATAAGAAAATTGCGGAAGTTTTAACCGCTGAAACCGATCCTTATCGCCAACAAGTGGTGATCAATCAAGGTGAAAAAGATGGCGCTTATGTTGGCCAACCAGTGATTGATGAAAAAGGTGTCGTTGGGCAAATTATCTCTGTTGGCCACAATACCAGTCGCGTGTTATTAATTTCTGACGTTACTCATTCTATTCCATTACAAGTATTACGTTCAGATATCCGCGTCATTGCTAGTGGGACAGGGCGTCCAGATGAACTAGTACTCGATAATGTTTCTCGCTCTGCTGATATTGAAAAAGGCGACCTCTTAGTTACTTCTGGTTTAGGTCGGCGTTTCCCTGAAGGTTATCCAGTCGCGATTGTGGAATCTGTTTCTCGTGAAGGTAACAACTATTTTGCTACCGTTATTGCTAAACCACTCGCTTCATTAGAAAGATTACGCTATTTGTTGCTGCTTTGGCCAACTAATGAAGATATGAAACGCTTAAACAGTAATTCGCCAGCACAAATTAAAGAGGTGGTGAAACAACGTTTGTCATCACAACAAGCTGCACCATCAACAGAGTCACCAGCAGAAGGAAATAGTGCATTACCTGCTGATAACTTGGATAAGCCATTACCAACTAAAGAAAAAGTAGAAGAAGAATAGTATGAGACCAAATGTAGTATTCCAATGGCTGATGATTGCCGTCACTTTTATTATCGCTTTAGTCTTTGAAATTATGCCTTGGCCGGCAGATTTTTCTGGTTATCGTCCAGCGTGGCTGATCTTAGTGCTTTTATATTGGGTAATGGCAATTCCTGGACGCATTAATATTGGGATGGCCTTTTTGACCGGATTAGTTTGGGATTTAGTACTCGGTTCTATTTTAGGAATTCATGCGTTAATTCTTTCTGTATTCGCTTATTTAATTGCAGTCAATTCAATGATTCTACGCAATCTCTCTTTATGGCAGCAAAGCCTATTGGTAATTCTCTGCGTATTTATTATTCGCATCGCGATCTTCTTACTAGAACTCTTTTTGCATAGCGCCATTTTCAATTCACAAGAAATTGCCGGCTCAATTTTAAGCGGCGTGTTATGGCCATGGCTGTTCCTTATTTTGCGTGGATTGCGCCGTAAACTATCATTACGCTAAGCAAATTAAATTATTCAGCCACATTAATTGGCGGTAATGCACTAATAATCGCTTTTACTAATGTGGCTAATGGAATAGCAAAAAATACACCCCAGAATCCCCACAAACCACCAAAGAAAATCACTGACACAATAATAACTAAAGGATGCAAATTTACTGCTTCAGAAAACAATAGAGGCACTAATAAATTGCCATCAAGGATTTGTGTAATAGTATAAACCAACATTAAATAGCCAAATGTTGCAGACCAACCAAATTGGAATAATGCAACTAATGCTAGTGGAATGGTTACCAATACTGCGCCCACATAAGGCACTAACACTGACAAACCAATAGCGACCGCTAATAACAGTGAATAATTTAAACCAAACAACAAAAAGGTAACGTAACTGACTACAGTCATCACCACAATTTCTGCCACTTTACCACGAATATAATTCGCAATTTGTTGTTTCATTTCATCCCAAACTTGGTTTACCAATTGGCGATTTTGCGGCAAAAATCGAGTAACTCCAGCGATTAAATAATCTTTATCTTTGATAAGGAAAAACACCATCAACGGCACTAAAAAGGCATAAATACCGATGGTGACTACACTGACAATAGAAACTAATGAATAACGTAATGCAGACTCACCAACGCCGAGAATCTTCTCACGCACACTATTAAAAATCGTATCAATCATCGCATAATCGACATATTCTGGATAATTCTCCGGTAATGATAATACCCATTGATGTAGTTGATTACTCATTGTTGGTAAATCTTTCAAGAGATTTACCGTTTGATTCCACAATGTTGGCACCATCACTAATAGGATAAAAAAGACCATTGCGATAAAGCCACCTAAAACGACAATTAATGCCAATATATGTGGAAATCGAAATTTAGTGGAAAGGTATTGAATTGGGAGTTCTAATAAATAAGCCAATACAATCGCAATCAATAATGGTGTAAAAAGATCACTAAAGAAATAAAAAACTGCAAAAACAATTAAAATTAAACTAAATAATCCTACGGCTTGTGGATCACTAAAACGACGTTTATACCACTCTTTAAAAACGGCTAACATATCAAAACTCCTTGCATCAAAAGCTCTTAGATTATAAGCAAGTTATTTACTTGAATAAAGACTAAATCTATACTATGCGCACCTTTTCACTAGTAATATCAAGGAAATAATAATGAACAACACAACTGAAATTCAAACCTATCCGCTGTATCAAAATAGTTGGGTGATTCGTCAAAGCGATCCCGGTGAAGAAGGCGCAAGAAATCATTTATTTGAAACTGTTTCTATTCAATTAGATGCTATTTATACAAAGCAATCATTACATTATCAATTTACCCGTAAAGTCGAAAATCATATTGAATTTACACAAGAATTTGCTGATTTAGAGAGCCTATTTAAATTTTTAGGTGAGTCATTAGATCCCGTTTCATTGGGCTTATTAGGTGTCAAAATTGGACAATTACAAAGCCAATTAGCCTAAATCACAGATGAAGCTGCTCTTTCACAAACGGAATGGTTAATTTTCGCTGCGCTTGTAAAGAGGCTTTATCTAATTTGTCTAAAATAGAAAAGAGGTAAGTTAAATCGCGATCTAAACGATTTAATAGGAATTTCGCCACTTCATCAGGTAATTCCAACCCTCGTTTACGAGCAGCTTGTTGCAACACAGCTGCTTTTTTATCATCAGATAATTCTGCTAACTGATAACTTTCTCCCCAACTTAAGCGAGAACGTAAATCTGGTAATTGAATCGCGAGTTGTTGCGCTGGTGCATTTGCACTAATCAGTAATAGCGTATGACCGCTCTCTTTAATCCGATTAAATAGATCAAAAATCGCCACTTCCCACTCTTGATTACCCGCAACCGCGTTAAGATCATCTAAACAAACTAAATCCAACTCTTCCAATGATTCCAAAATTTCTGGTGAAAAATAATTGGTTTTAGTTAATGGAATATAGATAGAAGCCCGTTCTTGCTGTAAAAATAGATTATTTGCTGCTTTTAAGATGTGGGTTTTACCGCTACTCTTTGTTCCCCATAGATAGAAAAATGGTTGATGCAAATGAGCAAAATTTTCAAATAAAGAACTACATAGCACTTGATTATGCTGTGCATCAAAATTCTCAAATGTTTCAGGATCAAATTCGTGAATGGGTAAAATATATTGATGCTGCAAAAAACTACCTAATGAGCAAAGAAAAAATTGGTTATAAGAATAAAGAAAAACATCAGGTTGAGCAAGTTTTCCACCTGATGTTTTCCGATTTTTTCAGCAACTATTGTGATACTTCAGTTTCTTCTGCTTTCTTAGCTTCTTTTGGTAAAACTAGATTCAATAAAATCGCCACAATAGCGCAAAGGCTGATACCTTTTAATGAAACTTCACCAAAATTAACAAACATACCGCCGATACCAAAGGTCATCACTACCGAAATAATACAAAGATTACGTGATTCTGTGACATCCACTTTACCACGAATTAAGGTACTCATTCCAACTACTGCAATTGAACCAAATACCAACATCATAATACCACCCATTACGATGGTTGGAATTGTCGATAAAAAGGCGCCAACCTTGCCACAGAATGAAATTGCAATCGCCCAAACGGCTGCCCAAGTCATAATCGTTGGATTAAAGTTACGAGTTAGCATCACTGCGCCAGTCACTTCTGCATAAGTTGTATTTGGTGGACCACCTAAAAAAGAAGCCACAGATGTTGCGATTCCATCACCAAGCAAAGTACGGTGTAAGCCCGGTTTTTGTAAGAAGTTTTTTCCTGTTACAGAACTAATTGCCATAATACCACCAACGTGTTCTACTGCAGGTGCAATCGCAATTGGTAATAAATACAAGATTGCTTCTAGTTTAAACTCTGGTGTTGTAATCGTAGGGACACTAAACCAAGGTGCATCATAAACAGGTTGTAAGTTAATCAACCCCATAAAAGCGCAAACAATATAGCCAGCTGCAATACCAAACATAATTGGAATTAATTTCATCATTCCTTTGGCGAATACAGCAACACCTAAAGTCGTCAATAATGTAATCATTGATACGATAAGCGCTTGATCGTAGCTATAATTACTATTTTTCCCAAGTGCCATATCAACGGCAACTGGTGCTAGTCCCATCCCGATAATAATGATTACCGGACCAACTACAATCGGTGGAAATACACGTTGTAACGCTTCAACACCTTTCAATTTCACTAATGCACTTAATGCCACATAGACTAAACCGGCACAAACCAATCCACCTAAAGTTACTGGTAAACCCCAAGTAGCAATACCGTATTGAATTGGTGCAATAAAGGCAAAAGAAGATGCTAAGAAGATTGGCACTTGGCGCTTCGTACATAGTTGGAATAATAACGTTCCGACCCCTGCCGTTAACAAAGCAGTATTACTGTCTAATCCAGTAATTAATGGCACTAAAACTAAAGCACCAAACGCCACAAACAGCATTTGTAAACCAACAAATGCTTGTTTTGCTTTACTTTCTACAATAACTGGTTGAGTTTCTGAACTCATAAATTAGTTTCACCTCTCTGGATAAATTAACTAAAAAAAAAGATATTTGGACTTTATTTAGTACCAAATATCTTGTCACCTGCATCACCTAAACCTGGAATGATATAACCATTCTCATTCAGATGATCATCAATTGATGCTGTATAAAGCTCTACATCAGGATGTGCATTCTGTAACGCTTTAATACCTTCTGGCGCTGCCACTAATACCAATACTTTAATTCTTGGACATTGTGCTTTTTTCAACAAGTCAATTGTTGCAATCATTGAGCCACCAGTCGCTAACATTGGATCAACAATAATCGCTAAACGCTCTTCCATATCTGGCGCTAATTTTTGGAAATAAGGTACTGGTTCTAAGGTTTCTTCATTACGATACATTCCCACTACACTAATTCTAGCGCTTGGAATATGTTCTAATACGCCTTCCATCATTCCCAAACCGGCACGTAAAATTGGCACAACAGTCACTTTTTTCCCTTTAATACGTTCAACTTGTACCGGTCCGCACCAACCATCAATCGTTATGACTTCCGTTTCCAAATCAGCGGTTGCTTCATAAGTCAATAAGCTACCAACTTCTGTCGCTAATTCGCGGAAATGTTTTGTGCTAACATCAGCCGCTCTCATTAAACCAAGTTTATGTTTTACAAGCGGATGTTTTACTTCAACGATTTTCATTTTGTTGCCCTCTCAAAATTCAAAAAAATCGCACGATTTTAAACTACCAATTCGCAAATAGCCATACTCACTACCAAAAATCTGCAAATAACCTAATCTATCGCAAAATATTTCTTGCATTTATGAGTGATCTATATCGCAAACGATTGCTTAATCGTGTACAATCTGCGCCCGATGATAGTTGTCAACCCACCTAAGGAGCAAATGTGGACAAACAAACATTAAGTTATAAAGACGCTGGCGTTGATATTAATGCAGGCAATGAATTAGTTGATCGAATTAAACCTCATGTAAAACGTACTCGCCGCGCCGAAGTGATTGGCGGATTAGGCGGTTTTGGTGCGTTATGTGCAATTCCGACCAAATATAAAGAACCAATTTTGGTTTCCGGTACTGATGGCGTAGGCACAAAACTTCGTTTAGCGATTGATCTTCATAAGCATGACACCATTGGTATTGACTTAGTGGCTATGTGCGTTAATGACTTAATTGTACAAGGTGCTGAACCACTGTTTTTCCTTGATTATTATGCTACTGGCAAACTTGATGTTGACGTTGCAAGCGATGTAATCAAAGGGATTGCTGACGGTTGTGAACAATCTGGTTGTGCATTGATTGGCGGTGAAACAGCAGAAATGCCGGGTATGTATCACGCTAACGATTATGACCTTGCCGGTTTCTGTGTTGGTGTTGTGGAAAAAAATGAAATCATTGATGGTAGCGCAGTACGTGTTGGTGACGCATTAATTGCTTTAGCCTCTTCTGGCCCACACTCTAATGGCTATTCATTAATCCGCAAAATCATTGAGCTTGCAAAAGTTTCACCAGCAGAAACATTACTCGATGGAAAACCATTAGCTGATCATTTACTTGCTCCAACTAAAATTTATGTGAAATCTATCCTTCAGTTAATTAAACACGTTGATGTACACGCTATTGCACATTTAACTGGTGGTGGTTTCTGGGAAAATATTCCTCGTGTATTACCTGATCATGTACGTGCAGTCATCAATGAGAAAAGCTGGCAATGGCCATCAGTATTCCGTTGGTTACAAGAAAACGGTAATGTTGATACTTATGAAATGTATCGTACTTTCAACTGTGGTGTTGGTATGGTGATTGCTTTACCACAAGAAGATGTTGAAACTGCTCTAGCTTTATTAGCGCAAACTGGTGAAAAAGCGTGGGTGATTGGACAAATTGAACACCTTGAACCACAAGAAACTCAACAAGTTGTGATTCGCTAATGAAAAAAAGAGTTGCTGTTTTAATTTCTGGTGAAGGACAAACGTTACAAGCGATTATTGACGCTTGTAACGCTGGTCAGCTCAATGCTGATATTGTTACAGTGATTAGCAATAAAGCCAGCGCCTATGGCTTACAACGTGCAGCAAAAGCTAATATTCCTACCCACGTTTTTGTGCGTAAAAATTTTGCTGACAACCAACAAATGGATCAAGCCATTGGTGATTTACTGGCTGAATATCAAGTTGATTTAATTGTCTTAGCCGGTTATATGAAGATTCTTACCGCTGAATTTACACAACGTTTTACTGGTAAGATATTAAATACTCACCCATCTTTATTGCCAAAATATCCTGGTTTACATACTTATCAACGTGCTTTAGAAAATAAAGATACAGAGCATGGTTTTAGTGTGCATTTTGTCAATGAAGAAATGGATGGAGGACAGTTAGTCTTTCAATTCAAGTTACCAATCTTACCAGAAGATACGGAAGAGAATTTATCGACTCGAGTGAAGCATTACGAACAATACTACTATCCGCAAATTATTAATTGGTTTGTTGAACAACGCTTAGTATTTCGCGATCAAGCCTATTTCGATAACCAACCATTAACAACACCGATTATTAAAACCTTAGCAGATGCAGAATAATGCAAGTTATTCTGCATAATTCTTAAAATAGCCGATAGCCCCATAAAAATGTTCATCAATAAAGAGTAACGGGATACGTGTTCTCTGCCACGTTGGCACTTTTAATTTTTGCCAAACTTTTTTGATGTCAGTATGTTTTGCTTGCGGAGCAATTTTTACTCTCTTTGAATAATGAAAACGAATAGTCATCTGTTGAAAATTCACTGGTGGTAGCACAACGAATTGATGTTGCTGCCAACTCAATAGCAAACCTTGATCAGATTGTTCACAGCTAATTTCACCTAAACCATCAGGTAATAATAAAGTTTGCCCAATCGCTAATGGCAATATCTGTTGCTGTAATGATTGATAGATCGGTGTTAAATATAGCTGCTCCTGAAAGCGACGTACCATTCGATTATTAAGCTGTAATTCTGGTTGGCGATCTTGTTCTGCTGCCACCACTTCATCCAACAAAACTTGCAACTGTTTTTGTGTCGGCATTGGTTGCTGCCAATGCGCTAACCATAACCGCAATAATTGTTTTTGTTTTTCTCTCGAATAATCAGCAAACTGCTGCAGATGAAAACAACCATTAGCGGACAAATGTTGTAACAAAATCGGTTGTAATAGCTCTTCTAATAATTGTTGCTGTTCCGCACATAATTGAGCAGAACGAACGATCGCTTGATCAATACTATGCCAACGTGCTCTTAATAATGGCAACACTTCATTGCGTAAGAAATTACGTTCATATCTCGTATCATCATTACTTTCATCGAAAATGGTCACTAATTGATGTTCAGTAATATATTGCTCTAATTGAGATCGGGTAATCCTTAACAGAGGGCGAAAAATCGGCAGTGAAAATAATTGTGTTTGTGCTGGCATTGCCGATAACCCTTTCACGCCACTACCACGTTTTAGCGCTAACAGAAAAGTTTCGCATTGATCATCTAAATGATGAGCCGTAACCAATATTTCATTCGCTTGTAATTCTGCTTGAATAGCTTGATAACGCGCTTTTCGTGCTTCCGCTTCAATATTTGCTGATGACGCTAATTGCACTTTTTGGGCAATAAAAGGAATCTTAAATTGTGCACAAAATTGCTGGCAATGTTCTAGCCAATGATCAGCATTAACACTTAGTCCATGATGAATATGAATAGCTCGTAGTGGAAAATCATAACGTTGGCGTAACTCAACAAACAGGTGCAATAATGCTGTTGAATCTACACCACCACTGAAACCAATTAAAAACGCCTTGTTCTGCAAGGCGTTTTCGTTAATTTGTTTAATTAATTCATCAATCAATGAACACATATGATTAAGCAATTTTTACCGCTTTATATTGGCTAATTGGATTTACAATATAATTCCGCGCTGGAATGATTTGTAATTCATATTTTTGCGACTCTTTAGTTACAGTCATCACATCATTAACCGCATTTGCTGTATGCTCAAAAGCCTCAATCTCTGATTTTCCATTCAATAGATTAGCTAAGAAAATTGCACTGGTCATATCGCCAACACCGACAGGATCGCGACCAACAAACTCATGCAACGGACGGCTAATATGCCACATTCCTTGCTGGGTAGCTAACACCATTTCAAATTTATTTGGATCTTGTCCCACTTTACTTAAATGTTTCACCAACACTGTCTTTGGCCCTTTCGCCAAAATCGCTTCTATCGCTGCTAATGCTTGGCTAAAGTTTTCTACCGTTAAACCGCTTAACTCACGCAACTCCACCAAATTTGGCGCAATAATATCAGCTTGGCTCATTGCATCACTGACTAAAAATTCTGCAACACCAGGCGCCACTACACAGCCTTTATCCGGATGCCCCATCACTGGATCACAAAAATAGATCGCATTTGGATTGGCTTTTTTGACTGCATTTACTGTATTTAAAATTTCTTGTCCTTGCTCCGCCGCACCAATATAACCTGATAACACTGCATCACATTCTGACAACGCGCCAATATCCGCAATCCCTTGCGTGATTTCAGCAATCTGTTCTTTTGGAATCACCATGCCTTTCCAACGTTGATATTGGGTATGGTTAGAAAACTGCACCGTATTTAATGCCCAAGCATCTACACCTAATAAGTGCATCGGCAATACTGCCGCTTTATTTCCCGCATAACCATATACGACATGAGATTGTATTGATAAAACATTCTTCATTACAATTTCCTACTAACAATAACCGTAACTCATCAATCTTTGATAACGGCGATCTAGAAGCTCTTCGTGACCTAATAATGCCAACTCTTCTAAATCAGTTTTAATTTGTGCTTTTAAATTTTCTGCCATTTGTTCAAGATTACGGTGTGCACCGCCAAGTGGCTCTTCAACAATGCTGTCAATTAATGATAATTTTTTCAAACGATCCGCTGTTAATCCCATTACCTCAGCAGCAGTTGAAGCTTTATCCGCTTTTTTCCACAAAATAGAAGCACAACCTTCCGGAGAAATAACAGAATAGGTACTATATTGCAGCATATTCACTTTATCACCGACGCCAATCGCCAACGCACCACCGGAACCACCTTCACCAATTACGGTACAAATAATTGGCACTTTTAACATCGACATTTCCCGTAAATTACGCGCAATCGCTTCTGATTGTCCGCGCTCTTCTGCACCAACACCCGGATAAGCTCCCGGTGTATCAATAAAAGTAATAATTGGCATCTTAAAACGCTCTGCCATTTGCATTAAACGTAACGCTTTACGATAGCCTTCCGGCGCTGGCATACCAAAGTTACGTTTTACTTTTTCTTTTACTGAACGCCCTTTTTGATGACCGATTACCATCACTGGACGACCATCTAAACGTGCAATACCACCTACAATCGCTTTATCATCAGCAAAAGCACGATCACCTGCCAACTCTTCAAATTCAGTAAAAATATGTTCAATATAATCTAATGTATAAGGACGTTGTGGATGACGTGCCATTTGAGAAACTTGCCAAGCCGTTAAATCTGCAAAAGTTTTTCTCGTTAATTCTTCACTTTTCTTCTTTAAACGAGCAATTTCTTCGTCAAGATTGATTTTATCATCTTGCCCAGATACCGCGCGTAGTGAGTCAATTTTTGCCTCAAGTTCGGCAATCGGTAATTCAAAATCTAAAAAATCTTGATTCATATTGTTCCTTTTTATTTGTTAATGAAATAAGCGACAAAATAATGCCGCTTATTCTATGCTTTTTTTTACTGAATTGCAGTGTTTTTCTATTTTCGTAACTCTTCTTTACTATTCATTGAAGCAAAAAGCGTTGCCAAAATCGGCCCTGAAATATTGTGCCAAAAACTAAACACCGCGCTTGGTACTGCAGCAATCGGATTAAAATAAGCCGTTGCCAATGCAGCACCCAAACCAGAATTTTGCATTCCTACTTCAATCGCAATCGCTTTGCTATCTGCTAAATTCAACTTAAAGAGTTTCGCTACTAAGAAACCAAGCAAATAACCTAAACCGTTATGTAACACCACGACAAAGAAGATAAATAAACCAGATTCAATAATTTTATCTTTGCTGACTGCTACTACTGCAGCCAAAATCAACACGATTGCAATAACTGAAACTAATGGGGTACAAGTGCCTAATTTCACCATTTGTTTCGTTAATAATGTTCTAGCAAGAACACCTAAGAAAACTGGGAATAACACAATCTTCAATACAGAAATAAACATTGCATAAGCATCAATATCCAACCATTGACTCGCTAATACATAGAATACCGCTGGAGTTAAGAATGGTGCTAATAAAGTGGAAACAGAAGTACAAGCTACAGATAACGCCGTATTTCCTTTCGCTAAATAAGTCATCACGTTAGATGAAGTACCGCCTGGGCACGCGCCCACTAAAATCACACCAACAGCTAAATCAGGCGGTAAATTAAAACCTTTTGCTAATGCATAAGCAATGCCCGGCATCACCACAAATTGTGCTACCACACCAATAAAAACAGCTTTTGGATGTTTTACTACTTCACTGAAGTCTTGTACTGTTAAGGTAATTCCCATACCAAACATCACAATTCCCAATAAATAAGGCACATAAGCAACAAACCCGGCGAAAAAACTTGGAAATTGATAAGCTAGGAAGGCAAAAAGTAATACCCAGATTGAAAAAGTTTTGCCAGCAAACTGGCTGATTTTTTGTAATGTTTGCATAATTTTTATCCTTAGATACTGCTAAATTATTATTTAATTAGTAAAAGCTCTAAGAATTTACCGCTTTATTGAAAATTTTCAATCGATTTATCACTTTTTTTTAGAAAAAAGAAAAGGCGGGGAATCCCTTCCTCGCCTTTTCACTACTACAAATTTACTTTCTACTCTACTACTACTCGGACTGCACACTCACTCTATGCCGACCTGTGTTGAATAGTAGCAGATTATTTTTTAATGTCAATAAGAATTATTCTCATTTATAAAATTATTCACCAGACACTTTCATATTTTCAATTAAAATAGAACCAGTACGAATATTTGAACGCTCTTCTACATCATCCGTTACCGCAATAATCTGTTTTAACATCTCCGGCAAACTGCCTGCGATAGTAATTTCTGCTACTGGAAATTGAATTTCACCATTTTCCACCCAAAATCCTGCAGCACCACGCGAATAATCTCCTGTTACCAAATTAACACCTTGTCCCATCAATTCAGTAACCAATAACCCCGTTCCCATCTGTTTTAGTAAGGCAGCCAAACCACCAGCACAATTCGGTTTCACCAACCAATTATGAATACCGCCAGCGTGTCCTGTTGTCTGCATACCCAATTTTCTGGCGCTATATGAAGTCAATAGATAAGTTTGTAACACGCCATCCGTAATAATTTCCTGATCGCGTGTCATTACGCCTTCACTATCAAATGGTGTTGAAGCTAATTGTCCTAATAAGTGCGGTCTTTCACTAATTTGGAACCAAGATGGTAAAACTTGTTGCCCTAATTGATCTAATAAAAATGAAGATTTACGGTATAAAGATCCACCACTAATCGCCGAAGCTAAATGCCCGATAATACCGGTTGCCACATCATTCAAAAAGATCACCGGCACTTGTAATGTGCTTAATTTCTGCGGATTTAAACGTGCTAATGTCTTTTTCGCACAATTTTCTCCAACCCATAATGCAGATTGAAGATCAGCAAAATTTCTAGAAATGGTATATTCATAATCGCGCTCTAATGCCTGATTTTGTTCAGCAATCACACTACAAGAAAGCGAATAACGTGACGATAAATAGCTATTCAACACCCCATAAGTATTGCCATAAACGCGAATGCCTTCACTTGAATTAAAGCTAGCTCCCTCACTATTAACAATTTTAGCATCATAATCTAACGCTGCTGTTTCCGCAGATAATGCCAGTTCCACCGCACGATCAACCGAAATATCAGTTGGATGATAAAGCTGTAAATCTGGCGGATTAAATGCCATTAACTCTTTTGGTGCCAAACCTGTACAATCATCTTCCGAAGTATATTTCGCAATAGATAATGCTGATTCTACTGTACGTTTAATCGCCTCATTGCTTAAATCCGAAGTCGAAGCATTGCCCTTTTTATTCCCTACATAAACAGAAATCCCTAATGCACCATCATTATTAAATTCTAAATTTTCAATCTCTTTTAAACGGGTAGAAACACTCAAACCTGTTACTTTCGTGATACTTACTTCCGCAGCTGCGCCGGCTTGAGCCGCTAGTGATAAAGCGTAATCGACCGCATTACAAAGATGCTGTTGCTGTTGTAGAAAATCTTGTTGTTTTTGTTGCGTCATCTTCTTCTCTCTTTCGCACTTTTTTATCAATGGAAAAGGATTATATAAAAAATCACAGATCTTCTGCTAGAATGTAGCGCCATATTTCACATTATTACCAATAGGAAAACGGAAATGCGACATAAAAATAAAGAGTTAGAGTGGCAAGAAGAAGATGATGAAGAGATCATTTGGGTGAGTAAAAGTGAGATTAAACGTGATGCCGAAATGTTAAAACAGCTCGGACAAAAAATCGTTGATTTACCAGAAAGTTCGTTAAATCAAATTCCATTAGATGATCAACTCGCCGACGCAATTCAATTGGCCAGACGTCTTTCTCGTGAAAGTTATCGCCGTCAAATTCAATATATTGGCAAATTATTACGGCAACGTGATGTTGAACCCATTCAAGCTGCATTGGATAAAATTGAAAATAAGCATAATCAGCAACAAATTTTATTACACAAAATTGAAGCTTATCGTGAAGCTTTATTAAGCAATGGTGATGAAACTATTACCGAATTGCTTAATGAGTATCCAACATTGGAACGCCAAAAATTACGTGCATTAATTCGTAATGCGCTAAAAGAAAAGGAAAACAATACTCCACCAAAAGCATATCGTGAGATTTATCAATACCTTAAAGAACATATTTTGGATGTATAGGTTTTTGTTATCAAAAATAAAGGTGTTTTCTTTCAAAAAATTTGTTAAGATTTTGGCCGTTTTCGGTACTTATATGACACCGTTTATTAACATTTTTTAACAACAGAGGATGAAATTATGGCTTTCAAATTACCTGAATTAGGTTACGCTTATGACGCTTTAGAACCACATTTTGATGCGTTAACTATGGAAATCCACCATAGCAAACACCACCAAGCTTATGTGAATAATGCAAATGCTGCATTAGAGGGTTTATCACAAGAATTACAAGATATGTGCCCAGGCCAACTTTCTTCTAACTTAGATAAAGTACCAGCAGAAAAATTTACTGCATTACGTAACAACGCTGGTGGTCACTTCAACCACTCTCTTTTCTGGAAATCATTGAAAAAAGGTACTACTTTACAAGGTAAATTAAAAGAAGCGATTGAACGTGATTTTGGTTCTGTTGACGCATTCAAAGCGGAATTTGAAAAAGCTGCTGCAACCCGTTTTGGTTCTGGTTGGGCATGGTTAATCGTGAAAGATGGTAAATTAGCAGTTGTTTCTACCGCTAACCAAGACAACCCATTAATGGGTAAAGAAGTTGCTGGTTGCGAAGGCTTCCCACTTGTAGGTCTTGATGTTTGGGAACACGCTTATTACTTAAAATTCCAAAACCGTCGTCCAGACTACATCAAAGAATTCTGGAATGTCGTAAACTGGGATTTCGTAGCTAAACGTTATGAAGATCATTTAGCAAAATAATTTAGCTTGTTTGCCAGAAAGCCGCACTAAAGCGGCTTTTTTTATGCTTACAACAGCAGCTAATTTTGCAATATTTGTTATTTTGTCGATCTACTGCACAAAATTCTGCTTACAACCAACAAATAACCCAATAAATTTACTAGCATAACGCACCACAAATCAGTAAAATTCGTGCTTTTTATAATCACTACATTAAGCACACTCCAGCCATAATGTGTAATAACGAGGCGATTTATTTATGTCAACAACTGAAAAGACCAATTTATTAAATTTAACACGTCAAGATATGCGCAACTTTTTAGCAACACTTGGCGAAAAACCTTTCCGCGCTGATCAAATTATGAAATGGATTTATCACTACGGAGAAGATAATTTCGACAATATGACCAACATTAACAAAGTGTTACGTGAAAAATTAAAACAAGTTGCCGAAATTAAAGCACCAGAAATCGCCGTAGAACAACGTTCTTCTGACGGCACTATCAAATGGGCTATGCAAGTTGGTGACCAACAAATTGAAAGTGTTTATATTCCGGAAGCGGATCGAGCAACACTTTGTGTATCGTCACAAGTTGGCTGTGCATTAGCTTGTACATTCTGCTCTACCGCTCAACAAGGTTTCAACCGCAATTTGACTGTTTCTGAAATTATTGGACAGGTATGGCGTGCTTCTAAAGTATTAGGAACTTTTGGCGAAACTAATGTTCGCCCAATTACTAACGTAGTAATGATGGGAATGGGCGAACCCTTATTGAATGTCAGCAATGTAGTTCCGGCAATGGAAATTATGCTCGATGATTTTGGTTATGGTTTATCTAAACGTCGCGTAACGCTTTCCACTTCCGGCGTCGTACCGGCATTAGATAAATTAGGCGAGATGATCGACGTTGCATTAGCAATTTCTCTACACGCGCCAAACGATCAATTACGTGATGAAATCGTACCACTAAACAAAAAATATAATATTCAGACCTTAATTGATTCTGTTAATCGCTATTTAAAAATCTCCAATGCCAACCATGGTAAAGTCACCATTGAATATGTGATGCTTGATCATGTTAATGATGAAATTGAGCACGCACATCAATTAGCGAAAGTATTAAAAAATACCCCTTGTAAAATCAATTTAATTCCATGGAATCCGTTCCCGGAAGCGCCGTACAACAAAAGTTCTAATTCAAGAATCGATCGCTTCCAAAAGACCTTAATGGAGTATGGTTTTACAGTGATCGTGCGCAAAACACGTGGTGATGATATTGATGCGGCTTGCGGACAATTAGCGGGCGATGTAATTGACCGTACAAAACGTACTGCACAAAAACGTGCCTTTGGTAAGGCAATTGCTATTAATCAATCTTAAACTTAAAACAAAATAAGTGAGGAAAATATGTTATCAATCTCTTCTTTATCTAAATTAGCCATCATATTTTTCTCACTACTCTCTCTTTTTTCTTGTAGCTCCTCACCTACCAAACAACCGACCAGCGGTAACGCAGCGGCAGCAAAAACTCGAGTAGAATTAGGTCTTGCTTATCTAGCTCAAGGTAATTTAGCACTTGCCAAAGCGAATTTAGATAAAGCTCTACAACACACACCAAATGACTATTTACCCTATCTTGGTTTAGCATATTTTTATCAACACACTGCACAAAACCAACAAGCAGATCACTATTACCAAAAAGCACTACAATTAGTGCCAGACAATGGCGACGTCTTAAACAACTACGCCACTTATCTCTGTAATCAACGTCAATTTGAGCAAGCTTTCCAATTTTTCGACAAAGCCTTAGCCAGTAAAGCCTACTATCATTTCGCTGATACCTACGAAAATATTGTGATTTGTGCCTATCTCGCCAATGATCAGCAGAAAGTAAATACTGGGCTTATGCAGCTAAAAAAATATGCACCCGAAAAGGCAGAAGCGTTGCAACAACGGATAAAAAATTAATAAGAATTGCAGTGAATCTCTTGTAAGTGTTCCACTCTTGTTATTCATTCCTGTATAATAGCCCAACGTTTAACGAGTAACTGATGGCAGATTATTGCCATCACTCAAGATATTATCCTATTCAACTACAATTAACTTTTATTATGGTTCAAGAACAACTCTCTAATAGCGTAAATTTAGGACAGCAATTACGCCAAGCTCGTGAAAAATTAGGGCTAACCATTGAAGAAGTCGCAGAAAAAACGAATCTTAAAACAGCGGTATTAACACAATTTGAAAATAACGAATTTACTATTCCACATATCCCGGCAACCTTTGCGCGCGGCTATCTTCGCAGTTATTTAAAATTTCTCAAACTACCTGCGGAATTAATCCAAACACAAACTGTATTTGGCGAAGAAGTAAAAAATGATTTAAATAAAAATCATCGCACTAAAAATTCAGTGAATCGTTACGTATCTCACCACCATTGGCTACGTCCACTAAGTTGGATTGTACTGATTGTAATTATTGGCATGACCGTATTATGGTGGTGGCAAGATCATCAACGTTCTAACAGCGAAAGGGAAACTTTTGTTGAAGAGCACAAAACAACTGAAACTGCAGCGAATAATCAGCCAGCTCCGGCTACTGATACTTTAACCGCTCCAGATGCGACTAATAACGCTAACAATTCAGCACAATCGACTGCCGATGCTACCGCGGAACAACAAAATAACGCCGTAGTAGAACAAATTACTAGCGATAATAATGCTGCGCCACAAGCAGCCGCACCAACAGACACCACGAAAAGTAATGATAGCAACATTACTTATCCGAACACTTCTACCGAAGCATTAACTACCGAAATGAATAAAATTGATGGCACAGCAACATCAGCTACTGCGGCAACAACGACACCAAACCAAAATGCCCCAGCTGCAACTGATGTTATTCCAAACAATTTAAAAATTGAAATTACCGGTGAAAGCTGCTGGCTAAGTGTAAAAGATGTTAATCGTAAAACTTTAGCGGAACGTGAATACCGTCAAGGTGAAATTCTTGATTTAACAGGTGAACCGCCATACTCACTAATTATTGGCGCACCACAAAATGTAAAAATTACTTATCAAGGACAAGATGTTCCACTAAAAATTGATGGTCGTGTTGCTAAATTAACACTACCAGCACAACAATAAATGAAATCAATCAAAATAAGAATTTAAGCTATGTTAAAACAATCACCTATTCAACGTAGAAAATCAACTCGCATTTATGTTGGTAATGTGCCGATTGGCGATGGTGCGCCTATCGCCGTACAATCAATGACCAATACTCGGACTACCGATGTCGAAGCAACCGTCGCACAAATCAAAGCATTGGAGCGTGTTGGCGCTGATATTGTGCGCGTTTCTGTACCAACAATGGATGCAGCAGAAGCTTTTAAATTGATCAAGCAACAAGTCAATATACCGCTTGTTGCCGATATCCATTTCGACTACCGTATTGCGTTGAAAGTCGCTGAATATGGCGTCGATTGCTTACGTATTAATCCGGGTAATATCGGACGTGAAGATCGTATTCGTGCCGTTGTCGATTGTGCCAGAGATAAAAATATTCCAATTCGTATCGGCGTAAATGCCGGTTCTTTAGAGCGAGATTTACAAGAAAAATATGGTGAACCTACACCAGAAGCATTATTAGAATCCGCTTTACGTCATGTCGATATTCTCGACCGTTTAAACTTTGATCAATTCAAAGTGAGCGTAAAAGCTTCCGATGTCTTTCTTGCCGTAGAATCTTACCGCTTATTAGCAAAACAAATTAAACAGCCATTGCATTTAGGTATTACCGAAGCTGGCGGCGCAAGATCCGGTGCGGTAAAAAGCGCTATCGGTTTAGGTATGTTGCTTGCAGAGGGAATTGGTGATACTTTACGCGTTTCGCTCGCTGCTGATCCAGTAGAAGAAATTAAAGTCGGTTTTGATATTCTTAAATCATTACGTATCCGTTCTCGTGGAATTAACTTTATCGCTTGCCCAACTTGTTCGCGTCAAGAATTTGACGTAATCGGTACAGTTAATGCATTAGAACAACGCTTAGAAGATATTACGATGCCGTTAGATGTTTCAATTATCGGCTGTGTGGTAAATGGGCCGGGCGAGGCTTTAGTATCCGATCTTGGCGTTGCTGGCGGTAATAAGAAAAGCGGCTTTTATTTAGCTGGCGAACGCCAAAAAGAACGTTTTGATAATGATCAGTTAATCGATCAACTAGAAGCACAAATTCGCGCACGTGTCAGTGCTTTAGATCCGAAAAATCAAATTAAAGTAGAACAAATTTAACTTAAGTAATTTAAATAGGAAATTAACGTGGCAAAAACAATTCAAGCAATTCGTGGAATGAATGATTATCTGCCGAGTGATACACCGCTCTGGCAATGGGTGGAAAATAAAGTTAAACACCGTTTAAACAGTTACGGTTATAGCGAAATTCGTATGCCGATTGTTGAATCTACTCCACTTTTTGCACGTGCTATCGGTGAAGTCACCGATGTGGTTGAAAAAGAAATGTTTACTTTCAATGATCGTGATGAAGAAAGTTTAACTTTGCGCCCAGAAGGAACCGCTGGTTGCGTCCGCGCAGGTATCGAACATGGTTTGCTCTATAACCAAGAACAACGTCTATGGTATATCGGGCCAATGTTCCGCTATGAACGCCCACAAAAAGGTCGCTATCGTCAATTCCATCAATTTGGGGTAGAAGTTTTTGGTATTGCCAATCCATTAATTGATGCTGAATTAATTATTATGACCGCAAAACTTTGGCAAGATCTTGGCATTGCGGATCACGTACAACTACAACTCAACTCTATCGGTTCATTAGAAGCACGTAAGAACTACCGCGCTGCGTTAGTCGATTATTTACAAGGACATTTCGAGCTTCTTGATGAAGATAGTAAACGCCGTTTAACCACCAATCCATTACGAATTCTTGACAGCAAAGATGCGAAAGTACAAGAAGTGTTAAACGATGCACCAAAATTACACGACTATTTAGATGATGATTCACGTCAGCACTTCGAAACCCTATGCAGTATTCTTGATCAATATGGCATCAAGTATGAAATCAACCAAAAATTGGTGCGTGGCTTAGACTATTACAACAAAACCGTATTTGAATGGGTAACCAGTGCGTTAGGTGCGCAAGGTACCGTTTGTGGCGGCGGTCGTTATGATGGTTTAGTAGAGCAACTTGGCGGACACGCTACACCAGCAGTCGGTTTTGCGATGGGCTTAGAACGTTTAGTACTATTAATTCAAGAAGTGGTCGCCGATTTACCAATCAATCCAAATGTGGATATTTATATTGTCCATCAGGGCGATAACACTACATTACCGGCGTTACAAGTCGCAACACAAATTCGTGATCAATTGCCGCAAACAAAAGTGTTATTACATTGCAGCGGCGGTAATTTCAAAAAGCAATTTAAGCGCGCTGATAAATCTGGTGCAAAATTTGCTATTATCCTTGGCGAAGATGAAGTTGCTCAACAACAAGTCGTCATCAAAGATCTTCTCAGTGGTGCAGAACAAGTAACCTTACCAATGAGCGAGATAATTAACTATTTAACTCCATTCTATCAATCTCATTAAGGAGAGAAATTGTGGCTTATACAACAAGTGATGAACAACTACAAATAGAAGAAATTAAGCAGTGGTGGAAAGAAAACGGTAAGGTGATTATTCTGGCAGTGATTTTGGCAATTGCTGGTGTATTTGGCTGGCGTTATTGGCAAAGCTACCAACTTAGTAAGGTACACCAATCTTCAGCAAACTTTAGTCAAATTTTGGCAGCAACTGAAGCTAATCCAACTGCGGATAATCCGCAATTAACGCAATTTATTAAAGAAAACCCTGATAATGTTTATGCGACTTTCTTGTTACTAGATAAAGCAAAAAGTTTAGTCGATGCAAAACAATGGGAAAAAGCCGCTGCTACATTAACAGAAGCATTGGGTAATACCAAAGACGCCGCTTTATCGTCATTGATTTCATTACGTTTGGCGAATGTACAAACGCAATTAAAGCAATTTGATGCCGCTTTAGCGACTTTGAATAAAGTTTCTGAACAAGCGTGGCAAGGTCGTAAATCAATGTTAATGGGCGAAATTTACTACGCTATGGGTAAAAAAGAGGAAGCGAAAAAAGCGTTTGAAACCGCATTAACTACTGCTAATCCGTTAGAAGCTCAATGGCTACAAGTTCAATTAAATAATCTTTAATTCTTTATTGCTAAATTCCCCTCTTTATTTGCTTAAAGAGGGGAATTTTTTATCTAAGATTTAGGCTTGTCAAAAACTTCTATAAAATAGCTTTGGGTTCCCTCTCACTCTTGCCCGAATGCAAATAAGATTTTCAGGCAAAAAAAGCTGTCAATTTTTCGAGCTGGCGAGAAAAATCTCTTTTTTTGCCGCCCGGAAAATCTGTAGTGATCCACTAATTTAACAGTCCCTGATAGGTTGTTTTGCGAAAACGGGTGGTAATCCCTGATTGTAAGCATGAGGACGAACAGTATTATAATAAAATACATAATTCTTAATGTCCTCCTTCGCTGCCGACAATGAAGCATAACCCCCTTTTAACATCCATTCATATTTAAAACTTCTAAACCAACGCTCCATCGGCGCATTGTCCCAACAATTACCTCGACGACTCATACTCTGGATTAATCCATGACGTTTCACACATTGCGTAAAGGGATAACTCCGATAAACACTCCCTTGGTCTGAATGAAATATCATCTCTTTTGTCCTTGCTGTCGTTAGCATCGCATGATTTAATGCCTCTACCACTAAATCTGCATTATGCTCTCTTTGCAATCGCCAACCGACTACTTGACGATGAGCTAAATTCAGCACAACTGCAAGATAATGCCATTCTCCATTCACCTTAAGATAGGTTGTATCACCACACAATACGGTGGTCTGGGCATCTGGAGTAAATTGGCGGTTTAACAGATGATTAAATGGCATCGTTTGTCCCTCAGCAAATGGATAAGAATAACGTTTCTTCGGTTGTTTACTCTCTAAACCTTGTTGCTTCATCAATTTACGGATAAGCGCTAATCCTACCTTAATCCCTTTATGCTGTAATCTCGCTTTCAATGTCCGTTTACCTGCTGAACCTCGACTTTCATCAAATAATGCCTTTATTTCTAACGATAAACGTCCATATTTGTTTGGCTTGCTACCCTGTCTTAACTGGGCATAATAGGCACTTTCTGATACCTCAAACAACGCACACACCCGTTTGATACCATACGATTTTAATGCCTTTATCGCTTGGTAGCGGCGTTGTCGAGAGACATAAAAATCGCTGTAGCCTTTTTTAGGATTTCTTTGTCCTCTTCGAGTATTTTTATCCGTTTCTCCAGTTCCCGTATGCGTTGTTGTTCGGGGGATATCGGCTTGCTGCCTGGTAATACATAACCTTGTTGTTCTGCTTGTACTTGTTTTACCCAACGACGTAATGCCGTTTCTCCTATCCCTAATTCCAAGCACGCTTGTGGGATGGAATAACCTTGTTCGGTCACCAATTTTACTGCCGCAGCTTTATATTCTGGGCTAAATGTTCTTCTCATTAAATTGTCCTCTTTTTGTGATAGTTTACCACCTATTGAGGACTGCGGAATTAGTCTACCACTACAGTAATACCATCACCACCTTTTCCACCAGTAACATTAGCTTTAATAATCAGTTCTAAATTAGTATTAGTATCTTGTATTGCTGGTTTTAGTGCAGGTTTACCATCTACATCTCCAGGCTTACCAGGCTCTCCTGGTTCCCCTTCACAATTAGCCGTAATTATAAAAGGATTTTGCGAACCATCAGGCTGCGGACATTCTGCAGCCCAAGCTGAGTTAGTAAAAGTAAAAAGAATAGCAGTGGTGAAAAGCGTTAAAGGAAATTTAAGAGAGGAAGAAAATAATAAATCATGCGTTAAAAATGCTTGTGGGGGGGGGGTAATTTGATTATTGACAACAGTTTTTACAGTGCTGCTTTTACCTTTGGCACGAGTATTTTCTGAAGCACATTGCCATAACTGCTTAACGGCATTCCAAACTAAACGATAGGTATGATTCATAATAGCTCCTTATGTTGTGTTACTAAATTAACGGTAAAAAAGAAAGGTTAGCTTGCTTTGCTGTCACTTTAAGAAACAAACAAAAACTCACTGAACGTTATCATACTGCTATTTTTCGCTTTTTTGTCAATTTTTTTATAGAAAAACGATCTTTTTTAAATTTTTATGGATTGGTTCACATTTTATTCATTCTGCAATCGCAAAAACGGTAACAATAGTAAAGCAATCACCGAAGCGGAACAGGTGATCACGACAAAAAAGCCTGTCCAGTGAAATGATTGAGTGACTAACGCGAGTGGATAACCTGCTAATGCTGCGCCAAGATAGGCAAATAAACCAACAAAACCAGTTGCGGCACCTGCCGTTTTTTTATGTGAACACTCTGCTGCCGCCATTCCAATCAGCATTTGCGGCCCAAACACAAAAAAACCAATCGCAAAAAAGACCGCCCCTTGCAACACCATCTTTTCTTGTGTCATTACCCATAGCGCTAGAATTGAACAGAAAATCCCAATAGCAAACAACAACGCCATTGGGCCACGATTACTCGAAAATAGGCGATCCGATCCCCAACCTGCCACCAACGAGCCAACAAAACCGCCTACTTCAAACAACGCCACAATACTATTAGCGTCCACAATATCGTAATGATATTTCTCGGTAAGATAGATATTGCCCCAATCGTTAATGGCGGTACGCACGATATAAACTAAGGTATAGCTTAAAGCTAATAACCAGATATATTTATTGAAAAAGACATAGCGGCGTAAAATTTGCTGCCAATTGAGATCGGTGCCTTCACGCTCTTGCGCCAGTTCTAACTGATCGTTACGCCATTGCCCAATACTCGGTAAGCCCATTGATTCTGGTGTATCTCGTAAGCGTAAAAATAGCAATAAGCCAATTACAATCGCACAAATTCCCGCCATTACAAAGCCATGCCGCCAACTATAATGCAGCGTTAAATAGCCAATAATCAGTGGAATTAACGCACCGCCGACATTATGCGCCGTATTCCAAATTGACCACCACAAGCCACGTTCTGTTCTAGAATACCAAGTGGTTAATAACTTTGAGCACGCAGGCCAGCCCCAACCTTGAAACCACGCATTAATTACCCACAAACTAATAAACATAAATAGCGAACTGGACAAACCAAAAAAGATATTGGTTACACCAGTTAAGATAAGCCCAATTGCCATAAAATAGCGTGGATTAGAGCGATCGGAAAAAACACCTGAGAAAAATTTGGAAATTCCATAGGTAAGGTAAAACAGCGTAGTCATTAAACCAATATCGCTTTTATCGATTCCTAAATCAGTGATCAACGCCGGTACCGCATAATTAAAACTTTTACGGGTAAAATAGAAGCCGGCATAGCCAATATACATTGCGATCATCAGATGAATACGCCAATAACGATAAAGTTGATCTTGTTGTTGCTGATGTTGCTGCATAATTACACCCTAGGTAGCGTGATTTGAATGGTGGTGCCATGTTGTTGCGGCGTTTGCACTAAGGTTTTGGAATGTAACGAAAATTCTCCACCTAACATACTCACGCGCTCCTGCATTCCACGAATACCAAACCCAGAATCGGCGATTTTATTTCTATCAAAGCCAATGCCATTATCCGCAATCGTTAGTAAAATTTTGTCGCCAATAATCACTGTCATCGACACCTTGCTCGCTTGTGCATACTTAACAATATTGGTTAGGCTCTCTTGGCATAACCGATAAATAGTAATTTCCAACACGTGATCCAAAGCGATGTGATCCGTTTTTTGCCACTGAAAATCTACCTCAATCCGATGGCTGGCAAAATCCAATTCGATAATCAGATTTTGTAATGCTTGTTGTAGATCTAAATCATCTAATAAACGGGGACGAATTCGGTTTAATAAACCTTTCATCGTGTCATAAATATTGAGCGAGAGTTGCTCGACAATATTGGCAACGCGCAGTTGTTGAACACGATCATCAATCCGTTTCAAAATATTGGCTTGGGTACGAATCGCGGTAATGTTTTGCCCAATTTCATCGTGTAATTCACGCGAAATATCTTTGCGAATCGCCTCTTCCGCATTGATCAATTGACGAGTGAGATATTTATTTTTCGCTAATTCTAATGACAGACTATGATTAAGATCACGCTGATGCTGAATCGCTAAACCAAGAAAAATCCCAGTAATGGTTTGCGCCGACAAAGTCAGCAACAGATCGGTAATTTCCGAGTTAGAAAAACTATGCGCAGTACCAATTAAGGCAATACTATTTAATAGCGTCCCCAATAACGCACCTTGCCAACCATATTGGAACGCCAGCAAAATAATCGGAATTGAGAGATAAAATAGTGCGAAACGGTTAAAAGTTTCAGGTAATGCCGTCTGAATTAAGATATTTAATAGAAATAGAATAATGTAAATCAGAATATGCTTACTTCTTAGAATCACCGGTTTATTCACCAACGCAGCTGTTAATGGCAGCCATTTAGTACCAAATAAAAAGTTACTAATCAGGTAACAAGCCGGAATTAATAAAATAGCGGCAGCAAAGCTAATTAAAAAGATAAAGTAGAAAGGTTGATCCTGTACCACTATACCATTGATCAAACTTAATAATAGAATCAACAAGAGTTGTAATAATAGGCGTCTAAATTCCGTACCAACATAGTAATTTTTGAAGATCAGTAAAATCGGCAAGCTGAGGACGCTCAATAAAATAATCGTGGTGTAACTATGTTCAGGATAAGAAGCGATTAATAACAACAGTACGCTATATTCTGCGCAATATACAGCGCCCCAATATTTTTTCGCAGTATGAATTAAAATACCGCTGCGTAAGGCGAATGGAAAAAAGAGAAAAGCGATAACGGAATCTGCCAATAGGTAATCGGAAATTACCCATAAGCAAAAATAGGTGCAAACAATCAGAAACCAGCTATATAGCGCAGTAAATAAGGTTTTCATAATTTCTGTTGATTAAATAAATTCGCTAATTCCACATTATTTTTTACATTGAGTTTGCTCATTGCATTCGCACGATGCACATGTACCGTTTTAAAACTAAGATTAAGTTTTTCTGCAATCTCTTTGGCATCTAGCCCGGATACCAACATCTCACAAATTTCTTGTTCGCGTTTGGTCAGTTGGAAAAAGTGGTTTTGTTGTTTTGCCGCAACTAATTTAATGGTTAATTCAGGCATTAAATAGACACCGCCGGCATAAACCGTTCTCACTGCTTGAATTAATTCATCTGGGCTGCAACGTTTACTTAAATAACCTTTGGCGCCTAACTCCAACGCTTTTTTCACGATGACTTCTGAATCATTTACACTCAACATAATGCAGTGAATAGTGCTAGGAATATCTTTCAATAAGTCTAAACCGCTCTCATCAGGCATTGAGATATCAATAATACAAACATTCGGTTTTAATCTTGGTAAGCCTAAACGGGTTTCTTTGACTGAACCAAATTCACCGACAACTTGGATATCCGGTTCTAGGGATAGCAATTGGGCAAAGCCAGAGCGGACAATAATATGGTCATCAACCAATACAACATCGATCATCTTGTTCACCTTTTTGGAAAAGGGGCTATTCTACACTAGGATAAAAAATATGCAGTAGTTAATTTTGTTTAATCGGTGATTTATTGTTGTTATTAGAAATACTTAGAACGGCAAAAAGGCAGAGGGTTAGAGAAATTGGCAAAATCTATATACATCCATTTACTGTCCACTATCTTCAAATAGAAAATGATCACATCAATTCTATCCAATGACATATATAGAAATTTAAATTTCTCTAACACCTCTTAATGCTATTAATACGTTTATAGTGCAAATAGAATATGCAGTGACAACACTGCATATTCAGCTAACCATTAGGCTTGCATTTCATCTTTACGCGATTTTTTCAAACGGCGGATTTTCTTCTCTTCTGCAATCGCAACAAATGCGAGCAGTGCCATACAGATTAATGCCGATGTATTTAACGCAGCGAATGTTCCTGACCAACCTGTTAAGCCAAAGATTGGTGTACCATCAGCGATCATACCGATCCCTAATTTCGCAAAACTATCACCGATTAAATAGGCAAATGTCCCTTTTACACCGTCAGCCACCGCAATCGCTTTTTTCGGTACGAAACCTACGGCAGCAACACCAATTAATAATTGCGGTCCGAACACTAAGAAACCTAACGCAAATAGTGCGGTTAAATACATATATTCATTAGTCGCAAATTGATAGAACTCTAAGGTAAAGACAATCAAAATTAAGGCAACACAAGCGGTTAAACCACGACGACCATTTGCTAAATCAGATAAGTAACCCCACAAGAAAGTCCCCACTAATGCACCGACTTCAAATAGGGCAAATCCTGAAATTGCTGCATCTTTTGAGAGGCCTAACTCTTGGTAAGCATATACTGGTGACCATTGGTCAATACCAATTCTGACGATATAAAGGAAGATATTGGCAAAACATAATAACCAAATGACTTTATTTTTTAGGATATATTGAACAAAGATTTGCCATTTAGAGAGTTGTTGTTCTTCTGCGGCACGATCTTCTTCGCTGATCTCTTCACCAAATAACTCTTCCGCTTTACCTAAACCATAAGCCTCCGGTGAATCAGAACCATAACGTAAACCAATAAAACCAATGATTAAGGCAATAATGGATGGGAAGATAAACATACCGATAACATGACCATTAAAGATCACATTAGCTCCAAATAATGCCACACCAGCCGCTGCAGCACCGCCGACATTGTGCGATAAATTCCAGAAGCCTAAGAATGTGCCTCTTTTCTTACGCGGTGTCCATTTTGTAATGGTGGAATAGCTTGATGAACCGCCGGTACTTTGAAAGAAACCACTTAATGCGTAAAAGGCGATCATTAGGAATAATGCGACACTGCCGCCACCCATACTGGCGCTAAAACCAAGCATACAGATCGCAGAAAGGATTAACATAAATGGCACGAATTGTTTGGTATTTTTGCCATCTGCATAGTAAGAAACTACTGTCTTACCAATACCATAAGCAACGGAAAAACCTAAACCAATCATTCCCAATTCTGTTTTGGTTAAACCATAAGTTTCGATCATATCGTTTTGGGCAATATTGAAATTTTTACGAATCAAATACATCGCCATATAACCGATAAATACCACAAGGTAGGATTGCATAAATGGTTTAAACCACATTTTGCGTCTTTCTTCGACAGGAAGATCTAATACAGGCTGTCTAACTTCTTGTAAAAAACTAAACATATTTTCCTCGATATTCAAACTAAAAGATGGCGCTAATCTTAATCAAAGAAGAAAAATATGCCTTGAGAAGATACTTTAGAAAAACTAGGAAAAATTCCTAGTTTTGTTAGTTTTAATGAAATTTTGTGATGTAGGTCACTTTTTTGCAAAAAAACTGCGGTGGTGCCTTTGTATTGTTACCCTACTATATTGTATGAACAACAGGTTACACTATTTGTCTATATATAGTTTCGTTTCAATAAACTGTTATTTAGCTTATCAATTCACCAATTAACACAAAATCACAAAAAAGAAGTTGACGCCATTCCTCAACAATATTATTATGCGCTCCACAAATGCGGAGCGGTAGTTCAGCTGGTTAGAATACCTGCCTGTCACGCAGGGGGTCGCGGGTTCGAGCCCCGTCCGTTCCGCCATTTTTTTGTAAGATTTTTCCTCTTATTGCGGAGCGGTAGTTCAGCTGGTTAGAATACCTGCCTGTCACGCAGGGGGTCGCGGGTTCGAGCCCCGTCCGTTCCGCCACTCTAACCTTCAACTAATTTCTTATTTACCAATCTTTAGCTTAAAGTTTTACAGCTTTTCTAACAATTGTTGCAATTTAGAT
The DNA here is from genome assembly GCF_030517105.1 of Gallibacterium salpingitidis. Taxonomy (GTDB): domain Bacteria; phylum Pseudomonadota; class Gammaproteobacteria; order Enterobacterales; family Pasteurellaceae; genus Gallibacterium; species Gallibacterium salpingitidis. The sequence continues at coordinate 672,113 of NZ_CP103875.1, read as the reverse complement.
TTTAACTTGTCTTTAATCGCATCATCTAAACGAATACGATATGTTGGCGATAAACAGTTACCGTCAAGATCCAAATTAAGATGATATTGGCTAAATTCTGCTTTTTGCGGCTGAATCGCAAATTGCCATTCACATTGTGCCGTTGCTGGATGGATTTGCCCTTGACCAATTAGACGTACATCATGTAATACAATTTCACCATTTTGCAGTTGCCACTGCTGATGATTCCCTTGTAAATGTCCTTCGATATGTTCAAAGTTGGTATCCTGTAAATTTTGCTCTAATCCTGAAATCGCAAATGGTAATGCGTTACCGAATAATGCCAAAATATTAAACCCTTTAATTTGCCCACCACCAACGCTAGCAAAATCCAACGCCGCTTGTGCCAATTGACCGTCATATTGTGTTGCTGTACCTTGCAAATCAAAATCAGCCAACACCAGTGGCTGATACCCTAACAGTTGAGAAATTTGTGTAGCAGCAATGCGTTGACCTTGTAAATTCCACTCGATTTCTTTGTCATTAATTTTGTGGTTATGAATGGTTAATTCTCCATTGTTAGCAAAAAGTAACGTCATTGCGCTTTGTGTTTTACCAACAATCGCTTTCACCGACGGCAATGTAACACTATTTAAGTGTAGGCGGTTTGCTTGTAACGCTAAATCATCAGCCTGTTGCGAAAGCTCGATAACATCAGCAGCAATTTGTACTTTTTGCATCTGCGCAATAGGTTCACGCCATTGCCACTGTAATGCCAATTGTTGTAGAGAAAATTGTGCTTTATCCGGCATTGTTTGCAGAATAAACTGCCCTTGAATATCGGTTACCTGATGATTTTCAGCATACAGCAAACTAATTTTCGGTTGGTGATGCTCGGCGTTGTGATATTCAATTTTGGCAGCAATTTTATCTAAATAAAGGTGATCATTCTGCGCTAAACGAGCATCCGCTATGTCGATACGTTTAATCCACTCTTTGCCGGTTAGCCAACCGAGATAGCTAAATTTCAAAGTAATTTCATTTGCGGCAATTTGCCAATTATGTTGTTGATAGTGGATATTTTTGGCACTTAATGCCAACGGAAAATAGGAGAGGGTTAAATCTGTCGGTTGTAATTGAATTGCATAATCAGCGGCAATACGTTCTGTAATCGAGTGGGTAATTTTGTTGAGCTGATAGCGTACGATCATTACTACCGATAAAATGATAATGATACTGCCAATTACCCACCATTTTTTCATCACTAATCCTCATTAATTTTGCTGGCTACTGCACCTTGCTGATTATGATATTTTGCGTCTGAACGGCTATTGTAAGGACGTTTAGCTTCACCGCTCAATACCTCAAAACTTAACGCACCGATGACCATCTTTGGACGTAAAGCCAACGGCAATTTACCTGAATTATAAAACTCAAGCACAATTCTGCCTTCCCAACCCGGATCAATACGATGTGCGGTAACGTGTACCATTAAGCCTAAACGCGCTAATGATGAACGGCCATCTAACCATCCAATAATATTACTTGGTAATTTAACCGATTCATAAGTACTGGCTAAGGCTAATACACCCGGATGTAAGAAAAACGGCTCGCCATCTTCAATAATGATCTCTTCACTCATCACTTGTTCTAATTGCGCAGAAACTGCTTCTTTCGGCCCGCTTAAATCAATATAGGCAGCAGAGTGATCGCGAAAAACGCGGAAAGAGTTACCAAGGCGCACATCTACTGTTGCCCCATTAATCTTGCTATTATCTGGACGTGGCGATAAGACAATTTTGCCCTCATCTAAATAGCGTTCAATATCAGCATCACATAATCTCATCGGTTCACCTTTTCACTATTTTTTACGCAATAATTGTAAAATTTGCGCCTTTAAGATATTGATGGCAATACGGTTTTTACCACCACGCGGCACAATAATATCCGCATATTGCTTAGAAGGTTCAATAAATTGAAAAAACATTGGGCGTACTGTCTTGCGATATTGTTCCACCACTGAATCCATTGTTCTACCGCGCTCTTCCATATCACGTTTTAAACGGCGGATAAAACAGATATCTAACGGAGCATCAACGAAAATTGATACATTAATCTCATCGCGAATACGTTCATCAGTTAGTAATAAAATTCCCTCAAGAATAATGACTTTCTTTGGTTCAAAATGTTTCGTATTGCCAGTTCGAGTATGCTCAACATAACTATATTCCGGAATATCCACCGCATGCCCGGCTTTTAATGCTCGTAAATGTTCTAACAATAATTCACGATCCATTGAGTTTGGGTGGTCATAATTAGTTTTAGTGCGGGTTTCAAAATCTAAGTGGCTTTGATCTTTATAGTAGGAATCTTCAGAAATAATACCAATTTCTTCACAGCCTAATTCCTCACAAAGTTCTTTATAAATTGTTGAGGCAATAAGACTTTTACCAGAAGCGGAAGCACCGGCAATACCGATGATAATAGAGGGTTCTTCTTGTGACATTGAGTGGTTCGCTTGAGACATAATATTTTCACTAATAAACAGGATAAAATTCTGCATATTATAAAGAAGCTAGCTAACCACCACAACCGCAGAAGCAAGATAAATTTTCTTTTTCTATCAACAAGTTCAATTTTTTATTAAGTAAGAAAATTAAAGATTATGAAGATTTAAATGGCACGCCCTATTGGATTCGAACCAATGACCTACGGCTTAGAAGGCCGTTGCTCTATCCAGCTGAGCTAAGGGCGCAAAGGAATAGTGAATAGAAGATAAAAAAATGGTCGGCGAGATAGGATTTGAACCTACGACCCACTGGTCCCAAACCAGTTGCGCTACCAAACTGCGCTACTCGCCGACGTGTGAGGTGCATTATAGTTTTTATTTCCTCTCCGTCAATCATTTTTTTAAATTTTAAAAATAACCGCTTAAAATTAACTCATACCCTTATCAAATCCCCTTTTTTTTGAGAAAATCTAGCGCGAATTATAAACGCAACATTCCATGGAGAAATCAATGCAAGCTCAAACTATTTCTGGTACTGCTCTAGCAAAATCAATTAAAGCTGGATTAAGTGAAAAAATTCAAGCTATTGTACAGCAAGGGCATCGTTCACCAGGTCTTGCCGTTATCTTAGTTGGAGAAAATCCTGCTTCACAAATTTATGTTGAAAATAAACGTAAAAGCTGTCTTGAAGTAGGCATTCAATCAAAATCCTTTAATCTTCCAGAAACCATTTCAGAACAAGAGTTACTCGATTTAATCGACCAATTGAACCAAGACGATAGCGTTGATGGCATTTTGGTGCAATTACCGTTACCGAAACATATCAGCAGCGTCAAAGTGATTGAACAAATTGCGCCATCTAAAGATGTGGATGGTTTCCACCCTTATAATGTCGGTAGATTATGTCAACGTATTCCAACCTTACGCGCTTGTACTCCTTATGGCATTATGAAATTACTTGCCACTACTGGAATTGATCTTCATGGACAACACGCAGTTATCGTAGGCGCTTCAAATATTGTCGGTCGCCCAATGGCAATGGAGCTATTATTAGCTGGTTGTACTGTTACTGTTACCCACCGTTTTACTAAAAATCTACAAGAGTTAGTTGGACAAGCGGATATATTGGTGGTTGCTGTTGGTAAACCACATTTAGTACCTGGTGAATGGGTAAAACCGGGCGCTATTGTAATTGATGTTGGTATTAATCGTGTTGATGGCAAAGTGGTCGGTGATATTGTGTTTGAAACAGCACAACAACGTGCTGCTTACATTACGCCAGTTCCGGGTGGCGTTGGCCCAATGACGGTAGCAATGCTAATGGAAAATACCTTGCAAGCATATCGCCAGCATTTAGGATTAACTGAATAATACAAAAATTCAATCTACTTAATCTTGATAGAGATCTGCACTAAAGATCTCTATCAAGATCTTAAAATTCCACCACTATTTGTTCTCTTTTTATTTCTCATTACCTCATTTCTTGTCGGTAGTCATCAATTTGTCATATTTGCTCACTATACTTCCCCACGCAAATTACTTTTATTACTTTTACTACAACACAACAAGGAGAAGACTGATGACTCGTTCATTGCAGGAAAATGTGAATATGAATCCCTCGAATAATCCAACTATTTCAGAAATCCTAGATGTTCGTTTATCTCGACGTAAAATTTTACAAATTGGTAGCATTGCTAGCGCTATATCGTTATTACCTTCCGCTTTTTACTCACCGAATTTATTCGCAGCACCGCTTACAACTCCTCGAAGAATGACTTCTCTTGATTTTACCTCTGTACCATTCTCAACAGCCGATACTGTAGTCGTTCCACAAGGGTATCGTGCAACACCATTCTATTTATGGGGTGATCCTGTTGGTATTGATGGTAATAGCCCAGCATTCAAACCAAATGCTTCAAATACGGCAGAAGAACAAGCTACTCAAGCAGGAATGAATCACGATGGTATGGCTTATTTCCCTTTAGAAGATGGCAATAACCATGGTTTATTGGTAATGAACCATGAATATGTTGATAACGGATTACTCTTCCCTGACGGCGATAAAACTTGGTCTGCAGAAAAAGTGAAAAAATCACAAAATGCAATGGGTATCTCGATTATTGAAGTGAAAAAACAGAATGGTGAATGGGAAGTCGTACGCCCTTCAAAATATGCTCGCCGAATTACTCCGCATACGCCAATGCAATTAACTGGGGCAGCTCGCGGCAATAAATTAATGCAAACTGCAGCTGATCCTAAAGGTGAATTGGTATTAGGTACAATGCAAAACTGTGCTAATGGTGAAACACCTTGGGGAACTTACCTCACTTGTGAAGAGAACTGGAGTGATATTTTTGTGCGTGATAGCGGTGAATTTACTGCATTAGATAAACGCTATGGCATTATGAAAAAAGCCGAAGAGGATAAATATCGTTGGTACGAATTTGATGATCGTTTCAACACTGATAAAACCCCAAATGAACCACACCGTTTTGGTTGGATTGTTGAGATTGATCCGTTTGATCCGAATTCTACTCCTGTAAAACATACGGCACTCGGTCGCTTTAAGCATGAAGGTGCAATGTTAGATATTAGCGATGACGGACACGCTGTAGTCTATATGGGCGATGATCAACGCTTTGAATATATCTATAAATTTGTTTCAAAAGAGAAATATATTGCCAATGATCGTGCTCATAATATGCGCTTATTAAGCGAAGGAACACTTTATGTTGCTCGTTTTAATGATGACGGTTCAGGCGAATGGATACCGCTTATTTTTGGGCAAAATGGTTTAACGCCGGAAAATGGTTTTGAAAATCAAGGTGATCTTTTAGTTAAAACCAGAATGGCTGCTGATAAAGTTGGTGCAACTAAAATGGACCGCCCAGAATGGATTGCTACGGATCCTTATGTTAAAGGCAGTGTGTATTGCACATTAACCAATAACTCACAACGTGGTAAAGAAGGCAAAGCCGGCAAAGACGCCGCTAACCCACGCGATAAGAATGTTTTTGGACATATTATTCGTTGGCAGGAAGCTGACGGTAAAGGCACTGCGGATAAATTCAGCTGGGATATTTTTGCATTAGCAGGCAATAATGCCAAAGGTCAAGGTAATATTAAAGGCGACGCTTTTGGTAGCCCAGATGGCTTACGTTTTGCTCCTAACGGTATTTTATGGGTACAAACTGATGTTTCCTCCAGTACGATTAATAAAAAAGAGTATGAAGGAATGGGGAATAATCAAATGTTGGCAGTAGTACCGGAAGATGGTCATTTTAAACGTTTCCTCACTGGACCAAAAGGATGTGAAATTACCGGTATTGCCTTTACTCCTGATAACAAAACGATGTTTATTAATATTCAGCACCCTGGCGAACCTGATTCCGGGGTTACTGATCCTAATGAGGTGACAGCAATTTCAACTTGGCCAGATGCCTCAGGTAAATCTCGTCCTCGTTCAGGAACCGTTGTCATTCAGAAAGAAGATGGCGGAATGATTGGTGCCTAAGCATAACTTAAAAGAACTCTCTCAATAAACTCAAAGGCCTAATAATTTTCATTACTAGGCCTTTGCTTATCTCAATAATACCTTAAACGCTTGCCGCTTTTTCTTGCAATTTAGTTAGAATCTTCTGATGAATACCACCAAAACTACCATTACTCATTACTAAAATATGATCTGTTGGTTTAGCTTCTTCAACAATTTTTGTCACTAATAAATCTAAATCTGCCGTCCAAGTAGCGGGTTGTACACATTGATTCGCAATTTCTACCACTTCCCAAGGTAGATTATCCGGTTGCAATAAAAAGACATAATCTGCTCGTACTAAAGCCGGCGCTAATTCCTTAGTATGTACGCCCATTTTCATAGTATTGGAACGAGGCTCTAATACCGCCAAAATACGTACGCCACCACCAACTTTGTCACGCAAAGCCGCCAACGTTGCTGCAATTTCTACTGGGTGATGAGCAAAATCATCATAAACGGTAATACCGTTCACTTCCCCTTTAACTTCTAAACGACGACTAGCATTAACAAATGTAGCTAACGCCTGGCAAGAGGTTTCAACACTTACTCCAGCATGATAAGCGGCTGCAATTGCCATCAATGCATTAAACATATTATGCTGACCGACAATATTCCATTTCACTTCTGCCACTTTTTGCTGCTGATGGAAAACCGCAAATTCGGTGCAATCATTACGTAAACGCTGTGCATACCACTCTTTATCTTTGCCAATAAATTGGGTTTCACTCCAACAACCCATCGCTAAAGTTTCTTTGACACTGGTTTCATCAGCAAAGGAGAGAATGCGTCCTTTAGATGGAATTGTTCTAATCATATGGTGGAATTGACGCTGAATTGCAGTTAAATCGTCAAAAATATCTGCATGATCAAAACCAATATTGTTAATAATTAATGTCTTTGGATTATAGTGGATAAATTTCGAACGTTTATCAAAGAACGCTGTATCATATTCGTCTGCTTCAATGACAAAAAATGGCGATTTACCTAAACGAGCTGAAATGCCAAAATTGCCAGAAATACCGCCAATTAAGAAACCAGGCTCTAAGCCAGCTTGCTCTAAAATCCATGCTAACATACCAGTGGTGGTAGTTTTACCATGCGTACCAGATACCGCTAATACCCAACGTTCCCGTAATAAATGATCATGTAACCATTGTGGCCCTGACATATAAGGTAAATTATTGTCTAATACGTATTCAACACAAGGGTTACCTCTTTTCATTGCATTACCGATAATAACTAGATCCGGCGCTGGTTGTAGCTGCGCTACATCATAATTTGGAATAATATCAATACCGCTTTTTTGTAAAAAGACACTCATTGGCGGATAAACATTCACATCCGATCCTGTTACTTTATAACCCAATTCTCTAGCGAGGATTGCTAACCCGCCCATAAAAGTACCGCAAATACCTAAAATATGAATATGTTTTTGTGTTGTATTCATTCTGTTCCCACTTTACTTACGTTTATTAAGATTAAATCTTTCTTTTCAATGATTTATACTGCAATAGTTCTTTCCAAGCATTTTCTCACTATAATAGCCACTATCGTTTATCAAATAGTCATTTTAATTTGCCAATATAGAATTTTTACTCATCGAAATAGCATTTAGGTTACTAGGCTTGGAATATGAATAAAAAAATACAATTGTTATGTCAGTCAGTCAGTCAGTCAGTCAGTCAGTCAGTCAGTCAGTCAGTCAGTCAGTCAGTCAGTCAGTCAGTCAGTCAGTCAGTCAGTCAGTCAGTCAGTCAGTCAGTCAGTCAGTCAGTCAGTCAGTCAGTCAGTCAGTCAGTCAGTTAATATTCTAATGCGTATAATAGTCTTAATACTAGGGATTTTTATTACTTTTTTTAGTTATAACAGAAGTGCATTGGCGAATGTATTTCCTGATATCCCTACACAAAATGCAAATAAAATTTCTCACCAAGCTGAGATACGGGTTCTTTCGCAAAATGTACAGCGTAACCATGATGGACAGCTCTCTTTTTCTACGACTTATGCGATTCAAAATCAATCAGATAAATCTATTCAACAGATCGCATGGTATGCTGTCTATATCTTTAATAATCGTATTATCGATAACCGTTTTATTAACTTAAAATTTAATCAATTTAATATCTTAAAACCCGATCAGAAATACTATTTATCAACACTTTTACCTGAAGAAGAGATGACTGATTTTAGTAAAAATCTTTTCACTAATGATGCCAAAAAGATTACGATAAAACCCGTCATCAAATTTATTCAATTTGATGACGGTACAACTATTACTAAATAATTGACAGGTCAGATTAGAATAATAATAGTGGAGAAAAGCCTGATAATAAGATAATCAACGCTAATAACCCATAATGAGGTTTATTTCTACGGATAATTGGATAACTCCACGCTGCTAACAATAATAAATGCGCAATAAAGTAACAGGAAAGATGGAAGGACTGCCAGATAGTAGTATGCTGTTCTAAATAAACAATTGCCACACTTACCATTGCAAAAACACTACTCGCTACTAAGCCAATCAAAGCGAAATAAGGCAATAAATCCATTAAACCATGTAAGCGATTACGTGAAACTAATAATCCCCAATAAGCTAACCCGATTCCCAAAACAACTTGTAATAGAGGATTGAAAGTTAAACCTACCGAAATTGGTACGAGAAAGACAGGAATCAATGCCAATAATAAACCAATAACCGCAACAATTAAGCCTAACCATAAAATTCCACGTCTTAACTGTTCTTCTTTTGGTTGTTGCCAAGTCGATAAAGTTAGCACCAAACCACAACAATAAGCTAAACGAATTGGTAAATAGACTTTAACTTGAAAGCAAGTTACCAATAACCAACCTAACCAAAAGATAACAAAATAGAGATTCCAACGACTTAAACGGCTACGTTGTCCATTACAAATCTCACCACGTAAGAAAATAATTTGAATGATGAGTTGTGCCGATAATACCGCAATTAATAGATGGGAAATGATGGATTCACCGATAGGTTTTGCTAACAGCAACACATAATCTGCGAGAATAAGTAATACAATCGGTAACACTGAAAGTGCAATCACCGATCCCTTTGCTTGCTGATGTTCTGACATAATAAGATAACCTTGAGAAAAATTGTGATTTATGTCACGCATTATGTCATAATTGGGCCGTTTTTTCTTTAAATTTCACTTTCGTTGGAGGAAATATGCGCTTATTACATACTATGTTACGTGTTGGTGATCTTGAACGTTCAATCAAATTCTATACTGAAATTTTAGGTATGCGCGTGTTACGTCGCAGTGAAAATCCTGAATATAAATATTCGCTTGCTTTTGTTGGTTATGATGATGAAGACAAAACTGCAGTAATCGAATTGACCTATAACTGGGGCGTTTCCGAATATGAACTAGGTTCTGCATTTGGTCATATTGCAATCGGTGTTGATGATATTTATGCAACTTGTGAAGCAGTGCGCGCTGCTGGCGGAAAAGTGACTCGTGAACCAGGCCCGGTAAAAGGTGGTACTACCGTAATCGCATTTATTGAAGATCCAGATGGTTATAAAATTGAATTTATTGAAAATAAGAGCGCTAAAGCTGGTTTAGGCCAATAATCTTTTTTCAACCTCTTTTTACTTGATACTCACTCTCCATATTTATGGAGAGTGAATTTATTTTTAGAAAACTTAATTGGAATGTAATGTGAACCAATCTGTAACTGAACAAGCTACCGAAGTCGTTAATTATAATCTTTTAAAACACCGTTTCCGCGGTTATTTCCCTGTCATTATTGATGTCGAAACATCAGGTTTAAATCATCAAACCGATGGTTTGTTAGAACTTGCTGCAATTACCGTTAAAATGGATGAACAAGGCTTATTATTGCCTGATGAAAAATGCCACTTTCAGATTCGACTATTTGAAGGGGCAAATATTGATCCTAATTCCTTAAAAATTAATGGGATTGATCCTCATGACCCAGAACGACAAGCGGTTGATGAATTAACTGCCTTAACTGAATTCTTCCAAATGGTACGTCGTGGACAAAAAGCTGCTGAATGTAAACGTTCTATTTTAGTTGCACATAATGCAATGTTTGATTACAACTTCTTAACTGCAGCAATTAATCGTACTGGTATTAAGCGCAATCCATTCCACCCTTTTGCCACCTTTGATACCGCAACTTTAGCTGGTTTTATGTTTGGACAAACCGTATTACGTACCGCTTGTGATACTGCCGGTATTCCATTTGAACCAAGCAAAGCACATTCCGCTTTATACGATACAGAAAAGACTGCAGAATTATTCTGCTTAATGGTCAATAACTTAAAACAAGCAAACCTTTTCCCACCAATCTTAAACAGTGAGAAAAATTGCTCGACAAATCCATAAATTTTATAGATTATTGCGTTTCTCAATATTACAAATTTAAGGAACACAACATTATGTTATTTAGCAACGAAGTTGTTATTTCAATTATCGTGTTGCTTGCGCTCAGTTTAATGCGCATCAACGTCGTCATTGCCTTAATTATTTCAGCATTAACTGCTGGATTAGTTGGTGGCTTAGATCTTAATAAAACTGTCGCTGTCTTTACTGATGGCTTAGGTGGTGGTGCCTCTGTTGCAATGAACTATGCTGTTTTAGGTGCATTTGCCATTGCGATTTCTAAATCAGGCGTAACTGATTTACTGGCTTACAAAGTCATTGTACGTTTAGGTCATACACCGAGTACCAGAGCATTATTCTGGTTTAAATATTTCTTACTCGCAGTATTGCTCGCTTTTGCGATTTCTTCGCAAAACCTCTTGCCAGTACATATTGCCTTTATTCCTATCGTTGTTCCACCATTACTCAGCATCTTCAATAAATTAAAAATCGACCGTCGTGCTGTTGCTTGTGTTTTAACATTCGGTTTAACAGCGACCTATATGTTGCTACCAGTCGGTTTCGGTAAAATCTTTATTGAAAGCATCCTAGTAAAAAATATCAACGAAGCAGGTGCACAATTTGGTTTGCAAACAACGACTGCTCAAGTGTCATTAGCGATGTTAATTCCTGTTATTGGGATGATTATTGGTTTACTTACTGCAATCTTTATCAGCTATCGTAAACCAAGAGAGTATGTAGTACATACTAGCGAACCAACTTCAGAAAACTTACAACAACGTATCGCTCAAATTAAACCATTCCATATTGGTATTAGTATTTTCGCCATTATTGCAGCATTTACCTTACAACTTTTCACTGACTCTACCATCGTCGGTGGCTTAGTAGGATTAATCATTTTTGCAGCTGGCGGTATTTTTAAATTAAAAGAAAGCAATGATGTTTTCCAACAAGGTTTACGCTTGATGGCGATGATTGGTTTTGTGATGATTGCCGCTTCTGGTTTTGCTAAAGTCATCAATGAAACTGGCGGGGTAACTGAGCTAGTACAAACATTTAGTACTACTATCGGTGCTGATAACAAAGGATTAGCCGTATTCTTAATGTTGCTTATTGGTTTATTTATCACTATGGGTATCGGCTCTTCATTCTCTACCGTACCTATTATTACTTCTATCTATGTACCGATTTGCGTTAGCTTCGGTTTTTCACCATTAGCAACTGCTGCGATTGTTGGTGTATCTGCAGCATTGGGTGACGCCGGTTCACCAGCATCTGACTCAACCTTAGGCCCAACTTCAGGTTTAAATATGGACGGTAAACACGATCATATTTGGGATTCTGTAGTACCAACCTTTATTCACTATAATATTCCTTTATTGATCTTTGGTTGGATTGCGGCAATGGTGTTGTAATCAACAAATATAGATTGGCTACTGAAAACAGTAGCCAATTTCTTGATTAATTAAAACCACGTATATATTGATAAGGAATATCCGCTATCGGCGTACTATCACTCGCATTTTGCCGATATTGAGCATTCAATACCCAATAAGGTTCACGCAATAAACCACGCCCAATGGCAACAAGATCAGCATCGCCACTACCAATAACATAATCTGCTAATGCTGGATTATCTAACATACCCACTGCAATCACTGGTAATCCCGTTGCTTCTTTCACTTTACGTGCTAAATATACTTGATACCCTGCTGCAAATGGCGGATGTTTACTTTCTGCTAACGCGCCATTACCGCCACCGCTGACATCAAACATATCAACACCAGCTGCTGCAAAACGTTTTGCCACTTCCACACCATAATCACTATCAAAGCCATTTGCGGAATATTCCTGCGCAGAAATACGCATTAACAATGGCATATCTGCCGGCATTACAGCTTTTGCCGCTTTAATAATTTGCTCACCAAATAACATCCGATCTTGTCCATATTCATCTTGACGTTGATTTGATTTCGGTGAATAAAATTGATGGATCAAATAACCATGTGCACCATGTAATTCAATTAAATCGAAACCAGCTTCTACTGCTCTCTTTACTGAATTTTGGAATAGTTGAATAATCTCCTTAATTTCATCTTTACTGAGTTCTCTTGGTGTTTTTAAATTTTGCCCAGCATAATCTAATTCACCATAATGAATTGCAGAAGGCGCTACAACATCATCACAATCTTGTGCTTTACGACCAGCATGACCAATTTGAATACCAATTTTTGCACCATATGAATGAACTATATCAACAATACGCTTAAACGCATCACGTTGTTGATCATTCCATAAACCTAGACAATTTGGAGTAATACGCCCATTTGGTGCAACATTGGTCATCTCTACAATGATTAAGCCAACGCCACCAATCGCTCTTGAGGCATAATGGACAAAATGCCAATCATTTGGCACGCCATCTGTCGCACTATACTGACACATTGGCGGCATAACAATCCTATTACGCAGTGTTAAATTTTTAATTGAGAACGGTTGTGTAAAATAGCGAAACTTTGCCATTATTCTCTCCTTAACATTATTAATAAATTAATCACTTTTGTTATTATATTGCCAGCAATAAATTCGTTATCAATCATTTTACTTATCAATATAATTGTTATTTTAAGATAAGCCTTCTCTTTTTATACAACTGACTTTCGATAATCACCATTAGATTATATTTTGGTTGATTTTTTATCTTCTCTTCTATTTCGCGCCAATAAATTTCTATTTTTGTGAATTTATTCACAGTTCTACATACAATCTTTTTTTATAATCCACCGATACTTTTACTTATCATAAGGAGTAACAATTTATGCGTTTAACCACTTCTCTTAAACTTTCAGCTATTGCTGTTAGTGCTATGTTATTAGCTTCAGCGGCTCAAGCATCAGGTCGTTTAGTTGTATATTGCAGCGCAACCAATGAATTATGCGAAACAGAAACTCAAGCTTTTTCTAAAAAATATGATGTTAAAACTTCATTTATTCGTAATGGTTCTGGCAGCACCTTCGCTAAAGTTGAAGCTGAAAAAAATAATCCTCAAGCAGACGTGTGGTACGGTGGTACATTTGACCCACAATCTCAAGCAGGCGAATTAGGTTTATTACAACCATATCAATCACCAAACCTTTCACAAATTGTGGAAAAATTCCGCGATCCAGGCAAGGTTAAAGGAAACCTCTCTTCTGCAATCTATATGGGTATTTTAGGTTTCGGGGTTAATACTGAACGTTTAGCTAAACTTGGTATTAAAGATGTACCGAAATGTTGGAATGATTTATTAGATCCTCGCTTAAAAGGTGAAATTCAAATTGCCGACCCACAAAGTTCTGGTACAGCTTATACCGCAATTGCTACTTTCGTACAATTATGGGGCGAACCAAAAGCATTTGAATACTTCAAATCTTTAGATAAAAACATTTCCCAATACACTAAATCAGGTATTACACCATCTCGTAATGCGGCACGTGGTGAAGCAACTATTGGTATCGGCTTCTTACACGATTACGCATTAGAAAAAGAAAAAGGTGCTCCTTTAGCATTGATCGTACCTTGTGAAGGTACCGGTTATGAACTTGGTGGCGTTAGTATCTTAAAAGGTGCGAGAAACTTAAATAATGCAAAATTATTTGTTGATTGGGTATTATCAAAAGAAGGTCAAGAGTTAGCATGGAAGAAAGGTCAATCACTTCAAACCTTAACTAATACTACTGCTGAACAATCTCCAAATGCGTTTGATCCAACTAAACTTAACTTAATCAATTATGATTTTGAAAAATATGGTTCTAGTGACGAGAGAAAACGTTTAATTGATAAATGGGTCAATGACGTTAAATTAAATAAATAATAAAAAGTAAATCAAATAGCTATACAATAATCGTATTTATCGCTATTTCTTATTTTCCTAACACAATAGGGAATTATCCATATTCCCTATTTTTATTTTGAGAGGTTGTATGAACTCAACAAAATTTTCTATAAATACCACCACAACCTGGATTTTACTGAGCTTCATTGCATTCGCAATTTTGCCAACCTTCGCTTTAGATTATGGTCTGTTAGAGTCCACTTCTGATGAATTTCTTGCGGCAATGGGTTGGCATTCTGTTAACCTTAGCTGGGTTTGGTTCTTTTCATTGGTGATTTTCTGGATTTTACCGCGTTTAGGTTTATCGACTGAAAGTGAAGCTAAAATTGAACTGGCTGCAATCTGTATCATTAGCTTATTTACCTTTTTTTCAGCCAATCTTTATCACCTTAGTTTAGGTTATTCTATTATTGTTTTAGTGATCACGCTTACTGCATTAGCCACTAACGCGCTAGCTGCGTTAAAAATTATGCAAGGTGATAAATTTATTATTGCTTCCTTGCTCAGCATTATTTTGTTGATCTTCTTCTTTATTGTGTATCCAACATTAGCCATCTTTGTATCTATGTTCTATGATGGCGAACAATTTAAACCGGCACAAATCATTGATATTGTTGGTCAATCTTACATTGTCCGCGTTATTAGCAATTCTGTTTTGTTATCGGCTTTTGTTGGTTTTATCTCAACTGTATTTGGTTTAGCATTTGCTCTTTACACTACCAGAATTGCTAGACGCACTGCATTTATCGGTAAAATTTTCTCTATTTTGCCAATTGTTACACCACCATTTGTTGTCGGTTTAGGCGTTACCTTAATGTTAGGTCGTTCAGGTTATCTCACCGAATTTTTAGTGGAACACTTTGGTTTTACCAATACTAACTGGTTATATGGTTTTAATGGGATTGCGATTGCACAAATTTTAGCCTTTACTCCATTAGCCTTTATGATTTTGGAAGGTTCTCTCAAATCAGTACATCCATCAATTGAGGAAGCTTCTTATACCTTACGCGCAAACCGTTATCAAACTTTCTTCCAAGTTATCTTTCCATTATTGAAACCTGCATTAGCAAATGCATTCTTATTAGTCTTTATCCAATCTTTAGCAGATTTCAGTAACCCATTGGTTCTTGGTGGTAGCTTTGACGTTATTGCAACACAAATCTATTTCTACATTGCAGGTTCGCAACTTAACTATGCTTCTGCAAGTACATTAGGTACCATCTTATTACTCTTCTCTCTAGGGATTTTCATTATTCAATATATTTGGATTGGTAACCGTTCTTACGTTACCGTTTCTGGAAAATCTTATCGAGGTGATGTACAAGACTTACCAACCGGCTTAAAAAATGCCATTATTGCTTTACTCGCAATTTGGGTTGTCTTTAACGCAACGCTCTACGGCAGCATTTTCTACGGTAGTTTCACCGTTAACTGGGGTGTTGATTACACCTTAACTTTAGAAAACTATGCTTCCCTCTTTGGTCAAGGTTTTAGCGATGGTGCATGGCCGTCATTAATCAATACTATTATTTATGCTGGTATTGCTGCGCCGGTTACTGCCCTATTTGGTTTATTAATTGCCTATATTGTGGTGCGTAAAGATTTTGCTGGTAAGAAAACCCTTGAGTTTTTAACAATGCTTTGTTTCGCAGTGCCAGGAACCGTAGCCGGGGTTTCTTATATCCTTGCCTTTAACGATGCACCTTTCTATATCACTGGTACAGGTATTATCATTATTATTTCAATGGTAATGCGTGATTTGCCAATCGGGATGCGTGCAGCTATCGCTGGTTTAGGGCAATTGGACAAATCATTAGATGAAGCTTCACTTTCATTAAAAGGCAGCTCTTGGAAAACATTACTTTATGTCACCTTACCATTATTAAAACCAGCTCTGCTTTCCGCGCTAATTACCAGCTTCGTACGGGCAATGACTACCGTTAGTGCGATAGTGTTCTTAGTTACTGCTGATACTCGTGTTGCTACAGCTTATATTTTAAACCGCGTAGAAGATGGCGAATATGGTATTGCCATCGCTTATGGTTCATTACTCATCGTTGTGATGATGGCGATTATTCTTTTCTTTGACTGGTTAGTAGGCGATACCCGTATTTCTCGCTCAAAAGCCAAACAGATGATTTAAATTGAGGTTGTTTTATGAATAACGATAATAACTTTCTTGTATTAAAAAATGTCACCAAACGTTTTGGTAAATCTGTTGTGATCGATGATCTCAGTTTAACCATTAAACGTGGCACAATGACCACTCTATTAGGTCCATCAGGATGTGGTAAAACCACTATTCTACGTCTAGTTTCAGGACTAGAACGTCCAACAGAGGGACAAATTTTTATTGATGGTGAAGACGTTACCAAATCCTCAATTCAAAGTCGTGATATTTGTATTGTGTTCCAATCTTATGCACTCTTCCCGCATATGTCGATTGCGGACAATGTTGGCTATGGTTTAAAGATGCTAGGTGTTAGTCCAGAAGAACGTAAACAACGTGTCGAAGAAGCACTTGAATTAGTCGATTTAGCCGGTTTTGGTGAACGTTATGTTGACCAAATTTCTGGTGGACAACAACAACGTGTAGCATTAGCTCGTGCCTTAGTCTTGAAGCCAAAAGTATTATTATTCGATGAACCTTTAAGTAATCTTGACGCTAACTTGCGTCGCAGTATGCGTGAAAAAATTCGTGAATTACAACAAAAATTCAATATTACCTCTCTATACGTAACTCACGATCAAAGCGAAGCCTTTGCCGTTTCTGACGAAGTTATCGTGATGAATAAAGGTAAGATTATGCAAAAAGCACCAGCTAAAGTGCTATATCAACGCCCAAATTCGCTCTTTTTAGCAAAATTTATGGGTGAGGCTAGTATTTTAAATGGTGTATTACACAATAATCAGGTAACCGTTAATGGCTATACATTACCATTAGCCGCAGATGAATTTGCTGTTGCTGATGGTGAATGTCTAGTAGGAATCCGTCCTGAAGCAATTACATTAAATAAAGAGGGCGATCCTGCGACCCGTTGTGTGATTAAATCTGCCGTCTATATGGGTAATCATTGGGAAATTATCATTATTTGGGGTAACGATGAATTATTGGTCAATCTTGCTCCTGAACATTTCAATGAAAATACTCAAGAGGCATATCTCCAAATCGCAACAACAGGCATATTTTTACTCAACAAACAACAATAATAAGGAGTTGTAATTATGTATGTAACATTAAAAAAACTTTCTCTTGCAATTATCATTGCTTCCACAGCAATGAGTGTATCAGCGGCTAAAGTTGAACCTTATACTGAGCCGGGTACTAATGCACGTGAAATGTTAGAACAAGCCCCTATCCACTGGGTTTCTATCGAACAAATTAAAAAAAGCTTAGAAGGAAAAGGGCCGATTAATGTTAGCTTTGATATTGATGATACAGTGTTGTTCTCAAGTCCATGTTTCTATTATGGACAACAAAAATACTCACCAAATGGTTTTGAATATTTGAAAAACCAAAAATTCTGGGATGAAGTTAATGCTGGCTGCGACCAATACTCTATTCCAAAAGAAGCAGCAAAAGCATTAATCAAAATGCACCAAGAGCGTGGTGATAGTGTTTACTTCATTACTGGTAGAACCGCTGGTAAAGTGGATGGTGTAACACCAATTCTTGAAAAAGCTTTAGGTGTGAAAAATATGCACCCGGTTGATTTTATGGGAGATCTACCTCGTACCACTAAATACAACAAAACACCTGCTATTATCAAACACAAAATCAGCATTCACTACGGTGATAGCGATGATGACGTATTAGCAGCTAAAGAGGCTGGTATTCGTGGTATTCGTATTATGCGTGCACCAAACTCAACCTATTTACCTATGCCAACTTTAGGTGGTTATGGCGAAGAAGTTTTGATTAATTCAAGCTACTAATCTAACTCATTCCACACATCGCCCAATATTAGAAAATCTTGTTTTAATATTGGGCGTATTTTTCCATTATGCATTGCTGCCGCCGGATGATACATCGGTAATAATAGAAACGAACATTGCTCTCTTGTCAGTGAAAACACTTGCCCATGTACTTCACTAATTTTCAGTTCTGGCAGGAATACTGATAACGCAATACGACCAAAAGGTACAATAATTTTCGGCGCAATTAATGCTATCTCTGCTTGTAATAATTCACTAAATGTGGCGATTTCATGCTTATTGGGATCTCGCTTCTCCGGACGAAATTTCACAACATTGGTTAGATAAATATTTTCTCTTACTAAACCAATCGAAGTAAGCATTTGGTCGAAAAATTTACCGCTTGTACCAGCAAATGGCCCTTTTTCTAATTCATCTTTTCCAGGTGCATCACCAATAAACATAATTTCAGCACATTGATTTCCCCAACCTGGTACTAAAGGTTGAAGAAATTGCTGCTGTAATTGCGCAAATAGTTGCTCTATTACTTCTCTTCTGCTAACCATTTTGCCACTTGTTTCGCAAAGTAGGTTAAGATGCCGTCTGCACCAGCACGCTTAAAGCAAAGCAAGCCTTCCATAATGCTCTCTTTTTCTTTCAGCCAACCATTTTGAATGGCAGCCATTTGCATCGCATACTCACCAGAAACTTGATAAGCAAAAGTTGGTACACCAAAGTGCTGTTTTACGCGCCACACCATATCTAAATAAGGCATACCTGGTTTCACCATCACCATATCTGCTCCTTCTTGCAAATCTAAGCCTACTTCTTGTAAGCCTTCATCACCA
Source organism: Gallibacterium salpingitidis (assembly GCF_030517105.1). Classification (GTDB taxonomy): domain Bacteria; phylum Pseudomonadota; class Gammaproteobacteria; order Enterobacterales; family Pasteurellaceae; genus Gallibacterium; species Gallibacterium salpingitidis. The sequence goes on along the minus strand of NZ_CP103875.1, from coordinate 653,074 downwards.
TTAGCAGGATCAAGTTGATAGGTAAATTTATTTCCACCTTTTAAGTTTCCTGAAGAACCGACGGCATCGCGGAATGGCCCATAAAAGCAAGAAGCATATTTTGCTGAATAAGCCATAATCAATGTATTAATAAATCCTTTTTCTTCTAATGCCAAACGAATCGCACCAATACGGCCATCCATCATATCACTTGGTGCTACTACATCCGCGCCAGCCTCTGCGTGAGATAGAGCCTGTTTCACTAAGACTTCAGTAGTGATGTCATTTAAAACATAACCAGTTTCATCAATAATGCCATCTTGTCCATGCGTCGTGAATGGATCAAGCGCCACATCTGTCATCACGCCAAGCTCTGGGTAAGCCTGTTTTAACGCACGCACTGCACGTTGTGCCAATCCTTGTGGATTATAGGCTTCTTCCGCCATCAATGATTTCTTATGCTGTGGCACTACTGGGAACAATGCAATCATCGGCACGCCATATTTCACTAATTCACCAGCTTCAATTAATAGTTGATCAATCGTTAAACGTTCTACACCTGGCATTGATGGCACAGCTTCACGATGGTTTTCACCTTCAATCACAAATACTGGATAAATCAAATCATCAACAGTTAATTTATTTTCTGCCATTAAACGACGGCTAAAATCTTGTTTACGCATTCTACGCATACGGCGTACAGGAAATTCTGAAAAAATTTGTTTTGTCATAATACTTTCCTTATTTACTTCTTATATTTGATAAAATTTCGTTTCATTTATAATGGCATAACCGCCAAACAAGTTGGCGGTTATGTAAATTTAGTCACTAATAACAACTTAGTTAGGCTTCTTCTTTTGGTTGATAGAAGCGGGCAAAGAACACACCGACTTCAAACAACAGGTACATAGGTACAGCAAGTAATGTTTGTGAAAAGACATCTGGCGGTGTTAATAGCATACCGATAACAAAAGCACCAACTAAAATATATGGACGCTTTTCTTTCAGACTTGCCACACTTACCACACCACTCCAGCATAACAAGATAATCGCTACAGGAACTTCAAAACAGATACCAAACGCTAAAAACAACGTTAATACAAAATCCAAGTAACTACTGATATCAGTAGCAATTGCGACGCTTTCTGGCGCAGTCTTGGTTAAAAAAGAGAATACCAATGGGAAAACAATATAGTAGGCAAAAGCAACACCAACATAGAACAATAACGTACTTGATACTAATAATGGATAGATCAAACGTTTTTCATGTTTATATAAAGCTGGTGCAATAAAAGCCCAAACTTGATACAAAATATAAGGTACAGATAAAAATATTGCGGTGATTGCCGTTAATTTAATTGGTGTAAAAAATGGTGCCACAATGTTAGTCGCAATCATTGTCGAATTATTGGGTAATTCCTTAATTAAAGGCTCAGACACAATATGATAAATATCATTAGCAAAATAGACTAACGCAATAAACACAACCAGTACACAAATAAAACTTTTCAAAATGCGATTGCGTAACTCAACTAAATGGGTAATTAGCGGTTGAGACTCGTCAACACTCGACATAAGCTGCCCTCATTGATAACAACAATTATGATGACTTATTTTCTTTATTGACAGTGTTCGTTGAATCAGCAGTTGGCATTGGGTCATAGTTTGCCAAATCATCACTATGCTGTTCTAAAATTAATTTTTCCTCATCAATTTCAGCCAATTCTGCCTGTTCATCAGGCAATACCTTTGATTCTGTTGTTGTATCTTCAGTTGAAGAAGATACAGTTGGTTCAACTGATGATGTTAATTGTTCCACTGCTTGATTTGCGGCTTGTGTTTTCTGATCTAATTGCGCTTGCATTTTTGCTGCCGACGCCTTTAAATCTTCCACTGTTTTACTCAATTCCGGAGAAAGAGAGGATAAATTAAGATGTTCTGCTTTCTTAATACTTTCTTGCAGCTCTTGCAATTTTAACTCTTGTGCCAATTCAGTTTGCACATTATTCGCTAAATTACGCAGAGTACGAATCCAGCTAACAACAGTACGAATAGCCACAGGCAAACGCTGTGGCCCTAATACAACTAAACCGATGACAAAAATCAGAACAAGTTCCGAAAAACCTATATCAAACACAGTTATGCCTGCTCTTTATCTTTACTTTTTGCTTCGCTTTGTGAATTTGATGATTGAGATTCGATAGATTTTTTAAATTCAGCATCTTTATCATTATCTTCACTCATTGCTTTTTTGAAGCCTTTAACTGATTCGCCAAGATCTGAACCTAAAGTTTTTAATTTTTTTGTGCCAAAAAGTAATACAACGATTAATACAATAATCAACAGTTGCCAAATACTAATTCCACCCATAATGATGTACCTCTATAAATAAAAAAATTTCGCTAAATTATACCGCTACTCTTACCAATAAGACTAGCGCTAAATCATACCCTTATTTTTTCCAAACACTTCCGACCAATACACCACTGGCAACCAGCAATAAGCCAATACTCAACCAGTTTGGTAGAAAATGGTAACCAAACAAGCCGCCAAAGAATAACAAACTCGCCACAATAACACCATACACCCGTTGGGTATTTTTTCGTTGTTGCAGCTTAAATTCACGTCGAATGGACACCAATTCTTGTCGAATCTTTTTCTGTTCTAATAATGCTTGATGTAACGTTTGAGGAAAAGCAGCAAAATGCTCACGTACATAAGGAAGATGCGCTTGAAAATCACGATACATACGCTTCACACTAATTTGCTCATTCATCCAATTTTGCAAAAAAGGTTTCGCTGTTTGCCATAAATCAAGTTGCGGATACAACTGACGTCCTAATCCCTCAATATAAAGTAACGTTTTTTGCAATAACACTAATTGAGGCTGCACTTGCATTTGAAAACGGCGTGCCGTATTAAATAGATTTAATAACACGTGTCCAAAAGAAATTTCCGCTAATGGTTTAGAGAAAATTGGTTCGCAAACTACTCGAAAAGCCTGCTCAAATTCATCAAGATTGGTATCTTCTGGAACCCAACCTGAATCAATATGTAATTGCGCTACTCGTCGATAATCACGATTGAAAAATGCCAAAAAATTCTCTGCTAAATAGCGTTTATCCTCACTATTTAAGGTACCGACGATACCACAGTCGATCCCGATATACTGCGGTGATTCAGGATGTTGATAACTGACAAAGATATTACCAGGGTGCATATCCGCATGGAAAAAACTATCGCGAAATACTTGGGTAAAAAAGACTTGCACGCCTCGTTCCGCCAATAATTTCATATCAGTGCCATTGGCTTCTAGTGCAGCAATATCAGAAATTGGAATACCGTAAATACGTTCCATCACCAATAAATTTTGCCGACAAAAATCAGGATACATTTCCGGCACATATAACATTGGGCTATCTAAGAAGTTTTGTCGTAACTGAATTGCATTTGCCATTTCTTGGCGTAAATCCAATTCTGCTAATAGCGTCTTTTCATACTCTTGAATCACTTCTACTGGGCGTAAACGGTAGCCTTCACGCGTTAAGCGCGGAATCCATTTCGCAATGCGGTACATCAGTGCTATATCAAGTTCAATGACAGGTCGAATATCAGGACGAATCACTTTTAATACCACTTCTCGTCCCGCTAATTCACCTTGATCTGCGTTAAATCGTGCCGTATGTACTTGCGCTATTGACGCAGACGCCAATGCTTGCTCGGTAAAATCAATAAACCATTGCTCAATTTTGCCTCCTAAAGCTTTTTCAATTTCTGCTCGTGCTAACACACTAGAAAAAGGTTCCACCTTATCTTGTAACAACGCCAGCTCATCGGCAATTTCTGGAGGAAATAGGTCACGACGTGTCGATAACATTTGTCCCAATTTAATCCAAACAGGTCCTAATGTCTGAAAAGCTAAACGTAAACGTAAGCCAAAAGATTTTTCCGGATGCTGATTGTTTAACCAGAAGAATAACTTTCTAAAACAACGGATTGGACGAGTTAATGGAATTTTCGGTAGCGACTCATCCAAGCCATATTGCAGTAAGACACGTACTATTTGATAAAGGCGCAGACACTGTTTTAACTTCATACTTTCCCTGTTAAACGATCGATTTTTGCTTCAAGACGTTGCAAATCTTGCTCTAAAGTTGCGACCTGATCATAAAAATGCACCAATGCTAATGATGGAGCAATCACTTGCCACTCTTCAGTCAAACGTTCACCCCAATGACGTTGGCTAGTTTGCCAACGTGTTTTCAATTGTTGCTGTAATTTTTGTGCACCTGTCGTTAATGAATACGCAGCAATATCACCAATAAAAGGAGCTAATAATTCAGCTGGATCTTTTTCCAACTGTTCAAACAAGGCAACAGTGTCTTGCAACACTTGTAAATCACCTTGCAACATAATTTGTTGGCGATTAATCATCTCTGATAATTGCTGTTTTTGCGGACGCGTTAATAAAATATTAGCATCAGTAGTTACCGTACAATCTGCCTCGCCTTCATATACCGATAACAGATCAATTCTCTGTGCTGAAAAGAGTAAAAACCAATGTCCGCCTTGCTTGAAGGTGAGTGATAGCACCTTGCCATTTAATTTACGTAAATGAGATTCTGCTCCATCAGTTTGCTGAATTAAATAATTCAGAATCTGTTCCAAAATCCCATTCGCAAATTGCGGCAGCATCAATTGCAGAGTAATCGAAGAGAGTGTCATAATACGCCTTTAAAACTTATAGCCACGATGTAACGCAACAATACCCGCAGTTAAGTTAAAATATTGCGTTTGTTCAAAGCCTGCATCAATCATCATCTGCTCCAACACTGCTTGTTCTGGATGCATCCGAATAGATTCCGCTAAATAGCGATAACTGTCAGCATCATTCACTACTACTTCACCCACTTTTGGCAAAATATTAAATGAGTAGAAGTTATACACCTTGCTTAATGGTTCTAAAATTGGTTTAGAAAACTCTAATACCAATAGACGTCCACCCGGTTTTAGCACACGATACATTGAACGCAACGCTTTATCTTTGTCGGTAACATTACGCAAACCAAAACTAATCACAATACAGTCAAAAGTATTATCGGCAAATGGCAACATTTCCGCATTTGCTTGAACATATTCGACATTGCCGACCACACCTAAATTGCGTAATTTTTCTCTACCAACTTGCAGCATTGAGTCATTGATATCCGCCAAAATCACTTGTCCAGTTTCCCCAACCAAACGTGAAAATTTAGCGGTAAAATCGCCAGTTCCACCAGCAAGATCTAACACTTTCTGCCCTTTACGCACACCGCTGCAGTCAATGGTAAAACGCTTCCAAACACGATGAATACCAAATGATAGTAAATCATTCATTAAATCGTATTTATCCGCAACGGAATGGAATACATTCGCAACCAGTTTTTGTTTTTCTGCTTTTGCTACGGTTTTAAAACCGAAATGGGTAACTTCTTCTCCCATTTCAGTTTGTTGTTCTTCTCTAATTTGTTCCATTAGCAATCCTTATTTCTTCTCTGGAATGGTAGCTAATAGTTGAGTTAATAACTGCCAATAAGTCGATACTGCTGGAATATGACAGCGTTCATCTGGTGAATGTGCGCCCAAAATAGTTGGTCCAATTGAAACCATTTCCATATTTGGATAGACCTTGTTAATTAAACCGCATTCTAAGCCAGCATGAATCACTTTAATCACACTCTCTTTGCCTAAAATTTGATCGTAAAGCACCTTAGTTTGTTTAACGATTGCGGATTCAGCTTGTGGTTCCCAACCAGGATAACGACCAGAGAATTTCACTTCTGCGCCCGCTAAACGACAGACTGAACGAACCAAACTTACTACTGTATCTTGACCATGCTCATTTAACGAACGAGCTAATAAGGTTAATTTCACTTCTGTTTCTCGAGTTTCTAAAACACCTAAGCTAATAGAACTCTCTACAACATCTGGCAGTGCATCACTATAACGAATTACTCCATTTGGCAAACTATTAATTAAATCTAATACTGCTGCCGTTTGTTGTACTGAAACACCTTGTTTCGCAGTTGCATCAGAAAGCTCTAATTGCAATTTACTTTCTGCTTGTGCTAATGCTGATTTCAACTCGGTAAGTAATTGTTGCAACACTTGGTTAAATTGCGCCATTGATGCAGTCGGTACCAATACGGTGGCAAAAGCTTCACGTGGAATTGCATTACGTACTGAACCACCTGCAATATCCGCTAAACGGAATGGTACAGATTGTGCCGCCACTTGTTCCAATAAACGAGCCAATAGTTTAATAGCATTACCACGATTAAGGTGAATTTCAGCACCAGAATGTCCGCCTCTCAAACCTGTCAATGCCAAATGCACTGCTTGTTCTTGTTCGGTAACTGGTTGCCATTCAAGTGAATAACGAATATCAACATCTTCGCCACCAGCACAACCAATATAAATTTCACCTTCATCTTCTGTATCAGTGTTAATCATCACTTCACTATGCAGCCAATTTGGTTGTAGCCCCAAAGCTCCGCCCATACCAGTTTCTTCACTAGCAGTTAATAACACTTCTAATGTTGGATGTGCCAAATCATCACTATCTAAAACTGCCAAACAAGATGCCATACCAATACCATTATCAGCACCCAAAGTCGTACCTTTTGCTTTTACCCATTCGCCATCGACATAAGGTTGAATTGGATCAGTAAGAAAATTATGCGGTGTATTTTTATTCGCTTGCGGCACCATATCTAAATGTGCTTGTAATGCAACTGGCTGACGATTTTCCATACCAGCTGTTGCGGGTTTACGAATTAAAATATTGCCTGCTTTATCTTGTTCTACCCAAAATTGTTTCTGCTTTGCCCAATTAATGATGAAATCTGCTAGTGCTTGTTCATGATGTGATGGATGAGGAATGGCACAAATTTTCGCAAACCATTGCCAAATAAGTTTTGGTGATAATTCTGTAATTGACGACATAAATCTCCCTCTAAAATCGTAACTTTTAGCTAAAACAAAAAAGAAATTGCGCTAAATGATAGCATAGAAAACAATTTCAGGTTATCCTTACGCAATTTTATTTATCACTTCAAATCAAAAACATAAGGTATAGTTATTATGAGCGAAAAATACGTTGTTACTTGGGATATGTTTCATATGCATGCGCGTAAACTTTCTGAACGTTTACTGCCAGCTTCTCAATGGAAAGGCATTATTGCTGTTAGTCGCGGTGGTTTATTCCCTGCAGCGGTAATCGCACGTGAGTTAGGTATCCGTTTAGTTGAAACTGTGTGTATTGCAAGTTATGACCATGATCAACAAGGCACATTAAAAGTATTACATCGTGCTGAAGGTGATGGTGAAGGCTTTATCGTAGTAGATGATTTAGTCGATACAGGTAATACTGCTCGCGCTATTCGTGAAATGTATCCAAAAGCTAAATTTGTAACAGTATTTGCAAAACCAACTGGTGCACCGTTAGTTGACGATTATATTGTTGATATTCCACAAAATACTTGGATTGAACAACCTTGGGATATGGGAATCACCTTTGTACCGCCACTCTCTCGTAAATAATTTTAAGCAAAAAATCTTTGGAGTTGCTGATGTATTTAACACAAATTAAAGCAGAACTTACCCAAGCGGCTGATGTATTAGATAAATTTTTATCTGATGATAAGAATATTCAACTTATTCAAGAAGCAGCATTATTAATTGCGAATAGCTTCAAACAAGGTGGCAAAGTGTTAAGCTGCGGCAATGGTGGTTCGCATTGTGATGCGATGCACTTTGCTGAAGAACTAACGGGACGTTATCGTGAAAATCGCCCGGGTTATCCTGCTATTGCTATTTCTGATGTTAGCCATTTAAGTTGTGTAAGTAATGACTTTGGTTATGATTACGTCTTTTCACGTTATGTTGAAGCAGTTGGACAAACAGGCGACGTCCTATTTGGCTTATCTACTTCCGGTAACTCTAAAAACGTATTGAATGCCATTGAAGCTGCTAAAGCAAAAGGAATGAAAGTTATCGCATTAACAGGAAAAGATGGGGGCAAAATGGCAGGATTAGCAGATGTAGAAATTCGTGTTCCACATTTTGGTTATGCTGATCGAATTCAAGAAATTCACATTAAGGTTATTCATATCTTAATGATGTTAATTGAATTTGAAATGGCAAAAGAAAACGCTTAATCCAATCGTTTTAGTTTAGGGGAGATCTCTCCCCTAATTTTTTGAATTACTTACGATTTAAGTTAGCAAAATAGAATGAAACGTTTCTCTTCCCTATTTCAACTATCTCAATTAAAACAACTTTTTATCATTATTATTGCCTTAACTGCGCTCTATTTTTCTGCGCTTTTTATGCTGATGGGCAGTGGTAAAGAAATTGAAATACAAGATATCTTGTTGTTGAGTGCTCTTATTTTAATTTTTAATGCATCACGCATTGCTTTTTATGCAATTATCTTACCTATTGCCATCGCTTATACCTTATACACCCCTGTGGGGCTGATGTTCGGTGAACCAAATTACCAATATTTGGCTTCTGTATTGGCAACAAATGTCGCGGAAGGTGTTGAATTTTTACAACAGATTCCATTTAAGTATTATGCAATGGCAGTGGCAATCATCCCATTGCTATTACTATTTCGTTATCTTAGCCAACGTTTCCAGTTAAAGTTTTATCGTAACAAAACCTTACTTTGTTTGATGATATTCTTTGCTTTGGTAAATCAAACACCGTTTGCTTTTTTCCATACTTTCTTTATTGCAGCTAATCAGGTTAAAGACGAATTATTGAAACTTAATCAATTTCAAGTAGAAAGCGAATGGGGACCAGCAAAATTCTCTGGTAAATATAAAAATTATGTCTTAGTAATTGGAGAAAGTGCTAGACGTGATTATTTGCACGCTTATGGCTACCCAATTGAAAATACCCCTTTCATTGAAAAAACTAATGGCATTTTAGTGGATGGTTTGGAATCCGCTGGCAGCAACACCATTGCATCTTTGCGCTTGATGCTAACTAAGCCAGATACTAAACGTTGGGCACCAAATTACTCTTTAAGCTTGATTGATTTAATCAAAGCGGCAGGTGTGAAAACTTACTGGATTTCCAATCAAGGCTTTTTTGGTGAATTCGATACTCCAGTCACTGCAATTGCTGATTTAAACGATGAAACCTATTTTATTGCCAATAATGACTCTATTCGTAATAACTCTAGTGATTTCCAATTGTTAGAACCATTTAAGCAAGTTTTACAACAACAAACGGATAAAGCAAAATTTATCGTCTTGCATCTCTATGGCTCGCATCCAAAAGCCTGTGACCGTATTCGAGATTACAAAAACATTGCACCAGTGAAAAATAAAAAATATCACTATTTAAGCTGTTATGTTTCTTCTATCAAAAAGACTGATGAAGTATTAGCGCAAGTTTATCAAGCACTACAACAACAATATCAAGCCACTCAACAACCTTTTACGATGATCTATTTTGCTGATCATGGTTTAGCTCACAAAACAATTGATGGTGAGATTTTGTTCTTTAATAACGCTGGCAGTCCATTACATCACGATGTGCCATTATTTATGACCGCTTCTGACAGCCAGCAGCACACAAAATGTAAAAGCTTTAAATCAGGATTAAATTTCACTGAAGCTATCGCTAACTGGATTGGTATTACTAACGAGAAAGTATCACCAGAATTCGATTTATTCAATTGTAAAGATGATCCCGATGATTATGGTTTAAAAGAACGTTTACCAAAAACTAAACTTGATCCAGCAATTGATATTCGTGGTAAATAACCTCTACTCGCAGCAAATTTGTTTTTGCCAATTTGCTGCGAACGTCTAAAATAAGACAGTTTGCTTTATGAGGGATAATGATATGCGAATTCTATTGGTTGAAGATGATGCAATGATTGCTGAAGCACTGTCAGCGCATCTAAAAGAAGCAAGTTATGCTGTTGATTGGGTAGAAAATGGGGAATTAGCGCTAAGCGCGGTAAAAGCACAACCCTATGATCTTGCGCTATTAGACTTAGGTTTACCCAAAAAAGATGGTTTAACAGTATTAGCGCAATTACGCCAACAACAATATCGTTTCCCAATTATCATTCTGACTGCTCGTGACGATTTGCCAAGTCGTTTACAAGGTTTAGATGGTGGTGCTGATGATTATATGATCAAACCTTTTGATATGGCGGAATTATTGGCGAGAATTCGCGTTGCTTTGCGTAAACAAAGTGAACATCTCACATCTGAACTCTGTTATGGCCCATTAAAATTAGATTTAAAAACCTACCAAGTGCAAAATACTGCCACTAATGATAGCCACCAACTTACCAATAAAGAGTTTGCTATTTTACAAGTTTTATTACAACATCCTGGGGTAATTTATTCTCGCAGCGATTTAGAAGATAAAATTTATGGCTGGGGTGAAGAAGTAGAAAGTAATGCCGTTGATTTTTTAATCCATTCATTAAGAAAAAAATTGGGCAAAGAAGCGATTAAAAATATTCGAGGTGTTGGATGGACTATTCCAAAATAGCACGTTTATTAATGAGATGGCGTTATTCCATTCAAGCCAAACTCACGCTCACTTTAGTTTTAGTCACTTTTTTAACCGCTGGAATTACAGGTGTAACCACAGCTTATAAGGCTTTCTACGCCGCTTACCAATTACAAGATGATTGGCTAATCCAAACTGCACGTTTTTTATCATTACGCAGTGCATTGGCAGAAAAAATGCCGCTCAACGATGAAGACAATCAAATTTATGTACAAACCAATTTAACCCCGCCACGCGGTAAATATTTTATTCCTTTTTTAGATCAACTCTATGAGGGATTTTATACAGTTAAAATTAATAAAAAAGAATTTCGTGTCTATGTGCGACAAATTAATGCACTAAAATTTGCTGTAATGCAAGAAACCGAATTTCGTACCAAAAAAGCGATTGAAGCCACTTGGGCAACGATATTGCCTTTCTTAATTTTTATTCCTTTAGTCATCCTACTCGGTATCATCGTGATTAATTTTACTTTCATACCGCTGCGTCGCTTGTCTTCTGCAATTAAACAACGGCAGGAAAATGATCTTAGTGTGATTCCATTAGCGAACACACCATACGAAGTGCATAACTTTATCGAAGCCATTAATCATTTATTAAAACGCGTTGATAAATCCGTTAAAGAACAGCAGCAATTTATTGCTAATGCAGCTCACGAACTACGTTCGCCAATGACGGTACTTTCTCTGCAAGCAGAACGGCTAACAACTCATACTGTACCAGCAGAAACCAAGCAACAAATTGAACATTTGGTTGAAGCCATCCAACGTAATCGTCATTTATTGGATCAATTACTCTCATTTGCGCGCAGCCAAGCACAATCAACACCAACAAATATAGATAATGTTTCAGTTAAAAATACCTTTAAGCAAGTGATTGAAACATTACTGCCATTAGCAGAACAAAAGCAGATTGATATAGGTGTGATTAGTGAGCAGGATTATTCATTGCAAATCAGTGAAACAGATCTGTTTACGATGATTAAAATCTTAGTAGAAAATGCGATTCTCTACACGCCAGAAGGGAGTTTAGTCGATCTTTCTGTTACTAAAATAGAGAACAATGTCATTATCAGTGTTGAAGACAATGGTAATGGCATTCCAGTTGAAGAATATGACAAAGTATTAAAACCTTTCTATCGTATTTTAGGTACACAACAACAAGGCACTGGTCTAGGGTTGGCAATTGTTAATACTTTAGTACAGCACTATCATGGTTCTATCCAATTAAAACCTGCACAACAATATGAACATGGCTTAAGAGTTGAGATTAGTTTTATTAGTGAAAACTAAAGAGATTGGTATCGCTACCAATCTCTCGATTAATTAATGCAGTTTCATCAATGGACGAATAAAACGATTTAACCTACCGACCAAAACAAATAGCGCCGTTTTAAAACAGCCATGTAAGGCGACTTGGTGCATACGATATAAAGAAACATAAATAAAATGCGCAATATGCCCTTCAATCGTCATCGATCCTCTAACTAAATTCCCCATCAAATTACCTACGGTACTAAATCTTGATAAAGATACTAAAGAACCATGATCATAGTAAGTAAAGGCTTTTAACGGTCTATTTTCTAATAAAGCGAGAATATTCTTACCACAAGTTGTTGCCATTTGGTGTGCAGCTTGCGCGCGTGGTGGCACAGGCTTACCATCTTTCTGTAATAGTGCAGCACAATCACCAATGGCAAAAATATGATCGTCTAATGTCGTCTGTAAGGTATCTGTCACTTGTAGTTGATTGATACGATTGATCTCTAAACCATCAAATTGTTTCGTTACATCAGAAGCACGAATACCAGCAGCCCAAACCATTAGATCCGCCTTAATTTCTTCACCTTCATTGGTAATTAAACTATTCGCGGTTGCTTCGACAATTCGGGTATTCGTACGTACATCTACACCCAACGCATTTAATTCTTTATGCGCCGCATTGATAATACGATCTGATAATGCTGGTAAGATTTTATTGCCCGCTTCAATTAAAGTGACTTTTAAACAGCTATTGTCGATTTTACCGAAGCCATAATCGGATAAATATTGTGCGGCATTATAGAGCTCCGCTGATAATTCAACGCCTGTTGCACCAGCACCAACAATCGCAATATTAATTTTGTTTGGTTCAACCAACTCGATTTTTTCTGCTACTGCTACATCATTTGTAGCTTGATTGTTATCTTCTGCAAACTTCAAAAAGAGTTGAATCATACGTTTTTGGAAATAGAGCGCTTGATCTGGACTATCTAAGAAAATGCAGTTTTCACTAACTCCCTTAGTATTAAAATCATTCGATTTACTGCCAATACTCAACACCAAAATATCGTAATTAATCTTACGTTCTGCTACCAACAATTTACCGCGTTCATCGGTAATCGGCGCTAAAGTAATACTCTTTTCTGTACGCGAAAGCCCTGTAATATAGCCTTGTTGAAACAAAAAGCCATGATTTCTGGCATGAGCTCGGTAACTTACCGCTTCAACACCATCATCTAAAGAACCTGTTGCTACTTCATGCAGTAACGGTTTCCATAAATGAGTTTGATTACGGTCAACTAGAATCACTTCCGCTTTTTTCTTGCGACCTAATTTATGTCCAAGAAAAGTTGCAAGCTCAAGACCACCAGCACCACCACCGACAATCACTATTTTTTGCATAAATGTTTCTCCATTAAGATAATTGTAAAATTTTGGTGAAATTATAGCTTAATTTCTTTCATTTATTTAATAGAAAAAAATTATTATCAAATGAATTGTTAATCTTAATGGTTATAAGTAGATTGCGGATAAAAAAGAGAAATAAAAAAACGCATACTGCAAGCAACAGTATGCGTAAATACAAGGATTTTAAGTGAAATTAGTAAAGTTTTCTTGAAGTATTGAACCAATCCTCTTTGAAGGTACGTTTCATATTTTGAATTGCATCAATAATATCGTGATGAACAAGTTGTTCATTTTGGATACCTACACAACGACCTTTTTCACCTTGTAACAATAATTCAACCGCATAAACGCCCATTCTTGAAGCAAGAATACGGTCGAAAGCACAAGGTGAACCACCACGTTGAATGTGGCCTAATACTGTGGCACGAGTTTCATGATGAACGCGATCTTCAATTTCTTTCGCTAATTCATTCACATCACACATATGTTCAGTAATTGCAATGATCGCATGGCGTTTACCTTTTTCGATACCATATTCCACTTTACGAATTAACGCTTCACGCTCAAATGGACGCTCTGGAACAACGATAAATTCACAACCACCGGCAATTGCAGCTGCTAAGGTTAAATCACCACAGTGACGTCCCATAATTTCAACAATAGAAATACGTTGATGTGAGCTTGAAGTATCACGTAAGCGGTCAATAGCATCTAACGCTGTTTCTAACGCTGTTTGATAACCGATTGTATAATCAGTACCTGCCACATCATTATCAATGGTTCCTGGTAAACCGATACAAGGGAAGTCGTGTTCTTCGGTTAATAATTTTGCTCCCATATAAGAACCGTCGCCACCGATAACGACAAGCGCATCAATACCATGGAAACGTAAATTTTCTACACATTTTGCACGTACAGATGGATCTTTGAACTCTGGGAAACGTGCTGAACCTAAGAAAGTACCACCACGATTTATTACATCAGATACGTGATAACGCTCTAATTTTTTTACTTTATTGTAGTAAAGACCTTGATAACCGTCATAAACGCCATACACTTCTAAACCTTCGTATAAAGTTGCACGCACAACCCCACGAATTGCAGCGTTCATACCTGGCGCATCGCCACCACTTGTTAATACGGCAATTTTCTTAATCATAATTCGTCCTCATTAGGAAATATTTTAAAGCTAAAAATAAATCAAAACCGCGCTAAGATTACACTATTCACTGCTGATGCTCTAGTGAAATTTATGATTACTTTTGTAATTTTTGATCTACTTAGCCATTCTACTGGTCCTGCAATATCTCTTGTTTCACAATTGAAGTTGGCTCTTGATGAATGATTACATCTGAATTTGGAAATGCTTTAAGCAGTGCTTGCTCTAACTCTTCCGTAATATCATGCGCTACTACTAAAGGCAGATGATCTTCTAACTCTAAATGCAATTGAATAAAACGTACTGCTCCAGCGCGACGTGTTTTAATGTCATGAATCCCTAACACGTGTTTATTTTGGCTAGCAATCTGTTTAATTAACTCAATCTCTTCATCTGGCAACGCCACATCCAATAACATTTGGATCGCTTCCGCTACCATTTTCAAGGCATTAATTAAAATATATACCGCAATAATTAACGCACAAATCGCATCTGCCATGACAAAGCCATAATAACTTAACATTAACGCCAACAAGATCCCTAAATTCATAAACAGGTCTGTTTGATAATGTAAGCTATCCGCTTTAATAGCAGGACTATCTGTTAATTTAATCGTGTATTTTTGAAATGCGACTAAAATAGCGGTCATCACCACCGATACCACTGTTACCGCAATGCCCCAAATATTATGCTCAGTGATTTCTGGCGAATGTAAACGCTGTACACCTTGCAAGAATAAAAAGATTACCGATCCGCAAATAAACATGCCTTGTGCAAGCGAAGCTAATGATTCCGCTTTACCATGCCCAAAAGAGTGATTATCGTCTGCCGGCATCAAGGCAAAGCGCAAAATCAACATACTGGTAAAAGAGGCAAGTAAATCCAATAACGAATCGGTGATCGCCGCTAAAATACTGACAGATCCAGTTTTCCACCACGCAATCGATTTAATTAATACCAAAAACAGTGCAGTAAAAATCGCAAAACAAGCAGCACGTTTTACATAAACCGAATAGTTATTTTTCATTACAACTCCATGGTAATGAATATTGTGTCATGGTTTTCACTAGCGGTAATGCCTGCTGTTGTTCTAATTTTTTTAACACTGCCATGGTACTGCTTTTTACTGGTGCAAATTGTTCGCTATATTGCAACTGTACAAAACCACAAGAGACTAAATTTTCCCCTTTTGCCACATCCACTTGGTAATCAGTAAACTGTTCTGCTGGCGGATAAACCACATAGCTATATAGGTTGCCATCTTTAGTTTGATTGCTAAATACTTTGATATCTGAACGCGCAAACATTTTTTCTCGCAACGCAATCCGTTGTTGATAGTTCGCATCTGTCTTAGCAAAATCTTGCTGTAAATCTTGGAAAATTTCTAAGTGGGAATGTTTGTTACTATTGGTATCGATCAATTGATAGGTATATTTCACCACACTGCCCAAATCATCCGTTTTACTTAATTGATACTCTTGATTAGCAAAACTTAACTTTGTCGGTACTGCCACTTTTTGCTGGCTAACTTGATGTGTGACACAGCCAGTTAATAATAAGATAGCCAACCAAGATAAACGTTTAATCATCTTTTAACTCCCGTTTAAATACTAATTCTGTTGCGGTTGAATTCGCTTGATCAAACCAATAACCAGCCAAATCAAACTCTTTTAACTGTTCTACTTTAGTTAATTGATTCTGAATGATATAGCGACAAATTAAGCCACGCGCTTTCTTCGCATAAAAGCTGATAATTTTATACTTACCATTTTTATAATCCATAAAAATCGGTTTAATAATGGTTGCTTTTAAACGATCTGTATTCACCGCTTTGAAATACTCATCTGACGCAGCATTAATCAAAATATTATCGCCCTGTTGATCAAGCGCTTGTTGTAAATGATCGGTAATCACATTGCCCCAGAATTGATAGAGATCCTTACCTTTTGGATTAGCTAATTTTGTTCCCATTTCCAAACGATAAGGCTGCATTAAATCTAATGGACGCAATAAACCATATAAACCAGACAGCATACGTAAATGCGTTTGCGTAAATTCAATCTCTTGCGCCGATAAACTTTCAGCCTCTAAGCCCGTATAAACATCACCTTTAAACGCATAAATTGCTGCTTTGCTATTTTCATCATTATGTTCTGCTTGCCATTCAGCAAAACGCGCTGCATTAAGCTCAGCAAGCTTATCACTAATTTTCATTAGTGAAGCAATATCTGCTGGCGCCAACTGACGACAAATAGTAATTAATTGCTGGCTATATTCGGTCAAACTAGGTTGAGTGAAATCGTGAATCGGGGTTGGCGTGGTGAAATCCAACGTTTTCGCTGGTGAAATAATTGCTAACATATTCTTCCTTTATTAAATATTGGCTAACTTCCAATCAATTGGTGTTTTTCCTTGCTGAATTAAATATTGATTCGCACGCGAAAAATGGTGACATCCGAAAAAACCGCGATGTGCTGATAATGGCGATGGATGCGGCGCTGCAAGTACACAATGTTTCTGCCGATCAATAAATTGTCCTTTCTTCTGTGCATGACTGCCCCACAATAAAAACACCAAACCAGTTGTATGGTTATTTAATGTTGCAATCACATGATCGGTAAAGGTTTCCCAACCAAAATTAGCGTGTGAATGTGCTTTACCTTGTTCAACCGTTAACACCGTATTTAACAATAAAACGCCTTGTTTTGCCCAATCGACTAAATAGCCATGATTCGGTATTTGAAACCCTGCTATATCTTGGCTTAATTCTTTATACATATTTAATAAAGATGGCGGTGGCGGTACATTTGGTCTAACCGAAAATGCTAAACCATGCGCTTGATTAGGGCCATGATAAGGATCTTGTCCTAAAATGACGACTTTAACTTGATCAAATTCTGTATAACGGAAGGCGTTAAATACATCGGCTTTTGGTGGATAGATAATTTTGCCCAAATCGCGTTGTTGTTGCACTTGTTGCAAAATTTGCTGGAAATAAGGTTGCGCTTTTTCCCCACCAATCATCTCTTTCCATGTTCTCATGGTTATATCCTTATTTAGCGTATCAATCGCTAAATTATAAAAAACATTTTTGCAGATCAAAAATAAAAATTACATCACCATTTGTTACAATTTCATTAGCTAAACGTAAAAAGAAATTTCTTTCTAAAGATTAGAGCTAATTATTTTTTGATTAAAATCAAAATAATTGATAAAGAAAGAATTTTTTATTCTTGAGATAGCTAAATAATTATAATTTAATTTGAATATATAAAATATTTTGATAAAATTTGCGCAGTTCATTAGGTTATTAACAGATGCTTTCGGAGGCAATCATGATTAAAGGTATTCAAATTACACAAGCAGCAAATGACAATTTAATTAACTCATTTTGGTTATTAGACAACGAAAAAGGTGAAGCTCGTTGCTTATGTGCAAAAGGCGATTATGCTGAAGATCAAATCGTTGCTATCAACGAATTAGGCAAAATTGAATATCGTGAATTACCAGTTGACGTTGCACCAACTGTAAAAGTAGAAGGTGGTCAACACTTAAACGTTAACGTATTACGTCGTGAAACTTTAGAAGATGCGGTAAAACACCCAGAAAAATATCCACAATTAACTATTCGTGTTTCTGGTTATGCAGTACGTTTCAACTCTTTAACTCCAGAACAACAACGCGATGTAATTACTCGTACTTTCACTGAAAGCCTATAATAATTTAGCTTTTCTGATAAAACGGCGATCTCAATGATCGCCGTTTTTTTATCTAGCGATCTTTAGCTACAATAATAATGTCCTTAAATTATATGAAAATAATGTATTATGATTAGAGATATGCACTGTAAATCGCTAACATTCACTGAATTACACCTTAATTGTAAGGACTGGAAAGGAAAGAAAATTAGAGCAATTGCGCCGTATAGTGTAATTTTTCGATTGCTTGGATTAGCTGTTGATTGGTAACGGTTGGTTTGGCAATAATTTTTACTGTGTGTGCATTCATATCGGCTTTAGTTTTTACCACGCCATCAAGCGCACGTAGCTCTTTATTCACCAAATAGACACAAAGTTGGCAGGTCATCTCCTTAATATAGAACGATACTTCACGTTCGCCAGTTTGTGTTGTTGCTGCTTGCGCAGTGCTCACATAACTCACATTCAACACTGAAATTGCCAACAATAAACAGCTGAGTATTTTTTTATACATACACTTCTCCTATTCTAAAAACCAAGGTAATACCGTTGGATATGTCAGGAAAAATAAAATCACAATAAACACGATCCAATAAAGAGCAATTAACCATTTACGTGATAAATATTTGGTACAGATAATTTTTTTGGAAAAAATTAACAACCAAAAGCCATAGCCAAAAGCAGCTAACGACAGGATCAACATCGGAATGCGTAAATAGTCAAAGCGATTTAATTCGATTAGCCAAGTAGAAGAAATACCAAACACCAAATAGATCAATGGTGCAATACAACAAAGGGTTGAGGTTACTGCTGCAACCACAGCAGTAACGCAACTCACTAAAAATTGATTATTTGATTTCTTTAGAAATGAACTCATAACCAAATTCTTTCGGACTATATGAATTTAATGGATCACCACCAACTTCTGCATACGGATAACCAAAATTGTTGATTGGTTTTAACTCTGGTGCTGGATAGAGATCAAAATCACGTGCGTGATTAAAGCCGACCCAGTTCGCTTCCCAGTTACCAAATAGATATTTCGCGACTGCTTGTGTATCTTTATCATTAACTGATTTTTTCTCTGCTAAACGCATTTTCGCTACATCCGCAGAATCAACTGGCACCCAACCGAAACCAGCTAAATAGAATTCTGCACGACAATGTTGTCCGCCATTCTCATTAGCAACACCATCTTTTGCACTACCAAAAGCGGTTTTAGAGTATTTTGACATCTTAGGTGCAGCACCAAGACGAATACCAAAAATTTCACGAGCAGGAATATTAGAAGCACGCGCTAAGGCAACAAAGACTGAATTAATATCAGTACATTTACCTTTTAGCACGCCAGTAGTAAGAATTTTTTCTACATCGCCATCACCGCAACCTAATACAGAATTATCACGTTCCATATTGTTAACGATCCACTTGTGAATTAGCTCTGCTTTCTTCAATGGATTGGTTTCTTTACCAACAATTTTGTCAGCATATTCTTTCACAATACCGTCAGTTTTAATGTGCGCAGTTGGTTTTAAATAAGTTCGCACATCAACTGGATATTGAATCTCTTTTGGTGCTTTATAGTTCTTTAATAACCCGGCTGCCATTGGCTCACGATCTTGAGTTTCGATCACCATTTTTACTTTGAGAATACGTTTATCCGCTTTTTCACCCCAATTCGCATAGAGTGTTTTCGCACCATATTGGTTATTTTCGGTGATATACGCATTGCGATAATTCCCTTCAAATTCAATTGATTTCAAGGTTTGATAATCGCTATTAAACGGTAGCGGTACCCATAAATTGGTTTCGCCTTGTGCCCCTTTTGGCACAACAAGATCATAACTATTGGTAAATTCGTAAGTATGAACAGTAGTATTCGGATTAGTGTAAGTAGAAGGAGATGGATTTGATGCACATGCAACAGTCGAAGCTAGCATTGATGCTAAGAAAACTTTTTTCATCATATTGTAGTACCTTAAAATAAACATAACTTGCTATATTTTAGCGTCCGCAAAGCGAACTCAGTTAGGATACTCAGATTTGTAAAAAAAGAAAGGGGTATTTTGTGTAAAAGTGATTGATAAAAAGATTGATAAGAAAAAAGTGCAACAATAAAAACTCTAAAATAGAACCTTTATTGTTGCACTTTGGTAATCGTGCTTAACGTGTTTCGCTTTGCGTTGATAACTGCCTTTACCTTTGCGCTTGCGTTCAATACGTTGTCTAAACAGTTTATCGCTCACTAATGCTTTGATTGCACTCTCTTGAATTTCACCTCGTTGGTGTTGATAGTTTTGTTTCATACTTTTTCCTTCTTGAGTCATTTAATTTAACACAATAATACCGCCGACTATGCGGCGGTGCGTATTATGGCAAATTTGAGTTTATTCGGCTATAAAATTTCCAATACATTTTCTGGCGGACGCCCAATTCTCGCCTGTTTGCCATTAATGACAATCGGACGTTCCAATAAAGCTGAATTATCGACAATCGCTTGTAATAGTTTTTCTTGTTGTTCAGGGATGGTTGGATCAAGTTGATCTAATTGTAATAATTTATACAAATCATCTTTTGTTCTCATCATTAAACGCGGATCATCAATTCCCAATTTGACCATTAATGCTTTTAATTCCGGTAATGAAAAGTGATGTTGTAAATAAAGCACCACTTCTGGCTGTACTTGTTGTTCCTCCAATAATTGCAAAGTAGCTCTACTTTTTGAACAGCGTGGATTATGCAAAATTTGAATTGTCATTTTTCACTCCTTTTTATTAAATAAGCCTATCTACTCTATCACGCCTTCATAAAAATCAAAAAATAAAACAGAAAAATAAAATTTAGCATAGTTTTTTCATTTTGCTTCCTGTATAATTTTGCGACCCTGTTAATTACATCGGTTTTTCCCGCCATGTAATTTTTTTATGCTTAAAATACACTCGAAGGGGTGCTGATTGAGAGCGAAAAGGTGTGTTCAAATTGTTGAACACAGGGTGTTAAATTATTATTTTGGTAATTAATTAATGAAAACTTTTGTAGCAAAACCAGAAACAGTAAAACGCGACTGGTATGTAGTTGATGCGACAGGTAAAACTTTAGGTCGTTTAGCTGCAGAAATCGCAAGCCGCTTGCGTGGTAAACACAAAGCTGAATATACTCCACACGTTGACACAGGTGATTACATCATCGTTATCAATGCAGATAAAGTTGCTGTAACCGGCCGTAAAAAAACTGACAAGATTTATTACTGGCACACTGGCTACGTTGGTGGTATCAAACAAGCGACTTTTGCTGAAATGATTGCTCGCCGTCCAGAACGTGTGATTGAAATCGCAGTTAAAGGTATGTTGCCTAAAGGTCCTTTAGGTCGTCAAATGTACCGTAAATTAAAAGTGTATGCAGGTAGCGAACATAATCACGCTGCACAGCAACCACAAGTTTTAGATATTTAATCACGAGGTTTAGACTATGGCAGATCAAAACTACGGCACAGGCCGCCGCAAAAGCTCTTCAGCTCGTGTATTTATTAGACCGGGCACAGGTAAAATTACTATTAATCAACGTGATATCGACGTTTACTTCGGTCGTGAAACTTCACGTATGATTGTTCGTCAACCTTTAGAATTAGTTGATATGGCAGAGAAATTTGACCTTTATATCACTGTTAAAGGTGGCGGTATTTCTGGTCAAGCAGGTGCAATTCGTCACGGTATTACTCGTGCATTAATGGAATATGATGAAACTTTACGTCCTGCATTACGTGCAGCTGGTTTCGTTACCCGCGATGCTCGTCGTGTTGAACGTAAAAAAGTGGGTCTTCGCAAATCACGTCGTCGTCCACAATACTCAAAACGTTAGTGCGACAAGTAGTCGTGCTTGTGGCAATATTTCCTTATATATCAAGGATTTATTGCTGGAAATGGGTGGTAATTATATCAACCATTTCCAACTTTTCAAGTACCTCTCGGAGGTACTTGGGAAGTCAGACCAAGAACGGAGCGTTGCTCAAGACTTGGTTCTAAGTTGGTAAATGTAAACTGACCAGCTCTAAAGAATAGAGGTATGATCTTCACTTTGAAGTACTTAATATTCACTGTTTAACAAAATATTGAGAAAAGTAAGCAAGCAAGATCCCGTTTCGGAGTTACCCATACTCCCCGTTAATACTCATAATAGTATTAAGACAATAATCTCAAATTACATTGAGAATATTAGTTGGGTTACCCATACCCCAGAGAAGAGAAAAGTTTATACACCTACTATAAATAAAGCCCAAAGATAGTTCAGTGCTCAGAAAAACTATCAGAACTAAGGTCTGGTAAACCTTAGGGAGGGAGTACTTACTTCACATTATGTATATCATGGAATATACATTTACTTATTCACTTTATGTATATCACAGGATATACATTTATCTATTCAATAAATACTCTTGTTAAAGAGTATTTCAATAGTGAATGAATTGATTGGGAATGTGATAATTCTCAAGATTTTCAGGAGCTAGGTTCTACTATACCTAAAACTTATCAACGATTTAACTCTTCTTTAATTCTAGACATAAAAGAGATAGCTATCTTTTTGAGGTTAGATTAAGGAAAAGGTTATATCGTATTTAGGTTAAGTTTAAGTTTAACAAAGCGAATAGAAAGCTAAAGCGAATTTGGAAGTAACAGCAAAGGCTTATTTATTGCAGTATAGGAAAACTAACTTAGTAAGTATGCGTAAGCTGTAATTATCATTGTTGTGATGAAAATGGTTGAAGATATAACGTAGTACAGCCAATTTTTCATAGTACAACCTGTTATATGGCTAACAGTAGTCTAGGGAGAGTGCATTATTGGCAACGATAATGTGCAAAGCATCCTGACAATGTACTCCCCGTGAGGGTTTATATTACTGTGAAGTAATATAAGGAAAGTGTGAGCAACACACACTGAGAGAGGCTAGACTGAGTAGAAAGATAAACGAAAGTGAACAGTTGATAAACTCCGTTATGAGGAAGAGCCTACGGTTGCTATTGGCTTAGACCAAAATGGTATGCAGCAGGTTATTCTCTTTGACGTTGGGAATACGCCATCATAATGCTGTCGGAGAACAGACTGTATCTTCCCTACTCGTGTGATAATTACGGAACTTGGTAAGCCTATATTTTCGCCTCATCCACAATACTCAATACTGATACATACTTATGTATTAGGTAAGAGAATTAGAAGAGGCAGGTAAAGCGTAAGTGATACTGTTGAAAATGTAGGTAAGGGAGGTTGGAAAAAGCAAAGGCTACATGGTAATGGTGTAGATAGGGTGTGAAATATAACCTAATCCGAAAGGATGCAGACTTCCAACTGGTCTTTCATCGTAAGATGAACAGCAATTCCTTTGAGGGTTATTAGTGTTAGTTTGCTTTTGAAAGACGTATGAAATTTATTCGTCTTGATGAAGAGGGAAACAAACTAATAACGAATGTAAACAATTAAAGAAAGGCGAGCGTTAGGCTTGCAGACTAATTAACTTGATTAGTCAATCAGGTTGGGAATACCCGACCACCTAACGCCCGTACTCTTTAACCCAATTGGTTACAAGAGCGGTTAAAACTATCGGTATCTGGTAGTTCCTCTTGTACACCACCAAGTTTACAGTGAGGAATTTACCCACTTACCGAAACCTTTTAACTTACCTTGTAATATCAGAGGTAGGTATGAAAGAGCGTAAGCATTATACTGAAAAGGTAGCTTGCAATCCAGCGACCTCGCACATCTCCCAATGGCATTATGTTGATTGGCATAAGGCAGAAAGATATGTGAAAGGAATGCAAGTTCGGATTGCGAAGGCAACTTTGGCAAAAGATTGGCGTAAGGTTAAAAACTTACAACGATTGCTTGTCCACTCGTTTTATGCAAAAGCAATGGCGGTAAGACGAGTCACTGAAAATCAAGGTAAACGCACATTTGGCGTGGACAAGGTGCGATGGGATAGTCCTGAGAAGAAATACCAAGCAATTCTCTCACTTTCAGAAAAAGGGTATAAACCACTACCATTAAGGAGGGTATTTATTCCCAAAGCAAACGGGAAACAACGCCCATTGGGCATTCCAACAATGAAAGACAGAGCAATGCAGGCATTATACTTATTGGGGCTACAACCTGTAGCAGAAACACTGGCGGATACAAGTTCCTATGGATTTCGATTAGAACGTTCCACAGCGGACGCAATAACACATATCCATCAGATATTCTCTCATAAAGGGAAAAAGACTAATCAGCCAGTAGAATGGGTATTAGATGCAGACATACAAGGTTGCTTTGACCATATTAACCACGATTGGCTATTAAAGCATATTCCAATGAATAAGCGGATATTACATAAATGGCTAAAATCAGGTGTAGTGGAATTTGGACAACTGAAGCGAACGGAAGAAGGAACACCACAAGGTGGTATTATTTCTCCAACGTTAGCTAATATGGCATTGGATGGATTAGAAACATTACTTGCCCAACATTTTGGGGCAAAGAATGGGTCAAAAATCCGAAGACACAAAACTTACTTAGTTCGGTATGCAGATGATTTTATTATTTCGGGAATTTCTAAGGAATTGCTGGAAGAAAAAGTCATCCCACTTGTGAAAGATTTTCTCACAGAACGTGGTTTAACACTCTCGGAAACAAAAACGAAAGTGGTACATATTGATGAAGGTTTTGACTTTTTAGGTTGGAATGTAAGACGTTTCAAAGGAAAAGTATTAATTAGACCAAGCAAAAAGAATGTGCAAACATTTTATCGTAAGGTCAAAGAAACTATTTCTAAAATGAAAATGGCAAAACAGTCTGACCTAATCAGAGTACTTAATCCAATGTTACGAGGCTGGGCAAACTACCACAAACATCAAGTAGCAAGTAAAGCCTTCGGAAAAATGGATGCATTAGTATGGCGAGCCTTATGGAAATGGTGTAAACGCCGACATCACAATAAAGGGATAAAGTGGATAAAAGAGAAATACTTTTGTACTACAGCTAACCGAAATTGGGTATTTGGAACTGTTTATACTAATAAGAAAGGAAATTTACACCCAATAGACTTAGTCTATTGTAGTGGAGTGAAAATCGAAAGGCACATAAAGATAAAATCGGAATATAATCCGTTTTTACCTGAATGGGAACTAGAAAGTGAGCTTCTTCGTCAGAGTAGGTTATATAACCAAGAGAAACACAGACGAGTTTGGAGCTGGTTATTTAAGGAACAAAAAGGGAAATGTGCCTATTGCCATCAACCAATTACGAAACAAACAGGTTGGCATGACCACCATATTATTTATAAAATAAATGGCGGAAGTGATAGCCTAAGAAATCGTTGTTTGGTTCACCCAACTTGTCATAGTCAGATACACGCATTGAACTTGATAATCAGTAAAGTAGCTGTCTAGAAATAGATAATAGAAAGGCTTGAGCTGTATGCAGAGAAATTTGCTTGTACAGTTCTTAGGGGGCGGAAGGATAGTAATATCTTTTCGCTACCCGACAGTGCGACAAGGTGTCGTACTTATGGCAATATTTCCTTATATATCAAGGATTTATTGCAGGAAATACTGGTTGCACCGACCAGTTATTTCCAACTTTTCAAGCACCTCTCGGAGGTGCTTGGGAAGGCAGACCAAGAACGGAGCGTTGCTCAAAACTTGGTTCTAAGTTGGTCAATGTAAACAGACCATCTCTAAAGGATAGAGGTATGATCTTCACTTTGATGTACTTAATATTCCCTGTTTAACAAAGTATTAAGAAGAGTAAGTAAGCAAGATCCCGTTTCGAAGTTACCCATACTTCCTGTTAATACTATCAAAAGTATTAAGACAATAACTTCAGGGAAAACTGAAATTATTAGTTGGGTTACCCATACCCCAGAAAGGAGAAAAGTTTACACACCTACTATAAAGAAAGCCCAAAGATAGTTCAGTGCTCAGAAAAACTATCAGAACTAAGATCTGGTAAATCTTAGGGAGGGAGTACTTACTTCACATTATGTATATCATTGAATATACATTTACTTATTCACTTTATGTATATCTGAGTATATACATTTATCTATTCACTAAATACTCTTGATATGGAGTATTTTCGATAGCAAATGAAAGAATGGGAATAAATACATTCTCAAGATTTCAGGAGCTAGGCTTTACTGTACCTATAATTCATTAATTACTCTTCTAATCTGGAAATAGAAAGTTTAATCACTTTGTATTTTTTATACTAGATAAAGAAGAGTGGGATTGTATTTAGGATAAGTTTAAACATTGCGAATAGAAAGCAGAAGTGAATTTGGAAGTAACAGTAAAGGCTTATTTATTGCAGTATAGGGCGTACCAACTTAGTAAGTATGCGTAAGCTGTTATCATCATTGTTACAATCAATAAAACTGAAGATATAAGTAGTGCAGTAGTATTGATGAGGTAACCTGTTATATGGCTAACAGTAGTCTAGGGATAGTGCATCACTGGCAACGGTGTTGTGCAGAGCTTCCTGACAATGAACTCCTGAGCAATCAGTCAATAAAATCGTGAGAAATTATTGAGAGAGAACTAATAGCAAGTTCTTGAGGGGCTAGACTGAATAGAAAGATAAATGAAAGTGAACAACTGATAAACCTCGTTATTGAGACAAAGCCAAAGCTATTGATAGGCTTTAACCAAAAGGTAGGCAGTCGGTTATTCCTCTTTAACGTGGGAATACGCCATCATTAGTGCTGTCGGGGAAAAGGTTGTATCTTCACTATTCGTGTGATGATAATGGAACTTGGTAAGCCTGTATTTTCGCCTTGTCCACAATACTCAAACCGTTTGAAATAGAATGATTGAGTAAAACAAACAAGGCAGGTAAAGCGTAAGCAATACTGTTGAAAATGCAGGTAAGGGAGGTTGGAAAAAGCAAAAGGCTACATTGTAATGATGTAGATAGGGTATGAAACATAACCTAATCCGAAAGGGTGCAGACTTCCAACTGGTCTTTCATCGCAAGATGAGTAGCAATTCCTTTAAGGGTTATTAGTGTTAGTTTGTCCTATTCGGGTAATTTAAAGTTTTCTTACTTTAATGGGAGGGAAACAAACTAATAACAAATGTAAACTATTTAAAGAAAGGCGAGCGTTAGGCTTGCTAGCTAATTAACTTGATTAGCTCATTGTGATGGGTGGGAAATCCCATCACACCTAACGCCCGTACTCTTTAACCCAATCGGTTACAAGAGCGGTTAAAACTATCGGTATTCGGTAGTTCCTCTTGTACACGACCAAGTTTACAGTGAGGAATTTACCCACTTACCGAGACCTTTTAACTTACCTTGTAATATCAGAGGTAGGTATGAAAGAGCGTAAGCATTATACTGAAAAGGTAGCTTGCAATCCAGCGACCTCGCACATCTCACAATGGCATTACGTTGAATGGCGTAAAGCAGAAAGGTATGTGAAAGGAATGCAAATTCGGATTGCGAAGGCTACGCAGGAGAGCGATTGGCGTAAAGTGAAAAACTTACAACGAATGCTCACCCACTCGCATTACGCCAAATTGGTGGCGGTAAAGCGAGTGACTGAAAATAAAGGCAAAAAGACAAGTGGTGTTGATAAAGTGCTTTGGAATACCCCTGAAGCAAAATGGCAAGCAGCACTCTCTTTAACGGACAAAGGATATAAACCTCGCCCATTAAGACGAGTTTATATTCCCAAAACCAATGGAAAGAAACGTCCATTAGGTATTCCAACAATGAAAGATAGAGCAATGCAAGCCTTACATTTATTAGCATTACAGCCTGTAGCAGAAACAACCGCTGACAAAGGTTCGTATGGGTTTAGACTAAACCGTTCAACGGCAGACGCTATTACCCATATACACCAAATTTATTCGCATAAAGGGAAGAAAACCAATCAAGCTGTTGAATGGGTACTGGATGCGGATATTGCTGGTTGCTTTGACCATATAAACCACGACTGGCTAATAAAGCATATTCCGATGAATAAGCGAATATTGAGGAAATGGCTAAAATCAGGTGTTGTAGAATTTGGTCAATTAAAACAGACTACAGAAGGTACACCGCAAGGCGGTATTATTTCGCCAACGTTGGCAAATATGACATTAGATGGATTGGAATGCTTACTTGAAAACCATTTTGGGAAAAAAGGAAGTAGAAAAATCCGAGAAAACAAAACGTATCTAGTAAGATATGCAGATGATTTTATTATCTCAGGGAAAACAAAAGCATTGCTTGAGGAAAAAGTCATTCCTTTAATTGAAGGTTTTCTAGCAGAAAGAGGTTTAACCTTGTCGGCAGAAAAAACAAAGGTTGTGCATATTGAACAAGGTTTTGATTTTCTAGGTTGGACTGTTAGACGTTTCAAATCCAAGATTTTGGTTAGACCAAGTCAAAAGAATGTAAAAGCATTCTACAATAAGGTTAAATCAACAATCTCTGCAATGAAAATGGCTCAACAGAAAGACTTAATAATGGTGCTAAATCCAATGTTAAGAGGATGGGCAAATTATCATAAAAGCCAAGTGGCAAGTAAAATATTTGGACGGATGGATGCTTTAGTTTGGAAAGCCTTATGGAAATGGTGTAAGCGGCGTCATCACAATAAAGGGATCAAGTGGATAAAGGAGAAATACTTTTGTACCAATGCGACCCGTAATTGGCTATTTGGCACGGTATATACCAATGATAAAGGTGAAACATATCCATTAAATTTGTTTTATTGTGGAAATGTTAAAATAAAACGGCATATTAAAATAAAGTCTGAATATAATCCGTTCTTGCCTGAATGGGAATTATACGGAGAAAAACTTAGCCAAGATCGTCTATATGATGAACAATCTCATAGGCAACAATGGCAAGCTCTATATAAAGACCAAAGTGGAAAATGTGCGTTATGCGGGTTACCAATTACCAAAGAAACAGGTTGGCACGATCACCATATCGTGTACAAAATGTTTGGTGGTAATGATACGTTAAGTAATCGTTGTTTGGTACACCCAAATTGCCATACAAAAATACACGCCTTAAATTTGAAAGTTGTAAAGCCGACTAGCTAATAGTTAATAGAAAGGCTTGAGCTGTATGCGGAGAAATTCGCTTGTACAGTTCTTAGGGGGCGAAGGTATAGTAATATACCTTTGCTACCCGACTACGATTTGTACTATCAGAATCAAAGAAAAAGGGTCGTTATTACGACCCTTTACTTTTTGCTTCTTTTCAAACTTATTCTTTATCTTTTTTCAACATTTCAGCATGCAATTTAGTTTGCTCTTTCATCGCTTTGCTGATTTCTTTACGTTGTTTAGATGCTTCAGCATTACGAATCATATAATCATCAACACGAGCTTCATAATCTTCACGCATATTTGCAATAATGGCGCGAATATCCGCTACTGACATATCATCAGTGATGTATTGATTTAAGTTATCTAATAACAACACACGTTTTTGGTTATCGCGGATTTTACGATCATTATCAGCAATATCACGCAAAAGTTTATTCTTTTGACGATACATACGCACATACTCCAAAACATCTTCAAAACATTTTTTGCTTACATTTTCCATAATAAACGCTCTCTTAATGTAATAAATAAAATTCTGTCGCTTACTGTAACGGTTTTTTCTGGCATCGTCAAAAAGATATCACCCTTTTTCGTATAGATTACAGTAGCGTGAACAATAATTAACAAACAATACAGAAAGCCGTTGATAATTCATTTCGCTAGTGTTAAAACTAGACAAATTTTAACGAATAAAATAAAGAAGGTAACTATGACAGAAGTCTTTAATTTTAGTGCTGGTCCAGCAATGATGCCAAAGGAAGTGTTACAACGTGTACAAGCAGAATTACTTGATTGGGAATCTTTAGGAACTTCCGTAATGGAAGTTAGCCACCGCGGTGCTAATTTTATGGCATTAGCAAAACGCTCCATCGAAGATTTACGTAAATTGTTTAACGTACCGGAAAACTATCAAATTCTATTTGCACAAGGCGGTGCAAGAGGTCAATTTGCTGCTATTCCAATGAATCTCCTTTCTGAAAATGGTAAAGCACTTTATTTAACCAGTGGACACTGGTCTGGTGCTGCAGCAAAAGAAGCAAGACTATTTGGTGATATTGATGAGATTAATATTCTAACTGAACAAGATGGTAAAACTGGAGTAAAAGAACTCGATTTCAGTGATATTGCTGATCAATATGATTATGTTCATTACTGCCCAAATGAAACCATTAGCGGTGTAGAAATTTTTGATGTGCCTAATGTTGGTAATACGACCTTAATCGCTGATATGTCATCCAATATCCTTTCTCGCCCAATTGATATCAGCAAATTTGGTATGATTTACGCCGGTGCACAAAAAAATATGGGGCCAGCGGGAATTACCTTAATCATTATTCGTGATGATTTAATTGGCAAAGCTCGCCGCAGCACGCCATCTGTTTGGAATTATCAAATTCTTCGTGATCACGATTCTATGTTTAATACTCCACCAACTTTTGCTTGGTATCTCTGTTCTTTAGTTTTTGAAAATCTATTAGCGAATGGCGGTCTCGAAAGTGTCGAATTAAAAAATCGTGCTAAAGCAGAATTATTGTATCAATACATCGATCAAAGTCCGTTCTATCGTAACAATATCGCCGAAGCTAATCGTTCATTGATGAACGTTACCTTTACTACTGGTAATGATGAACTTAATGCGAAATTTGTCAGTGAAGCCAATGCTGCCGGTTTACGTGCTTTAAAAGGACATAAAGTATTAGGCGGAATGCGTGCTTCAATCTATAACGCAATGCCAATTGCGGGCGTTGAAGCGTTAATCGCTTTTATGGATAAATTCGCACAAGAAAACCAATAATTATTAATTCATTACAGGAAATATTATGAAATTTTTAGACGTCGCCAATCAAGGCGTGAAGCAGCTATTGCCTTATCAAGCTGGCAAACCAACTGAAGAATTAGAACGAGAATTAGGTATTCACAATATTGTGAAATTAGCATCCAATGAAAACCCATTTGGATTATCAGAAACTGCTAAACAAGCTATTTTAAAAGAGTTAAATCAACTTACACGCTATCCGGATTCAAACGGCTTTTATTTTAAACAAGCAGTAGCAAATAAATTTAATTTACAAGCTAACCAAATTACCCTTGGTAACGGTTCAAATGATTTACTTGAACTAATTGCTCACACTTTCGCTAGCGAAGGTGATGAAGTCATTTTTTCCCAATACGCTTTCATTGTTTATCCGTTAGTTACTCAAGCGATTAATGCAAAAGCTGTTGTTGTACCAGCAAAAAATTGGGGTCATGATTTAGATACCTTTTTAGCAAATATTACGGATAAAACTAAATTAATCTATATTGCTAATCCAAATAATCCAACTGGAACATTCTTAACCAGTGCAGAAATTGAGGCTTTCTTAGAGAAAGTCCCTGCACATATTATTGTGGTCTTAGATGAAGCCTATACCGAATTTACTGACGAACAAGAACGTGTGCCATCATTTGCATTACAGAAAAAATTTGCCAATTTAGTCGTTTGCCGTACGCTTTCTAAGGCTTATGGCTTAGCTGGATTACGGATTGGCTATGCTGTATCAAATCCAGAGATCGCCGATCTTTTTAATCGTGTCCGCCAACCATTTAACTGTAATAGCTTAGCGTTAGCAGCAGCTACCGCAGTCATTTATGACGAAGAGTTTTTACATAAAGTAGCCGACAATAACCGCAAAGGAATGCAACAGTTAGTACAATTCTTTGAACAACAAGGATTAGAATATATTCCTTCTAAGGGTAATTTTATTACCGTTGATCTGAAGCAACCTGCACTACCAATTTATAATGCGTTATTACATAAAGGCGTTATCGTACGCCCAATTGGCGGTTACGGTATGCCAAATCATTTACGTATCAGTATCGGATTACCTGAAGAAAACCAAGCCTTTATCAACGCTTTGACTGAAGTTTTAGCCAATTAATCGCTGACCAGAGGACGTTTGTAGTTTATGAATTCTATTACCCTGAACCCCATTGCCCATATCAATGGGGAGATTACTTTACCCGGTTCAAAAAGTTTATCTAATCGTGCATTGTTACTTGCAGCACTCGCAAAAGGAACTACCACTATCACGAATTTATTAGATAGTGATGATGTTCGTCATATGTTAAATGCTTTACGTGCTTTAGGCATCAAGTACCAATTATCTGAAGATAAAACCACTTGTGTTGTCGAAGGTAATGGCGGAGCTTTCCAATGGCAAAATGGATTGAGCCTATTTTTAGGTAATGCAGGTACTGCAATGCGCCCTCTTACCGCTGCACTTTGCCTAGCAAGTAAAACAGGCAACGTTAGTGAAATAGTGCTAACCGGTGAACCACGTATGAAAGAGCGTCCAATCAAAGATTTAGTGGCTGCTTTACAACAAATGGGCGCAGAGATTGAGTATTTAGAACAGGAAGGCTACCCACCACTAGCTATTCGTAATACCGGATTACATGGTGGTAAAGTAGCCATTAGTGGTGCGATTTCTTCACAATTTCTCACTGCATTATTAATGGCAGCTCCTCTTGCACCACAGGATAGTGAAATTCATATTATTGGTGATCTTGTTTCTAAACCTTATATTGATATTACCCTGAAAATGATGGCAATTTTTGGTGTGGAAGTTTCTCATCAAAACTATCAAGTTTTCCATGTTCCAGGTAACCAGCAATATCAATCACCAACCACTTTTATGGTTGAAGGTGATGCTTCCTCGGCTTCTTACTTTTTGGCCGCGGCGGCGATTAAAGGTAAGGTAAAAGTAAAAGGCATTGGTAAAAATAGTATCCAAGGTGATAAACATTTTGTTGATGTGTTAGAAAAAATGGGCGCTAAAGTCCATTGGAGCGATGAATTCGTTGAAGTTGAACAAGGTGAATTACATGGCATTGATATGGATATGAATCATATCCCTGATGCAGCAATGACGATTGCAACCACTGCTCTATTTGCTCAAGGCGAAACTATTATTCGCAATATCTATAATTGGCGTGTAAAGGAAACCGATCGCTTAACAGCAATGGCAACAGAATTGCGTAAAGTAGGCGCAGAAGTCGAAGAAGGTGAAGATTTCTTACGAGTACAACCATTGGCTTTAGAACAATTTAAACACGCAGAAATCGCCACTTATAACGATCACCGTATGGCAATGTGTTTTGCTCTAGTTGCACTCTCTAATACGCCAGTAACTATTCTGGAACCGGAATGTACCGCAAAAACGTTTCCTACCTTTTTTGATGAATTTACCAAAATTGCTGTAAATTAATTAAGACGCAAAAAACACTTTATCACCAAAGATAAAGTGTTTTTTTGTATAGAAAAAAGATTGTTGGATTACGGTAAAAAATTTAATTTCACCACCTGCTCCGCAATTTTTTGATCAATAAAATCATAAATTTGCACTCCCGCTACTGGCTTTCCTAACATTTGTTGCCATAATTGCACTGTTCTGCTATTCAGCTCTTGAGCATAAACATCGGGATAAGCTAACTCACCATTAGTCGCACTAATATGATTAAGAAATAATTTATCTTTTACCAAACAAGATTGCGCTACATTATGCTGAATAGCGTTAAATTTATCTTCGAGTATTGGCCCATCCCAATCATCTTGCAATGAAATCCATGGATTTTGATGCCAAGGTAACGCCCATTGTTGCTCACCAAGTAGATAAGTTTGCATTGACGGTGGCGAACATTCTAAAGCGACAACTTTTCCAGCCACTTGCGCAAGCGTTGGAAAAACGAACGTTTGCTGATCTTGTTGCCAATGATAAAAGCAAGATTGATATTGTTGAATTTTATCTAACAGCGCTTGTTTATACTCATCAAAGTCGTCTTTTGCTTCATTCGCATTCTGTAAACGAACTAGTATAAACTCTTGTGGATAGCACTTTAAGAATTGCAAAATTGTATCAAAAATTATCTCTGCACTAATATCGCTAATCCATTCACGATGTGCTGCGACCATTTCTCGCCGTAGACGAAGATCAAAAAAACGCACACCAATTTGAAGTTGTTCCTGTAACGATAACGCCTGTGTTTTATAGTAACGCTGATCACAATCAGCCGTCATTGTATCATGCGTACCCGGAATAAATAATCGATGAATTTGTAGATCTGGTCGGCAAGCCGCCAACCAATTAGCTAAAGAAATAGTGTGCATAGTTTTATCCATTTTTCTGCTTTAATCTGATCATGAGATGTGACATTAATGCAGCAACCAATGCTAATACCGCTAAACCAATAAATGCAGAAGCTAAAATATGAGTGTCTGTTAGGAACTGGGTTGTAATATTACCAGCACTATCTTTTTCTGGTGAAGTTACTAATTTACCCAAAATAGCTGGGGCAATTAATGCTGGGAAATATCCTACAGTAATAGCAAAAGACATTGCTGATGATGAATGTTTCTTCGGTACATTAAATTCTCCAATTGGTGCATAATAAACACCTCGAATCATAAAAATAATGGCTGAACAAACCAACATTAATACAACCAATAACCAAAACATTGTCGATGAAATTAAGTCTGCAGGAGGATTGTCCGGTGCATAAGCCTGTACTTCAGGATGATTAGTAAAGAAGATAAAAGCAATTAATCCTAAAATAATTGCCAAGAAAATTTCAAATGTTCGCATAAAATGCATTGTAGATTTGAAAACTTTCTCTACTAAAATTGTTGAAACTAACGGCAGCATCCGCAATGCAATTACTGTTGTTGCAAATACTGCTGCAACTACTGCGGTAGTACCATAGCCAGCTTGTAGATAACGAGCAAAATACGTTCCCGCTGCAATAAATGAACCATAAATGCAGAAAACATTAATACCTACTAACCATACAATCGGCAATTTTGCAACGTGTCCAACCCCTCTAATTGCTTCCATAGTTGAAGATGTACTAGCATCATCATCTCCTACTTTTTGGTCTTTAGGTACTGCAAAATAAACGACTAACCCCGTTACAATAATTAAAATACAGCTTGTTGCCATCATAGTATGAGCATTTAATTTCATTGCTAACATCACTGTCCACAAAAGAGAAACTAGAAATGCCAATAAACCACGTCCAAACTCAAAGAAACCAAATACTGCACCTTGATGTTCAGCTGTTGTTGAGATTCTTAAAGCTTTAAAATTTGCTGGCTTAAATAATACTTCACTAAAAAATAACATTGAGAAAAAACACGCCAATAAAACAGGCATACTTAATCCTGGTGAGTTTAATGTCAAAAATAGTGAAATAGCCCCTACACCAATGGTAGAAATCAGCATAATATTACGAATAGAAAAACGATCTCCTACCCAACCTAACGCAATCGTTCCGACGATAATGACCAATCCTTGCATTGAATAAAGTTGTCCTGCTTGAGCATCTGTTACGCCTAACGCTGCAGGAAAACCACCTGGTACACTATTCCGAATATCCCAAAATGCATAAATTAATTGTGCATTAATTGTGATAAGAATAATTTGAAAGAAAACTAATGGTGTTAAACCATATTTATTAAGGAAATTTTTCATTGTTGCTCCTTATCGCACTAAAACAGTTACTAACAACAATTATGGTAAAAGTTTTGTGGGAATTGAGATGCTGCATAGCAGCATACTCATAAAGTAATATGTTGAAATTAGTGTGATTTTCTCTTTTCTTGGAATACAACTAAAATTGAGAATAATATTGCCGCAACTACTGACATGAAGTCTGCACCAATCCAGAAATAAGATAAACTTTCAAAGTCATAAACTTTAGCTCCATTCACAATAGTCGTGGTTTTATCAATCATAAATCCGGTTAAGAATTCACCTAATGAAGCACCTGCATAGCCAAATAATCCCATCATACCGAGTGCAATTCCTGATGCTGATTTATGTGAAACATCTGTTGCTAATAAACCACCTAAGAAACATAATTGGATACCTAAAGTAATGCCAAAGATAGATAAAGCAATAATTGAGAACCAAACATTACCACTTGGTGCAAATAAAAATGCTGCCAACGAAATAGTGTTAATTAACGCCACAACCACTGTCATCATATTACGTTTACCATGTAAAAAACGATCTGATAACCAACCAGATACAATAGTACCTAAAATACCAACAATACTATTGACACTGATAATACTTGCAGCCTCTACTGTAGTATATCCCTTCCCATTTTCAAGGAAAAAAACGCCCCAACTATTTACACCATAACGTCCAATATACATACAACAAGATGCTACTGCTAATAACCAAATTGCAGGATTCTTCACAACATCCCATTGATGTTTTAATACTTCTTTGTTATCTAATTTTTCTCCTGTATTCTCCATATGAATAATAGGTTTAAAACCTAAACTAGCTGGTGAGTCTTTCATCCATAAAATAGCAATTAACATACCTAATAAGCCGACAACACCTGAGAATGCAAAACCTAATCTCCATCCAAAATAGGAAATCACTGCTGCAGTAACAACAAAAGTAATTCCTTCACCAACATTATGAGCAACTGACCAATAGCCATAATAAGAGCCACGTTCTTTATCATCATACCAACGAGAAAGAGCTACAACACAAGGTCCAACACCCATAGATTGGAACCAGCCATTGATCCCCCAAATTACCGCTAACACAATCGCGCTAGTATTTAATCCCATCGCAAAATTACAAATAGCAGAGATAAATAAACCAAAAGAGAGAAAACGGGTAATATGTGAATGATCTGCAATCGCGCTATTAACAAATTTACCTACTGCGTAAGTAACAAAAATAGCAGCCCCAATAATCCCTAATTCCGTTGGCGTCACTACCCCTTCTTTCACTAATACTGGTTTTGCAACATTAAATGATAAACGACAAACATAGAACGTTGCATAAGCAATAGAAAATGCCCAAAAGCTTTTCCATCTTACTGATTTAAATGCTTGTTCTGATAAATTTTTCAATGGAATAGCAGGTGATGCTGCAAAGAAACGAAAAATAGACATAATATCCTCCTATTACATTGCTCTCATTAAATCAAGCTGTTGATATACTTGTTGATTTGCAGCTGCTAATACAAAATTACCTTTTAGCAAGCCATCATTTTCTAAAATATTATTGGCTGTACCGCCAGCTTCACGCACAAGTAGCATACCCGCTGCACAATCCCAACAATTCATATGTGGTTCATAATAAGCAAGTAATCTACCAGCAGCGACTTGTGCTAGACTCAATGCACCTGAACCATTACGAACATACATACCACCATCAACTAATAATTGATGTATAAAAGGTAATATGGTTTTTGGTGGTACACGATGTGACATACCTAGGCCTACTAAACCATCTTGAACACTTTCTGCTGGCTCCACAGTATGCATAGGAACATCATTAAGATAGGCGCCACCGCCTAATTGGGCATGAAATAATTCATTATGTAAGGGATCAAACACCATCCCAATCACAATTTCATTTTTATGTAAAACCGCGATAGAAATGCACCAGGCATGTAAACCATTTAAAAAGGGACTAGTGCCATCAATAGGATCAACAATCCAACAAAACTCACTATCTAATCCTGAATAGCCTGATTCTTCACCAAGAAACCCATCTTCTGGAAATTTTTCAGCGATAGCTTGACGGATTTTAGCTTCAACAGATTTATCTGCCATACTAACTTAATCTTGCTTATCACCTTTTTTGCATTCAATCACTAGTTCATTTCTATTGAGATAATAGGATAAAGCGATACTCCCTGCTTGTTTAATAAGATCAATAGAGAATGTATAACGATTTTGAATATTTTCGTTCATAACATCCTTCCTGGGAATAAATAATCTAAAAATTATTGCTAAAAACTAGCAACATTAAAGATACTAGTCCTGAAAACAGAATAATTAAAGAAAATTTTTTCCAAAATGAGATAATGATCAAATAAATTTTCCAAAATTGTAAAATTAATTTTTCTATATTCTGTTATAGATGTTAAATAACTCTGTTTTTGGAAAATCTTTTCTGCTCTTAAATTAATTTTGAAGTCAATCACTTACCATAAAGGGGTATCTTTCACTCCAAGATCAAAAAAGTCAGTACTTTTGTT
This sequence comes from Gallibacterium salpingitidis, assembly GCF_030517105.1. Lineage (GTDB taxonomy): Bacteria > Pseudomonadota > Gammaproteobacteria > Enterobacterales > Pasteurellaceae > Gallibacterium > Gallibacterium salpingitidis. The sequence continues at coordinate 614,863 of NZ_CP103875.1, read as the reverse complement.
TGCGACTTGTTACCAGATTATTTAAAATTCTTACCGTTTTGATTTTTTTGTTTTTTAATTTGTGGGAATAGCGAAATTTTCGCTGAATTAAAGAGTGATTTATGGCAATTTTGGTGTTAGGTATTAACCATAAAACAGCAACCGTCGCGTTACGTGAAAAAGTAGCATTTAATGATGAGAAACGTCAGGTTGCATTGCAGCAATTACAGACTTCTCTAGCGGAAAGTGCAGTAATTGTATCAACATGTAACCGTACTGAAATTTATCTACATAATCGACAAATTTCACCACTAGAAAATAGCGAACAAAATCAGCAATGGTTAGCCGAAATTAAATTATGGTTTGCACAATTACACCATTTAAGCTTAGAGGAATTGCAAACTGCATTATATATGCAGCAAAATCAACAATGTGTGACGCATTTAATGCGAGTTGCTTGTGGTCTTGATTCTTTGATTTTGGGAGAACCACAAATTTTAGGGCAAGTAAAACAAGCCTATCAATTTAGCGAAACATTCTATCAGCAACAAAATAGAATGATCTCAACTGAACTATCTCGCTTATTCCAAAAAACATTTTCTACTGCTAAACGTGTGCGTACAGAAACTGAAATCGGTGGTAATGCTGTATCAGTTGCTTATGCAGCTTGCAGCTTAGCTCGACAAATTTTTGACTCATTTAAACGCTTACGCATTCTATTAGTTGGTGCAGGAGAAACAATCGAATTAGTTAGCCGCCATTTATTCCAACATGGAGCTAAGCATATTATGATTGCCAATCGTACCCTTGCTAATGCTGAGGCGCTTGCTGAAAGAGTTGGTGGGCAAATGGATATTTTGTCTTTAAACCAATTACAAGAAGGTTTAAATCTCGCTGATATTGTGATTTCTTCTACCGGTAGTTCGGATATTTTAATTACCAAAAATATGGTGGAAATTGCGCAAAAACAACGCCGTTTCGATCCAATGCTAATTATTGATATTGCTGTGCCACGCGATGTCGAAGAGAGTGTACATCAACTAGAAGCTGTTTATCATTACAGCGTCGATGATTTGCAAAATATCATTCAGCATAATATGCAGCAACGTGAGCAAGCTTCTTTAGCTGCAGAAGAGATTATTCATGAAGAGTGTGCTGATTTCTTTTTATGGTTGAAACTACACCAATCATCCAACTTAATTAAAACGTATCGCCAACAAGCAGAACAAATTCGTTTAGAACTATTAGACAAAGCTGCGCTTTCACTACACCAAGGCGTGGATAGTGAACAAGTTTTGCAAGAGCTAAGCTATAAATTAATGAATAGATTACTGCATACGCCAACACAAGTAATGCAAGAATTAGTTAAAGCCGGTGAAACGAAAAGTTTGCAACTTTTTTCTAAATCATTAGGTTTAGATGAGAAAGAGGAAGAGTAAATATGTCAGTATCTCCATTTATTGGTTTTCATCATGTTGCATTAATTGTTTCTGATTATGCATTATCTAAGCATTTCTACGTTGATATTTTAGGCGCAGAAATTATTGAAGAAACTTATCGTGCTGCACGTGATAGTTATAAATTAGATTTGCGTTTTGCTGACGGTAGTCAAATTGAATTATTCTCTTTTCCTTCACCACCCGCCAGACCGACAACACCAGAAGCCTGTGGGTTACGCCATTTAGCATTTAAAGTTGAAAATATTGAAGATACTATTCAGTATTTACAACAACGTGGCGTTAGTTGTGAACCGGTTAGAATTGATGAACTCACTGGAAGAAAATTTACTTTTTTCCGCGATCCTGATGACTTACCACTAGAAATTTATCAATGGAGCGCAGCATAAGCGCTCTTTTTCTTTTATTTAGCAATATTTTTTAAGATCAGTTTAATTCTGTATTATCAGAAATATATCTATACTGACCATTAACCTCTTGCCCAAAATACAGACAAAAAGAAAGCCCCTTGCGGGGCTTTCCAAAGAGTATCTAAAAACGTTCAGATTAGTATGCTAATACTGCACGACGGTCTTTAGCGTAGTCAGCTTCAGTGTGACCTAATACAGCTGGTTTTTCTTCACCGTAAGAGATGGTTGATAATTGACCAGCTTGAACGCCTTTACCTGATAAATAAGTTTTAACTGCGTCAGCACGACGTTGACCTAACGCGATGTTGTATTCTGGAGTACCACGTGGGTCAGTGTGACCTTCGATTTGTACTTTAGCAGAAGAATCTGTTAAGTATTGTGCGTGAGCATCTAATAATTGAGCATATTCTGGTTGGATATCGTATTTATCGAAACCGAAATATACTGTGTTGTAGCGTTGTTGTAATTCTTGAGCAGTCATATTACCGTATAGTTTACCTTGTTGGTCAGCTGCTTTATCTGAGCTGCTACAAGCTGCTAACGCTAATACTGGTGCTGCAACCATTAACACTTTAGCTAATTTTTTCATTTTATTCTCCTTAATTTTGAGTTAAATATGGTGACCAAGCAGGGAATTTAATTTGTCCACCCCCTGAACCTGGTAACCTTGCTTTGAAACGTCCATCAGAGGACACTAATTGTAACACCTTACTTACACCTTGTGTAGAACTATAAATTACCATAGTTCCATTTGGTGCAAAACTCGGGCTTTCATCTAGGAAAGTTGAAGTTAATGCTGTAATACTTCCACTTTCTAAATCTTTTTTCACCAATTTATTACCGTTCACCATAACGACTTCTTTACCATCTGGTGACATCTCTCCACTATAACTGTTACCTGGAGGGCTAAGTAGTGTTGCACCACCACCATTTGCACTCATCATATATACTGCCGGTGCACCGCCACGGTCTGAAGTGAAGATAATAGATGAACCATCTGTTGACCAGCTAGGTTCTGTATTATTACCACTGCCACTAGTTAGTTTTACTGGTGAACCACCACCAACGCCCATAACGTAGATATTTAACACGCCGTCTTCATTAGACGCAAACGCGATACGTGAACCATCTGGTGAAAATGATGGTGCACCGTTATGACCTGGTAATGATGCAATAATTTTACGTGATTTACTAGCAAGATCTTGCAAAACAAGCAAAGATTTTTTCTTTTCAAACACGCTATACGCCAATCTCTTACCATCAGCTGACCAAGCTGGTGACATAATTGGTTGTGAACTGTGGAACACATTGAACGCATTATACCCATCATAATCAGATACTTGCAAATCATAAGAACCTGAATTGTTTTGAATAACATAAGCAATTCTAGTTCTAAATGCACCACGAATACCTGTTAATTTTTCAAATACTTGGTCACTAACAGTATGAGCACCCCAACGAATCCATTGTTTAGTTACAGTATATGAACCTTGTGCCAATACTGCACCTGGTGTTCCAGAAGCGCCTACTGTATCTACTAATTGATATGAAATTGTGAAACCACCACCTGCTGGAGTAACTTGTCCGACCACAATCGCATCAATACCTAAAGCAGACCATGCTTGTACATTAACTTCACCAGCTGAAGTTGGTTGTTGTGGCATTCTATCTACCGGAATCGGATTAAATTTTCCACTAAAACGTAAGTCAGAAGAAACAATATCTGCAACATCCGCCGGCGGTGTACCTGGTGCATTCCATTTAAATGGCACTACCGCAATTGGTCTTGCACTATCAACCCCTTCATCGATCACAATACGCACTTCAGCAAATGCTTGTGTCGCTTGCATTATTAAGCAGGTAACGCCTAATATCCATGTATAAATAAGCTTTTTCATCATGAGGATTCTCTTCCTATGCCTAATTATCTTAATTTAAAGTCAATCACTGGATTTTGATATTTTCTATACACTGCATCAGATGGTGGCTCTGGCACTTTCTTAGTCAGTGCAACCGCTCTTAACGCAGAAGTACAAATATCATCTGGACCAGAAACTTTATGATAGCTCAAGATTGTTCCATCTCTCGCTAATTCAATTTGTACAGTACAAACTTTATTAGCAAAACTTGCATCTTTCAACCAACGACGTTGAATTTCTCGCTTAATAATCGCGGTATATTGATCACCAACGACATCGCCTTCGCCAGCACCATTACCACCGCTAGAGCCTTCGGACCCCTTACGGCTTTGGTTGCTGCCTTTACTGCTACTTCCGCCACCAATATCGCCATTATTTAAGAAGTCATCCAATGCATTTTGTTGCGCTTGGCGTTGTGCTTTAGCTTCAGCATCAGCTTTGGCTTTAGCGGCTGCTTTTGCCTCTGCTGCCGCTTTCGCCTTAGCTTCGGCTGCTGCTTTCGCTTTTGCTTCTGCATCAGCTTTTGCCTTAGCTTCAGCTGCGGCTTTTTCAGCTTTTTCTTTAGCTTCTTTCTCAGCTTTCGCTTTTGCTTCTGCTGCCGCTTTTTCAGCCTTTTCTTTTGCTTCTTTTTCTGCCTTCGCCTTCGCTTCCGCAGCTGCTTTTTCCGCCTGTTCTTTTGCCTCTTGTTCAGCTTTCGCTTTTGCTGCTGCCGCTGCTTTTTCTGCCTTTTCTTTCGCTTCCTTTTCAGCCTTAGCTTTCGCTATTGCAGCTGCTTTTTCGGCTTGTTCTTTTGCTTCTTGCTCTGCTTTCGCTTTTGCTTCTGCTGCAGCCTTTTCTGCCTGCTCTTTTGCAGCTTTCTCTGCTTGTTCCTTCGCGGCTTTTTCTGCTTTTTCTTTAGCTTCTTGCGCCGCCTTTTCTTTCGCCGCTTGTTCCGCTTTCTCTTTAGCTTCTTGTGCTGCTTTTTGTGCTTCTTGGCGCTCTTTCTCTGCTAGCTCTTTACTTTGTTGCTCTCTATCTTTATCTGCAATTTCTTGTTTAGAAGGTGGATTACCCTTTTTCTCTTGTTGTAATCTACCCCATTCTTGAGCAGCAGCACCAGTATCAACCATTATCGCACCTAAAACCTCGCCATTTCCTTCACCGCCACCCATTGGACGTACTTCTTCCAACCTTGATCCAATGAACAGTAATGCAAAAAGCAAGACGTGCAAGACAATTGAAATCAAAACTGCTTTTTTGAATTTCTGTTGCTGATTATATTGCACAATTTTATCCTAATTCTCTTATAGTGGATCTGTCATTAAACCCACACTTTTTATTCCTGCAGTATGCAGTAAATTTAACCCTTTAATGATTTCTTCATATGGCGCATCTTTTGCTCCACCCACTAAAAATAGTGTAGTGTTATCTTTCTCAAAAGCTTCTTTTGCCATTTGAACAACCATTTCTTCTGTCAATTTTTCATTGCGCACACCATCAATCGAAAGTGTATATTCATTCGTTCCATCAACTTCTAAAATGACAGGAGTCTTATCTTCATTTGAAACCGTTTGGCTATCGGTAGAATCTGGTAAATCTACTTGTACACTCTGACTGATAATCGGTGCAGTAGCCATAAAAATTAATAACAAAACCAACAATACATCAAGAAATGGCACAATATTAATTTCAGATTTAATTGATCGGCTCTGACGACGATTGTATTGCATAATGTCCTCTACTTACGACTTCATTAATTAATTATGAAAGTTATTTTGACCAAATACTTTACGGTGCAAAATTGTCGTAAATTCATCAATAAAGTTCGCATAATTTTGTTCAAGTTTATTTACTCTCAAACTTAAACGGTTATATGCCATTACCGCAGGAATTGCAGCAAAAAGTCCGATCGCTGTTGCAATCAATGCTTCTGCAATACCTGGAGCAACCATTTGTAAAGTTGCTTGTTTTACATTACTTAATGCCATAAATGCGTGCATAATTCCCCATACAGTACCAAACAACCCAATATAAGGACTTACTGAAGCCACAGTAGCAAGGAATGGTACAGTATTTTCAACATCTTCAATCTCACGATTCATCGCTAAGTGCATCGCTCTTGAGCTACCTTGAATAATAGATTCAGACGCATTCGGATTAGCTTGTTTTAAGCGTGAAAACTCTTTGAAACCAACAAAGAAAATTTGTTCGCTACCAGATAAACCATCACGACGATTTGATAAACCTTCATAAAGTTTAGTGAGATCTTCACCTGACCAGAAACGTTCTTCAAAACTCATCGATTGTTTTAGCGCCTTAGATAAAATTTTACTACGTTGGATAATAATCGCCCAAGAAATGATCGAAAAGGTGATCAAAATTGAGATCACTATTTGTACAACGATACTTGCCTTAATAAATAAATCGAAAAAATTCAATTCAGACATTTAATACTCCATAATTGTCTATTACGGTCTTTCATATTTAAGTAGTGTTTTGATTTCTTGAGGAATAGCGGTGGGTTTCATGAGAGTTATTTTTACGCAAGCTATGCTAACCTTTGCCGAACAATAAAGTTGGTCACCTTTAGTCAACTTTTGTGTAAAAATCAAACTGGCGTTTTTAACTTCAACTAAAGTCGTTTCGACGGTTAATAAATCGTCTAAGCGAGCTGGGTAGCGGAAATCAATTTCCATCTGTTTAACAACAAAAGCAATATCTTGCTGTTGAATAAGTTCATTTTGAGAGGCACCTTTTTCTCTCAAGAATTCTGTTCTAGCTCGTTCAAAAAAATGAAGATAGCGTGCATGATAAACAACGCCTCCCGCATCTGTATCTTCATAATAGACGCGTACTGGGAAAATAGAGCGATTATTCATTGCTATGCTATCTGTTTTCTCTATAACCAAAAAGTTTCGCTATTCTAATGAACGTCAAAATTAACTGCAATAGGCTATCAAAAAATTTTTTATTTTTTAAACTAAAAAAAGTAGATAACCCCTAACCCAATTATTGCAATCACATAAGCAATAAGAGGCAAGAACAGTAATCTCCAAATCGTTCTATAGATCTCTAAACCAAAACCATGAATCCATAATGTTACCACACTCCAAAAGATAATTAAGGTATAAATTGGTGAGATTCCACCCAAATTTAATGCAAATCTTTCCGTATGAGTAAAAATAGATGCCGTCAGTACAACTGCTAATATGAAAGAAAGGGCTCTTAGCGAGCCCTTATTAGTTAATTGATAAAGTGATTGAATCATATGCTCAGATTACTCATCAAATTTTCCAGTTTTTTCAATACTGATATTAATAATTGCTGTTAGACAAATTGCAAACAATACGCCCAAAATCCAAGTTACATAAAACATATTTCTCTCCTTAGTATAATGAGTGTTTGTTATTTTCGATGAAGCTTTCATCGATACGTCCAAACATCTTAATATATGACCAAATAGTGTAGCTTAATAAGATGACTACAAACACAAGTGCAAAACCTAACATTAAGGTTAAGGTTAATTTACTTGAGCTTGAATCCCAAACTAAAAGACTCATTTCTGGATGTGTAATTGATGGCATTAAGAATGGGAACATTGAAATACCACAAGTTAAGATAATGCCTGCCATTGTCAATGAAGAGAAGAAGAAGGCAAATCCAGAACGATCCGCTTTAGAAAATACAATATTTAATAAAGCAGAAACTACTGCAAGTACTGGGAAAATCCAAAGTACTGGCATTTCTTTATAGTTATTGAACCAAGCACCAGTTTGTACTGCTACTTCTTTGCCAAGTGGTGAAGTCGGGCCATTATGATCAATAGCACTTGTTACAACATAACCATCTTTGAATAGTAACCATACACCAGCCAAGATGAAAGTAACTAAAGTTACAATTGCACCCACTTGTGAAATTACTCTCGCACGATTACGTAAATCAGCGGTAGTTTTCATTTGTAACCACGCAGCACCTTGTGTAGTAAGCATTGCTAAGCTAATCACACCACAAAGAAGTGCGAATGGATTTAACAATTCAAAGAATGTACCTGTATATTTCACTTGGACAATAGAAGTAAATTCAAATGGTACACCTTGTAATAAGTTACCAAAAGCAACTCCGAATACAAGTGAAGGAACAAATCCACCTACAAATAATCCCCAATCCCAAGCTGCACGCCAAGTTGGATTATTAATTTTCGCACGGTATTCTAATCCGACTGGACGGAAGAATAACGCTGCTAAAACTAAAATCATCGCAATGTAAAAGCCTGAGAATGATGTCGCATAAATAAGTGGGAATGCAGCAAACATTGCACCACCAGCGGTTAATAACCAAACTTGGTTACCATCCCAGTGTGGGGCAATTGAGTTAATCATAATGCGTTTTTCAACTTCTCTTTTACCTGCAAAAGGAAGAAGTGTTAATACGCCCATATCAAATCCATCAGTAACTGCAAATCCAATAAGCAACACACCTAAGAGGATCCACCATACAAATCGTAGAAATTCATAATCAATCATGATTTAGGCTCCTGCTTATTTAGTTGATTGTTCAAAATAGTAGCGACCTGTTTTTAATGCACTTGGGCCAAGTCTGCTGTATTTAAACATGAGATACATTTCTGCAATCAAGAAGATTGTGTAAAGGAGACAGATTAAACCAATAGAGAACCAAAGATCTCCTGTGGTTAATGTTAATTCTGATGTTCCTAATCCTACTGGTAATACTTCATAAATTGCCCATGGTTGTCTTCCGTATTCAGCTAAGAACCAACCTGCTTCAATACCAACCCATGGAAGTGGAAGACCATAAAGTAACGCTTTAAGCAACAATTTATTTGATCCCACTGATTTTCTAACATTAGCAATAAATGCACAAATGAGTAGAATAAGCAATAAACCGCCCGCAAGCATCATTATACGGAATGACCAGAATGTAGGACCTACATCAGGAATAGTATCTGCTGCTGCTTGTTTTACTTGTGCATCAGTTGCGTCAACTACGTTGTCAGTATAACGTTTAAGTAATAAACCATAGCCAAGATCTTTTTCTACTGCTTTAAATTGTGCAATAGTGTCTGCATCTTTTTGACCTGAACGAAGTTTTTCCAATAAACCATATGCAGTCATACCATTACGAACACGCTCTTCATTTTGTACTCGTAACTCATTCAACCCTGTAATTTCTTTATCTAAAGAACGAGTTGCAATAATACCTGCTGCATAAGGAATTTGTAATGCAAATTCATTACGACCTTCTGCTGAGTTTGAAATCACCGCAACATTCCATGCTGCTGGAGCTGGTTCAGTATTCCATTCCCCTTCCATTGCAGCTAGTTTTGTTGGTTGTTCTTGTCCAATGATGTAACCAGATTCATCACCAAGTAATAATACGGTGAAGACAGCAATAAAGCCAAATGTTGCACCCACAGAGAAAGAACGTTTTGCAAATCCTAAATCACGTCCTTTAAGGATATAGTATGAACTTACTGCTAATACAAACATTGCACCTGCAACATAACCAGCAGAGAGTGTGTGCACAAATTTAGTTTGAGCAATTGGATTTAACCAGAGATCTAAGAAGCTGGTCATTTCCATACGCATAGTTTCAAAATTGAACTCTGCGCCGTGTGGTGCTTGCATCCAGCCGTTAGCAACAAGGATCCACATAGCGGAAAGATTTGAACCAAACGCCACACAATAAGTTGCTAATAAGTGTTTTGCTTTAGTTAATCTATCCCAACCAAAGAAGAATAAACCAACGAATGTAGATTCTAAGAAGAAAGCAAGTAATGCTTCGATAGCTAATGGTGCACCGAAGATATCACCTACATAGTGTGAATAATAAGACCAGTTAGTACCAAATTGGAATTCCATTGTAATCCCAGTTGTTACCCCTAGGGCAAAGTTAATACCAAATAACTTACCCCAGAACTTAGTCATATCTTTATATACCTCTTTACCAGTCGTTACATAAATGGTTTCCATTATTACTAAAATAAATGAAAGACCTAATGTAAGTGGTACGAATATAAAGTGGTATAGTGCAGTTAATGCAAACTGCAATCTCGAGAGTTCAACGACGTCTAGCATCTCATAACCTCTTGTACCTAAATACAACTTTCCAAATTTAGATTACAAATTTTGTAATCACCCCACATAGCTATCAATTAATTACCAAAATTAATGAATGAGCTTTTTCCATATCAAACTCAGACAAAGATATGATTTATTTCTTCACAAGAAATAAAGGATAACTCTAACCGTTTAATACATCTTTTATTCTACTCCTAAATATGGGGTATAGGAAACCTTAAAAGTTTTAAATTGATCACAAAATAGCTATTAAAATCAAAAAAATAAATTTAAAGATATATATTATTTTTGATATACATCAATTTTTATATTTTATTAACATTTTATTAAAAAATATTATGCAAATTATTTCTTTAATCAGCGTCATTTTTTCATACAAAAATCATTCAATCAGCTAGACAAAAAAACATTTTTTTGCTATTTTTCTAGCACATTTTTTCGACAATCATTCATTCATCTATTTAGGATCTTTATGCTTAAACTTTCTTTTTTCGCTGCCACACTATCTTTAGTGCTTTCATCTAGCGTTTTAGCAGCAACTCCAAATAATTTACCAACCCAATGCCAGCAACTTTTCCAACAAACTGATGACCTAATTGCAGAAGCAGAAAAACAACCAGGTACCCATCCTCAACTTGCTAACATAAAAAATAAACTTTCAGAAAGTAAACAAAAGATTTTACAGATGAGTGTTGAACATCAAATTAAAAGTTGTGATAAAGGATTAGTTGCTTTAAATAATTTGAAAGGTAAAGATGACTAATTAATCTCAGTTAATATAAGGTACAGATATTTATCATGTGTATATTGTATAAAATCTGTACCTTTAATTTTGTATTGAATATGTTTATCTCTAATTAAATACCCTTTTTCTTCTTAATTATACTTTTAAAATAAGTTAATAGTTTGAATCCTCTTACATATTTAGTGTATTAATTACTTTATATAAGTAACAAAAGACTGCCGACATACAAGAGATACTGTCACTTAATCCTATATACCTAAGATTTCACTAAATTTTTACCTATAATTTCAAATACAACAAATACTCAAATTAAAATGCACGCTCATTTTTCCTCTGTGCTAGTGCAGCTTCTAAAACTTGGCGATTAGTTACTGTACTATCAATTTTAATATAAGCACATTGCTCTTCTGCAATAATGATCGCTTCATGAACGCCAGCTTGTTGCAAGAAAAAGTCTTGCCAAGCGAGATTATAATTATATTCAGGAAGTTGAATACGAAGATTAGCCAAATACGGTGGTTCTTTCATAGTAAAAGCAAGTAAAAGCCATAAACAAGCTAATACAGTCGCCAATAAGAATAATACTGTTGAGCCCTCATTCCCTACAATCCAGCCGCCTAAACTGCCTCCAGCTGCCGCCCCAAAAAATTGGAAAGTTGAATAGACTCCCATTGCTGTCCCCTTACTCCCTGCTGGTGCTTCTTTACTAATAAGGGATGGCAGCAATGCTTCCATAAGATTAAAGGCAATAAAGAATAGTAATGTTCCTAGAATAAGGATCCATAGCTGATTATCTGCTTGCCACAAAGTCGTTTCAGCTGCAATCAGAATCACAATACAACATAAGAAAACAACCCGCATTTTTCGTTTGACTTCAGCAATAATAATGCCAGGCACTACACTTACAAAAGCAATCAACATAGTAACAAGATAGATCTGCCAATGGCGATGTGCAGGGAAACCAGCACGTTCAAAACAAAGAGGCAACGCAATAAAAGTCGCCATCAATAAACAGTGCATACAGAAAATGCCAAAATTGAGCTTAATTATCTGTGGTTGACGTAATACTTCTTTTAAACAGCCTTTAACCACAGCAGATTCACTATTACGTATATGATATTGGCTTTTTGGAATAATCGTTATAGTTAAGAAAATTCCGCTAGCCGCCAATATAGCGATAAACCAGAATAAGCCTTGTAATCCAATCTGATGAGTAATAATAGGACCTGTTACCATAGCAATAGCAAAAGTAATCCCAAAAGATACTCCAATAAAAGCCATCGCTTTAGTACGTGTTTGTTCACGTGTCAGATCAGATAACAATGCCATGACTGCCGCAGAAATAGCACCACTACCCTGCAATGCACGTCCCAAAATAACTCCCCAAATTGAGGTGGATAATGCAGCGACTACACTTCCTACTACAAAAATTGATAATCCTAAAATAATCAAGGTCTTACGTTCTATCTTATCAGACCATAAGCCAAATGGAATTTGAAAGATAGCTTGCATAAAACCATATATACCGATGGCAATACCAATCAAAGTTTCATTAGCACCTTGCAAATGCATACCATAGGTAGTGAGCACTGGCAGTACCATAAACATACCAAACATACGTAAGGAAAAAATTGTACCAAGTCCCCATGTAGCCTTACGCTCTTCTGCGGTCATGCGATTATCATTATTAATAACTGTTTTCTTCATGGATGTTTAATAAATTTGCAAATATAAAAAATCTGCCCAGAGGACAGATTTTGCATGATTATTTTAAGTAATTCTACCAAATATTAATTGGTCAAACTAACAACGGCGTGTGCTGGAACCATAAAGTCAATAGACATCATAATATTAAGGGTGAAAATAGTAATAATAGAAAAGACAAATAATTTTCTCGCCCAAACATAGTCATTATTCTCTGCCTTATAACCTGATAGCGCCATACATAACCACCATATACTAACGGTAGTTGCTACTACAAGGTATTTATAGCCAGCATAACCGCCTATTGACAACATCAGTGCTGCAAACATAAAGGCAATGATATATAGCAGAATGTGATGTTTAGCAACAGCAATGCCTTTTACCACTGGCAACACCGGGATATTGGCTGCTTGATAATCTTTAAAACGAAAGATAGCAATAGCATAAGAATGGGGCATTTGCCATAAGCTAAAAATCGCTAATAGGATCAATGCTCCCGTATCAAATTCATTACTGACAGCACAATAACCAATCACTGGTGGCGCTGCGCCAGATAAACTACCTATGAGAGTACCATAAACGGAATGGCGCTTCATATAGAGGCTATAGACAAATACATATACCATAAACCCCATCACAGCTAACCACATCGCTAAAGCATTAGCACCAAAATAAAGGATAGCAAATCCTAAAATACCTAATGCAATGGCTAACGCAAAAGTAACCTGTACCGATACTAGACCTTTAACTAATACACGATTTTTTGTGCGTTCCATTTTGCGGTCAATATCTCGGTCTATCAAATTATTAAATGCACAGCCCGATGCCACCACTAGTGATACGCCAACAAGCGTATAAGAAAACAGCATATGATCCATATGCCCTTTAGCCGCTAATAGGAAACCGCCGACAACCGAAATAAGGTTGCCGACAATAATTCCTGGTTTGGTTACTTGTAGGTAAGATTTAATCATGGCAAATCCTATCAGCCTGCCATCATGTTAGCATTCAAACTCCACATAATCCAAATGGATAATCCCACCAATAATAGAATCACAATGGCAGTGAAGATGAATGATATGAGATTCCAACGTTCATCATGTGAAGTTCCCATATGTAAGAAACATACAAGTTGAACAATTAGCTGTATTACGGCAGTAACAGCAATAATAACCAATAACGTGGTTTTAGATGCACTACCATTCATCACCATAAGGAATGGAATTAATGTCAAAACGACAGATAAAACAAAACCAATCAGGTAGCTCTTAACACTACCGTGTTCAGTAGTTGCATAATCGTGATTACCATGACTCATACCAAGACCCCCATCAAGTAAACAATGGAAAAGACACAAATCCAAACAATGTCAAGGAAGTGCCAGAATAGACTTAAACACATTAAGCGAGTACGGTTCACAGAAGACAATCCACGTGTAACCACTTGTACCATCATTACTACCATCCAAATCAAACCAGCAGTAACGTGTAATCCGTGCGTACCAACTAAGGTAAAGAAACCTGAAAGGAAACCACTACGATCAGGTCCTATACCATGCGCGATAAGATGATGAAACTCATTTATTTCCATACCAACGAAACTCGCACCGAATAAAAAGGTCACGCCTAACCACACTAAAACTTGTTTCGCATTATTGCGATTCATTGCCAAAACAGCAAAACCATAAGTAATAGAGCTAAATAGCAAAAGGAAAGTTTCCACTAATACATAAGGTAACTCAAAAATTTCTTTACCTGTCGGTGCTCCCGCCGTACCTGGTAGTAATACGATATAGGTAGCGAATAGACAAGAAAATAGAATCAAGTCACTCATTAAGTAAATCCAAAACCCGAAAACTTTAATCGGCCCAGTATCGTGGTGCCCATGATGGGCACTCTCATGTATTACAGTATTTGTTGACATTATTGCAGCCCTGCTTGAGATAATTCTTTAAAATGTTTGTTTTCAATCGTTTCAATCTGATCAACTGGAACATAGTAATCCACATCCTGATCGAAACTTTTAGCAATCCATGTGACAATCATACCTACAAAACTTACAATCGCCAGCCACCAGATATGCCATATCATTGCAAAACCGAATACCATAGTGAATACCGCTATGATTAGGCCTGCTGCAGTATTTTTTGGCATATGAATAGGTTCATAAGCTGTTGGCTTAGCATAAGCCACACCTTTTTCTTTGTTATCCCAGAAAGCATCACGATCTTCGACACGTGGAGTAACTGCGAAATTATAGAACGGAGGTGGTGAAGAAGTCGCCCATTCAAGCGTACGACCGCCCCAAGGGTCACCAGTTGTATCTCTGTTTTTATTTCTATCGCGGATAGATACAGCAATTTGAATAAATTGACAAGCAATACCACAAGCAATAATTACTGCACCAAATGCCGCTACACCGAGTAATAAGTGATACTCTGGATCGATTTGTTGGCTCAAACGACGAGTCATACCCATAAAACCTAACGCATATAATGGTAAGAACGCGATAATGAAACCAATTTGCCAGCACCAGAATGAACGTTTACCCCATTTTTCATCTAAGGTGAAACCGAATGCTTTAGGGAACCAGTAGTTCAAACCAGCAAATAGACCAAATACCACACCACCAATAATAGTGTTATGGAAGTGAGCAATTAAGAATACACTACCATGTAATACGAAGTCAGCAGCTGGTACCGCTAATAACACCCCTGTCATTCCACCGATCGCAAAGGTAACGATAAACCCAATGGTCCATAACATAGGTACAGTAAGTTTGATACGTCCTTGGTACATAGTGAACAACCAGTTGAAAATTTTCACCCCTGTTGGAATGGAAATAATCATGGTCGCTATACCGAAGAAAGCGTTAACATTCGCTCCTGATCCCATTGTGAAGAAGTGGTGCAACCAAACGATGAAAGACAAAATAGTAATACATACGGTTGCCCACACCATAGAGGTGTAACCAAACATTTTCTTACGAGAGAAAGTTGCGGTAACTTCTGCATATACCCCAAACATAGGTAAGACAAGAATATATACTTCAGGATGTCCCCATGCCCAAATTAGGTTGATATACATCATCATGTTACCACCCAAATCATTGGTAAAGAAATGGGTACCCAAATAACGATCTAATGTAAGTAAAGCAATACTTGCAGTTAAAATTGGGAATGAAGTTAAAATCAATACATTAGAACAGAAAGATGCCCAACAGAAAATTGGCATTTTCATCAAGCTCATGCCCGGCGCACGCATTTTAAGAATAGTAGCGATAAAGTTAATCGCACTCAAGGTCGTCCCTATCCCCGATATCTGCAACGTCCATATCCAATAATCTACCCCGACATCAGGACTGTATTGCAGCTCTGATAATGGCGGATAAGCTAACCAACCGGTTTTAGCAAATTCACCAATTCCTAAAGATAGGTTAATCAATACCACACTAACAGCAGTAAACCAAAAACCTAAATTATTCAAGAATGGATAAGCAACATCACGAGCACCAATTTGTAGTGGAATAACAAGGTTCATCAAACCAATTACAAATGGCATAGCAACAAAGAAAATCATAATCACACCATGAGCCGTAAAAATTTGGTCATAGTGTTCTGGAGGTAAGAAGCCTTCATGACCTCCTGATGCTAAGAATTGTTGACTACGCATCATAATCGCATCAGCAAAGCCACGTATTAACATAACGATAGCTAAAAAGATATACATTATACCAATACGCTTGTGGTCAACTGTGGTAATCCAGTCACGCCATAACGGTCCCCACAATTTAAAATAAGTTAAAGCGATAAGGACAGCAATACCGCCCAAAATAATACCGCTAACCGTTACCATCACAATAGGTTCATGAAACGGTATCGCGTCTAATGATAATTTTCCTAACATAGTTATATCCTTCGACTATTCAGTAGTTGCTACTGATGACTCATTGTGCGAAATATGTGCGCCATGCATATCATGTGTATCATGCTCATGCATATTATGTGTATCTGGCTTATGCATATGAGGGCTACCAAATTTTGCCATAATTTCATAAAACAGATTCGGAACAACACTAGAGAAATACTTCGGTTTATCATATTTGCTTGGTGTAGCTACTTGATTATATGCATCCATAGTGTCTAAAGAATCAGATGATTGTTTCACTTTAGCAACCCAATCTTCGAAAGAAGATTCATCCGGGGTAGCAATAGCATTGAATTTCATACCTGAAAAACCAGATCCACTATAGCTAGCGGAAATACCTTTATAGGTACCTGGTTCATTAGCAATTAAGTGTAGTTTAGTTTGCATACCAGCCATGGCATAAACTTGGCTACCTAATTGAGGAATGAAGAAGGAGTTCATCACTGTATCTGAAGTGATTTTAAATTCGACAGGAGTGTTTTGTGGAAAAGCGATTTCATTAACCGTAGCAATACCTTGTTCAGGATAAATAAATAACCACTTCCAATCTAGAGAAACTACCTGAATAGTTATTGGTTTTTTCTCATGTTCTAATGGACGATAAGGGTCAAGCGAATGGGTGGTTTTCCACGTGATAGTTCCTAGAATAAGAATGATAATGACAGGGATACCCCAAACAACCATCTCAATCTTATTAGAGTGTGCCCAGTTTGGAGTGTATTTAGCATTTATATTACCTTCTCGATATTTCCGAGAAAATACAATTGCCATCACAATTACTGGAATCACAACAAGCAACATTAGACCAGTTGCAACAAGGATAAGATCACGCTCCGCCATGCCGATTTGACCTTTAGGATTGAGCAATACTGCATTCTCACAGCCACTAAGTAAAAAAGTGGCGCAGACAAGCATAAAGCTCCATTTGGCATGTTTACTACTCAGTTTCATAAATAATAACCTCAATACAGAAACAAACTAAAGTTTTAGAGAATGAAGCACAAGATGTTTAATATGCCGGCGGACAAAATAACAGCAGTTTTGTGCGTGCAATCATGACTCTGCTTCTTAGGATTATATAAAATTAAAACGGGACGCCATATTAACATTTTTCTCATATTTCTGTCACTTTTTTTGTACAATTTAAGTAGTTTTTTTAAAGTATTATGAATGAGATTAAAATAAACTGAATAAACAAATAAAAATCGACATAAATCGATAGGTTACATTACTAGATAACTAAAAATAAGTATTGGTTAATTGCATCCGCTAAACATAATAATTATGAAGTTTACTATTAACATTACCTTGTAATTTGTTACGGATAGATTAAGAGAATTGTTAATAACAAAGGTAAAAAAATAGCCCTAAAACAAATTTGCTTTAGGGCTACCAAAAAATATTGTGAAAATTAGCGACGTAAACCTAAACGATTGATTAAGTTAGAATAGCTTTCTAAGTTAGTACGTTTTAAGTAGTCTAATAATTTACGACGACGTGAAACCATACCTAATAAACCACGACGACCATGGTGGTCTTTTTTGTGAACTGAAAAGTGTTCTTGTAAGTGGTTAATTTGCGCAGTTAATAATGCAATTTGAACTTCTGATGAACCAGTATCTTTTGCATCACGACCGAATTCAGCAACAATTTTTGCTTTTGCTTCTGTACTTAGAGACATAATAAACTCCTAAAAAGTTAAGTTGTTACACATACATCGTTGGCCGATCTCTAATCCAGCCACGACAAGAGTGCGCATTTTACCTTTTCTCCAATCGAATGGCAAAAAGATTTTTGCTTACTCCTGAATTAAATCAAATTGCTGTGGTTGCGTATCTTGCTGGGTTTCATTTGCCGCAGCGATAACTTCAATCTCCGCATTAAATTGTACCCC
This sequence comes from Gallibacterium salpingitidis, assembly GCF_030517105.1. GTDB lineage: Bacteria > Pseudomonadota > Gammaproteobacteria > Enterobacterales > Pasteurellaceae > Gallibacterium > Gallibacterium salpingitidis. The sequence continues at coordinate 596,752 of NZ_CP103875.1, read as the reverse complement.
TCTTGGTAACGCCGAACCTCTGCGGCCACGTTCACCACGATAATTAGCCAAATCCGCTGAACTCACCGTCGCTTTACGTTTACCAGAACGGAACATTAAGCCGCTACCTTCAGCAATTAATAAGACTCTCGCTAATAATTCTTCACGTGCTTTTACTTTTGCAGCAGGAATATTAATAATCTTATTACCTTTACCTTTTGCCAATTCAGGTAACTCGCTCAGCGGGAATACCAACATACGGTTTGCCGTCGTAATTGCCACTAACAACGCTGATTTATCTTCCACAACAACCGGCGGTAGAACTTTCGCATTTTCTGGCAAGCTGATAATTGCTTTACCAGCTTTATTACGAGAAACCAGATCTTCCGTCTGACAAACAAAGCCATATCCAGCATCTGACGCCATTAATAGTGGTAATTCAGGTTTATTCATCAACACTTGTTCAACCGTAGCTCCAGCTGGCAAAGTCAATTTACCAGTAATTGGTTCGCCTTGTGATCGTGCTGATGGTAAAGAAAGCGTATCTAAACTATAACTACGCCCTGTACTATCCAAGAAAATTACGGGTTGATTAGAACGACCAAAAGCGTGAGCTAAATACTTATCCCCAGCTTTATAACTCAAGCTTGTTGGATCAATATCATGCCCTTTAGCACAACGTACCCACCCCATTTCAGATAAAATTACCGTTACCGGTTCTACTGGCGCTAATGCACTTTCTGAAATCGCTTTCGCCTCTTCACGTTCCACAATTTTAGAACGGCGTGGACTAGCAAATTTTTCCGCATCTTGCTCAATTTCTTGTTTGATCAATTGATTAAGATGTTGCTCTGATGACAATAGATCTTGCAATTGCGCACGCTCTTCCGCCAATTGTTGTTGCTCTGCTTTAAGCTCGGTTTCTTCTAATTTTGCTAAATGACGTAAACGCAAATTTAAAATCGCCTCAGCTTGCTCTTCAGATAAATTAAAGCGTGTCATTAATACAGGTTTTGGCTCATCTTCATGACGAATAATCGCAATCACTTCATCAATATTTAAAAAGGCAATCAATAACCCTTCCAAAATATGTAAGCGCGCCAAGACCTTATCTAAACGATACTGCAAGCGACGAGTAACTGTCTGACGACGGAAACTTAACCATTCCATAAGAATAGTATGCAAATTTTTCACTGCCGGCTTCCGATCCAAGCCAATCATATTCATATTGACTCGATAGCTTTTCTCAAGATCGGTTGTAGCAAATAAATGCGCCATTAATTCATCTTCATTAACACGATTAGAACGTGGCACAATAACAATACGGGTTGGATTTTCGTGATCTGATTCATCTTTAATATCATCCACCATTGGCAATTTTTTATTGCGCATTTGTGCGGCAATTTGTTCGATGATTTTTGCCCCTGATGCTTGATAAGGAATGGCAGTAATCACAATTTCACCATCTTCTTTTTTCCAGACAGCACGCATCTTTAATGAGCCTTTGCCTTGCGTATAAATTTTCTGTAAATCTTCTTTTGGTGAAATAATCTCCGCTTCAGTTGGAAAATCTGGCGCCTTAACAATCTTTAATAGATCAGTAATGGTCGCATCAGGTTTATCCAATAATAAAATTAACGCTTTCGCAATTTCATTAATATTATGTGGCGGAATATCTGTCGCCATTCCAACCGCAATCCCTGTTGTACCATTTAATAAAATATGTGGTAAACGAGCTGGTAAATATTGCGGTTCATCAATCGTACCGTCAAAATTCGGCTGATAATCTACGGTACCTTGCCCCAATTCAGAGAGGAGCAACTCTGAAATTTTGGATAAGCGCGATTCGGTATAACGCATCGCCGCAAAAGATTTCGGATCATCTGGTGCGCCCCAGTTTCCTTGTCCATCAACCAAAGGATAACGATAAGAAAAAGGTTGCGCCATCAATACCATTGCTTCATAGCAAGCGGTATCGCCATGCGGATGGAATTTACCTAATACATCGCCGACCGTTCTTGCTGATTTTTTATATTTTGCCGTAGCATTTAACCCTAACTCTGACATCGCATAAATAATGCGGCGCTGTACAGGTTTTAAACCGTCACCAATAAATGGTAAAGCGCGATCCATAATTACATACATTGAATAATTGAGGTAAGCATTTTCCGTAAAATGCCCGATAGGCATTTGCTCAACCCCTTCATAATTAATAGTTGTCATTATTTTCTCTCTACTCGTAAGGTTTAAACGCTAAGTTCGGCATGATCGCCTTTTTCTTGTAACCAATTTTTACGATCATCAGCACGTTTTTTCGCTAATAACATATCTAAAATTTCCAGCGTTTGATCTGGTTCTTCTTGTTCTGCTTGATTTGGTTGATACACCAATTGCACCAAACGACGTGTATTCGGATCCATTGTTGTTTCCCTTAATTGCAATGGATTCATTTCACCCAAGCCTTTAAAACGCTGTACATTGGCTTTACCACGCTTACTTTGCAAACGCTCTAAAATGGCCTCTTTTTCGCCCTCATCTAAGGCATAATAAACTTCTTTACCTAAATCAATACGATACAATGGCGGCATTGCTACATAAACATGCCCTTCTTCGACTAATTTAGGGAAATGGCGCAAGAATAAAGCACATAATAAAGTAGCAATATGTAAACCATCTGAATCCGCATCCGCTAAAATACAGACTTTGCCATAACGTAATTGAGAAAGGTCATCGGAATCGGGATCGATCCCTAATGCCACAGCTATATCGTGGATTTCTTGTGAACCTAACACCTGATCGCCTGCAACTTCCCAAGTATTAAGAATTTTTCCACGCAATGGCAAGATTGCTTGGTATTCACGATCACGAGCTTGTTTAGCCGATCCACCCGCAGAATCCCCCTCAACTAAAAAAAGTTCAGTTCTTGAAAGATCCTGTTGCGTACAATCCGCTAATTTCCCTGGTAATGCCGGTCCACTCACCAATTTTTTACGTACCACTTTTTTCGCACTACGCAACCGACGTTGAGCCGAAGCAATTGCCATTTCAGCAATCTGCTCTGCTTGTTGTACATTTTGATTAAGCCACAAACTAAAACTATCTTTGACTACACCAGTAACAAATACTGCACTCTGACGTGAAGATAAACGCTCTTTAGTTTGTCCTGCAAATTGAGGATCTTGCATCTTTAGTGAAAGGATATAGGCACAACGTTCCCAGAGATCATCTGCCGTTAGTTTCACTCCACGCGGTAATAAATTGCGGAACTCACAAAATTCCCGCATTGCGTCTAACAAACCTTGACGCAAACCATTAACATGAGTGCCACCTAATGGAGTTGGGATTAAGTTAACATAACTTTCCCCAACAATATTGCCTCCCTCTGGAAGCCAAAATAATGCCCAACTTACCGCTTCAGTAGCGCCTTTAAATTCGCCAATAAAAGGTTTTTCCGGAACAGTTTCAACGCCATCAACAGCTTCTAACAAATAGTCTGATAAACCATCTTGATAACACCAAACATCTTCCGTTTGATTGACTTTATCAATGAACTTAATCTCTAATCCTGGGCAAAGTACCGCTTTTGCTCTTAATAAATGACGTAAACGAGTAGCGGAAAATTTTGCCGAATCAAAATATTTTGCATTTGGTAAAAACTTAACCGTTGTTCCGGTTGTTCTTCGCCCACAGCTGCCAACAACGGTGAGTTCCTCAACCTTCTTACCATCAGCAAACGCAATATGATACACCTCGCCATTACGTTTTACCGTAACATCAACACGTGCTGACAGCGCATTAACCACAGAGATACCAACACCGTGTAATCCACCAGAAAATTGATAATTTTTATTGGAGAACTTACCACCGGCATGCAATTTAGTCAGAATCAATTCGACCCCAGAAATTTTCTCAACAGGATGAATATCAACCGGCATTCCTCGTCCATTATCAATCACCTCTAACGATTGATCTGGATATAAAATTACTTCGATTTTACTGGCATAACCTGCTAAAGCCTCATCGACACTATTGTCGATAACTTCCTGTCCGAGGTGGTTTGGTCTGGTAGTATCAGTGTACATTCCCGGACGTAATTGCACCGGTTCGAGATCTTTAAGAACCGTTATATCGTTAGCGTTATAAATCTCTTGACTCATTGTTTTTCAGCTACTGTTAATCACAAAGGGCTAGATTCTAGCATTTTTTGTCACTACACAAAACCACCCTTCTTAGCGTATCGTTGCCACCACTAACATCACTAAAAAATAAAAAGAAATTGCAAACTCTACCAATCCGGTCTGTTTTACCGATAACTTACGTTTTGGTAATAAAATCGCACGCAACAACGGTACGCCAAAAGCACAACTCAACAATATATTCGGTAATAGCAATGGTAATAAGGTACAAAGTAGATGAAATATAATTGAAGCATAATAATAGGTTGGATTTTTCCGCTCCCGCATTACACTTTTTACATACAAAGTAGTGCCAATAAAAAACAGGCTTGGATACAGCGCTATTTCAATTAAATGAATATCCCATTGTTGGGTAGGAAAATAGTAAGCCGCCATACCTGCAATTGCGAAAATTACAATTGCTGCAATATCATTAGCTAGCGCTCGTTCATTTTTCGTTTTCGTATAATAAATATTAATGAAAACAAACGGTAACATTGCTACTAAAAACCACAAAATACGTGGATTATAAATAATCGTTGGTATAGCAAATAACAAACTCACTACGCCATAGATTAATGTCCAACGCCAATATAACGAAAGATTTCGTCCTTTAAATAAAGCCAAAAAAGGATAGGTCATTAGATAGAGAGAAAACCAAGCTAGTAATAAGCAAATGTGTAAAGTAATTGGTGTTGATAACCACATTCCATATAAAAAGGGCAACAAGGCCATCACAATCGCACCATGCTGATTAGAAATTAATAGTTTCATTTTGTTACCTAACAGTTGATAATAGCTCGGGATTTTAACCTTAATTCAAATCATGATATATAACTTAAAGGAGTATTTATGAAACATATTGATGCAGGAGCACGTTTATCAGAAGCTGTCGTTTATGGTGGTATCGCTTATCTTGCAGGACAAGTACCAGAAGATACTTCGCTTGATGCGTACGGACAAACCAAACAAGTATTGCAATTTATTGATAATCTTTTGGAACAAAGCAACTCTGATAAATCACGTATTTTACGTGCTGAAATCTTTCTTGCCGATATGAGTGATTATGCGGAAATGAATCGTGCGTGGGACGAATGGGTAATTGCTGGCGCTGCGCCTGCTCGTTCTACTATTGAAGCTAAATTGGCTAATCCAGAATGGAAAGTGGAAATTGTGATCACTGCGGCATGTAAATAATCACCGCTTATGTCATAATAAGTTGTCTTTAACTTCCTCTAATTCATTGAAAATTATGTTATTTATTGAAAACTTTTCCATTTATATGCAGTTTTTTATTGGTCTGCTTGCGGTAACGAACCCGTTAGGGTCTTTGCCTATTTTTATGAGTATGACAAGTAACCAATATGAAGCGGAACGACAAAAAACAATGCTGGTGACTTCAACGGCCATTGGTATTGTTTTATTAACTAGCTTATTTATTGGGCAAGCATTACTAAATTTCTTTAGTATTTCGTTAAGCTCATTCCGCGTTGCTGGCGGTATTCTTGTTATTTCCATTGCAATGACAATGATTGGCGGTAAATTAGGGGAAGAAAAACAAAACAAAGAAGAACGAGCAACCGATTTCTCTGATAACGAAAGTATCGCAGTTGTCCCGTTAGCAATGCCATTAATCGCTGGCCCAGGGGCAATTAGTTCTACCATCGTTTGGGCCTCACGCTACAATAGTTGGGTAGATTGGCTCGGTTTTGCTATTGCTATTATTATCTTCTCTTTTTTATGTTATGCCATTTTTCGCTCTGGCCCAATGATTATGAAATATCTCGGCAAAACAGGCAGCAACGTAGTAACCCGTATTATGGGGCTAATTTTGATGGCGCTCGGTATTGAAATTTGTGTTGCTGGTATTTCTAACTTATTCCCAGGATTATTGCATTAATGAAGATTTACAACTTAAGCAAGTTATTCACCATAACTTGCTGTTTTCTTTTTTTGACTACAGCTTGTGATCAACAGCAACCGTCTAAAACCGTCGCTCAACAACCTACTGAACCAACACCTGCTTCAACCACTACTCTCATTCGAGCTGGTGAATTTACACAATTTCTATTAGATCCTCATCAAGTTAATGATTTGCAAAATACCGCGCTGCTATACGATTTATACGAAGGTTTAGTCAGTTACGATATTCATGGCAATATCATTCCCGCAGTTGCACAATCTTGGGAAAGTAAAGATCAAAAAGTGTGGTTATTCCATTTACGCCCTGAAGCCAAATGGTCAGATGGCAGCCCAGTTACTGCGAGCGATTTTGTACAAAGTTGGCAAAATTTATTAACCAGTAAAGCTACATTAGCGAAATATTTAGGCTTTATTGCACTGCAAAATGCAGAAAAAATTCTTAGTGATAAATTACCTGCTACTGCGTTAGGACTACAAGCGATTGATGAGCACACACTACAAATTCAATTAGATAAAGCTAATGCTCATTTACCACTAATGCTTGCACATATTGCATTAATGCCAACTAAAAAAGCACTCTACAATGGTGCTTATCAACTAATGGAAATTGATGAACAGAAGATCAAACTAACAGCAAACCCTTATTACTGGAATAAAGATCACGTTTCGTTTCAGAATGTCGAATATTGGCGTAATAATCTCTCTTCTACGCAAATTGATTGGCAACTAGCAACCAACCGCACCGGTACAGAAATACAATTAGTACCTAAATTATGTAGTTACTATTACGAACTGAATCCGCATCACCCTACATTGCAAAATGTTGCAGTACGACAAGCCTTAATCAGTTTAATTTCTAGCCAATCTGCAGTAGCAAATGTCGCCATTAATGGTAAAGCCTCCGCCAGCTTATTACCGAAATCAATGTTATTTGGTGCTTACCTGAACTTACCGCCGGCTGAGCAATTACTAAAGCAAGCTAATATTAATAATCAACACCCATTGCATCTCAATTTAAGTTACGATGATTCACCAACCAATCGACAAATTGCACAAAATCTTGCACGACAATTTGCCCAATCTGATCTTATTCGCGTAACCTCACAAGCGAAAACCAGCCAACAATGGGCAAATGAACATATACAACAACAATTTCAATTAATTCGTAGCGGTTGGTGTGCAGATTACAATGATCCTTCTGCATTCTTAAATATTTTTCACTCTAAAAGCCCTGATAATTTAATGCATTACCATAATCCACAAATTGATCAGTGGTTAGAACAGGCAATGGTTGAAACTGAAGCAGAAAAACGACAACAACTCTATCAACAAGTAGTAGATACATTAGCGCAAGATGCCATTATCTTGCCATTATTCCAATATTACCTGCCTGTTTATATTGCACCCAACTTAGCAGGTTATGATTTAAATAATCCAACGCAAATTTTTTATAGCAAAGATCTCTATCGTTTGGTGCAATAAACCGGCATAAAAAAAGTGTGGATTTTCATTCCACACTTTTCCTAAATTTATCATTAATTAAGTGGTGGTTTAACGTCTGGCGCTGATTCCGGTTTTTCTAACTCTGGGAAAGTTTTACCTTGACCATTTGCTACCACTTTTGCAATTTCCGCAGCTTGTTTATCTAAATGCAATTCTGTATAAGCTTCTTGCAACATTGGCAATGCATAATAAGCATAGCTTGTTTCAGGATATTGGCGTAATAAGATATCTTGAATACGATTCACTACCGCAACATAAGCGCCACGTTTTTGATAGAACTGCGCAATTTCATATTGATGTTTTGCTAAGCTCTCACGAATATATTGCATACGTTTTACTGCGTCTTTCGTATATTCACTATTCGGGAAATAACGCGCCAACGTTTCAAAATTGCCATACGCATTTTCTCTTGGTTTAGTTTCGCGCGATGAACGGTCAACACCAAAGAAATCTTGGAATAAATTGTCACCCAATGCCATATTGGTTAAGCCAGCAATATATAACACATAATCTAAATGCGGCCCTTGCGGATATTTTTGCAAATAACGATCAGCGGTTGATAACGCATTGACATAATCTTCACTACGATAATAAGCATAAATCAAATTTAAATCTGCTTGTTGCGCATATTCACCATATGGGAAACGATTATCTGTGGCTTCGAGATAACGAATTGCTTGACGATAATTTTCATCTTGTAAATATTCTTGCGCTTTTTGATATAACTCTTGTGCGGGAGCTTGTTCTACTTGCTCTTTAGAATTAGAACAAGCGGTTAATACCAACGCAGATAAGGCTGTTATCGCAATAGCTTTTATCTTATTCATACTCATTATAGATCCTTAATTTTTTTGGGTGAGTTGTTTGATGAATTCATCACACAATATATTTCAATCTGTAAACTCGCTGACAGTTAAGGTACAATCACGACTTTGACATCAATTCTTTGCTGTTATTGTATAGTGTATCAGCAAATAATTAAATGGTTATGTTACTGGATTTATAGTTACTATGGAACACCTTAAATTAACAGCAGAGGTTCAACCTCATCAATTAGGTCAGCGTTTAGACCAAACTTTAGCAGAATTGTTTCCAGAATATTCACGTTCACGCATAAAAACTTGGATCGAAGCCGGATTAGTACAAGTTGATGGCAAAGTCGTTACCGTCCCAAGAGAAAAAGTATTTGGCACAGAACAAATTATTATGCAGGCGGAAATTGAAGAAGATACACGTTTCACGCCACAAGAAGTGCCTTTAGATATTATTTATGAAGATGATCATATTTTAGTGATCAATAAAAACAAAGATTTAGTTGTGCATCCTGGCGCTGGTAATCCAGATAATACTGTCTTAAATGGATTGTTATACCATTATCCGCCGATTGCCGAAGTGCCTCGTGCTGGTATTGTGCATCGTCTAGATAAAGATACAACTGGTTTAATGGTCGTCGCTAAAACAGTGGAAGCGCAAACCAAGCTAGTACGCGCCTTACAAAAACGTCAAATCACCCGCGAATATGAAGCTATTGCCAGCGGCATTATGACCAAAGGCGGAACTGTTGATCAACCAATGGCGCGCCACCCAACCAAACGCACGCATATGGCAGTTCATCCAATGGGAAAACCAGCAGTAACACACTACCGTATTATGGAACGTTTCCGTAATTACACTCGTTTACGCTTACGTCTGGAAACCGGACGTACTCACCAAATTCGTGTACATATGGCGCATATTGCCCACCCATTATTAGGTGATCAAACTTATGGCGGTCGTCCAAAACCACCAAAAGGTGCAAGCGAAGAACTATTAAGTGTATTACGCCAATTCCAACGCCAAGCGTTACACGCCATTATGTTACGTTTAGAACACCCAATTACTGGCGAATTAATGGAATGGTATGCGCCATTGCCAGATGATTTTGTTGAATTAGTCGAAGCCTTAAAAGCCGACTATGAATTACACAAAGATGAGTTAGATTATTAATGAAAGCACTTTATCCAAACTGGCAGGTTCCTAGTAATGTTCACGCATTAAGCACTTTACGCGCTGGCGGTCATAGCTGTGGTGTATTTGCCGGATTAAACTTAGGGGATCATGTTGGTGATGATCCCGCATTAGTACAACAAAATCGCCAACAACTAGTAGAACAATTTCACTTACCGCAAACGCCAATTTTCCTGACACAAGTGCATGGCACTGCGGTAAAACAAATTCATCGGCCGGACACCAATTTAACCGCTGATGCGTGTTATACCAATCAAGCCAATCACGTCTGTTTAATTATGACCGCTGACTGTCTGCCAGTCGTGTTTGCAACGGACAACGGCACAGAAGTTGCTGCGGCTCACGCTGGTTGGCGCGGCTTAGCTGCTGGTGTATTGGAAAACACGCTTGCGCAATTTAGCGCTGATCCAGCCACAATCAAAGTGTGGCTTGCCCCAGCAATTGGCGCACAGGCTTTTCAAGTTGGAGAAGATGTATTTACCGCTTTTTGCCAACAAGATCCTAACGCGCAACAAGCATTCAAACCCGATCCACAACATTCAGGTAAATATTTCGCTGACATTTATCAACTAGCGCGTTTACGCTTACAGCGCTGCGGTATTTTGCCGCAACATATTAGCGGCGGTGAATATTGTACTTATTCCGATCCTGAAAATTTTTACTCTTATCGTCGTGATGGGCAAACCGGCAGAATGGCAACATTAATTTGGTTCAGCGAAAAATAACACAACGGACAAGGCGGCATGATTTTTTATAGTAATTTTTTAGTTTCTTTGACACTGTTATTCATCTATTACGTTTTACAAACCACACTAATTAGAAAATGGATGGTGAATAAATTTGTTGATCCGCAATTATTCTCACAACCGGAACATCAACAATCATTCTCGCGTATGTGGCGTATGGGTTATCGTTATGACGCCAAAATTAGTGCGATTTTACTTGCTATTCCATTTATTATTGGCGCCATCTTACTCGCCTTTTCCTTAATCAAGACGCTACTTTTTGTTTTTAGCTGTTATCTTTTTATCGTTTCTTTGCTGTTTACTGGCGTTAATCTCGGTAATTACTTCTATTTTAAGACTTACAAAAGTTACTATAATATTTTTATGTTTGGGATTGTTGAAGATGATACCAAAGCGGTCTTAAACAATATTTATGAAGATTATCCAGTTATCAAACTCTCATTATTAACGCTCGTTGCCGCCCTGATTCCAACCTATATTTTTTACTATTTTCTGACAGCACAACCGCTGCCGTTGTTACCTTCTGCCATTATTTATGGCTATGCCATACTTGCATTGATCTACTTAGCCTATGCGGCGCGAGGTTATTTCTTCACGCACCCATTGGCAAAAATGCACGCACAAGTCGCTTCACTAAGTATCATTAACCAAATGGTGCCAAATGGCGTTATTGCGATGAAATGGGCGTTTGAAGATAGAAAACGCGATATCCAATTTAATCCAGTTAGTTGGCAAGATGGTGCAAACTTAATCAACCAAGTAAAACAACTTGTACCAACGACAACACCATTAGCAACGCCAGATAATGTAACCGAGTTCTTTACTGCGAAAACGGCGAAAAATAATTTCTTAGCTAATAATCCGCCACACGTCGTAATGGCATTAATGGAGAGTTTTGGTAATAACTTTTTACAGTTTGATGATCCGAAAACCAACGATCTATTAGGTAAGTTGCGCCCTTATTTAACGCAAGATTATTGCTTTCAACGCTTTAGTTCAGATTATAACGGCACCGCACCCTCATTGGCTTCGCTCTATTTTCATAGTCCAATCCAAAATATCAGCCAATCTATTGCTCAAGGTGTCAGCTTAAAACAAACGCCATTCTTTACCTATAAAGCGCAAGGTTATAAAACCATTTTTATTACTGCCGGCAATATTATGTGGCGCAATTTAGCTAATTATCTGCCATTACAAGGCGTTGATGAGCTTTACGATCAAAACAGCATTATCGATCGTTTTCCTGTGGCGAAAAGTTCGCTCTCTTACTGGGGCGTCGCTGATGAATATGCGTTTAAATTGGCGGAACAGTTATTACAACAAAGTAAACAGCCGTTATTTATTAATATTCTCACAATGACTAACCATCCGCCATTTAAGGCGCCTGATCATTATCAACCTTTGCCAGTTAATCCAGACGTATTAACAGGTAAAATTTTGGCGAAAGATCGACAAGAACAGCAAAATATTCTACAAGCCTTCCAATATGCGGCAAATGCCTTGGGCGAGTTTATTGACAATATTGCGCAAAGTTCTGTTGCCGATAGCACCATTATTGCCGCTTCGGGCGATCACCATATGCGTGCGATGGAGAATCATTTTCCAACCGATCTGTTTTTAGATAAAACCGTTCCTTTCTTTGTACATCTTCCAGACGCAATCAAACAACATTGTGCGGTTGATTTCCAACCTTACCGTTTAGGTTCGCATAAAGATATTATGCCAACACTATTTTCATTCAGTTTATCTGATTGTGAATATTGGCATCTTGGCGGGCGTAATCTGTTGTCAGCTAACGCTGAACAGAATTTTAATTTTGCCTTTAATGAAACTGTGGTTACTACACCAACAGCGATCTATGACATTCATACTGAAAATATTATTAAGTATGAATGGAATCTAACAACAGGGGAAACAACAGCTTTACAGCCAATATCCGCAGAAGAAAAAACACAGATCAATGCCTATAAACAATTACTTTATTGGCAAATTAATTATCAGATTTCTGGTATTGCAAACTAATTATCGTGTTTTTAAAATGGCTATAAGCAAGGAGTAACAACCATCATTGTTACTCCTTTTTTGAATTCTTAGGATTTCTCTTTTGCTTAGCAGGTTGAACCGGAATATTACGCAATAACTGTAATTTTTGTAGATCAATATTCCTGACTAAGTGTGGCAATTGCGTGGTGAGCTGCTGCATAAAAACTTGATAATTTAATTGCTTACGGTAAATCTGATCTAACTGAGATTCCCATTGTGCAGTCATATCTGGTTGCGTTGCAATATCAGGTAACGCTTGAACCAAAATACGTCCCGCTTCGGTACTATGAATATAACGCCCTTTTTTATATAAAAAACCTCGCTTAAAGAGTAATTCAATAATACCAGCACGAGTTGCTTCCGTTCCCAAACCATCGGTTTCACGCAAGATTTTCTTTAGCTCTTTATCCTGCACAAAACGTGCAATACCTGTCATCGCTGATAACAGAGTCGCATCAGTAAAATAACTCGGTGGTTGTGTTTTTTTACTGACTACTTCGCCATCAAGACAATACAGCACATCACCTTTTTTCACAGTGGGTAATGCTGCCGCTATTTTTTGTGGATCACTCTCTTCCTTGCCTTGCAAGCGCTTCCAACCAGCATTCGCCAGCCCTCGAGTTTGTGCAACAAACATTCCGCCTTCAATTGTTAAACCAATTTTTGTTTTATGATATTCCGCATCAGGATAAAACTGCATCAGATATTGACGAGCTATTAGCTGATAAATTTTTTGCTCTTGTGCATTTAAACGTAAATTTTGTTTTGCAGTGGGAATAATAGCGTGGTGAGCTTCCACTTGTTTATCATTCCAACAACGATTACGTTGTTCAGCATTAAATCCCTCCGCAAAGGTTTGATAATCTGAGCAATTCGCACTGATTGCAGCAAAAATTGCTTGCCGTTCGCTAAAATGTTCTTCGGGTAAATAACGACAATCTGAACGTGGATAAGTAATCGCTTTATGCGTTTCATACAAACGTTGGCAAGTATCTAACACTTCTTGTGCTGACATCCCATACATTTTCGCAGCATCAATTTGTAATGCCGATAGAGAATAGGGTAACGGAGTAGTTTCTGTTTCAATTTTATTTTGGTATTCATTGACTAACGCAGGCTTCTGTTGAATCCGTTTCACTACGTGTTCTGCCAATGATTTCACTAACACTCTGCCTTCTTCATCTTGATAAGGCTCGCACGCTTCACTCGGTTTCCATTGTGCTTTAAAAGGATAACCTTGAATTTGCGGCTGTTGTGTTACCGTTTCCGCAGAAAAATAGATATTTGCTTGCACCTCAAAAAAATCTTTCGGTACAAAATTTTCAATTTCTAAATCACGACGCACGATCAAGCCTAATACTGGCGTTTGTACCCGTCCAACAGATAATACGCCTTTATAGCCCACTTGTTGCCCTCGAATGGTATAGGCTCGTGTCATATTGATACCATATAACCAATCTGCCCTAGTACGAGCTAATGCAGAAATCGTCAGAGAACGAAAATCTTGATTTGTCTGTAACTTATTAACTGCTTTTGTTACTGCTGCCGGATTCAGATCGTTAATCAAACAACGCAGAATAGCATCAATCTTTGTTTTCGGTAAATTAAGGTAGGCAAACAGTTCATCAATTAATAATTGCCCCTCTCGGTCAGGGTCGCCTGTATGTACAATCACATCTGCTTGTTGTACCAAACGGCTAATGACTGATAATTGTTTTTCTGTCGCTTTTTTGGGTAAAAATTGCCATTTTTCAGGCACAATCGGTAGGTGCTCCAACCGCCATTGCTTAAAAGCTGGATTATAGCTATCTGGTTCAGCTAGTTCTAAAAGATGCCCAATACACCAAGTGACATAATCATTTTCGCCACAACGAATAAAGCCATCGTTTCGTTGATGCGGTTTTGGCAACACTTCCGCAACAGCTCTTGCTAAACTTGGTTTTTCGGCAATAAATAGACGCATAATTCAGATAATCAGATAAAAAAGATGGCTATTCCATCATAGGAATAGCCATCTATCAGCGATAAATTATTTAGGCAAATGGATCTTGTAAGATCATAGTTTGTACACGATCCGGACCAGTTGAAAGAATTGCTACTGGTACACCAGTGACTTCTTCAATACGTTTAATATATTTACGTGCATTTTCTGGTAATTGAGCAAGATCAGTAACACCAAAGGTATTTTCTGACCAACCCGGTAGAGTTTCATAGATTGGTTCTACTCCTTCCCATTTTTCTGCTGCTAATGGTGCATATTCGATGATTTCACCATTTGGCATTTTGTATGCCACACAAATTTTGATCTCTTTGAAACCATCTAAAACATCCAATTTCGTCATACAGAAACCAGAAATTGAGTTAAGTTGAATCGCACGACGTACTGCAACCGCATCAAACCAACCACAACGACGTGGACGACCAGTTACCGCACCAAACTCATTACCTTTACGAGCAATTTCTGCGCCAACATCGTCAAATAATTCAGTAGTGAATGGACCACCACCAACACGAGTACAGTAAGCTTTAATAATACCAAGTACATAATCAAGATTACGTGGACCGAAACCAGAACCTGTCGCTACACCACCTGCAGTAGTATTAGAACTGGTTACATAAGGATACGTACCATGGTCAATATCCAACATTGTACCTTGCGCACCTTCAAATAGGATATTATCGCCACGTGCTCTTGCTTGATGCAGAATCGTAGTAACATCTGCCACCATGGATTTGATCACATCTGCAACTGCAGTAATGTCAGCTAATGTTTTATCGTAATCAACAGGTTCTACTTTGTAATAATGCACTAATTGGAAATTATAATAATCAAGAATATTTTTTAGCTTCTCTGCAAACATTGGCATATTGAATAAGTCGCCAACACGTAAGCCACGACGAGCTACTTTATCTTCATACGCAGGACCAATACCACGACCTGTAGTACCGATCGCTTTCTTACCTAATGCAGCTTCACGCGCATGATCCATTGCTACGTGATAAGGTAAAATTAATGGACAAGCTTCAGAGATCAAAAGACGGCTGCGCACTTCAACGCCACGTGCTTCTAATTCACCCATTTCTTGCATTAACGCTGATGGTGATAACACTACACCGTTACCAATCATACAAGTAACATTATCACGCAAAATACCTGATGGAATAAGGCGTAATACGGTCTTTTCACCATTAATAATTAAAGTGTGACCTGCATTGTGTCCGCCTTGATAGCGAACTACATATTTCACACGATCAGTTAATAAGTCAACAATTTTACCTTTACCTTCATCGCCCCACTGAGCGCCAAGGACTGCTACACTTTTTCCCATAATTTTACCTTTAGGTTCTCTCTATTTAGTTTAAAAAAAGGTCATTCCAACGCGATACTTTACTACCGCTTATTTAAAACTACAAATCTAATCTATAGTTCCTTGATCATACATAAGAAAAGCCTCTATTCGAGGCTTTTACATTACTTTTGTTCTGTTGGACGCTGCATAAATTTGAAGAATTCGCTATCAGGTTTCACAATCATTAAGTTGTCAGATTGCGCAAAACTCTTCTCATAAGCTTTTAAGCTACGAATAAAATTATAGAATTCTGGCGCTTGTCCAAAACCGTCAGCATAAATTTTTGCCGCGACCGCATCACCTTCACCACGTAATTCTTGTGCTTTTTTATTCGCATTTGCCAAAATCACTGTCACTTTACGATCAACATCAGCTTGAATAAAAGCAGCTTTTTCGCGACCTTGTGAGCGGTGTTCACGCGCTACTGCATCACGTTCTGCACTCATACGTTGATAAATAGATAATGAAACTTCTTCTGGTAGATTGATTTGTTTAATACGTACATCAATCACTTCAATACCTAATTCTGCGGTACTGTCTGTTCCCGTATTTAATGCTTTTCTTGCATCTAACATTAATTCACCACGTGTACCAGATACAATATCTTTAATTGTTCTTGAACCAATCTCTGAACGGAGGCGATCGTTGACTTTACGTCTTAATAGGCTATCTGCACGCAAATAATCACCACCACCTGTTGAAGTAAAGAACTTACCAAAATCAGCAATACGCCATTTTACATAAGAATCAACTAATAAGTCTTTTTTCTCAACAGTAACAAAACGATCAGCTTGTCCATCTAAAGTTTGAATACGAGCATTTAAAATTTTAATTCCATCAATTACAGGAATTTTAAAATGTAATCCCGGATTATAAACAACAACTTTGTTATCTGCATCACGTTGCACCTTACCAAAACGCAACATAATACTTCTTGCACCTTCAGGCACAACAATAATACTGGTATATAAAATTATTGCGACGATAACAATAACTGGCATTAAAAACTTACGCATCATTAAAATCTCCCTTGACGATCAGCATCAATTGTTGGCTCTTTTACTTGAGTATTATTTGGCACTTTTGGCATATCTAATGTGTTCTTAGGTGCTTCATTACCATTGTTGCTGGTAGAGATTTCAGATGAAGTTGTTTTACCTTTCTTCATCAACTGTTCTAATGGTAAAACAGTTAAGTTATTACCGTTGTTATCCAATAAAACTTTCGGCGTTTTCGCCATTACTTTTTCCATTGATTCTAGATAAAGACGCTCTTTTAATAATTGTGGATTCGCCTTAAATTCAGGGATTAATTTAGTAAAACGTTCTGTTTCCCCTTTCGCATCTAGCACAATTTGTTCTTTATATGCCGTTGCTTGTTCAATAATTTGTTGAGCATTACCACGTGCAATTGGTTCACGTTCTCTCGCATAAGCTTCTGCTTCACGAATCAAACGTTGTTCATCTTCTTGCGCTTTAATTGCATCATCAAAGGCATCTTTAACTTCTTCTGGTGGGCGCGCAGATTGGAAGTTCACATCTAAAATTTCTAAACCCATATTGTAAGGTTTAATAATTTCATTTAAGGATTTCCACGTACGTTCACGCACAACCGAACGTCCTGTGGTTAAAATATCATCCATTGACATATGTCCAATCACATAACGTAAGGCACTGTCCGTTGCTTGGCTTAAACTATCTTGTGGATCAACAACATGGAATAAATAATTAGCAGGATCTTGAATACGGTATTGTACCGTCATTTCTACTGTCACCATATTTTCATCTTGTGTCAGCATAGAACCTTGCGTTTTTAACTCACTAATTCTTTCCACATTCACTGGTAAAACGGTATCAATAAAAGTTGGTTTCCAATTTAAACCTGGTTGCACAATTTTTTCTAATTTACCGAAACGCAATACCACGCCACGTTCCGCTTCCTTGATGGTGTAAAAACCACTGGCAATCCAAATGATCACTGCCGCAATCGCAGCAAAAATCACTAACTTTCCAAAACCTTTTGCTGAATTTGTCGTGTTGGCTGAACCTTTACTACCTTGTCCGCCGCCTTGGCTAAGTTTATTGAAAAACTTTGTCAATTCTTCTAATAAATCAGGTGGGTTGTCATTGTTTTGATTTTGATTGGGTTGTTGATTCTGTCCAGATGAATTGTTCTCTTTTCCATTTTTTCGATCCGAACTACCAGGCTTTGACCAAGGATCCTGTCCTGAATCATTCCACGACATATTTTTCTCCATTTAAAGGTAAAGATAATGAAATAATATTGATAAACAAATGTAATTTATCATACTTTTGCGCACTTCAGCATAAAAAAGCAAAAAAATGCCACAAAAATACAATTTTTCGACAAGCATTCAGTGTAAATAAACTTGCTTCATAAGTCTAACAGATTTCCTACAACAGATACCAACAATAAATAGGGTTGCGGCATTTTTATTTTCAGTCTTATAATGCCCATTCTGTTTTATCTGCATAGGCGTAATAGATGCTTCCGCTTTTTATTGCAATTGCAATCTGGGGGAGTTCTCTCCCCGTAGGCAAATTAGCTTACAATTCATTTGATCCCGTCATCTTAGTGCAATTTCGTTTCAGTATTGCAGCGCTAATTGTTTTGCCTACTTTTGTGCGCTTTTTTCGTAAAATTCCGCATCATTTATATAAAAGTCTAGCAATTCTTGCTTTTCTTAATTATCCGCTTGTCTTTTTATTGCAATTTATTGGTTTAAAATATACTTCCGCCTCTAGCGCAGTCACTATGTTAGGTTTACAACCATTAATTATGGTTTTTGTTGGTCATCTGTTTTTTAAAGAAAAAGCGAGCAAATTTGAATATATTCTCGGTTTATTAGCTTTTATTGGTATTGCTTTAGTAGTCAGCGATGATGATCCAAATAGCCAAATTGATGTGTGGGGTTGTTTTTTAATTTTAGCTTCTACGGTTACTTTTGCTTTCACCGTTCGTTGGGCACAAGAAGTTATGAAGGAGATCCCTCCACGTAGTTATACCGCAGTGACCATTATGTTTGGTATGATTTTTTGTATTCCATTTACGTTATTACTCAATCAACAATGGCATTTTTCACCTTCATTCATCGATACAATGGCATTGTTATATTTAGGAATTGCTTGTAGTTGGCTGGCACCAAAATTATGGAATAACGGATTACCTTATGTTTCTGCCAATATTTCAGGGGTTATTTCGGCGCTAGAACCGATTTTTGGTATTCTGTTCGCCATTCTGTTTTTACATGAACAAATTACTTGGAAGATTGGTATCGGAATAACATTAGTATTAGGTGTGACCTTTGTGTTTATCCTCTATTCCGTAAAAAAACAGCAACCAGCAACTTAATTTCAGTTTATTAACCTATCACTTTTCAACAAGGATTTAGAATGAAACGAGTACGACACCTTTTTATGCTGAGCTTAGTATTTCCATTTTCAGCAATGGCACATAATTTAACAGTTGGACAAGCGCCAATCGCTGTTAATAATGTCCAAAGTGGAGAAATCATCTTAAATGGTGATAAAGTGCAATATCAAGCCTGGAACAGTAATACATTGGCGGGCAAGGTACGTGTTGTACAACATATGGCTGGACGCATTTCTGTTAAATCAATGAATGATCCACTAATGGATAAAATTAAAGCCGCCCACTTTCCACACGACAAATATCAAACTACCACAATTGTCAATGTCGCTGATGCCACCTTAGGAATGAGTAGTATGGCGAAAAGTAAAACAGAAAAAGGGAAAAAAGAGTTTCCTTATACATCCGTTATCGTTGATGAAAATGGTAAAGTCAAAAATGCTTGGCAATTACAACCAGAAAATTCGTTAATTTTGGTATTAGATAAACAAGGCAAAGTGCAATTTGCTAAAGAAGGAAAACTGTCTGACGCAGAAAATAAACAAGTCGTTGATTTAGTTTCAAAATTAATTCAACAATAGCTATAAAAAAACGGAAAGGCATCTGCGCTTTCCGTTTTTAACTCTGATAAAAAAATTAAGCAACTACGCCAAATTTTTCTTTCATTAATGCTTCAAAATCAGTGCAACCGCCGATTGGTTTTTCATCAATGAAAATTTGTGGTACGGTTTCAACAGTTTTACCAACTGATTTAGAAAGATCTGCTTTAGAAATCCCTTCTGCAATGATATCTACATAACGATAATCAAAATCTTCAACGGTATTTTTTAATTTTTCCGCTAATTCTTTTGCTCTTGCACAATATGGGCAGCCAGGGCGACCAAAAATAACTGTATACATAATTGACTCCTTATTTATCAATGAAAACGTAGCTATTCTACTCAATCTCAATAATAGATGGAAAACTATTTTAAGCATTATAACGATTGGTATATTATATCAATCCGCAAAATGACATCCGCAAGTTATTACATTCATTCGAGGTATTTACTATGTCAACAGAAGCCTTAGAGATACTACATTCTCACCGCTCTATTCGTAAATTTTTAGATAAAGAAATCGATAACGAAACTCGCCAGCAGCTGCTGCAATCCGCAAGAATGGCATCCTCTTCTAATCACTTACAATGTGTATCTATTATTCGTGTTACCGATAAAGCAATGCGCCAACAGCTGATGCAATACTGCTCTAATCAAGAGTATGTCTATACTGCGCCTGAATTTTGGGTCTTTTGTGTTGATTTTGCGAAACACGCTGAAATTTGTCCGGAAGCACAATTAGACTGGGCAGAAGTATTACTGATTGGTGCCGTTGATACCGGTATTATGGCACAAAATGTATTAGCTAGCGCAGAATTATTAGGATTAGGCGGTGTTTACATCGGTTCTTTACGTAATGAAATGGAAAAAGTTGGTGAGTTACTCCAATTACCAAAACATACTTTGCCTATTGTCGGTATGTGCTTAGGTTATCCAAATCAAAATCCACCGCTAAAACCACGTTTACCTGCTGAACTAATGTTCTTTGAAAATCACTATCAACCCCTTGACCAGGATAAATTAGCGCAATTTGATCAAGTGACTGCCGATTATTATCAAGCTCGCAGCAATATTGATAATAATTGGAGTAAAAATGTTGCGAAGGCGCTTAATAAACCTGTGCGTCCTGCAGTATTAAGCTATTTACAAAAACAAGGCTTTGTGAAGAAATAACATGAGATTATTAATGTTATGTCGTGAACCACGCTTATACAGTTGCGTGCGTTTACAAGAAGCAGCGATTGAAAGCGGCCATCAAATTGATATTCTCGATCCTAACCGTTGTATTTTACAGTTAGTCTATCATTCGCAACCAAAACTCTATTACCAAGCGGCGAATGAACCTTTCTATCAAGAGCTACCACACTACGACGGCATTATTCCCCGTTTTGGTACTGCTAGTACTGAAATGGGCTGCCGAGTATTACGTTATTTTGAACAGCGTAATATTCCAATCCTCAATCAGGCAGATGCTTTTGCTTTAGCTCGTGACAAATGGCAAAGTTTGCAAGTATTGCATCAACACCATTTACCGGTACCTACTACCAGTTTTGGTGGTTGTGAAGTGAATGCGACTGCGATTGCCGATAATATCGGTGCACCAGCAATCCTCAAAACGCTTGCTGGTTCACAAGGTATTGGAGTGATGTTAATGCCTGAAAATAATAGCACGATCAGTGTATTAGAAACCTTGAAACACGCCAATATCCCTGTATTAGCACAACAATTTATTAGTGAAGCTAAAGGCGATGATTTACGTTGTTTTGTCATTGGTCAGCGTGTGGTTAGCGCAATGGAGCGACAAGGAAAGCTTGGTGAGTTTCGCGCTAATTTTCATCGTGGTGGTAGTGCAATCCCTGCAGAATTAACTAATGAAGAACGTGAATTAGCGATTAAAGCAACACAACTTATTGGTCTGGACGTTGCCGGTGTCGATATTATTCGTACTAAACAAGGCCCAATGATTCTCGAAGTCAATGCCAGCCCAGGTTTAGAGTTAATCGAAAAAATCAGCAAATTAGACATTGCCTTACAAATGATCGCCTACTTAGAACGCAAAATTGCCGATAAGCATACACACTTAGCAAATAATACTTAAAGGAATAGTTATGATGAATGATGCAGCAGCGCAGTTTTGGCTAGCTGTTACGAATGCTTTAGCAGAAAAAAATCCTGATAAAAAATGCCAATTAGTCAATCAACTTATGGCGACCGATTGGCAGTGGGATTTACTTAATCAAGAAGAAAATTACCCAATAGTGACACCACAAAATGAGCTTGTTGGCATTCCTGACAAGCCTGTTTTAGTTGCACCACAAGATGTACCAAAACGTTCATTCGTTACTCCGGAAGGATATGCTGCTACTTTGCACGCTATCGCCCATATCGAATTTAATGCGATTAATCTCGGTTTAGATGCTGCTTGGCGTTTTGGTTTAGCTGCCCAACAACAATTAGGTGAAGGAATTGCATTTGTTAAAGATTGGCTTCGTGTAGCACACGAAGAAACCTATCACTTTAGTCTAGTTAATCAACATCTACAAACGCTTGGCTATCAATATGGTGATTTTGAGGCACACACTGGTTTATGGGAAATGGCACAAGCCACTGCTCATGATATTTGGCAGCGAATGGCATTAGTTCCGCGTGTATTAGAGGCTCGCGGCTTAGATGCTACACCACCATTAAGAGAAAAAATGGCACAACGTAAAGATTTTCGTGCAGTGGAAATTCTTAACATTATTCTTAATGATGAAATTGGTCACGTTGCTATCGGTAACCATTGGTATCACGCACTCTCTGCCAAACGCAATCTTGATCCTCTAACCAGTTTCTCTGATCTATTACGCCAATACCGTATCGTAATCTTTAAAGGTGTGGTAAATACTGATGCACGCTTACAAGCAGGTTTCACGCAATTTGAACTTGATTGGATTAAAGAAATTGAGGATTCGTTAAAGGCGGAAAGACAGAAAGTAGCATTGAATCAACAGTAACAAACAAGGCGTAATTACTACTAATTACGCCTCAGACTGCTGACAAACCTCTAGACATACCTCTAGAGGTTTGATCTAATAGGCATATCGAAAAAAGGAAATGCCTATGCTCAAAAATACTGCCTCACCCCAATATGAAATCGAGATGATAAGTCTCGAACAACTCGTACCGAAAGACCACCTTGTCCGTAAAGTCGCTAAAGCTATCGATTTTGAATTCATTCGTGATGAAGTGGCGCATCTCTATTGCCATGACAACGGTCGCCCCGCAGTTGACCCAGTTCGTTTGTTCAAGATAATGTTACTCGGCTATCTTTTCGGTATTAAAAGCGAACGCCAGTTGGTGAAAGAGATTGAAGTCAACGTCGCTTACCGTTGGTTTTTGGGGATGAGCCTCACGGAAAAAGTGATAGATGCTAGTACCTTAAGCCAAAACCGTCTTCGCCGTTTTAATGGTACGGATGTATTTGAGCGTATTTTTACCCACATTGTTTGGCAAGCGATGGAAAAAGGCTTGGTGGGAGGTAAATATCTGTTTACTGACAGCACCCACTTGAAAGCCAGTGCCAATAAAAACAAAAAGCATAATGAAAAGCGAGCAGTTCGAGTGAGCCAATATATCGCTATGCTCAACGAAGATGTGGCAAAAGAGAGGGAAGCAAAAGGAAAAAAGCCGTTAAAGGCGAGTGAGAAAGCCGTCGAAGTCAAAGACACCAACGTGAGCAATACCGACCCTGAAAGTGGGTATATGCACCGAGATAACAAGCCCAAAGGCTTCTTCTATCTCGACCACCGCACAGTCGATGGTAAATACGGGATTATTGTAGATACCTTTGCGACGGCAGGGAATGTCAATGACAGCCAACCCTATATTGCTCGTCTTGATGCCACCACAGAACGCTTTCGGTTCAAGCCCAAAGCGGTCGGGCTTGATGCAGGCTATTTTACCGCCCCTGTTGCCGAGAGTCTTGCCCGACGAGGCATTATTGGTGTATTTGGCTATCGTCGTCCCACCAAAGGCAAGAACCGCTTACGAAAAAGTGCGTTCCGCTATGATGTCGAAACTGACAGCTACACTTGCCCCGCAGGGCAATCGCTCCGCTATAGCACCACCACCCGAGAAGGTTATCACACTTACAAATCCAACCCGACCTATTGCCAAACTTGCCCACTACGTTCACAGTGTACCCAAAACCAAAAAGCCGAACGCCTCATCACCAGGCATATTTACCAAGATGCTGTGGACAACGCCAATGCAGTGAGAATATCGAGGCAGGGCAGAAAACTCTATAAACGTCGAGCAGAAACCGTAGAGCGCAGCTTTGCGGATGCAAAACAACATCATGGACATCGCTATGCCCGTTATAGAGGGCTATCCAAAGTGCAAATGCAATGCTTCCTTGCGGCAATGGCACAAAATATCAAGAAAATTGCCCTGGTGGTATGGGCTATTTTGTCTTATTTATGGCGCCAATTTTGCTTGTTTGAGGCATGGGTAAAAAAATCAGCGAAAATGACCACTTGCCCAATTATCTGAAAGGAAAAGCAAGAGAAAAGCGACAAAGTAAAAAAACAAACCCACTTTTATCAAATGACTTTGGAAAGGTGGGTTTGTCAGCGGTCTGAGGCGTAATTACTACTAATTACGCCTTCTGTTATCTAAATTATTTTAGTTAATCGCAAAAGTTATCGCCTGCTCATCACCAAGCACAACATTTTGATTTTGTTTGTGTAATTGTACCTTTATATTTGGATTACTAAACACAATTGGTGAAATTAAGTCTTCATCACTGCGGATAGCTAATAGCGTTTTATCCACTTGCACCAAAACATCACCCTGTTTAACCTTCTGATACTTTTCCACTTTCATTTGAAAAGCTTCCGGCTTATTTGCTGAATTTAGTCCTAAATGAATTAATACCTCTAAGCCATCTTTACGACGAATAATAAAAGCGTGTCCAGTTGGAAAAGCGGCTATCACAACACCGTCAAAAGGACTAATCACCTGCTCACCAGTAAGTTTAATGGCAAATCCTTCACCTAGTTGTTTTTGCGAAAAATGTACATCTGGCACTTGTTCAAGTGATAACAATTCACCTGAAAACGGAACAATAAACTTTTCTGTCATAATGCTATCTCCTAACTTTGTTCTGCATAGGCAATTTGTTTTCTACGTAAATCTAACACGCGGCTCATTTCTGCACGAATACCATCTAATTTATAAAAATACATACAGCCAATTACACCGACACAAATTACTAATGGAATCCAAATAAAGCAGAGCTCAATACTAAATAGTGCTGATGCACTTTGTTCTGCATTTGGTTGATAACCACCAGCTTTTAAAATCCAACCAATTAAAGCGCCCGCGACACCCATACCAAATTTCACAAAGAAACCTTGCAAAGCAGCTATCATCCCAGAAATGCTACGATTCTTTTCATATTCAGAATAATCAATAACATCAGGTTGAATCGCAAAGGTTACGCCAAAAATACCGTACATTCCTAAACCAGTAATAGCTAAACTAAGCACCAACATCACCGGTGAATTACTGCCGACATAACAGAGAAGATCACCCACAATATAAACTAATGAAAAGATGATAATTAACTTTCTTTGCGGGAATAGTTTTTGCAATCTTGGCAAAATTAACAACACCGGTAATCCAGATAAAATGCCGAAGAAACCAACAAAAATTAACCAATCAGTGCGTTGCAAATTGTAAGTAAAGTAATAGATTACTGATGTGTTACGTACTACATACAAAGCAAAATAGAGGAAATTAACAAATACTAAAATCCAAGTTTGACTAGTAATGCCTTTAAAATCATCTAAGACACTATTATTCGTACGCACAACAGTTGATGGCACAACTTCTTTAGTTTGCGAAAAGGTAAATCCAAAAATAAACATTGCTAACACACCATAAAGTGTCATCGTAATAAAATAGCCCTGTTTATAATCCCCTTGCCCGAAAAATTCGACTAATGGTGAAGTAATTCCCATCACCACTGCTGTACCTAATAATGCACAAACCATACGACTTGACACTAAAACATTACGTTCATGAATATCTGAAGTTAATCTTGGCACAATAGTATTTAATGGAATATTTACAACGGTATAAGCTAAAGAGAGCATAATATAAGTCATATACGCCCAAGCGATCTTCCCAGCAGTACCAAAATCAGGCACATAAAACGTCAATGCAGTAAAGATCGCAAACGGAATTGCACCAATAATGAAATAAGGACGTCCTTGCCCCCATCGAGTATTAGTTCTATCTACAACTAATCCCATTAATACATCTGTCAGTGCATCTAATAAACGAGTGGACAAAAGCATTGTGCCCACTACGGCGGCTTCTATACCAAAAACATCTGTATAGAAAAACATTAAATAAGAGGCCATGGTTCCGAATACAAGATTACAGCCAAAATCTCCCATTCCATAACCGATACGTTTTAGCCAAACATTATTTTTCATACAAACTCCTTACGCTCTCTCGCTGTGAGTATTCATTACACAAAACTAGCTCTCCGCTTACTAAACAAGCGTGGATAGTTTCGCCATATCTGTTTTTAAGTTTTGATATATAGATTTATATAACTCGTAATATTGGTTATATATTTCATGTGCTTGCGGATTTGGCATCACCTTCTCATCGAAAACTTGCCATTTTTTTACATCAGAGAAAGTCAAAACACCTGTACCCACACCAGCTAAAATCACATCGCCTAAATTTGCTTCTGCATCATTTCGTGGACAAAGAACAGGATAGCCAGTCACATCGGCAAAAATTTGTCGCCATAATTTAGATTTAGTTGCGCCACCGGCAATAATGATATGTTCACCTTGATAGTCGCCAGTAGCTTCCATTGCTTGTCTAAACGAATAAGCCACTGCTTCCATAAAGGCTCTAAATAGATGAGCTTTGGTATGTGTTAAAGATAGGCCAACAATAGTACCTTTTGCATGAGAATCCCAAATTGGACTACGCTCTCCCATAAAATAAGGCAATACCAGCAAACCTTGGCTGCCAGCAGGAATATCTTTCGCTTGTTCATTCAACACATCATAAACATTACGTTGATGTGCTTTCGCAAACTCTTCTTCCCATTGACACAATGTCTCTTTAAACCATTTAATTATCGCGCCAGCGGTATTAGCGCCTGCAAAATAATAATTTAAGCGTTTTGCATCATATAAATATGGCCAAATGATAAGATCTTGATTTTGTGCTGGCTTTTCTGAAATCAGCGCACAACACATTGAAGTTCCAACCGTTGCAGAAAAAATATTCGGTTCAAAAATACCTAACCCAATACTTGCAGCACCACAGTCAATACCACCAGCGATCACTGGTAAATCAACCGGCAAACCTAATTCATCAGCGATCTCAGCTGTCAAATAACCAACAATATCGGTCGATTCCACAATTTTTTTCGGCATTTTATCTAGTGGAATACCAAGTTCTGCCATCATCTCTTCCGACCAGACACGCTGATTCATATCGAAAATTCCGCCAATATTACCGGCTGAAGAGTAATCAATAGCTATTTCATTTGTCAGCTTATAAATAACGTAGCTATTCGGTGGTAAAAACAGTGCTGTCTTTTCCCAATTCTCAGGTTCATTATTTTTCAACCATAACATTTTGGTATAGCCATAATAAGGATCGACGCCATTAAAGGTAATCCGTTGCAATTTAGCTAAATCAATATGTTGTTTTACCCATTCTGTTTCTTTATCTGCTCGGCGATCCATCCAGATCATACAAGGACGAACTTGTTGCATCTCCTTATCAAGTGGAATACCTGAACCACCATACAACCCACTGATGGCAATTCCCTTAATCTGGTTTACATCAATATTGGCTTTTTTAATCGTATTTTTAATTGAGTTTTTACTCGCTTCTAACCACACATCTGCCCACTGTTCCGCCCATAATGGTTTTGGTGTTAATACGCCATATTCTTGTAAATCTTGTGCAATTAAATTACCTGCCACATCCATTAAAATAGTTTTTGTGCCTGATGTGCCTATATCTGTACCTAATAAATACATCATTGTTGCTTTCTCCCTCAGTATTACTGTTATCCACTAGAAGCAAGTAAATGCGCCATCCACAATAAAATCTGCACCAGTGGTAAATGAACTAGTATCACCTGCAAGATAGACACAAATTGATTGCAATTCCTCAGGTTTGCCTAAACGATGCATTGGTGCCATTTCATTCCAAGTTTTAATTAGCGGTTGTAAATCTTTAGAATTGAGTGTTAATTCAGTACCGATATACCCCGGACTTAAACTATTCACTCGTACATTATGTTGTGCCCATTCAATGGCAAGTGATTTTGTTAATTGAATAACGCCGGCTTTTGATGCGTTATAAGCACATTGTGGTTGCGGTACATTCACAATATGTGCAGACATAGAAGCAGTATTGATAATTGAACCGCCAGTACCTTGTTCAATCATTAATTTACCTGCAGCTTGTGCAGTTAAGAACACACCGGTCAAATTCACATTGATCACTTTTGCCCATTGTTCATATGTCATTTCCTCTGCCGGAACATTTAAACAAATGCCTGCATTACAGAAAGCAATATCTAAGCGTCCAAATTCTTGTTTAATCACTTCAATTAAATGATTCACGCTAGCCGGATCTGTAACATCAGTTTTTACGGCAATCGATTTTACTTGTTCTGTTGTCGCTATTTCTGTAGCAGTTTTTTCCGCTTCAGCAATATCAAAATCTGCAATTACGACATTTGCTCCTGCTTGCGCAAATGCAGTAGCAACACTTTTACCAATTCCTCTTGCTCCGCCAGTAACAAATGCAGTTTTACCAGTTAATTTCATTTTTTCTAAAATAGACATAAGAAACTCCTTACTATGTTATATAAATCAACTTTATTAAAATAACTTTAAATAAGTGACTTTAAGTTAATGCTTTTATTTTCTTTTTGCAATTGACTTTGTTAAAATGACTTTAAAAAAGTAGGACTTTTTTATAGATTTGTGAGATAGCTCACAAGATGAATGAAATAAAACAGCGATAAAGTTGCAAAAGAGAGGAAAAAATGAGTAATGAGGATGTGCTAGATATCAAACAAAATAATTATCGCAATATTTACCAATTATTTTTTCAGCATGGCCCTCTTTCAAAGCCACAAATCGTAAAATTACTCGGCTTAAGCTTACCTACAGTAACGAATAACATTACGTTGTTGGAACAAGAAGGAAAAATCAAAGAAAACGGTTTATGCCAATCGCAAGGCGGACGCCCTGCTATCGCTTATCATTTAGTTGAAGATGCTTTTATCAGTATTGGTGTTGAAATCCAGCAACGCAAAATACGCTGTTTAGCGGTCAATTTACAAGGTAATACGATTACACATAGTTCTACAAAATTGGCTTATAAAGACAATTTGAATTACGTACAAAACTTATGCCAAATAGTGAATCAATTTATTGAACAGCTGCATTATCAAAAATCACAAATTCTAGGCATTGGTTTTTCGATCCAAGGGATTACTGATAAACAAGGCCATGCTATTATTTATGGTAAGTTGCTCTCTTGTGATGCATTAAATCTCGACAATATCCAACCTTATTTCTCTTATCCACTTAAATTGTTGCATGATGTTAAATGTGCTGCGCTTGCTGAATTGCACTCATCAAAAAAAATTGATAACGCTATTTATGTGTCTATCAGTGAACATCTTGGTGGTGCGATTATTTTGAATAATCAAATCGATCTAGGTAAACAAGGCTATTCTGGCGCATTAGAACATTTACAAATTCATCCAAATGGCCATCAATGCTATTGTGGACAAACAGGTTGCTTAGAAACTTACTGCTCACTTTCCGCATTGTTATTACCTGATGAAACCATTCAACAATTTTTCGACTTACTCAGAAAACAAGATCCACAGGTATTACAACGTTGGGAAACTTTTTTGCAGAATCTCGCCTTAGGGCTAAATGCTGTTTATTTACTTTTAGAACGAGATATTATTTTAGGTGGTGAAATTGCTCTCTACTTAGAGCAACAAGATTTGTCACTTTTGCAACAAAAAATTAGACAAAAAGCGACTTTTCCAATTGAAGGAGATTTCATTCGTATCGCCTCACAACGGCAATATCCTAGTGCAGTAGGGGCTGCATTGCCATTTATTATTGATTTTTTAAATAATTAATTTTCCTTAGCCATACCTAGAAATCGAACGATTTCTAGGTATTTTTGACTTCCGTTCTCCTACGCTCCATTCGGATTTCGATCAAAATATGATCGATATCAATTTTTTGTTATTTTTTGTGATCTTCATCACACTTTTCACTATAATTCTTCTCGTTTTGTTAAAAAAATAAACTAAGGAGTAATTTAATGTGCAGCGCAAAAGTCGCACCCACATCACCTTCAACACCAAATGGTGTTGAAGTAAAACTAGGATTTCAACTCAAAGGCTTAATTATTGCCATTGTTGTTGGGTTAATTATTTGGCTAATACCAACCCCTGAAGGTTTAAGTAATCGTGCTTGGGGAATGTTAGCGTTGTTTGTAGCCACCATTGTTGCCATTATTGCTAAAGCAATGTCAATGGGTGCAGCAACATTGATTGCATTGGTCATCAGTGGTCTAACTGGACTTACCCCAATTAAAGCCAGCAATGCCGATGTTGGTATGTTATCTGGTTTCTCTAATGCGACTATCTGGCTGATTGGGATTGCGATGTTTCTCTCTCGTGCCGTAATTAAAACAGGATTAGGTAATCGTATCGCACTATTCTTCGTATCACGTTTTGGTCATCGTATAATGGGCGTTGCTTATGCAATCGCGTTAGCTGATACCATTATTGCGCCGGGAATTCCATCTGCTTCTGCTCGTGGTGGCGGTATTATGTACCCAATCATGCAATCTATTGCAGATGCTTACGACTCTAAACCTGGTCCAACTGCTCGTCGTGCAGGTGCATTCTTGGCGATCGTAGTATCACAAATTGATACTATTGTGTGTACTATGTTCTTAACTGCTATGGCTGGTAACCCATTAGTTGCAGAATTAGCAGCAAGTCAAGGAGTAACTATTTCCTGAACTACTTGGTTCTTAGGCGCTATCGTACCGGGTATTGTTAGCCTTATTGTTTTACCTTATTTAGTCTATTTGGTTTATCCGCCAGAACTAAAACATACGCCAAAAATGGCAGAAATGGCGCGCGAAGAATTACAACGTATGGGACCAATGAGTAAAGCAGAATGGATTTTAGCGTTAGACTTCATCTTATTGTTATTACTTTGGACAGTCGGTGATCTCGCTTTTGGTATCAATGCCACAACCTCTGCTTTTATCGGTTTAGTGATCCTCTTAGCCTCTAATATTGTGACTTGGAAAAATATTGTGTCAGAAACAACTGTTTGGGACACAATGTTCTGGTTTGCGGTATTAGTAATGATGGCGAATGCGTTAAACAAATATGGTGCTATCTCTTGGATTTCTGGCCATATCTCATCATCAATCGGTACTTTCAGCTGGCCAATTGCCTTTAGCATTTTAGTTCTTGTTTATTTCTATACACGTTACTTCTTCGCTTCCGCAATGGCGCATATTTCTGCAATGTATTTAGCATTCTTAGCTGCCGCAATTGCTGTTGGTACACCACCAATGATTGCCGCTATTGGATTAGGTTACACTTCAACTTTATCAATGAGTTTAACTCAATACGCTGGCGGTCCCGGCCCTGCATTATTTGGTTCCGGATATAACACCACAGGTCAATGGTGGGGTGTAAGTTTCATCATCTCAATTGCATCATTGATTATCTGGTTTGTTGTCGGTGGTTTATGGATGAAACTACTTGGTTGGTGGTAAATAAATTACACTGACACATTAATAGATAAACCTCAAAGGCCTTCCTTTGAGGTTTATATTTTTATTTGATTCGCTGAATCTTTGCAGTTTTGCCACTACTATAAATAAAGTAGAGAGCAATACCTAAGCAAATAATCGCAATAAATCGATTCATCGAGAAAGGTATCGCTTCATTATAAAACCAACCAAAATTATCAATTAGCATACTCATTAATAACTGGCCAAAAATTACTGCTACAGTCGCTACGCCAGTACCAATACGTTGTACCGCAATTACCATAATAACAATATACGGTACACCTAATAGAGCTCCCATCAATTGCCATTTTGGTACATCAAGCAGTGTTATTTGCTGAGGCTTTTCAAAAAAGAAAATTAATAATGCAGTCAGCAATGCACCAATCGAAAATGTTAAAAATGCACTCTTAAAAACACCAACTTTTGCTCCTAGCTGCCCATTGATTGCTGACTGGATACTCAATAAAGCGCCACCAATAATAGAAAAAATTACCATTAAAATAATCATATATATTCTCTCGCGACAAAAATTAATGCGACTATAATAAAACCTAATGCAATCACTCTTTCTTTATTAATCACTCGTTGTTCAGTTCCAAATAGCCCATAATGATCGATAAGCAAACTCTTAGATACTTGTCCTGCAAGAATTCCTATCATCGTCATCGCAATTCCAATTACTGGTGTCGCCACAGTTAGAATTACTACATACCCTACCCCCAATAAACCGCCGATTAATTGCCATCCTGGTTGTTTAAAAATTGAAGGAGATTTTCTTGGGGAAAACCATAACATTAATAAAAAAGTTAATGCTGCACCAACCCCAAAAATACTAAATGTTGCCCATAAATGGCCAACTTGGTGCCCTAACGGCCCTAATAGTCCAGCTTCTACTGATAATCCAGCTCCGCCTATAACTACAAATAGAATTAATAAAATTTGCATTATTTTCTCCTATTAAAAATTGAGAGCGGATTATAATAATTTTATAATTTGCAAAAAATAATATAATCAACAAAAGACTATTGCTAAAAAAGATCAAATGAATAATTTACCCACTATCGATTTTCGTACCTTGTATTTTTTTATTCGTGTTTGTGAAGTACAAAGTTTCTCTGAAGTTGCTCGTCAAGAAAATGTAGCTACTTCGGTTGTTTCCCGTTCAATACAGCAATTAGAAGATCAATTAGGACAGCAACTCTTTTATCGAAATACTCGCGCCGTTACCGCGACAGATACAGGTTTAATCTTTGCAGATGATGTAAAAATGATGCTGGAACAATTTACTTCAGCACAAAACAAACTACATGAAAGGCAACAA
The DNA here is from genome assembly GCF_030517105.1 of Gallibacterium salpingitidis. Taxonomy (GTDB): domain Bacteria; phylum Pseudomonadota; class Gammaproteobacteria; order Enterobacterales; family Pasteurellaceae; genus Gallibacterium; species Gallibacterium salpingitidis. The sequence goes on along the minus strand of NZ_CP103875.1, from coordinate 563,824 downwards.
GAACCAATAGGCATTATCCGTTTAAATACGCCTGTTGTATTTGGCAGACGGCATATTGCACCGCACTTACCTGCTTTAGCTGATAAATATCCTAAGTTACAGGTTATCCTAACTTTAACCGATGATTATATTGATCTGCATACCGATCCTACCGATATTATTTTTCGTATTGGCTTGCTAAATGATAGTAGATTACACGCTCATATTATTGCGACACAAAAACACTATATTGTTGCTGCTCCACAATATTTAGAAAAATTTGGTATTCCAACAACTCCAGAAGATTTAATGCAGCATCGTTGCATCATATATAAAAGCAATTTAGGTATGAATCGTTGGTTAATTAAACAACAGAATAAATGGCAACAATATAATGTTCCCGCCATATTGACCACTAATAATGGTGAAACTGTATATACAGCTTGTACTGAAGGACTCGGTTTGTGTTTATTACCAGATTGGTCTGTTTACGAAGGTCTTAAAAAAGGAGAGATTGTTCGAGTTCTCGCTGATTTTGAAACGGCGATCCATACAGAACCTCGCACTATTGCAATGCTATACCCAGATACAAAACATCATTCTCTTAATATACGTACCGTTTTAAATTACTTTCGTCATACTTTTGAGAATATTTATTGGCAAATCTAATAAACAAAGATCTAGTTTTGCTAGATCTTTGTTCCATTTATGCCTTTAACCAAAAAACATCATCACCAAACTTACACAAATAATACTAAGAATCGGCCCTAACACACCAATCACAATACCGCCCAAACGGAACTCAGATTGACGAATTAAGCCTGTACTAAACGCAATAGCATTCGGTGGTGTTGATACTGGTAGGAATAACGCACAAGAGGCGCTTAATCCAATAACTAGTGGCAAAATTGCTGGCGACACATCGCCGGAAAAGACCTTAAGCAAAGATAGCCCAACCGGAATAAGAATGGTCGTTGCTGCCGTATTACTCATAAAGTTGGATAAAATAACCGTAATAAAAGCAAACAAAATCAGTAGCTGCATAAAACTAATATGAACATGACTTAATTGATTAACAAAATGGCTCGCAATCTGTTGCTCTTCAATTGCCAATCCTAACGCTAAACCACCAGCAACTAACATCAAAGTGTCCCAAGGCAATTTACGTACATCATCAGAATCAATCACGCCTAACATAGTTAAACCTACGATTGGAATTCCTGACGCTGCCGCAATAGGAATACCGAACAATTTTGCTGTTAGCCAGAAAAATAAAGTAACCGTCAAAATCACCAATACAATCCATTTTTGCGTACGATGTTCTTGTTCAAGTTGAGGATCGACTTCTGTACCAGCATTTTTTAAGAAATCAAATTCAAGATGCTCATCAGAATTAATCCGATAACGCTTTAACAATACTCGCCAGAAGATAAAAATCAAAATAGCGGCAACTGGTGTTCCCATTAACATCCATTCTAAAAACGAAATATGGTAACCAATATTTTCTAATGCCCCAACAGCAATCGCATTCGGTGCAGAACCGATAATTGTTGCCATACCGCCAATAGAAGCAGCTGCTGGAATACCTAACAATAATGCACGTGAGAAATTCGCTTTTTTATCTAAAGTAACAAAGAGAGGGCTGACTGTTGCAATCATCATTGCCGTAGTCGCCGTATTACTCATCAACATTGACATCACCGCAGTAAGCACCATCAAGCCGAGTAAAATATTTTGTGGGTTTTGACCAAATTTAGGCAGCATTCTTTTCAATAACAAAATGTCTAATTCTGTTTTCTTCATTGCTTCAGCAAGGAAAAAACCGCCTAAAAACAACCAAATAACACTATCAGACCACGTCTGCAAATATTGCATCGCATTTTCTGCATCACTACGCCCCATAATTAATACTAGAAAACCAATGATCAATATACCTACTGAAAAAGGTGGGATGGCTTCGGTAACCCATAATGAAATGGAGAAAAAAATGAGGAACAAGACGTAATTTTGTGTATCGGTAAAAGCTGGATCGCTCAACAGATCTTTCATTATCCAACCAAAGGCTAATGAAAATAGGAATAAAGCAATTTTACTATGGCGCGCTTCCGCTATTGGATGCTTCACAAGCTTTTTCAACGACGTATAAATAGAATCAGACATAAACACCCTCTTTTCATCTATCAACAACCGTCATTAATTATAGAAAAAATTACTTGCTTTATCCCTGCTTCACATCACAGATTTGATGATGAAAAAAGCGTCTTTTTTAACAAAATTGTTATGTTTATGAAACAGTTAGATCTTAGTTTTGATACCTTGTTCAATCTGGGCAAACAATTCATAACGCTTACGATACATTGAACGTTTTTTGCTTTGAATTTCTTCAAGTGGACGTTGCTCAACCTGCAAAGGTAATTGCCAATAATTGTCTTGATAAACCGCTTTATTTTCTTGCCAAAATTCATCATAGTTCATATAAATTTTTTTACTACCATGTAAACGAATTTTGGTTTGATATCGGTGTGGAATCCCGACTAATTGCAACTGCCAATGCTGAGCTAGCCATTTAAAACATTCCACCATCATAAACATTGGTCGCATACCATGTAATTGCTTGGTCAAACTTTTTACAATTTCCGCAGCCTGTTCCCCTTTTGGACCTTGAATACTCGCAATCAGCAGCCGATTTCCCTCAATAATCGCAAATGAAGCATCATAATAACGTTGTGTCGTATCATCTTGGATATTGATCGAAAATAATCCTTCATACGGATCAATAGGATTAATATTGAGATGTAAACGTAAACCATTACCTAGATCAGCTAATGCTATCGTTTCTGAAGCAACTAATGTCGCACACTTTTCCAAACCTAATAATTTTTCCAACATTACCAAAGTATGTTGTAATTGTTTGGCGCGTTGATTCGGTGAAAAACGTTTATCACAATAGTGAAATAAAATAGTATGAAAGCGGTGTTTATGTTGCTGGAACATTGGCAGCCAAACAGGGTGTTGATTCAAAAATTGAATAAAAGTATTGCCTGCTTGATAACTAATTAAACGTCGTCCGAAATAACGCAATATATGACGAATTTGCTTTAATACACGCCGTTCTTGTCCCCATGGATACATCTCACGCACTGTAGGAAAATGACTAAATAATTGTTGTTCTGACATATTCTTCTTCATTCTGAGTTTGAGTGGCGTTATTCTATGTAACTAAATCTCAAGAGTAAATTTTCTGGTTGGATTTTTTTGCTAAATCGTAGAATTATCTTGCAAAGCAACTCCTTTTTGCATATAAAATCACTTTTATTACATAATTATTCAAAAAATAGGAAGTTTTATGATTCGCAGCACTGAACTCGTGCAATGGTTCCGTCAATCAACCCCTTACGTTACCGCACACAGAGGCAAAACCTTTGTCATTATGTTAGACGGAAATACCACTGCCAGCCCTAATTTTATTAATATCATCGACGACATCAGCTTATTACATAGTTTAGGTATCAAATTAGTTATCGTTTTTGGCGCGCGTAAACAAATTAACGATGCGCTACATTTAGCCAATATTGAAGAACGTTACCACAAAAATATTCGTGTTACCGATGCAGAAACTTTAAAACTCGTCAAACAAGTAGTTGGCAGTTTACAACTTGATATTACGGCACGTTTATCCTTAAGAATGAATAATATTGCTCATGGCAGCGTACCTAATGTTGTCAGTGGTAATTTTGTCATTGCACAACCAATCGGTGTTGACGAGGGTGTGGATTATCAATTGAGTGGTAAAGTGCGCAAAATAGATAGCGAAGGGATTAAACAACAATTGGAACACAATGCAATTGTAGTGATTGGGCCGATTGGTGTTTCTGTGACTGGTGAGAATTTTAATCTTGCTTTTGAGGAATTAGCGGCACAAATTGCCATTAAATTAAAAGCGGAAAAGGTGATCGGTTTTTGTGAGCAACAGGGTATTCTCGATGAAAATCAACAAGTTATGCCAGATCTCACCTTACTTTCAGCAGAACATCATTTACAACAATTTATCGCCAATAATCTCTACCATAGTTCAGAAGCAAGATTCTTACAAACTGCATTAGAAGCTTGTCGTAATGGCGTTAAACGTGCACATTTATTAAGTTATTTAGAAGATGGCGCTCTACTACAAGAATTATTCTCTCGCGATGGTATCGGTACACAGGTTTCATTAGAAAGCTCTGAAATTGTCAGAATTGCAACCATTAAAGATATTCCAAATCTCCTCGCTTTAATCCAACCTTTGGAACAGCAAGGCATTTTAGTGAAACGTTCTCGTGAACAATTAGAAATGGAAATTGATCATTACACAGTGATCGATCGCGATGGCGTAATGATCGCCTGCGCCGCTTTAAATCCTTATTTTGATGAAAAAATGGCAGAAATGGCGTGCGTTGCTGTGCATCCTGATTATCGTAACTCTTCTCGTGGCGATATTTTATTAACCCATATCCAAAAACGGGCAATTGCATTAGGTATCGAAAAATTATTCGTGCTTACAACCCGTACAGTACATTGGTTCCAAGAACGTGGATTTAAAATTACTAATGTTGAAGATTTACCAAAAGAGAAACGGGAAAAATATAATTACCAACGCCGTTCCAAAATTTTGATTCAAGATTTGCAACAGGAAAATTGACATCTTTTATTGCGTTTCAGAAAAATTTCGCTAGAATGACGCCCTTTGATTGTCGTGGTTCGCAAACCTCCCACGTTAAAAAACTAGGAACATCTTATGCAAAACAAAAAAGCGGTCGTCATTTTTTCTGGCGGTCAAGATTCTACTACCTGTTTATTACAAGCATTACAAACCTATGGTAATGGCAACGTCGAAGCCATTACATTCAAATATGGACAACGCCACAGTATCGAACTAGAAAAGGCACAATGGATTGCTAATGATCTTGGCGTTAAACAAACCATTATAGATACCTCGGTTATTACATCCATAACCCACAACGCGTTGTTAGATAGTCAACAAACAATTGAACAGCAAAAAGGTGAATTACCCAACACTTTTGTTGATGGTCGTAATGCGCTCTTTCTCCTCTATGCCGCCATTTATGCCAAAGGACAAGGTATTAGTGACATCATTACAGGCGTATGCGAAACCGATTTTAGCGGCTATCCAGATTGTCGCGATATTTTCATTAAATCAATGAATGTTACGCTTAATCTAGCTATGGATTACCACTTTAACCTGATCACACCATTGATGTGGCTCACTAAAAAAGAAACTTGGGCTTTGGCAGATCAATTAGGAAAACTCGATTACGTCATTCAACATACACATACTTGTTATGAAGGTGTCGAAGGTGGCTGTCATCAATGCCCTAGCTGTTTACTGCGAGAAAAAGGGCTAAAAGAATATCTTGCCAGCAAATAATTAATCGCATCAGCGCACAAACTCAATACTTCGTGTTGTTCAGTTTACCGACAGATAAACTGGCAACACTTGAATAAGCCATAAAATAAGCAATCGTTTGCGTGAAACTTAAGATGAAACGGAGTATAATTCGCATCGGTTTTCTTTTTAATACAGGTATCGTTATGCAAACTATTAGCCTAAAAAAAATTTATTCTGGTAAAGTACGTGATCTTTATGAAATTGATGATAAAAGAATGTTAATGGTCGCTTCTGATCGTCTTTCGGCATTCGATGTCATTCTTGATGATCCTATCCCTCGTAAAGGAGAGATCCTCACCCAAATTTCCAATTTCTGGTTTAAAAAATTAGCACATATTATGCCAAATCACTTTACTGGCGATACTGTGTATGACGTATTACCAGAGGCTGAAGCAAAAGCAATTGAAAAACGTGCTGTTGTCTGTAAACGTTTAACACCAATTAAAATTGAATCTATCGTGCGCGGCTATTTGACTGGTAGTGGCTTAAAAGATTATCAACAAACAGGATCTGTGTGCGGTATTGAATTACCAAAAGGTTTAGTGGATGCTAGCAAATTACCTGAACCGATTTTCACACCATCAAGCAAAGAAGAAATTGGTAATCACGATATTAATATCAGTTATGCCGAATGTGAGAAATTAATCGGCGCTGAATTAGCTGCACAAGTCAAACAGAAAGCAATTGAGCTTTATACTACTGCAGCAGAATACGCTTTGAGTAAAGGTATTATTATCTGTGATACTAAATTCGAATTTGGTTTAGATGAAAATGGAACCTTAACATTAATGGATGAAGTCTTAACCCCTGACTCAAGCCGTTTCTGGTCAATTGATACTTATAAAGAAGGCACCAATCCACCTTCATTCGATAAACAATTTATTCGTAACTGGTTAGAAAACAGTGGCTGGAATAAACAACCACCAGCACCAAGAGTGCCACAAGAGATTATTGAACAAACTGTGGCTAAATATCAGGAAGCGTTTGATTTATTAACAAAATAATTATGCATTGAAAAAAGGAAATGCTTTTTAAACAAAGTTTAAAAAGCATTTTTTATATCTACTTCTTCTTCGGGCGAAAACTATCTACTACAGATTTATGTGTATCAATATAGATCCCACTAAGTAGTTCTAGACAATAAGGTACAGCAGCAAAAATTCCTTTCACTATCACTTTACCATTTTCATCTTTTAACCCTTCTAGAGTTTCTTTGATTGCTTTCGGTTGTCCCGGTAAATTTAAAATCAAACTCTCTTTTCTAATTACACCGACTTGACGTGATAGAATCGCTGTTGGCACAAATTGCAAACTGATTTGGCGCATTTGCTCACCAAATCCCGGCATTTCCCGATCGGCGACAGCTAATGTTGCATCTGGTGTAACATCGCGTTTTTCCGGCCCAGTTCCACCAGTAGTAAGCACTAGATGACAACCACATTCATCAACTAACTCTTTTAAGGTTTGTTCAATCAAAGGTTGTTCATCAGGAATTAATCTTGTTTCTACTAAAAATGGTTCAATCAATGCTTGTTCTAACCACTCTTGTAACGAAGGTAATCCTTTATCTTGATAGATTCCTTGTGAAGCACGATCTGAAATTGATACTAATCCGACTTTAAGCTGTGTCATTTCTTTCTATCCTTTTATTGCAAACCATTTATCACCAAAGAAAAAGATAATTAACCCCACCATCACAATCAACATTCCGCCAACTTTCCAGAGGGTAATTTCTCGTACAGGCATATAAATCAAACCAAAATGGTCAATTAACATTGCAGCGACTAACTGACCTATAATGATAAAAAATAACATATTGGTAATACCAACCTTTGGCGCTAAAAAAATAGTCGTGAAAACAACTAATGCCCCTAAAGGTCCGCCAATAAATTTCCAAAATGGCTGGCTAGCCAAATTTTGCAAACCTTCCCATAAATTGGTTTTTACTAAACAAACAATAAAAAGCGCTAATGTTCCAGTAGCAAATGAAATTAAAGCGGCAATCAGCGGTTGTCCAGCAACCACTTTACTAAGCTGACTATTAATAGCGGCTTGTGTAGCTAAGCCCACGCCCGCTACTAATGCAATCACAACGTAAATAATACCCACTAAATTGCATCCTCATTTTCTTCACCAGTACGGATACGAATCACGTGTTCTACGTCATAAACAAAGATCTTACCGTCACCAATTTTTCCTGATTGCGCTGTATCAATAATCGCATCTACACATTGTTCAACTTGATCGTCTGTTACCACTATTTCAAGTTTCACTTTCGGTAGAAAATCCACCATATATTCTGCACCACGATATAGCTCTGTATGCCCCTTTTGACGCCCAAATCCTTTCACTTCACTTACCGTCATTCCAGTAATACCAATATCAGATAAAGCTTCACGCACATCATCTAATTTAAATGGTTTTATAATGGCTTCAATCTTTTTCATACATGCCTCCTATGGCAAAAGTTATGCTAATTCTAACAATCCCAAAACTTCATAATGTGAAGTATGTGGGAACATATCGAATAATTGTAATTTAGTTAAGCGATACGAACTAAAATGATATAAATCTCTCCGCATACTCTCTACATTACAACTGGAATACAATAAAAAACGTGGCTGCAACTGATTAAGATAATCTGCTAAAGATTGCCCAATACCACGTCTGGGTGGATTTACAATAACTAAATCCGGTTTAACACCTTGTGATGCTTGATATTGACTCGCATCTAAATCTTGGAAATGTACATTAGTTAAACCAATATGATCTGCGGCTAATTTTGCAGCCTGAATCGCAGAAGCTGAAATCTCAATACCGACTAAACTTACATCAGCCACCAATTGTTGCCTTGCTGCTGCACAATGTAAACCAAAACCACCCACACCACAAAACAAATCCCAAATATGTTGAATCGGTAATGCTTGCGTCCATTGTTGCGCAGTACGGTAAAGTGCGGCAGCTACTTGCGGATTAGTCTGGAAAAAGCCTTGCGGACGAATAAATAAAGCAAGCTGGTTGAATCGTTCTTCCAACATTTGCTGTTCGGTTAAATAGATCTCTTTTTCTCCCTCTAAAATGGCAGCTGGTTGTGGCTGAATATTGGCGCTAACTACAACAATTTGCGGTAATTTCTGTAATAATGCTGGTAATTCTCGTTGTATCAATGGCAATTTTACTTCACTACGTAATACAAACCGCAACATATATTGTTGATTATGTTGGCTTTTCGTTAGCAAAATATATTTTAGTTCTCCTTTAAGTTTTGCAATGTTATATGGCACTAATCCAGCTCTAGCGACAAAATCTTTTAACTGTATAAAGATGGGTTGGAAATCGTCAGGATATAATTGACAATCCGTCAAATCTACCGCACTTGCACTATCTTGCGGATCAGGCAAAATACCAAAAATTGGTCGTTCCACCATTCCACTCACTACCATTTTGGCACGATTACGCATTGCTTGATGAGCCGATTCATACACAGGAAAACACATCGTCATCGGTTGAATAAAATCCGCTAGCTGTTGCTGCAAATGCTGCTGTTTCTGATCTATCTGCGAGACATAGTCTTGTTCAATCCAACTACAAGATTGACACTGCTTCTGCGCAAAATGTGGGCAATACATTTATCCCTTCACCTCTAACCACTTTTGCTGCAAATTCGTCAAAGAGTGATGAGCATTTACCCATCTACTGGTTGCTTGAAGTTCTGATAACGAAAAATGTTGTCGTTTTGCTAACTGCAAATAGGCTGTTTTTTCTTGTTCTGTTGGTTGATAAACCAAATTATCCAGCACTTCTATCACACCAGCTCGCTCATTACAGAGCAATAAAATATTACAACCAGCGGCTAATGCTTGACGACTACGCTCAACAAAACTTCCCATTACGCCAGCACCTTTCATTCCAAGATCATCTGAAAAGATAATGCCTTTAAAACCTAACTTCTCTCTTAAAATCTCTTTAAGCCAATACGGTGAGCCGCTTGCTGGTCGCTCATCAGCTTGCGTATAAATAACATGTGCCGGCATAATCGCTTTTAATTTATTACGATCAATTAACTGCTGAAACGGTTGTATATCTTGTTGGAAAATTTGACTGGTTGAGCGTTCATCTTTTGGTGTTTCTAAATGGGAATCAGCGACTACATGACCATGTCCTGGAAAATGTTTTCCTGTTGTCGCCATTCCAGCTTGTAGCATACCATCACAAAATGCCTCTGCTAACGGTAATACTTGCTGCCAATCTTGATGAAAACTACGATCGCCAATTGCCTTACATTGATGACCAACATCTAAAACAGGCGCAAAACTCAAGTCAATATCCATTGCTATCATTTCTGCCGCCATTAACCACGCACTCTCTTTAGCCCAATATTGCTGTTCTTCCACTGTTGGCAATAATCGTGCAAAAGCCTGTATCGCTGGTAATTGCGTAAAACCTTGCCGAAAACGTTGAACTCGTCCACCTTCTTGATCAACGGTGATTAATAATGGATGTTTTACTTTTTGACGAATATGTTTGATTAATTCTCGTAACTGCGAAATATCAACAAAATTACGTGTAAATAGGATTACACCGGCAACGAGAGGGTGATTTAAGATCTCAACTTCTTCTTGTTCTAAAACCGTACCTTGTAAATCAACAATTAATTTTGCCATCGCTTTTACCTCTTAATCCGCTTTGAAATAGACTCGATAATTCACGCTCTGCTCGGTCGGTTTTGACAAAGGAATATTCACCTGTTGTTTAGCTGACAAAATTAAGTGCTGCCACAATTCATCTTGCTGCCAATTCGCTCGTTGCGTAACGCCATTACGATCATACCAAGTCAGTAAATAGGCAGTTTTAATACTACTATTAGTCAGATTTTTCACTGCAATCTGTTTATCCGCTGGGGTAACAGCTACTGCATTAGCAATATTAGATTCAATATTCACAATTGGCATTGATTGATATAAAGGCGAAGTATTTTTTGATGAACAAGCGCTTAATCCTATCACTAAACAACACAAATAAATTAGTTTACGCATTGGCTTCTCCGTCACGCATTTTGAATTGAAAATGAAATTACATCTTCAATATTGTCAGTTGATAACGCAATCATTAATAAACGATCGACCCCTAATGCCACACCGGAGCAAGATGGCAAACCTGATTTCAATGCAGCTAAGAAACGCGTATCCATTTGTTGCGGCGGTAAGTGCAATTTCTCACGTAATAAATTATCTTGTTCAAAACGATGCAATTGCTCATTTGCATCTGTTAATTCATGGAAGCCATTAGCTAATTCTAATCCTTTGTAATAAAACTCAAAACGCTCTGCTACACGATGATCTTCAGAACTAATTTGTGCTAATGCCGCTTGTGCCGCTGGGAAATGATATACAGCAACAGGATGTTCTTGCCCAATATTTTTTTCAACAATCTCACTAAATAGATATTGCAACAAGGTATCACGCCCTTCCATATCTGCATTAACCAGCCCTTGCTGTTTCGCTTTCTCCACTAATTCCGCTTTCGTTGCCGATAAAGGATCTAACCCAACATATTCTTGGAATACAAACTGGTAGCTGAGAGATTCTGTTGGTGGGCAATCCAAAATTTGTTGCAGTAAATCATCAACCTCATTGATCAAACGGTACATATCAAAAAATGGGCGATACCATTCCAGCATCGTAAATTCTGGATTATGGCGCTTTCCGGCTTCCTCATTTCTAAATACTTTACAGATTTGGAAAATAGGACCACTTCCTTCCGCCAACAAACGCTTCATGTGATATTCAGGGCTGGTGATAAGATGTAATGTTTGTGGGTTTGGGCTAAATGGCGGAGTAAACTCTGTTTGGAAAGTTGCAAGATGTACATCAGTTACTGAAAATGCACTTAAAATCGGTGTTTCCACCTCTAACAAACCTCGATCAACAAAAAATTGTCGAATATCACTAATTATTTTTGCTCTTTTAAGTAAATTTTGAATTGAAGAGGTTGATTTCCAATTTTCACTTGGTACTACAGCTGACATAGTTGATCCTTTGTTGGCAATAACAAACGCTTTATTTTAATGGGTTCATCGCTAAATAACAATTTAGCATTCACGATTAGACTGTTTCAGATAAAGCAAACAGTTCAAGACTATTTTGCCAAATTTGTGCTTCAATTTGTGCTGCACTTTCTGTTCTAAGTGCAACTAATTCTTGGAATATTAAAGGCAAACGTGCTGGGTGATTAGGTTGCCCCTGCCAACCAAATACTGGCATATCTGGACTATCCGTTTCTAATAACAGTGCTGAAAGAGGTAATTTAGCGATTGCTTGACGAGTCTTATTTGCTCTTTCATAGGTAATAGTACCGCCTACACCAATTTTATAGCCAAGATCGACAAAGCGTTTTGCTTGTTCATAACTACCTGCAAAACCATGTACGACACCCCGTTGAGGTAGCTCAGCTTTTTTCAGAAAAGAAAATAACTGTTCGTGAGTACGGCGAGAATGCAAATTCACTGGTAATCGATATTGTTTTGCCAAGGCTAATTGCGCTTCCAAAAAATAACACTGTTTTTGCCATAGCTCATCAGTTGTGATTTCTTTTGGATAACGATCTAACCCAATTTCCGCGACCGCAATACACTTACCATCTCGTTTTGCTAAAGACTGTTCCAGTAGGAGTAAATCATCTTCATGATGTCGCGTAATAAACAGTGGATGTAAGCCTAAGCCATAATAAACATTTTTTTGATTTGACACCCATTGTGGCATCGCTAAGATATTTTGCCGATCAATTGCCACCACCAACAGCTTAGTCACTTGTTGCGATTGAGCACTCGCCACAATCTGCGCTAACGATTGCTGCAAATCTATTGCTAAATAATCAAGGTGGGTATGGGTATCAAAAAACATTGTTCAGAATGAATTAATGGAAATAACCTAATAGCATCGCAACCAGAAAACAGATCAATGCGAGTGGCAAAAATGTATTTTGTGGTCTTTGGCGTTTAAACGCCTTCGCTGCAAAAATAATATATAACACTAATGCTACGATTTTGATTAACAGCCAATCAACTAAACTAAAGTTGAATACTATTAAGAACGTTAAACCCGTCACTAATAAAATGGTATCTGCAATATGCGGCAAAATGCACAGTATCTTATATTGACGCCAATCTTTACCTTGCCATTGCAACACCCCACGAAAGATAAACAGAATTAAACTTGCCCATGCAGAAAAAAGATGAAAATAAAGTACAGTTGTCATATTACAAAAAAATAGCCGTCTAAAAACAGACGGCTATTGTGCATAATCAATATTTCAAAATCAATAATTAAGCTGGGGTAGTTTCTGAATCAGGATCACCGTCAGCAATTGGTTTTAACATTGTGAAGAAACACACTGTTGCAACTGCGGTTAAACCAACACCAACCCATACCGCTGTATCATATGCTAAACCGAAACCGATCTTCGCATAAGCAAGGAATGTTGCAGAAACCATTGTCATAAAGATAGCTGGGATTGTACAAATCCAGTGGAATTTATGATAACGATAAAGATATGCTGCAGCGGTCCATAACATTACCATTGCGGTAGTTTGGTTTGCCCAACCGAAATAACGCCATAATACTTGGAAATCTAATTTAGTAATAATGAAACCAGCAACAAATAAAGGTACTGCAATTAATAAACGTTTTACTAAGCTGCGTTGTTCAATATTGAAGAATTCAGCAATGATTAAACGTGCTGCGCGGAATGAAGTATCCCCTGAAGTAATTGGTAATACAACCACACCTAACACTGCTAAGATACCACCAAAGTAACCTAACATTTGTGTAGCTGAATCATAAACTACTTTTGATGGTGTACCCATATTGATTGCTTCATTCATTTCTGCTGGACTGTTATAGAAAGTTAAACCAACCATACACCAAATTAAAGCAATAACGCCTTCACCAATCATCGCACCATAGAATACGAAACGGCCTTCTTTTTCATTTTCCATACAACGTGCCATCAATGGAGATTGAGTTGCATGGAAACCTGATACTGCACCACAGGCAATGGTCACGAAAATTAATGGCCAAATTGGTAAACCAGTTGGATGTAGATTTTCAAAGAATTTAGAGAAACTCATATCGCCAACAGTATGGAACAACGCTTTATCTTCAAAGAGTAAAGCAAAGAACATACCAAAAGACATAAATAGCAATAACGCACCAAATAATGGATAGATACGACCAATAATTTTATCAATTGGCACTAGGGTTGCGATAATGTAATAAACGAAAATAATAGTTGTCCAAGCAACAAGAGTATTACCGCGATCTAAGCTCATTGATTCGCCAAGATTATCCATTGTAAGGTTGGTAAGAAGCCCTGCTGGAGAGATAACGAATACCACTCCTACAAGTACTAATAACACTAATGCAAGCGCATTCATGAAATGTTTAACTGGTGCACCAAGATATTTGCCTGTTAAATTTGGTACTGACGCACCACCATTACGCACGCTTAACATTCCGCTGAAGTAGTCATGTACTGCACCAGCGAATACACAACCAATTACAATCCATAACATTGCAACTGGCCCATATAATGCACCTAAAATAGGTCCGAAAATTGGGCCTGTTCCAGCAATATTTAATAGCTGAATTAACCAAATTTTTCCTTTAGACATTGGCACATAGTCAACACCATCATTTTGTAAATGTGCTGGTGTTTCACGTTTCGGATTGATTTTAAATACTTTTTCTACGATAGAACCATAGATAAAGTAGCCTGCTAGCAAGAACGCCACAGAGAAGAGGAACCACACCATAATTTTTACCTCAAAAAGTTATTTAGAGCGGCGAGATTGTAACAAAAGAAAAAATTAGATGTTAAAGATTTATTTAAAGATGTGATTGATATCACATCTCTTTATTGATAAGTGATGAAAAGTTGGCAAGAGAAAATAAGCGTATGAATAATTTTTAATCAAAAGTGTTCTTTATAAAGAAAATCGATAAATAATTTGATTCGTTGAACCTCGCCAAACTAAGGAAGGATCGGCTTGTTCCTGAATAAACTTACCATCAATTAATACATCTATATAAGCTAACATCTCTTTTTGCTGCTGATTTAATTCAGCTAACTGATAGCCAGTCCAACACCAGATATCTTTACCTGGGCATTCCGTTTTAACTCGTTTCACTAATGGTAATAAACGTTCCACATTACGTGGATGCAGAGGATCACCGCCAGATAATGACAGACCTTGTCGCCGAATTCGTGTATCTTGTAAATCACGAATAATCTGATCTTCCATTGCTTGGTCAAAAAATACACCTGCATCAAATGACCAGCTTTTTTGGTTATAACAGCCTCGACATTGATGAGTACAACCTGCCACAAAGAGGGTACAACGTGTACCCTCACCATTTACCACATCAACAGGGTAATATTGTAGATAATTCATCATTTTGTCCTATAAATGTTTCACTCTACGTTTTACTTCTTCCTGTTTTCCTGGATTAAACGGACGTGCATCAGGGCTACCTAAATAACCACAAACACGACGTGTTACCGACACTTTAGTACTATCATGATTACCGCATTTCGGACAAACAAACCCTTTACTCGTGCAATCAAATTCGCCAGTAAAGCCACATTCATAACACTCATCTATTGGTGTATTAGTTCCATAATATGGCACTCGGTCATAACTATAATCCCAAACATCTTCTAATGCTTTGAGGTTATGTTGTACATTCGGATATTCACCATAGCAAATAAACCCACCACTCGCTAATGGCGGATAAGCCATTTCAAAATCAATTTTGTCATAAGGATTGACTTTCTTTTCCACATCTAAATGGAAACTGTTAGTGTAATAGCCTTTATCTGTAACACCCTCAATAATACCGAATTGCTTGCTATCTAAACGACAAAAACGATCACATAAACTTTCGCTTGGTGTTGAATATAAGCTAAACGCATAACCTGTTTCTGCTTGCCATTTTTTCGTGGTTTCACTGAGATAGCGGACAATTGCGATACCTTTTTCACGCAACAAGTCGCTATCAAAAATATGTCCTTGAGCGTATAACGCATTTATTGTTTCATGAATTCCGATATAACCTAAAGAGATCGATGCTCGTCCATGTTTAAAGATTTCTGCGACATTATCATCAGCTTGTAATCTTACGCCACATGCTCCTTCCATATAAAGAATCGGCGCCACTCGTGCTTTTGTCTGTTCCAAACGAGCAATTCGTGTTAATAACGCTGTTTTGGCAATCGCTAACCGTTGTTCCAGAATTTGATAAAAACGTGCTTCATTATGCTCTGCTTCTAACGCAATTCTTGGTAAATTAACGCTGACAACACCTAAATTATTGCGTCCTGCATGAATCTCTTTACCATTTTCAACATAACGACCTAAAAAGCTGCGACATCCCATTGGTGCCTTAAATGAACCTGTTACTTTTACTACTTGATCATAGTTTAAAATGTCAGGATACATACGCTTAGAAGCGCACTCTAAGGCTAGTTGTTTAATATCATAATTAGGATCTTGTGGTTGTTGATTCAAACCCCGTTTAATCGTAAATACTAATTTTGGAAACACTGCAGTTTTGTGATTTTTTCCTAAACCACGAATTCGGTTTTGCAAAATAGAACGTTGAATTAACTTCGCTTGCCAACTAGTACCTAAACCAAAACCAAACGTCACAAATGGCGTTTGTCCATTCGCTGTATGCAGTGTATTGACTTCATACTCCAAGGATTGAAAAGCATCAAAACACTCTTTCTCGATTAAGGCTTTTGCATAAGCTTCAGCAGCAGGAATTTGCCAAGTTTTCGCATTAGCTAAATGTTTTTGATAACTTTTTTCCACATATGGTGCTAATACTTCATCGAGTCGATCAATGGTAGTTCCGCCATAAATATGGCTAGCTACTTGAGCAATAATTTGCGCAGTCACTGCAGTCGCCGTAGTGATAGATTTTGGCGGTTCAATTTCAGCATTTCCCATTTTAAAACCATGTGTCAACATACCTTCAAGATCCACCAACATACAGTTAAACATCGGGAAAAACGGCGCATAATCAAGATCATGATAATGAATTTCGCCTCGTTCGTGCGCCTGCACTACTTCTGGCGGTAGAATATAGCTTTTCGCATAATGACGTGCCACAATACCTGCCAATAGATCGCGTTGCGTAGGAATCACTTTCGCATCTTTATTCGCATTTTCGTTAATCAATAACACATTATTTTGCTCGATTAACCCTTCAATTTCTTGCGTTAAACGGCTTCTTTTTTCACGTTCTTTATCACGATCATGACGATATTCAATATAAGCACGAGCAACTTGTGGGTACTGCCCTTGCATTAAATGATCTTCGACCACTTGCTGAATATAAGCAATATCAACTTGTTGCTTAAAACTACTAACAATGGCCAAGCTAATGGTTTGGCTTAATTGTTCAAAATATTCATCATCGTGAATACCTACTGCTTGTGCAGCTTTCTTCATTGCATTAGTAATAAATTGCACATTAAAGCTTGCTTGAGAACCATCTCTTTTAATTACTGTTAACAGTGCAGTGGCTTTTGGATAAGTCATTTCTTGTGGTTGGGAGTGGGGGATTTGAGCAAACATTTTCGTCTCCTTGTAAAAATCGGAGATACTATATATTGACATTTAAAATAATTCAACACACAATATATTGTGTTTTGTTACTAATAATTGAGAATAGTTATCAGACTGTAACAGCCATTTTTCATAACGCTAAAATATAGCTTGAATTATGTGGACTTAGCTAAAATTAACAAATTTAACAATTTTGGCTGTATGAAAAAAATTTTTTGGCTAAAGACATTACTCTTTTGAGATAGGGGTTATCTTTGGATAAATATTGATCAATATCCAAATCATAGACATAAAAAAGGTTGGACATTAACGTTCCAACCTTTCATCCGATACTTAAAAAATCAGCAATTATTTTTTAATTACTAATACAACAGATTCTCCAGCGACAGTTTCACCAACTTTTTTCTCCATATGAGAAATTTCATCCATATTAGAAATCACAATTGGTGTTAATACTGATTTTGCTTTCGCTTCTAATAAGTCTAAATCGATTTCAATTACAGTATCACCACGTTTTACAGTTTGACCTTCTTGTGCAATACGGGTAAAACCTTCACCTTTAAGTTCTACAGTATCAATACCGAAGTGAACGAAAAGTTCGATACCTTCTTTTGATTCCATTGAAAAGGCATGGTTAGTTTCAAAAATCTTACCAATAACCCCATCTACCGGAGCGACAATTTTGTTGCCTTTTGGACGAATCGCAACACCATCACCTACGATTTTTTCAGAGAAAACAACATCAGGAACATCTTCAATGTTGACAATTTCACCTGTTAATGGCGCATAAATTTCTACTTCGACAGCTTTATTGTCTTTTGAACCGAATAATTTATCGAATAAACCCATTTTTTTCTCCTTATCAGAAACATTTTTAATCTCAGATCTGTACGTAATATTAGCTGAAATTTTTACATTTGTATCTAGTTTAGTGCTTTTTCAGCTAAAAAATTCCCGATCAATTGATCAACATCTGCTGCTGTCGGTTGTAATAAAACCTCTTTTGCCAGATCTTGGGCATCTTGATAATTCACATTACGGATTAATTTCTTAATCTTCGGCACCGAAATCGAACTCATACTGAATTCATCTAACCCCATACCTAACAAGAGAATCGTTGCTTTTTCATCTCCTGCTAACTCACCACACATTCCTGTCCATTTACCTTCGGCGTGTGAAGCATCAATTACTTGTTTAATTAAAGACAATACTGATGGTGTTAATGGATTATATAAATGTGAAATTAACTCATTACCACGATCCACCGCTAAGGTATATTGTGTTAAATCGTTAGTTCCGATACTAAAGAAATCTACTTCTTTCGCTAAGAATTTCGCATTGACCGCTGCTGATGGGGTTTCCACCATTACCCCAACTTGGATATTTTCATCAAATGCTTTGCCTTCTTCACGAAGTTGTTGTTTTAACGTTTCTAATACTGCTTTCAGTTCACGAATTTCTTCAACGGAGATGATCATCGGGAACATTACAGCTAATTTACCAAATGCAGAAGCACGTAATACCGCACGTAATTGTGCATTTAAAATTTCACGACGATCTAATGCAATACGAATTGCACGCCAACCTAAAAATGGATTCATCTCTTTTGGTAAGTTCATATATGGCAAATCTTTATCGCCACCGATGTCCATAGTACGCAAAATTACCAAACGATTATTCATTGCTTCAACAACTGCTTTATACGCTTGGAATTGCTCTTCTTCTGTTGGTAATTGGTCACGATCCATGAATAAAAATTCTGTACGATATAAACCAACGCCTTCCGCACCATTACGCTCTGCACCATCAATATCACGAATGGTACCAATATTAGCGCAAACATCTACACGACGACCATCTAAGGTAACAGCTGGAAGATCTTTTAATTTGATTAATTCTGCTTTTTCTTCTTTGTATTGTTGTTCTAATACTCTTAAACGAGCAATCTCTTCCTGAGTTGGATTAACATAAATTGCATTATTCAACGCATCAAGAACAAGATAATCGCCTGTTTTAACTTTTTCAGTAACATTATTTGTTCCGACAATCGCTGGCAACTCAAGAGAACGTGCCATAATTGAAGTGTGTGAAGTACGTCCACCAATATCAGTAATAAAACCAAGCACTTTATCTAAGTTTAATTGTGCAGTTTCTGACGGAGTTAAATCATAAGCGACTAAAATAGACTCTTCAGAAATTTCTCCTAAATCAATGATGTGCATACCTAAAATATTTTTTAACAAGCGATTTCCAATATCACGAATATCTCCGGCACGTTCTTTGAGATACTCATCATCAATATCAGAAAGCATTGCAACTTGTTGGTCGATTACTACTGAAGCAGCGACATCTGCAGTTACATGATGTTCTTTTAAATAAGCAATGATTTCTTCTTCAAGTTCTTCATCTTCAAGAATCATTAAATGACCTTCGAAGATAGCTTCTTTTTCTTCACCCAATGTCTGACGAGCTTTTTCTTTAATCGCAGTTAATTGTGCCGATGCAGCTTCTCTACCTTGATAAAAGCGTGCAATCTCACTCTCAACTTCATCATCAGAAATCTTACGTTTATTAAGAACAATTGGTTCTTCTTTCAACACTAAGGCCTTGCCAAAAACAATACCTGGGGAAGCTAAAATACCTGAAATCATAATATAACCTTCTTTAAAATCACTAAATTAACACAGATGCCGACTTCGTACGGACGACTTATTCTAAAGTTGGGATTAATGCAACAAGGTGATCTACTGCTGCTTTTTCATCTTCACCTTCTGCAGAAATAGTGATTGTTGTTCCTTGAGTTAACCCTAAAGTTTGTAATTTGAACAAACTTTTTGCACTCGCACTTTTACCACCAGAAGTCACAGTGATATCAGATGAAAAGCCTTTCGCTTCTTTTACAAATTGAGCTGCTGGACGAGTGTGTAAACCATTTGGTGCGGTGATGGTAATTTCTTGAGAATACATTTTTCTCTCCTTAAATCTCATGGATAGGTTAGGATCATAAAAAATCTGCACTTACATTTCTGTCATTTAACTAACCAAGAACGTAAATGCAGCATAACAAATTTTCAATATTTATTTTATAAAATAAAATAAATGTCATCGCTAGTATCGACATTCTCTCCCAATAATCAAGCACAATTGTTCAAAAATTTGAGTTACCGCATAAAATTTAATGTTTTTCTCTTAAATATACCTAAAAAAGGGGAAGTTTTTGTACAATTTTAAATCATATCGCATCCTATTGAGAAAATTACTTACTAACGATAACACACTAGTTATTTTTATTTTTCACAAGCTATAACTACTCCAGATTGACAAACTAACGTAAGGTATTGTTTAGCTAATTCTTGTTCTGATGGAATATATTTTGCAGTCTGATAAATATTTACTAATTGCTGACTAGCTTCATCACTACCTTGTTTAGCCGACTGTGTAAACCAATATGTTGCCTGCTCTAAATCTCGTGAAATACCATACCCATTAAAATAAACATTACCTAGCCAGTATTGAGCTAACATATCACCTGATTTTGCTGAATAAGTTATCCATCTAATAACAACAGCTGGCTCTTGTTGTACATCATATCCTTCCACATAAAACTTCATTAACATCGCTTTACCACCAAAATGCCCAAAATCTGATGAAAACTTAAACCACTTTATCGCTTCTGATATGTTTTGTTGAGCAGCATAGATCTGACCAATTTGATAGGATATATCAGTATAATTCATTAACTCTTGAGCATAACCTCTTATAATAGTTCGATAATCTTGCTTAATACCATTGAGATATGAGAATAATGTTTCTTTCATCCTCGTTAATAGCATTTCTTGTCCTACAAACGCTTTTTGATACCATTCCAACGCCTTATCTAAATTATGCTCTACCCCCTCTCCATAGACATACATTCTCGCTAACATTCTTTGGCTAAAATTATTACCTTGTTCTGCAGCTCTCTGAAACCATTTAGCGGCTTTTTTAAAATCTCGTGGAAGATGACTATTTTCAAAATAAAGCACTGCTAACTTCACTTGCGATTCAACAATACCCTTTTCAGCGGTCATTTCATACCATTTAACCGCTTCTTGATAATCCTGTTCTACCCCAATACCATTTTCATAAAAAAACGCTAATGTTCCTTGCGCTAGAAGGTCCCCTTGTAAAGCTGCTTTTTTAAACCACACTATCCCTTGCTGATAATCTTGCTGAGAATAATATAATGCTC
Organism: Gallibacterium salpingitidis; assembly: GCF_030517105.1. Lineage (GTDB taxonomy): Bacteria > Pseudomonadota > Gammaproteobacteria > Enterobacterales > Pasteurellaceae > Gallibacterium > Gallibacterium salpingitidis. The sequence goes on along the minus strand of NZ_CP103875.1, from coordinate 542,536 downwards.
CTAATAAAGCATAACTTCTTACATCTTCCAATTTAGCAGCTTTATCTAACCAGCCTAAGGCAACCTGAACATCAGATTTAACGCCTAATCCTTCAAGATAAATCTTGCCTAATAATGCATAACTAGGCGTGTAATGTTGGTTGGCTGCAACATTTAACCATTTAAGTGCAGCTTGATAATCCTGCTCAACTCCTCTTCCCTCAAGATACATTTCTCCCAGTAAACCTTGGCTTTGTTTTTCCCCTTTCTCAGCAGCCAACAAGAAATATTTTGCAGCTATTCTGTCATCTTTATTAACTCCTAAACCTTGCGAATACATATAGCCTAATGTTGCTTGTGCGGCCGTCGCTCCCAACTCCGCAGCTTCAGCAAAATATTCTGCAGCTTTGGTATAACTTTGTGCTACACCTACTCCCTCATAATATAAGTTTCCTAAGTTGACATAAGCATCTTCTATACCTTGTTCTGCCGCTTTCTTATACCACTTTACCGCTTCAAGATAATTTTTCTTAGCACCTTGTCCATATTCATACATTATTCCTAAAGCGTAAAATGCACTTTTCTCATTTTGTTCTGCAGCTTTATGAAACCATTTTAAGGCTTGAACATAGTCTTGTTTCACTCCTATTCCATCATAATATAGTGTTGCCAAAACTTGTTGTGCATTACCATAGCCTAAGTGAGCAGATTCTTTGTAGTAGGTTAAAGCCTTTGCGTAATCTTGTTTTACACCTTGCCCATTAAGATACATTTTTCCTAATACAGATTTTGCTTGAGCATTACCTTGTGCAGCTGATTTACTATACCATTTAAAAGCTTCATTATAATCTTGTTGTACACCTCTACCCTGATAATAAAGCGAACCGGCATTCAACATTGCATCAATATGACCTTGCTCAGCAGCTTTTAATGTCCATTCAACTAATTCAGGATTATTGTCATCGTTAATAAAGCTAACTCCTAACTTATGTTGTGCTTCTGTATACCCTTGTTCTGCTGCTTTTCTTAGCCAAGCAATTGATTGCTCTCGATTTTGAGTAACTCCAACACCTTTTTCATATAATTCAGCTAACCCATATTGCGCTTCAGCATTGCCATTTTCAGCTGATCGCCTTAGCCACTTTTCCCCCTCAACAACATCTTTTTCCACACCAATACCATTAAGATACATCAATCCTAATTCTAGTTGTGCTCTAGGCTCATCTCTCTGAGCAGCTTGCCTAAAGAAATTTTCTGCTTTGCTATAATCTTTAGGCACACCCTTACCGTGATAATAAGCATCACCTAATGCAAAAGCACCTTCTGGAACATTTAATTCCGCTGCACGCTGAAATAATTTTACAGCTTCACCATAATTTTGTGTGACGCCTTTGCCGTTATAATACATTGTGCCTAAAGAAAAATAGGTAAGGGGAAAATTTTGTGCCAGTGCTTGACGATAAAAAACAATCGCTTTTTTATAATCAACTTTTACCCCATAACCGTTGCTATAAAAAGTTCCTAAACTATGCAATGCGAAAGCAGAGTTCTGCTCTGCTGCTTTGTGATACCATTTTAATGCCAACACATAATCTACTGGTACGCCTTCCTGACCTTTTTCATAAAGGTATCCTAACTGTAATTGTGCTTCTAAATCACCTTGTTCAGCAGCTTTGGTAAACCATTTCGCCGCTTCCAAGAAATCTTGCTTAACTAATTCACCTCTTTTATAAAACAGTGCCAAATTATACTGTGCATCAATATTTCCTTTAATTGCATTTTGATAAGTGTCATCAAAATTTGGAACATACGCTCGCACATAAGCGCTCAAGAAGATTAAAAGTAGCAACATAGCAAAATAAACAATTTTCTTGTACATCATTTAACTCCTTAAAAGCTGAATAAAAAAACTAAGATCATAGTTTATTTTTCATTGCAAAATGGCGCTGCGACTTAGTTTCATTTTTACTACTTAACAAGCGATGATAATTCTCAAAGCGGATGGGATTTATTTCTCCTGACTCTACCGCTTCACGAATCGAACAACCAGGATCTTGTAAATGCTTGCAATCTTTAAATTTGCAGGTACCTAAATAAGGTAAGAATTCACGATAACCGCGTGTAATATCTTCATTTTCCAGATGCCACAAACCAAACTCGCGAATTCCCGGTGAATCAATTAAATTTCCACCTTGTGGTAAATGGTATAAGGTCGATGCAGTGGTAGTATGTTGTCCTAAGCCAGATGTTTCGCTAATTTCACCAATTTGCGTTTCTACTTCAGGCAAAATAGTATTCACTAGACTTGATTTCCCTACTCCTGATTGTCCGACAAAAATTGAGTTTCCTTGTGCTAATAATGAGGTTAATTCAGCAATTCTTTCTCCTGTCAAAGTCGATAGCATCAAAGTGCGATAACCAATCTGTTGATAGATAGCTAAGGTTGCCTCTAATTCGGTACGTTCTGCTGCGGTTAGTAAATCTATTTTGTTAATTACAATGAGTGGTTCAATTTGTGCTTTTTCACAGATTACCAAATAGCGATCGATAATGTTGAGAGAAAGTTTTGGTGCAATCGCCGAAACAATCACAATTTGATCAATATTGGCGGCAATAACTTTTAAACCATCATAGTAATCTGGACGGCTTAATTCACTAGTTCTAGGATGCTTCGCTTCAACCACCCCACTAATGCCTTGCATTTCAGCTAACCCTTGTCGCCAAATAACACGATCACCAACTACTATATCACTCAATGTACGTCTTAAATTACAACGAAATTTTTCCCCATTCGTCGTTTCCACATCGACATGTTGAGAATATCGTGTCACAACAACCCCTTCTTGAGCTGCCCCTAACATATCTTCTTGCCAAGCTGGTTCTTGTTTTAATTTTTGCTGATGTTTTTTTAAATTTTTATGCTGATTGGACGTGATGCGTCTTTGTTGATTATGGGTTAGCTTACGTTTACTCAAATCCACTCCTTATCGTTTCTGAAAAAATGGCGTAAAATGCTATGCAAATAAATCAATAGGATACCTGATATTATGCAATTAGATAAACAAAATCTCATTTGGATTGACTTAGAAATGACAGGTCTTGATCCCAACACAGACCGCATTATTGAAATCGCCACTATTGTTACCGATAAAAATCTCAATATTTTAGCCGAAGGTCCAGTACTCGCGATCCATCAAGATGATGCTATTTTGGCGGGAATGAATGAATGGTGCCAAAAAACACATAGTGCTAATGGCTTAATCGAGCGTGTTCGCCAAAGTCGCTTTATCGAACGTGCAGCTGAATTACAAACCATTGATTTTCTAAAAAAATGGGTGCCAAAAGGCGCTTCCCCAATTTGTGGTAATAGTGTGGCACAAGATAAACGTTTCTTATTTAATTATATGCCTGAATTAGCCGATTACTTCCACTACCGTTACCTTGATGTCAGCACATTAAAAGAGTTAGCAGTACGTTGGAAACCAGAAATATTGAATGGTTTTCAAAAGAAAAATTCTCATCTTGCCTTAGATGATATTCGTGAGTCGATTGCCGAATTAGCTTATTATCGTCAGCATTTAATGAAGTTAGATGAATCGGATGCTTGATAAAGCAGCAACTTTTCTATTCTAATGGTTGCACAACACTATTTTTTTCGTATAATGCTCTACCGTTAAGCGGGAATAGCTCAGTTGGTAGAGCACAACCTTGCCAAGGTTGGGGTCGCGAGTTCGAACCTCGTTTCCCGCTCCAATTTTACTCACCCTTAATGCGGGAATAGCTCAGTTGGTAGAGCACGACCTTGCCAAGGTCGGGGTCGCGAGTTCGAGCCTCGTTTCCCGCTCCAAATTATCTTAATTATTAATTTAGTAATTCCAGACCTAAGCCTTCTGATTTTGCTTTTTTAACAATTGCATCAGCTACAACAACATCTAAAACGGCAGATCCTACCGATTTGAACAATGTTATTTGTTGATCACTATCGCGTCCTTTGATCTCACCATTAATCAACTGCCCTAATTCACCATCATAATCTTGCAAATTAACCAGTCCATTTTGTAATGGTGTAATAAAATCACCCGCTTCATGTAACACACCATCCATAGTATCAAACAAAATAATATCTGCTTGTTGAATCAGCTCGGTTGGAATTTCACACATTTCCGGTGTAAAAGAACCAATGCCATTGATATGCGCTCCTGCTTTTACCCATTCAGCCTGAAATGTTGGCGTCTTAGCTGTAGTCACAGTAGTAATAATATCTGCATCAGTAACGCAGGCTTCACTGGTTTTTACTGGTATAAGTTCACAATCATAATGATGCTGCATTTCAGAACAAAATCTTTTCGCATGTTGAAAATGCAGCGAATACACTCGCACCTCTTTAAGTGAGCGAGCGGTAAGCATTGCTTCCAGTTGTGCTTCCGCTTGACCTCCGGTACCTATTAACGCTCCAATCTTGGCATCTTTTCTGGCCAATAAATCAGTCGCTGCACCTTGTACTGCTCCAGTGCGTAGCTGCGTAAAATAAGTACCATCTAAACAAGCGGTAACAATCCCCGTTACCGGATCTAATACCAACATTAAGGCAAATATACTTGGCAAATTACGCTGAATATTCTTAGGATAAACAGAAGCAATCTTAATACCTAATGCACTATGATCACCTTTAACATAAGCTGGCATATATAAACTTTGCCCTTCATATTGAGCAATATCGAGATTTGTACGTAAAGGAACTTCTGCCATTCCATTAGAATAGGCAGATAGTGCTTTTTTACTTGCTTCAATAGCCTCTCGCATTGAAAAGCTTTGTTTAATATCATTTTTTCTTAGATATAACATACAGTTTCCTCAATTTTTACCTTATATAAATTAAGGAATGATTTTCAAAAATTGTCCTGCATGATACAAAGTTAAACCGGCTTCTGTTGCCCAAGAACGTGCTTTACAAAATGAGAGTGCACACTCATCCACCTGTTTGAACGGAATCGGTAACACTTCTTGATCACCTGTTTGTAAATAATCCGCAAACGCTTTACCAAATAGCGTTCCCGTAGTGATACCGCGTCCATTGAAACCTGATGCTGCCACAATTCCCGGTGCTGGTTCAAAAATACGCATAATATGATCAGGGGTAAAACCAAACTTACCACACCATTCATACTGCCAAGAAAACTTAGGTAAATCTGGGAAATAGTGTTTCTGCACATGATTAGCCCAATTAAGGAAGAAAGATTTTGGTTTGCCACTAAGTTTTCCTACAGTGCCCAACAGCAAACGATCATCTTTATCACGACGAATACTAGACAACGCCATACGTGTGTCCCACGAGCCATTACGATAAGGCAAGATACGTTCCGCAACTTCACCACTTAACGGTTCTGAAGCAATTTGATAATACTCCACAAAATAAAAGCATTTATGGATATTAGTCCATTCACCCTCTGTATAAGCATTGGTTGCAATTACTACTTTTTGAGCTTTTACCGTATATTGATTGCAGTGAACTAACCAATCATTACCTTCACGAGAAATTTGTGTTACTGGTGAGTTTTCAAAAATAGCGACATCTTTGTTATTTGCCGCTATCCCTAAACCTGTGACATAAGCAAAAGGATTGACTGTTCCTGCTCGCTTATCTAACAACGCTTTATTAATCTTTGTTGTTCCACAATATTCATGGCATTTTGCACCAGTTAATACTTCAACATTGGCACCACGTCTGCTTAATTGTTGATAGCGAATATCAACATCAAGCTCGCCGGTTTTATTGTGTGCCATATGTAAATTTCCTGTACGAGTATCTTGTGCATCAATGCCATATTTATCGATCACATCAAAGACAAGTTTTGGTGCTAGCCCCAATGCTGTTGTTAGTTTCTCACCAGCCTGCTCACCTAAATATTGGTTTAAATCATCTGGTCTTGCCCAAGTTCCAGCATTCACTAACCCAACATTACGACCAGAACCACCAGCCCCGACTGTATGAGCTTCTAATACACAAACACGCTGTCCATACTCTGCCAAATGTAATGCTGCAGATAATCCCGTAAACCCTGCACCAATAACACAAACATCTACGTTTAAGTTCTGGTTTAATGTGGGATAACTTGGAATTTCATCTACCAACGTTGACCATAAACATTTTGTTTCACACGTTTGTTTTTCTGTTCCACCTTGTTGTGTATGGTGAGTTGAATGCCCGTTACTCATTATAAATACTCCTTATAAAATCACTTTCTGTATATTTGTTACTTGTTATCTATTAGCGATTGGTCGGTTTATCTCTTGGCATAAATCTACCAATGAATGCCCATAGTAAACCAAATAGAGGAGACAACCAGCAGGCAAAAGCAAAAGGCGCATATAATAACGTGCTTACTCCAAGCGTTGCCGCAACGAAACTTCCGCCCATATTCCAAGGGATTAATGGAGAAAGTAAGGTACCGCAGTCTTCAATTGAACGTGTCAATATCGTCTTTTTATAACCTAGCTCTTCATATTTATCTTTTAATAAGCGCGCTGGTAATACTAAGGTGGTATAAACATCACCTACCAAAGCGCCTACACCAATGATACTCCCGTATGTAGATAGAATTAAACCGAAACGTGTTTTAATGTAACGATTTAAGCGACTCATAATCGTACGTAGGGTACCGTAATATTCCAATGAACCTACAAATGCCAATGCAAAGAAAGTCAATACAATTACCCATGTCATCGACATAGCTCCACCTTTGCTTAATAACTTATCGACAACTTCAAGGCCAGTATTACTAACAGCACCATTTTGTAAGGTATTAAAAATGTCATGCAAGCCAACACCTTGCATAAAGAAGGCAATAATACTCGCAACAACAACTCCACCATAGATGGTTGGCATCGCAGGATATTTTCTAAACGCAGCAAAGATAACTACTGCGGCAGGTAACAAGGTAATTGGACTGATGATGTAGTCTTCTGCTAATTTTTCTTTAATCAATTCAATCGTACTCAAATCAACCGCTTGATCTGAATATTGCATACCGAGTAATGCATAAATAATTAATGAAACTGTCATCGCTGGAATAGTGGTCGGCATCATTCCTTTAATATGATCCCAAAGTTCCACGCCACAGGCAGCAGGTGTTAAGTTAGTTGTTTCTGACAAAGGTGACATTTTATCGCCAAAAAATGCACCAGAAACAATGGCGCCGCCAGTTAAATAGGCTGGAATACCTAATCCCATACCAATTCCCATTAACGCAAGCCCTGCTGTACCTACTGTTCCCCATGATGTTCCCGTTGCCAAAGATAAAATGGAACAAAGAATACATACAGAAACTAAGAAAGTACTTGGCGTAAACCAACTAAAGCCATAATAAAGAATCGTCGGTACAGTACCTGCAATAATCCAGCCACCGATTAACATTCCTACACCAAGCAAAACCATGACAGCAGGAATACCTATTTGGATAACCTGTAAGAAATATTCTTCCATTTCTTGCCATCTTGCTCCTCGACACTTTAGGAACAATCCAGTAATCAAAATACCGCAAACTAAAGGAATATGTGGGGTAAAATCATCAAAATAGAAGAATTGCACCATCAAAATAATGGTCGCTAAAATAAGTGGCGCTAAATCAAGTAATACCGAATTTGATCTTGGCGTAAATTCTGGATTTGGAGTATGTAATCCATTATTACTTTCACTATAAGAGACACCTTTTCTGTCTTTTTTGTCGTTAGTCATAAGCTTCTCTCCTCGATATCGGAAGGCTAATCTAGGCTTTTTTCTTAGTTAGCTCTTGAGAAAAAAACAGTAGGTAATAGCCAGACAACTTACTTGGCTATTATTGTACGCTTGGTACTTAACAAATGATTAAAGAGAATTAGCCGAAATTAATGCCTTGAGCTAACGGTAATTCAGTCGAGTAGTTAATAGTATTGGTTTGACGACGCATATAGTTACGCCATGCATCAGAACCAGATTCACGTCCGCCACCAGTTTCTTTTTCGCCACCAAATGCCCCACCAATTTCAGCACCGCTGGTACCGATATTGACATTGGCAATACCACAATCACTACCTCGATGGCTCATAAATAATTCTGCTTCACGTACATTGTTAGTAAACACACAAGAAGATAATCCTTGTGGTACGTCATTTTGTAACTCGAGCGCCTGATCAAAATCCTCATACTCCATAACATATAAGATTGGCGCAAAAGTTTCGTGTTTCACACATTCACTCTGACCTGGCATTTCAACTAAAGCTGGTTGTACGTAATAGGCATTTGGATATTGATCAGCTAGCACACGTTCACCACCAGTCACCTTACCGCCAGCTGCTGCAGCTTTCTGTAATGCTGATTGCATTGCATCAAAGCTTTGTTTATCAATTAATGGCCCAACTAAATTACCTTCTAATGGATGACCAATAGTGACAGAAGCATAAGCTTTCTTAATTCGCGCCAATACTTCTTCTTTAATTGAAGAATGTACAATCAAGCGACGAAGAGTTGTACAACGTTGTCCTGCGGTTCCCACTGCTGCAAACAAAATACCGCGAATCGCTAAATCTAAATCGGCACTAGGAGTTAAAATCATGGCGTTATTACCACCTAACTCAAGAATACATTTACCAAATCTTGCCGCTACTTTTGGCCCAACTTCACGTCCCATACGAGTACTACCTGTTGCACTAATAAGTGGAACATCTGGGTGAGAAACCAAAGCATCACCAACATCGCGCTCGCCAAGTAATAATTGTGATAAATATGGTGGTGCATCACTACCAAATTTAGCTAATGCCTTTTCAAACAAGGCTTGACAAGCAATTGCAGTTAAAGGTGTTTTTTCTGAAGGTTTCCAGATCACTGGATTACCGCAAATTAAAGCCAAAACCGTATTCCATGACCAAACCGCAACTGGGAAGTTAAATGCAGAAATCACACCGACAACACCTAATGGATGCCAAGTTTCACGCATATGATGTCCTGGGCGTTCAGAAGCAATAGTTAATCCATAAAGCTGACGAGATAAACCTACTGCGAAATCGCAGATATCAATCATTTCTTGAACTTCACCTAGTCCCTCTTGTTTAATTTTTCCTGCTTCCCAAGAAACTAGTGCGCCAAGATCTTCTTTATGCTCACGTAATACTTCACCTAAGATACGAACTAATTCACCACGACGTGGTGCCGGCACTTGTCGCCAAGCTTTAAATGCAGTTACTGCACGTTGCACTTTTTCTTCAACAACTGTCGCTGGCTCCAAATTAATTGCACCAATTTGTTCACCTGTAATTGGGCTTCTTACTTGATAAGTACCGCCTTGATATAGACTTTTCTCAACACCCATTGCTTGCATATATGAATTAATCATATCTTCACCCTCATTCAAATATCTATTATTAATCTGTTGCATAATTGTTAAATTAGCAACAGGAAAAGTACTATATTTATTAACATTCTCCAAAGTAATATAATTCTTGACGACATTCCGTTTTGGAATAGAAACGACGATATCGTAGGCACTTTCTTCGCTATCAGACATAAAAAAATCAACATGCCATTGACATGTTGATCTTGCCTTTATAGATGGGTTATTAATTAAACAATTGTTACTTTAATTTTTTTAATTCAGCCAAACAGCAAGCTAAGCTATCATCCTGAATTTTTTGATAAATTTCATTAATTTCTAATACTTTGGCACCTAATGAATTTTCAAAAATAGCTTGATTCGATTGACTATCATAATGACCTTGTCCACCTTCTCCTAAATTAGATTGGAAAATACCTGCCGCACTAACTGGTAAGAAATCTTCATAGACAATCGGTTCTAGTTTCACGATACCTGCATCAATTAAGGTATTGATATTGTCACTCGTAATATCATTGATTGAAAAACTCGCTAATTTTTGTGCTGCCACTGCTAAATTAGGTTGATAGTAAAAATAAGCCAATCCTTCATCATATAACGCACGATAATCATCTGGAAAATCAACAAAACTTTCTGCTAGATTTTTCATATATTGTGCTGCATTAGCTTCAGTCGGTGCGCCACCAGTTTTTTCTCGTGCGACATTCAACATACGATCATACATTTCACGCCCTTTCGCAGTTAAAGCAACGCCACGTTGTTCAATTTCTCCAAAACGAGCTGTATGCGTTCCCTCTTCTTCACCATTTTCACAGCTAAATTTCACTGCTTCTTCTAATGCTTTAAAGCTAGTTTGACGTAAAAAGATTGGGCATTTACGACGTGGAGGTCCTTCAACAACCGCTTTCGGCGTAATACCGCGTTGGCTCATGCCAACTTGTACTGCATCAATATCTAATGTTCTAGGCGTCAAGTGGTTAATATGCGGGCCTTGGAACGCTACCACATCAGCAATTAAACGATGTTGACGATGTAAATCTTCATATAAAGCTTTACTTACTGGTGAACGATCATGCCAACGGAATGTTTCTAAGGCTTCGCTGACAAACTCTTCAGCATCTTGCTGATTTAAACCACCATCTCGTTCAAATTGTGCAATCAACTCCAATACTCTTGGTGTAAATATATGACGTTGATGTAAAACAGCTTCCGCTTTTTCACGTAATTCCTGGTTATCAATAAGTTCCAAACGCAATAATGAAGTAAATACGCGGAATGGGCTTACATTTAATGATTCAGCATCAATAGCACGAAATGCGGTAGAATGTACCGGTACTCCTGCTGGCGCAAGATCATAATATCCTACCGGATACATACCCATTACAGAAAACAGACGACGCATAGTAGCCAATTCTTCTGGTAATCCTAAACGAATTGCACCATGACGTTCGATGTCTAAACGCGCTAACTCACCCGTAGCAATCAATTGTGCTTTTACAGCTTCATCTGTTGCTAATACATTAGCATTTACATCATTTACTAATTGAATAAGATCGCTATATAGCGGTACTTCTTGCTGATACATTTTTGACATTGCACTAGAAAATAGACGTCTGATATCAGCTGCTGCAACAAAATTACTCATATTTCTCTCCTTTTCACTGACAAAATTAGTTGTGTTCAAATAAGCTCACATTACGCTGATATTGTATGCGGCAATGTTTTTAAGGCTTCTTCAAATATCGCCAATCCCTTAACTAAAAGTTCTGGCTCAATTGTTAATGGTGGTAATAAACGGATAATATGACGATATTTACCACTCGGCATTAGCAATAGCCCTGCTTCACGCGCAGCAGTAAGTAATTGCGGCATCACTGCTGTACCATAACCATATTCCGCATGTTCTAATGTGATCCCACGCATTGCACCAACACCAGTCATTTCACCTAACCAAGGAGAAATATTCTCTGATTTCCAACGTTGATATGTGCTAACCAAAATATCTTCATACGTTTTTGCTTGTTGCCAAATTGTGTCGCTTTGCATAATTTCAATAACAGCCAATGCTGCTGCACAAGCTACAGGATTACCTGAATAAGTACCTCCTAAAGCACCTTTTGATAATCCATTTAATAATTCCGCTCTACCAATTAATGCGCCAAGAGGTAATCCGCCAGCAATACTTTTTGCTAATAGAATTAAATCTGGTTCGATACCTAAGTGCATAAAAGCAAAAGGTTTACCGGTTCTACCAAATCCAGCTTGGATTTCATCTAAAATCAAGACAATGCCATGTTCATCACAGAATTGACGCAAATACTTAGCAAATTCCGGATCTAATGGAATAAAACCGCCTTCACCTAATACTGGCTCGACAATGACTGCGCCAATATTGTCAATATCAGTTTCAATCGCAAATAAACGCTGCAACGCATCTTTCGCAGTTTGAGCACTCACTCCATTACAAACACTCGGATAAGGAATGTGATAAACACAACTTGCTAATGGGCCTAACGATTTTTTATAAGGCGCAACTTTACCGTTTAAATTGACCGCTGCTAAGGTACGTCCATGGAAACCACCATCAAACGCAATCACACCAACCTTACCCGTTTTCATGCGTGCCACTTTTAACGCATTTTCTGTTGCCTCTGCGCCACAATTGGTAAACATTCCGGCAAGTGGTGCATTAATTGGTACCAATTCGCATAATTTAGGCATTAATTCTTGATAAGGTTGATGTCCTACAGCGTTGTAGGCGTAATGGATTAATTTATCGACTTGAGCATGAATTGCTGAGGTAATTTTAGGATTGAGATGGCCAAAATTTAAAACACCGATACCGCCAATAAAATCGATATATCTATTGCCTTTATCATCCCAAACTTCTGCATTTTGTCCGCGTACTAAGGTAATTGGATGCACTGTCGTTAATGCATCTGTAATATGGTATTGTTGATTAGTCATAACGATAATCCTTTGCTTGATAGAGTCATTTCATTGTAGAAACCGCCCCTATCGTCAGCAAACGAATTATTGTCTTAACTACATTCCATTTTTTCTTTGTTGGTTTTTTCTATGTAATTTTTTACCCAATCAATCATCACTTTTACTTTGGGCATACTGCCTTTATGACAAGGATAAGCTAAATAATAATTGCCCATATTTTTCATTTCATAATCCCAGGCTTTTATTAATTTCCCTGTCAATAATTCATTTTTCACCATAATCTTTGGTACTAATGCGATACCACAACCTAATTCTGCTGCAGTAATACACGCATAAAAAGTTTCAAATCGCGGCCCAATAAATGAACAATTTGAATTTACACCTTGCCGTTCAAAATAATAGTACCAATCACTCGGACGCGAATTAGATTGCAATAAGACATAACTATTGATCTCGCATAAACTAGTTAATGGTTTTTCTAAATAATCTGGACGGCAAACCACAATCATTTCTTCTTCAAATAATTGGATCGCTTCCATACCAGACCACACACCATCTCCATGCAAAAATGCAATATCTAGAACATGATCCTCAGAAAAAAAGGATTGTGTTAATTCTTTTACATCTAAATGAATATTTGGGTGAGCTTTACTAAAACCTTTTAATGCAGGAATTAACCATCTTGCACAAAATGTGGGATGAGCAATAATTTTAATCGTTTCTGTTTCTGCGCCATGCGCCATCACATCAATCGTTGATAATTCAATTTGCTTTAATATTTTTTCGACTTCCAGATAATATTTTTTACCTACTGGCGTTAAATATAAACTTTGTGAAGAACGTTGAAATAATTGTAACCTTAATAACTCTTCTAATTGAGCAACTTGTTTACTGACTGCACTTTGCGTCATATGCAATTCTTGCGCTGCTTTAGTAAAACTTAAATGTCTTGCTGCAGTTTCAAAACATTGCATCGCCGTCGTGGACGGATACTTCCGGAAACTAAGCATTTCTATTGCCTCGATCACTGTTCTAAATCTTATCAATTCACAGTTTAGTTTTGCTGATCACAATTTACAATCCATCTTATCGATAAAAATTAACTTTAAACAAAATATCGCTAAATTTGGCTTTTTTAACTTAAGCAAAATCTACCAGATACAATTTGCAAATTGTCTGATAACGATTTCACCATTTTTGTCAATTTTTTGCTATGATAAGCGCCCCTAAAATCAAGCATTACCTCAATTTCTTTAAATTATAGGGAGTTTTATGGCATCAATATTCAATACTTTTCTTGAAAATGAAGAAGCAACTCTTGCCTTTGGTCAAAAATTAAGCCAACTATTGGCTACACAAACCGCAAATTTTGTTATTTATCTTAATGGGCAGCTTGGTGCAGGTAAAACTACACTTACTCGTGCAATTATTCAAAATATGGGATATCAAGGTAATGTTAAAAGTCCTACATATGCTTTAGTGGAAGAGTATCATTTAGCTAATAAAAGCATTTATCACTTTGATCTCTATCGACTTAGTGATCCTGAAGAATTAGAATTTATTGGTTTTCGTGAATATTTTCTCCAAAATACGCTCTGCTTACTTGAATGGTCTGAAAAAGGTGGCGATCTTATTCCTCCTGCCGATTTATTTATTACTATTAATTATCAAGGCAATGCACGTGAAATTACTTTAACAGCAAATTCCGTTGCTGCTGAGCAAATTGTTTGCGCTTTAAATAGAGATCAAGCAAAATAATTATTCGCCACTTTATCTAGAAAAATCCAAATAGCTTATTGAAATAAAAGAAAAAGATGAGAAAAATCGCAACATTAACTTATTGGTTAATCACCATTTTATGTTTTACCTTTAGCCTATCAAGTTTCGCTGGTACGCTAACTTCCGTTAATATCCGTAATACAACTAAAGAAACAAGAGTAGATTTTCGCTTTAACTTACCAAGCAAATACAGTTATTTTTATCTAGAAAAACCTAACAGATTAGTTATTGATTTTGTTAACAGCCAAACTCGTTCAGGTATCTTGCCTCGAACCAACAACAGTAACGTACAAAAAATTGAACAAAATAAATCAAATCGTCCTAATAATTTGCGGATTGTTATCTATTTAGAACAAACAACACACGCTGTTTTTATGAATAATAAAAATAGTATTTCTGTAAAAATTCCTAATCCGAAAGATACTGTTGATAATAGAAAGAATAGTCAAAACAGCAAAACCACAAAAAGCAGTAACAACAACTCTACACATCAGCAAGATAACAATGAAAGCGATAACGTATTACCTGTTATCACTAAAACCCCCTCTCGTTTAGCGCCATATGTCGTCGCAATTGACCCTGGCCATGGTGGTAAAGACCCAGGCGCTATCGGCAAAATATTAAAAGTAAAAGAGAAAAATATTACTCTTTCAATTGCTAAAGAATTAAAGGCGCTTTTGGATCAAGATCCAAATTTTAAAGCAGTCTTAACCCGTAATGGTGACTATTTTATTTCCGTACCGAATCGTTCTGATATTGCACGTAAATATAAAGCGAACTTTTTGATTTCAATCCATGCTGATTCTGCACCAAGCACAGCACCAAAAGGCGCTTCTGTTTGGGTGCTTTCTAATCGTCGAGCCAATAACGAGATGGGGAAATGGCTCGAAGATCATGAAAAACAATCTGAATTATTAGGTGGTGCAGGTAGTGTACTGTCTACCCATAATGAAAAATATCTCGGACAAACCGTTCTTGATTTACAATTTGGTCATTCACAACGTGTTGGCTATGAATTAGGAGATAACATTTTGCGCCGATTTGGACAAATCGCACAATTAAGCCGAAAAGAACCACAACACGCTAGCTTAGGAGTGCTTCGCGCACCAGATATTCCATCTGTATTAGTAGAAACTGGGTTTGTAAGCAATAAAATTGAAGAACAAAAATTAAACACTTTAACCTATCGTCGCCAAATTGCGCGTGCTATTTATAATGGACTGGTTGATTATCGTAAAAATAATTTAGTTAATATTGTACCTATCCCAAAATCAACTGCACAAAAAAAACATGACGCAGCAATGCCAGAATTCCATATCGTAGGTAAGGATGAAACGCTATATCAAATTTCTCGTACTTATAATATTTCTATCAACCAACTATTGAAACTTAATCCTAAGCTCAATCCAGATCATTTATTGGTTGGACAAAAAATACATTTAAAAGAGAAATAATTATGCCAATTCAGATTTTGCCACCATTACTTGCTAACCAGATTGCCGCTGGAGAAGTGGTCGAACGTCCTGCTTCTGTAGTTAAAGAGCTTGTCGAAAATAGCCTTGATGCAGGTGCCAATAAGATTCAAATAGACATTGAACAAAGTGGCTGCCGTTTAATCCGAATCAGAGATAATGGTTATGGCATTCCTAAAGAAGAATTAAAACTCTCTTTGATGCGCCATGCCACCAGTAAAATTGCGACATTGGATGATTTAGAAAATATTCTGAGTTTAGGTTTTCGTGGTGAGGCTTTAGCCAGTATTAGTTCAGTTTCACGCCTGACTTTAACTTCCCGTACCGCCGAACAGAACGAAGCGTGGCAAGTCTATGCACAAGGGCAAGAGATGGAAACGACCATTATCCTAGCATCTCATCCCGTAGGCACAACCGTTGAAGTGGCTAATCTCTTTTTTAACACACCAGCACGCCGTAAATTTTTGCGTTCTGAAAAAACTGAATTTGCTCATATTGATGAAGTGGTAAAACGAATTGCACTGGCGAAACCTACTATCCATTTTATCTTGACTCATAATGGAAGACTCGTTCATCAATACAAACCTGCTAATGACACTGCCTCACAATTAAAACGACTTGCCGCCATTTGTGGTCAAGATTTTACTGAGCACGCATTACGTATTGATTGGCAATATGATGATATGTATTTGCATGGATGGATTGCTGCGCCACAATTTTATCGTTCACAAAACGATTTTAATTACAGCTATGTTAATGGACGAATGATGAAAGATAAGGTGATTTTACATGCCTTACGTCAAGCTTATGCAGATTATCTATCAACAGAACAATATCCTGCTTTTGTACTTTTCTTAGAGATAGATCCGACTTTAGTTGATATTAATGTTCATCCAACGAAACACGAAGTCCGTTTTCACCAATCACGATTAGTGCACGATTTTATTCTACAAGGTGTTAGCAATGCTTTAGCACAAAGTGGTCAATTATTACTAGATGATGTTGATAAGCAAATTGAAATACCAACACAAAATGAAATAGCTGCTGAACCCTCTAGTTCATATCATTCCGTAACAGCAACGGAACGTTTTTCAGCATTGCCACAAAACCGTTCTGCTGCGGGTCAAAATATTTTTAACCAGCCAAGAAATTACACTAGCTCAGCAAAAACTAATGATAAAGCCGCTTTTCAACAATATGTTCACTTTATGCAAGCTGCACAAATGAATGATCTAGACACAATCATAGAACTACCTTCATCAAACATCACTGATCAGCATAGTAATATCTCTGTAACTGCTGCAAATCAACCAAACTCAACAACAGAGCATTTAAAAGTATTAACTCTATTACCACAAGGTTATATCTGTTTGCAGCGTTATGACAAAATATATCTCCTTTCAACAAACAAGTTGCAGAAACTCGCTTGCAGGCAACAATTACAAGATAGCAACAAAATATGCCAAGCTTTACTAATTCCAATTACATTTCAATTAGATAAAACTCAGTTATCTCATTACGAAAAGTACCAAACCTATTTTCAACAAGCAGGTTTTACAATACAACGCTATAACGATCGCATTACTATTACTCATATTGCAGCTTTCTTGCGTCATCAAAACCTACAACAATTAACGATCGCATTATTAAATACTGAAATTGCAGCGTTTGCTGACTTCATAGAAACAATTTTCCAACAAGTTATCTTCACACCAATTAGTGTGTTAGCTGATGCAATCAATCTAATTCAAAATATAGAACAACAAGCTGCTCATAATAGCAATCTCATTTTAGCTGCCAGTACAGAAATCGACTTAACCCCTTACTTAAAGGAGATTAATGATGACAACTAAGCCACTCGCCCTTTTCTTAATGGGACCAACAGCTTCTGGCAAAACGGGATTAGCTATTCAACTCAGTAAAGAGATACCTTGTGAAATTATTAGTGTTGATTCTGCGCTTATTTATCGTGGTATGGATATCGGTACAGCCAAACCTACTGCTGAAGAACTCGCAGAAACACCGCATCGATTAATTGATATTAAGGATCCTGCCGAAAGTTATTCGGCTGCTGATTTTCGTCTTGATGCATTGCAAGCAATGCAAGAAATCAGCGCAAAAGGGAAAATCCCACTGCTAGTTGGTGGCACTATGTTGTACTATAAAGCCTTGCTTGAAGGGCTCTCACCGCTACCACAAGCTAACCCAATAATTAGAGCGGAAATAGAAAATAAGGCGCAACAATTAGGTTGGCAAGCATTACATCAAGAATTAGCACAAGTCGATCCGCAGGCGGCACTACGTATTCACCCAAATGATCCACAAAGAATTAATCGTGCACTAGAGGTCTATTATCTCACTGGGAAATCACTAACAGAATTGACCGAACAAAAGGGTGAGCCGTTACCATATCAATTATTACAATTTGCGATTGCACCTCAAGATAGAAGCGTTTTACATCAACGTATCGAAATACGTTTCCATCAAATGCTAGCACAAGGTTTCCAACAAGAAGTGGAAAAACTTTATCAAAGAAATGATCTTCATCTGGATTTACCCTCTATTCGCTGCGTAGGATATCGCCAAATGTGGGAATTTTTACAAGGTAAATATGATTACGATGAAATGGTATATCGTAGCATCTGTGCTACAAGACAATTAGCAAAACGGCAAATTACTTGGCTGCGTGGTTGGAATTCTCCAATTATTTGGTTAGACAGCTTAAATATTGAACAAGCTAAACTAACAATTCTTGAAAAAATAACACAAATCGAAACTTAACAAAGAATCTTGCAATTTCAGGGATGACATAACAAAATATTACTGTTATATTGTTACGCGGGCTTTCAAGCGTTTTGGCTTCTTAGTTTCATCCGTTACACAACATCAAAAACTAAGATTTTTGCAAGATTATTAGCATTTTAACCAAAAAGGAAAAGAAAATGGCAAAAGGACAATCATTACAAGATCCTTATTTAAATGCACTTCGTCGTGAACGTATTCCTGTTTCAATCTACCTAGTAAACGGTATTAAACTACAAGGACAAATTGAATCTTTTGACCAATTCGTCATTCTTCTTAAAAATACTGTCAGCCAAATGGTATATAAACACGCTATTTCTACTGTAGTGCCTGCACGTGCAATTGCACACCATAATCATCAATCTAATGGATCTGCTACACAAGAAGAATCTGCTGACATTATTACTACTGAAGAAGAATAATTTCACTTCATCTCATCATTCTTGCTAAGATTTCCTTATACTATTAATAAGGAAATCTTTTGTTATTTGTTAAATAATATAATCCTCCTCTTACTTATATCACCAAACAACCAATTTCTTCTTATAATTATTATTGTTACGTAAATATTTTTATTATTGCAACAAGGTAACTTATTTGTTACAAATAGATTTCTTTTTCATCTAACTCACTTTAGGGAGAATCCTATGCAAAAAAATCCTCATCCTTGGAAAAAGAATATCTTCACTTTATTATTAGCATTACCTTTAATCAGTCTTAGCGTTTCCGCTAACAATAGCCCTCCTACCACGACACAACCAACTCAACAAACAACAGCTGCTGCACAACGCTATGATAGTAGCAAAGATATTTTCCATCCTGTCTATGGTAAACAAGGCATGGTCGCTACAGAACAACACCTTGCCACTGAAGTTGGACTTGCTATCTTAAAAGAAGGTGGTAACGCTGTTGATGCTGCAGTTGCTGTCGGTTTTGCTCTAGCTGTGGTATTACCAAATGCTGGTAATATTGGAGGCGGCGGTTTTATGGTGCTACATGATGCGAAATCTGGTGAAGATTTTGCAATTGATTTCCGTGAAGTTGCCCCATTAAAAGCACACAAGGATATGTACTTAGATGAAAAAGGAAATGTTATTGATGGTAAATCACTATTTACCCATTTTGCTGTCGGTGTTCCCGGCACAGTAGCTGGTATGGAATATGCGTTGAAAAAATGGGGAACAATGCCATTAGAAAAAGTAATCGCACCAGCAATTAAATTGGCAGAAAATGGATTTACAGTGAGCGATACATTAGCCGATACTCTTGAAGTTGAAAAAGATAATTTAGGTAAATGGGAGAGTACAAAAGCTATCTTCTTCAAAGATGGAAAACCATTAGCAAGCGGTGATAAATTGGTACAACGCGACTTGGCTCACTCTCTTAGTTTAATTGCTAAACAAGGTGCAGAAGCTTTCTATCAAGGCGAAATAGCGCAAAAGATCGTCAAAGAAATGGAAAAACATGGCGGTTTAATTTCACTTGAAGATATGAAAGGTTATCAAATCGTAGAAAGAAAACCTGTCGTAGGCGAATATCGTGGATACAAAATTGTCACTATGCCTCCTCCGAGTTCTGGTGGCGCACACTTAATCCAAATCTTAAATATTCTAGAACGCTATCCATTACAACAATATGGAGCTAATAGTGCAAAAACAATCAGACATTACGCTGAAGCTATGAAATTAGCTTACGCTGATCGCTCAGAATATTTAGGAGATCCTGATTTTGTTAAAATCCCATTAAAAGGATTAATTTCGAAAAAATATGCTGATGAATTAGCGAAGAAGATCTCTGATAAACATATTGTCCCAGCAAGTGAAATAAAACCTGGTAAACCTCAGCCATATGAAAGTGATCAAACAACACACTATTCTATTATGGATAAATTTGGGAATGCCGTTGCGGTAACTTATACATTGAATTTGAATTTCGGAACCGGAATTGTAGCGGAAGGTACTGGAATTCTATTAAATAATGAAATGGATGATTTTTCTGCTAAACCTGGTGTTCCAAATGCGTTTGGTCTAATTGGCGGTACCGCAAATGCTATCGATGCGAAGAAAAGACCACTGTCCTCAATGACACCTACCATTGTAATGAAAGACAATAAACCTTGGTTAGTGACAGGAAGCCCTGGTGGTGCAAGAATTATTACTACTGTACTACAAAGTATCCTTAACACTATCGATTATAAAATGAATGTTGCTGAAGCCATTTCTTCACCAAGGGTTCATCATCAATGGTTACCTGATGAATTACGTATCGAAGAAGGTATTAGCCCTGATACAATTCATCTATTAGAACAACAAGGTTATAAGGTTGTCACCAAGGCGTCTATGGGTAGAGTACAAATTATTCAATCTACAGATGAAGGATTCTTTGGAGCTTCAGATCCGCGTAACCCAGATGGAAAAACTTTAGGATACTAATGTTTTAAATTTATCATTTATCTCAAGCGCTAATCTTCAAAAATTAGCGCTTTTTTTATTCTATAAAGTCTTAGCTTAATAGACAAAAGTGCAGAAAAAACGATTGAAGCCTTATAGTAAAAAGCGCTAAGTCACTTTTCTAGCAATCATTCTTCTACTATATCATCATATAATTTATAAAATTGTCTCTGATTTAAGTGGCAATTTTTTCTCTTTTCCTTCCCACTTATTCATTTCTACAAACTCTATTCCTTAGCCATTTCAATGGTATGAATAGCGAAGAGATTTACACAACTTAGTCGCTTAATAGACACAGAGAAAGTGAGCTAATTGGTGATTGATGATTGATGATTGATGATTGATGATTGATGATTGATGATTGATGATTGATGATTGGAATAGCTTAAGCAAAAGCCAGCCATCCCTAAAAAATCAAAAAACAAAAAGTAGAAAAATAAAAAACAGAAAACAGAAACCCAAAATCACAAAATAAAAAAAACAATAAAAAAAACGCTAGCTGACTCCTCAACTAGCGTCCTTCTCGCTTTTTCTTTAACCTGGCAGTGACCTACTCTCACATGGGGAATCCCCACACTACCATCGGCATTACGACATTTCACTTCTGAGTTCGGCATGGATTCAGGTGGGTCTATCGCATTCTCGCCGCCAGGATTAATTCTTTTGACTTGTCTCTTTTCTTTCTTTATCTATATTTATCTTCTCTCTAAAACTTACACAAGCTGTCAACTCGTCAGTGAGCTTTCTTTCTCTCTCACTTCCCTCTCACTGCTTTCTCTCTCTCGCTTCTTCGCTTTTTTCGCTTTTCCGCTTTTCTTACCTGCTCTCTTCGGGTAAAAACCCTTCAGCGTTGTATAGTTAAGCCTCTCGGGCAATTAGTATGGGTTAGCTCAATGACTCACATCACTTACACACCCCACCTATCTACGTCGTCGTCTTCAACAACCCTTACAATCTCTCGATTGGGACAACTCATCTCGGGGCAAGTTTCGTGCTTAGATGCTTTCAGCACTTATCTCTCCCGCACTTAGCTACCCAGCATTGCTTCTGGCGAAACAACTGGAACACCAGCGGTGCGTCCACTCCGGTCCTCTCGTACTAGGAGCAGCCCCCCTCAATTCTCCTTCGCCCACGGCGAGATAGGGACCGAACTGTCTCACGACGTTCTAAACCCAGCTCGCGTACCACTTTAAATGGCGAACAGCCATACCCTTGGGACCTACTTCAGCCCCAGGATGTGATGAGCCGACATCGAGGTGCCAAACACCGCCGTCGATATGAACTCTTGGGCGGTATCAGCCTGTTATCCCCGGAGTACCTTTTATCCGTTGAGCGATGGCCCTTCCATTCAGAACCACCGGATCACTATGACCTACTTTCGTACCTGCTCGACTTGTCCGTCTCGCAGTCAAGCTTGCTTCTACCATTGTACTAACCTCACGATGTCCGACCGTGATTAGCAAACCTTCGTACTCCTCCGTTACTCTTTGGGAGGAGACCGCCCCAGTCAAACTACCCACCAGACACTGTCCGAATACCCGTTACAGGTACCTCGTTAGAACATCAAACGTTAAAGGGTGGTATTTCAACATCGACTCCTTACCAACTGGCGTCAGTATCTCTCAGTCTCCCACCTATCCTACACATTAAAATTCAAGGTTCAGTGTCAAGCTATAGTAAAGGTTCACGGGGTCTTTCCGTCTAGCCGCGGGTACACCGCATCTTCACGGCGATTTCAATTTCACTGAGTCTCGGGTGGAGACAGCCTGGCCATCATTACGCCATTCGTGCAGGTCGGAACTTACCCGACAAGGAATTTCGCTACCTTAGGACCGTTATAGTTACGGCCGCCGTTTACTGGGGCTTCGATCAAGTGCTTCTCTTTCAATAACACCATCAATTAACCTTCCAGCACCGGGCAGGCGTCACACCCTATACGTCCACTTGCGTGTTTGCAGAGTGCTGTGTTTTTATTAAACAGTTGCAGCCAGCAGGTCTCTTCGACTGGTTCATGCTCCATCTGTGCAGACTTCACACTACGCCAGCGCACCTTCTCCCGAAGTTACGGTGCTATTTTGCCTAGTTCCTTCACCCGAGTTCTCTCAAGCGCCTTAGTATTCTCTACCTGACCACCTGTGTCGGTTTTCAGTACGGTTTATTAGATAATGTGCTTAGCAGCTTTTCCTGGAAGCTTGGCATCAACAACTTCGCAACCGTAGTTACTCCTCATCACGCCTCAGCATTAATGGTGCGGATTTGCCTACACCATCTACCTACACGCTTGAACAGACCCTTCCGTCCGTCTGCTTGCCTAGCCTTCTCCGTCCCTACATCGCTTATCTAACAAGTATGGGAATATTAACCCATTTCCCATCGACTACGCTCTTCAGCCTCGCCTTAGGGGCCGACTCACCCTGCCCCGATTAACGTTGGACAGGAAACCTTGGTCTTCCGGCGAGCGGGCCTTTCACCCGCTTTATCGTTACTTATGTCAGCATTCGCACTTGTGATACCTCCAGCAACCCTCTCAAGTCACCTTCTTCGGCTTACACAACGCTCCCCTACCCAACAGGCGTATCACTAATATTCCTTCAATCTCACACCCCCTCCACTCAACGTGTTGGGCGCTTGACCAACTTGCTCTATACTTTCGCAAGTTGTTAATCGTAAGGCGTATTAGTGATACGCCTGATGCCGCAGCTTCGGTGCTATATTTTAGCCCCGTTACATCTTCCGCGCAGACCGACTCGACTAGTGAGCTATTACGCTTTCTTTAAATGATGGCTGCTTCTAAGCCAACATCCTAGCTGTCTATGCCTTTCCACCTCGTTTCCCACTTAATATAGACTTTGGGACCTTAGCTGGCGGTCTGGGTTGTTTCCCTCTCCACGACGAACGTTAGCACCCGCCGTGTGTCTCCTATATATTACTCTTTGGTATTCGCAGTTTGCATCGGGTTGGTAATCCGGGATGGACCCCTAGCCGAAACAGTGCTCTACCCCCAAAGGTATTCATATAAGGCTCTACCTAAATAGATTTCGGGGAGAACCAGCTATCTCCCGGTTTGATTGGCCTTTCACCCCCAGCCACAATTCATCCGCTACTTTTTCAACAGTAGTCGGTTCGGTCCTCCAGTTAGTGTTACCCAACCTTCAACCTGACCATGGCTAGATCACCGGGTTTCGGGTCTATACCTTGCAACTTCCGCCCAGTTAAGACTCGGTTTCCCTTCGGCTCCCCTATCCGGTTAACCTCGCTACAAAATATAACTCGCTGACCCATTATACAAAAGGTACGCAGTCACATAGTCTCCTATGCTCCCACTGCTTGTACGTACACGGTTTCAGGTTCTCTTTCACTCCCCTCCCGGGGTTCTTTTCGCCTTTCCCTCACGGTACTGGTTCACTATCGGTCAATCAGGAGTATTTAGCCTTGGAGGATGGTCCCCCCTTCTTCAGACAAGATTCCTCGTGTCTCGCCCTACTTCTTGTTAGCTTAGTACCATAAAGGATTCTTCAGATACGGGATTGTCACCCTCTTCGATTGAGCTTCCCAACTCATTCTCCTAAATCCTTTACTATCTCTAACGGCTACTCCACTTTCGCTCGCCGCTACTCGCAGAATCTCGGTTGATTTCTTTTCCTCAGGGTACTGAGATGTTTCAGTTCTCCTGGTTCGCTTCACTATCCTATAGATTCAGACAGTGATGATAGATTCTTCATCTACCGGGTTTCCCCATTCGGATATCGTGGAGTTAACGCTTCTTATCAACTCCTCCACGCTTTTCGCAGATTAGCACGTCCTTCTTCGCCTCTGATTGCCTAGGCATCCACCGTGTACGCTTACTTACTTAACTATACAACCTCAAGGATTCTCTCCCTTCAGTCGCTCGCTTTTGAGTTCTCAGTTTTCAGCTTGTGTCTTCGTTTTTAAAGAGCAATATTCAGACTTTCGTCATGACTAAAAGGTTAAGTGTTTCCACTTTCTTCTTAACCTCTTAGTCATGACCTCTGTTCGAATTGGTGGAGATAAGCGGGATCGAACCGCTGACCTCCTGCGTGCAAGGCAGGCGCTCTCCCAGCTGAGCTATATCCCCAATCCTTCTTTCCCTACAGTCCCATTCGCATCATTCTCGCTCATGGTGGGTCTGAGTGGACTTGAACCACCGACCTCACCCTTATCAGGGGTGCGCTCTAACCACCTGAGCTACAGACCCTCTGTAGGTGTCGTCCTTCTATCAAACAATCTGTGTGAACATTTCATAGTAACATCTTCACTTTAATCTAGTAAGGAGGTGATCCAACCGCAGGTTCCCCTACGGTTACCTTGTTACGACTTCACCCCAGTCATGAATCATACCGTGGTAAACGCCCTCCTAAAGGTTAAGCTATCTACTTCTGGTACAACCCACTCCCATGGTGTGACGGGCGGTGTGTACAAGGCCCGGGAACGTATTCACCGCGACATTCTGATTCGCGATTACTAGCGATTCCGACTTCATGGAGTCGAGTTGCAGACTCCAATCCGGACTACGATGCACTTTCTGAGTTTCGCTCCATGTCGCCACTTCGCCTCCCTCTGTATGCACCATTGTAGCACGTGTGTAGCCCTACTCGTAAGGGCCATGATGACTTGACGTCATCCCCACCTTCCTCCAGCTTGTCACTGGCAGTCTCCTTGAGTCCCCGGCTTCAACCGCTGGCAACAAAGGATAAGGGTTGCGCTCGTTGCGGGACTTAACCCAACATTTCACAACACGAGCTGACGACAGCCATGCAGCACCTGTCTCATAGCTCCCGAAGGCACAAACTCATCTCTGAGTCCTTCTATGGATGTCAAGAGTAGGTAAGGTTCTTCGCGTTGCATCGAATTAAACCACATGCTCCACCGCTTGTGCGGGCCCCCGTCAATTCATTTGAGTTTTAACCTTGCGGCCGTACTCCCCAGGCGGTCGATTTATCACGTTAGCTTCGAGGACCAATCTCTAAAACCAATCCCCAAATCGACAGCGTTTACAGCGTGGACTACCAGGGTATCTAATCCTGTTTGCTCCCCACGCTTTCGCACATGAGCGTCAGTATCTTCCCAAGGGGCTGCCTTCGCCTTCGGTATTCCTCCACATCTCTACGCATTTCACCGCTACACGTGGAATTCTACCCCTCCCTAAAGTACTCTAGCGACCCAGTATGAAATGCAATTCCCAGGTTAAGCCCAGGGCTTTCACACCTCACTTAAGTCACCACCTGCGTGCCCTTTACGCCCAGTTATTCCGATTAACGCTCGCACCCTCCGTATTACCGCGGCTGCTGGCACGGAGTTAGCCGGTGCTTCTTCTGTGGCTAACGTCAATTACATGCCCTATTTAAGCATGCACCTTCCTCACCACCGAAAGAACTTTACAACCCGAAGGCCTTCTTCATTCACGCGGCATGGCTGCGTCAGAGTTCCCTCCATTGCGCAATATTCCCCACTGCTGCCTCCCGTAGGAGTCTGGGCCGTGTCTCAGTCCCAGTGTGGCTGGCCATCCTCTCAGACCAGCTAGAGATCGTCGGCTTGGTGAGCCCTTACCTCACCAACTACCTAATCTCACTTGGGCTCATCTTATGGCTAAAGGCCTTTCGGTCCCTCTACTTTAATCTCTCGATATTACGCGGTGTTAGCTACAGTTTCCCGTAGTTATCCCCCTCCATAAGCCAAATTCCCAAGCCTTACTCACCCGTCCGCCACTCGTCAGCAAAAGAAGCAAGCTTCTCCCCTGTTACCGTCCGACTTGCATGTGTTAAGCCTGCCGCCAGCGTTCAATCTGAGCCATGATCAAACTCTTCAATTTAATCTTCGCTCTTAAAAAAAACTGACTTCGTTATTCAAATCATATGAATCTTCAAATTCAGCATTCAAGATAATCTTTTTTTAATTCTTTTACTTAAAGTAAAAACATCATCTACGAATGCCCACACAGATTGTCTGATAAAATGTTAAAGAACAAAAAACGACGCTTTCTTTTTTAACTTCACACTTCAGCGTCGTTGCGGAGGTGCATTATAGTGATTTCAATTCACCTTGCAAGCACTTTTTTATAAAAATTTTTTAAACGTTTATTTTTTAGACTTCTTAGCAATTGTCTGTTTAATTAATCTCGGAAGGTCTTCAATAGAATCAATGACATAGTCTGCATTTGCTGCAATTTCTTCAGAAATAGCTTTACCTGTTCTTACTAGTACTGTTGTCGATACTCCCGCTGATTTTCCTGCCAATACATCATCTAATTTATCACCAATCATAATCGATTGCTTAGGATCAATATCAAAATCTTTAATCGCTTCTAATAACATACCACCTTTCGGTTTACGGCAATCACACTCTTTACGGTATTCACCTTTTCCTTCCGGGTGATGAGGGCAATAATAAATGCCATCCAAATGTACACCTCTGTCTTCTAATGACCAATCCATCCACTCGGTTAACTGATTAAAATCATCTTCTGAAAAATAGCCTCTAGCAATTCCTGATTGATTAGTTACTAAAATCAAACAATAACCCATCTCTTGTAAAACTTTTAGTGCTTCAATACTACCTTCAATAAATTCAAATTGATCAATAGTATGTACATAACCATGATCAATATTTAATGTTCCATCACGATCTAAAAAAATGGCTTTTCTCATTTTTTCCCTCATTTAATAATTCTTTTTATCTTTACCATACATCTATACTATATCACTCCTCTCCATTTTATATATGCCAAAATCCCCATTTTCATTGCTAATAACTAAACTTTATAAAAATTTATTGACATAGCTATCTAGACGTCTAAAATACTCGATAATTTTCTTGTCTTAACTTAATTAAGTAAAAAATGATCAAATTAGAAAATATCTATAAAACTTTCCAAGTGAATGGGCGTCAGCTGACCGCATTGGATAATGTTTCTTTACACATTCCACAAGGAAAAATTGTTGGTGTTATCGGAGCATCTGGTGCGGGTAAAAGTACACTAATTCGTTGCGTTAACTTATTAGAACGTCCAACCAGTGGTAATGTATTTGTTGATGGTCAAAACCTCATGCAATTATCACAATCTCAATTAGTGCAGGCTCGTCGCAATATTGGCATGATTTTCCAACATTTTAATTTGCTCAGTTCTCGTACTGTATTCGGTAATATTGCACTGCCATTAGAGCTTAATGGAACACCAAAAGAAAAAATCATTGAAAAAGTAAACTCTTTATTGGAAATGATTGGACTAGCAGATAAAAAAGATGCTTATCCGAGTAACTTATCTGGTGGACAAAAACAACGTGTAGCAATTGCTCGTGCCTTAGCAAGTGATCCAAAGGTTTTATTATGCGATGAAGCTACTAGCGCCTTAGATCCTGCGACTACCCAATCTATTCTCAGATTATTAAAAGAGATTAATCGTAATTTAGGTATCACTATTTTATTAATTACCCATGAAATGGATGTCGTAAAACAGATTTGTGATCAAGTGGCAATTATTGATAAAGGCTGCTTAGTCGAACAAGGTTCTGTCAGTGAAATTTTCTCAAATCCAAAAACACAATTGGCACAAGATTTTATTCGCTCAACATTCCATATCAATTTGCCTGATGAATATTTGGCACAATTGAGTGATTCACCTCGTAATGCACAATCTTATCCGTTGATTAAATTTGAATTTACTGGTCGTTCTGTTGACGCACCGTTACTCTCATTAGCTTCCAAAAAATTTGGTATTGATTTGAGTATCTTGACTTCACAAATTGACTATGCCGGTGGTGTCAAGTTTGGTTTTGTAATTGCAGAAGTTGAGGGTGATGAAGATTCAATTACCCAAGCAAAAATTTATTTAATGGAACACAATGTACGTGTTGAGGTACTTGGTTATGTTTGATGTATTAACTCCTCAAGTTTGGACTTTAATTGGTAATGCAACATTAGAAACACTTTATATGGTGTTTGCTTCAGGTTTCTTTGCAGCTCTATTTGGTATTCCTCTTGGTGTAGTGCTTTTTATTACCAAAAGAGGACAAATTAAAGAAAATAAAAGTCTTAATGCGATTTTAAGCGCTATTGTTAATATTGGTCGTTCCGTACCATTCGTAATTTTATTGGTTGCTATTATCCCATTTACTATGTTGATTTTAGGTACTTTTATCGGTACCACTGCAGCAATTGTTCCATTGACGATTTCAGCTATTCCTTTTGTTGCCCGCTTAGTTGAAGGCGCTTTAATGGAAATTCCATCTGGTTTAACCGAAGCTGCACGCGCAATGGGCGCAAGTAATTTCCAAATTATTACTAAATTCTTATTACCAGAAGCATTACCTAGCATTATTAATGCTATCACTATTACCTTAGTGGCATTAGTAAACTATTCGGCAATGGCTGGAACCGTAGGTGGCGGTGGTTTAGGTTATGTTGGTATTCAGTATGGTTATCAAACCTACGTACCTGAAATACTGATCGCCACTATTGTAATTCTCGTTATTATGGTTCAAGTAATCCAAACTATTGGTGACCAACTTGTCCGCTATTTTAATCATAAATAAATCTATAAGGAGATTTTAGATATGCAAATCAAAAACATCTTAACTATCAGTGCGTTATCTGCCGCTATTGCGTTTTCTTCATCAGCATTTGCTAAAGATGGCAAAATCAAAGTTGGTATCCAAACTGGTCCAGAAATGACCGTTGCAGAAACCGCAAAAAAAATTGCTAAAGATAAATATGGTTTAGAAGTTGAACTCGTGCCATTTACTGATTATGTAACACCAAATGCAGCATTAGAAAATAAATTAATCGATGCTAACGCATTCCAACATAAACCATATTTAGATTCACAAATGAAAGATCGCGGTTGGAAAGATCTTGTTATCGTTGGTAATACTTTCGTATATCCAATTGCTGCTTACTCAAAAACTATCAAAAAAGCGAGTGAGTTAAAAGATGGTGCAACCGTTGCAATTCCAAACGATCCAACTAACGGTGGTCGTGCACTTCTCTTACTTCAAGCTCAAGGCTTAATTAAATTAAAAGCGGGTACAGGTTTAACACCAACCACTTTAGACATTGTTGAAAATCCAAAGAATCTTAACATTAAAACTCTTGATGCTAACCTAATTCCACGTACTTTAGGTCAAGTAGATCTTGCAATTATCAACAATACTTTTGCTGGTCAAGCAGGTTTATATCCAAGTAAAGATGCTGTTTTCGTAGAAGATAAAGATTCTCCATATGTAAACATCATTGTTGCTCGTGAAGATAATAAAGCAGATCCAGATGTACAAAACTTCGTAAAAGCCTATAACACTGAAGAAGTGTACAAAAAAGCAATGGAAGAATTTAAAGATTCTGTAGTAAAAGGCTGGTAATTTTTTATTATTCCATTTGATAATAAGCCGAAAGGAATCCCCTTTCGGCTTTTCCTTGTTTAGGAGTAGCTATGTTTTCTTTTTCTGATACGGACTTAAATGATTTACCCATTAACTTACAAGCATTAATCGCTGATGATGATAATCTAATCAGTGTGTTAGCCAATACTTCTGCATTATTGAATCAATATTTACCAGAGATCAATTGGGTCGGTTTTTATCTACTTAATGCACAGAATGTACTTACCTTAGGACCATTTCAGGGTAAAATTGCCTGCACAAGAATTCCTGTAGGAAAAGGCGTTTGTGGACAAGCTGTTGCGCAAAATAAAGTATTACGCATCGACGATGTTCACCAATTTGCGGGGCATATAGCTTGTGATAGTGCAAGTAATGCAGAAATCGTATTACCACTCTATCATCAAGGAAAAATTATTGGTGTTTTAGATATTGATAGTCCTAAATTTGCCCGTTTCACCGAACAGGATCAGCACATTTTAGAACGCTGTATGCAGCAATTAACTGACCATTTATCAACACTCAACATATAGGGATATTTATGTTGCACTTAACCTTAGAAGATCAACTTTTTATTAGCCAGCCAAAACAACTCGGCACTCACTCTAGCCAACATGAAAATCTTGCTGTTGTCTTTGAAGATGACGGTGAAACTGGTTATTTCTATGCTATTGATACCCAACAAGACGAAGCGATTGTAGATTGCCTACATATTTATAACGCAGCATCTGTTGAACAAAAAGAAACTGCCCGTCAATTACAAATTTGTTGGTCAGAAGATGGCTATTTTGCAATCTTACTAATCAATGATTATCCGCACGCTGCATTTGATTTTAAAAGATTGATTGCGTATAACCACAATCAATTTCCACAACCAGCCATTACTAGCTTATGGTCCCATAAATTAATTACGGATGAATTAATCAAGCAATGGCTGACAGATGCAGAAAATGATTGTACTCGGCAATAAATATGCTATAGTTTCCTCCAATTAAAAATATAATTTTTAATCGTCATAACCTATGAAAGGAGGCGTTATGAATCTTAGGGATCTTGAATATTTAGTAGCTCTTTCTGATCACAAACATTTCCGTAAAGCTGCTGATGCTTGTCATGTTAGCCAACCTACTTTAAGCGGGCAAATTCGTAAGCTTGAAGATGAATTAGGCATCATTTTATTAGAACGTACCAGTCGTAAAGTATTATTCACACAATCTGGTTTGTTATTAGTCGATCAAGCACGCAATGTATTAAAAGAGGTGCAATTATTACGTGAAATGGCAAGTAATCAAGGTAAAGACATGACCGGACCATTACACATCGGTATGATTCCAACAATTGGTCCTTATCTATTACCATACATTATTCCTATGTTGCGTGATGCCTTTCCTGAATTAGAAGTTTATCTATATGAAGCCCAAACTCATCAATTACTAGAACAGCTAGAAAAAGGACAATTGGATTGTGCCATTGTTGCGCTCGTTAAAGAAACTTCTGCTTTTATGGAAATTCCAATCTATGATGAAGCAATGTTAATTGCTGTATCCGAGCAACATCCATTAGCGAAAGAGCAAGAAATCCCACTCGAACGTTTAAAAGATTATGAATTACTAATGTTAGATGACGGGCACTGTTTCCGCGATCAAGCTTTAGGTTACTGCTTCGTAGCTGGGGCAAAAGAAAATGCACATTACCAAGCTACCAGTTTAGAAACATTACGCAATATGGTCGCAGCAAATGCTGGAATTACTTTTATGCCAGAGCTCGCTATCTTAAACGAACGTTCGCGTCAAGGTGTGAAATACATTCCTTGTATTAATCCACGTCCATTCCGTTCTGTCGGATTAATTTATCGCCCAGGTTCACCATTACGCGCTCGCTATCAACGTGTAGCACAATTGGTAGAAAAAAATATTAAACCTTTGCTTGTTACACCAACCCAAGACTAATCATTATGAGTGGAATTAGAGCCAAACAAAAAGAAAAAACTCGCCGCGCCTTAATTGATGCAGCATTTGAACAGCTTAGTGCTGAAAAAAGTTTTTCTAATTTGAGTTTACGTGAAGTCAGTCGTGAAGCTGGTATCGCTCCGACCTCTTTTTATCGCCATTTTCGTGATATGGACGAATTAGGTTTAAGTATGGTAGATGAAGCAGGATTGATCTTACGCCAATTAATGCGCCAGGCACGTAAACGCATTGCTGATGGCGGCAGTGTAATTGTCATTTCTGTAGAAACATTTTTTGAATTTATTACTAATCGTCCAAATGTGTTTCGTCTGCTATTGCGAGAAAGTTCTGGTACTTCACAAGAATTCCGTACCGCAGCTTCTCGTGAAATCAATCACTTTGTTGCTGAGTTAGCAGAATATATTATGAATAAAGATAAAAATATTCCCGATTATGTAGCAAAAGCACAATCCGAAGGAATGGTAACATTAGTGTTTACAGCAGGATCTCACGCTTTAGATATGAATAGTCAAGAGCGTGAAGCCTTAAAACATCGAGTGATTTTACAATTACGGATGATGGCAAAAGGGGCTTACTTACTGGTTGATCATTCTGACAACAATCAGACACAAAAAAGTGCATGAGAATTTCATGCACTTTTCATCAAATTACAGCTAAATAAAACTACATTCCAATAACGACGCAATCAACGCCTTTCGATCCTAATGTTGATTTTGCGCTAGAAGCTGCATTATAACTATCTACTGGTCCAATAAAGACACGAGTCCAATCGGCAGAACTTTTAGTAAATGCATTAAAACCTTCAATCACTAAACGGCCTTGTAAATTCTCAGCCTGAGTTTTATTTTTAAATGCGCCACATTGCAAGCCATATTTTCTACCGCCTTTACTATCGGTTGCTGAACTCTTTTTCGTTTCATTGTCAGATTTCGCTTCTGTCACAACAGTTTTAGTCGTCGTTGTTGCTGTTTTTTCTACTTTATTTGCAGTAGTCGCTTTTTGTTGAGCGGCTTGAGCTTTTGCTTGTTGTTCAGCTTTCGCTTGTTCAATTTTAGCTTGTTCTTCAGCTTTTATTCTGGCTTGCTCTTCTGCCTTTTGTTTTGCTTGTTCAGCTAATTTATCTTGTTCCAATTGTAATAAAATTTTCTTCTGTTCTTCGGTCAATTGTACATTTTTAGCCACAGAAGAAACATTATCATCAACCGGTACTTCTCTCGTTTCCAATTGTTTGATATAGCTCCAAACCTCTTCCGGACGACTTGGTAACGTACTTTTTTTCGTTGTTGGTGCTGTTTCTGCTGTGGTTGTAATTTCTTTACTTGCTGGAGAACTCTCTTTGAGAAAGAATAATGCAATCGCAAATACCGCAATAATCAATAGCATTAAGGCTAATAATAATTTTTTTCTGCCTGTACCTTTTTGTTGTCTTCTTCTAGAGGCAGGACCTCGTGAAACATAATCTCGTTGAACCACAACTTTTTCCTAACTATTTAACCTATAAAACGGGCGCTAATTTTACTGAAAATTTGAAATATTGACCACAATTATTAACCGAAATCATAAGGATCAATGTCTAAGGCTAACCTCACTGCTGACGGTATTTTTAACGTTGTTAATAAATTTTCTACTAAAAACAACGTCTGGTGTAAAGCACCTCGTTGACTATGTTGTAACAATAAATACCAACGATATCGTCCTGCTTTTTTTTCTACCGCAGCCGGTAACGGCCCTAATAATTGCACTCCTTGCATAGATTCATCTAACCTTGTTTGCAGATGTTCCAGCAGTAATTGCAACGTCTGCTTAACTTCCACCTCATTACGTCCAGATGCTTTAATGAGTGCCTGATAATAATAAGGTGGTAATTGGAATTGATAACGCTGTTGTAAAACTTGCTGACTAAAATCAGTATAGCCAGCTGAAATCAAAGTTTTAAACAGAGGATGTTCCGGATAATGTGTTTGTAATAAGACCATTCCTGCTTTATTACCTCGTCCTGTTCTACCCGCAACTTGTACATATAATTGCGCCAATCGCTCTTCGGCACGAAAATCCGCAGAAAATAAGGCACTATCAATATTCACTAAAGCCACTAACCCAACATTTGGAAAGTGATGACCTTTGGCTAACATTTGCGTGCCAATCAGAATTTGACGTCTTCCTTGCGAAATCTCTTGTAAATAATGCTCTAAAGCACCTTTTCTCGCTGTACTATCTCGATCTAAACGCACTATCTGATAATCTGGAAATTTAGTTTGTAATACCGCTTCCAGCTGCTCTGTGCCAACTCCAGTTGTCAATAGATTAGTTGAGCCACAATGAGAACATTGGAATGGAATCGGTTTTTGTGCGCCACAATGATGACATTGCAATACATTACGATATTGGTGATAAGTATAAGGTTTATCACAATGTGCACACATCTCTACCGTACCACAATCATGACATAAATAAACTGGTGCAAAACCACGCCGATTTAAAAACAACAATACTTGTTCGCCACGTTGCAAAACTTCTTGCATCCGCAATAATAGGCTGGTCGATAAGCCATTCTCTAAATGTTGTGTTTTTAAGTCGATAACAATTTGATTATTGGCGACCTGATTATTGGCTCGATAACGTAATGAAATTAAATGATATTTCTTTCTTGCTGCATTATATAAACTTTCCAAACTTGGCGTAGCGCTACCTAGAATAATTGGAATTTGATGTTGTCTAGCACGATAAACTGCAATATCTCTGGCATGATAACGCCACCCTTCTTGCTGTTTAAAAGATTGATCGTGTTCTTCATCTAATACTATTAAGCCTAAGTCATAAAATTGTGTAAAAATCGCTGAACGTGTTCCGATTACAATAGCAACTTTATTCTCTTTTGCCGCTTGCCACACTTGTAACCGTTCAGCATCATTCATATTCGAGTGCAATACGGCAATAGGGACATTAAAACGCAAATTAAAACGACGAATAGTTTGCGGCGTTAAACCAATTTCTGGCACTAATACCAAGACCTGCTGTCCTTTCTTTAATACTTCTTCAATCACTTGAAGATAAACTTCAGTTTTTCCAGAGCCTGTTACCCCTTGCAATAACCAAGTGTGAAATCCCTGACATAAGCTGATCTGACTAACTGCCAACGCCTGTTCTTTATTTAAATTTAATTTATTTTTGCTTTGAACAATTTCCGTCTCTGCAATATTTTCGTTCCATTCCGGTTGATTTACTTCAATCCCAATAGTTTCAATATAGCCAGCTTCCAATACACTTTTCTTAATACTATGAGAAAAAATATCACTCTGTTTTTCTAAACATTGATGTTGTTGTAAGAACTGTAAAAGTTCATGTTGGCGTGGTTTTCTGATCAGCACATTATCTATAACTGCTTGTTTACCTAATTCAGTTAACTGATAAAAATGCTGTGTCATTTTGGTAATTGTATCGCCTCTGCGTAACTTGACTGGTAATGCAGAAAATAGCACCTCACCAATTGGATGATGGTAATAATCTCTCGCCCATAAGAGTAATTGCCACATTTTTTCATCAAATAATGTAATGTGATCTAATACGGCTAGAATTGGTTTTAGTTGTTCAACTTCACTGCTATTGGGTAAATCCGTTACAATCGCAATACGTTTCTGTGTGCCGAATGGTACTAATACTCTAGCACCAATACTGACCTCCATTTCATCTGGCAATAAATAATCAAACTGATTTCTAACAGAAATATCTAATGCGACACGTACTATTTTCATTACAAACCTTACAACGATAAACTACCGCTACATTATAGAAAATTTTCAGCTATTCCCCTAATGACATCTTTTTCTATCGAATATCCCTTGTTTTTATATTGAATTTTCTACTCGTTTCCTATATTATTCAGTTCCCTTTTTACTGTCGCCATATGGCGATGTTTTTTTGTAAAAATATGTGCGGTGTTGATCCTAAGGAGATCAATAGCGGCGCATGCTAATTTGAGGTTATTATGCAACAAGGTATTCATCCAGAATATAAAGAAGTCACTGCAACTTGCTCTTGCGGTAATGTGATCAAAACTCGTTCTACTGTGGGACACGATATTAACTTAGACGTATGTGCAAAATGCCACCCATTCTATACTGGTAAACAACGTGTTGTTGATACTGGTGGTCGTGTTGAACGCTTCAACAAACGTTTCAGTATTCCAAGT
Organism: Gallibacterium salpingitidis; assembly: GCF_030517105.1. Lineage (GTDB taxonomy): Bacteria > Pseudomonadota > Gammaproteobacteria > Enterobacterales > Pasteurellaceae > Gallibacterium > Gallibacterium salpingitidis. The sequence goes on along the minus strand of NZ_CP103875.1, from coordinate 506,192 downwards.
ACAAAATAAGAACAGTAAAAAACCTACCACATTCGGTAGGTTTTTTGTTATCTATTACTTATTTCCAGAATTGCCACCAAGATTTACCTTCTTCTGCCACTTGTGGCTTTTCCACCTCTTTTACTTCTGCTTGAGCTAACTCAGGAGAGTAATCAAAACTTTCTACCGTTTTTTGTGGATTAAAATGTACAATTAATTTCTTCTCAATTGGATCTTCATGCCCTTTTTGAATTCTTTGTACATACACCCAATTAGATGTATTAAATGGATCAACTAATAATGGCGTACCAAGTAAATATTGTACTTGTTCTTGTGTCATACCTTTTTGTAATTTATCCACTGTTGCTGCATCAAGATAATTTCCTTGCGGCACATCAATACGATAAACCAATTTACTAACTGGTGAAGAACAAGCAGAAATGCCTAATGCAAAAAGTGATGACAACAAAACAATTTTTAATTTCATAATAGTTAGCCTTCTTAATAATCGTTAACTCTCGCTGATAATACCTAAACTTAGGTGAAATGCCAATTTAATATTTATTACGCTGCAATTGATCGCGTAAATTTGCAGGTAATCCTTTAATCATTAACGTATCGTTTTCCTCATCCCAAACGACACGCTGTCCTAACAATTCAGCTGAAAAAGTCAAAGTAACACCACGCCCAGATCCCGAAAATTTTTCCAATTTCTTCAATGTTGCCGGCAATGGCGGGATAGCTTCTTCTAATTCATACTCTTCCGCTTGTGCAAATTCCACAAAAGATTGTCCATTCAATTTATCCATTTCATCAGATAACGCAGCAACATCAATTTCAGCACCTTCATCTGCTCTTGCTTTACAATATGCTAAAGCTTGTTGTTTAATCTCTTTGGATTGTTCAGGTTCTACATCGGCTTGATGACAATAATCTTGTACTGCTTGCACTAACAACTGATTTTGCACTTTTGGATTAAGCCCTTCTTCTGCACCTAAAAAATCCATAAAAAAATCACCAACTTTACGACCAATCCTTCCCTTTAAAAAGGTTAGATAGCGGTTGGATTGTGCGTCAATTGATAATTCAGTTAAATTCACTCGCGCAATAATGTCACATTTACTTAAATCCAAATATTGCGTACCATGCACTTCCAATTGTTCATCAACTAATAGACTCGTTCTACTGTCGATTAAGCCTAAAAAAAGATAATCGGTTGCCAAAAAATTATATTGGCTAACAATAAAAGTACCACCGCTAGCGAAGCTGTATTTACTGATTTCTTTTGCAAGCAGTTCCGTCGCTTGCTGACTAAAGGTTAAAAAATCCAACTCTTTTTCTAAATAGCGATTTAGCATTTGTGCAAACTGCGATTCATCATTAAACACCGCGTAAGTTTTATTTTTCGCTTGATAATGCTGATGCAATTCCAACATTAATTGTTGCACTAATTCATTTTCCGGAAGGGTTTGACCACGTAACTTCGTTTCAAGTTCAATCGTTTCTGCGTCAACAGTTAATTTTCTGTACAACTGATGCAAAATAATCTGTTCAACATTTATACTCATAATAATATCTTATGCTATTTTGACCAAAATCTTTGCCATTATAGGAGATTTTCCCCATTATTTTTAGCCGATTTCTTTAAAAAATCTGGTATGATAAGCGCCAAGTTTTTTTCGTTAGCAAATTTGTATGGCGGCACATTCTAAATATTCAAATAAAGAAATTGAAGCGTTGATGAGCGAGATGATCGCTACTTTAGAAAAACATCAAGCACCTGTTGATTTATCATTAATTGTTCTAGGTGATATGGTAAGTAATTTATTACTCAGCAGTGTCAAAGACTCACAACGTTTACCTTTAGCCAAAGCCTTCACTGAAGCTTTATTACACTCTTTAGAAACTGCAACCAAAAAGCATTAATTGGCATCACCATAATGTTAAAACTGAACTACACCCAACAAGACCGAGAAGAATTATCACGAAAAATCTCGTGGGGTCATTGGTTTGCGTTTTTTAACATTATTATCTCTTTTATTATTGGCTCACGTTATGCTTTCTTCTCTGATTGGCCCGATACGCTATTAGGAAAAATTTACTTTTTTATCAGCATTATTGGGCATTTCAGTTTTATTGTATTCGCCATCTACTTACTCATTATCTTTCCGTTAAGTTTTATCATTAAAAATCACCGTACTTTTCGTGGTATTACGGTAATTATTGCTACGTTATGTACTACCGTATTACTGGTAGATAGTGAAATTTACAAACGTTTTTATATCCATTTAAGCTCAATGGTTTGGGATTTAGTGATCAATCCTGAAAATGGTGAACTTGCTCGCGATTGGCAGATTTTCTTTGCTCCAATGCCAATTATCCTGTTATTGCAAATGCTATTTTCCCGTTGGTCTTGGCAAAAATTCCGTAGTTTAGAACGACAAAAATGGATTAAACCTGTTTCTTATACCTTTTTATTAGCTTTTATTGCTATGCACCTTATTTATGCGTGGGCAGATGCGACTTTTTACCGTCCAATTACCGCGCAACGTTCTAATTTGCCATTATCTTATCCAATGACCGCAAGAAAATTCTTGGAAAAAAATGGTTTACTAGATGCAGAAAGCTACCAAGCAATCTTAACAGCAACCGGTCGCGCAGACGCAAGATATTTGGATTATCCAAAACGTAATATTCGTTACGCTACACCTGATACAACGCCTAATATTTTATTAATCAATATTTCCGGGTTGCGTAACAATGTCATTTCTGAAACTGCTACGCCAGCGCTATACCAATTCGCACAACAATCTCTTAATTTTAAACAAAATTATAGTAGCAGTAATCAAGCACAAGAAGGCTTAGTTGGTCTATTTTATGGTTTACCCGGCAACTATTTAGACAGCATTCTATTTAGTAAAACCCAGCCTGTACTATTAAAACGTTTACGTGAATTAGACTATCAAATACAGGCGCAATTGACTCAACAAGATGCTCAACCTCTATTCTCTGTGTTGTTTGAAAAAACGGAAAAACAATATAACAAAACTAATGTTGCTACATTCAAACAGTGGGAAAATTGGTATCAACAACAAAATAAAGACAACTCGCAGCCTTGGTTTAGTTTTATTGATGTTTCATTAGTCACAACTAAATCAGGACAAAATAAAACAGCAGATAGTGCCGAAAATGCAGCAATTTATCAATATTCACAAAATTTATTACAAGTGGATCAATCATTTGCGGAACTCATTGAAACCTTAAAACAGCATCAGCAATTCGCAAATACCTTAATTATCGTCACTGCCGATACTGGTTTTAGTGAAAATGATGATATAGCCGACTTCTCTCCAGATAAGATTCATGTGCCATTACTGGTTCATTGGGGAGATAAGCCTGCACAACAATTAACCAACCTCACCAGCAATTTAGATATTGTGCCAACGCTATTGAAGCAGATCTTTAAAGCGGAAAATCCTGCTACCGATTTTTCCCTTGGTAATAATCTGTTTGCAGATAATGCTACGCCAGATAACTGGACATTAAGCGCAAATAACCGTTGGATAGTGATTATTGATAATGATGGTGTGCAATATCAAATTGATAAATATGGTAATTACAAAAAGTTCAATGCTGAATACCAACAACAAAATTCTACTCGTCCGCCACTCGGTTTGTTCTTAGCGGCGTTCAGCGAAGTACGTTCATTTATCGAACACTAAAGTGGCTTAATTGCACTCGCACAAGCGTAAGCAGAACTCCAAGCCCATTGAAAATTATAGCCGCCTAGCCAACCAGTCACATCAAGCACTTCACCAATAAAATAAAGTCCTTTCACTTGTTGCACTTCCATTGTTTTTGAAGAGATATGCTGAGTATCCACACCGCCTAACGTGACCTCAGCAGTGCGATAACCTTCTGTCCCATTTGGCGTAAATTGCCAATGGTGGAATGCTTGCGTTAAATCAGCTAAGGTCGCTTTGCTTAAATCGGCTAGTACACACTCTTTTAAGGCTAATTTCTGCCAAAACACCTCAACCACTTTATTCGGCAAAATACGCTGCAAGGCAGTACGTAATTGTAATTTCGCTGAAGTTTGACGCAACGCTAATAAATATTCCGTCAGATTAAGCTGCGGTAATAGATCAATTTCAACACTTTCATTTGGCTGCCAATAATTAGAAATCTGCAAAATAGCTGGCCCAGACAACCCACGATGCGTAAATAAAAGCGATTGATTAAATGACTTTCCACTAGCAGCATTTACACTAATGGGCAAAGAAACGCCTGCTAATGCAGAGAGATAACTCTCTTGTTCTCGATAAGTAAACGGAACTAATGACGCACGTGGCGGCACAATATTTAAACCAAACTGTTCCGCAATATGGTAACCAAACGGTGTAGCACCTAACTTTGGCATTGATAAGCCACCTGTTGCAATCACTAACTGCTGACATTGCCAACAACTACCATTTTCCGCTTGTACAGAAAAACCAGAGGATAATTTTTGTACTTGTTTAATATTCACTTGTAACTGAAACTCAACTTGCCCCAGCTTGCACTCTTGCAGCAGTAAATTAACAATCTGTTCCGCACCATCATCAGTAAATAACTGTCCTGCTTCTTTCTCGTGATAAGCAATACCATATTGCGCTACTAAGCTGATAAAATCCCATTGGCTATAACGAGCTAATGCTGATTTCACAAAATGAGGATTTTGCGATAAATAATTTACCGCACTAACCTCTAAATTAGTGAAATTACAATAGCCACCACCAGACATTAAAATTTTACGTCCAACTTTTTTGCCATTATCTAGCACAATAACTGACTTACCACTTTTCCCAATTTGGGCAGCACAAAATAATCCAGCGGCACCAGCGCCAATAATCACGACATCATAATGTTGCATCTAACGACTCTCTTTTGATGATACATCAATAATCATCACTTCTGATTGTGAACCTAAACGGAAAGGCACACCCCAAAAACCATATCCCGAAGTGACAAAAGTATGCATTTGCGCAAATTGTTGATAACCATAACTTAATTGATACATTAAATGTACAATCAAATTAAATGGGAAAATTTGCCCACGATGGGTATGACCTGATACTTGAATATCAACGCCAGCCTGACTATTTTCGGTAATCGAAAATGGTCGATGATCCATTAATAAAATCGGTAATTCAGCTCGTTTTTCTGCAGGAATAGTAGCCAAGATTTTTTCAATTGGCTGGCGTTGCAGATCTAATTCATCATTACGCCCAACAATAATAAATTGATTAGATACCACAACAGCTTGATCTGTTAAGAGATATACACCTTCACGTCGAATTTCATTAGCAATTTGAGTAGGTTGTTGAAAAAAATCGTGATTACCTAAGGTGGCATAAACGCCTAATGGAGAGCTCAATTTAGCAAAATAGGGCTGCATTTTTTGTTGAAAATAGGCTTGCAAATTATCATCCATAATATCGCCAGGTAACAACACAATATCGACTTTTTGTTGCATAAAAATTTGCTGCAATTTTTCTAATTGCTTACTACCAAATAATTTCCCTAGATGTAGATCGCTTGCTACACCAATTCTGAATGGTTTTACTGCTTTATCAATTTGTACCGAATAATGTACCACTTGTGGCACATATGCTTGATGCACACTATAACTACACAATCCCGTTAGTAACAGTATTGCTATACCTCGGCTTAAAATTGGTGATGATGGTAAAGGTATTTTGAAAAGTGCTAATATCTTTTTACTTGCCCATAAGAAGAAAACAACTAAAGTGATATACCATAAACCAATCAAAATATAAGCAGAATAACGAAAACCGTTAGGGATAAAATGAAAAACGGACAACAGTAAAAATGCGTTAATGACTAAATAACAACCCCACACGAAAGGACGTTTATAGTATGGCGTTGTGGTTTTATGTAAGAAGAACCAATCAACAGCTTTTATACCAACAAAGATCAAAATTTGTAGGAATACAAAAATAAGATAACGAAATACCATTCCTGTTGATTTCTCCTCTACATCTTAAGTTAAGCTGAACAAAATACAGATAAAAATGGATAAAGCCGAGTATTTTCACAGACTTTATCCATTATTCGGATAATTACAGCAACTCATCGAACGCCGAAATCACCATTTCTGGTTGAATATCAATTAATGATTGGTGATAGCCTTCTTGACTATCTTTACTTTTACGCACTTTAATTAAACCACCACTAATCAAGCGCAAGATTTTCACTTTATCTGTTAATGGCGGTGTATATTCTGGGCTGGTTGGTCCATATACTGCTACTAGAGGTCGCTGCAAAGCTGCTGCAATATGCATCAATCCAGAATCATTACTCACAACAGCAGTACATTGTGAAATGAGATCGATCGCTTGTGGTAACGAAGTTTTTCCCGCTAAATTGATACAATATTGGCGCTCTGTTTCGGTAAGACTATGACGAATTTCTTCACCTACCGCCTCATCTTTAGCTGAACCAAATAAGCTCACTTGGTATCCTTTGGCAATTAATTGTTGTGCTAAGACAGCATAGTGATAATGCGGCCAGCGTTTTGCGGGTCCAAATTCTGCTCCAGGACAGAAACCAATTATTGCTCGTTTATCATCAAAGCCATATTGTTCAGCAAAGTGTTGAAAAGTTTCAGCAACTTGTTGTGGATCAGTTTGCAAATAAGGATAAGGTATTGCTAGATCTTTCGCTGCTGGAATTTGTCCTTTTTCAAAAGCCAAAGCAATATAACGTTGCACCATTAACGGATACTCTCGTTTATTACTGCGTAAATCATTTAACAAAAAATAACGACTCTCGCCTTTCCAACCACGACGTAATGGAATCTTAGCAAATAATGGAATAAACGCCGATTTTAGCGAATTTGGCAATACAATCGCTAAATCATATTGCCCTCGTAATGATTTACCAATCTGATAACGTTGCGATAAGTTAAACTCACCATGCCCAATAGGCATCGCTAATGCTTGTCGCACTTCAGGCATTCTGGATAGTAATGCACGACACCAATTTGGTGCCAACACATCAATCTCACAGTCAGGATAACGCTGTTTTAATGTCTGATATAAACTGTGCGACATCATCATGTCGCCAACCCAAGATGGGCCAATCACTAAAATTTTCATATTACTTCAACTATTTATTTAACCACGCCATATACTCTGCAACCCCTTCAGCTACTTTCTTAAATGGTTTATCGTAGCCAGTTGCACGTAATTTGGTTAAATCTGCTTGTGTATATTCTTGATAACGACTCTTTAAATGTTCTGGGAATGGAATAGTTTCAACTTCACCTTTACCATGATATTTCACTACTGCTTTCGCCACTTCTGCAAAACTTTCCGCATTTCCTGTACCACAGTTAAAAATACCTGAAATACCATGTTGCCAGCACCAGATGTTCACAGCAGCAACATCGCCCACATAAACAAAATCACGACGGAAATGTTCGCTGCCTTCAAATAATTTCGGATTTTCTCCTTTTAAAATCTGATTATTCAAATGGAAGGCAACACTTGCCATACTACCTTTGTGATTTTCTCGTGGACCATACACATTGAAATAACGGAAACCACAAACTGGTGATTGTGCTTCTGGTAAAATTTGGCGTACATATTGGTCAAATAAGAATTTTGAATAGCCATAAACGTTTAATGGATGTTCAAATTGACGCTCTTCGATAAACTCTAATCTATCACCATAAGTCGCCGCTGAAGAGGCATATAAGAAAGGAATTTGGCGATCTAAACAATAATGCAATAACTCTTTTGAATATTCATAGTTATTTTGCATCATATATTTACCATTCCATTCGGTAGTCGCTGAACACGCACCTTCGTGGAATACTGCTTCTATATCACCTAGATCATCACCTGCAATAATAGAAGCAATAAAATCCTCTTTATCACAGTAATCTGCAATATCTAAATCAGCCAAATTAGCGAATTTGGTACCATCTGTTAAATTATCAACAACTAAAATATCTTTTCTACCTATGTCATTGAGTGCTTTAACAATATTACTGCCAATAAAGCCTGCACCACCAGTTACAATAATCATTTGATTTCCTTAATCACTTAACAAAATTCTGTTTATTTTAATAGATTTACCCTGTTGAAAAAACAAAAAAATCCCATCACGCTGGTGATGGGATAATATTTATTAAGATCAACAAGAAAAGTACGACAAAAATTGATGTACTAAACTTGTGTTTGGAAGATCACTTCTCCCGCTTTTTTCACATAGCTATTGATTTGATCAAAATTCATATAACGATAAGTATCGTCTTTATCTTGTTGTAAATCAGCAGCATAGCTTAAGTACTCTTCCGGTGTTGGTAATTTACCTAATAACGCCGCAACCGCCGCTAATTCAGCAGAAGCAAGATAAACATTCGCACCTTGACCTAAACGGTTCGGGAAGTTACGAGTTGAAGTGGATACTACGGTTGATTTTGGTGCTACACGTGCTTGGTTACCCATACAGAGTGAACAACCCGGCATTTCTGTTCTTGCGCCACTCTTACCAAAAATACTGTAATAACCTTCTTCAGTTAATAAAGCAGCATCCATCTTGGTTGGCGGTGCAATCCATAGACGAGTTGGAATCACATCAGCAAATTTATTGAGTAATTTACCTGCTGCACGGAAATGTCCGATATTGGTCATACAAGAACCGATAAAGACTTCATCAATCTTATCACCTTGTACCTCGGATAATTTACGAGCATCATCTGGATCATTTGGTGCACAAAGAATTGGCTCTTTGATCTCATCCATATTAATTTCAATCACTGCCGCATATTCTGCATCAGGATCTGCTTCCAACAATTGTGGATCAGCCAACCACGCTTGCATATTCTTAATACGACGCTCTAATGTGCGCGCATCACCATAACCTTCTGCAATCATCCATTTCAACAAGGTAATATTAGAGTTGAGATATTCGATAATTGGTTCTTTATTTAGTTTAATGGTACAAGCCGCAGCAGAACGTTCTGCTGATGCATCAGAGAGTTCAAAGGCTTGTTCAATTTTTAGATTTTCCAAACCTTCAATTTCCAAAATACGACCAGAGAAAATATTCTTCTTACCTTTTTTCTCAACCGTTAATAACCCTTGTTGAATCGCATAGTATGGAATTGCATGAACCAAATCACGTAGGGTAATACCTGGTTGCATTGTACCAGTGAAACGTACCAATACAGATTCAGGCATATCTAATGGCATTACACCTGTCGCTGCAGCAAATGCGACTAATCCTGAACCTGCTGGGAATGAAATACCAATTGGGAAGCGGGTATGTGAATCACCACCTGTTCCGACAGTATCTGGCAACAACATACGGTTTAACCAAGAGTGAATAATACCGTCACCTGGACGTAATGATACGCCACCACGATTCATAATAAAGTCTGGTAAGGTGTGGTGAGTGGTAACATCAACTGGTTTTGGATAAGCTGCAGTATGACAGAATGATTGCATTACTAAATCGGCTGAGAAGCCTAAGCAAGCAAGATCTTTCAACTCATCACGAGTCATTGGACCGGTTGTATCTTGTGAACCAACAGAGGTCATACGAGGCTCACAATATTGCCCTGGACGAATACCTTCCACACCACACGCACGACCAACTAATTTTTGTGCCAAAGTGAAGCCTTTATTACTTGCAGCTACTGCTTGTGGTTTGACAAATACATCACTTTCGCCTAAACCTAATGCTTGTCTTGCTTTGTGTGTTAACCCACGTCCAATGATTAATGGAATACGGCCACCTGCACGCACTTCATCCAGCAATACTTTTGTTTTTAAGCTAAAGGTTGCTAATACTTCATCGCTGTTATGACGACAGATTTTGCCTTCATACGGATAAATATCAATCACATCACCCATATTTAATGCGGTAACATCAACTTCAATTGGTAATGCGCCCGCATCTTCTAAAGTATTAAAGAAAATTGGTGCAATCTTGCCACCTAACACGACCCCGCCAGCACGTTTGTTTGGAATAAATGGGATATCTTCCCCCATATGCCATAACACAGAGTTAGTTGCTGATTTACGTGATGAACCTGTACCCACCACATCACCAACATATGCAAGTGGGAAGCCTTTTTCTTTTAATTGATGAATTTGGCTAATTGGCCCAACTTCTCCCTCTTTATCTGGGGTAATACCATCACGACTATTTTTTAACATTGCTTTTGCGTGTAAAGGAATATCCGGACGTGACCACGCATCTTGTGCTGGTGAAAGATCATCGGTATTAGTTTCACCAGTTACTTTAAATACTGTTACTGTAATTTTATCTGCTAATTTTGGACGAGATAAAAACCACTCTGCATCAGCCCATGATTGCAATACCTGTTTTGCAAATGGATTACCTGCGCTTGCACGTTCAGCCACATCATGGAAGCTATCAAACATTAATAAAGTATGGGAAAGTGCTTTAACTGCTAATGGTGCAAGTTTGTCATTATCTAAGGCTTTCACTAATGGTTCGATATTGTAGCCACCTTGCATTGTACCCAACAATTCTACTGCACGTTCTTGGCTGATGAATGGTGATGTTACATCACCTGCTGCCAACGCTGATAAGAAAGAAGCTTTGACATACGCAGCTTCATCAACCCCGGCTGGAATACGAGTTTCAAACAGTGTTAAGAGATAATTAGGATCTTCTTGTGAAGGTGCTTTGAGTAATTCAATAAGTTGGGAGGTTTGTTCTGCATTTAGTGGTAAAGGGAAAACCCCTTCGGCTTGTCTTTGTTCAACGTGTTTTTGGTAATCACCTAAAAAATTAGCCATAATAAATCCTTAAATTATTAATTGTAGCTAGAGTATGAAGTAAATTTGCATGAGCAATAATGCTTAATGTTAACCATTTGTTAATATAGATCTATGACTTAGGAAAGTCAAAGGTGCAAAAAGAGAGATTGTTGGATATTTGATCTATCTCTAAAAATTTTCGTTATCTTTTTTTCTAGTGCAAAATAAAACATTGATTATTAGTCACTTATAATTTATCTTTCTTAATAGTAACGCTTATTTACAACAACAAAACTTAAAGGAAATAGACTATGCAGAGCAAATTCAAAATGCTCACATTAACACTATTTACTTCTCTCAGTTTAGCCGCTTGTAGTTCTTCTGGTTCTTCTAGTTCTTCTAGTTCTTCTAGTTCTTCTAGTTCTTCTGGAGGTGATGATAATAGTAAACACCAAAATAATGCTAAACAAGCAACCCTTTTTGACAACCAATATTTAGAAAATAAAATATCTGTAGAGCCTAAAAATAATAATGAAATAGAAAAAATAGATAACGAATTAGATAAAATCTTGGTTCTTGATAATTCAGGTTTTAGCAAATCTAGTTTTAACACCAATGAAGCCAGTTACACTGTTTATGCTGTTAATTTAGCTGATTCTGCATACAGCGTAATGGTTAGTAAAGATAGACCACAAAATTTTGCCAGATTAGATACTGCAGGTATTAATACTTCTGCCGAAGAGGCAAAAACACTTTCGGGTACAGCCACCTATACAGGTAAAGCTTTACTCGTCGATCAAAACCATACTGTTGATACCAACGGCTCCGTTAAATTACAAGCTGATTTCACCAATAAAAATATCAGTGGCGAAATAAAAGGTAATAACGTTAATATTGCCTTAGATAAGACACAAATTATTACTGAAACCAATGTTAATGATCCAACGGATAAGATCCTCGCATTCCAAGGCAGTGCAACAACACAAAATGGCTTAACTGGTCAATATGAAGGTCATTTTATGGGAAAAAATGCTAAAGAAGTTGTAGGTATTGCCACATTAGAAAAAGACAATGAAAAACTAGGTGCTGCATTTGGCGCAACTAAACAATAAAAAATCATCCTAAATATATAAAAGTTAAGGGCTAGAAAATGACTAGCCCTTTATTTTGTGTTTAATTCTTGCTTATTTAGTCAATAAAAATGCACGCAATTGAGCAAAATCCGCCGCCATCGTAATAGATAACAACGGTAACGCATTGTGTTTCGCTAACGCTTCTGGTAGCGGTAAATCAATCGCTAAAATACGTTCAACGCTCTCTTTAAATTTCGCTGGATGTGCAGTGCAAAGGAATAGACCTGTTTCACCTGGTTGCAGATCTTCTTTTAATACACGATAAGCTACTGCACCATGAGGTTCACACAAATAGCCTTTCGCATACATCTCTTTTAACGTTTCTTCTGTTTCTGCATCAGTCACACTGTCAGAATGTAAATCAGCTAAAGACCATTGCTGGCGACGGAATAACTCTTCTACACGAGGCCAGTTATTCGGACGGCTTACATCCATCGCATTTGATAATGTTGCTACTGTTGCGTGTGGATCCCATTGTTGAGAACGTAAATAACGAGGTACGGTATCATTAGCATTAGTTGAAGCAATAAAGCGTTTAATTGGTAAACCAATCGCCTTAGCGATCAAGCCTGCTGTCAAGTTACCGAAATTACCGCTTGGTACAGATACCACTAAATTTTGACGTTGTTCTACTGGTAATTGTGCTGCTGCTTCAAAGTAATAACAAATCTGCGCAAGTAAACGGCTAATATTAATAGAATTCGCCGAATTTAGACCAATCGCTTCACGTAATTCTTGATCATCAAAAGCTTGTTTTACCAATGCTTGGCAAGCATCAAAATCGCCTTCAATCGCAATAGTACGAATATTACCACCCAAGGTGCAGAATAACTTTTCTTGCAATGCACTGATCTTTCCTTTCGGATAAAGAATCACTACATCAATATTTTCCAAACCATAAAATGCGTGAGCAACGGCAGCTCCTGTATCACCTGAAGTCGCTGTTAAAATTGTAATTTTGCCATCTTTACGCACTGCTGCTAATGCTTGCGCCATAAAACGCCCACCAAAATCTTTAAACGCCAATGTTGGACCATGGAACAGTTCTAAAGCATAAACATTCTCATCTACTTTGGCTACTGGCGCTGGGAAAGTAAAAGCATTGGCAACTAATTGCGCCAACTTTTCCGCTAGAATTTCATCACCAATAATTGCAGATAAAATACGTTGGCTGCGCTCTACTAATGGCAGCGCCAATAATTCATCAACATTGTCAAAATAAGGCAATTTTTCAGGAAAAAATAGACCTTGATCTTTACCCAATCCTTGGCGAACGGCTTGAGCAAAATTTACTTGTTCTTCTGGATGTTTGATATTGTATAAATTCATTCTGTTACCTTTATCTTATTAACCAATTTGTCTTGCACCTTGATTATCCACTTGGCAGATATGCACAAAACCTTCATTATTTTGCAAATAATGCTTCTCTAAATAATCAGCAACTTTCGTTGCGGTGGTTAAATCTGGCGCTATCGAGAACATTGTCGGTCCTGAACCTGAAATTCCTGTTGCTAAAGCACCTAAATCCTGTGCTGCCTGTTTCACTTCAGCAAAATTTGGTAATAATTGCTGACGATATGGTTCTGCAATTACATCTTTCATCATAATAGCAGCTAAATTCTCTTGATGAGTATGACAAGCATGGACAAAACCACCAAGATAACGACCATGAGAAATCACATCTTGTCGAGTATAGCTTTTTGGCAAAATTGCTCTCGCCTCTGCAGTAGAAACCTCAATTCCCGGATAGGCTAAAACCCAATACCAATTATCAAAGAATGGTAAACGCTGACAAATTGAACCTAATGACTGCACCATAAATTGCACCCCACCCATATAGCAAGGCGCCACATTATCATAGTGAATCGAGCCTGAAATACGTCCTTCTAATTCTCCCATCATTTCCAATAATTCCATATCAGAAAATGGATCATTATGAAATTGATTTAAGGCGACGAGCACTGCCACAATGGAGCAAGCGCTAGATCCTAATCCCGAACCAATCGGCATATTCTTTTCTAAGGTTAAACGTAACGGTTTCACCTGTTGATTACGTAATTTAAGGCGTTCACTAAACAGCACATAAGCTTGATAGACAATATTTTTTTGTGGTTCTTTCGGCAGCTTACGCACAAAATACCCCACACTTTCAAACTCAAACTGTTCTGCACAATCTTCAATTTGGATCACATCACCTAGCAATGAGCCATCAATCGGTGAAATTGCCGCTCCAAGTGTGTCAAAACCAACACTAATATTGGCACTTGAAGCCGGCGCATAAATTCGTAACATAGCGTTCCCCTTTTATTAGCGACGTAATGTGCGCAAAATATCCGCAAAAATTCCCGCAGCTGTAACATTGTTACCTGCACCATAACCACGTAATAATAATGGAATTGGTGAGTAATAACGAGTATAAAATGCCAGTGCGTTCTCACCATTTTTCACTTTATATAAAGGATCTTCCGCGTCAACTGCCTTGATTGCAACTTTACATTTACCTTGTTTAATTTGCCCAACATAACGCAATACTTTGCCTTCATCTTGCGCCGCTTTCACACGTTTAGCGAATTCAGCATCTAACTCTGGTAACATTGCCATAAATTCTGCTGTAGATTTACCTTTAGCAAAATCTTTCGGTAACACACCTTCAACTTCAATATCGCTTAATTCCAATTCAAGCCCAGATTCTCTAGCTAAGATCAATAACTTACGTGCTACATCTTGTCCTGATAAATCGTCACGAGGATCTGGTTCAGTGAAACCTTTTTCTTTCGCTAAACGTGTTACTTCTGATAATGATTTACCTTGTTCTAACTCACCAAAAATAAAAGATAATGAGCCAGATAAAATACCATCAAACACTTCTACTTCATCACCTGCAGCTAACAAATTTTGTAAGTTTTCAATTACCGGTAATCCCGCCCCCACATTGGTATCATATAAGAACAAGCGTTGATTATTTAACGCTGCCGCACGTAATTGGTGATAGTAGGCTAGACTTGAAGTATTCGCCTTTTTATTCGGGGTAACAACATGGAAACCTGCATTTAAGAAATGTAAATAGCTATCTGCAATTTCTTGGTTTGAGGTGCAATCAACTAAAATCGGATTTAACACATGTTGATCTTGTACGGCATCAATCACGCGACGAATTGAAAAACTTTCCTTCGCATTGGCTAAGTCTTCGCGCCAATTACTTAAATCCAAACCATCAACGTTTAATAAAACTTTTTTCGAGTTAGCAATTCCACAAACACGAATAGCAATATTTTTATCTGCTAAAAATTGTTGTTGATGCGCTATTTGATCCAATAATTCACTACCAACACCACCAGCACCAATCAAAAATACGCGCAATGATTGTTGGCTATTAAATAAAGCTCGGTGAGTCGCTTTTACACCTTCAATCGCTTTATTTTGCGGCACTACGGTAGAAATAGAACGTTCTGATGAACCTTGTGCAATCGCGACAATATTAACATTGGCTTGTGCTAATGCAGTTAAGAATTTAGCTGCAATACCACGACTCTTACGCATACCATCACCTACAACAGAAATAATCGCAAGATCATCAATAATTTCGATTTCATCCAATGCACCAGAAGCCAATTCAGTGGCAAAAGTACGTTTTAATGCACTCTTCGCTTTACTTGCTGATTTTTTCGGTACACAGAAACTAATACTATATTCTGAAGAGGATTGGGTAATTAAAATAACCGAAATCCCTGCTTTCGACATGGTATCAAAGACTCTTGCTGCCATACCGACCATACCTTGCATTCCTGGACCTGAAACATTAAACATCACCACATCATTTAGGTTAGTGATACCTTTTACTTGCAAAGTTTCTGAACGGACATTGCCATCGATCAAAGTACCTGGAGCACTTGGATTTCCAGTATTTTTAATTAAGCATGGAATATTAAATTGAGCAATTGGCGCGATAGTACGTGGGTGAATGACTTTTGCACCAAAATAAGATAATTCCATTGCCTCTTGATAAGACATTGTTTCCAATAAACGAGCATCTGGTACTAAACGCGGATCACAAGTATAAACACCATCAACATCCGTCCAGATTTCACAACAATCAGCACGCAAACAAGCCGCTAATACCGCTGCAGAATAGTCAGAACCATTACGTCCTAACACCATCAATTCGCCTTTATCATTTCCTGCAGTAAATCCTGCCATTAATACCACGCTTTGTTTTGGAATCGCTGGAGCATTAACACGTTTAGTAGATTCTTCAATATCAACTGAAGATTCTAAATATTCACCACGTGCTAATAACTGTTTTACTGGATCAACGATATGTACTTGATAACCTTGAGCTTCAAACCAGCCAGCCATAATCGCAATCGATAATTTTTCACCGCGTGAAATCACTGAAGCATTAATATTGTCTGGGCAAGGAGTTTGTGGAGAAAAGAGAGATAAGGTATGTTCGATTTGGGAAAGTTCTTGTTGAACGGTTTGTCTTAATTTTTCATCATCAAATTTTGCATTTTTTTGTTTCAAACCAACAAGGATATTTTCAAAAATTTGCTTCGCTTCCTGTAAATCTTGCTGCTTATCCTCACCTTTATTAGTCTTATCCACCAATGCTACCAAATAATTAGTGATTTTCGCTGGTGCAGATAAAACGGCTGCTGCTTGATCCTTCAAATGAGCTTGTAAAATCAACTCTCCAGCTTGCGAAAAACGTTCTGGATTTGCTAATGATGTACCACCAAATTTTAATACGCGCATGATGTTGTCCTCTTATTTTTTATTTTAAAAATTGAAAAATTACCGATAAAAAAACCCGCACTTTGTAGGGTGCGGGTTTCTTAAACACTGGATTCTGTGTGCTAACCCGCCCCACTAATAATAATGGTCATCATAATGCGGGTCATCGTAATGTTCATTGCTGTCATGGTTACTACTACACAGAATTGGAAATTAGTTAATATTCAGTGGTTCTAATAAGTACCTAAATTCACTCATATTGTCAAATAAATTTATTACTCTTAGTTAATTTTTTTTATAATAAGCCGTTTTTTCGTTTTTCAAGAGAATTAAAAGATGGATATTGCACAAAATTTAAACCGTATTTATCAACAAATTGCTCAATATCAGACTACCCACACAGTTTCTTTATTAGCTGTCAGTAAAACAAAACCATTCTGTGATATTGTCGCTGCCTATCAGGCTGGACAACGCCTATTTGGCGAGAATTATGTACAAGAAGGCGTAGAAAAAATCCAACAAGCGCAGCAACAACACTTAAACGATATTACTTGGCACCTTATTGGACCATTACAATCCAATAAAACACGAATCGTAGCGGAACATTTTGATTGGGTACAAACTATCGATCGCTACAAAATTGCTGAACGTTTAAGCCAACAGCGCCCAGCACACTTACCACCTTTACAAGTTTTAATTCAAATTAATATTAGCGATGAAAGTTCAAAATCAGGAATTCAACCTGAACATTTAATGGATTTGGCGGCACAAGTTGTCCAACTCCCTAATTTACAGCTTCGTGGTTTAATGGCAATTCCTGCACCAACAGATGATATTGCGCAACAACAAGCAGTATTTAAACAAATGGCAACGCTCTTTCAGCAATTACAACAAAGCTATCCAAATCTTCCTATTGATACACTTTCAATGGGAATGACTGACGATATGCAAAGTGCAATTGTGTGTGGTTCAACAATGGTAAGAATTGGGACCGCTATTTTTGGTAAGAGAAATTAGAAATTCTGCTATTAAAAAAGGATTAATGGAACAAGTTTTTTGTACATTAGTCCTTTTTATCTGTGATCTTTTCTTAATTTATTTTGTGTTCTATGTAGTCACTGCTACATTTTATGCCAGTTCAATAATGACAATCTCTTTTTCAGAGAGGAAATTATTATCCACCGCCCGTTTACCAATCTCCGCTGAGTTAATTGCCCCAGCGGTGCTGTCGCTAATCAAACCTCCGGCTAAGCCACTCGCTAATTGACTTAATGCCGATACCGTTTGTTTTTGTGCTTCGGTAAGTTGGTCTGGTGATTTTTGGTAAAGCTGTTCTGTGATTAGTTTTGCCGCTAACTCACCACTGACCGCACCCACTGCCCCTGCTACTGCATTGTTGCCTGTGGCATAGGCTTCAATGGCACCCAATAAAGCGTGTGCCATTAGGTTCGCTTCAAGATTGACATTGCCATCTTTATCAGTGGTCGCTTCTTTAATTTATTAGTTGATATACGGTGATAGTCCGCCCACAATCGCTTGGTTTACCTCACCTGTCGCTATTCCTTATTTTACTTATTCTTTAGGAAAAATGAGACGCACAAAATATATTATAATAGCTACTACTACTGATGTTTTTATAGGAGAAAAAATTAATACTATTTATAATATGATTTATATATTTATCAAATAAGAAATAAAATATTGATTTTGAGAGGAGTGCAATATAAATAGTAATAAAAGCATATATAAAAACTTTCATTATTTATTATCCTTTTTATTAGAAATAGATTTTTCTATAGAATCACTTACAAAATTAGATATAATTTACCCACTACATCTATCAGGAAATAACAAAAATTATGAAAAAAATCAGGATTAAAGTTAGACATTTAACTTTTTTCTTCACAAATAACACTTCTATCCATATAAAACTAAATCAAATATTCTACCAATATTCCCTATAAATTTTATTATTACTCCTCTATTCCTCTATTATTTAAAATTAAATTTAAATCATAAAGAAATTCTTCTTTTTCTTCTACATTTAAGTCCTTTAATAAATTATTTAAATTATTTTCAGTTAAAATTAATTGTATTTCATTAAAAATAATTTGATGGTTTAATATATTTCTTGCACCATTAGCAATAATATAGATAACATTAATCATTAAATTCTCTATTTTGTTATCAAATGAGTTACCTAAGGAATCTAAAGCCCCTTTCCATTCATCAAAATCTTTATTCCATTTAAAAATTTTTCCTTCATGAAATCTTTTTCTACACCAATCATAAGCTTCAAAGAAAAACTTCTTTTTTAGTTCATAGTAAGTGATACATTTACTCATTACCTCTCTCCCAAAATCTAATCATATAAAATAGCTGTCATTATTAATATAAAATCTCTTATATTATTAATTAACATATTATCTGTTAATCATTTCAATTTCTCTATTATTTAAAATTAAATTTAAGTCGTAAAGAAACTCTTTCTTTTCTTCCAAATTTAAATCTTTTAACAAATAATTTAAATTATTTTTAGCCAAGATTGTCTGTATTTCAGAAAAAGCAATTTGATGACTTAATATATGTCTTGCACCATTAGTAATAATAAAAATAACATTAATCATTAAATGTTCTATCGTACTATCAAATGGGCTGTCAAATGTATCTAATGCCCCACCCCATTCATGGAAATTTGTATTCCACGCAAAAATTTTTCCTTTATCAAATCTGTCACTACACCACCTATAAGCATCGAAAAAGAAATATTCTTTTAATTCATTATAAGTTATTCGTTCAATCATTATTTTTCTCCCGAAGTCTTAATTACATTACCATTATTATCAAAAATATTTACTTTGATATTTGGATAACATTTATTAAATTATTATATATCCATCGAAAGTAGAGATAGAATTTAAAAAATTATAGTTCTATAAATCTTATTCTTTAAAATTTCTAATTTTTTATATATCTCACATATAACATTACTGTTTTTTTATTAACTTCCAAAAATCATCAGTAAATGACCATGCAAAAAGTATCAACCAAATCCATAAAAAAAAATTTAAGGTTAATGTATAAATACTCTTTATTAAAGAATAGTGTTGTTTGGTCAATCATATTTTTATCCTTGAATTTACAATCTAAGTGCAACAAATAAAAAAAGTGTTCATAAGGAAATCCGCTATAATTTATTTTTCGAAAAAAGTAAGGACGAAAACTTATTTTTTGAAAAAATTAAGGACAGAAACTTATGAACACTTATTGCCATCTTACAATAGATGAGCGTGAAAAGATAATGATTTTTCACGCATTGGGACACACGATTAGCGCTATTGCCGTTGCACTTAAACGGCATAAATCCACGATTTCAAGAGAGTTAAAACGCTGTTCAAGGTGCTGCTATACTGCCCAGTTGGCTCAACAACGTTATCAGCAGAAACGCGCTAAGTGTAAGCCGAACAAGAAGCTAAAAAATACTGCACTGTTTGAGTTGGTAAGGCAGAAGTTCATCGTGGATAACTGGTCGCCTGAGCAGATTTCGCAACGGTTGAAGCAAGAGAACAGCCCATATCAAATTAGTTTTACCACGATTTATCGGGCGATAAATGACTGTCTGTTTGATAACGCTCGTAGAACAGCGAAACGGTATCTGCGCCATAAAGGCAAGCGGCGCCATCGTGCGAACAATGTAGAAAAACGAGGTAAAATTATTATTAGCCACGAGTTAAACCAACGCCCACAGGAAGCCAATGAGCGAAGCCGTTTTGGCGATTGGGAAGCAGATACGGTATCAGGGCAGTTTGGCAAAGCCTGTTTGCTAACGTTGAATGATAGACGCAGTCGCTTTCTGATTGCGACGAAGTTAGCTTCAAAAAAAGCGGAAGACGTGGTTAATGCGCTGAAAACAGCATTGAAAAATCAACCACTCAAGAGCATTACGCCTGATAGAGGAAAAGAATTTGCCAAACATCAGCAGGTGACATCAGCGCTTGATGTTGAATTTTATTTTCCTCCGCCACATCAGCCTTGGCAGCGGGGAACGAATGAAAACTCTAATGGGTTGTTGCGACAGTATTTCCCGAAAGGCATGGATATGACGCTCGTTTCAGAGGTGAAGATACAGGCGGTGGTCGATAAACTTAATCACCGACCACGCAAATGTTTAAATTGGAAGACACCTTATGAGGTCTATTTTGATAAAGTGTTGCACTTGGTTTGACAATTCAAGTCTAAATAACGTTTAATCCAAATCACACCTTGTATCTGAATAATAAATCCAACCGTATAATAAAAAGTTTTCCTTAATCTTGTTAATATATTCATTACTTATTTTCCTTTTCATCAGTTAATTATCTATTAACTCATCAGAAAAAATTGCCTATACTTATACCTAAAGGTTCATTCCTAATGCTTTTAGGTAATATATTTTGAATAAAACTCCCTTCAATCGTATTTTTCAAATAATTATTTTGATCTTCTAAGTAAGTATTTCCATTATTACTTAATTTAGTATCTATTGCTGTTAAAGCATTTCCTAAAATTAATAAGGTTCCCATTGGTGTATAAATCAAATAAAGTATAGAAATCCCAGCCTTGAGAGCACCGCTATAATATAGAATTACCTTTAAAATCGCTCTATTTCTCAATTAAAAAAAAGGGAATCAAATCTGATTCCCTTATCTATATTCAAATCTTAGCGTAAAAAGCTCGGAATATTTTTTTCATATTCCGCAATTGCATCTTCGTGCTGCAAAGTAAGACCAATATTATCCAAGCCATTTAATAAACAATGGCGGCGGAATGGATCTAAAGTAAAGTGATAGGTCTTATCACCTACCTGTACTGTTTGTTGCTCTAAATCCACATCAATCGGTTTACCATCATTCGCTTTTACCCAAGTGAAGATTTCATCCACTTCTTGTTCAGTCAATTTCACCGGTAATAAGTGGTTATTTAAACTATTGCTGTAAAAAATATCGGCAAAACTTGGCGCAATCATCACTTTAATACCATAGTCAGCAAGCGCCCATGGTGCGTGTTCTCTTGATGAACCACAACCTAAATTTTCGCGGGCCAATAAAATGGTTGCGCCTTGATATTGCGGGAAATTCAATACAAATTTTGGATTCACTTGTGTTCCAGCAGGATCAAGATAACGCCATTCATGAAAAAGATGTTTACCAAATCCTACCCGAGTTACCGCTTGTAAAAATTGTTTTGGAATAATCGCATCAGTATCGACATTTGCCATATCTAATGGAATAACCAAGCCACGGTGATGTTTAAATCCTGCCATATTATGCTCCTAATAATTCAACGGTGCGGATATCAGTAAATTTACCAAATACAGCCGCAGCTGCCGCCATCGCAGGACTAACCAAATGAGTACGTCCATTTCGACCTTGACGACTTTCAAAATTACGGTTACTGGTTGAAGCACAACGCTCCCATTCACCAAGACGGTCATCATTCATTGCTAAACACATTGAACAACCCGGTAAACGCCATTCAAAACCAGCTTCGATAAAGATCTTATCTAAGCCCTCTTTTTCCGCTTGTTCTTTTACTAAACCAGATCCCGGCACTACCAACGCTTGTACCCCAGCAGCTACTTTACGTCCTTTCGCTACTGCCGCCGCCGCACGTAAATCTTCAATACGAGAATTAGTACAAGAACCAATAAACACTTTATCCACTTTAATATCAGTTAAATGCTCACCGCCTTGTAATCCCATATAAGCTAAGGCTTTTTCTGCGGATTGTTTTTCAATTGGATCGGCAATTTCATTCACTCTCGGAACAGTTTGATCAACAGCAATCACTTGACCCGGATTAGTTCCCCAAGTTACTTGTGGCGCAATGTCTTTAGCTTCTAAAACCACAACAGTATCAAATTCTGCATCAGGATCACTTTTTAACGTTTTCCAATATGCTACTGCTTTATCCCACTCTTCACCTTTTGGTGCAAATGGACGATCTTTCAAATAATCAAAAGTGGTTTGATCTGGTGCGACTAATCCCGCTTTTGCCCCCATTTCAATCGCCATATTACAAACTGTCATACGACCTTCCATGGAAAGATCTTCGATCGCTTGTCCACAAAATTCCACAACATGACCTGTACCACCAGCCATCGTCGTTTTACCGATAATTGCTAAGATAATATCTTTTGCGGTGATACCTTCAGCCACTTTACCACGCACTTCAATTTTCATTTTCTTCGCACGTGCTTGTTTCAAAGTTTGCGTTGCTAAAACGTGTTCGACTTCGGAAGTACCAATACCGAAAGCTAATGCACCAAATGCACCATGTGTTGCAGTATGCGAATCACCACAAACAATGGTCATACCAGGCAAGGTTAAACCTTGTTCCGGTCCAACAACATGCACAATACCTTGTTTCTTATTATTAAGATCATAAAGTGAAATGTTGTTCGCATGACAATTCTTATCTAATTCAAGCACTTGGATACGTGCTTGTTCACCACAAGCGGCAGGATCACGACTCTGAGTAGAGATACTATGATCCATTGTGGCAAAGGTTTTGCTCGGTTGACGCACTTTACGTCCAGCCACACGCAAGCCATCAAAAGCTTGCGGTGAAGTCACTTCGTGCATCAAGTGG
This sequence comes from Gallibacterium salpingitidis, assembly GCF_030517105.1. GTDB lineage: Bacteria > Pseudomonadota > Gammaproteobacteria > Enterobacterales > Pasteurellaceae > Gallibacterium > Gallibacterium salpingitidis. The sequence continues at coordinate 482,914 of NZ_CP103875.1, read as the reverse complement.
CGATTGATATAAAGAATCGGCGTTTCCCCTTCCGCTTCATACACTACGTGAGCATCAAATAATTTTTCGTATAATGTTTTGCCCATAATAATCACTCTTTTTTTATCTTTATTTCATTTATTACTTGCTTAAATCCTTGCAGCGATTAAATCACCCATTTCAGAAGTCGAAACCGGTGTTGTTTTATCTGCTAAATCCGCAGTACGATAACCCTCTGCAAGCACTTGTTTTACTGCTTTTTCAATTGCTTGTGCAGCTTCTTCTAATTGGAAGCTATAACGCAACATCATTGCAGCAGAAAGAATTTGCGCAATTGGATTCGCAATTCCTTTACCAGCAATATCCGGTGCAGAACCGCCAGCAGGCTCATATAAGCCAAAGCCTTTCTCATTGGTACTTGCTGATGGCAACATTCCCATGGAACCTGTAATCATTGCACATTCATCAGAGATAATATCGCCAAAAATATTAGAACAAAGCAATACATCATAATGTTCTGGTTGTTTGATTAGCTGCATAGTCGCATTATCAATATAGATGTGTTCTAAGGTGACATCCGGATAATCTTTTGCTACTTCTACCACAACATCACGCCATAATACTGAGCTAATTAATACATTCGCTTTATCCACAGAGGTTACTTTTTTACGGCGTTTTTGCGCTGCTTCAAAAGCAATTCGTGCAATACGTTCAATTTCATAGCGATGATAAACTTCAGTATCAAACGCTTTTTCCATTGCACCTTCACCTTCACGTCCTTTTGGCTGACCAAAATAGATACCGCCGGTTAACTCACGTACCACCACAATATCAAACCCTTTTGCAGCAATATCAGCACGTAATGGACAGAATTTTTCTAATCCTTTATATAAAGTTGCTGGACGAAGATTACTAAATAAGCCGAAATGTTTACGCAATGGTAATAACGCACCACGTTCTGGTTGTTCATTCGCTGGTAAGTGTTCCCATTTTGGCCCACCAACAGAACCAAATAAAATAGCATCTGCCGCTTCGCAACCTTTTAAAGTCACATCTGGTAACGCTTTACCATGATTATCAATTCCAATACCACCAACATCATAATGATGACGATTTAATTTAAAATTGAATTTTTTTTCTACTGCGTCCAATACTTTTAACGCTTCTGCCATCACTTCTGGCCCGATACCATCTCCTGCCAATACGGCAATGTTGTAAGTTTGCATTTATACAGTCTCCATAATTTTTTTAGATTTCACATCTGCGACTTTTTTCGCTAATTTGATGGCATTAATTGCATGAATTAATGCTAATGCCGAAGATTCAATAATATCAGTAGCTAAACCAACACCATGGAACTTACGTCCTTCATAATCTACCACAATATCCACCTGACCTAACGCATCTTTACCTTCACCTTTAGCAGAAAGTTGATAATGTGTCATTTTTAACGACATATTGGTAATACGTAAAATACAGTTATACACTGCATCGACTGGACCATTCCCTGTTGCTGCATCTAATTTAATCTCTTGATCAACAGACAATTTTACTGATGCAGTCGCTGGCATATGGCTTGCTGATTGTACGGAAATTCCTTGTAATTGTACGCTCGCTTCTTCACCTTGCTGCATATCAATAAAGGCTAACGCTTCCAAATCATAATCAAAGACTTGACCTTTCTTATCAGCCAATTTCAAAAATGCTTCATACAATTTATCTAAGTCATAATCTTTTTCAGTGTAACCCATATCGGTCATATGATTTTTCACTGCTGCACGTCCAGAACGAGCGGTAAGATTTAATTTTTCTTTCTTCAAACCAATACTTTCTGGCGATAAAATTTCGTAAGTATTGGCGTTTTTTAATACGCCATCTTGGTGAATACCTGATGAGTGAGCAAACGCATTTGAACCTACAATCGCTTTATTTGGTTGAATTGGCATATTACAAAGTTGGCTCACCATTTGGCTAACACGATAAATTTCCTGGGTATTAATATCTGTTGTCACATTCATCAAATCTTTACGAGTATGAATTGCCATCACGACTTCTTCTAAAGCAGTATTACCTGCTCGTTCACCAATACCATTAATAGTACACTCAATTTGTCTTGCCCCGTACTGTACCGCAGTTAATGAGTTTGCTGTTGCCATCCCTAAGTCATTATGACAATGCACTGACACAATCGCTTTATCAATATTAGGGACACGATTCATTACATTTTCAATAATGCTACCGAATTGTGTTGGTAAGGTATAACCCACAGTATCAGGAATATTAATAGTAGTTGCACCAGCATTAATCGCCGCTTCCACAATACGACAAATATTATCAACACCAGTACGTCCAGCATCTTCACAAGAAAACTCTACATCATCCGTATAGCCTCTTGCACGTTTTACTGCGGCAACCGCCATTTCCACCACATCATCAAATGAGCGTCTTAACTTCGCTTCCACGTGTAAAGCTGAAGTCGCAATAAAAGTATGAATACGATACGCTTCCGCCACTTTTAATGCTTCATACGCAGCATCAATATCTTTCGCTACCGCACGTGATAAGGCACAAACGCAGCTATTTTTAATAGCTTGGGCAATAGTTTGTACCGATTTAAAATCCCCTTCAGATGAAACTGGAAAGCCAACTTCCATCACATCAACACCCAAACGCTCTAACGCTAAAGCAATTTGCAATTTCTCTTTTACTGTTAAACTTGCTTTTAATGCTTGCTCGCCATCTCTTAATGTTGTGTCAAAAATAATTACGCGATTGCTCATATGTCACCCCGCCGGAACAAAAATTAGTTAAAAAAAAACCCGCTTATGTGCGGGCTGATGTGTGTGTTTGCTTTGATTAATCTTTTTCTTTATCCACGACTTACCGCACAAATTATCTATTTGTGAGGAGGAGAAGCAGAGATAAAGAAATTGAACGAATCATCTATTTAAAACCTTGTAAATCAAAAACGCTTTTGATTTTGCCGAAAAGCCAAAAACAAGTCAACAGCATTTTATGCTAAAAATTTATTTATTTTGCGGAAAAATACAACCAAAAATAAAATTAAAAACCAGAAATTAGCAAATAAAAAGTTAAATAATCCATATAAAATAAAAACATTAAATTTATCTACTGTCTTTTATTGATAATATAACACTTAATTTTTTTTAAATCTCCTGTAAAAAAGCAGCTACTTGTTGTTTAAATTGCTGTAACTTTTGCTTTTGTTGTACAACAAATGTACGTTTCAACATTTGCAGTTGCTGTGCTAATGCTTGATTTGGATATCGCTTAAATAAGCGTTGCAATGCTGGGTAAGTCACAAATAAAGTACGTTGATGTTCGACAAAATCTCGTATCGCACACCAATCTTCCGCTGTAAGCTGCCAATCCTCATTTGCTGGAATACCTTGTCGGCTTAATGCAGGTAATAATGGATGTTCACTTAACGCTAAATGACGTAAAAATTGTTGCTCTGCCTGTTGGCAAAATTGTTCGCCTTGCGTAGATAACGGATATGCCATCATCACACTATAATTACCGCTACTCGCTTCAGTACCACTACTTAACGCCAGCAATCTAAAACCACAACGCTGCCAAAAGCTAAACAATTGTTCACTATATCCAAAACTAACAGAAAGATAATCAATTGTTGTCTGACACTGTTGGATCAACTGTTGAACCAGCTGTGTACCAATACCTTTTTGCTGCCAATTTGGTAATACAGCAATACGAGAAATACGTAATGAAAGGAGTTTCGCCGCCATCACATTATTGGTTTGAAAACAGAGCGCCTGTGCAACCAAATTACCTTTAGGACGACGATAACCTAAACGGATACCATCTAACAACGTCTGATCAACAATCCCGCCCTCTTGTAATCCCCAAATCACACCAACCACTGTATGATTTAACTGACACGCTAAAAATTGTTGTTTTTTACCATCCATTAAGCGCCGTAAATCGGTTGGCGAAGTACGATAATGGGCCAAGCTAAGCAGTTGATAATATTGCTGTAATTGCTGTGTAGAAGCAATTTGCTCGTGCGACACAAAAGCGAGATTCGATTGTGGCTGGAACGCCAATGAAACAGTTGTTGGTTGTAATAATACTAACTGGTTGAGCCAACGTTCTAACAAATCCTCTTGTTGCCAACGTAATGGAACTTCTAATGTTAAATGGCATAATTGACGTGATATTTGCTGCTCTAATTTTAATCGAAATCCTTGTCCCGATCCCTCATAACCTTCGCTAGTTGAAGTTAATAATAAATATGGAAAAGCCTGGCAAAATGTCTGCAACATTGATAACGGTAACATTGCAGCTTCATCAACAATTAACCACTGATAAAACGGTAGTTGCTGTTGTGAAAGTTTATTTACCAATTCATCCGGAGCAATAAAATCAAAAGATTTATTGCTGGCAAATTTCATCAATGTCGTAATAGCCTGCCGATTCGCAGCAGTCACTAAAATTTTGTCAGTTGCTTGCTGAATAAATTGCCCTGCTACTGCTGATTTTCCCCGTCCTCTACCGGCAAGCAAGAGGTAAATCGCTGCTTGTGGTTGTAAAAGTTGTTGCAAAATACGTTGTTGATCTTGTAATGCCGTTGTTGGTGTCTGCCAAGCCGATGATGTTATTGGAGTCAATTCAGGTTGCTTTTGCGGAGAATAAATAGGAATTTGATACTGTTCACTCAGCTGTTTAAACCAATCAAGAAAATTGGCTGAGCTGGTCGCCTGTGCCAAACTATTCCAACGTAAAGTATCCCAATCTACGGTTTGAGTTAATCCTTGCCACTCTGGTAAAAGAATAAAAAGTTTTCCGCCAACTTTTAAGGTTGCGGCAATAATCGCTAGGCTATCTAAATGAAATGACAATTGCTCTTGATGACTAGCATCAAAAAAAGCAAGGCTAAATTCTTGCCCTAATAGATTACGGCTCTGTTTAAATGAAAAAAATAAGATGGAATCTGCTAAATAAGTAGGAAGCTGATCACCACAATAAACAGCAGTGGTGTCAGCATAATATTCAATAATTGCTTGGACTTGCTGTCGCCGCCATACTGACGCACCAGTTAGAATGATTACTTCTCGAGAAAAATCATTACCACATTGCATAGCGGTTTAACCGTTATTATTCTAAATTTTTTCACTTAAATAAGGATCTGCATAACCCATCGCCAACATAATTTCCGTTTCCAGACTTTCCATCTCCTCAGCTTCATCATCTTCAATATGATCATAGCCTAATAAGTGTAAACAGCCATGTACGGTTAAATGAGCATAATGCGCTTCCAACGTAATTTCTTGTTCTTTAGCTTCTTTTTCAACAACTTGACGACAAATGACTAAATCCCCCAACAGCGGTAATTCAATCCCTTCCGGTACTTCAAATGGAAAAGACAACACATTAGTTGGGCGATCCTTACCACGATATTGGAAATTTAGCTGATGACTTTCCGCTTCATCGACAATACGTACGGTAATTTCGATATTTTCTTTAGTCGGACGTACCGCTTGCGTCGCCCAATAAGTAAATTGTGCTAATGTTGGCAAATTAGTTTGATCTTCTGCCGCAAGTTGTAAATCAACGATTACTTCAGGTTTATGCGTCATGATGCTGTTCCTCTAATTTTGCTAAACGACGTTGTTCTGCCGCTTCTTTACGGCGCTGCTCATCTTCCGCTTCCCATTTTTCATAGGCTTGTACCACTTTTGCTACTACCGGATGACGCACAATATCTTCACTTTTGAAATAGTTAAAACTTAGTTCTTCTACATCACTAAGCACATCAATCGCATGGCGTAAGCCTGATTTTTGTCCTCGAGGTAAATCAATCTGAGTAATATCGCCAGTAATGACCGCTTTGGAATTAAAACCGATACGGGTTAAGAACATTTTCATCTGTTCAATCGTGGTATTTTGGCTTTCATCTAAAATAATAAAAGCATCATTCAAGGTACGTCCACGCATATACGCTAACGGTGCAATTTCGATGACATTCCGCTCCATCAATTTTTGCACCTTTTCAAATCCTAACATTTCAAACAGTGCATCATACAAAGGACGCAAATACGGATCGATCTTTTGCGCTAAATCGCCGGGTAGGAAGCCTAATTTTTCCCCAGCTTCTACAGCTGGACGAGTTAATAATAAACGTCTAACCTGTTGTCTTTCTAACGCCTCTACCGCTGCTGCCACCGCTAAAAAGGTTTTCCCGGTTCCAGCCGGCCCAATACCAAAGCTAATATCGTGACGCAAAATATTGTGCAGATACTGAATTTGGTTTTTACCACGCGGTTTAATGACACCACGTTTGGTTTTAATAGTAGTGCTATAAACCTTTGCCTCATTATCTTCATCGGTTTGTTGCAATAACATTCTGCTTTCTTGAATTGCCAAATGAATTTGTTCGAGATCCAACTCATTCACTTTACCTTTAACCATTGCGGTTTCTACATACAAACGTTGAATTAATTTAGCAACATTTTTTAATAACTGAGCATGATGCGGTTTACTTTCTTCGTCAGCTGATTCCAACGTAAAAGTGAAATTACGGCGAGAAATAATTAGATTAAATTGTTTTTCGATGAGGGAAATATGTTCATCAAATGGCCCACAAAGCGATTGCAAGCGAGCATTATCTTCTGGTTCAAGTGTAAAAACTTCTGAAATTGTTGTGGTCAAGTTCCACCTCAATGATGATTAAGAATGCCGTTAGTATAACGGTTTTCTGCTTATCAATAAATTCTCTTTTGTCACCTTCATAGCATCAACTAGGAAAATTCTGCTTATTGACAAAGTCAATGATAAAACTTTTAGCTAAATTATTTCTTATCTCAAGTTTAGGTTTCGCCCTAAAGGGCGACCTACTTTTATTCGCAAGTGTACTTCGTTCACTTGCTCACCCTACGGGTCGTTGCAAGCAACGTTCAAAAAGCTAACGCTTTTTGTCTTTGCTTGTATAAAGAAAAGTAGGCAAAAGAAATACACCCTCGCACTCTTGCTAATCCTCATTCCAATAAGATTTTCCGGGCGACAAAAAAAGAGATTTTTCTCGCCAGCTCGAAAAATTGACAGCTTTTTTTGTCTGAAAATCTTATTTACATTCGGGCAAGAGTGAGAGGGACTCCAAAGCCATTTTATAGAAGTTTTTGACAAAATTTAGGTTTGTCAGCAGTCTGAAATTTTTTTATTGCAGTGAACTTATTGCAAAAATTATCATCTGAATTGCATACCATTTACTTTTATTCATTATTGAGGGACAAAAAATGAAATTAAACGAAAATGACATCACTCCTGAGCAACTCTTTAAACAACGCCGTAAGTTAATCGCTTTATTTGGTAGCGCAACTATCTCGCCTTTTCTACCAAACATCTCTTATGCAGCCGACCTACCTGATAAACGAACTACCTTAACATTTACCCCTCAACAACAAAATTCACTAACGCTAACACCTGAAGATAAAGTGATTGGTTACAATAATTTCTATGAGTTTGGTGTAGAAAAAGGTTCACCAGCACAATATGCAAAAAATTTTAAAACTGATCCTTGGCGACTTGAAGTAACTGGAGAAGTAGAAAAACCATCGATACTAGATCACAACGATTTACTAACAAAATTCACTTTAGAAGAACGGATTTATCGTTTTCGTTGTGTTGAAGCTTGGTCAATGGTAATTCCTTGGATCGGTTTTGAACTTGCTTCCTTACTAAAAATAGCTGCCCCAACAAGCAGAGCTAAATATGTAGTATTTGAAACCTTATATGATCCTGAACAGATGCCAGGGCAGAAAAATCCTTTCTTTGGTGGCGGCATTGATTATCCTTATATTGAAGGCTTAACAATTGAAGAGGCAATGAATCCCTTAACACTACTGTCAGTTGGTTTATACGGTAAAACGTTAGCACCGCAAAATGGTGCACCGATTCGCTTAGTTGTGCCTTGGAAATATGGCTTTAAGAGCATCAAATCTATCGTCAAAATTACCCTCACTGAACAACCACCAATTACGACTTGGATGAAACTAGCACCACATGAATATGGCTTCTATGCCAATGTTAATCCGCAAGTAGATCATCCACGTTGGTCGCAAGCTTCTGAAAGAGTGATCGGTGCTGGTGGGTTATTCAATATCACGCGGCAGCCAACTTTGATGTTCAATGGTTATGAAGAACAGGTTGCTCACTTATATGCTCATTTAGATCTACGCAAAAATTACTAATATGTTTAGGGGTATCCGTTATTTAATTCATTTTGCAGGGGTGGCTACTCTCCTTTGGCTAATTTATGCTGTGAATTTTAATTTTGCAGTGTTTGGTGCGGATCCAATTAAAGAGATTATTCATTTTTTAGGTTATACCGCACTTATATTTTTTCTGGTGTTATTTAGCTTTCGGATGATAGTACAACTGACACATCTGAACACCTTGCTACCATTACATCGCAGTTTAGGATTGTGGGGAATTTTTTGGCTAACATTGCATATTTTAAGCTATCTCGGTTTAGAGTTAGGTTTTGATACCAAGCTATTTTTTAATGAAATTTTTACTAGGACATACTTACAAATTGGTTTGCTCTCTGGGTTAATTTTCTCGCTGGTTGCAACCTCATCTATTCCGATAATCAAAAGAAGGCTGAAAAAGCATTGGTTTCAATTGCATCAATTTGCTCTCCTTGCCGTAATATTGGCAACATTACACTATTTTCTTTCCTTAAAAGCCTATAATTTTGATAGCAGATTGTTTTTAGGATTAGCTGTTTTGTTTGTGCTATTTAAATTCTTTTCTAAAAGTCAGTTTAAGAAGTCGCCAAAAAGATAAAAATAACCCCTCCGAAATAGAGGGGTTTCTTCTGACTTAATAAGAAATAATTAAGCTAACTCTGGAAATAACATCTTAATCACATTCTTGGTAACTCGTCTTGATTTACCTTGATACGGGAAAATATGCATCATCATCATTGGATTAAAATTTGCTTCAATCACGCCCCATGAACTTAATCTTGCTTCTGCCGGTTTCGTATAATCAGGTACGATCAAATCAACGCCACAAACTGCTGCGCCCATTGCTTTAGTAATTTTAACTGCAATTTCTTTATAACTTGGGTGCATTAGATCGGTCATATCAATCGAATCACCACCAGTACTAATATTAGAATTAGCGCGCAATTGTACTTTACGTCCAGCTTCTGGAATCGAATCTATCGTTAAACCTTGTTCTTTTAGTTGTAACTTTTCAATCTCTCCTAATGCGATTTTCTTCAATGGAGTACGGCTACCATCACCACGCAACGGGTGTTGATTTTTTGCTGCGACCAATTCCGCTACACTATGTTTCCCATCGCCAATGACATTAGCCGGTTCACGCAATAGCACAGCTAACGTTTCATCACCCAACACAAAGAAGCGGTATTCTGTACCAACTAGATAATCTTCCACCATCACTTCTTTATCTTCTCGGAAGGCAATTTCTATCGCTTGACGGAAGTCATCAATATTTTCAACACCTTGTTTAAAAATAGTAATCCCCAAACCGAAGTTAGTTGATTTAGGTTTAATGACTACTGCACGATGTTCAAAGAGCGGATAACTCGCTACCGCATCGCTAACATTTCTAAACTCTAGACTTTGCGGTACGTTAAAACCACCTTTTGCCAATACCTTCTTCGTTACCACTTTATTTTCCATAATCAGTGGTGAAATATAGCTATCTTTCGCCGTCATATTTCCATTCTTCACATACTCAATATGATCACCATATTGCAAGCAGAGGAATTGGTCATTTTCATCTAAAATTTCAACATTAATTCCTTGTTGAATCAGATCAAACATTAAGGCTTGTGTCGATAATTCCATATTATCAAAGGCAGTTAAGGCGTAATAACGTTCGACAGCGGCTGCTTTATATTGCTGTGCTAATTTCGCACCTAATTGATGATAATCAGTTGCCTGTTGCATTTGTTGTACCAAACGTCCGCAAATCGTAGTTTCTGGCGACAACATCTGTTGTTGCTTTTGTTTAACAATAGCAATGGTTTCCGCTGATGCACCTAAACTCAATAGCATTTGCTCTAATTGATTAAGAATATCAAGCCCTTCTTGTTGATAACGAGTTACGGTAAGCGGATGTTCTAACGCTACTTCTGCCAATCTTTGTTTACCCAACTCAATTTCATCTTGAGTTGCAGTAGTTTCTAACCATGCCATCAATAAAATAAAGGTATGAATAAATTCGGCATCCGCTAATTCAATACCATATTGAGCAAAAGGATTAAGATCAAAAAGACGGAATTCAACATAGCGAATACCTTTTGCTAGTAATTCACGCACATGTTTTTTCGCACCGCGAAAACGGATATTGGAATAAAACTCTTTTTCTGCAATCAGTTTACCGCTCTTCACCCAATGTTCTAAGGTTTCCACATATTGCTGTAAACTCTCATAAGAAACTTTAATTTCAGCGTGATTAACATAGCCATAATGACTTGAACGTAAACTACGCACGAAGCCTTCCGGTTTAATTTGTCCACGATTAAAAAAAGCAGGTTCCACACTTGGTGAGGCGGCAAATAGATAGACTAAAATCCATTGATAACGTAGAAAATTCTTCCCTAACTTAAGATAAAGATCATTACGGAACGCAATCGGATCTTGATATTCCTTTTGTAGGGTAAATAGCCGATCAACAAATTCATCAGACAATTGAAAGTTATAATGGATACCACTAATCATCTGTTTGTATTTACCATAGCTGTTCACAAGGTGTTCACGATAAGCGACATCTTCACGATTATCTAATTGAGCAACTTGAATTTCGCTTTCTGCGGGTAATACCAACGGCATACTAAATGGCGAAATATATTCATTCTCTGGTAATGAACGTAATACAACTTCATGAATTGCTGACAACCAACGCAAACTCTCTTTTAAGCTTTTCTGTGGTGGAGTGATCAATTCTAATTGACTCTCAGCAAAGTCAGTTTGGATATATGGATGATAAGAGCGATTACCAAAAACAGCTGGGTGTGGTGTTGTCACGATTTTTCCATCTGCTGTTACTCTTTGGCTCTCTTTTTCTATCCCAAATGTTCCTTGTTGGAATAGCAATTCAAGATGGTGTTGTTTAATCGCTTGTTGAATGTTCATACTCTAAACCTTGTTAACTTCTATCGAACCGAACATTAATATAAGAATTCATTATGGAAAGCAAATAGCTTCTGACTATAAGTTATATAGTTTAGTTATTTGGTGGGTTTTTATGTAGATATGGATATGTGTAATAAAAAACCTGCTAATTGTTTTAGCAGGTTTCATCAATAAAAAGAGAGTTATTTTTTAGTTTTTTGCTTTTGCAGCTGCTTTCACAATAGTTGCAAATGCTGGTGCTTTTAATGATGCACCACCAACTAATGCACCATCAATATCTGGCATTGCAAATAATTCTGCCGCATTAGCATCATTCACTGAACCACCGTATTGAAGGATCACTTGTTCCGCTACTTTCGCGTCTTTCTTCGCAATGTGACTACGGATAAATGCGTGAACTGCTTGTGCTTGAGCTGGAGTTGCTGATTTACCAGTACCGATTGCCCAAATTGGTTCATACGCAATCACTGCGCCAAGGAACGCTTCTGCACCTAAAGTATTTAATACTGCATCAATTTGTCTTGCACAAACTTCTTCGGTTTTACCAGCTTCATTTTCAGCTTCACTTTCACCGATACAAAGTACAGGTACTAAGCCTTGTTCTTTTAATACCGCAAATTTTTTCGCAATAAATTCATCACTTTCATGATGATATGCACGGCGTTCTGAGTGACCAATAATGATATATTTTGCGCCGAAATCTTTTAACATTGTCGCAGAAATATCACCAGTAAATGCACCTGATTGTTTTAAATCAACATTTTGTGAACCTAAGGCAATTTTGCTGCCTGCTAATGCTGCTTCCGCTTCTGCTAAATACATTACCGGTGGTGCAATTGCCACATCGCAACCTTCTACACCCGCTAATTCTGCTTTTAAACCATTAATTAATTCTTTAGTAAATGCTTTACTACCGTTTAATTTCCAGTTGCCCATAACTAAAGGACGACGAGCCATAATTTTCTCCTTGATCATTAAAAAAATAACGCGGCTTACTATAACAAAAATCCCTAAAAATCCTTAGAGATATATCAAAAAAAGCGATAATTTTTTACAATAAACTGTAATCAATTCATCTATTGGCAAGAATTTATGAGAATACCACGCATTTATCATCCAGAACGATTAACTAACATTACACAATGTGTCTTAACTGAAGAAGCTGCGCATCATGTTGGACGTGTTTTACGCATGCAAGTTGGCGAACAACTTGAATTATTCAACGGTAGCAATCATATTTATCCAGCAGTAATTACAGAAATCAATAAAAAGCAAATCAGCGTATCTTTGGCACCTGCTATTTTTGATGATCGTGAATCACCTCTCATTATTCATTTAGGACAAGTGATTTCTCGCGGTGAACGTATGGAGTTTACCATTCAAAAATCGGTTGAATTAGGGGTAAAAGTAATTACACCATTGTGGTCTGAACGCTGTGGTGTAAAACTAGATGCTGAACGTATGGATAAGAAAATTCAACAGTGGCAAAAAATTGCGATTGCTGCTTGTGAACAATGTGGACGCAATATTATTCCAGAAATCCGCCCATTAATGAAATTACAAGATTGGTGTGCTGAAAATGATGGGATGTTGAAACTAAATTTACACCCACGAGCAGCTCAATCAATTAAACAATTAGCACCACCACCGGAAGCTGGCGTACGTTTATTAATTGGTTCTGAAGGCGGCTTATCAGCACAAGAAATCGAACATACGGTTCAGCAAGGATTTACGGAAGTGCTACTTGGTAAAAGAGTATTACGCACTGAAACAGCTTCTCTGGTTGCCATTAGTGCCTTACAAGTCTGTTTTGGTGATTTGTAGTTTAGATGAAGGAAAATTATGACATTACAAAATCAATTTCTCGTCGCTATGCCTGATCTGGAAGATCCTTTCTTCCAACGCACCGTTGTCTATATTTGTGAGGATAATGAACAAGGCGCAATGGGGATTGTGATTAATCAACCAACCGATCTAAGCCTGGCGGAGATGATGGCAAAAATGAATCATTTTATGCCAACACAACAACATTACCCTGAAAAATTAGTGTTTGCTGGTGGTCCAGTCAATATTGAGCAAGGGTTTGTCTTGCATAGTGCAACAGCACAAAAATATCGTTATTCTTTTGCTGTCGCTGATGATCTTATTCTCACCACCTCATCAGATGTACTTTATTCTCTTGGTACTGAACAAGGACCAAAAGATTACTTAATTGCTCTTGGTTGCGCTTTATGGGAACCAAATCAATTAGCTAATGAAATCAAGCAAAATTCATGGCTTACTGTACCAGCTACGCGTGAAATTTTATTTGAATTACCATTTGATCAACGTTGGGAAGCGGCAAACCATCTTTTAGGAATTCAACAAAGCTCTTTGCTCAGTCACGAAATGGGAAATGCATAATGGAGAATTTAACAATTATTGCCTTTGATTTTGGTACCCAAAGTATTGGTTGTGCCGTTGGGCAAAGTATCACACAAACCGCACAAGCGTTACCTGCATTTAAAGCACAAGACGGTATTCCTAATTGGGATGCAATTAAAAAATGTTTAGATGAATGGCAACCTGATTTTGTGGTTGTAGGGCTACCTCTAAATATGGATGGCACTGAACAAGAAATTACCCAACGTGCGAAGAAATTTGCTAATCGCTTAAATGGACGTTTTGGCGTCAAAGTCGAATTACAGGACGAACGTTTAACAACAACTGAGGCAAGAGCAGAAATTTTTTCCAGAGGCGGTTTTAAAGCATTAAATAAAGGAAAAATAGATTCTATTTCTGCTTGTTTAATTTTAGAAAGTTGGTTTGAAAATCGGGGATAAGATTTATCCCCGCATTGAATTGGTCATTATTGAGAAACTTCTAGGCGTTCAAACACTAATACACGTTTTTCCAATTTACGTAATAAATAGGTTGCTACTCCTGTAATCACTAAATAGATTGCGCCAGCTAAGCCATAGATTAACAACGCATTATATTCTGTTCCATAAAGCTGTCTTGCATACCCCATAATATCCATAATCGTAATGGTTGATGCCAACGATGTACCCTTAAACACTAAAATAATTTCGTTGGTATAAGACGGCAATGCTCGTTTTAACGCGTATGGAATTAAGATTTTTAACGTCTGTGCTCGTGATAATCCTAAAGAAACACAACTTTCCCATTGTCCTTTAGAGATCGCTTTTACAGCACCATAAAATAGTTGCGTTGAATAAGCTGCACTATTTAATGCTAAAGCTAGCATAGCGCAGAACCAGGCATTAGATAATAGATGCCAAAATGGACTGTCAACAATCCATTGGAATTGTCCTGGGCCACTATAAATCAAAAAGAGTTGCACTAACAATGGCGTTCCTGTGAACAAAGTAATATAAAGATTAACTACTTTACTAATCACTTTATTATTTAGCGCTAATAAAAATGTCAAGACTAATGCCAATATAAAAGCAATTGCCAATGATACAACAGTCAACAATAAACTAGTTGGAATACCTTGAGCGATCGTCAGAAAATAATCGTATGTCATTATCCTCTCTCCCGTTCAAAGCGTGTGAAATAAAGATCAAGTTTACGAATACCGACTTGGCTCACTAATGTAATAACTAAATACAATAATGCGGCAATACCATACCAAGTAAATGGCTGGTGTGTACTTGCGTTAACCAATTCAGCTTGGCGCATTAAATCATCAACTCCAATCAGTGACACTAACGCAGTATCTTTCAACAACACTAACCATTGGTTACTTAATCCCGGTAACGCATGGCGCCAAACTTGCGGCATTACAATTCGAACAAATGTTTGCGGACGACTTAAACCCAACGCGGCGCCAGACTCCCATTGACCTAATGGAATCGCCTGGATAGCACCACGCAAAGATTGCGATGCATAGGCGGCAAAAATAATCGCTAACGCTACTGTACCGCACCAGAACGCACTAAACTCAATATATTCATCTGTGAGTAAAAATAGAACTTGTGTCGAGCCAAAGAAAATTAACAATACAACCAAAATTTCTGGCAAACCACGCAATAGCGTTACGATTATTGATGTTGTTTGACGAATACAACGAATTTTGTTGGTTTCTAAGACCACAAAAAAGATGGATAGAATTAATCCTAAAATTAACGAAGAAACCGCTAACCCTAGCGTCACTAGGGTAGCGGAGAACATTAAATTAATAAAATCAGCAAACATTTTGATTATTTACCAGACATCCATTTATCATAGATCACTTGATATTGGCCATTCGCTTTAATTGCTGCTAGACCTTTATTAAGTTGTTGTAATAATTCAGTATTATTTTTATTTACTGCAATACCTAAACCATTACCAAAGTATTGTTTATCAGTCACTTTATCACCAACAAAGTGAACTGCTTTATCACTTTTAATCCACTCTGCTAATACCGCAGTATCACCAAAGATAATATCAATACGACCATTTTTTAGATCTAGAATTGCATTTTGTAAGGTTGAATAAGGTTTACTGCTATATTGTTTTGCTTTTGCGGCAACATATTGTTGGAAAGTTGTACCATTTTGTACACCAACATTTTTCGCATTTTCTAAAGTAACACCTTCTTTCGCAGCAACGAAGCTCGCTGAACTATCATAGTACGGGTCAGAAAAACTCACTTGTTTTGAACGTTCTTCTGTAATATCCATTGCAGAAATAGCAGCATCAAAACGTTTAAATTTAAGTCCTGCAATTAAGCTATCAAAAGATTGGCTAGTGAATTTACATTCTGCTTTGATCTCCTTACAGATAGCATTGGCAACATCCACATCAAAGCCAATAATTTCACCTTTCTCATTAGTATTTTCAAAAGGAGGATAAGTTGGTTCCATTGCAAAAGTAATGGTTTGTGCATTTGCAGCAACAGCTGCGCCAAACAATAAGCTTGCTAATAATACTTTTTTCATTGTGTTTTCTCCTGTAAGGACTTTAGTGTGAT
Source organism: Gallibacterium salpingitidis (assembly GCF_030517105.1). GTDB lineage: Bacteria > Pseudomonadota > Gammaproteobacteria > Enterobacterales > Pasteurellaceae > Gallibacterium > Gallibacterium salpingitidis. The sequence goes on along the minus strand of NZ_CP103875.1, from coordinate 466,825 downwards.
AGATATTGTTTAAATTGTTCAGTTTGTGGGTTTTCAAAGCAAGATGCATCCCCCACTTCAATAATACGTCCTTGTTCCATATAAACCACTTTAGTTGCGGTTTTACGTGCAACATTCACTTCATGCGTCACAATAAACTGGGTAATGCCAGTTTGTTGTAACTCTTGAATAATCGAAACCACTTGCGCAGTAATTTCTGGATCCAATGCTGCGGTCGGCTCATCAAACAACAATACTTGTGGTTTCATCATCAATGCGCGTGCAATCGCTACCCGTTGTTGCTGCCCACCTGATAAATGTAATGGAAAACGATCGGCATGAGCTTCTAAACGTAAACGTTGCAACAAACTTAACGCTTGTTGTTTTGCTGCTTCTTCATTTAACCCTAGCACTTTCATTGGTGCTTCAATTAAATTTTGCATTACTGTCATATGCGGCCATAAATGATATTGTTGAAATACCATTCCGACATCTTGGCGTAATTGACGGATTTTCTTCGGATCATTATTTGTTGAAAGATCAAAATGGTTATTGGCAATGACCAACTCACCACTTTTCGGCACTTCTAATAAATTTAATGTACGAATAAACGTACTCTTACCCGCACCACTTGGCCCTAATAACACCACAATATCGCCTTCCTGCGCGGTCAAATTAATGTCAAACAAAGCTTGTGTGGAACCATAAAAAAAGTTCACATTTTTGATACTAATGGTCATTGAGATCAGCTCGAATTGAATATTGACGATAATGCAAACATATTAATGTTTTTTGCATACCTATTCAACAAAATAATATGTGACATTCCGCCAAATTTTAAGAAAATTTAACAATTTAGCAAAAATAAAGATATCAAAATTAACTTAGAAAGAATAGGAGAAGAACATTAAAATAGAAACAATTTTATAACAATATAATAAAGAAAAAGCCCTCTCTTCTTAGAGAGGGCTTTAGCTCAATAATTACGCATATACTGGTAAACGACGGCAGATCGCAAGCACTTTTTGTTTTGTTGCTTCAATCACTGCTTCATTTTCAATATCATCTAATACATCACACATCCAACCAGCAAGTTCACGCGCTTCTTCTTCTTTAAAGCCACGACGCGTAATTGATGGCGTACCAACGCGAATACCTGAAGTTACGAAAGGGCTCTTAGGATCATTTGGCACTGCGTTTTTATTTACTGTAATATTTGCACGACCTAATGCCGCATCAGCTGCCTTACCAGTCAAACCTTTGCTGACTAAATTCACCAGGAATAAATGGTTTTCCGTACCATTAGAAACAATGTCATAACCACGTTGTTTAAATACTTCTACCATCGCTTTCGCATTTTTCACAACTTGTTGTTGATACGCTTTAAATTCTGGCTCCATTGCTTCTTTGAAACAAACTGCTTTCGCTGCAATTACGTGCATTAATGGACCACCTTGACCAGCTGGGAATACTGCACTATTCAATTTCTTGTATAGTTCTTCAGAACCACCCTTCGCTAAAATCAAACCACCACGTGGACCAGCTAAAGTTTTATGTGTAGTAGTAGTAACAATGTGTGCATATTCTAAAGGATTTGGATAAACGCCAGCCGCAATTAAACCAGCAACGTGTGCCATATCAACAAATAGATAAGCACCAACTTCATCCGCAATTTCACGCATTTTTTTCCAATCAACTACTTGTGAATAAGCAGAGAAACCACCAACGATCATTTTTGGTTTTACAGCTAATGCTTGCTGACGAAGTGCATCGTAATCAATTAAACCTTCATCAGTGATACCATATTGTTCTGCATGATAAATCTTACCTGAGAAACTTACTGCCGCACCATGAGTTAAGTGTCCACCATGTGCAAGGCTCATACCTAAAATCGTATCACCTGGTTCAAGTAACGCCATATAAACTGCTGCATTTGCTTGCGAACCTGAGTGTGGTTGCACATTGGCATAATCTGCACCAAATAACGCTTTAGCGCGATCAATCGCTAATTGCTCAATGATATCAACATATTCACAACCACCATAATAACGTTTACCTGGATAACCTTCCGCATATTTATTGGTTAATTGTGATCCTTGTGCTTGCATCACGCGAGGACTCGCATAGTTTTCAGACGCAATTAATTCAATGTGCTCTTCTTGGCGACGATCTTCATTACAAATAGCGTCCCATAATTCTTTATCATAATCTGCGATATTCATATCACGTGTTAGCATAAATATTGATCCTCTTTGTTTTGGTAAATAATGTTCTCGAGTTTAAATCTTTTTAACTTGGGAATATAGTTTTTTATCCGCCAAAGTGTTGGTTTTATTTTATGTTAATGATGAATTTCATTCATACAGTTATTGCTGTTCTCTGGCAATCGCGCGATAACCAATATCACGACGATAAAAACGTCCTTGCCATGTGACAGTTTCAGCTAAATGCAACGCTTTTTGTTGTGCCGCAAATACAGTATCACCTAATGCAGTAACACAAAGAACACGACCGCCATTAGTCACAACTTGACCATCTTGTTGAGCAACACCAGCAAAGAAAACTTTGCCATCTAATTTTGCCGCTTCTGTTAAACCATTGATAACATCACCTTTACGTGGGGTATCTGGATATCCTTCCGCAGCAAGGACAATGCCTAAAGCAGCATGTTCACACCATTGTGATTGCACTTGATCTAACTTGCCATCACAAGCAGCTAAACAAAGTTCAACTAAATCAGATTGCAAACGCATCATTATAGGTTGGGTTTCTGGATCGCCGAAACGACAGTTAAATTCAATCACTTTAGGCTGTCCATTTGGCATAATCATTAAGCCTGCATATAGAAAACCTGTATAAACATTGTTTTCTGCTGCCATACCATTAACCGTCGGGTAGATCACTTCTTGCATAATACGTTGATGGATTTCTGGTGTCACCACTGGCGCTGGAGAATAAGCCCCCATGCCGCCTGTATTTAATCCAGTATCGCCTTCACCTACACGTTTATGATCTTGACTAGTTGCCATTGGTTCAACATTTTTGCCATCAACCATCACAATGAAGCTAGCTTCTTCACCATCAAGAAACTCTTCAATCACAACACGACTACCAGCTTCGCCAAACGCATTACCTGACAGCATATCTTTTACCGCTTCTTCGGCTTCTGCTAATGTCATTGCAACAATAACACCTTTACCCGCCGCTAAACCATCAGCCTTAATCACGATCGGTGCGCCTTTTTCGTGTAAATAAGCTAATGCTGGTTCTACTTGCGTAAAAGTTTGATATTCTGCAGTTGGAATTTTATGGCGTGCCAAGAAATCTTTAGTAAAGGCTTTGGAACCTTCTAATTGTGCTGCATTTTTGCTAGGTCCAAAAATTTTTAAACCAGCTTGGCGGAACGCATCAACGACACCAATAACTAATGGTGCTTCTGGTCCTACAATCGTAAGATCAATTTGTTGATCTTTGGCAAATTGTACTAAAGCTGGAATATCTGTTGCACTAATTGCGACATTTTCCACTTTTGCTTCTTGTGCCGTTCCCACATTACCTGGAGCAACGTAAACTTTTTCTGCTAATGGCGACTGTGCAACTTTCCACGTTAAAGCGTGTTCGCGTCCACCATTACCGATAATTAAAATTCTCATGTTTACTCCCCAATTAATGTCTAAAATGACGCATTCCGGTTAATACCATTACCATATTGTGTTCATCAGCCGCATCAATTACTTCTTGATCGCGAATTGAGCCACCTGGATGAATAACACAAGTTACCCCTACTTTCGCCGCAGCATCAATACCATCGCGGAATGGGAAAAATGCATCAGAAGCCATTACTGTACCTTTGACTTCTAAACCTTCATCTTCGGCTTTAATTCCAGCAATTTTTGCTGAATATACACGACTCATCTGTCCAGCACCGATACCAATGGTTTGGTTATTTTTTGCATAAACAATTGCGTTAGATTTCACATACTTAGCCACTTTCCAGCAGAAGAGAAGATCTTGTAATTCCTCTTTAGTCGGTTGACGTTTACTAACAACTTTCAAGTCATCTAATTCAACCATACCAAGATCCGCTTCTTGTACTAATAAGCCACCATTAACACGTTTAAAATCTAAGCGCGGTTGGCGTTGCTGCCATTCACCACACTCTAAAACGCGTACGTTTTTCTTCGCTTTTAATACTTCTTTTGCAGCAGCTGAAACAACTGGCGCAATAATCACTTCTACAAATTGGCGATCAATAATGGCTTTCGCAGTTTCTGCATCTAATTCACGATTAAACGCGATAATGCCGCCAAATGCTGAAGTAGGATCGGTTTGATAAGCGCGGTTATAAGCTTCTAATAGATCTTTACCTAACGCCACACCGCATGGATTGGCGTGTTTCACAATCACACAAGCTGGCTCATTAAATTCTTTAACACATTCCAATGCCGCATCTGTATCTGCAATATTATTATAAGAAAGTGCTTTACCTTGTAATTGCACTGAAGTAGAAACGCTTGCCTCTTTTAGCTCTTTTTCTACATAAAACGCTGCATTTTGGTGTGAGTTTTCACCATAACGCATTGTTTGTTTGCGAATAAAGTTTAAATTCAAAGTACGAGGGAATTGTCCACATGGATTTGCTAATTCTTCTTCCTCGGCGCCTTGATATGGTTTTACTAAACGTCCAAAGTAGTTGGCAATCATCGCATCATATTGTGCAGTATGTTCAAATGCTTTAATCGCTAAATCAAAACGAGTAGCAAATGTTAAAGCGTTTTGGTTTTGATCCATTTCTGCAAGAATCGCATCAAAATCTGCATTATTAACGACAATTGCAACATCCTTATGATTTTTTGCGGCTGAACGGACCATTGTCGGTCCACCAATATCAATATTTTCCACTGCATCTTCTAGTGTGCAATCTGGTTTCGCTACTGTTTGCGCAAATGGATAAAGATTCACCACTACCATATCAATTGGTGAAATTTGATGTTGTGCCATTACCGCATCATCAATACCACGACGACCTAAAATTCCGCCATGTACTTTTGGATGTAATGTTTTTACGCGACCATCCATCATTTCTGGGAATTGCGTATAATCCGATACTTCCGTTACTGCTAAGCCTTTTTCTAATAATAATTTTGCGGTACCACCAGTAGAAAGAATCTGTACACCACGTTGAATTAAACCTTGTGCAAATTCAACAATACCAGTTTTATCGGAAACGCTAATCAAAGCACGTTGGATAGGACGTTGTTCCTGCATTATTTTGTTCCTTTGTTGATGAAAAAAAGATGAGAAATTTTGCGGGCATAAGTATAAAGCAATCGTTTGCGTTTATATAGTATTTTCTCAAAATATCTTATGCCTGAATATTTTAAATATTTTCTGTGAGCTAGTACAAAGAAATTAAGATTACTACAAGACAATTCCAACATAAGTCATTATGATTGAATCGTAGTATTCATCTATTCTGTTAAGGAGTTTTTATGCAAAATTGGAGTGAAGAAATGTGGCAAATTCTGTTAATTGGTTTGATTGCAGGATTTTTTATTGGTTATCTTGTTGCTCGTTTTACCAATGGAAGTGTGAGAGCGCAAAAGCAAACTCAACAAGAGCTAAGACAAGCAAATGAAACCATTGCAGAACAAAAAGAACAATTAGAAAAGCATTTTACTGAAGCCTCTGATTTAATGAAAAATCTGGCGCAGGATTATCAAAAATTGTATCAACATTTTGCAAATACCTCGACTACCTTATTACCAGATAACCAAAAAGAGATTTTTGCGCTTACCCAAGAAAATCCTACTCCTCACTTAACCCCGAAAAAAGAACAACCAAAAGATTATTCTGAAGAGGGTTCTTCTGGATTATTTAAACACGAAAGTTAATCTAAATTAATGCAAAAACGCCAGAATCAAAATTCTGGCGTTGTCTTTTCTAGTTTTTAATTCGACCTTTTGTTGGATAAATATATTCTGAATGGCCATCAGGATAGATTTTTAAATATCCAGCATCGCCTGTAACAAAATTGCCTGTGACAACACCCTGATCACATTTAGCAACTGGCATATCATAGCCCATAATATTAATCAGTAATGTTGCTAATTGTTGATGATAAGCCACTTTACAATTTTGCAATGTAGTCACAATTTTTTGTTGCAATGCCGTATTTGGACTAAAAATAACGAGCGGTACAACATAGTTTGCATCTACTTGTGTTCCCTGATTTTGTACTTTATTCGTTACATTTTGACCATGATCGGAAGTATAAATTAACACCCAATCAGCCTCTTTTCGTTTAGATAAATAGTTATAAACCTGCTCAATGATCTTATCTGTGTTGTAAATGGTATTGTCATATTCATCTAATGAAGTTTTACCTTTAAATATCTTTTCATCTTCTGTTAATGATTCACCATATACACCATGAGAACCTCATTGATGTAACACCACAAAATTATTCCCTTGATCCAAATTAATATCGTATAAATGCGGTAATAATTTTTTATCTGGCATTAGTTCAGATACCTTATAACCTTCATTTGTTGGAAAACGTAAAGTATCAATCCATTTCTTACCAATTAAATTCATAATCATCATTTGGTTTTCTGGCTGACTAGAATAGAAATAGGTATGGTAATTTTGCTGTTTTGCTAAATTAAATAAATTTGTATCCCCTTTCATAATTTGCAACATACCATTTGGGTGCGGAATCGCATTAAAGAAAAGAGGTAATGATACTGCTGTCATAAAACCAGCCGAATAAGTTCGCATAATTACCGCATTCGGTTGTTGTTTTGATAGTAAACTTAAAAATGGCGTCGTTTCTCGTGGGTAACCAAAATAAGAAACATGTGATGCACTTTCACTCTCACCCATAATAAAAATTATGTTTTTAATCTCTGGTGCTGTTTTCACTGCCGGCATTGGATAAGAATATTCTGGAATATCTGACAATGATAAAGTGTGATAAGGCAACACTCGTCCAATAAAATAACCAAATGAAAAATAATTAGCTTTAACTCTGGAATAGTTTGGACTAGGTGAAATACCTAACTCTTGGCTTGTATGGTAAGAACGGACAAAAATATACACCATTGATAAAAGGAATAATGTATCAGCTACCGCCCAATTTTTTCTTCTAAAACGTGCAATTGAGATAAAAATAACAACATCAAACAAACCCCAAATGACATTCAATAGCCATTTGTCATACATTGCGATCCCTGTATGAGTAACTTCCGATAACTCCTTAAACATTAAAAAATAATTGGTACCATTAATCCAGCTCTGGTAAACCTGGAAATGTACATTATTCACTACCACGCACAAAAAATAGAACCCCACAATCAAGAAGCGTGTAACTTTATATTTTGAAAAGTAATAAAGCGAAAGCAGAATAAAAAGAATTAAATAGCTTTCTAGATAGCGGTTAATTGGTGGAATCGCAAAAACATAACGATATAAAACTTCACTCGCCAATAACACCGCACTATAAAGAACCAAGATTACAAAAGAAAATACTAAATCAGATTTATTATTTATTTTCATCGGAATTCACCTCAATTTAAATCAGTGCGTATTATAACGATTTCTTATAATGTGTGAATTAAAAACAGAAATACTAAATATGAGATTTAAATAAGTAAGTTATAACTGATTATGTGTTAAGTGTTATAGACAAGTAACTGCCCTATGTAATTAGAGGGCAGTTATCAATGAAATGATCAAAAGATTTTTAATTAGAATATTTCACTTTCCGCAAAAAAGTAGGCAATTTCTCGTTGTGCAGATTCGATAGAATCAGAGCCATGCACACTATTTCTACTACCATCTAACGCAAAATCGTGACGCAGTGTACCAATTTGCGCTTCTGCAGGATTCGTTTTTCCCATTAAAGCGCGGTAATCAAAAATGGCATTTTCCTTTTCTAACACTAAAACCACTACTGGTGTTGATGTCATAAAATTGACTAGTTTCTCAAAAAATGGTTTACCTTGATGTTCCGCATAAAAACCCGCTGCCTGTTCTACGGTCAATTTCACCATTTTCATCGCCACAATATTAAATTTCGCTTGTTCTAAACGAGAAATAATCGTGCCAATCATTTGTCGATCAACGACATCTGGTTTAATAATGGATAAAGTACGTTCTAATGCCATTGTTTGCCCTCTTTATGCTACTGAAAGTAATAAATTTGCTAAAGTTTTCATACCAATACCTGTTGCACCAACAGCCCACATTGGAGAACCGGCTTTACGGAATGTCGCTGAACAGTCAATATGCAACCAATTTTGTTGATAATTTTCTACAAAATAAGACAAGAATGCCGCTGCTGTGCTAGCTCCTGCTGGTGTATTAACGCTCGCAGTATTGGCAATATCAGCAAAAGAGGAACTAATTTGTTCACGATGAAATTCTTCAAATGGCAAACGCCAGAAAGGCTCATTTTCTTCTTTCGCCGCTGCAAATAGTGCTGTTACTAATTGATCATCCATCGATAATACAGAATGGTAGTCATTTCCTACTGCTACTTTTGCCGCACCAGTTAACGTTGCGCAATCAATAATCATACGCGCATTCTGAGCAGAAGCATCAATTAAACCATCTGCTAACACTAAACGCCCTTCAGCATCCGTATTCAATACTTCAACACTCACCTCATTACGATATTTAATAATATCGCCAAGTTTAAAGGCTTTACTACTAACAAGGTTTTCTGCACAGCAAAGATAAAGTTTTACTCGTTTCGTTAAACCGCGTGCAATCGCAAAACCTAAAACTCCTGTTAATAATGCTGCTCCGCCCATATCTGAACGCATAGAATCCATACTATTGCTTGGTTTAATACTGTAACCACCAGAATCAAAGGTAATGCCTTTTCCGACTAAGCAAGCAAACACTGGTTCATCAGGATTACCGGTTGGATTAAAATCCAATTGCAACATCGCCGGCGAGTTATGCGAACCTTTACCGACTTCCCAAATACCGTTGTAACCACGTTCTTTTAATTCTTCACGACTAATAATGTGATAGCTTACTGCGCCTTGTCCGACATAGTTTTCTGCTTGCTCACTGATAAAAGTAGCAGCACGACTTGCTAATTCTGTCGGTGTAATCACTTCTGACGGTAAATTAATGATCTCACGAATAAAATCACCACAACGAATACGCTCATAAAGCTCCGCTTCATCATCTTCTTCCAATGAAGTAAATTCAATCGCAAAATTTTGTTTCGCAGTATAAAACCCTTGATAAAATGCCCAAGACTGCTCTAAACCCCATTCATCACCAATCAATTCAACATCATCAATACCTTGATTACGTAATTTTCTGGCTGCTTTTTGAATGTCATTTAATGTACGTTTTTCGGTAATATGGATTGTAGTTTGATCGTTTTGGAAAGAAAGTAATGCTTTCTCACCCCAGACCGCAGATGCTGGCTGAGAAGAAAGCTGAATTTTCATTGTCATAATATTGATTACCTTAATAAAAAAGGAAAAAGATAAAAAAGAAAAAAGCGAATCACTTATAAAATCACTGCAATTCGCTTATATAAAGTTAAAGTACAGAAACGTTTAATGAACCGCCACTACCTACAAGTTGTACTCTAGCTCCAGGCACAAAACTTGGATCTGCTTTTTGTACTACGGCAATACGCTCTCCATCTTCTTTTTGGATCACTAATTCTACACCTGAGGTTTGATCAACTTTTTGCTCAACCTTATTACCAACAACTGCCCCTGCAACAGCTCCAATAACTGTGGCTACAGCTTGTCCACGACCACCACCAATAGTTGAACCTAACACACCTCCTAACGCTCCACCACCAAGAGTACCAATAGCACCATTGGAAGTGCTTTCACCTTGAATGGTGACTGGACGAACAGAAACAATACGTCCATATGTTACTGCACGTGCTTCTTTTGCTTGACCACCTGAATACACACTACCACTATATAAATCAGAGTTCGAACAGCCAACTAGCGTAACACTCGCTAATAAACTTGCTACTAATACTGCTTTTTTCATTTTTATCTCCTTAATTTTTTAGAGTTGTTGTTCTGACATCACTATCCGCTTAATTGCGTAAGGATGTAATTTAATTGTTGCAAAATTACGTTTGTCCAGCAATTTTATGGCAACTGCTGGATTTGGTAAACCTTCTCCGACCGCTTTATGACAGCTTTTTTTCAAAATAATTCTATCACTTGCAATTTTTAATTGTGTTTCAATACGCACAAACCATTCATCTACCGTTTCCTCCGCTGCAAAAGGAACTATCATTTCAATATGTTCCCACCCTTGTTGCGGATATTGTTTCTCTGTTGGAAACGGTAATTCAACTACAGCAACTGTTTGTCCCAACACTGTCAATGGCTGCTTTAACTCATATAAATAGATAGGTCTGCCATTAATTTCATTATCACTTAATAATGTCGCATCTGCGGCTAAACAGGAACGCCATTGTTGCGCTAATGTCAAATCATTTACACGTAATGCAACATGATCAATAACAGCAGGTGCTAATTTAGCTGTTGCAATAATTTGTTTAAATAGATCTTCAATTTCTGCTAGTTGTTGTAATAAGGCAGGATATTGCTGAAAAAGTTTTAAATTTGTCATAACCACTTTATTTCATTGTTTACTACTTTTCTGAATGAGGAAACCCTAGTATCATTACGGGTTTAAATTTGTTAGTTCAATTCAAAAGGCATACATTCGTGAATATTCAAACCATTCTATCCGAAAAAATAAAACACGCAATGATCGCAGCGGGCGCCGATCAGCAAAGCGAAGCCTTAATTCGCCCATCAACAAAAGCGCAGTTTGGTGATTATCAAGCGAACGGCATTATGGCTGCTGCGAAAAAGTTAGGTTTACCACCACGTGATCTCGCACAACAAGTCGTTGCGAAACTCGAACTTGGTGAAATGATTGAAAAAGTGGAAATTGCTGGTCCAGGATTTATCAATATTTTCTTAAATCCAACTTGGTTGGCTGCACAAAGCGATCTGATGTTAGCTGATGAAAAATTCTTATTCTCTAGCATTCAACCGCAAACCATTGTTGCTGACTACTCTGCACCAAATGTTGCAAAAGAAATGCACGTTGGTCATCTACGTTCAACGATTATCGGTGATGCTGTTGTTCGTACCTTAGAATTTATTGGACACAAAGTAATTCGCGCAAATCACGTTGGTGATTGGGGTACGCAATTCGGTATGTTAATTGCTTATTTAGAAAAAATGCAAAATGAGCAAGCTTCTGATATGGAATTAAGTGATTTAGAGGCGTTCTATCGTGAAGCGAAAAAACATTATGATGAAGATGAAGCCTTTGCCGAAAAAGCACGTGGCTATGTTGTAAAACTACAAGGCGGTGACGAGTATTGCCGTACTATGTGGCGTAAATTAGTTGATATTACGATGCAACAAAATCAACGCAATTATGATCGTCTTAATGTAACCTTAACGGATAAAGATGTAATGGGTGAAAGCCTTTATAATCCAATGTTGCCTGAAATTGTTGCAGATTTAAAAGCTAAAGGTTTAGCCGTCGAAGACGATGGTGCTATCGTTGTTTTCTTAGATGAATTTAAAAATAAAGAAGGCGATCCGCTTGGCGTAATTATCCAGAAAAAAGATGGCGGTTACCTATACGCAACCACTGATATCGCGTGTGCGAAATATCGTTATGAAACATTACACGCTAATCGTATTCTGTATTTTACTGACAGCCGTCAAAGCCAACATTTACAACAAGTGTGGTTGATTGTGCGTAAAGCAGGTTATGTTCCTGAAAGCGTATCATGGGATCATTTCAATTTCGGAATGATGCTCGGTAAAGACAATAAACCATTCAAAACTCGTACTGGCGGTACAGTAAAATTAGCTGATTTATTAGATGAAGCGATTGAACGTGCTCAAGCGTTGATTAGTCAAAAATCAACGCATCTTACTGCGGAAGAACAACAACAAGTGGCTGAAGTTGTGGGCATCGGTGCGGTCAAATATGCTGATTTATCAAAAAATCGTACTACTGATTATGTATTCGATTGGGATAATATGCTGACCTTTGAAGGCAATACTGCTCCTTATATCCAATATGCTTATACTCGTATTCGTTCGATCTTTGCAAATAGCGGTATTGATCCTAATGCACTATCAGGTGCAATTCAGATTAATGATGAGAAAGAGCGTCAACTGGCCTTAACCTTGTTAAAATTTGAAGAAGCAGTAAATACCGTAGCACGTGACGGTACACCACATATTCTTTGTGCTTATCTTTATGACTTAGCTGGAGCATTCTCTTCTTTCTATGAACATTGTCCAATTCTAAATCAAGCAGATGAGGTAAAACAAAGCCGCTTAAAACTTGCCGCTCTTACTGCACGTATTTTAAAACAGGGCTTAGATCTCTTAGGAATTAAAACCGTTGAGAAAATGTAGTATCAACACGTTAAGATAACTATAATGGGCAAATTCAGCTGAGTTTGCCCATTTTTATTATTGATTCATCAAGGAAAAACAATGACGATTTCACAAGCACAATTGGTAGAGCAACTATTACAACAGCTTGATTATTTTTCCGCTTATGATGATAGTCAGATTCTCACCATCGCTTTTGATCAAACTATTTTTCTGGAATCCTTTCAACCATTGCGTTTTTATCTTGATGAAATCAAACAAAATATCCAAAAATTGACGCAATTAGATAACCCTCAAGTCGTTAATTATCTTGCAGAAAAAATTACTGCTCAGTTTCGAGTATTGTTTGATGCAGTCAATCAGCAACATTTGCCTGAATTAGCGGTATCGCCAATAACAACAGCATCGAGGCATACCTCTACACAGCATGATAAAAATGCCGTTTTCCAGTTACCACCAGAACAACGCATTCATAAATATTATGAATATCTCACCCGATTTAACGATTATTTAGCCAATTTGGAAAAACTACAACAACAAACGAATGATTGGCAGAGCAAACAACAATTGCAACAACAAATTGAACAATATCAACAACGTCGTGCACGTTGCTTAGCTGCCATTGAACAATTAGAAGAGTATTTGGCATTTAAAGCTACTACTACTTCATCTTAGTTACTGTTTTAGGCGTTCCAATAGATCATTTGGGGCAATATAAGAGATCGCATTACCGTTTCGAATTTGACCGAACAAATTTAATTGATATAAATGATTAAGGTCTTTTCTAGCTGTGTTTTCAGCAATACCATATTGATTACTGATTTCTTTGGCTGTAAAAATTGCACCAATATCTTTTGCCGCCTTTTGTAAGATTTGAATCTGACGACTATTGAGGGTTACTTTCCTGGTATAAGAGACAATTGCTGCACTAAAGGCTTTAAACTCATTCTGTTTATCACTGATATACTTTTCTAAGTCTAGAATAGCGCGTTTTACAATTTCTGCTTGATAATACAAAAAATAGGTTATATCTAAATCATCCGTTTCAGTATAAAGATATGCCTTCGCATATTTAGCTGGCGCTTCTTTCAACAGGCGGCTAATAGAAATATACTCAAACAACCAATAACCATTTTTTAGCATAAACCAATAAAATAACGCTCTTGCGGTCCTGCCATTACCATCACCAAATGGATGAATATAGCCAATTAGAAAATGCAGAATAATCGCTTTGATCACTGGATGAATAAAATTTGCCTCTTTATCATTGTGATTAGTATTCACAAAATCACAAAAAGACTGCATTAACTCAGGTAATTTCTCATATTCAGGTGGTTGATGAATAATATCTCCACCGTAATCAACAATACAAATTTGATTATCTTGTCTAAATGCACCTGATACAGCATTATTTTCAATTGCGTCATTGGTTGCTATACGATGTAATTTTAAAATCATTTCCAGTGAAAGCGGTTCATTTTTTAGTTTTATCGCTTCCTTCATCAAATAATAATTATTGAAAATCATTATTTCATCTTGCGTCTTAGGCTTCCGTTCACTCTCCAACATCTCTTTTGCCACTTTTCTTGTTGTCGCAGCACCTTCTAATTGAGCAGAAGTAATTGCTTCCTCCATGATTAACGATTTTAATAAAAAACGCTGCTGTTCCGTACTACTTAATCCTTCAAAATTATTTGTGCCTACATTCCCACTACTCATCTTATCAATAAAATGTAGTAATGCTTGGAGGGAAGTTGGTACAGCATAAAAGAAAGAAATATCAGCGATTTTGAGCTCTGTTAATAAAGAAGAACGATTAATTTTTGTCGCTAACCAAGCCGCTTCAGTATTTTTAGGATAAACATATTTAAATTTATCCCAATGCAAATAACGTCCTTGTTCATCGATTGCCTTATATTTTCCGATTAGCTGCCACTGTTCTGGTTTAATAGATTGCACTAATTCAGCAAATGGTTTCGGCTTAGAAATTTTCATAGTTACACCAAACTCAATTTTTTAAAATTGAGTTAGTTAAGCACTTTTTTTTAAATGTGTCTAATTCTTTTTGTTAGACAAAAAGAAAAGTATGGCAATTGCTCACCATACTTTTTTACTGTTAATTGCAATACTGTTTAGCTGATAATTAACGCCATGCTTTGAATTGATTAATCAAGCCATTGGTTGAACTGTCGTGAGATGAGACTTTTTCATCACCAACTAACTCAGGTAGGATACGGTTTGCAAGTTGTTTACCTAATTCCACACCCCATTGATCGAAAGTGAAGATATTGAAAATCACGCCTTGTACGAAAATTTTATGTTCATACATCGCAATTAACGCACCTAATGTAAACGGTGTAATTTCACTTAATAAAATAGAGTTGGTTGGTTTATTTCCAGTAAACACCTTAAATGGCACAACATGTTGCACATCCGCAAGGTTTTTACCTGCTTTCACAAATTCCGCTTCCACTTCTTCTTTTGTTTTACCAAAAGCTAATGCTTCAGTTTGTGCAAAGAAGTTTGATAATAATTTGCTATGGTGATCACCCAATGGATTATGGGTTTTCGCTGGAGCAATAAAATCACAAGGAATCAAAGTAGTACCTTGGTGAATTAATTGGTAAAACGCGTGCTGTCCGTTTGTACCTGGCTCGCCCCAAATAATTGGTCCTGTTTGATAGTTCACAACATTACCATTACGATCCACATATTTACCGTTAGATTCCATATTACCTTGTTGGAAATACGCTGCAAAACGGTGCATATATTGGTCGTAAGGTAAAATTGCTTCAGTTTGTGCACCTAAGAAATTAGTATTCCATAATCCCACTAATGCTAATGTTAATGGAATATTTTGTTCCTCTGGTGTATTACGGAAATGTTTATCCATTTCATGAGCACCGCTTAATAGTGCTTCAAAATTTTCAAAACCAATGGAAAGTGCAATAGAAAGACCGATTGCAGACCAAAGCGAATAACGTCCGCCAACCCAATCCCAGAATTCAAACATATTGTCAGTATCAATACCAAACTCTGCGACTGCTTTAGCATTTGTTGATAATGCTGCAAAGTGTTTTGCAATATGAGCTTCATCTTTTGCTTTCGCTAAGAACCATTCACGAGCAGAATGCGCATTGGTCATGGTTTCCTGCGTGGTAAAGGTTTTTGATGCCACTAAAACTAATGTTGTTTCTGGATCCACTTTCTTTAAAGTTTCCGCAATATGCGTACCATCAACATTAGACACAAAGTGCATGGTTAAATGATTTTTATATGGGCGTAATGCTTCAGTCACCATATATGGACCTAAGTCAGAACCACCGATCCCAATATTAATCACATCCGTAATCGCCTTACCGGTATAACCCTTCCATTCACCTGAAATTACACGATCACAGAAACCTTTCATTTTCGCCAATACTGCATTGACTTCAGGCATCACATCTTTACCATCAACATAGACAGGATTATTGCTACGATTACGCAATGCAGTATGTAATACCGCACGATTTTCAGTACGGTTAATCTTCTCACCAGTAAACATACTTTCAATTGCTTCGCTTACCGCAGTTTCTTCCGCTAATTGGCGTAACAATGCTAAAGTTTGTTGATTTAAACGATTCTTGGAAAAATCAACCAAAATATCTTGATGAAATTTAAGTGAATAGTGATCGAAACGATCAGATTCCTGTGCAAACAGTTGTTGAATGGTAAGGTCTTTCACTTCTTGTTGATGTTGCAACAATGCTTGCCACGCTTTTGTTGAAGTTGGATTAATATTTTTCATCGCTTTTTCCTTTTAATTAAAAATTAATCAATATATTCCACTAAAACTCTCGGGGTGAGTTTAGTCACTAATTCATAACTGATTACGCCAATAATTTCTGCTATTTCTTCTATCGGTAATTCTTTTCCCCATAAAATAACTTCATCACCAACTTTATCTTGCGCATCTGCACCAAGATCAACAGTCAGCATATCCATAGAAACTTTACCGACAATTGGCACACGTCGCCCATTAACATATACAGGCGTACCAGTTGGTACATCGCGTGGATAACCATCACCATAACCAATCGCTACTACACCAATTTTAGTGTCCTTATCACTAATCCAGCGACCACCATACCCAACGGGTTCGCCTTTTTTGTGTTCACGCACGGCAATTAAAGATGAGGTTAAGGTCATTACTGGAATTAAGTCATACGCACTACTTGGTGTACTATTCGCTGAAATACCATACATAATAATACCGGGACGGATCCATTCTAGATGTGATTCTGGCCAGAATAAAATTCCGCCTGAAGCAGCAATACTACGTTCCCCTTCCTTATTCGCACAAGCAGATAAAAAACGCCCTAATTGTTTTTCGGTGTAACCGCAGTCTAATTCATCAGCACGACTAAAATGGCTAATAAAACGAATGCGATTAACATTTGCTGATTGTGTTAAAGCCTGGTAATAGCTTTCGACTTCTTCTAATTGGATACCTAAACGATGCATTCCAGTGTCAATCTTGATCCACACATTGATCGGATTCGGTAACGTCGCTTGTAGTAATGCGTCTAATTGTTCTGCACAATGCACCACAGTTTCCAAATTATTCACTGCTAAAATAGGTAAATCTGCGGCAGAAAAAAAGCCTTCTAACAATAAGATAGGCTTAGTAATTCCATTAGAGCGTAAACGAAGCGCTTCACCTAAGCGCGCTACACCAAAACAATCCACATTTTCTTGTACCGTTTGTGAAACAAATTCCACACCATGTCCGTAGGCATTCGCTTTTACGACGGCAATAATTTTACTGTTTGGTGCTAATGATTTTATCTTTTGAATATTATGTTTAAGGGCAAGAGAGCTGATCTTTGCCGTTGCTGCTTTCATGATACTGCCTTTGTTAATTAATAATTGTCATTGTAATCTGAACCATATTGCAAATTATCAAAGCGGGAATATCCGCCCATAAACGCCAAACGTACGCTCCCGATTGGGCCATTACGCTGTTTCCCAATAATAATTTCTGCGGTTCCTTTAAATTCTGAATTTGGGTTATACACTTCATCACGATAGATAAACATAATCAAATCGGCATCTTGCTCAATTGCTCCCGACTCACGTAAATCCGAGTTTACTGGGCGCTTATCCGCACGTTGTTCTAAGCTACGATTTAATTGTGATAAAGCAATTACTGGCACTTTCAACTCTTTTGCCAATGCTTTTAATGAGCGAGAAATTTCCGCAATTTCCAAAGTACGGTTTTCGGCGTAACCTGGTACACGCATCAATTGCAAGTAGTCCACCATTATCATTGCCAAACCGTTTGGACTTTCTCGATGAATTCGTCTTGCTCTTGAACGTAATTCTGTTGGGGTCAAACCAGACGTATCATCAATATAGATATTACTTTTCTCTTTTAAAATCGAAATACAGCTTGATAATCTTGCCCCTTCGTCATTAGCAAAATCAATTTGCCCGGTACGCAATTTGGTTTGATCCACTCGAGAAAGTGAAGCAAGCATTCTGGTCATTAATTGTTCAGCTGGCATTTCAAGGCTAAAAATCAACACTGCTTTATCTTGATCTTTTGGTAAAGCAGCATTTTCACACAGATTCAGTGCAAACGTCGTTTTTCCCATAGAAGGACGCGCCGCCACAATGATCAAGTCGCCCGGTTGTAATCCCGCCGTTTTTTTATCAAGATCGGTAAATCCCGTAGAAACCCCTGTAATCCCGCCTAGGCTTGGATTTTGCGCTAATGTTTCAATTTTGGTAATGGTATCAAATAAAATTTTAGAAATGTTTTGCGGCCCTGTATCTGTTCCCGCCATTCGTTGTTCAGAAATTTGTAAAATTTTACTCTCTGCATTATCCAAGATATCTTTTACATCTTGCCCATTTGGTGAATAACAATTTTCAGAAATGCTATTACTCGTTGCAATCAATTCACGCAAAATTGCTTTTTCACGAATAATATTCGCATAAGCCAATGCATTAGCGCTGTTTGGCGTTTTTTGTGAAAGTTCAACCAGATAAGAAAAACCACCTACTGAATCAGTGAGATCTTTACTACTTAACGCTTGCTCTAAAGTAATTAAATCGGCTGGTTTGCCATGACTTAATAAATTCTCAATTTCTTGGAAAATAACACGATGTGCATAAGTATAAAAATCTTGTGCAATCACCGCTTCTACGACACGATCCCACAAGCCATTATCTAATAACAAAGCACCTAATACTGATTGCTCCGCTTCCAAAGAATGAGGAGGAGTAAACTGTTCAATCTCTTTTGATTTTGCTGCTGGTGTTGCTGTTGTTTTTGCTTGCGAAGTACGAGTTGGAGTCCAAGCCATAAAGTTTGCCATCTAGTCAGTGATTGGGACGAAAGTATAGCAAAAATTCTAATGATAGGGGGATTATTGTTGTGCTAACCGTTCATTTTCCTGTCATTAATCATAAAAAAATAAACCGCTAAAAACCTTTTCTGTCTTTAGCGGTTTGTTCACAATAAAAAAGCTATGCTTCTTTAGTTATTATTCTTTTTTCCCTAATTGTGGGAAAGCTGAATTATTAAGCAACAAACCAGTTTGTGTGTAAATACCAAGTTTGTCGCGTGTATCAGTAATATCAAGATTACGCATTGTTAATTGACCGATACGATCTTTTGGATCAAATGGCGCATTTTCCACTTTTTCCATACTTAAACGTTCTGGTTGATAAGTTAAGTTTGGTGATTCGGTATTTAAAATCGAATAATCGTTACCACGACGTAATTCAAGCGTTACCTCACCTGTTACTGCACGAGCTACCCAACGTTGTGCAGTTTCTCTTAACATTAATGCTTGCGGATCAAACCAACGGCCTTGATACAATAAACGACCTAAACGTAAGCCATTAATACGATATTGTTCAATCGTATCTTCATTATGAATACCAGTTACTAAACGTTCATAGGCAATATGTAATAACGCCATTCCCGGTGCTTCATAAATACCGCGACTTTTCGCTTCAATAATACGGTTTTCAATTTGATCTGACATTCCTAAACCATGACGTCCGCCAATACGATTTGCTTCTAAGAATAGATCAACAGCATTAGCAAAAGTCTTACCGTTTAACGCTACTGGAATACCCTCTTCAAAACGAACGGTCACTTCTTCCGCTTTAATCGCAACATCTTCTTTCCAGAATGCTACACCCATAATTGGATTAACAATACGAATACCGCTATTTAAGAATTCAAGATCTTTAGCTTCGTGAGTCGCACCAAGCATATTAGAGTCAGTTGAATACGCTTTTTCTACTGACATCTTGTAATTAAAGCCATTTGCAATCAAAAATTCTGACATTTCATGGCGACCACCAAGCTCATTAATAAATTGTTGGTCTAACCATGGTTTATAAATTTTTAATCTTGGATTGGTTAATAACCCATAACGGTAGAAACGTTCAATATCATTACCTTTGAAAGTACTACCATCTCCCCAAATATTAACGTCATCCTCTTTCATAGCAGTAACAAGCATAGTTCCAGTTACAGCACGACCAAGAGGGGTAGTATTAAAATAAGTTACGCCGCCAGTACTAATATGGAATGCGCCACATTGAATAGCTGCAATCCCTTCATTAGCAAGTTGACTACGACAATCAATTAAACGTGCATTCTCTGCACCATATTCTTTTGCTTTACGTGGAATAGCTTCGTAATCATCTTCATCTGGCTGTCCTAAATTAGCTGTATAAGCATAAGGTACAGCGCCTTTTTGACGCATCCAAAGTAATGCTGCACTAGTATCTAAACCGCCAGAAAAGGCAATACCGACTTTTTGACCTACGGGAAGAGATTCGAGAATTGTTGTTGACATATTAATTCCTATTCATGAGATGTGTTTGATTCTGTGATAAAACGAACGTTTACCGAGTGCGTATTATTCCCTAAAATCCACGTGGTGTCCACTTTCTTTAATAAAGAATTTGCATAAAAATTCATTTTTAATACATAAAAATTCAAAAAGACGAATAAACACATCAAACTTAAGTGTAAAGAAAAATCCTTGATGTAAAAAACATCAGTAACCAATGCAGGTAGAAAATAACGTTAGAGAAAGGGTAATAGCTATGCTAGAATTCAGCGAAAAAAAATGCCACCTAAATAGTTAGGTGGCAGATAAACAATTCAGTTTATAAAAATATACAGGAAGTGAAATGAGTAACTTCTCAGTTACTCAGTCTAGAAAGTCTAGACTAATATGCAAACACAACATCATACTTAAGAATCTGAAACTCATTAACTAGTAAAGAATGACCAATCATTAAGTATGCGCCCATTCTAGGGAGCTGCTTGTGAAGAAACAAACAATTTTTTTTTATCTATCGCATAAAAAAAACTAATAACAAAAGAAATAAATGCTAACAGCAAGTTTTTACACTGGATATTAAATTATGGTTAAACGTTTGCCTCCCTTAAATGCTCTGAAAGCTTTCGATTCAGCTGCCAGACATTTAAGTTTCACAAAAGCTGCAGAAGAGTTATTTGTCACTCAAGCAGCGGTCAGTCATCAAATAAAAATTTTAGAAGATTTTTTAGGAATAGAACTTTTTTTGCGCAAAAATCGTACACTTGAACTCACTGAGGCAGGAAAAATTTATTTTTTTGATGTACACAATATATTAAAAAAACTAATGGATGCCACCGAAAAATTAACTAAAAATAAAGGGCAAAGTGTTTTATCAATGAATATCCCGCAAACTTTCGGTATGCAATGGTTAGTACCACAATTAAGTGAGTTTAATCGTCTTTATCCCGATATTGATGTGCGTATCAATGGTGTTGATCACGATGAAGGCTTATTGACTCGAGAAGTTGATATTGCTGTTTATTATGGTAAAGGTGATTGGCAAGGGCTTACCGTTGAACGCTTAAAAGAAGCTCGCTTATTAATTTTAGCTGCACCGAGTTTATTACAACGACAACCTATTTTACAGCCTGACGATTTGCGTCAGCACACGCTATTACACGTCCATAATCGTGATAATTGGCAACGAGCATTAAATGCTTTACAGCTAGATGGTATTGATTTGCAACACAATCCTGTATTCAGCCACACTTTTATGGCGTTACAAGCGGCTATTCATGGACAAGGCATTGTATTAGCTAATGAATTGTTAGCACAGAAAGAGATCACACAAGGAAATCTCCAAGAAGTGTTAAATTTACAACTCAAAGATCCAAAATCCTTTTATGTGGTTTATCATTCTGATCGTGAAAATGATCAAAAGATCAAAGCCTTTCGTGATTGGTTAATTTCATTAATCTAAGGAAATAACAATAATGATGTTTAAACGTTTTTTGATTTTGACTGCTATTAGCGGTTTTTTCTGTGTCGCTTTTGGCGCCTTCGCTTCCCATGTACTTACTAAACAGCTTTCAGCCGAGGCGATTAACTGGTTAGAAACTGGCTGGCGTTATCAAGTCTTTCATACTTTAGCGCTCTATTTTATGACTATTCTATTACAGCTTACACAAATCGATGCCAATTGGCGTAAAAAAGCGGCTATCAGTGGTTATTGTTGGATCGTCGGTATTGTATTATTTTGTTTTAGCCTATACTGTCTAGCCATCACTGGAAATCATAGCTTAGCGCATCTCACCCCCATTGGCGGTGTCTTCTTTTTATTAGGTTGGGGAAATCTCTGCTATCTTGGGATTCGTTATCGCTGTGTTCACACCTCAACAGAGAAATAAGAGGGTTATGATGACAAATCAATTAATCTTATATTGTCGTGCTGGCTTTGAAAAAGAGATGGCAGCAGAAATCAATGATAAAGCGATCAATTTAGGTGTCTATGGTTTTGCACGTACCGAACTAAATAGTGCTTTTGTCATTTTTGAGTGTAGCAATACCTCTGATATACAACTATTAATTGAACATATCCGTTTTAACTCTTTGATCTTTTGTCGGCAATGGTTTGCTGCGTTTCCTGCATTAACTTTTGCCTCTACCGCAGATCGTATTTCCCCCATTATGGATCTGTTGACTCATAGCCAACTTGATCTTAATGCAATGACTGAAGTATGGGTTGAAACAGCTGATACCAATCAAGCAAAAGAGTTATTACCATTTTGCCGTAAATTTACGGTACCGCTACGTCAACAGCTAAAACAAGCGGGTTATCTAACAGGCAAAAAAAGTTCTGCCAAACCTTTTACTTTGCACCTCTTTTTTACTCATTCTGATCGTTGCTATATTGGTTATTCTTATAACGATAACCACTCACCAGATTTTATGGGGATTAAACGCTTGCGTTTTCCTGCGGCAGCACCTAGCCGTTCAACTTTAAAATTAGAAGAGGCGATAAAAACATTTTTAACCGCTAAAGAAGAAGCTGCTCGTCTAACCGAGCAACAATATGCCGTTGATTTAGGTGCTTGCCCTGGCGGTTGGACTTATCAATTAGTACGTCGTGGTATTTTTGTGTATGCTGTCGATCATGGCAAAGTAGCTGAATCTTTACAAGAAACTGGGCGGGTAGAACATTGCCCTGAAGACGGTTTTAAATTCCAACCACCGAAAAAACGCAAAATTGATTGGCTAGTTTG
Source organism: Gallibacterium salpingitidis (assembly GCF_030517105.1). GTDB lineage: Bacteria > Pseudomonadota > Gammaproteobacteria > Enterobacterales > Pasteurellaceae > Gallibacterium > Gallibacterium salpingitidis. Next base: position 443,809 of record NZ_CP103875.1, on the reverse strand, counting down.
TGATATGGTGGAACAACCAATTCGCATTGCTGAATTAATTGCAAAATGGTTAGTAAATGGTTGGTGTCGAGAAACGATTTTTAATCTGAAATTACCGATGAAAAAACGTTTTCTTGAAGTACAAAAATGTATCTTTTTGATCGAAGAAAAATTAGTTGATGCTGGACTGGATTACCAAATCCAAGCGAAGCATCTCTATCATGATCGTGAAGAAATTACTGTACATATCTATATAAAATCAAACTGATAAGGAAAGAATATGACTTTAAGAATTGCTGTCGTTGGCGCAGGCGGACGTATGGGACGCCAATTAATTCAAGCTGTAAGTAAAGCGGAAGGGGTAAAACTTACTGCTGCTTGCGAACGTGTTGGTTCAAGTTTAGTTGGCAGCGATGCTGGCGAGCTGGCTGGTATTGGACATAATGGTGTCACAGTAACGGATAATCTTGCCAATAGCATTGATCAATTTGATCTTGTCATTGATTTTACTCGTCCTGAGGGAACACTCGATCATCTAGCACTTTGCGTGCAACATCATAAAAAGATGGTGATTGGTACTACTGGCTTTGATGAACAGGGTAAATTAGCTATTCAACAAGCAGCAGAACAAATCGGGATTGTATTCGCTTCCAATTACAGCGTTGGTGTGAACTTAGTATTCAAATTATTAGAAAAAGCTGCCAAAGTAATGGGTGATTATTGTGATATTGAAATCATCGAGGCACATCACCGCCATAAAGTTGATGCCCCATCTGGCACAGCATTATCAATGGGTGAACATATTGCCAAAGCTATGGGGAAAGATCTTAAACAACACGCTGTTTATGCTCGTGAAGGCATCACAGGTGAACGCAAACAAGATCAAATTGGTTTTGCTACTATTCGTGCAGGCGATGTTGTCGGTGAACATACCGTCTGGTTTGCTGATGAAGGTGAGCGTGTAGAAATTGCTCATAAAGCCTCTAGCCGTATGACCTTTGCCAATGGTGCAGTACGCGCTGCTAAATGGTTAGCTCATCATAATAAAGGGCTTTTTGATATGACAGATGTGTTAGATCTTAATTCGTTATAGGAACTTTTTCATCCTATTATATATTCTCTCATCTTAACCCTCTTCACCGTTTGAAGAGGGTTTTATTATCACATCATCTCAATTTCCTATTGCCATCTCACTATTTTCACCGCATAATCAAAAGTATCATTAAATGATACAAGAGGTGTGCGATGAGATTAGAGATCAAACAATGGGGAAATAGTAAAGCTATTCGTTTGCCAAAAGATTTTATCAGTCAAGTAAACCTAGATATGGGAGATTTTTTAGAGTTAAAACAAATTGATGGTAATACCATTACATTGGAAATTATCTCAAACAAAGCAAAAAATAACCAAACAAGACTAACGCTAGCTGAAAGAATTGCGTTAACACAAGGTGAACTACCTGTGCTGAGTGATTGGGATACAATGCCTTCAGTTGGAGATGAATTGTGATGAAAATAAACTTTGATCGTGGAGATATTGTCTTAATCGATTTTGATCCTTCTTTAGGTGGTGAAATTAAAGGTAGTCGTCCTGCTTTAGTTATTAGCTCTAAAGATTTTCATAAACTTGGTTTTGCATTAATTTGTCCTATTACACAAGGTGCATCTTTTACCGCACGCAACAACGGTTTTGCTGTACCTCTATCAGGAACAGGTTGTACAACTAATGGTATTGTCGTTGCTTACCAAGCCAGAATCGTCGATTACCGCCAACGTAATATCAAACGTATTGAAAAAGCGCCTGATTATATTACTAATGAAGTACAAGATATTATTGATGCAATTGTTCACGACTAGCTACCAGTTTATATTCGGTCTGATTTGTTCCACTTTCGATTTCTGCTATAATTTGCGCGTTTAACCGTAACTCAAATAGGATAAATTATGGGATTTTTAACTAATAAACGTATTTTAATCGCTGGCGTTGCTAGCAATCGCTCGATCGCTTACGGTATTGCACAAGCAATGCATCGCGAAGGCGCAGAACTTGCCTTCACTTATCAAAATGACAAATTAAAAGGTCGTGTTGAAGAGTTTGCTAAAGAACTTGGTTCTTCAATTGTTATTCCATGTGATGTGGGTACTGATGAAAGTATCGAAAACTGTTTTGCTGAATTACACAAACATTGGGATAAATTTGACGGTTTTGTTCATGCTATTGCTTTCGCACCAGGTGATCAATTAGATGGTGATTATGTTAATGCTGTAAATCGTGAAGGTTTCCGCATTGCACACGACATCAGTGCATACAGTTTCGTGGCAATGGCAAAAGCAGCACGTCCAAATCTTAATCCTGGTTCAGCATTAGTTACGCTTTCTTATTTAGGTGCAGAACGCGCTATTCCTAACTATAACGTAATGGGTTTGGCAAAAGCCTCACTTGAAGCTAACACTCGCTATATGGCATCAGCAATGGGTAAAGAAGGCATTCGTGTTAATGCAATTTCCGCTGGCCCAATTCGTACATTAGCCGCTTCAGGCATTAAAAACTTTAAGAAAATGTTAGGTCATTTTGAAAATACCGCACCACTTCGTCGTACTGTTACCATCGAAGATGTTGGTAATACCGCAGCATTCTTATGTTCAGATCTTGCCGCAGGTATCACTGGTGAAGTAGTACACGTTGATGCAGGTTTCAGTACTGTCGCAATGAGCGAATTAGACCTCGCATAATATTAGCTTTAGTTTCGCTCCGTCCCTACGGAGCGAATTTTTTTGTTTTTTAATTGGATAAGGTATGTTCCAAGATAATCCTCTCCTCAGTCAACTCAAACAACAAATTCGCGATAGTAAACCTCATATTGAAGGCGTTGTAAAAGCAACCGATAAAGCATATGGCTTTTTAGAAGGCGAAAAGAAAAGTTACTTTATTCCGCCACAAGCAATGAAAAAAGTCATGCATGGCGACAAAATTAAGGCTGTTATTGAAACAGTTGGTGATAAAGAGCAAGCCGAACCTGACAGCTTAATTGAACCGATGCTGACACGCTTTATCGCTAGAGTACGTTTCAATAAAGATAACAAATTACAACTACTAGTCGATCATCCAAATATCAAGCAAAGTATTTCAGCTAATGTTCACAAAAAAGTCACTGAAACTTTAGCGAATGGTGATTGGGTAGTCGCAGAGCTGAAAACACATCCATTACGCGATGATCGTTTTTTCTTTGCACAAGTAACACAATTTATCTGTCATCAAGATGATCCAAAAACCGCTTGGTGGGTAACTTTAGCTCGCCATCAACAACCTCGCACTGTCGTTGCTGGTTTAACTACCTATCCGTTTGAAGAAACTGAAATTCGACAAGATCTTACCGCATTAGATTTCGTAACGATTGACTCAGAAACTACTGAGGATATGGACGATGCGTTATTTATCACGCCAATAGTGCAAGAGGGAACGCAAACTGGATGGAAACTAGCAGTGGCAGTAGCCGATCCAACCGCCTATATTCCATTGGATTCACAAATTGAAACAGATGCCAAACAACGTTGTTTTACCAACTATTTGCCAGGTTTTAATATTCCAATGCTGCCACGAGAACTCTCTGACGATCTCTGCTCATTGGTTGAAGGCGAAAAACGCCCTGCATTAGTTTGCTTTATCGAAACAGATCTACAAGGTGCAGTCATTGCTGAACCAACTTTTACGTTGGCATGGATCTGTTCTAAAGCAAAATTAGCTTATGATGCGGTTTCCGATTATTTAGAACAATTACCAAATGCGTGGCAACCGAGCAATGATACGGTAAAAGATCAAATCGAAGCATTACATCAATTCAGTCTTGCTAGAATTACTTGGCGCCAGCAACATGCGATTTTGTTTAAAGATCGCCCTGACTATAACTTTATTCTCGCAGACGATGGTGCAATAACTGAAATTCGTGCTGATTATCGTCGTATTGCCAATCGTATTGTTGAAGAATGTATGATTATTGCCAACACTTGTGCAGCGCAATTCCTAACGGCACATCAAGCAGCCGGTATTTTCAACACTCACAGTGGTTTTGATAAGAAATTCTTACCGGCAGCAAGCCAATTCTTATTAAATCATTTAGCCAATGAACAAAATCAAACTGAATTGAGTCAACGTTATAGTGTAGAAACGCTAACAACTTTAGCTGGTTATTGCCAAATGCAGCACGATCTTGACCAACAACCGCAAGAGTATTTGGAAACTCGTTTACGCCGTTATCTAACTTTTGCCGAGTTTAAAGCAGAAGCTGCACCACACTTTGGTTTAGGGTTAAACGCTTATGCGACTTGGACTTCACCAATTCGTAAATATTGCGATATGGTCAATCATCGCGTAATTAAAGCAATTTTAAGCCAGCAACCTTTACCACAAGTCGAAGAGAACGTGTTAGTGCGTTTACAAGAAGCGAGAAAACAAAATCGTCTAGTCGAACGTGATATTGCTGATTGGTTGTATTGTATCTATCTTGCGGATAAAGTTGCTGAAAAAACTGTTTATCAAGCACAAATTGTTGATATTACGCGTGGTGGTTTACGAGTACAATTAATCGAAAATGGCGCTAGTGTTTTTGTACCAATGTCGTTATTACACGACAAAAAAGAGGAAATTGAAGTCAATAGTGATGATATTGCTCTCTATATTCAAGGTAAGCGTCATTATCAACTTGCTGATATTCTCTCTATCCAGTTAATTGAAGTAAATCTTGAAACTCGCAGCATTGTTGGTACGCCAGCAAGTGAACAATAGTTTTAGACGCAAAAAACCTCTTCAAAATTGGAGAGGTTTTTTATCAGCAATACAACACTAGTTAAAGAAATAAAAAGCTAGTACTACCTAAACATTACATAAAATACAAACTAATCAGCGAAAAAGATAGTTGCACCCTGTTCTGCGGAAGAAACATTCTTTCTAAACAACGTAAACAACTCTCTGCCCGATAATTGATATTCTGCGGATAAATCAACAGTAACCGCTTGACGGCCTTGTAGATCTGTTAAACAACGCAATACTCCAGCTTCCGCATCAATTTCCACCATATCACCAGATTGCAGATAAGCTAATGGACCACCTTGATAAGATTCTGGCGATACATGAATAATTGACGGCACTTTACCTGATGCACCTGAAAGTCTGCCATCTGTTACTAATGCGACTTGGAAACCTTGCTCCATTAAATTACCAAGAATCGGCATTAATTGGTGTAACTCTGGCATCCCACGTGCTGCAGGTCCACTATTGCGCACCACAATCACTGCATTTTGTTGTAACTGACCTTGTTTATAAGCAGCAACAACCTCTTCTTGCTCTTCAAAAACTAATGCTGGTGCGATGATTTTACGATGTTCCGGTGCCACTGCACTGATTTTCACTACACCACGTCCTAAATTACCATCAACAACTTTTAGACCACCTTGTGCACTAAACTCGCAACCTGCTTTAGCAATAACATTTTCATCGGCACTTTCTCCTACTGGTTGATAAACCAGCTTACCATCCACCAAAGTTGGTACAGTTAAATAATCCTCCATTGAACCATAAATAGGCGTTGCGTCCATATGCAATAAACCACGTTCTGACAAGCGTTTTAATAATAGTGGCACACCACCAGCTTGATGAAACTCATTCACATCAGCTGGACCATTCGGATAAACTTTTGCCAATAATGGAACAACATTAGACAATTCAGCAAAATCATCCCAATTAATAATAAATCCTGCTGCTCGTGCTACTGCTACCATATGCATCGTATGGTTAGTACTGCCGCCTGATGCTAATAACGCCACCAAGCCATTTACCAAACTCTTTTCATCAACTACTTTAGCTAGTGGACGGAAATCACTGCCATTACTGCTAATTTTTACCATTTGTTTACTGATTAATTCAGTTAATAATGGGCGCAATGGACTATTCACCGGAACAAACGCCGATCCAGGCAACATTAATCCCATAGCTTCAAACACTAACTGATTGGTGTTGGCTGTACCATAGAAAGTACAAGTACCATTACTGTGATAAGCCGCATTTTCCATTTCTTGTAATGCGTCTTTACCCAATTTCCCAGCAGCATATTGCTGACGAATTGCCACCTTCTCTTTATTAGAAATCCCAGTAGTCATCGGTCCTGATGGCACAAACGCCGTTGGTAAATGCCCAAATGATAATGCCCCCATCAATTGTCCCGGCGCAATCTTATCGCAAATTCCTAATAACAAAGTGGCATCAAACGTATTGTGACTAAGGCCAATTACGGTTGCTTGTGCAATTAAATCACGAGAAAAGAGTGAAAGATCCATTCCCTCTTGCCCTTGCGTAATCCCATCACACATCGCAGGAACACCCGCCGCCACCTGTGCAGAGTGTCCTAAATCTGCCAACACTTGTTTAATTTGAGCTGGATAATCAAGATATGGTGCATGAGCACTTAACATATCGTTATAAGCCGAAACAATCCCTACATTGATAGTCGTAAAATCTAGAATTGTTTTTTTCTGTGCAGGGCAGCAAGTTGCCACTGTATGCGCCAAATTACCACAGCTTAAATGCGCTCGGCTTTTACCTTGCTGTAATTGTTGTTCAATTCGTTGCAAATAACGCTGGCGTGTTGCTTGGCTACGTTGTGCAATGCGTTGCGTAATTTTAGTAATAACAGGATTCATAAATGCCTACTTAATTAATCTAAAAACGGTTTAATCGCAGCAACACAACGAGCGACGACAGTTTCAAAAGGTGCATCAATATCAATATGAATCACATCAGTTTCATCTGCTTGCGGTTCTTCTAAGGTCGCAAATTGGCTTTTTAACATATCCACTTTCATATAATGCCCTTTGCGTTTTTGCATTCTTGATAACACCAAATCAAAATCCCCTTGCAAATAAATGAATTTCACATCTTTATTACCTTCACGAATTTGATCACGATATTTTTTCTTCAACGCTGAACAGATAATGATCCCTTTTTCCGATTTTTGTTCTAAGCTAAACGCCGCATCACGAATACGTTCTAACCATGGTGCACGATCTTCATCATTTAATGGTTGTCCCTCACGCATTTTGATGATGTTAGCGCGTGGATGAAGATCATCGCCATCAATCAATTTCATTCCTAATTGTTTAACGATTTCTGTACCAACACTAGTTTTACCTGTGCTTGATACTCCCATAAGAATAAAACTTTTACCTATTGACATAACACACCTCATAATATGGTTGTAGCTCTTGAAATTGGCGTCATATTATCAATGTTATCGGTAACAATCAATCAACAAATTAATTTTCATTAAATTTCTGTGATCTGAATCAATAAATCAAAAAACAGAATAAAAACTACTCAAAAAGAATAAAAAATATACTAAAATTGGAAAAATAATATGATCTAGATCTCACTTTTAAAAAATTTAATCTATTCCCTCTTTTATTTTTTGTGGTTATCGGTAACATTTAGCCAACCAAAAATTTCTACTCTTACTTGAGTACCTATTTTTAAATTAAAACTTCATTCGGAGGATTCTCTATGGCTCACGATGCAACTTCATTACTGCTCATTGCAATCTGTGCAGTAATCGCATTATTGATCTTAATTATGCGCTTTAAAATTCATGCTTTTGTCGCACTTACCTTAGTCAGCTTATTAACAGCATTAGCGACAGGCACACCATTTTCAAAAATCGTACCAACTATGCTAACCGGTTTTGGTAATACCTTAGCTTCCGTTGCATTATTGGTTGGTTTAGGTGCAATGATTGGTCGTTTACTCGAAATTACCGGCGGCGCGAAAGTGCTTGCTGACACCTTAATCGATAAATTTGGTGAAAAACGAGCTCCATTTGCACTAGGCGTCGCTTCATTATTATTCGGTTTTCCAATCTTTTTTGATGCTGGTTTAGTGGTAATGTTACCGATAATCTTTAGTGTTGCGAAACGTTTTGGTGATTCAACCTTAAAATATGCGTTCCCTGCTGCAGGTGCGTTTGCTGTTATGCACGCATTCCTACCGCCACATCCAGGTCCAGTCGCATCAGGTGAATTACTTGGTGTAAATATGGGATTATTAGTTATTGTCGGTTTAATTACCGCTATTCCTACTTGGTATATTGGTGGTTATCTTTATGGTCAATTCATCGGTAAACGTATCCATATTCCACTTCCAACTACTTTCTTAAGCAAAAATGTTGTTTCTGAAACTGCTAATTTAGAAGTTCCAAGCTTTGGTAACGTGTTGTTTATCCTACTATTACCACTTTGTTTAATCTTCTTAGATACTGGATTAAATACGCTTAGCACTATTAAAGCGATTGATGGCTCACAAACTTGGGTAGAAATACTCAGAATGTTAGGTAAAACTCCAGTTGCTTTATTGATTACTCTTTTAGTTGCTATCCTATTATTAAAAGGACAACATACTAAAGAACAAATCGAAAAACTTTGCGACAGTGCTTTAGGTCCAATCTGCTCTATCGTATTAGTCACTGGTGCTGGTGGTATGTTTGGTGGTGTGTTACGTGCAAGCGGTATCGGCGATGTATTAGCAGCAACCCTTTCTAACACAGGTTTACCAGTCATTGTTGCGGCATTTGTTATCTCAACGTGTTTACGTGTTGCTCAGGGTTCTGCAACTGTAGCCTTAACCACAACAGCGGCATTAATGGCACCAACCATTGCCGCAACTCCGGGATTAAGCCAATTTGACCTTTGCTTTATCGTGATTTCTATTGCATCAGGTGCAACAGTATTATCACACGTAAACGACTCTGGCTTCTGGTTAATTAGCCGTTTCCTTGAAATGGATACCAAAACCACTTTTAAAACTTGGACAGTATTAGAAACTGTCTTAGGGGTTGTAGGCTTCACTATCGTATCTATTGCAAGTATCTTCCTATAATTTAGGATTTAAAATAAAATAACGTTGGCAGCAGGCATAGCGAAAGCTATGCCTGTTTTCTTTGATTAGAATATTAACTGATAGGCAATTCTTATGTTCGCATACCTCTTTCCATTACTTTTATTAGTTGTTTCAAACTGTTTTATGACGCTTGCTTGGTATAGTCATTTAAAATTCTTACACAATGCACCTATATGGCAAGCAGTCTTATTTGGATGGTTTATTGCTTTGTTGGAATACAGTTTTATGATTCCTGCAACTCGCTTCTTAGCAGCACAAGGTTTTTCCTTCGGGCAGCTTAAAATTACCCAAGAGGTTATTACCTTAATTGTTTTTGTACCGTTTTTAATTTGGTTCTTTAAACAACCATTTAAACTCGATTATCTTTGGGCTGGTTTATGTTTATGCGGCTGCGTTTACTTTGTTTTCCGTAGTTAATACGATTTTTCCTTTCCTATTTAGCGTCAATATCTTGATTTGAAAACAATACAAGTTGCTGTAATTGGAATGTAAGCATAACTTTACTGCCAATCGGCAACATTGTGGCACTTTGGACTAGCAATGTTGATGTCGTTTTATCACTATTAGCTAATTTCACATAATAGCGATAATGACTGCCTAGAAAGATACGTTGTTGAATGATCGCTAACGTTGATAACGGCGGTAACGGTTGGTTAACCTTACTTTGGATCTCAATCTCTTCTGGTCTAAATAGCAAACAAGCACAATCTCCTTCTTGCACTGGACGCTGATCGGCATAATAAGTTTTGGTCAATGGCAAATAACCAAACACCGTTTTAATCTGTTGCTGTTGAATTTGACAAGGTAGATAATTCACATTTCCTAAAAATTCAGCAACAAAACGAGAATTTGGTTGCTGATACAAAGACAACGCATCGCCAAATTGCACAATTTTGCCTTTATCCATCAAAGCGAGTTTATCCGCAAACACAAACGCCTCTTCTTTACTATGCGTAACAAAAATCGCCGGCACTTGCTGTTGTTTCAAAATCGCTCGAATTTCTTCAATCAGTTGATAACGTACTTGGCTGTCAATATTGGAAAAAGGTTCATCTAATAGCAGCAATTTCGGTTCGCAAGCCAATGCCCGAGCAATAGCAACACGCTGCTGTTGTCCGCCTGATAATTGATGAGGATAACGCTGCTCCAACCCTTGTAAATGCACTAATTCAGTCATTTTATTTAACACTGTTTGCTGTTGCTGACGACTTTTCCGTTGTAAGCCAAACAAGATATTTTCCGCCACCGTTAAATGTGGGAATAAGGCATAATCTTGGAAAATTAAGCCAATCTGACGCTGTTCTAGTGGTGTTTGACTTAGATCTTCACCCGCAAGGCAAATCCGCCCCTCACTGATAGGTAATAAACCCGCAATCGCTTTTAATAATGTGGTTTTACCGCAACCACTCGCTCCTAATAAACAGACAATTTCGTCTTGTTCTAATGCTAAATGCAGATCTTGTAGAATCGTTTGTCCATCATATCCGCAAGTTAATTGTGTAATCGCTAATCTACTCATAGTTATTTTTTATTCGCTAATAATGAACGTGTTAGTATGATGACAGGAATCAATCCCACCACTATCAGCACAATCGCTGGCAACGCAGCACGTTCCAGTTGTTCATCTGAAGTGTAAGTAAAAACGTGAGTGGCTAAGGTGTCAAAGTTGAATGGACGCAATAATAAAGAAGCATTCAACTCTTTCATACTCTCAATAAACACCAATAACAGTGCAGTTAAAATACCTTTTCGTAATAATGGCAAATGGATTTTCCGCCAAATAGAGAAATTAGAATGTCCTAATGTTCGTCCTGCCATTTCAAATGAAGGTGGAATTTTATTGAGTGTAGTTTCGATACTGCCTAACGACATTGCCGAAAAGCGAATCACGTACGCTACAATCAATGCAAAAATTGAACCTGAAAATATTAAGCCAAATGAGGAAATATCTAACCAAGTTGTCAGCTGATGTAATTGATGATCAGCAAAAGTTAGTGGAATTAGTAAACCAATCGCTAATACCGTACCCGGAACCGCATAGCCAAGCGATCCTAAACGTAAACCTCGTTTCGCTAGTGGGTATTGGAAAAGGCGGGCAATAAAATGCAGGATTAGCGCTAATATTACACTGACTAATGAGGCTATTGTCGCTACCGTTAGACTGTTTTTCGCATAATCAAAAAAGGCTTTCGTCCACGCTTCGGCAAAATAGTGATAAGCCCAATAACCTAACTGTAACAATGGAATAAGAAAGGCTAACGTGACTAATAACCAACTGTAAATCACTAACCCTTTTTCCCACCATTTTGTCACTGTTTGGTACTGGTGTTGGCTTTCACAACCACGTTGATACAGTTTTTGTTTGCGTCTGGCATAGCGTTCAATACCAATAAAGAAACTGATCAGCGCTAACATCGCAATGGCAATTTGTGCTGCCGCTTGTAAATCGCCAAAACCGAGCCAAGTATCATAAACGGCGGTGGTTAGTGTTGGAATAGCGAAATAAAAGACAGTGCCAAAATCACCTAGCGCTTCCATTGCGACTAATGCACAACCGACTGCAATGGATGGGCGTAATAATGGCAATGTTACTCGCCAAAAAATTTGGCGTGGTGATGCCCCCAATAGTTTTGCACTCTGTATTAAATTTTCTGACTGCTCCATTAATGCCATGCGGCTAAGTAAGAAAATATATGGGTAAAGTGATAACGCTAAAATAAAGCAAGCGCCGCCTAAGCTACGAATTGAAGGAAACCAATAATCATTAATTGATTGCCAGCCAAAGATCATTCGTAGCCATTGCTGTACCACGCCCGGATAATCTAAAAAATCGGTATATAAATAGGCGGAAAGATAAGCCGGAATTGCTAATGGCAAACAAAGCAGCCATTGCAAAATGGCTTGGGTTTTGAATTGATAACGTGATACTAAATAGGCGGCAGGTAAGGCAAAACATAGGCTAATCACTACCGTTCCACTCACTAATAACAGCGAATTGATAACATAATCCGCTAATACGGTATGCCAGAGATGCGTTAAGCTTTGTAATGAGCCTTGTAATGCTTGATAAAAAATCGCCACAATTGGCATCAAAAAGAAACCAATTAAGATCAGCGTTACCACATTAATAATCAGTTTTTGTACTCTCAACACGAATTAACTACAAAATAGAAATAAACAAAAAACAGAATAGGCAACTGTGATTACAGCTACCTATTCTAAAATTCAAGAGAAAATAATGAGATTACTCAAGGTCAAACTTCACTTCGTCGATCAGTTTTAACGCTTTATCGTAATTTTTCGCAATCTCGTTTAACGGTAAGGTATCCGCTTTGAATGTTCCCCAAGAGGCTACCAATTTAGAAACTTCTACACCCGGTTTCACTGGATATTCGTGGTTTAATTCAGCATAAAGATGCTGCGCTTTATCACTACTTAAAAACTCAACTAATTTTAAAGCGTTCTCTTTATTTTTAGAGTATTTTGCTACCGCAACTCCGCTGATATTCACGTGTGTTCCTGTGGTAGTTTGATTCGGGAAGTTGATATAAACAGATTCTGCCCATTCACGTTGTTTTTCATCTTCCAACATTTTGCCAAAATAGTAGCTATTACCTAAAGAGTAATCACAAACGCCTTCTTTAATTGCTTTCACTTGATCACGATCACCACCTTGCGGTTTCTTCGCTAAGTTATTTTTTAAACCAACCAAAAACTCTTTCGCTTTAGCTTCGCCATCGTGTGCAATCATTGAAGCAACCAACGAAACATTATAAGAGTGTTTACCTGAACGCACGCAAACTTTGCCTTTTAATTCTGGTTTTGCTAGATCGTAGTAGGTAAAGTTTTCTGGTAATTTACCTACACGATCTTTCGAGGTATAAATCGCTCTTGCACGAGTCGTTAAGGCAAACCATTCATCATTTTTGTCACGATATTGTGCAGGAATATTTTGTTCTAATACTGCTGAATGAACGTGTTCTGCTAAACCTGCATTCACTAATTCCATTACTCGACTAATATCCACAGTCAATAACACGTCTGCTGGAGTAAGTTCTTTTTCACGTTTTACACGCTCAACTAACCCTTTATCCGCAAAAATAAGGTTTACTTTTACGCCACTTTGCGCTTCAAATTCTTTTAGGATTGGTTCGATAAGATAAGGTTGGCGGTAGGAATAAACATTAACTTCATTGGCAGCAAAAGCAGATGTTGCTAACGTTGCGAACAAGCTCGCAGCTAAAAGAGATTTTTTCATAGTACCTCGCAAATAATATTAAATAAAGGTGATTATCAGTAATCGGTTTTAACATACAATGTAAGGCACCTTGTGTCAATAAGAATTATTCTCAATTAAATAATATAAAAAAAAGCAGCTAATGATAGCTGCTTTAAAAATAACCACTCAAATACTTACGGCAATTTCGCAATAATCGCATATCCCGCTTGCTCACCGCTAATTTGATAGTGAGTATTTGCTTCAATAAAGAGTGATTGCCCTTGCTTGAGTAACAAAGTTTTACCGTCAGCAGTAATGCTCAAACTACCCTGCATTACTAATAAAATTTCCGCACTCTTTGTCACAAGTTCACATTGATAACCTTGCTGATAATTAAGATTAGCTAACGCAAAATCTTGGCTCGGCGTTTGATAGGTTGTATAGCCATTTTTCTGTTCAGCCGGCGCAATAATTTTTGGCGTAATTTCTGTGCAATCAATAATTTTTAACAATTCTGGAATATCAACATATTTTGGCGTTAAACCACCACGAATCACATTGTCAGAACACGCCATTAATTCAATATTCTGTCCGCGTAAATAAGCGTGTGGAATACCTGCATCTTGGAAAATGCCTTCACCTTGTTTTAAATGCACAATATTAAATAGATAAAAACAAAGCAAACCAGCATCCAACTTATCAAGTGGTATTTCCATTGCTTCTAATGCATAAATCACCCAGTAGTCCGGATTATCCAACGTTAATTGATTATTACGATAAGCCATTTGATTATGTTGAATAATCGGCAACAACCATTGTGCTAATTCTGCTTGTGCCGCTTGCATTACCAAAGCATAGAAATCTTTTAATGATTGTTGCTCTAATTGTTCAGCCAACACTACTAATGATGGACGAGCATAAAGCGTTGATAGAATAGATGCTTTTGTTTTAAAGCCATGCAATAACCAGAAATCAGATAATGCAATCATCATTTCCGGCTTATGGTTATCATCTTTATAACTACGTTTCGCATCTTTTAAGTCAATTCCTGCTGCATTTTCACGAGCAAAACCTTGCTCAGCTTCTTTTTTAGTTGGATGTAATTGAATAGATAACGGTTTTACTACATCAAGAATTTTTAATAAATAAGGTAATTTATGACCAAATAATTGTTGTGATTTTTCCCCTAACACTTCAGGATGCTGGGTAATATATTGGGCAAGATCTTCTTCTGTATTTGTTGCTGTTTCGATCATTGATGGTGCACTTGGATGCATTCCTAACCACCATTCCGCATAAATTTGATTATCTGCTGATAATTGAAAAAGTTGTGGAATATACTCTTTTCCACCCCAAATATAATGTTGTGCCTGACCATTAAGGCGATAAAACATAACTTATTTTCCTCCAATAGATTGCGTAATTCGGCCTGTTTTAACGAAAAAATCTAATACTTTTGCGACATCATCAACATCTCTAATATAAACAGGCATCGCTTTGCCATTTTTTAATACTAATTGTAAAAAGCCGTTTTCACTAATATTGATCGTATCTAAACGCTGATACGGAATATAAAAATTATTGAGGTAGAATCCCGATTCTTTTAGTAGAAAGACGGGATAACGAATAAAAAAGTGATAAAGCAATAAAATTGATAACATCACTAATAGATAAATGGTTCTTTTTTCTAATCCTTGTGGTAGGGCTTGATAAACAGCTAACCATATCAAGACTAACATCACAATGCCTTCTAACTGTAATTTACGCAATAGAGGCACGCGAATAACCGTTTTGCCATAACGTTTATCAATAAGAAACTGATCGTAAATAGCAAATAGTAGATAAAAAACAATTAAGACAAATAGAGTAATATTAATGATCATCTCAATTTTAAAATAGCGATATTATTAAAATAGAAAGTGGGCTAAGCCCACTAAACACAGATAAAAAATGAAATGGTGGGTATCAACCCACCATATACATTATCCTAAAATACCTGTTGCCGCACCGATAATACCGATTACAAAAATTCCGATAATAATCCAAAGTGCATTAACACGATTGCGAAGCAACCACATACAAGCAAAGGTAAAGAGCAATGGTAATAATCCCGGCATTAAGCTGTCAAGAATTTGCTGAACTGTAGTAGTTTCAACAGTACCATCTTGTTTTTCAATCACAGAAACAACTACTGGGACATTAATACTGGTCCATTTTTGCACCAATGCCCCCATAATAAATAGACCGAGAATTGACGCACCTTCAGTAAGTTTCTGTAACAAACCACCACTCATATCTTTTACTACATCAAGACCTTTCTTATAACCATAAGTTACGCCATAGTAACGAGTTGCTAAACGCACAAGGTTAAATAAGAAGAAAAAGAGTAACGGCCCTAAAATACTACCGCTTAGCGCCAAACCTGCCCCTAATGCGGCAAATACTGGACGAGCTGTTCCCCAATAAATCGGATCACCAACCCCAGCTAACGGCCCCATTAAACCAACTTTAATCCCATTGATCGCTGCATCATCAATTGGTTTACCATTGGCACGTTCTTCTTCCATGGCAATGGTTACCCCTAATACTGGCGCAGCCACAAATGGTTGTGTATTAAAAAATTCTAAATGGCGTTTAATCGCATCTTTACGTTCTTGAGAATTAGCATCTGGATATAAACGTTTGATCACTGGTGCCATTGCAAAAGCAAAGCCTAATGCTTGCATACGTTCAAAGTTCCATGAACCTTGGAAAAGGTTAGAACGAAGTACGACTTTATTTAAATCGCTTTGAGTTACTTTTTTCATTTCGGTTGTCATTGCTACTTCCCCCATTAATCTAATCTGTTATCAAGATCATTATTGCCACTTGCAACTACTTGCACCACTTGCTTACTTTGGTTGTATTTAGGGTGAAGTTGAATATAAAGAATTGCCATAATTGTACCGAGTACACCTAACGCAACTAAGTTGAAGTTAGTAAATGCAGCTACCACGAAACCTGCATAGAAAAATGGCATTAAGTGACCAGCACGCATCATATTGATTACCATTGCATAACCGACCACTGCGATGATACCGCCGGCGATTTTTAAGCCAGTAGTTACTACTGGAGGAATTGCATTTAAAAGTGATTGAACAGTATCAGTTCCTGCAGTTAATGCTACAATTAACGCTGGAATAGCAATACGCATTGCTTGCAAAATTAAAGCACTGCAGTGTACCCAGTCTAAACGGTTTAAATTACCATCTTGTACTGATTTATCAGCAAGATGTTGGAAACCAACGGTAATTGCACGCACTACATAAGTTAAAACTTGACCTGCTGCTGCAAGCGGAATTGCAATCGCAATACCGGTTGAAATTTCTTGTCCACCGACAATAACTAAGATTGTTGAAACCACAGAAGCTAATGCCGCATCTGGCGCTAACGCAGCACCGATATTCATCCAACCTAACGCTAATAATTCTAATGAACCACCAACGATAATACCGGTTTTCATATCACCTAACACTAAGCCAATTAATGTACAAGCGATCAGTGGGCGGTGAGTTTGAAACTCATCCAAAATTGATCCCATCCCTGAAATACAAGCGATGATGAAGATCAAAATAATTTGAATACTAGAAAGTTCCATAGCATTTTCCTTTAGTTAATTGTTAAATAAGGTTGCTCTTTTTCAGCAAATCAATCATATCTTCTTTACGATCATTCGATACTTTACGTACATCAAGTTCCACTTTTAGCTCTGCTAATTTCTTGAATGCTTCAATATCTTTTTGATCTACTGAAACCGCGCTAGTAATTTGTTTTTTACCATCGTGATATGCCATACCGCCGATATTGACAGATTTAATATCTAAACCAGCTTCCACTAAGAATAAGGCATCGGTTGGGTTGGTGAATAACAACATCACACGATCATCGTTGTACTCAGGATTATTGTAAACACGTACCATTTTTTCTACATTGACAACGTGAGCTGTCACTCCCGGAGGAGCTGCTTGTTTTAACATTGTTTTGCGTACGTCATCTTTATCAACTTCATTATTGACTACAATGATACGATTTACTTTGCTTTCTTTAGTCCAACGAGTTGCAACTTGACCATGAATTAAACGGTCATCAATACGGGCTAAACCAATCGCCATATGCTTGCCAGCAGTTGCCGTTGTTGGTTGAGCAACTTTTTCTACTGCTGGTGCTTCAGCGGCTGGAGCAGGTTGTGCAACAGTTTCTTCTTGTGCTTGTGGTTTTTGTTCAAGTTTTAATGCTCGTACACCACCACGTCCTGTTTCTAACGCAATTTCAGCAAGTTCTTCTAATGACGGATCATCATCACGAGCCATAAATGTTTCTACCAACATTGGCACATTAACACCAGTCACGACTTCCATATTGTCTTTACCGTCTGCCACACGATTTGCAGCATTAAATGGGCTTCCACCCCATGTATCCACTAAAAACAAAACCTGATCACAATTAGCTAATTCATTTGCTAATTTTTCTTGATATTTACCAATGATAGTTTCTGCATTCTCACCAGGTACAAAATCAATAAACGCAACATTTTCTTGTTCGCCAATCAACATCTCTGTTGTACGAAGTAATTGTTCTGCTGCGACGCCATGCGTAGCTATAATAATAGCAATACTCATAGGGGCTCCTTATTTATTTTAATTAAATAGATAAATTTTCAAATAGAGTATAAAGCGGGCGCAATTTTAAAGAAATTTTTAGCAAAGAGATATAACACAGATCACAAAATTGGAAAAAACATTGGAAATTTTTGCTTTATTTCATCGATATTAACCATTGATTCAGGCAAATATTATAGAAATGAAAAAGAAGTAGCATAATTGTTAATAACATTAATTTTATTATAAAAAATAAATGTCAAAGTTATTTATTTAAAAAAATAAAAAAATCTCCCATCTAGGAAAGATGAGAGATTTTGGCTACGAAGTAATAATTTAAATTAAAGCGCAATCACTGCACAAATTGTTAATACTGAATAAAGCACTGCTAATCCATAGAAAATTACACCGCCAGCTGGAACATGAACTTTAAAATCATGTAAGCCTAAGTGAATACGATGGATACCACACCAAGTTGGGAAAATTAACAATGCAAGAATTGCTAATTTACCAATCCAAGTATGGGCAAATGCAATAATGTTATCTGGTGATACGATTCCAAACGGTAAAAGGAAACCTAAAATCAGTACTAATACAGGGAAAAATACTGCACTAATAGCACCACCAGCACCGAATAATAACCAGACGACTGGTTCGCTTGAACGTTTTGGAGTTTCTTTGTTCATCTTATTTTTCCTATACTAAAATTAAGGCAATAATACTTACTACCACAGTGATAGCCCAAAATACTTTGGTCACTAGATTCACATTAATACGTTCGTTTTTCACAATGATATTCATCATTTGTGGCGCCATATTAAAGAATGTGAATGTGTTTAATAACACTGCACCGAGAGTGATAATATTTAAAATAATCACCACTGGATTTTGTAAAAATCCAACAAATTGGGTGTTAAAAGTACCATCACCTAAGCAAAGTAAGCCGTAGAATAATTCCAAACAGAACCAAACGGTTGGCACTGATGTACTTTCACGCAATACGTAGAATTTGTAAAAATCTAACTTTTTCCACCAAGTTGGTTTCACTTCACGCACATATTTTTTGCGTTTACTGGTTGCTACTGTTGTCATTTTACTTTCTCCTTACTTTTGCATTTTTAACATTGCAAAAACGTAATCTTTCGCACTTTCAATCTTACCTTGGTTAACTGCTGAAGCTGGGCCAACATGTTTTGGACAAACTTCTGAACAATAACCAACGAAAGTACAACTCCATACCCCGTTTTTACCGTTAAGAATTTTCATACGTTCTGCTTTACCATGGTCACGGTTATCTAAGTTATAACGATGAGCAAGAGTAATTGCTGCAGGACCTACGAATTCAGGATTTAAACCAAATTGTGGACAAGCGGCATAGCATAAACCACAGTTGATACACATTGAGAAAGTACGATATTTCTCTAATTGTGCTGGAGTTTGTTTGGTTCTTGATTTCGCCAACTCTGATGATGGTTGTGGTTCATTTTTCAATTCAGGCGCTTGGTTACCAATAATATATGGTTTGATTGATTCAAGGCTTTCAATGAAGTGACTGAGATCAACCACAAGGTCACGCTCAATTGGGAAATTAGCTAATGGTTCAATACGCATATGACCACTGAAGTCACGTAAGAATGTTTTACAAGCTAATTTTGGTTTACCGTTAACCATCATGCCACATGAACCACAAATCGCCATACGACAAGACCAACGATAAGAAAGTTCTGGCTCAAGTTTATCTTTGATATAACCTAACGCATCAAGTAATGAAGTTTGGCTATCATATGGTACTTGATAAGATTTTAAATGCGGTTCGCTATCTACTTCAGGGTTATAACGTAGAATTTCCACCGTCATTGTTTGTAATGCATTCGCCATTATTTTGCCCCTTCTTTTGCTGCTTTTGCTGCTTCTGCGGCTTCTGCTTCCGCACCGTACACACGTTTAGCTGGTTGTGATTTAGTGATCTTCACATCGCTATATTCGATAGTTGGTAAACCATCTGCTTTATAGAATGCTAAAGTATGTTTCAAGTAATTCACATCATCACGCTCTGTATAGTCCAAACGTTGGTGTGCACCACGAGATTCTTTACGATCGATTGCTGAGCAAGCAATAGATTGTGCCACATCTAAGATGTAACCTAATTCAATGGTATAAAGTACATCTGTATTAAACACGCTTGAACGGTCCGCAACACGAATACGTTTATAACGTTCTTTTAATTCTTGAATCTTATCAACGGTTTTTTGCATACTTTCTTGAGTACGATAAATACCGCAGCCCTCTTCCATTGAGTTACCCATTTCATCACGAATGCTTGACCAAGATTCAGTACCTTCTTGCGCTAATAACGCGTCAAGACGTTTAATTACATCTTTAGCTTGTGCATCAATTACAGTTTGGTTCGCTGGTTGTGCTTCTACTGCACGTTGTGCCGCATATTCACCAGCCACACGACCTAATACTAATAATTCAGCTAATGAGTTAGAACCTAGACGGTTGGCACCATGTAAACCAGAAGATGCACATTCACCAACCGCAAACAAACCTTTAATACGAGTTTCAGATTGTTGGTCAACTTCAATACCACCCATTGTATAGTGAACAACTGGACGTACTGGGATTGGTGACTTCGCTGGATCAACACCTTCATACGCTTGCGCTAATTCACAAATAAATGGCAAACGTTCATGTAAATATTTTTCACCAAGATGTCTTAAATCAAGATGAACTACATCCACACCTTTCGCAGTTTTTAAGGTGTTACCTTTTTGTAATTCTTGCCAGAATGCTTGTGAAACTTTATCACGTGGACCAAGTTCCATATATTTGTTTTGTGGTTTACCAATCGGAGTTTCTGGTCCTAGACCATAATCTTGTAAGTAACGGTAACCATCTTTATTTACTAAGATACCACCTTCACCACGGCAACCTTCAGTCATCAAAATACCAGTATTCGGTAAGCCTGTTGGATGATATTGTACGAATTCCATATCACGAAGTGGAACACCATGACGATATGCCATTGAAAGCCCATCACCAGTCACGATACCACCGTTAGTATTGAAGCGGAACGCACGACAGCCACCACCAGTAGCAATAACTACAGCATTGGCATTGATTTGAACCATTGTGCCTTCCATCATATTCATTGCCACAACACCACGTGCATGACCGTCATCCACAAGGATATCTAACACAAAATGTTCGTCGAAACGTTGAATTTGAGGGAATTGAATTGAAGTTTGGAATAATGTATGAAGTAAGTGGAAACCTGTTTTATCCGCTGCGAACCAAGTTCTTTCAATCTTCATACCACCGAAACGACGTACGTTCACGTCACCATCTGGACGACGGCTCCATGGGCAACCCCAACGTTCTAATTGAGTCATTTCGATTGGAGAGTGTTCAACGAAATATTCCACAACGTCTTGTTCACAAAGCCAGTCACCACCAGCAACAGTATCGTGGAAGTGTTTATCGTATGAGTCTTCTTCTTTAATAACGGCTGCTGCACCACCTTCTGCAGCAACAGTATGACTACGCATAGGATAAACTTTTGAAATTAAAGCAATTTTTAGGCTAGGATTTGCTTCAGCAGCTGCGATTGCTGCACGTAAACCACCACCACCAGCACCAACAATTGCAATATCGACATTAACGGTCTGCACGATATTCCTCCAAGTTAATTAATTTACGAGTAAAAAGTATGATTATTTTGCCATTAATTGTCGCTTGGGTAATTATTTTTTCACAGATTTTTAATAAAAAAAGTCTTTTTCGTGATCTACCTCAAAAAAGTTATCTCTCTTACCAACAAATTAAGGGTAGAAGCTGAATTTGCTTATAGCATAAGATTTATACAAAGATAGAAATAAAAGAAATTTTATGGATTAACTATTATAAAATATATGAAAAAAACATTTTATTAACAAATGAGTAACAATTAAAGTTTTGGCAAACGAGCTATTAACATTTTAATAAAACACATTTTTTCTTATCTTAACAGGGTGGAAAATATACAATCAATTTACACTCAAAATAAATCCCATAAAAATAGGATTATTTCACCATTTTTAAGCTTTATTTGTAATCACTAAAATACCAATAAAAAGGCAGTAAATCTACTGCCTAAAAAGTGATAAAAATATTTACTAATGATTATTACATCCAAGCATTATTGCGGATAATGCCGACAGCAATACCTTCAATTTCAACATTTTCTTGGCTTAAATCGACAATAATTGGTGAAAGTTCGCTATTTTCTGGGTGTAAATAAAGAATATCGCCTTTTCGTTCAAAACGCTTTACCGTAACATTGTCATTGATACGAGCCACTACAACCTGTCCATTACGCACATCTTTTGTACTGTGCACTGCCAACAAATCGCCATCAAGAATACCAATATCTTTCATCGACATTCCTTGCACTTTTAACAAAAAGTCCGCTTTCGGTTTAAACATATTCACGTCCACTTGGTAAGTGGCTTCAATATGTGCCGCTGCTAATATTGGCTCACCAGCAGCAACTTTACCAATTAAAGGCAAGCCTATTTCATCATCATTAGCGACTTCCATATTCTCACCAATAAGGCGAATACCTCGTGAAGTACCAGAAACAATTTCAATTACCCCTTTTTTCGCTAATGCTTTTAAATGTTCTTCTGCTGCATTCGCAGAACGAAACCCTAATTCTTTCGCAATTTCTGCACGAGTTGGCGGCATTCCCGTTTGTTCTAAATGTTGTTTTACAAAATCGAACACTTCTTGTTGTCGTGCCGTTAAAGTTTTGGTTAGTTTTGCCATAATTTATCTCTGTTCTTTTATACAGTATTACCTGTAATTATATACAGCAAATACTGTATTGCAATGCTTATTTCCGAATATTTTGGTTACGTTTTCTTTTCTACCTTGATCTGATAACTCACTTTCATCAAGGAATTTATGCTAAACTTACGCCCGATTTCATATAAAACTGATATTAAAGGAATAAAAAATGGCAACTTTGCTCAATTTTTATCGAAATTTATTGCGATTTCCGCTCTCTTTATTAGTTAAAAGTAATTCAATTCCTAATGATCCAATTCAAGAATTAAAGCTTAATATTGCAGAACCATTAATTTATGTTTTGCCATATACTTCACAAACTGATTTATTAATTTTCCAAAAGAATTGTTTAAATTTAGGGCTACCTGATCCACTGCAACTGAATGAAATTAATGGCAGTAAATTGCCTCGCTATGTATTCTTAGATGAAGGTCGCCGCTTTTTCAAATCGAAAACGGCAAAAAAAGAAACTGAACAGATATTTTCGCAATATTTAGAATTACATCATAATAATCCCGAGTTAAATGTACAGTTAATTCCAGTTTCTGTGCTTTGGGGTAGATCACCGGGCTATGAAGATAAATCAAGCTTACCAAAATTACGTTTGTTAAATGGGATTGAAAAATTTGCCACAATTTTGTGGTTTGGACGAGATAATTTTGTGCGCTTTTCCCAATCAGTATCGCTGCGTTATATGATTGATACTTATGGACAAGATCCAAAATTAGCGCAAAAACTTTCTCGTGTTGCTCGTATCCACTTTTCAAAACAGCGTATCTCAGCGACCGGACCTCGCTTGCTCAATCGTTCAGCCATGTTTGCTAAATTGCTTACCAATGAAAATATTGTGGCTGCAATTCAAAATGAGACAAATAACAAGAAAATTTCAAAAGAAAAAGCAGAACAGGAAGCAAGAAAGATTCTTGAAGAAATTGCTGCAAACTTCAATTACAGTAGCTTGAGAGTGGCTAACCGTTTCTTAGGTTGGTTATGGAATAAACTTTATCAAGGAATTAGCGTTGAACACGCTGATCGTGTACGTAAATTAGCTCTCGATGGACATGAAATTGTCTATGTACCTTGTCATCGTAGCCATATTGACTATCTACTTCTTTCCTACATTCTCTATCATCAAGGCTTAGTGCCTCCTCATATTGCCGCAGGCATTAACTTAAACTTCTGGCCGGTTGGTAGTATGTTCCGTAGTTGGGGAGCCTTCTTTATTCGCAGAACTTTCAAAGGTAACCGCCTCTACTCTACTATTTTCAGAGAATATATCGCGGAATTGTTCCATCGTGGTTATTCTGTTGAATTTTTCATTGAAGGTGGTCGTTCTCGTACTGGGCGTTTACTTGCTCCTAAAACAGGGATGATGTCAATGACTTTGCAAGCATTACAAAGTGGCCAACAGACTCGCCCTATTACAATTGTTCCAGTATATATTGGTTATGAACATGTGCTAGAAGTGGATACGTATGCGAAAGAACTTCGTGGTGCTGCCAAAGAAAAAGAAAATGCTGGCTTGGTATTACGAGTAATCAAAAAATTACGCAACTTAGGGAAAGGTTATGTTAATTTCGCTGAACCTATCACCTTAAACACCTATTTAAATCAGCACTATCCACAATGGCGTAATTACGATGATAAAAATCGTCCTGAATGGTTTAATGACGCAGTTGATCGTGTTTCTAACCAAGTAATGGTAAACATTAATCGTGCTGCTGCGGTTAATGCAATGAATTTAACAGTATCTATTCTACTCTCCTCGCGCCAACGCGCATTATCTAAAGAGTTACTAATCGAGCAATTAGATACTTACTTACAATTATTACGTAACACTTGTTACGACGATGATGTGATTTTACCAAACGACGATGGTGCGGCATTATTACAACACGTATTAGGATTAGATCGTGTTGGTATTATCATTGAAAAAGATAATTTTGGTGAAATTGTCCGCTTAGAACGTGGCTCCGCAGTGTTAATGACTTATTACCGTAACAATATTCAACACTTATTTGTGCTACCATCATTTATCGCTAGCCTCGTGCTACACCACGAAGCAATAGAGCTCAATTTAGTGATTGATGCGGTTAAAAAATTCTATCCATTCTTGGCAAATGAATTATTCCTCAGTATTCCTGAAAAAAAATTACATCAATATCTATTAACAATCGTTGATGAGTTATGTCGCCAACAAATCTTAAAACGTCATGAAAATATTCTAAGTATCAATAAGAAACGTGGTCGTGCGTTACAATTATTGGCTGCTGGCGTTAGAGAAACTCTACAACGTTACTACATCACCTTAAGTTTATTGAAAGCAAACCCTGCGCAAGGTCGTGCAGAACTGGAAAAAGAGAGTCAATCCATTGCTCAGCGTTTATCTGTTTTACATGGTATTAATGCGCCAGAGTTCTTTGATAAAGCGATTTTTGCTGCATTTATTAACTGTTTGAAACAAAACGATTATTTTGATGAAAATGGTGATGCTATTAATGAAAGAATTGATGATCTTCATTCCATCTTACATAAGATCGTATCATTAGAAATTGATATTACTATCCAAGATGCGATTGAAAAATAATAATTAAATATGACAAAAAAAGCGTGTAAATCATTAGGTTACACGCTTTTTTAACTTACACTAATGACAATTTAAATTGTTCACTCTTCAATTCATGTACTACCGATTCAGCTAAATTACTATCAGTCACAATCTCGGTAAATTCGGCTAATTTAGCGACACTAAACAGTGAATATTTGCCATATTTACTGCTATCAGCAACTAATACACGCCGTTTCGCATTTTTCAGCAGACTACTTTTTAAATTAGCCTTATCTTCTGTCGGTGCAGTCACACCTTTTTCCAAACTCCAAGAATTACAGCTTACAAAAGCCACGTCAGGATAAACATTTTGCAACAAATGAATACTATGATTACCGATACAAGATTGGCTGGAATTATCAATATAGCCGCCTGTTAACATCAAATCGATCTGTTTATATTCAGATAAAAACAATGCAATATGCAAATCTGTAGTAATTACTCTTAACGGTAAATGCGCAATTTTTTTTGCGATACATAGCGTTGTTGTTCCCGCATCCAACACTATGGAATCTCCAGCTTTCACAAAAGAAGCAACATAATCGGCGATTCTGGCTTTTTCGACGACAAATTTAAGTTGTTTTTCGTTAGTTGTAGGTTGTGAGGCAATAAAGGTATTTAGACTGACTCCTCCATGAGTACGAATTACTGAACCTTGTTCATTTAATTTAATTAAATCACGACGAATAGTCGCTGGAGAAGCATTGGTGACTTTAACTAATTGCTCCACCGTAGCAATATTATTATTTTTTAAAAAAAGAAGGATTTGTTCTAAACGATCTGGCGACATAATTTGTAGTCCGATAGTAACACACATCACTATACGGTGATGTGTGTTTTAATCTAATAATTTTGACTAATTATTCACTAAATTTTTGTTTTTCTCAAATTCTTCACTTTTCGTAGAATATTATTTCTCCATAATAGTTCTTAATAAATTCTTATTACCAAATCCACCGGACTTAGTCATTACCCATAACCCTTGATATTTAGGATCATCAATTCTACATAGAGGAACACCTGGTACCATAGAAAATAGTAATCTCATCTCAGAAACATCCATCTTCTCTAGCAATGTTGCCGCACCATCACCACCAAATAAAATTAAAGAATCAAAATGCTCATTTTCCAAACAAAATAAAGCTAATTCAGCTAAATCTTTTGCTAATGTCCTTGCTACACTATTAATACTTCCTTCACTAGCATCTACTTTAGTAAGATTCGCTCTAATAATAACATTATCCTTACTAGATCTAATTAAAGCACTTAATTGATGTTTTAACGCATTAGATGAAACTTCATGATTAAGTAGTTGCAATGGCGATGGATTAAATACAATCGAACTACCTCCAGCGTGAGAGATATATTCATCTACTTGTTGTTGGCTCGTTTCATGAATTGAAGTAACTAAAACCAGTGAACGCCCTAATGATATAGAATCTCTACATACTATATCTGATTTATGCGACTGAATATGTAATCTATTTGCTAGACCTGCAGAACCTACAGGAATAATACTATTACCAATTTTAGCAATAACATTGCCAATAATAACAAGATCCTCTTCTGTCCTTGCGTCAATTACAAATTGTTCTGCTGAAGAAGCCATAATTGTATTAACCAATTCATCTTCCGTAGTAATCTGTAATGCTACAGATTCAGGTAATAACTCTTGCATACGTGAAGATAATACTGGACAAATCGCATCTTTCCCTGAAGGAGTATCCTCAACTGGAATACCATTTACATAAAGAATTCCATCTTCAATTGTTCTCCCCATTTCAGGATACGCTGAACAAATAACTGCTTTGGCATTAGGATAAATTGTTTTCCACGCGTTTAATGCACCTGCAATTTGATATTTCACAGAACCCCTCATTGTAGAATCTATCTTTAGGTATAGTTGTTGAACACCGTTTTTTATACCTGCAAGAATAGCATCATACGTTGCATTAATTGCATTCTCTCTAGCTGCCCTACAATCCGTAAATACAGTAAACACGTCAGCTTTATCAAAATTAGTATTAACTAGTGATTGAGCATTAGTTTTCAATATAGTAGGGAATCCTTTACCAGCAAACATAACGCCAGTATCATTTGCCCCTGTAAGATCGTCAGCAACAACTAATAAACTATTTTTAGCCATTTTTAATTTTCTCCTTTACTTTCTTCAACTAAGCCACCTTGACGTTTTAATACCCATGCTGCAAGTAAAGGAGCAATCACTGCGGACACCAACACAGAGGCAGCAATTTGTGCAGTTGCAGTTTGCACGAACGGTGCAAAAGTTGGATCAGCTTGAGCAACAATTTCAGGAGTAATAATAGCATTCCCTGCTGTAGTACCTGCTGCAAACCCAATTCCTGATAAATTACCTCTTCTCAAAATAGTTTTATAACCAATGAAAACTAAGAAACCTGTTAAAACTGATGAAAGAACACCTAAAATAATTCCTGTTGCCCCACCAGTAACAATTGCGTGCAAATTAATTCCTGTTCCTAAAGCAAAAGCAAAGAAAGGTATAACAATAGCACCAGTCGGTTTCATTAAATCTGTCCATTTAGGATCTAAATTACCAATAATCATACCAATAACTAATGGTAAAACGGCTGCTAACATTAATGAAAAAGGAATATCAGCTAATCCAGACGCTCCTAAAAAGAGTAAAACAAAAAATGGTCCATCATTTACAGCTGATGCTATATAAGCACCTCTATCTCTATAATCCCCATATTTACCAGTAAATGCTAACCAAATACCACCATTAGAATTGGCAACAACAGTAAGCATTGCTAATAAAGAAATACCCCAGATACCATCATTACCAATAAATAATCCTAATAAAGTAACTAATGTTGCAGGTACAATTGTTTTGAATAATAAGATAACTCCTGTATGTGCAAGCAATGGTCCAGAACTCCTCAAGGTAATCTGCATACCAGTAGAAAAAATAAGTAAGGCAATTAATGGGCCAGCAGATGATTTAAATAATGCTGTTGTAAACGAACCTAGTCCTAAAAATTCTGGAAAAAATGTACCTATAATAGAACCCAATACCAATGGAATGACCATTGCTCCTCCAGGAATCTTATTCATACCATCATATAGTGGAATCATAGATTTTGTAGTTTGGTTACTAGACATAATATTCTCCTATAAAACATACAATTAATTTTGAAGTTTGCTTTGTGCCATTTGCGCTGCAAGATAAAGTGCTTCACTCATACTCTTACTATCGGCGACACCCTTACCTGCAATTGGAAATGCTGTACCATGATCAACAGACGTACGAATAAACGGTAACCCTACAGTTACATTGACGCCTGTATCAAAACCTAATAATTTGATTGGAATATGACCTTGATCGTGATACATCACGACTACAATATCGAATTCATCTAAATTTGCGGCACGATGGAAAACTGTGTCTGGTGGAATTGGGCCTGATGCATTGATGCCTAAAGCTTTTGCCGCTTCAATTGCCGGTAAAATTTCCTTACTATCTTCATCCCCAAACATACCATTTTCACCTGAATGAGGATTTAAACCAGCAACAGCGACTCTTGGTTGTTTGAAACCAAGCATTCTTGCATTTTCATCTGCGAGTTTGATCACTGTAAGAACACGTTCTTTTTTCACAAGATCACAAGCTTTGCGTAATTGCACATGCGTTGTAACATGAATAACCCGTAATTTCGGGCTAACTAACATCATTGAATAATCTTTAGTGCCACTTAATGTTGCAAGAATTTCAGTATGTCCAGGGAACATTTTTCCCCCTGCATGCAACGCTTCTTTATTCAAAGGTGCAGTAACCACTGCATGAATTTTTTCAGCCATAGCATATTGCACTGCACGTTCAATATATTCATAAGCTGCACACCCTGCGCGAGGATCAACTTGAGCAAAAGGAAGATCTGCTGGTAAATTATCTAAATCCACTAAATCGATATAACCATATTCAGCAGTAAACCCGTCTAATTCAGTTACGGTTCTTAATTTCAATGATGAATTAAGCAAATTAATCGCTCTTTCCATCATCTTTTTGTCACCAATCACAACAGGATGTGCAAGTTCATACAATTGTCGATCTGCAAGTGATTTGACAATGACCTCTGCACCAATCCCTGCTGCATCTCCCATAGTTATTCCCAAAATTGGCTTCATTTAATACTCCTTGGTTCACTACAAACTATTTCAAATAACCCAAAATTCATTTTTGATTATTTTTAATCATAAATAAAAGATTAAAAAATAATTCACTTCTTAAATTTTGTGAAAAAAGTATATTTTATTGATAAAAACTGATCTGTGAGCAATATCACATTTTGATTAAAAATAA
This sequence comes from Gallibacterium salpingitidis, assembly GCF_030517105.1. Lineage (GTDB taxonomy): Bacteria > Pseudomonadota > Gammaproteobacteria > Enterobacterales > Pasteurellaceae > Gallibacterium > Gallibacterium salpingitidis. The sequence goes on along the minus strand of NZ_CP103875.1, from coordinate 414,257 downwards.
TCATAAAGATTTTATTTAATCAAAATAATGATTTTTTAGTGAAAAAAAAGCCAACTGCAAGAGTTGGCTTTAAGGTTAGTTAAGGACGAATTGAAGGAATGATTATTTAGTAAATTTCTTTGCGTACTCTTCGGTATTGATCCATTGATGATCTTTTTCCCAAGTAAAACGCCATTTTCTAACAGGACCCGCCATTACATTTAAATAATAGTTATTGTAACCAGCAATGGTCGCCACAGGATGGTAGCCTTTTGGCACTTGTACAACATCACCGTCATACACTGCCATACATTCATCTAAACTACGATCATCGGTATAAACACGTTGTAAGCAGAAGCCTTGGCTTGGCTCAAAACGGTGATAATAGGTTTCTTCTAAATAAGTTTCTGTTTCGCAATTCTTTTGATCGTGTTTATGACTTGGGAAAGAACTGGTGCAACCTTCATCAGTAAAGACTTCTACTACTAACAATGCATCAGCAGGTTCGGTTTCTGGCAGAATGTTGTGTACTAAGCGTTTATTATTGCCGTATCCACGTTTTTCCACACCGACATCTGCTGGAGTAATTAAACGTACTGGTAAATTCCCTTGACTTGGAGCACGACAAATTGCAATTTCTGTTTCACTGTCTGCGGTAATTTGAACATTTTTATGATGAGGTACATATAAAGAATAAGGTGGAATACGTTCAAATGGAGTTTGTCTATTACCTAAACGTTGAAAAGTTTCACCATCTACTTGAAATGTTGCATAACCGCTCATCATCACAAAACAGACTTCTGTATCAGTAGTATCAAAGCAATGTTGTTTACCCGCTGATAAATGCAATAATTCAAAGCCAACATACTCCCAGCCTGCACTCTTAGGAGTTATTTGTTGACGAAAACCATCAGTAATTTTGTTAGATTTTGCTAATAATTTGCTCATAAAAAACCTCTTTCTGTTTGTTACAAAAGTACGCCAAGTATAGGCGATAAAAGTCAATCATTGAACTTTGTTTTTCTCAAGATACAACATAGATCACAAAATAAAACAAAAAATATATTTTAAAAAGATTTTTATTTGAAATTTTTATTTCATAAGAGTATTGTTATCATCATTGCCAAACAATCAAATGTTAAACAAACTAACGTGAGGATTATTTATGAATCAAGTTATTCCAAATTTTATCAATGGACAATGTGTTGAAAGTCAAAGTCAAAGAAGTTCTTTTGTATATAACCCTGCGACTGGTGAGCAAACCAAACAAGTTAAATTAAGTACAGTCAATGAAATGGATGCAGCAATCAGCGCAGCGCAGGCCGCTTTCCCTGGCTGGTCACAACAATCACCATTGCGTCGTGCAAGAATTTTATTCAAATTCAAAGAGTTATTAGAAAAGAACTTTGACAATCTTGCCCGTTTAATCACCAATGAACATGGCAAAATCTACTCTGACTCAATCGGCGAACTAACTCGTGGCTTAGAAGTTGTCGAGTTTGCTACTGGTATTCCACACCTTTTAAAAGGCGAATTCTCAGCTAACGTTGGTCGTGGTATTGATAGTTTTTCAATTATGCAACCTTTAGGTGTTGTCGCAGGTATTACCCCATTCAACTTCCCAGCAATGGTGCCAATGTGGATGTTCCCTGTTGCTTTAGCTTGCGGGAATACTTTTGTGTTAAAACCATCTGAAAAAGATCCTTCACTTTCTATCCGTTTAGCAGAATTACTTAAAGAAGCAGGCTTACCAGACGGTGTATTCAATGTTGTACAAGGTGATAAAGAAGTCGTTGATGTGTTATTACGTGATCCGCGTATTCAAGCAGTCAGCTTCGTAGGTTCAACACCAATCGCCCAATACATTTATGAAGTAGGTTCTGCACATGGCAAACGTGTACAAGCATTAGGTGGAGCGAAAAACCATGCATTAATTATGCCAGATGCCGATATTGAAACCACTGCAAATGCGTTATTAGGTGCTGCTTTCGGTGCTGCTGGTGAACGTTGTATGGCGCTTTCTGTTGCTGTTACTGTTGATGATGCAGTTGCAGATGCTTTAGTAGCAAGCTTAACACCAAAAGTAAAAGCATTACGTATCGGTCCGGGCATTTTACCTGAAGGTGAAAAAGAAAATGATATGGGACCATTAATCTCTAAAGAACATTTGGCGAAAGTTTCTGGTTATGTTGATTCCGGTGTTACGGAAGGTGCAAAACTCGTCGTTGATGGTCGTGGTTATAAAGTTGCTGGTCATGAAAATGGTTATTTCATTGGCGGTACCTTATTCGATAACGTCACTACAAATATGAAGATTTACCAAGAAGAAATTTTCGGCCCAGTATTGGCGATTGTTCGTGCGAAAAACTACGATGAAGCCATTAAACTTATCAATGATCACCAATATGGTAATGGTAGTGCAATTTTCACCAGCGATGGTGATGCTGCTCGTCAATACAGCCACGATGTTAAAGCGGGTATGGTCGGTATTAATATTCCAATTCCAGTACCAATGGCGTTCCACTGCTTTGGTGGTTGGAAATCTTCTATCTTTGGACCATTAAATGCATACGGCCCAGATGGTGTACGTTTCTATACTCGAATGAAGACTGTAACCAGCCGTTGGCCAAATCATAAAGTACGAGAACAAGGCGCTGCATTTAGTATGCCAACACTTTAATTAATGTAACGGCTCTCTTCTCTTGAGCAGTTCTAAAGACACTCAAGATTTATGTGTGTGGTTGCTCGCCACACACATTTTTTTATAATTTATTCTGGTTTCTGACTACATACGGCAATAAAATTTAATGGTTTACTTGGATCGTTAAATACTTTAAACATTTTCTTAAATGTTGTTCTATTTTCAGACTTTAGTGCATTTTTAATGATTTTTAATGCTCCCCAAATACCTTCATCATAAATTAAACCTTTTGGCGATAATAATGTCATATCACCAGAAAAAGTATTAATTTTCTGGAATCCTATACTAGAAAAAACCTCTTGCCATCCCTCTTTTGTTAATGGCGTTACTGTTATATTAATTGCATCACGTAAACGTTGAATAATGGTTTCACTATCATTTGTGTTCAACATCACATCATGCGTCAATAGTAAACCACCTGGTTTTAATACACGATAATATTCTTGTACCGCTTTCTTTTTCGCCTCCACAGGCAACATTGTCAGCATAGCTTCATTGATCACTATATCAAAACTACTATCTTCAAAAGGTAATTTCATCGCATTAGCTCGTTGTACATGAATTTTTTCTTGTAATTGATTTAACAAGATATTCTGTTTTGCTTTTTCTAAAACAGTTTCATCTAAGTCCACTCCTTCAATTTTACAGCCAAATTGTTTTACTAACCCAATAGCTGTAGTCCCCATATTACAAGCAACTTCCAACACTTTCTTGTGTTGATCAAATTGTCCTTGTGAAATTAACCATTCAGTTGCTTTTCGCCCACCAGGTCGTAATCTTGTTTTCCCTAACCTTGCCAAAAAACTATGCCCAACTTCATCTTTTTTCATAGATCACCTCTTACTATCGGAATAAAACCTGCATTTTAAATACATTATTTAACATTCATTATAAATGATAATGATTATTATTAAATAAAATTCGTATTTTTCACAATGAAATACCTACATATAGGTATTTTAAACTGTTTTTATTTTAAGCAATAATTAAAATTAAATGATAATAATTATCATTTAATTTAAGAGGCCACTATGAAAAAATATGTTATTAACAACCTAAAATGGATAATTGCATGTTCCATTATTTCCCCATCTTTATTCGCAGATCTGGCAAATCCAGATGATATCCAACCAATTAAAGATTTTGCTCCCCCTAAACCGATTCCACCTACTCAAGCTCAAAAATATCAAATAGAGAACCAATTCGATCGCACAGATCGTAGCCAATACTTTTCTGTTACCGATCCTATCAATAATGGTATTTCCCCATTAAAAATTAGCTCTGGTTTCTATGGACGTAGCTTTTATAATAGTGTGCTATCTGGAGTTCGTGAAGCAAACTATTATGCCATTTTGAATCTTAATCATAGCAAAGCAAATGATTATAAAGATGCAGATGGGAATAAAGCTGATTGGGGATATACACGCTTCAATCAAGCCATGGTTTTAGGATGGTTACCTAATCATTGGAGTGAATACCGATTTACATTAATTCATGATGATATTGATGACGATAAACAGCCACAACACCAAATGGATCCTATTAATACAGAAAGATTAGTCACTCGCTTTAATGCTCGTTTAGGTGCTGAAAATCTTAGTAATACACTAAATACTGAATTCACTTATCGTAAAGTCAAACGTCATGCCGATAACTATACATTACGCCATAATTCCCCTAATGTGTATATGTTACTAGATAGGGAAATTTATGATGTTAGCTTAAAATATGATCGTGATTTCGGACAAATCCATAATATGGTGGGACTTAGCTACCAACAAGATACCCACAATGGTAATAGATATGTCCATACACCAAATAAAGATTTCTTAAATGGTTACCGTTTTGCTGATATTAGAGTAAACCGTTTCCGCCTGTTTGATGAATTAAGTTATCAATTTAATGCTCAACACAAAGTTGCATTAGGTATCACTTACGAAAATAATCAAGCAAAAATTCGTAAAGCCAATGAACGAATCCCAAACCCTAATAATCCTATGCTATCTTTTGCTAATCCTAATCAGCTATGGAATCTCTATTTTGGTCAATCTGTAAACAATAAAATCAAGCAAAATACGTTCTCAGCTGAGATTAAATATGATTTCACTCCAACAGATCTACAACAATATAGCCTTAGCTTAGGTCATATTGAACGTATTGGTAATAATCCTGAAAGATTCAACTCGGTTGCTGCTGTCGTTGTTAGACTTAATAATACAATGATGAATCAAAATACAATGGCAGCTATTATTGGTAATCCTTGGCTTAAACCAGAAGAGCATAACCGAATTAAATTTGATTTTGATTTAAAAAATGAGTTTTATAAAGGATATCTCAATTCATTGATTAGAAATGGATGGAATATTGGCGGTTCATTACTCTATGATAATGTTAAAAATCTAATTATTTTTGATCGTGTCAGAAAGCATTCTGTACTTACTAATGGCGGTGTAATTAGTCGTAATGTAAATGCAACTATTTATTCAGCTCAACTTTATGGTAATTATAATTTTGACCAACATTGGGCATTTGGTCTCAAAGCTCAATATAATTATGGTCAAAATCGTACAGATCACCGTCCTCTTTATCAAGTTCACCCATTTGAATTAACCACCAATCTTGATTATAAAAATTACTTCAAATACGGCAGTTACAATTTAGGCATTGCTATGAGATATGTAGCAAAACAATCTAGAGGTGATTTTGATCCTAGAACAGGACTAGGTATTGATCGATATGATGCAGCTAAAGCTTTTACTATTGCTGATCTTTATGCAGGTATCAATATCAAAGATAAATACGGTATCCGTTTAGGAGTAAATAATCTATTTAATCGTCAATATGCTGAATTTATCAGCGGTGATCATGTAATGGCACTAACTCCAAATGTTGTCTATGCTCCAGGACGTACCTACTGGCTCAGCTTACATACTTCATTCTAAGAGGAAAAATTATGAATATTAATCGTAGAACCTTTTTGCAATTTTCTTCCGTACTAGCTCTGGCTGGTGTAATGCCACCTCTCTTTGCCACCAATCGAGAGAACTTTACTATCTATGGTGCTCCCGCTATCCCAAGCTTAACTATTGCAGTCGCTACCTTACAAGGGCAATTAGCTAGAGAAGTTGATCTATCTATGAAAATTTGGCGTAACCCTGATCAACTTCGAGCTGGTGTCGCAAGTGGTGAATTTAAAGTAATGATGAGCCCAAGCAATGTTGGCGTTAATCTACGTAATCAAGGTCAAAATGTAGGAATGATCAATATACTTACAGCCGGTGTAACTAAATTAGTTGCTAAAAAAATTATCAGTCAACCAGAGCAACTTATTGATAAAAAAGTGATTATGCCATTCAAAAATGATATGCCAGATATCTCATTTAGAGCTCTATTAAAGCAACTTAATATTGATGAAAACAGAGTTTCTATTACTTATACAGCTACTCCTGCTGAAGCTGTTGGCTTATTTCTAACAAAAGACTTTGATGCGGCATTCCTTCCAGAACCACTAACTAGTGCTTGTATTTTACGTGGTAAAAAAATGGGAGTAGAAGTGTTACGTAGCTTTGATTTTGTTGAGGCTTGGGCAGAAGCATTTAATGTAAGACCTCTAATTCCTCAAGCTGGTATCATTGCTAATGTTGATTTCTTCCAATCGCATCAGCAATACTTTGAATTACTGCATCAAGACCTGAAAAATGCTTTAACGTGGATCAAAGACAATCCACAAAGTGCCGCAGAAATTGGTAGTAACTATTTCCCAGCACCAGTACCAGCGATTGCTAATGCAATTCCAAATTCCAATTTAGTTGTGCTAAAAGGATCAGAGTTAAAAGAAGAATTAATAAAATTTTATGAAGTTATTCTTCGTTATAACCCTAAATTATTAGGCGGCAAACTACCTGATGATAGCTTCTTCTTATGTTAATTGTTGATAAAATTCGTAAACCGCAATCAACTATTTTCTACATCGTTGATTACCTTTGGAGTGGCTTCGCCACCCTTGCTATTGTTTGCTTTTTTCTTTCTCTATGGCAATGGGCAAGTATTAGCGTTGGTGAGTTTCTACTACCTTCACCAATCACAGTCTTTCATAAAGCTATTGAATTACTTAGTGACATCCAACACAATCAGATTGAATTATCACTTTGGCGTGCATTTGTTGGTGTCGGCGGTGCTTTATTATTAGGATTAAGTAGTGGTTTCATTTCAGGTTACTTTCGTACTGTACTAACTATTTTTAAACCAGTAATTACTATTTTATTAGCAACCCCTCCAATTATTTGGGTTGTTATGGCTCTATTTTGGTTCGGTTTTGGCAATCTCAGCGTCTTATTTACTATCTGGATAATCGTAACTCCCCTAACATTTGCTAGTGCTGCAATTGCTGTTCAGCAGCTCAATAAACAAACTATTGAAGTTTTTGATGTTTACCAAGTAGGCATTTGGAAAAAACTCAAATACCTTTATATTCCTCATTTCACAAGCTATGCGATTTCTAGTATTAGCGTTGCTGTAGCCACTGGTATTCGTGTAGTCGTAATGGCTGAATTATTAGGTGCGAGTGATGGTATAGGGGCTCGTATTGCTGATGCAAGAGCAATGTTAGATACAGAAACAGTTATGGCTTATGTTGTATTAGTTATTACTTTGGTTGCCTTATTCGAATACTGTATTAGTAAACCAATTGAAATTTTATTTATGCCTTGGAAACAATGATTATGTTGAGATTATCTCATCTGAAATTAGATCTTCAACGTGACACAATAGTGCAAGACTTTAATCTTTCACTACAATATGGTGAAGTCAAAACCTTATTTGGACCTAGTGGCTGTGGTAAAACTACGATACTCAGATTAATTAGTGGTTTAGTTAAACCATCTGCTGGTAGTATTTCATGTCATTTTCAAAAAATTGGTTTTCTCTTTCAAGAAAATCGTTTACTCGATAATCTTAATGCATTGCAAAATATCGCTATTTTTATGCCTTCCCCTGATCTAAAAAAAATTTATACTACTGCTGCCACAATAGGGTTAAACCAAAGTGATTTAAATAAATATCCTAGCCAACTTAGTGGTGGTATGGCAAAAAGAGTGGCTTTTTTACGAATGTTTTTAAGCGGCTGCGACCTTGCTCTACTTGATGAACCTTTTGTTGGTTTAGATCGAGATCTACGTCAAGTACTTATTAATATGTTAATCAACAAAATAGAGCATAAACAATTATCTTGTTTACTCGTTACCCATGATCGATATGAAGCAGCTAAACTGAGTCATGAAATTTTATTTCTAAGTAAAAAAGGTATGCTAGTTGAAAAAAAACTTTGCCTTGAAACACCACTATTAGAACGTAACTCAAAATATGAAGAAGATATTGTAAATCAATACGTTAATGGAGTTATATATTATGAATAGCGTCTATATATTTTTGCTAAATGTACTCACTCTCATCAGTTGTCATTTTGCTTTTCGATTACAAATTAAAATGAGCATCGCCGCATTAAAGCAAAGTAAATTAAAAAATCCGGTTTTTACACCTAATCTCATTTATCGAAATTTAATCATTCTCTTTACTCTTGTCTATTTATGCTCTTATCTACTTCTACCTAATTCTGTAGCGGGATTTAATGCTTTAGCCGTTGGATTATTGATGATTGCCCAATTAAAAGACTTACATCATTATGAATTATTAAAAAAATACTACTTTCAGCTATACTATCTTGCACAAACTACACTTGGTCTCCTTTATCTTTATATTGGTATTCAATCCGTCATTTCATAATCATATTAATAAAAAAGCAGGTCTATCAAAAACCTGCTTATCAAAATAATTAATAATATAGTGTATTACCTTTTCTTAATCAGCATTGTAATCATCAACATTGTCATTTGCTAACACGCCAGACAATGTATAAACGCGTTTAGTACGAGAAATACGTGAACGGTATTTATCCCAAGTTTTTTCAAAGAAGGTTTCTGCTGGACGTTCACCACGACAAAATGCAACAAATTGTTGCTCTTCTTCGGTCACTGGTTGACGTGTACCTTTATCTAATTCAAGAAAAGCTAAACCATGGTTCTCTAACGCTTGAGATTCACGAATAGTGTAATCTCCATGACGAGCAAAACCACGTGGATAATTTTTATCATCAAAAAAACGGCGAGTAACGCTAAAACTTTCAGACATAATAGGGCATCCTTAATTTAGAGTATTCAATAAAAAAGTCGCATTTAAGGCGACTTTCTTTAAGATGTCAATTATTTTTTCAATAAAAATTGGGTTAAATCGACATAACGTTGTACAAACTCATCTAATGTTTTCACTTCAGAAAAACCTGTATTGCTACCAGTTTCAATATGATATTTACCATTAATATAGAAATCCGGTACGCCGCGTACTTTAAACGCTTCTACCGCTTTCTCTTGTTTAGCCACTAACGCATTGACCGCAAAGCTATTGATACCGCCGTCAAACTCTTTACCATCAATACCGCTATCAATAAAGATTTGACGAATATCGTCCATTGAACGCAAGCTATTTTTTTGTGCAGCTTCAAATAAAGGTGCACGCACTTTATCTTCCGCACCAATCGCCATTGCTAACGCCCAGGCACGAGTAAGGTTCTCTGATTGTCCACCTAAGAAGTTAACGTGATACTGTTTAAAAGTAACATCTGCCGGTAATGATTGTTTGATTTTTTCTGGAATGTGGAATTTCATTTCATAATCATAACAATGCGGGCAATAAAATGAGAAAAACTCAAGTACTTCTTTCTGTTCTGTTTGAGGTAAAGTCAATGCGCTATAGTCTTTACCTTCATTAAAATTTGCTGCCGATACAAATTGTGTCGTCAAAGCAGCTAAAAATCCTGTCAATATAAGCAATACTTTTTTCATCATAGAACTCCTTTTATTTAATAATTCCTCTTGCTTTTAATAATGCAGTTTTAAAATCTTCTTCATAATCTTTTTTCAAACCCGGAATAGGTTCATTTTTATCTTTATCTGCCATCTTGAGATGGTAAATAATAATTTCATCGCTCAAATCACTTAGCTCACCAGTAAAGCCTGCTTCTTTCGCAATTTTTTGTAAAATTTGCATTAAGTTAAGATCAGGATCTTTAGACCAATAAGGTTGTAGTAGCTCTAAAACTTCATTTAAACGATGGCATTTCATTTGGATTTCCCTCACAGTGTGTCACAGGTGTGCGATAATACCACTTCTACTTTTATTTGCAAAAAGAGATTGATATGAATGAAAACATAACTGCTGTCATTTTGTGCGGCGGCAAAGCACAACGGATGAATGGGGCTGATAAAGGGTTACAATTATTAATGCAAAAGCCGCTCTATCAATGGGTGTATCAAGCAATTGCTCCTCAAGTTAGCGAAGTCATCATTAATGCAAATCGCTCTATTGAACAATATGCTAAAAGCCAATTACCTGTTATTACTGATCAATTAACGGGTTTTCTTGGCCCTTTAAGTGGGATGTTGACCGGATTACAACACGCAAAATCCGATTGGGTGTTATTTGTCCCTTGTGATACGCCTTATTTACCAGTAAATTTAGTAGAGAAATTGGCAGCTGCTCGTCTTACTAATACACAAGTAGTTTATGCAACTGATGGTAAACGCGAACATCCAACTTGCTGCTTATTGCATCGTTCTCTTATTCCTGCATTAAGCACTTACTTACAACAAGGTCATCGTCGTGTATTAGGCTTTTTACAGCAACAAGCATATCAAACTGCCAATTTTGCCGATCAAAAAAACAGTTTTATTAATATCAACTCCGTAGATGAGTTGAATTTTTATTGCAACAAGAAGGAAAAGTGAAATGAATCAATCTGTGTTAACCGTTATTGGGAAAGACCGCATCGGTATCGTCTATGATGTGGCGAAACTACTTGCTGAACAACAAATTAATATTGTGAATATTAGCCAACAATTAATGGATGGTTATTTTACGATGATTCTTCTTGTTGATACGACAGAATGTAAAAAGGATTATCAAACCTTATCGGCATATTGTACTGAAGAAGGGCAAAAATTAGGTTTGGATCTTCGCTTACAAAATACCGAGATTTTTAATGCTATGTATCGTATTTAAGAGGAATCACTGATGAGTAATAGCATTCAATCATATGAAATTTTAGAAACATTAAGAATGGTTTCTGACCAAAATTTTGATGTCAGAACCATTACTATTGGCATTGATTTACACGACTGTATCAGCGATAACATTGATGTCTTAAATCAAAAAATTTATGACAAAATTGTCCGTATCGGCGGTGATTTGGTACAAACAGCTAAAGAACTTTCTGCTAAATATGGTATTCCGATCGTCAATCAGCGGATTTCAGTAACCCCAATTGCGCAAATTGCCGCTGCAACTAAAGCGACTTCCTATGTATCGGTTGCGCAAACCTTAGATCGTGCAGCAAAAGCTATCGGTGTTTCTTTTATTGGCGGTTTTTCTGCTTTAGTACATAAAGGGATGAGTCCAGCAGATGAGATTTTAATTCGTTCCATTCCTGAAGCAATGAAAACCACAGATATTGTTTGTAGCTCTATTAATATTGGCTCAACTAAAGCAGGTATTAATATGGATGCTGTTAAATTGGCGGGAGAAGTCATCAAACAAACTGCAGAAATTACACCAGAAGGCTTTGGTTGCGCCAAAATTGTCGTATTCTGTAATGCAGTAGAAGACAATCCATTTATGGCAGGCGCCTTTCATGGTGCTGGCGAAGGTGATGCTGTTATTAACGTTGGTGTTTCTGGTCCAGGCGTTGTAAAAGCAGCATTAGAAAGTAGCCAAGCAACAACTTTAACTGAAGTTGCTGAAATCGTGAAAAAGACTGCCTTTAAAATTACTCGTGTTGGTGAATTAATCGGACAAGAAGCCAGCAAACGTTTAGGTATTCCATTCGGTATCTTAGACCTATCGCTCGCTCCAACGCCTGCTATCGGCGATAGTGTTGCTCGTATTCTTGAGCAAATGGGGCTAACAGTTTGTGGTACACATGGCACTACCGCTGCATTAGCCTTATTAAATGATGCAGTGAAAAAAGGCGGTATGATGGCAAGTAGCTCAGTAGGTGGATTGAGCGGAGCTTTTATTCCTGTATCTGAAGATGAAGGAATGATTGCCGCTGCTGCACAAGGTGTTCTTACCTTAGACAAATTAGAAGCAATGACTGCCGTTTGTTCCGTTGGTTTAGATATGATTGCCGTACCAGGTTACACCTCTGCCAGCACCATTTCAGGTATTATTGCTGACGAAGCAGCCATTGGTATGATTAATAGTAAAACTACCGCAGTACGTATTATTCCAGTACCAAATAAAGATGTTGGCGATATGGTCGAGTTCGGTGGCTTATTAGGCTATGCGCCAATTATGCCGGTTAAAGAAGGTTCTTGTGAGGTGTTTGTCAATCGCGGCGGGCGTATTCCAGCGCCAGTTCAATCATTGAAAAATTAGATAAATACAAAATACTTCAAAGAATTTCGTTATTATCATAACAAATGAGATTTTTACTTAGTGGGAAAATATTTATTCATCATTTATATTTTCCCACTTCATATTAACAACTATTAGATAAACTAAAGTGCTATTGGCGGCACATATTTTCCTGCCACAATATCATCTTTAATTCGCTCAGCTTCTTTCATCACCTGTTCGAGTAACGCTTTCACATTCTCAATGGTAGCAATTGGGCTTAAAGTAGTCATTTTTAGCGACTGTACGCCATTAACTCGTGTTACACCAATATTTGCTTCACCTTTGGCAAATAATTCATCTGCCACATTTTGATTGAGCGCATCAACAAATTCTGCGGGATAATCTATTGGCTTAATACGGAACAACACTGAAGCAAATTGCGGTTCTACTAACATTTCTAACACTGGCTGAGCATCAATATAGCTAGCGACTTCTTTCGCCAAATAGATACCATGATCAATCATTGAAGCATAAAGGTCCTCGCCCAACGCCTCGATCGTAAACCATAATTTTAGTGCATCAAAGCGTCTGGTAGTTTGCAATGATTTTACGACCAAATTAGGCACACCATATTCATCATCATATTCAGAATTGAGATAATCCGCCTTATAGTCAATAAAACGGAAATTCCTTTCATCTTTTAATAAAAATGCGCCACAAGAAATCGTTTGAAAGAAATGCTTATGAAAATCTAAAGTAATAGAATCTGCTTGATCTAAACCAATCAACCAATCACGAAAATGTTGCGAAAGGATTAATGCGCCACCCCAAGCAGCATCAATGTGTAACCACGAATTATATTTCTTCACAATCGTACTAATAGCTTGAATATCATCGATCGCCCCAGCATCTGTTGTGCCCGCAGTCGCCACCACACAGCCAATAAATTTACCTTGTGCAGTTAATTCTGCGAGAGTGGTTTCTAACGCTTCAATATCCATTTGTGCATTTTTATTCGTTGGAATTGTTACGACAGACTGAAATCCCATTCCCATCATCGCCATATTTTTCTGTACTGAGAAATGCGCATTCTCTGAACAAATAATTTTGACTTTTGTTAATGCTTCAGGCGGCAAACCTTGTTGTTGCGCTGACCATGCTGATCCATCTTCATTAGTCCAATGTTTTGCAATACACGCATCACGAGCCAACAATACTCCCATCAAATTAGATTGTGTACCGCCAGAAGTAAATACACCAGCAGTTCCTTTACCATACCCTACTTTTTGTCTTAACCAATCGATTAATTGTTCTTCCATAATCGATCCAGCAGGGCTTTGATCCCATGAATCCATTGATTGATTAGTCGCATTGATCAACACTTCCGCAATTTGGCTCGTTACCATTGTTGGGCAGTGCAAATGCGCTAATGAATGAGGGTGATGAACTTTTAGGCTTGGATTAAGAAAAATGGCAATCATATGTTCTAGCGTTTTCGCTATTCCTTGCCCTTCCTTAGTTGGATTGAATTGAATTGTTGGACGAATTTGGCGAATACTTCCGCCTGTGTACATTTTATCATTCTGCATCCATTTACAAACAGCACTAACGGCGTCTTTCATCGCTGTTTCATAATCTTGGATAGATTGAGGATCTCGACAAAATAATGCTCTTTTATGTTGATTTAACATTGCATAAAAATCCTAAAGAAAGTTGCTGACCTATATCACTGATTTATATAAATAGTATGGGAGCTACCTGCTGCTACTCCCATACTTTATCTGCGCTAAAAAATAGGCACTATTTATTACGTTGTTGCTGTAACGCTTCAATCAAAGATTGGGTAAAACGTTTTACCATCTCTTCACATTCAGCTTGTGTAATAATAATTGGGCATAATACACGCACCACATTACCATTACGCCCACCACGCTCCAGTAATAAACGATTATTAAAACAGGCTTTTTGAATAGCAGCTGCTAAATCAGGATCTCCCGGATAAGCACCTGTACGATCAGGTTGTTGTCTATCATCAACTATCTCAATTCCCATCATTAAGCCACGCCCACGAACATCACCAATACACGGATACTCTTTTGCTAATGTATCAAATGCAAATTTTAAGTATTCGCCACGCTCTTTCGCATTTTGTGCTAAATTTTGTTCCCGCATAATTTTGAGCGAAACATAACCCGTTGCCATCGCTAATTGATTACCGCGGAATGTCCCCGTATGCCCTGCTGGTTTCCAAACATCAAACTCTTTGCGAATAGCTAATACAGCCAACGGTAAACTTCCACCAACCGCTTTTGACATTACAACAATATCAGGTTCAATGCCGGCATATTCAAATGCAAACATTTGACCAGAACGGCAAAATCCAGCCTGAACTTCATCTAAAATCAGCAAAATACCGTGTTTTTGCGTTACTTCACGTACTTTTTGTAGGAATTTCGCTGGCGCAGGTACTACACCGCCCTCACCTTGAATAGCTTCTAAGATGACTGCTGCGGGTTTTACCACACCACTTTCCACATCTTCTATAAAATTTTCAAAATAAGCAGTAACTGCTTCTGCTCCAGCTTCTCCACCGATACCAAACGGACAGCGATATTGATGTGGATATGGCATAAATTGAACACCAGCCATTAAATTTTGTACGGCATTTTTCGCACTAAGATTGCCAGTTAAAGACAACGAACCGTGTGTCATACCGTGAAATCCACCAGAAAAAGCAATAATATTGCCTCGACCAGTATAAGTTTTTGCCAGTTTAATGGCAGCTTCATTGGCATCTGCGCCTGATGGCCCACAGAATTGTAAACAATACTTATCCTTAGGAAAGAAAGATAATAACTCTTCAGTAAAAGCATCTTTCAATGGTGTAGTCAAATCCAATGTATGTAACGGTAGATCACTTTCAACTGTATCTAAAATAGCTTGTTTAATTGCGGGATGGTTATGCCCTAATGCTAACGTCCCTGCACCTGCTAAGAAATCAAGATATTCATTACCTTCCACATCAGTTACCCAACAGCCTGATGCTTTTGCAATCGCTAAAGGTAATTTACGTGGATAACTACGCACTTTTGATTCCATCTGATCTTGACGATCTAAATAATAAGAATTAGTGGCATGATGAATTGATTTTATAGGGGTGATAATTGTCATTTTTAACTAAACCTTCTAATAGAGGTGAAAAAAATAAGTCGGGTGCCTTGCGGGAAGCCTAAGCTTTCTGTTTCCTACAAACAGATGCCATGGGGCATTTGACTCGCTACTTATTAAAAAAAGCGTTTCAGCTTTTTTAGATCTCTTTAAGAGGCCCAAAGAGAATAAATCCCTCACAAAACAGTTAATTGCTAACAATTTTGGTGGGCGAGCTATAGTACCTCTTTTTACTAGAAAGGAAAGTATTTTATTTATATTTTCTCAAATAAGAGCTATTACCTAATCCAATTGGTTTATTAATAAACAACTTATCAGATTTTATTTACTATTGAGGGGTGTGTAATGAATAGCGAGAACTTTCTCGCTATTCATAAGTAAAAAAGTTATTGATCACCAATTAATACAGACTCTAATGCAATTTCAATCATGTCATTAAAAGTCAATTCGCGTTCTTCTGCGGAAGTTTGTTCACCAGTACGAATATGATCAGATACAGTACAGATCGCTAATGCTTTCGCACCATATTCTGCTGCTACTGCATAAATTCCTGCAGCTTCCATTTCTACGCCAAGAATGCCGTATTTTTCCATCACATCAAACATTTCAACATCTGGTGCATAGAATAAATCTGCTGAGAATAGGTTACCAACACGCG
Organism: Gallibacterium salpingitidis; assembly: GCF_030517105.1. Classification (GTDB taxonomy): domain Bacteria; phylum Pseudomonadota; class Gammaproteobacteria; order Enterobacterales; family Pasteurellaceae; genus Gallibacterium; species Gallibacterium salpingitidis. The sequence goes on along the minus strand of NZ_CP103875.1, from coordinate 398,304 downwards.
CTTTAATACCTTTTTGTTTTGCTGATTGAACAGCTGCTTGTGTCATATCAAAATCAGCAATTGCCGCAAAATCATTATCCTTAAAACGAATACGGTTCACTTTTGAGTCTGTACAAGCACCTAAACCAATCACAACATCACGCACTTTTACATCTTGACGTACTGCACCGCAAGAACCAACACGAATAATCTTTTTCACACCATATTCAGTGATTAATTCTTTTGCATAAATAGAACATGATGGAATACCCATACCATGTCCCATAATAGAGATTTTACGTCCTTTATAAGTTCCAGTATAACCAAGCATATTGCGCACGTTGGTTACTTCTACTGCATCTTGTAAAAAAGTTTCTGCAATATATTTTGCGCGTAATGGATCGCCTGGCATTAACACAACATCTGCAAAAGCACCATCAACCGCATTAATATGTGGAGTCGCCATAAATATTCCCTCTAATTATTTGTTTTGAAAATCAATGATTGTTGAACCATAATCCATCGGACTTAAATCGAAATAGTTAGCGATAGTTTGCCCAATATCAGCAAAAGTATCACGTCTGCCAAAAGATTGTTTCGGCACATTCGCACCATATAACAATACTGGAATATGTTCACGTGTATGATCAGTTCCGGTCCAAGTTGGATCGCAACCATGATCCGCTGTAATGACAAGGAGATCATCACCGGTTACTAATTTAAGTAATTCAGGTAAACGTTGATCAAAATACTCTAATGCTGACGCATAACCAGCGACATTACGACGATGACCAAAATCAGAGTCAAAATTGACAAAGTTAGTAAAAACAATGGTTTTATCGCCTGCAGCACGCACTTCTTCTAAGGTACGATCAAATAACTCTTCCAAGCCTGTTGCTTTAATTTTACGAGTAATGCCTGTATGTGCATAAATATCAGCGATCTTACCGATAGAAACTACTTCACCATGTTTTTCATCAACTAATTTTTGTAAAACTGTTGCTGATGGCGGTTCAACCGCATAATCATGGCGGTTACCAGTACGTTGGAAATTACCTGCTTTATCACCAATAAACGGACGCGCAATAACACGACCGATGTTATAGCCTTCCAATTCTTCACGTACGATATGACAAAGTTCATATAATCTTTCCAAACCAAATGTTTCTTCGTGGCACGCAATTTGGAATACTGAGTCTGCTGATGTATAGAAAATTGGTTTGCCGGTACGCATATGTTCTTCACCAAGTTGATCCAAAATCACTGTTCCTGATGAATGGCAATTTCCTAAATAACCAGGAATTCCTGATTTTTCAACAATGCGATCTAATAATTCTTGTGGAAAAGAATTTTCATGTTGTGGGAAATATCCCCAATCAAACAATACTGGTACACCAGCGATTTCCCAGTGTCCAGATGGGGTATCTTTTCCTGAAGAGATCTCTTTCGCATGCGCATAACCACCAATAAGTTCTGCATTTTCATCTAATCCAGCAGGGAAAGTACCACAAGATTCTTTTGCCGCTAAACCTAAGCCAAGTTTAGTTAAATTAGGTACATTCAATGCGCCTTCTCTTCCCTCATTCGCTAAACCTACTGCACAACGTTCTGCAATGTGTCCTAAAGTATTTGAACCAGCATCACCAAATTTATCTGCATCTGCTGAAGCTCCAATGCCAAAAGAGTCTAGCATCATAATAAATACACGTTTCATAGCATTCCTCTCTTATACAATTATTCTGACATTAATAATTAGTTGGTTTGGCTGTTGCCGCTACCCCTAATGTATTGAGTAAGTTATTTAATAAACCTGAAGCACCAAAACGGAAATGACGTGCGTTTAGCCATTGTTCACCAAACAGGTCCGCTGCCAGTTGGAGATATTGTTGCGCTTCTTCAGCGGTACGTACACCACCTGCCGCCTTAAAACCAACACGATCTTGGACATTTAAATCACGAATAGTTTCCAACATAATTTTCGCCGCTTCTAACGTCGCATTCACCGGCACTTTACCAGTAGAAGTTTTAATAAAATCCGCACCTGATTTAATGGCAATTTCTGACGCTTTACGAATTAATTCAGCTGTTTTTAATTCGCCTGTTTCGATAATCACTTTTAATAATTTATCACCACAAGCCTGTTTACATGCAGCGACTAACTCAGCACCAATGTTTTCATCGCCTGCCATCAAAGCACGATATGGGAAAACCACATCAACTTCATCTGCACCTGCTTTAATCGCTAATTCTGTTTCATGACGTGCTAATTCAACATCTGCAGTACCTTGCGGAAAGTTAGTTACTGTAGCAACTGCAACATCTGCACAGTGATATTGTTGTAATGCTGTTTTCGCTGTTGCAATAAACTGCGGATAAATGCACACCGCAGCAGTATGCCCAATTGGGTTAATCTCTTTTTTACAAAGTGCAGCAACAATCTCATCAGTATCATCTTCATTAAGTGTTGTGAGATCCATTAATGACAAGGCAATTTTAGCTGCCTGCTCAAGACTAATTGTTGACATAATATTTCCTCTTTCAGAAAAGCAAACGTTTTCTATCCTCTAATAATAGAACACCACGACAATTGTCGTGGTGTTTTTGTTTCGTCATTGTATCACAACGCTTAGCCCATGAGTACTGGTCCAACTAAGCCGATAAATAATCCAGCAATTGCCGCACTCATTAAGTTAGATAATGAACCAGCTATAACTGCTTTGATACCTAAACGTGCAATATCTTTACGACGATTTGGTGCCATCGTTCCCAAACCACCAATTAAGATAGCGATAGAACTAAAGTTTGCAAAACCACAAAGTGCAAAAGTAATGATTGCTTTAGTTTTTTCTGCTAATACCATCGGTGCATCCGGTCCAAGATATTTCACGAAATCAACATATGCAACGAATTCGTTTAGCACAAGTTTTTGACCAATCATTGAACCAGCCACTTCAGCTTCATTCCAAGGCACACCGATTACATATGCTAATGGGCGGAAAATCCAGCCTAAAATGGTTTGTAAGTTAAGTTCACCATAACCAAACCAACCACCAATACCGCCAATAATACCGTTTAGTAATGCAATTAAAGCAATAAATGCTAACAACATTGCTCCCACATTCATCGCTAATTGCATACCTGAAGAAGCACCCATTGCAGCAGCATCTAGCACATTTGATGGTTTTTCATCTTCATCATTGGCTTTCAAATCATCATTCACTTTTTCTGTTTGTGGAATCAAAATTTTTGCAAATAATAATCCACCTGGTGCTGCCATAAATGATGCAGCGATTAAGTAAGGAAGTGGTACCCCCATTTGTGCATAACCGATCATTACAGAACCAGCCACAGACGCTAAACCACCACACATAATGGCAAAGAGTTCAGATTCTGTCATCGTAGCAATATATGGACGAACAATTAATGGTGCTTCAGTTTGACCTACGAAAATATTCGCAGCTGCTGACATAGATTCTGTTTTAGAGGTTCCAAGTACTTTTTGTAGGAAACCACCGATTAAACGGATAACCCATTGCATAATGCCTAAGTAATAAAGCACAGAAATTAATGAAGCAAAGAATACGATTGCCGGCAATACACGAAACGCAAACACGAATCCGCCGCCGCCAAAAACTTCAAACATCTTATCGCTGACTAAACCGCCAAATAAAAAGCTGATCCCTTCATTACCGTAAGAAATCACTTTATTTACCGCTTCTGCAGCACCTAATAAAGCTTTACGTCCTAATTCAGAATACAGTACTAAGGCACCAATTCCGATTTGGATGATAAATGCGCCACCGACAGTTCTAAAATTAATCGCTTTTCGATTATTTGATAATAAAAAGGCAATTGCTAACAAAACTACAATGCCCAAAATACTCATAAGTGAATCCATAATTACCTCTAATTTGGAAAAATGGCTGTTCTGTTTATGTATTGATGAGATAACTCCAATTTATCCCACAAATAAGGCTTAAATAGTCGTCTTTAGGATAAACGGTGCAACTATACCTGTTTTTCAAAAAAATGTCTGAGAAATTTGTAAAAATGAGAACGTAATCGATTACTTCATCGCATTTTTTTCATTTAACGTGAATTTTTCCAGCGAAAATTAGCCAATTTTTTGGTCTTATGGATGAAATATTAATCAGCATCATAGAAAAAATTTCCTACTGTAAGTATTAAGTATTTACTTTTAATAATGTACTACTATAATAGTGCAAAAAAAATATTACTGGAGAAAAATCATGAGTCAGAAACTTCCCTCTTTACTTGGTGGTGCAATGATTATTGCTGGAACAGCAATTGGCGCTGGAATGTTTGCTAATCCAACTGCAACTGCTGGATTATGGTTTATCGGTTCAATTCTCGCCTTAATCTACACTTGGTTCTGTATGACCACCTCTGGCTTAATGATCTTGGAAGCTAACTTACATTATCCAACCGGTGCGAGCTTTAGTACGATTGTTAAAGACTTACTTGGTAATAGTGCCAATATTATCAATAGTTTATCGTTAGTTTTTGTTCTTTATATTTTAACTTATGCCTATATTACTTCTGGCGGTGGTATTACTGAGAATCTCTTAAATCAACTACTAAGCTCAGAGAGTAATACCGTTGAACTAGGCAGAAGTTATGGTTCATTAATTTTCTGTCTTATTTTGGCAGCCTTCGTCTGGTTATCAACCAAAGCAGTTGATCGCTTTACCACAATATTGATCGTCGGTATGGTTATTGCCTTTTTCTTATCTACTGCCGGTTTGCTAACTTCTGTAAAAACAGAAGTATTATTCAATACTATTGCAGAAGGCGAACAAAGTTATTTACCTTACTTGTTAGCAGCGTTACCTGTTTGTCTAGTATCTTTTGGTTTCCATGGCAATGTACCAAGTTTAGTGAAATACTATAATCGTGATGGCAAACGTGTTGAAAAATCAATTATTCTAGGTACCTTAATTGCACTGATCATTTATGTATTATGGCAGCTCGCTATCCAAGGTAATCTACCTCGCCATGAATTTGCCCCTGTTATTGCTAAAGATGGTGATATAGCAGCTTTACTTGGTGCATTAAGTAAATATATCCAAACCGAATATATGGCAGTGATTTTGAACTTCTTTGCTTATATGGCTATTGCTAGTTCTTTCTTAGGAGTAACCCTTGGATTATTCGATTATATTGCTGACTTATTTAAGTTTGATGACAGCGTTGCTGGACGTACGAAAACAACCTTGATTACCTTCTTACCACCATTAGTATTAAGTTTACAATTCCCATTCGGTTTTGTAATTGCGATTGGTTATGCTGGTTTAGCAGCAACTATTTGGGCAGCTATTGTACCAGCACTATTAGCGCGCGCCTGTCGAAAAAAATTCCCTGACCAAACCTATACAGTATTTGGCGGCAACTTTATGATCTATTTTGTTATCCTATTTGGCGTGTTAAATATTGTGGCACAATTAGCAGCTCGTTACGGTTATTTGTCAATGTTTAAAGGATAATTATGCAGACCAGCGTTTATGATCAAGAGGGCTTTTTCGAGCTATATCAAAAATTACGCAACAATCCAATTAGCTTAAATGAAATTGTTGAAAAGCCAACTATGTTTCAACTCGTTGGTGATGTAAACGGTAAAAAGATCCTTGATCTTGGTTGTGGCACTGGCGTTCATTTACAACATTATTTGCAGCAAGGGGCCAATTATGCGGTTGGCGTCGATCTTTCCGCAAAAATGTTGCAACAAGCGAAAGAAAATTTACAGCAAGCAAAAATTGCTCAACAACGTTATCGCCTTTATCAATTGGCAATGGAAAACTTACAACAATGCGAGGAACAACAATTCGATATTATTACCAGTTCTTTTGCATTTCATTATGTCGCTGATTTTCCAACATTATTGCAGCAAATTTCCGCTAAATTAGTACCACAAGGACAACTTATTTTTTCACAAGAACATCCAATTGTAACTTGCTATCAAGGTGGTGATCGTTGGCAGAAAGATGAAAATAAGCAACAAGTCGCTTACCGTTTAAATTATTATCGTGATGAAGGTGAACGAGTACGTAATTGGTTTAAACAACCGTTTAAAACCTATCATCGTAAAGTATCAACCATTATAAATATGCTGATTCAAGCAGGCTTTATCATCCAAAAGCTGGAAGAGCCGATGTTAGATCAAAAAATCACTTGGCATAATGAATTTAAAGATTTACAACATCGTCCAGTATTATTATTTATTAAAGCGAAGAAACTGTAAAAATTACCGAGAAAACACTTGCATAATTAAATGAAATCGCATAGTTTAAACAGGTCGCTTATTAGCTTAGGAATTTAAAAAATTTATGGTTTTATTTCGTTTCTCTCATCATCATCACCATTCAACTGAATAATCTTTCAGGCGTTTGGTGCTGCTTGGAAGATAAAAAACTTCCGAGAGTACGAATACAAAATAACACCCTTCGGAAGTCATTCTGAAGGGTTTTTTATTTTTAATATTTAAATTTAACAAGAAGGAAATACACAATGTCAGATAAAACTCGTTTACGGATTGCTATGCAAAAATCTGGTCGTTTAAGCAAAGATTCACAAGAATTACTCAAACAATGCGGAGTGAAGATCAACCTTAATGAACAGCGCCTTATCGCTTATGCTGAAAACTTACCAATTGATATTTTACGTGTGCGCGATGATGATATTCCCGGCTTAGTCTTTGATAGTGTCGTTGATTTAGGGATTATCGGCGAAAACGTCTTAGAAGAAGAAGAACTTAGACGTAAAGCCAGCGGCGAAGAAGCTAATTACAAAATGTTAACTCGCTTAGATTTTGGTGCTTGCCGTTTATCCCTCGCTGTACCACAGGATGCTGATTATACAGGTCCAGAATCTTTAAATAATATGCGTATTGCAACTTCCTATCCGCAATTATTAAAACGTTTTATGACTGAACGCGGCTTAAAATTCAAAAGTTGTTTACTCAATGGTTCTGTCGAAGTCGCGCCTCGTGCAGGTTTAGCCGATGCTATCTGCGATCTCGTTTCCACTGGTGCAACTTTAGAAGCGAATGGACTACGTGAAGTTGATGTTATTTACCATTCAAAATCTTGCTTAATCCAACAAAACAATCCATTAGAGCCAGCAAAACAACAATTAATTGATAAATTACTTACTCGTATTCAAGGGGTAATGCAAGCAAGAGAATCTAAATATATTATGTTGCACGCACCGAAGAGCAAATTAAAAGAAGTGATTGCGTTATTACCTGGCGTTGAAGATCCAACCATCCTACCATTAGCGAATGAAGATGATCGTGTTGCCCTACATATGGTAAGCCAAGAAAATCTATTCTGGGAAACTATGGAACAACTTAAAGCGGTTGGAGCAAGCTCTATTCTTGTGCTACCAATTGAAAAAATGATGAATTAAGGAAGTAGCGTATGAAAACATTGATTTGGAATGAATTAGATCAGCAACAACGCCAGCAAGCAATGCAACGCCCAGCAATCGGCAGTTCGCAAACTATTCAAGCTGCTGTTGATGAAATTCGTGAATTAGTAAAAGCCAAAGGCGATCAAGCGTTATTTGAACTTAATCAGCGCTTTGACAAAGTGCAATTAACGCAATTACAAGTAACTACACAACAAATCGCCGATGCTAGCGCTAGAATTCCAGCAGAATTAAAACAAGCTATTCAAACAGCACAACGCAATATCGCTACTTTTCACCAAGCACAACAACCACAAGCTGTTGATCTAGAAACACAACCTGGCGTTCGTTGCCAAGTATTAACTCGTGCGATTAACAAAGTAGGGCTATATATTCCTGGTGGTTCTGCGCCACTATTTTCTACTGTATTGATGTTAGCTACTCCAGCAAAAATTGCTGGCTGCCAACAAATTATTCTCTGTTCACCACCACCAATTGCGGATGAAATTTTATATGCAGCTTCATCATGTGGTGTGGAAACGATCTATCAAGTAGGTGGCGCTCAAGCGGTAATGGCTATGGCATTTGGCACCGAATCAATTCCAAAAGTGGATAAAATATTTGGTCCAGGCAACGCATTTGTTACCGAAGCAAAACGCCAAGTTAGCCAAGATCCAAATGGTGCTGCGATTGATATGCAAGCCGGTCCATCAGAAGTATTAGTCATTGCTGATCAAAATGCTAATCCAGAATTTGTTGCTGCGGATCTATTATCTCAAGCAGAACATGGCGCTGATTCACAAGTGATTTTAGTCACACCAAGCCAACAATTAGCAACTGCTACTGAAGCGGCAATTGAACGTCAATTAGCCTTATTACCTCGAGCAGAAACAGCAAGCAAAGCATTGTCACATAGCCGTATTATTATTGCTGCCGACCTAGATCAATGTGTGGAAATTAGCAACGATTATGCGCCAGAACATTTGATTGTACAGGTTGAAAACGCTAGAGCATTATTGCCTTTATTAGATAATGCTGGTTCGATTTTCTTAGGTGCTTATTCACCTGAAAGTATGGGAGATTATGCTTCAGGTACCAACCATGTTTTACCTACTTATGGCTATAGTAAAACCAGCTCTAGTTTAGGTTTAGCAGATTTCAGCAAACGAATGACAGTTCAAGAATTAACACCACAAGGATTTGTTAATTTGGCGAAAACGGTAGAATTAATGGCAGAAGCTGAGCAATTACAAGCGCATAAAAATGCGGTTACTTTGCGTTGTGAGTCATTGAAATAATTTAAAAAAGCGGGCTATGCCCGCTTTCTCCACTACTCAACAACATCTACCCCATAAAACGCATTATAACCAAACGGACTTTGTGCATAATTACGCACACGTGGGCTTAATGGCGTATAACTTACAGAGTGAGCTACTGGAATCCAAGGAACTGCTTTATGGAAGATCTCTTGTGCTTGCTCATATAATGGTGCACGAACTTTTTTATCTGATGTCACAATCGCTTTAGCTAATAGCGCATCAAACTCTTTATTACACCAACGTGAATAGTTGCTGCCATTATTGGCATTTTCACAACTTAATAATGGTGATAAGAAGTTATCTGGGTCACCATTGTCACCAGACCAACCATAAATTCCTGCGGTAAATTCACCAGCACGAGTACGTTTAATATAGTCACCCCATTCATAGCTGACTAATTTTGCTTTTACCCCAATCTTCGCCCAGTCATTTTGTAAAATCTCTGCCGTACGACGTGGATTTGGATTAGAAGCACGCACTACCGGTTGTACCCAAAGTTCTGTTTCAAAACCATCTGGATAACCCGCTTCTGCTAATAATTTTTTCGCTTTTTCTAAATCAAATGGGTAATCTTGAATACGATCGTTGTAGCTCCAAATCGTTGGTGGCAACGGATTCTTCGCTGCAATACCTGCGCCTTGATATACTGACTCAATAATGGCTGCTTTATCCGCCGCATAATTCAATGCTTGACGCACTTTTTCATTATTAAATGGTGCTTTCTCTGTATTAAACGCAATATAAGCAACATTTAACCCTGGTTGTGATACCAATTGTACTTTTGGATCTTTCTTCATTCTGCCTAAATCAGCTACATTTGGGAAATCGATCATATCGCATTGTCCCTTTTGCAATTTCGCATAACGAGCTGTTGCATCCGGCGTAATACTGAAAATCAAAGTATCAATTGGTGTTTTACCTTGCCAGTAATCAGGGTTAGCTTTATAACGTAATGCTTGATCCAACTTCGCACCGGCAAACATAAACGGTCCAGTACCAATTGGGTCGGTATCAATTTTTTCCGGTGTACCTTTCTTCATCATTTGATCAGCATATTCCGCTGAATAGATAGAAAGAAAATCCATACCTAAGGTAGGCAAGAAAGTTGCATCTTGGCGTGTTAGCGTAATTTCCACTGTATTATCATCAATTTTCTTCACTGATTTTAATAATTGTGGGAATTTCATCGCATTAAAATAAGGATAAGTTCCTTTGGAAACATTGTGATATGGATGATTTGGATCTAATTGACGCATAAAGGAGAACACTACATCGTCTGCATTAAAATCACGAGTCGGTTTAAAAATTTTACTACTATGGAATTTAACTCCTTTTCTCAAATGTAAAGTGTAAGTTAAACCATCAGCGGAAATATCCCAACTTTCTGCTAAGCCCGGCTCAATTTCAGTCGAACCACGTTTAAAATTAATTAAACGATCATAGACTTGCTGTGAGCTAGCATTATAAGAAATACCATCCATCACCAACGCTGGGCTAATCCCTTGCGGATAGCGGCTAGTACAGTTAATAAATGTTTTTTCTGCATGAACAAAACTAGCTGTACTCAATAATGCAGTTGCCGCTGCACTTAATGCAAAAACTTGTTTAAATTTCATTTGGTTACTCCCCGTAGTCATCACTTATGCGCCCTGAATAGAAAACGCATTCATTATCGCGATATAGCTTAGTCAGTTAATGGTAAAAATGAAATAACAAAAAGTCGTTCATTATAACTAAATGACATAACTATTCTGTTGTATTACTTTTATGGTGCATAGATTCACCAACGTTACTGCGAAAAAGCAGAAATGTCAGCATTGATAACACACCAAATACAGACAAAGTAAAGAAAGTATTACTGAAACTATGTAGCAATTCTTGTTGTCCAGCACGATGATGATATAAATTCAACACTACCGAAGCAACTGCAATTCCTAAACTAATTCCTATTTGTTGCACAATACTCAATAAAGTCGTACCAGCACTAACTTGATCATCTTTTAATTCGCTGACCATTAACGTATTAACACTAGAAAAGATCATCGAAATACAAGCACCATAAAACATAATGATCAAGATACTAAAAATCAGATTCTGACTATAACCAATAAAACCTAACCCAATGACCGCAAAGGTGAGTAGAATACTCGCGCTAATTAAGGTTCGTTTATAACCGAATTTTGTCAAAATTCTGGTAATAATTGGTTTCATAATAATCGAACTAATCGCTAACGGCACCATCAACATACCAGCCTGATCTGCTGGATAACCCAAACCAATTTGCAGCATTAATGGTAACAAAAACGGTACTCCGGACGCCGACAAACGAATTAATACATTGCCAATCATACTTAACGTAAACGTCCGATTAAAAAAGACAGAAAGTGGAAATAACACACTACGTTTACCTCTTGCATAAAAGACATAACCGACAAGAGATAATGCACCAATTAAAATAAAAATGACTGACAAATCGCGTTCTCGATTCGCTTCACCAACAAAATCCAACCCTAATGTCGCTAACACAATACCGCCGGAAAAGAGCACAAAGCCAATACGATCAAAACTTGAACGAGCACCAGTCAAATTTGGCATATAAAAACGGGCAAAAAAGATACCTAATAAACCAACAGGAATATTGATTAAAAAGATCCAATGCCAAGAAGCATAAGTTACCAACCAACCACCTAATAACGGTCCTAAGATCGGTCCAGTTAATCCTGCCATTGCCATTAAATTCCATGCTGGTAATAATTCCGTTTTTGGCACTGCTTTGATCAAGGTTAAACGCGCTACTGGCATCATAATCGCGCCACCAATACCTTGTACAATCCGCGATAAAATTAAAATATCTAACGATCCCGACATAGCGCAAAACACTGATCCCAGTACAAATAACAAAACCGCATAACGGAAAATAGTTAGCGTACCATGACGATCTGCCAACCAACCGCTTAATGGCATAAATAAGGCAACCGTCAACGCATAACTAATTACTGTTAGTTGCATATTTAATGGCGATTCATGTAAATCATGGGCAATCATAGGTAATGCGGTATTAAGAATAGTGACGTCCAACGTTTGCATAAAAAAGGCAAACGAGGCAATCCAAGCTAATCCACGATGTTCTTTACTTAAAGCTACTGCCATATTGTTATTATTCCTATAACTGGCGATAAAATTTACCAATAAAATCAGCAATTTGTTGTGGCTGATTAATATCTAATACAGGTAAATCTGTTATCAATTGATAATCTAACGCTAATGCAACAATATGCTCATCAAACTCTGGTAATGGTTTTTCTATTGCTTGGCGATGCAACATAATTTTAGCGATCGGTTCTTGTTTAAAGCCTTCCACTAAAATTAAATCAACCAATTGTGGATCAAATTGTTGCGCTAAATAATTTAGCGTTACTGGTTGTGGAGTTTCTGTCATTAATGCCCAACGTTGATCACAAGTCATAATTACCTGTTGTGCGCCAGCTTCTTTCATACGCCAGCTATCTTTTCCTGGTTTATCTAATTGCACATTATGGTGTGTATGTTTGATAACCGCAGTACGAATACCTTGTGCTGCCAATAACGGTAATAATTTTTCTAATAAGGTTGTTTTGCCAGTACCGCTATAACCAGTAATACCAAGCATTGGGATCATTAGGTACTCCTTTAAAAATGAAAAAATCTTGTGGCAATTTATTGTGAGAAAAATGACAAACTATAATACTCTACTAAGATTGTCATTGTGATAAAAGTATTAGGCTTAATTTTTTCATTAAGCCTAATCATAATTTTAAGGTTGTTTTTGCTGACTTTGCTCTTGGCGCTGTAATTCTTGACGAGCATTCTCAATACTACGTTCCAATAATTGGCGTTTCGGATCATCTGGTGCTAATAGCTGTAACATCATATTCCAACTCACAATTGCCATTTTATAGTCACCACGTTGGAAACTATCGAAAGCTAATAATCCTAACGCATCTGCATTACTATGATCCTGACGAATCACTTCAGACAATAACGTACGCCCTTTGCTATTATCATTTTGATCCTGCGAGAACATTAAGATTCTGGCATACGACAATTTATAAGTTAAATCCGTTGGCACTAACTGATAAGCTTTGGCATAACTATCCATTGCCAACTGCGCTTTGTCAGTTGCCATTCCCATCTGCCCTAACAGCCACCAATTTTCTGCATTCTCCGGATGTTTTTGCAAATCCAATCGCAAGGCAACAATAAATTGTTCAATTTCACTATCAGAAAGTGGCTTTTTCTGCTCATCTTGTAATCGAGCAAATAATTGTGGCAATTTTGTATAAGATTGCTCTAACATCTCTTGCGTACGCCACGAACCTACCGCAAAATAACTCGCTCCCGCTAACGCAAATAACAATAAAAATGCAGTAACAAACCAAACTTTACCGAATTGTTGTTGTGATTGTGCAACATTATTTGTCTTGCTTGGAATATCCGTCAATAACGCTTGTTGTAACTCGATTTTTAATTGTTGTTCGTTATCCAATAATCCTTGTGCAGCCGCTTGTTCCAGTTCTTTTAGACGATCAAAATAGAAGGCTTTGTTAAAGGCTTCACGTTCAATATTTTTCTGCTGTTTTCTTTGCCGTAATAACGGAAAAAAGCAAATCAACGCAATCACTAACGTCAATCCTAATGCACTTAACCAAAAACTCATTGCTCTTTTCCTTTTTCTAATAATTGTTGTAAACGTGCTTGCTGTTCCGCTGTCAATTCAGCCGTTGTTTGTTCTGTTGGTAATGCTTTACGTCGGCGTAATAACATCACTACTCCAATTAATAGCAATGCCAATGGTGCGAGCCACAAGATAATCGTACCCGCAGTAACAGGCGGATCATAAGTGACAAAATTGCCATAACGAGCAACCATATAATCAACGATTTCTGTTTTGGTTTTTCCTTGTTGTAACAGTTCTAGCACCTTAGCTCGCATATCTGTTGCCACTAACGCATTAGAATCGGCAATATTATTATTTTGGCATTGCGGGCAACGCAATTCTTGCGTTAATTCGTGATAGGTTTGCTCTTCTGCGTTAGAACGAAAATGTAACGCCTCAATTGCGGCAAATGTGGTATTACTTACCCACAACAACAAACTACAAAAAATGAGAGTGCTTATTTGGCGGAACATACTGCCTCCGCTGCATATTTCTGATAAAGAGGCTGCAATTTTTCCTGCCAAACTTGTTGATTAACATCACCTGCATGGCGATAACGAATAATGCCTTGACAATCAACCACAAAAGTTTCTGGTGCACCATAAACTCCAAGATCCAAACCAACACTGCCTTTTTGATCATCAAGCACGACTTGATATGGATTACCTAAATCGCTTAACCATTTTTTCGCTTTAGCCGCATCATCTTTATAATTAATACCAATAATGGTGATACCTTGTTGTGCCAATTGATTTAAATATTGATGTTCTGCATAACAAGTCGGACACCAAGTTGCCCACACGTTTAATAAGAGTGGCTTGCCTTGTTTAAATAAAGTTTCATTATATTGTTTATCTGCTACAAAGAGATCGGTCAAGGTTGTAGTAACTGGTACTGGCTGCCCAACTAGCACTGACTCCAATGCTTTTGGATCATCACCTTGCGCATTACGAATTAACGCTACTGTCGCTAATACCACAAACAAGCCAAAAACAATTAAAGGTAAATACAATTTTTTATTCATTGCTCACTCCTTTAACTAATTTGCTAAAGCGATAACGGCGATCAAAGATACATAACACACTGCCTAATGCCATTAATAAACCACCAAACCAAATCCAACGAATAAACGGTTTGTAATATAAACGTACTGCCCAAGCGCCATTATCTAATCGTTCGCCCAATGCCGCATAAAGATCTCGAGTAACGCCACCATCAATTGCCGCCTCACTCATACTCATACGACTCACTTGGTAAAAACGTTTTTCAGCTGCTAAGGTTGTTATCGGCTGCTGATCTTTACTAACAGTAATAGATGCTGTTGCCCCTAAGTAATTTGGACCGTCACTCTCTTTGACTTGGCTAAATTTAAAATCATAACCAGCAACATTAACCGTATCACCGACACTCATTCTGACATCTTTTTCAACACTAAAATTTTGGCTAAAAGCAATGCCAAATACAGAAACCGCAAGTCCAATATGGGCGAAAAACATTCCCCAATGAGAACGAGATAATTTAGTTAAACCTTGCCAAAATCCTGTACGGTGTGTTGCACGTTGCTGCAATTCATAGCAGCTTAAGATCGCAATAATCACTGTCATCATACTGCCCAATACGGCACTAACCGTTAATTTATCCGCTAACACAAATGGCAATATAAAACCTAATAACGCCATTACGATAACACTGATCACGACTGCTTTACGAATTGCTGAAAATTGATCACGCCGCCATTTCACTAATGGACCAATACCTAGCAATAATGAAAATGGCACCATAATAATTAAGAACATTTGGTCAAAGAATGGCGCACCGATTGAAATCGATCCTAAGCCCAACTGTTTATGTGCCAATGGCAATAGGGTACCCAATAACACTACCGCTAATGCAGTCATTAACAATACATTATTCAACAACAGCATAGATTCTCTGGAATAGTGCTGATAATTGTCACGAGAACGAATTTCATTGCCTTTATAAGCATACAACCCAAGTGAGCCGCCAATCACCACCACTAAATAAGCGAGAATAAACAAGCCACGAGTTGGATCTGAGGCAAAAGCGTGCACTGAAACCAAAATACCAGAGCGTACAAGGAAGGTACCTAATAGACATAATGAAAAGACTAAAATCGCTAATAATACCGTCCAAGCTTTAAAGCTGCCGCGCTTTTCTGTAACTGCCAATGAGTGCAATAACGCCGTTCCTGCTAGCCAAGGCATAAATGAGGCATTTTCCACTGGATCCCAGAACCACCAGCCGCCCCAGCCAAGCTCATAATAAGCCCACCAAGAACCTAACACGATACCTAAAGTGAGGAAACACCAAGCCGCTAAGGTCCAAGGTCTTGACCATCTAGCCCAAGCAGTATCCAAATTACCACTCATTAAAGAAGCAATAGAAAAGGCAAAAGCGACAGAAAAACCCACATATCCCATATATAACAATGGCGGATGGAAGATAAGCCCAATATCTTGCAACATTGGATTTAACTCTTTGCCATCAACAGGAAAATCAGGGAAGGTACGAACAAATGGATTAGAGGCAAAAATCACAAAAACTAAAAAGCCAATGCTGATCATCCCCATTACCGCTAAAACTCTGGCAACAGATTCTTGCGGTAATTGACGGCTAAAAATCGCAACTGCCAAACTCCAGCAGCTTAACAGCCAAATCCACAATAATAGCGATCCCTCGTGCGATCCCCATACTGCTGATAAACGATAATAGATCGGCAACTGGCTATTTGAGTTATTGACAATGTACTGTACGCTGAAATCATTAATCGCAAAAAGATACATCAAGCCAAAAAAGGCAAATGACAAACTTAAAAACAGTCCTAATGCCATCGGTCTGGCTAACGCAATTAATAATGGATTATTTTGTCGCACACCCCAAAGCGGAATCACTGTTAATAAGATCGCAATTGCTAATGCAAGCGCTAACGCATAATTGCCTAATTCTGCGATCATTTTTTCTCCTCGGATTGTGGTAACGCTTGTTCAAGCTGCATCTTATCGCGCTCAGACTCCCCTTTCAGATCTTTTTCTGATACGCCCATTGGATTATGCACTTTCTTCATTTGCTCACCTAATTCAGGCGGTACATAATTTTCATCATGTTTTGCTAAGACTTCATGCGCTACTAATGTTGTTGGATCTTTCAATGTGCCTTGTGCAACGATACCTTGTCCTTCGCGGAACAGATCCGGCAAGATACCTTCATATTCAACATCAATTGCTGGCCCAATATCATTCAATTTAAATTTAACTTTTAAGCTATTAGGATCACGCTCTACTGAACCATCGACAACCATACCACCAACTCGAATACGCTGACCTGGTTCAGGTTTTAAACTGGCATCATTATTTTTGCCATAAATCACTTCACTAGGTGTATAAAAAAGATCGATATTTTGACGTAATGCATACAGCATTAACCCTGCTGCAATGCTAATCCCAGCAACCACAAATAGTATTAAATAAAGTCTTGATTTACGGCGTGGATTCATAAACTATTCTCCGTAGCGGTACGTTGTTTAATCCGCTGTTGACGTTCCATTTCTCTTTTTACTTCTACCAAAATTTTTCGTTTGCCACGATGGCTGACAATTATCAATAACAGAATTGCAATCAATGAAATTCCATAAGAGAGCCATACATATAAGCCATGCTGCCCCATTTGCCAAAAGGCACTCCAACTATCAAAAAATGGTGTCATCTTATTATTCCTTATTGCATCTTTTGTACTAATGCTTGTACCCAAGCACGTTTCTTATCCGCATTTAACAATTCATTGCGATAACGTACTAGCGTTAAATACACACTTAGCAACATAAAGCCGAAAATCGACAATAATAGCGGAATTAACATCTCTGTAGCGATTGATGGTTTCTCAAATTTGGTAATACTTGCTCCTTGATGCAAAGTATTCCACCACTGCACAGAAAAATGGATTATCGGTAAATTAATCACACCGACAATAGACAAAATACCCGCTGCTTTTGCCCCAACAATTTTATCTTGGAATGCGCTATATAACGCAATCACGCCAAAATAGAGAAACAATAAAATTAATTCTGAGGTTAAACGGGCATCCCAAACCCACCAAGTTCCCCAAGTTGGTTTGCCCCAAACTGCCCCTGTTACCAATGCAAGAAAAGTTAATAACGCCCCAATCGGCGCCATTGCAACCATTGCTAAACTCGCTTGTTTAATTTGCCAAACTAATGCCACTAATGCTGCCACTGCCATTGAGGCATAAATACCCATTGACCAAATTGCCGTCGGCACATGAATATACATAATACGGAAGCTATTACCTTGCTGATAATCTGCTGGTGCAAAGGCTAATCCCCACACTAAAGCCACAGCTAATAACAAAAAACTAGCTATACCAACAAATGGCACTAACTTTCCACAAATGCGATATTGTGTTTCAGGTTTTGCGTATGGATGTAACCATTTCCACATAATCTTCTACCTATAATATTTTTTAATGCAAACTTACTCTCAATGCTGCAGCAACCGCAAACGGACAACTCACCAGCGCCAGCACCAACATCGCTGCTAAAATTGCCAACTGCCCACCATAACTAAGATGTAACACAGCTGAATCCAATACCGCAGCAGTAAAAATTAAAACAGGGATAAACAATGGCACTACTAACAAACTTAACAATACTCCGCCTTTACGCAATCCGACTGTTAGCGCAACGCCAACTGCGCCAATACAACTCAAAATTGGTGTGCCAATAAATAGGGTTTGTACTAATGCCCACCACACATCCACTTCTAACGACAATAACAAACCAGCAATTGGTGATAACAAAATCAGCGGGAAGCCAGTTAATAACCAATGAGAGAAAATTTTCGCTAAAGCAGTCATCGACAATGGAATTGGTAATAACAACAGCTGTTCCAATGAACCATCTAAATAATCATCTTTAAATAACCGTTCAAACGATAATAACGCCGATAACAGTGCTGCTACCCAAACAATACCGGGCGCAATACGTGCTAAAAGTTGCGGCTCAGGCCCTACAACTAAAGGGAAAAGCGTAATCACAATCAAAAAAAACCATAATGGATTGAGAATCTCACTTGGTTTTCGCATCGCAATTTGTAATTCTCGTTTGATTATTTCGTAAAAAATCATCTTGCACTATTCTGTTTCTATAACTTTGTATTTTTCTAATTGTACTTTCTGCACAATATCGCTTGGCACATCTTGATGACTGGTAATAATCACCATACCGCCTTGGCTTGCATGAAATTCAAAAAGATGGGTAAGCACCTGCACACCACGTTTATCAATTGTGTTAAAAGGCTCATCTAAAATCCATAATGGTGCAGTGGATAACCATAATCTCGCCAACGATACTCGCTTTTGCTGTCCTGCTGATAGTTGGCTGGTTGGAATATCTTCATAACCGAGCAGCCCAACTACTTGTAAAGTTTCCCATAACACTTCTGCTTGTTGGCGACTCGCTGTTGTTTTTTGAAAGAAACGTAAATTTTCCCAAGCGGTTAATTCAGGTTTAATCCCTGCATGATGTCCTAAAAACAGTAAATCAGCATTAAATTCATCTTGTTGCTGCAAAATGGGCTGATTATTCCACAAAATTTCACCGTTGCGTGGACGTGAAAGACCGCTTAATGCTCGTAATAATGTGGTTTTACCAACACCATTGTGTCCCTCGATTTGAACAAAATCACCACTTTGGAATTGAAGATTAAGATCAGCAAATAAAATACGTTCCCCACGTTGACAACTTAAATCTTTTACCTGTAACTGATTGATTGAATTCATATATTTTTTGCTGATTGGCTAGATTAATTTAACGGAGCAGAATTCTAACATAAGCGGGCATTCGGTGGTATTTATATCTAAGCCGCATTTGTACCTATTTGGTAGTAAAAATAACAAAATAGAATTCAAAAAATACAATTAACTTATTGATAAATAAGTTAATTTATCAAAAATGGCAATTCACTTTTTTTTGATCTATAGCAAAGATGAGAATAGATAGATTCCCTCTTCACTGATGGAAGAGGGAAAAATAAATTAATTACACAGAAAATGGATATTTAATCGCTGGATGCGACTGATAGTTATGCACCTTAAAGTCATCTAAAGTTACCCAAGTTTCCAAATCCTCTAATGTCTTAATATCTGGATTAATCTCCAACTGCGGCAATGGTAACGGTTCACGTTTTAATTGCACATTCTGCATCAACTCAAGTTGATCTTCATAAATATGTGCATTAATAATTTTGTGAAAAGCTAGACCCGGCTTATTACCAGTAATTTGTGCTACTAATGCTAACAAGGTAAACACTTGAATCTGGTTAAAAGTTAATCCTAACGGTACATCACAAGAGCGTTGATAACTGGTCAAATATAGTGTGTCATCTAATAACGAAAAAGTATGCGTATGCATACAAGGGCGCAAACAACCCTGTTCAATTTCTCCCGGATTATAGAAGGTCAGGATTTCACCGCGATCATCAATTTTTCTGCTTAAATTGTGGATAATTTTCTTTAATTGATCGACTGTTTCACCATTCGGTTTGCGCCATTGACGACCTTGTACACCATAAACACGTCCCATATCATCTTCACCTTTACGATATGGATTCGCTAACCACGCGGCATTTTCATTAGCATTGGCATCCCACGTTTTCGTACCTAAACGGCGAAAATCAGCAGCATTGCTATAACCTCTGATATAACCAAGCAGTTCTGCGATAGCTGCTTTCCAAAAACTTTTACGCGTAGTAATTAGTGGAAATTCATTATTGGCAACGTTATAAGTCAAATCCGCATTAATAACTGTTAAGCAGCGTTTGCCTGTTCGTTTATTTTCTACCCAAGTACCTTCATCAATAATACGCTGGCATAGTTCAAGATATGCTTTCATTATCGTTTTTCCTTCTGCTGATAGGCAAACCAAATTAAACCAATACCAATAATAATCATCGGTGTAGAAAGGATTTGTCCCATTGAAATTTCATGACCAAAATACAAACCTAGCTGCGGATCGGGCTCGCGGAAAAACTCGACAATAAAGCGGAATAAACCATAACAGAGTAAAAATAAACCAGAAACTGAACCAGCAGGTCTTGCTTTACGAATAAATAAGTTAAGGATAATAAATAATACTACCCCCTCTAAAAAGGCTTCATATAATTGCGATGGATGACGTGGTAAATAACCCCCAGATGGAAAAAGCACCGCCCAAGGCACATCAGTAACGCGTCCCCATAACTCATCATTAATAAAGTTTCCAATACGCCCCATTCCCAAGCCAAATGGAATCAATGGAGCAACGAAATCAGCGACAACAAAAAATTGACGTTTCTGTGCACGAGCAGTAAGCCACATTGCAGTAATGACCCCAATTAAACCACCATGGAAAGACATTCCACCTTCCCAAACGCGGAATAAATAAGCAGGATCGCTTAAAAACAGATCAAATTGGTAAAATAACACATAGCCGATACGTCCACCCAAGAACACACCTAAAAAGCCGTTAAACAATAAATTATCAAATTGATCTACTGTCCAACCACTATTAGCTTGTTTCACTCGACGAATACCTAGCCAGCGTGCAAATAAAAATCCAATCAAATACATCAGACCATACCAACGTAACGCAATCGGCCCAATCGCAAAAATCACTGGATCAAATTGAGGGTAAGTTAGAAACTCCGTATTCATACTGTTCCTTTTATCTTTTTTATTTAATGAACATATCTATCGCAATACCGATCAACAACAAGGCGAAATAACGCTTCAAAGTAGGAACTGGAAGTTTCGTTGTTGTTGTTGCGCCAATTTTTGAAGTAAAGAAAGAGGTCAATGTAATTCCTACCACCGCAGGTAAATAAACATAACCTAATGAAAAATCTGGCATATTAGGCACATTCCAGCCCCCAACAATAAAACTTAACATACCAGAAACGCCAAGTAACATACCACAAAATGCAGAAGAACCGATTGCCTTTTTCATATCAATACCGCGAGAATTTAAAAATGGTACGATAAAACCACCGCCACCAATCCCTGCGGCACTTGAGGCAATCCCAATTAAAATACCACCAATCACTGAAGCCATTGGAGTTAATGTTTTATTGGATGGTTTTGGTCGAATTGATAACACCATTTTGAGGGCTAAATAAACGACTAAACAAGCAAAGATTTTACTAGCAAGATCTTTATCTAATTTGCCAATAAACAGGCCTGAAATAAAGACTGTCACCATAATTACCGGCGCTAAAATTTTCACTGCATCCCAAACGATATTGCCCAGTTTATGATGGCGTTGTGCTGAAGAGAATCCGGTAATCACAATAGTGGCAAATGAAGTACCTAACGCAGATGCCATTAACACTTCATTAGGTACACCAGCCATTGGTAATAAATAGACCAAAACAGGTACAATAATTAAACCACCGCCAATGCCAAATAATCCGGCAAGGAAACCAACAATTGCTCCGACTATTAAGCAAATCAGAAAAAATGTGAACATTTTTAACCCCTTGTTTTATTAAATGGACGTTTTTGGTATTTACCTGAGGCTGATTTTTTTTCTGAAGTGGTTCGTCTAGCTTCATTTGTTGAGCTAATGGCACTTATACCTTCTTTCTCATTAAATAAAACACCAGCAAACTCTTTCATTACTTTGCGATAAACATCACGTTTAAAGGACACTACTTGTCGTACGGGATACCAAAAACTCACCCAACGCCAGCCATCAAATTCAGGTGAAGAACTTGTGGTAACATTGATTTTATTTTCTGGACTGGTGAGTTGTAGCAAAAACCAACGCTGTTTCTGCCCAATACAGACTGGTCGAGAATCAAAGCGAATAAGACGTTTAGGTAATTTATAACGCAACCATTGTTTTGAACTATAAATAATTTTTACATCATTTTGGGTTAAGCCAACTTCTTCAAACAGCTCACGATACATTGCTTGTTCCGGCGTTTCACGTGGATTAATGCCACCTTGTGGAAACTGCCATGAATTTTGATTGTATCGTTTCGCCCAAAAGACTTGCCCCTTTTGGTTACAAATAACAATACCGACGTTAGGACGATAACCGTCGAAATCGATCACTATCGACAACCTTAAATATTAACTTTTTGATGGATAAAGATGGCGTTGATTGTTTCATACTATTGCTATTTTCTCAAGTTTCACATTGGTAGAAATAGATCATCAAGATCACAATCTAGCTTGGTGAGTATTCTGCTTTCTATTGAAATTTGTGCTACCATTAAGCGCTACTATTGTTAAAACGAGAAAGCCAAATGTTCAAGATTACAGTAAAACCATTTTTGCTCCGTCTGTTTGTCCCCTGCAAACAGTGGTTTACTGTGCATTATAAAAAATTGCTAAAAATCTTGATTTCGCTATGTTGTTTAGGCGCAGTGCTGTTAGTTTCTATTGATATTGGCATTAGTTTGTGGGTACGTGATCGTATCTATCACGATATCGATCATCTACCTTATCGCCCTTATGGTTTAGTGTTAGGAACGGCGAAGTATTTTAAAAATAACACGTTAAATCTGTTTTATTACAATCGTCTTTCTGCTGCTGAACTATTAGTGAAAAATCATAAAGTCGATTATCTTTTGCTTAGTGGCGATAATCGCACTATGCAATACAATGAACCACAACGAATGTTTAAAGATTTACTCAAAATGGGTGTGCCATCGCAAACTATGTATTTCGATTACGCTGGCTTTCGTACTTTAGATTCGGTCATTCGTGCAGATAAAATCTTTAATGCGCAATCCTTAACGATTATTACGCAACGCTTTCATTGCGAACGGGCACTGTTTATTGCTAAACATTACAACCTTGATGCAATTTGTTTTGAAGCAGATTATCCAGAAGGTTATCCAATGGTACGCATTCGTGAATTCTTTGCACGTGTACAAGCAGTATTAGACATTATATTAGGCAAACAACCCTATTTTTTAGGTAAACCAGAGCCTTTACCTCCACCTATTTTGCCTCCTTATGAGCAATAACATTTTCATTAGCTAATACAATAAATACTAGCATTTAGCTATTGTTCTCTGCTTGAGAAAACACGATAATAGCACCCTTATTTTTAGGTGATAGGACAATGATTAGTTATATTCTTTTAATTATTAGCACAGCGTTAATTAACAATTTTGTGCTAGTGAAATTCCTTGGTTTATGCCCATTTATGGGAGTATCTAAAAAAGTGGATACTACCGTTGGTATGGGATTAGCAACTACCTTTGTATTAACGGTTGCTTCTTTAGTCGCCTACTTGGTAGACCATTATATTTTATTACCGCTTAATGCAATTTATCTGCGTACGTTAGTATTCATTCTCGTCATCGCAGTGGTAGTACAATTTACTGAAATGGTGATCAATAAAACCAGTCCTACATTGTATCGCCTCTTAGGAATTTTCTTACCTTTAATTACGACTAACTGTGCTGTCCTTGGCGTTGCTTTATTAAACGTTAATTTAGCTCACAATTTTATTCAATCAGTCATTTACGGCTTTGGTGCAGCACTAGGTTTTTCACTGGTATTAGTGTTATTTGCTGCAATGCGGGAACGGATTGAGGCTGCTGATGTACCTTTTCCTTTTAAAGGTGCATCAATTGCATTAATTACAGCTGGATTAATGTCAGTAGCATTTATGGGCTTTAGTGGATTAGTGAGAGTCTAATGTCCTGGTTATTATCATTATCACCTTATGTTTGGATCTTAATCAGCGTCGCCCTATTGGCGCTGATTTTTGGCGCGATCCTCGGCTTTTCCTCAATAAAACTTAAAGTCGAATCGGATCCTATTGTTGATAAAATTGATACCTTACTGCCGCAAAGCCAATGCGGGCAATGTGGTTACCCTGGTTGTCGTCCATACGCCGAAGCCATTGCCAATGGCGATGTTATCACTAAATGCGTACCTGGCGGACAACCTTTAGTTGAGAAATTAGCAGATTTATTAGGTGTAGAAGCGCCGCAAGGTGTCTTTGAAGATGAACCTGTCGCCAAAGTGGCATTCATTCATGAAGAGATGTGTATCGGCTGTACAAAATGTATCCAAGCTTGTCCTGTTGATGCCATTATTGGGGCAAATAAAGCATTACACACTGTCATTCCAGATCTCTGTACAGGTTGCGAACTCTGCGTTGCACCTTGTCCAACAGACTGTATTACGATGGAAAAAGTAAAACCGACTGTTGATTCGTGGAATTGGAAATATGATCAAAATTTGATTATCCCTATCGTTGAAGTACCTGCTGCAACAACGCCAAAAACAATAAAAAATTAGGAAAGTCAAAATGTTAGATGATGTATTAACCCGAATAAAACAGAATCGGTTGTGGGATTTTCCTGGCGGTATTCATCCACCAGAAATGAAACAGCAATCCAATGGCACACAACTTTCCTCATTAAAACAGCCTGAAACCTATTACATTCCGTTGAAACAACACGCGGGTAATGCGGGGCAACTATTGGTACAAGTTGGCGATTATGTGCTGAAAGGACAACCTTTAACAACTGGCGAGAATTATCGTACTCTGCCAGTGCATGCGCCTACTTCTGGTACCATTATAGCAATTGGCGATTATGTATCTTCTCATCCGTCAGGTTTGCCTGAAACTACGATCACCTTACAAGCTGACGGAAAAGATCAATGGCGTGAGCGTCAGCCAATCGAAGATTTTCTCACTGTCCCGCCAGAACAATTAGTGAAAAAGATCTATCAAGCAGGGATCGCTGGTTTAGGTGGTGCTGTTTTCCCTACTGCATCGAAAATCTCTAGCGCAGAAAATAAAACGAAACTATTAATTATTAATGGTGCAGAATGTGAGCCTTATATTACTTGTGATGATCGTCTAATGCGTGATCGCAGCCACGATATCATCGAAGGGATTCGTATCTTGCGTTATATTTTGCGCCCAGAAAAAGTGGTCTTAGCGATTGAAGATAATAAGCCAGAAGCAATTGCTGCAATGCAACAAGCTCTAGCTGGTGCTAATGATATTGAAGTTCGCGTAATTCCAACCAAATATCCGTCTGGTGCAGCGAAACAATTGATTCAAGTGCTAACGGGATTAGAAGTACCTAATAATGGGCGTTCATCACAAATTGGCGTATTGATGAATAATGTGGCAACAGCATTTGCAGTCAAAAAAGCGATTATTAATGATGAACCATTGATTCAACGTGTCGTCACCATAACTGGCGACAAAATTCCACAGCCAAGAAATGTTTGGGTTCGTATTGGTACGCCGATTTATCATCTGCTTAGCCAAGCTGGCTATCAGTATGATGAACGCTTCCCTGTATTTATGGGTGGTCCAATGATGGGCTTTATTTTGCCTAACCTAAATTCACCGGTAACAAAAGTTACTAACTGTTTAATTGCACCAGATCATTTTGAATATCAACCACCACCAGCGGAACGTAACTGTATTCGTTGTTCGGCTTGTTCCGATCATTGTCCATTAAAATTGATGCCGCAACAGCTTTACTGGTTTGCGCGTAGTGAAGATCATAAAAAATCGCAAGAATACAATCTCAAAGATTGTATCGAATGCGGTGTTTGTGCTTATGTTTGTCCAAGCAACATTCCGCTAATACAATATTTCCGCCAAGAGAAAGCGAAAATTGCTGAACTAGATCTAAAAGCAAAATTAGCGGAAGAAGCAAAACTACGCTTTGAAGCAAAACAAGCTCGATTAGAAAGAGAAAAACAAGAACGTGATCGCCGTACACAACAAGCTGCTGAAGCACGACGTGCAGAAATGGCAAAACAACAAGGTGTTGATCCTGTACAAGCAGCGCTAGAGCGAATTCGTCAAAAACAGGCTGCTAATAGCACAGCGGAAAAACCAACCATTAAAACTATTACTAGTGAACATGGCGAAATTTTGCCAGACAATAGTGATATTATGGCGGCACGCAAAGCTCGCAAATTAGCAAAACAAGCGCAAACAGAAAACACTACAACTCAAGCTAATGATAAACAAGCTGCGATTGCTGCGGCAATTGCACGTGCTAAAGCGAAAAAAGCGGCACAAGCTGCTGAACAAAATGCTGTTGCAACAGCAACAACAGCGATTGAAAGCAATACCGTAACAACAGAGGAAACAGATCCACGTAAAGCTGCGATTGCCGCAGCAATTGCGCGAGCTAAAGCGAAAAAAGCCGCACAAGCTGCTGAACAAAATGCTGCTGCAACAGAAACAACAGCGATTGAAAGCAATACCGTAACCACAGAGGAAACGGATCCACGTAAAGCTGCGATTGCCGCAGCAATTGCGCGTGCTAAAGCGAAAAAAGCTGCACAATCTGCTGAACAAAATACTGTTGCAACAGCAACAACAACGATTGAAAGCAATACCGCAACAACAGAGGAAACGGATCCACGTAAAGCTGCGATTGCCGCAGCGATTGCGCGTGCTAAAGCGAAAAAAGTGGCACAAGCTGCTGAACAAAATGCTGCTGCAACAGAAACAACAGCGATTGAAAGCAATACCGTAACCACAGAGGAAACAGATCCACGTAAAGCTGCGATTGCAGCAGCAATTGCGCGTGCTAAAGCGAAAAAAGCAGAACGAGAAGGAAATCATCATAATGTTTAGAATGGCAAGTTCACCACACGTTCATTCCACTAGCTTAACCACCAAAGTGATGCTATGGGTTATTGCTGCAATGATCCCAGCTATCATCGTACAACTCTATTACTTTGGCTTTGGTACTTTAATTCAAATCGGGTTAGCTGTTAGCTTTGCTGTCTGCTTAGAATGGATCGTGACTAAATTGCGAGGTAAACGTAATTGGACTGACC
This sequence comes from Gallibacterium salpingitidis, assembly GCF_030517105.1. Lineage (GTDB taxonomy): Bacteria > Pseudomonadota > Gammaproteobacteria > Enterobacterales > Pasteurellaceae > Gallibacterium > Gallibacterium salpingitidis. The sequence goes on along the minus strand of NZ_CP103875.1, from coordinate 371,025 downwards.
TATCTGATTTAAGTGTTGTATTAACAGCATTAATTTTGGCTGTCGCTATCCCACCATATGCACCTTACTGGTTAATTCTATTGGGAACTTTTTGTGCCGTTATTTTAGGTAAACACGTTTATGGTGGTTTAGGACAAAATCCATTCAACCCTGCGATGGTTGGGTATGCGATTTTATTAGTCTCTTTTCCTGCACAAATGACCGCTTGGGCGTTACCGAATCACTTATTACTCGAACCGACCAGTTTTCGTGATGCTTATTTATTGATTTTCCAAGGAGTGAGCAGCGACGGTTATAGTTTGCATCAATTAACTTCAACCATTGATGGCGTTACCCAAGCAACACCATTAGATAGTGTTAAAACTGGGGTTAAAAATCATCTTGAGTTGAGCAAAATTGCGACTTCACCTATTTTCCAACACACCAATTGGCAGCAAATGCTTACTGTGCCAATGGGCATTGGTTGGTGGCAAGTAAATCTGGCTTTCTTATTAGGTGGTCTATTTTTAATTTGGAAAAAAGTTATTCATTGGCAAATTCCAGTGGCCCTATTAGTAACACTCTCTATCTTTAGTAGCGTCACTTGGTTAATTGCACCGGAAACTTTTCCATCGCCATTATGGCAACTTTTTTCTGGAGCAACGATGTTTGGCGCCTTTTTTATTGCTACTGACCCAGTCACTGCTTCAATTACACCGAAAGGAAAATTATATTTTGGTGTGCTGGTCGGAACCTTGCTCTATGTGATCCGTTTTTACGGTGGCTATCCAGATGGAGTTGCTTTTGCTGTATTACTCAGCAACATTTGCGTGCCTTTAATTGATCACTATACTCGACCACGTCTTTACGGTCGTTAAGGAAAAACAATGGCAACCATAAAACGAACAACAATAAATTATGCCTTAATCTTAGGATTAGTTGCGTTAATCTGTACGCTTGTTACCTTGGGTATTTATCTCCTCACACAAGATCGCATTCAACAGGCGATGGAAAATCAACAACGCCAACTATTATCAGAAGTGCTGCCAAAAAACTTTGCAGATAATAATCTATTAGCCGCTTGCTATCGTCCTAAAGAACAGAGTGGTTTACAAAATATTTCACGTTTATATCTCGCAAAACAACAAGAACAAATCGCAGCTTATCTATTTGAAACTACGGCACCGGACGGCTATTCAGGCGATATTCGGATCTTAGTCGCGGTAACGCCTACCGGCAAAGTGTTAGGTGTCCGCGTATTAGAACACCACGAAACGCCAGGATTAGGCGACAAAATTGAAACTCGTCTATCTAACTGGATTTATGCCTTTACCAATAAAGTCTTCAAAATAGAAGAGAGTGATAAATGGGCGGTTAAAAAAGATGGTGGTGATTTTGATCAATTTGCTGGTGCAACTATTACGCCGCGCGCTGTCGTCAATGCCATAAAAAGAGGCTTAGTGCAATTTTTAGCTAAACCTTTTGTTTTTAATGCTGAACAATTTACCCGTTGCCAATAGTGAGAACCTCATTATGAATCATGGAACATCCATTACTGAAACCCTTCCTGCTGATAACTCACAAACTTCGGTTTGGAAAACCTTATTGTGGCAGGGTGTTTGGAAAAATAACTCTACCTTAGTGCAACTGCTAGGATTATGTCCTTTACTCGCCGTTTCTAATACTGTCGCTAATGCACTCGGTTTAGGTTTAGCAACAATGTTAGTGTTGATTTGCACTAATAGCGTTATTTCGTTATGTCGTCATTTAATTCCGAAAGCCATCCGTATTCCAATTTATGTGATGATCATTGCTTCTACAGTAACTATCGTACAGTTGGTAATGAATGCTTATACCTACTCCCTCTATCAATCACTAGGTATATTTATTCCTTTAATTGTTACTAACTGTATCGTGATTGGGCGAGCTGAAGCTTATGCTTCAAAAAATCCAGTATTGCATTCTATGTTCGACGGTTTTTCAATGGGCTTAGGCATGACATTAAGCTTAGTGGTCTTAGGCGCTTTACGAGAAGCTATCGGCAATGGCACCTTATTTAGCGGTATGGAGAATTTATTCGGTGAATCAGCTAAAGCGCTAAAAATAACGTTATTCCATGCCGACAACCATTTTCTACTAGCCATTTTACCACCAGGTGCATTTCTAGGTTTAGCTGTATTACTTGCCATCAAAAATATCATTGAACGGAAAAAATAATGAATCAGCAAAAACGAATTGAGATTCTGACACGTTTACGTGATGCCAATCCGCATCCTACTACAGAATTACAATACAACTCGGTCTTTGAGCTATTGATCGCTGTAATTCTATCAGCACAAGCAACCGATGTTGGTGTCAATAAGGCAACAGCTAAACTTTTCCCAGTAGCAAATACCCCACAAGCGATTCTCGATTTGGGCATTGATGGCTTAAAAAGTTATATCAAAACTATCGGTCTATATAACAGCAAGGCAGAAAATATTATGAAAACCTGCCGCGATTTAGTTGAGAAATATAATGGTGAAGTCCCTGAATCAAGAGAAGCGTTAGAAGCGCTTGCCGGTGTTGGTCGTAAAACTGCCAATGTTGTGTTAAATACGGCTTTTGGTTGGCCAACGATTGCTGTTGATACCCATATTTTTCGTGTTGCTAATCGCACTGGTTTTGCACCAGGTAAAGATGTCCTCGCCGTAGAAAAAAAATTACTGAAAGTGGTACCGGATGAATTTAAAGTTGATGTTCATCATTGGCTAATTTTACATGGCCGCTATACCTGCGTTGCCCGTAAACCTCGTTGTGGTGCTTGTTTAATTGAGGATCTCTGCGAATTTAAAGAAAAAACAGAATATTAAAAAATCAAGAGAGAAAATATTATGACAACAAAAACAGAAAGACAAACTTGGTCTAGCCGACTGACCTACGTATTAACAGTTGCCGGGGCAACGGTTGGTTTTGGTGCTACTTGGCGCTTTCCTTATTTAGTCGGTGAAAATGGCGGCGGCGCTTATGTATTCCTATTTTGTGTGGCGATGTTATTGATCGGAATTCCAATGATCTTAGTGGAAAATGTGATTGGTCGTCGTATCCGCGTTAATGCCATCGACTCTTTTACAGGTAAAATTAATGGTAAGCCTATTCCCTCTTTCTGGAAACTCGTTGGTTATTTAAGTATTTTAGGCTCATTTTGCATAATGGCATATTATATGGTGCTTGGCGGTTGGGTAATTAATTATATCGTGAGCCTTTTTGGTGGCAGCCTTGATATTAGCCAACCAATTACCGCTGAAATAACAAAAAACTTTTTCCAGACAACGGTAATGGATAATCCAGTATTGATTAGCCTTTACACTTTCATTTTCGTATTAGTAAATTACATTATCTTAGTAAAAGGCGTCATTGACGGTATTGAGAAGTCAGTAAAATATCTAATGCCGCTGCTGTTTATCTTTTTGATCTGTATGGTAATCCGTAACATTACTCTACCGGGCGCTTGGGAAGGAATTGTTTTTTATCTTAAACCTGATTTTTCTAAAATTACTCCTCAATTGTTTGTATTTGTCTTAGGGCAAGTCTTTTTTGCTTTAAGTCTTGGTTTCGGTGTTATTGTTACGCTTTCTAGCTATTTAAAAAAAGGGGAAAACCTAGTACAAACCGCAGTGATTACAGGCTTTGTTAATACAATTATTGCCGTATTAGCTGGCTTTATGATTTTCCCATCATTATTTACCTTCGGCATCGCGCCAAATTCAGGCCCGACATTGGTATTCCAAAGTTTACCGATTGTGTTTTCTCATATGTGGGCAGGTAAATTCTTTGCGATTATCTTCTTTAGCCTATTGCTGATCGCCGCATTAACCACATCATTGACTATCTATGAAGTGATCATTACGGCAATCCAAGAGAAAACTAAAATTAATCGTCGTTTAGCAATTTTAATAGTCTTAGGTGCGATCTTCATCTTAGGTAACGTACCCTCTATTCTTAGTTATGGTCCATGGCATGATATTCGATTATTTGGCAAAAATATCTTTGATGCCTTTGATTTTATTAGTGGCAATATTCTATTTATGCTAACTGCACTATGCTGTGCGATCTTCGTCGGTTATGTAATGAAAGAAGAGGCCAAACGAGAATTACGTTTAGCGGAAAATTCTAAATTAGCAAGTTGGTGGTTCAACTATGTTAAATATGTTGTGCCATTGGTGATTATTGTGATTTTTATCAGCAATCTGATCTAACTATTTCATTGCATTAAAAAAGGAAGAACCAAGTTCTTCCCAGACTGCTGACAAACCTAAATTTTGTCAAAAACTTCTATAAAATAGCTTTGGGGTCCCTCTTACTCTTGCCCGAATGCAAATAAGATTTTCAGGCAAAAAAAGCTGTCAATTTTTCGAGCTGGCGAGAAAAATCTCTTTTTTTGCCGCCCGGAAAATCTTATTGGAATGAGGATTAGCAAGAGTGCGAGGGTGTATTTCTTTTGCCTACTTTTCTTTGGACATACAAAGAAAAGTAGGTCGCCCTTTAGGGCGAAACCTAAATTTTAGATAAGAAATAATTTAGCTAAAAGTTTTATCATTGACTTTGTCAATAAACTGGGAAGAACCAAGTTCTTCCTTTTCAACATATCCCAATAATACCTAATTATTGCAATAACGAAATATCCGCAACTTGCAAGAATAGCCCTTGCAAAGTATTTAAAATCGCCAAACGGTTCTGACGCAATTTAGCATCCTCTGCATTAACCATCACATTATCAAAGAAATTATCCACGCTTTCACGTAAGTCCGCGAGTTGATCTAGTGCTGTTTGATAATCACCTTTTGCAAATAACGGCTGTAATTCACGTTGTAATTCTAAGACACGTTCAGCAAGAGTAACTTCTTGCGCTTCTTGGCATAAAGCAAGATCGATGTGTTGCGGTAATTCTCCTTCCACTTTTGACAAAATATTTTGCACACGTTTATTTGCTGCAGCTAACGATTGCGCTGCTTCAAGGGTACGGAAATGACTTACCGCTTTCACACGTGCATCAAAATCAGCCGGTTTGGTTGGACGACACGCTAATACCGCTTGAATAGTATCAATTGCATAACCTTCATCTTGATACCAAGCGCGGAAACGACCTAGGATAAAATCAACCACTTCAGCAACTACCGCTTTATTAGTGAGTTTATCACCATAAAGTTGTGCTGCTTTTTCAGTTAAATCAACTAAATCCAATGGTAAATTTTTCTCTACAATAATACGCAATACCCCTAATGCGGCACGACGTAATGCAAATGGATCTTTATCCCCTTTTGGATGCTGACCAATACCGAAAATTCCCACTAAAGTATCGAATTTATCTGCTAATGCCACTGAACACGCTACTAAGCTACGTGGTAATTCATCACCAGCAAAACGTGGCATATATTGTTCATTTAATGCAACCGCCACTTCTTCATCTTCGCCATCGTGACGCGCATAGTGCATTCCCATTACACCTTGTGTATCGGTAAATTCAAACACCATATTAGTCATCAAATCGCATTTTGATAATAAACCTGCACGTTGTGCTTGTTGCACATTAGCGCCAATTTGTTGTGCGATTTCACCGCTTAATTTTTCAATACGTTGGGTTTTATCAAATAGCGTACCTAATTGTTGTTGGAACAATACGGTTTGCAAACGTGGTAAGTTATCTTCCAAACGTTGTTTTAAGTCTGTTTTAAAGAAGAATTCCGCATCACTTAGACGTGGGCGTACGACTTTTTCATTTCCTTGAATAACTGAGCTTTGATCTGCTGGGTTAATATTAGAAACAAAAATGAAGTGTGGTAACAACTTGCCATTTTGATCATAAATTGGGAAATATTTTTGGTCGCCTTTCATTGTGTAAACTAAAGCTTCCGCCGGCACAGCTAAGAAACGTTCTTCAAATTTTGCTGTCATTACGACCGGGAATTCAACCAATGAAGTTACTTCTTCTAATAGATCTTCTTCAATATCTGCAATACCGCCTACTTTCGCAGCAGCTTGTTCTGCATCACGACGAATAATCGCTTTACGTTCCGCAAAATCCGCAATTACACAACCTTTTTCCGCCAACAATTGTGGATATTGATCTGCATTATCAATAGTAAATTCAGCTTCACCTAAGAAACGGTGACCACGAATAGTGCGAGCACTTGCCACACCAAGAATCGTACCTTCGATTAACTCATCACCAAATAGTAATGTTACTGTATGCACTGGACGAATAAATTGTTCGCTTTTATCGCCCCAACGCATTGGTTTTGGAATTGGTAATTTTGCTAATGCCGCTGCTACTAAATCAACTAACAGTGCTTTTGTTGGTTTACCTTGCTCAACGCTGCGATAAAGTAACCATTCGCCTTTATCGGTGCTAACACGTTCCGCTTGATCAACTGTAATTCCACAACCTCTTGCCCAACCTTCTGCCGCTTTAGTCGGTTTACCTTCTGCATCAAATGCTACTGATACGGCTGGACCACGTTTTTCAATCGTTTTACTTGGTTGTTCAGTAATTAAGTTATGTACTTTCACTGCCAAACGGCGTGGTGCCGCAAACCATTCCACTTTATCAAAAGTTAAACCTGCATTATTTAACTCCGCAGTGAAATTATCTGCAAATGCCACCGCTAATTTTTTCAGAGCTTTCGGTGGTAGCTCTTCAGTGCCGATTTCGGCGAGGAAGTTTTGTGTTGTCATCTTATTGTTCTCTAATAACAAATATATCTATATCTTATGGAAAAACTTGTTTAAAATTTTCAGACCAAATTTTAGGATTTAAAGGTCTTGTACAAAAACCTTTCGTTTTATCATTTGCAATCATCATTGCATCTTTCGCTTTATCCTCTCTTTCAAAGGATTTAATTTGAATCTGTTGCTTATCAGTTATCCCTGAAAGTTTTCTTTGTTTAATTTGTTCAACAAATCGCTGTGCAATTTGTTTTAATTCAGCATTCTTTTCAATTTCTTGTTTAGCCAGATAATTACTTTCATTTTGAACATTAATCACATTTTCAATCTTAATTATGATCTCATCATTAACTAATGCCCATTTTCCAATCATTGCATAGCTGTAATACAATATGCTCAGAAACTTAGCATCAGGCAATTCCTTTGCTGGAAACATTAACATCGAAAAAATCTGAGCTGTTCCATTCTTATCTAAACGATAATCTGCTAAAACTTTTGCATTATGATCTTTATGTTCAATTTGGCAATGCCAATCACCATAAAGATCTTTTACACTGTATTGCACACTTTTCGCACTCACAAAAGAACTGATCAAAAGTAAAAAAGAAAAGATAACTTTCTTCATTGTATATCTCCAAGTCTTATTGAGGCTCATATCGATATTCCACTATCGATATTGGTTTAGCGAATTTATCACTTGTAATAATCAAACTTTTATCAATGCCGTTGTAATTCACGATTACGCTTTTGGCGAAAAATAAACTGCAAGTCGCTCAGTATCTAAAATCACATCATCGCCAACAACTAAAGCTGGAACACCAGCATAACCATTCGCTTTCACTGAATCGAAAGCTGAATGTTGATCACGTAAACGTAAAAAACGTTTCAGATTTGCCATACTCTCCAAAATACTAACGCTTTCATATTCCACATTTAAGCGGGATAACTCTGCTACAAAAGGCGCTGTATCAGGGCAAAGATGGGCAAAAAATAAAACCGGTTTTGTCATTTTGATCATCCTAAAATTGTTTATGCTGTTGGTTTTGTTGCTTGCAAGCAAGGATATTTCTCATCCATTTTCGCTGCCCATGCGACTAATTTAGGAAAATGTTCCGCTAAATTAAATCCGGTATTTTCTAAACGGAATGTCCACCAATCAATTAAACAGACGGCACTTAACGTACCAATATTTAATTCATCACCAAACTGAGCAAGCTTTTCTTCAAGCTGCACAAAACTACGGATATTTCTTTCCATTAGTTGTTGGTGCCTTGCTGTCCACCACTCATTTTCAGGGCGAAAACGACGTTCAGCCACAATAGTCGGAGTGGTATTTTCCAAAATACCTTCTACTAACGCATGGAGTGCCAATACTTGCCAGCGTTTACCATTCATTGGAAATAATGTCGGTTGTGAACCGATACTATCCAAGTATTCACTAATCAATAAACTCCCAAACAGCCATTCACCATTTTCCATCTGTAAAGCAGGGATTCTGCCTAATGGATTATCTTTATTATGAGGAGAGTTAGGATCAAATGAGTTGGTGATTTTTAATAATTCAATCTGATCTTCGAGTTGATGATATTGTAATGTTGCTCTTGCTTTACGAGCGAAAGCACTTGTTGTGGAATACCAAAGTTTCATCTTCATTCTCCTCATAATTAAAGGGTTAGAAATTATTTTTTGCAACCAGGGAAACCTAATGCTTCACGACTTGCATAATAGGCTTCGGCAACGCCTTTCGTTAGTGCACGAATTCGTAAAATATAACGTTGGCGTTCAGTTACTGAAATCGCTTTACGTGCATCTAGTAAGTTAAAACTATGTGCAGCTTTTAAAATTCTTTCATAAGCCGGTAATGGTAATGGTTTCTCTAAAGAGAGTAAGTATTGTGCTTCTTTTTCATATTGCTCAAAACATTTAAATAAGAAGTCAACATCAGCATATTCAAAGTTATATGTTGATTGCTCTACTTCATTTTGATGGAACACATCACCATATGTTGTTTTACCTAATGGCCCATCTGACCAAACAAGATCATAAACACTGTCCACACCTTGAATATACATTGCTAAACGTTCTAAACCATAGGTAATTTCACCTGTTACTGGTCTGCACTCCAAACCACCAACTTGTTGGAAATAAGTAAATTGTGTCACTTCCATACCATTTAGCCACACTTCCCAACCAAGCCCCCATGCACCTAAAGTTGGATTTTCCCAGTTATCTTCAACAAAACGGATATCATTTTGGGTTGGATCAAAGCCAAGCATTTTTAACGAACCTAAATAAAGTTCTTGGATATTGTCTGGTGAAGGTTTAATTACTACTTGGAACTGATAGTAGTGTTGTAAACGGTTTGGATTTTCCCCATAACGACCATCAGTTGGACGGCGAGAAGGTTGTACATAAGCAAATGCCATTGGTTCTGGGCCTAATGCGCGTAATGCCGTCATCGGGTGCGATGTCCCTGCACCAACTTCCATATCAAACGGCTGCACAATCGTACAACCTTGTTCTGCCCAATATGCTTGTAACGCCAAGATCATGCCTTGGAATGTTTTGATATTAAATTGTGTAGTCATAATAAAATCTTCGATCAGTTTACATAAATTCGCATATTCTACTTGATTTTTATTGGATTGAGTAGGCTAAAGCAGCTAGCATCCTCTGATTTTTATATGCTGTTTTAATCCAGAATACTTCTAACAAAAAGTATTTTTGCGCAGATTATCTTCACCATTTTTTTAATTTTTAAATACAAACAACATTGAATAAAAATCTACCATTTTCTGCACAAAAAACATTCTGCAAAAACTAAGAAAAAATAAACTTTGGAGCAAAATTAATGTTATAATAAAAATAATGAAGTTTTATTTTAAAATTTATCCATTAAACAAGGAGCCATCTTATGCGTCTTATTCCATTACAAAATGATCAACAAGTTGCTAAATGGGCAGCTCGCCATATTGTCGATAGTATCAATCGTTTTGCTCCAACTGCAGAACGTCCTTTCGTTTTAGGTTTACCAACTGGCGGTACCCCACTCGCCACCTATAAAGAGTTAATCAAACTTTATCAACAAGGGGAAGTCAGTTTTAAACACGTTGTTACGTTTAATATGGATGAATATGTAGGATTACCAAAAGAACATCCTGAAAGTTATCACTCTTTTATGTTCAATAACTTCTTCAATCATGTTGATATCCAACACGAAAATATTAATATTCTTAACGGCAATACTGATGACCACGATGCAGAATGCCAACGTTATGAAGATAAAATTAAATCTTACGGGAAAATTCATTTATTTATGGGCGGTGTAGGTGAAGATGGTCATATCGCATTTAATGAACCAGGCTCATCTCTATCTTCTCGTACCCGTATCAAAACATTAAATGAAGATACCCTGATTGCGAATTCACGTTTCTTTAATAATGATATTAACCAAGTACCAAAATATGCATTAACCATTGGTGTTGGTACATTATTAGATGCTGAAGAAGTAATGTTATTAATCACTGGTTATCGTAAAGCCCTAGCATTACAAGCTGGAGTTGAAGGAGCAGTAAATCATCTTTGGACAATCAGTGCATTACAAATGCATAGTCGTGCAATTTTTGTTTGTGATGAAGCCGCTACCCAAGAATTAAAAGTGAAAACTGTCAAATATTTTAAAGAATTAGAATCACACGCTATTCACAGTGTAAGAGAATTAAAATGAAACAATATGCATTAACTAACTGCGTTATCTATACTGGCTCTCAAGTATTGTATGATCACGCAGTTATCATCAACGAAGACAAAATTGAAAATATCGTAAAACACCAAGATCTCCCTACAAATCTTGAACAAGTTGATCTAAACGGTGCTAACTTATCTGCTGGCTTTATTGATCTGCAACTTAATGGTTGTGGTGGAGTAATGTTTAATGATAATTGCTCTGTTAAAACCTTAGAAATTATGCAGGCAACCAATCTCAAATCAGGAACAACTAGCTTTTTACCTACTTTTATTACTGCACCTGATGAAGAAATGAAACGCGCTATTACCGTAATGCGTGACTATTTAGCGAAGCATAAAAATCAAGCATTAGGCCTACATTTGGAAGGCCCTTATCTCAGCAAAGAGAAAAAGGGTGTCCATCGCGAAGAGTTTATTCGTGAAATTTCTGATGAAATGTTAGCGTTCTTATGTGATAACGCAGAAGTTATTAGCAAAATAACTATTGCAGCAGAAAATCCAACCGCTGACTTTATTCCACAATTTATTGATAAAGGAATTATTGTTTCGATTGGTCACTCTAATGCAAGCAGTGAAGTCGCAAATCAACGTTTTGCTCAAGGTGCTACCTTTGCAACTCACTTACATAATGCAATGTCTCCGGTTTCCTCTGGTCGAAATATGGGAGTAGTGGGTGCTGTGTTAGATAATCCTAATGTTTATACTGGCATTATCGTAGATGGCTTACACGTCACTTATGGTAATGTGCGTATCGCTAAACAGTGTAAACAAGACAAATTATGTTTAGTCACTGACGCTACTGCCGCAGCAGGGGCAGATATTGAATCATTCCAATTTGTCGGTAAGACTGTCTATGTCCGAGATCATAAATGTTATGATGCTAATGGCACTATTGGCGGTTCAGCAGTCACAATGATCGAAGCCATTCAAAATTGTGTAAATGAAGTTGGTATCAATTTAGACGAAGCAATTCGTATGGCAACATTATACCCTGCAAGAGCAATTCGTGTTGATCATCAACTAGGCAGTATCGAAGCCGGTAAGATTGCAAATCTTACTGCGTTTAACCACAAATTTGAGGTATTAGGTACCGCTGTTAATGGTAAGTGGTTATTTAATTAATACTTTTCTATATAGATTGTGATGAATAAATCTCATCACAATCTTTCTCTTTTCTATGGTTTTTCCTCTATCTATTCATTAAATTTGTAAAAAAATGAACAAATTGTCTATTCTCTATGCGAACAAGCTAAAAAATCTTTTTTTCTAAAAAAAGTTGTTGACGAGGGTAGGATATATCAGCATAATTAGCGCCGCAAAAGCGAATGGCTACGTAGCTCAGTTGGTTAGAGCACAACACTCATAATGTTGGGGTCACAGGTTCGAATCCCGTCGTAGCCACCAGTTAGCGGGAATGGCGAAATTGGTAGACGCACCAGATTTAGGTTCTGGCGCCGTGAGGTGTGTGGGTTCAAGTCCCTCTTCCCGCACCATTTTAAGTTGGGGTATCGCCAAGCGGTAAGGCACCGGGTTTTGATCTCGGCATCCCTAGGTTCGAATCCTAGTACCCCAGCCATCTCTTTTAAATCAATTATTTTCCCTGTTGGGGTATCGCCAAGCGGTAAGGCACCGGGTTTTGATCTCGGCATCCCTAGGTTCGAATCCTAGTACCCCAGCCATCTTACTTCCTTTGTTATTACCATTTTCACTTTACAACGTTATTACATCATTTCCGGATCTGGATACTGATAAACAAAATCCAATTCATGACAAATTTTATTAGCTGCAATAATCCGTTCCATCACATTATCGTCTTCGTTGAAATGCGGTAATGGTAAGGCTAACTTTTCTGCCGCTTTTGTATAAAAATCTTTTCTCATCGGATGTACCGGCGCCACTAAATTAAAACAACGTTGATAAGTTGGCGTTTCCAATAATAATTGAATAGCACGCAGACAATCGGTTAAATGCACTAAATTTACCGTTTGCAAACCACCTGATAAATTCTCTTTGCCAGATAAATGATGAACAGGGTGACGATCTTCACCAACTAAACCACCAAAACGGATAATATCGACATCAATATCTTTTAATTCTAATAAACGTTGCTCAATTTCTAATAATGCTTTACCCACATCAGAGGTTGGTGTCGGCAAATATTCTTCATCAAACACACCAGAGATCATCGGATAAACAGAGGTTGAGCTAATAAAGACAATATGCTGCACATTATGCAGTAGCGCTTCCGTCAATAAGTTTTCTATACCTAATACATAGCTATTTAAATCAAAGAAGTATTCACTCGGTGGGATATTGATAACAAGACTATCAACATTTAGTAAGGCTTCAAGATCATCAGGATCGGCATTCACTTCTGGGGTCAATTCAAGATAGTAACTTTCAACACGCTGTAAACGCATTCGTTCCACACCTTCATGCGTTCGTTTACTACCTTTGACTTCCCAGCCCAAACTCTGTAAATAACGAGCTAAAGGAAATCCAAGCCAACCTAATCCAATAATAGCGACACTTTTCATATCTATTTTATTAACTCTTAGCTTAAAATAACGACACTCACTTTGAACTAATTGTAAGACAATAAAATCAAAGCACAAGCCGTTATTACATTACTCTTTACTCTAGGAACTCATCATGCAGGAAAAATACCCAAAAATTCAGATTTTCTTTCACTGGCTATCATTACTCTTCATTATTCTCACTTATCTTAGCGTCAAATTAAAATCTCTCGATTTAACCTATGATTGGCATCAATTAATGATGAGTACTCACTTTACTCTAGGAATTTGCGTTTGGTTAGTGGTGATTATTCGCATTGGATTACGCCATCTTTATCTAAGTAAAACACCAGCCATTACGCCAACTCCACCAGTATGGCAAACTAAATTGGCGCATTATGTCCATTTAGCGTTATATCTTGTTTTCATTCTGTTACCGATTTTGGGATCATTAACCGTTTTAAATAAAGGTTTTGCAGTTTCATTTTTAGGTTTTCCGATTCTGTCGGGTTTTACGGCTAATCCTGGTTTGGCTCATACTCTCAAAGAAATTCATGAAACACTTGCAAATGGTGCATTAATTCTGATTGCATTGCATGCCATTGCCGCGCTATATCATCACTATATTGTCAAAGATAATACGTTATTAAGGATGATGCCGCATAAATCGAAATAACTTTCCAGATAAATTGAACGAACAATAAACAACTGCCCGTTTTTATCACTCGCTTTCTCGACATATTACCAGTGAATAAGATATAATCGGGCGTTCAAAATTTTTAGTACACTCGTGTTATTGTAAATAACAACGGTTTTTTTGCGTGTTCGGTAGCCTAAATTGCCGAGTACAATTATTTTTTTGAGGTAGCATAAATGCAAATTTCAGTAGAAACCACTCAAGGATTAGAACGCCGTATTAGCATTACTGTACCGGCAGATGTCATTGAACAAGCTGTTCGTGAAGAATTAAAAAGAGTAGCAAAAACTGCTCGTATCGATGGATTCCGTAAAGGAAAAGTTCCACCAAGCATTATTGAAAAACGTTTCGGCGCATCAGCTCGCCAAGATGTTTTAGGTGATGTAATGCAACGTCATTTCTTTGATGCGATCATTCAAGAAAAAATTGACTTAGCAAGCCGTCCTACTTTCACCCCAGAACAATATAAAATCGGTGAAGATTTAACTTTCTCTGCAACTTTTGAAGTTTATCCAGAAGTTGAAATCAAAGGTTTAGAAAATATCAAAGTAGAAAAACCAGTTGTTAAAATCACTGACGCTGATGTAGATAAAATGGTTGATACTTTACGTAAACAACAAGCAACTTGGGAAGAAAAAGACGAAGCTGCACAAGCTGACAGCCGCGTGACTATCGATTTCGTTGGTTCAATCGACGGCGAAGAATTTGAAGGCGGTAAAGCAACTGACTTCGTATTATTTATGGGCCAAGGCCGCATGATTCCTGGTTTTGAAGATGGCATCGTTGGCCACAAAGCAGGCGATCAATTCGAAATTGATGTGACTTTCCCAGCAGAATATCACGCAGAAAACTTAAAAGGTAAACCAGCTAAATTCGCAATTACCTTGAAGAAAGTAGAAGTAATGGTATTACCAGAACTTACTGATGAATTCGTTGCTAAATTTGGTCCAAACACCAAAACTGTGGCAGATCTTCGCAACGAAATTGTGAAAAATATGCAACGTGAACTTGATAATGCAGTAACTGCAAATATCAAAACTCAAGTGCTTGATGGCTTACTTGAACAAAATGAACTTGATGTACCAAGCTCAGCAGTAGATCAAGAAATTGATGTATTACGTCAGCAAGCTGCACAGCGTTTCGGTGGCAATGCAAAACAAGCATTAGAATTACCACGTGAAATTTTTGAAGAACAAGCAAAACGTCGTGTGAAAGTTGGCTTATTACTTAGCAAAGTCATTTCTAGCAACGAATTAAAAGTTGATGAAGATCGCGTGAAAGCAATGATCGCAAGCATCGCTTCAGCTTATGAACAACCACAAGAAGTTGTTGATTACTACAGCAACAACAAAGAACTTTCTAACAACATTCGTAATGTTGTATTAGAAGAACAAGCGGTTGATGCAATTCTTGCTAAAGCACAAGTATCTGAAGTTGAAAAATCTTTCGATGATATTATGAATGCACCACGTGCATAATTAATCGATAAATTATCATCATTCTAGTTATTAAGTGCGGTTACTTTTAAGCCGCACTTTTTCTATTTTTTATTGCTGCCTCACTGAGGTTTGCTGACAATAGGAGCAAATATGGCATTAGTCCCTATGGTTATCGAACAAACGGCGCGTGGCGAACGTTCTTTCGATATTTATTCTCGCCTACTCAAAGAGCGTGTCATTTTCCTTACTGGAGAAGTTGAAGATAATATGGCGAATCTTATCGTCGCCCAGTTATTATTCTTAGAATCAGAAAACCCGGAGCAAGATATTAATATTTATATCAATTCACCTGGTGGTTCTGTTACGGCAGGAATGGCGATCTACGATACAATGCAATTTATTAAACCTGATGTACGTACGCTTTGTATTGGTCAAGCTTGCTCAATGGGTGCATTTTTACTTGCTGGCGGTACTGCCGGAAAACGCTTTGCGTTACCGCACTCTCGCATCATGATTCATCAACCTTTAGGTGGATTTAGAGGACAAGCATCAGATATTCAAATTCATGCTCAAGAAATCTTGAAAATTAAAGAAACGCTCAATCAACGTTTAGCTTTCCATACTGGCCAACCGTTAGAAGTTATCGAAAAAGATACTGATCGTGATAACTTTATGTCAGCACAAGCAGCACAACAATATGGATTGATTGATACCGTACTGACTCATCGAGAATAACTAAGCGAGAAAACTATGTCAGATAAATCAGAAAATAACGAAAAGTTTTTTTGTTCACTTTGTGGCAAAGAGAAACATGAAGTTGAGAAACTGATTGCGGGTGTTTCTGGTTACATTTGCAATGAATGTGTTGAAACTTGCCACGATCTATTGGCAGCAGAAGCTAATAAAGAAACTGCAAGCGAGCAGAAAAAAGCTCCTTTAGAGAAACTGCCGACTCCACACGAAATTCGCGCTCATTTAGATACTTACGTTATTGGCCAAGAACACGCGAAAAAAACTTTAGCAGTGGCAGTATATAACCACTATAAACGTTTACGCAGCAATGATGATAATCTTGATGTTGAACTAGGTAAAAGTAATATTTTGCTGATCGGGCCAACCGGAAGTGGAAAAACTTTCTTAGCACAAACATTAGCAAGACAACTTAATGTGCCTTTTGCGATTGCTGACGCCACTACCTTAACTGAAGCTGGTTACGTCGGTGAAGACGTAGAAAACATTATTCTACGCCTGTTACAAAACTGCGATTACGATATCGAAAAAGCGCAACAAGGAATCATCTATATTGATGAAATTGATAAGATTACCCGCAAATCAGAAAATCCATCAATTACGCGAGATGTTTCTGGTGAAGGCGTGCAACAAGCGTTACTCAAACTTGTTGAAGGTACAATCGCTGCTGTGCCACCACAAGGCGGCCGTAAGCATCCACAACAAGATTCATTAAAAGTGGATACTTCAAAAATCTTATTCATCTGCGGCGGTGCATTCGCTGGTTTAGATAAAATTATTGAGAAACGTACCCATAAAGATCGCGGTATTGGTTTTAGTGCTGAAGTGAAAATTGACGATAAAAAAGAAAATATCAGTCAATTATTCGCACAAGTAGAAACTGAAGACCTGATTAAATTTGGTTTAATTCCTGAATTTGTTGGACGTTTACCAGTAATCGCCTCTTTAGCGGAACTAGATGAAGAAGCGCTAATCAGTATTCTCACTGTGCCAAAAAATGCGTTAATCAAACAATATCAAGCTTTGTTTAAACTAGAAAATGTCGAGCTTGAATTTTCTCCTGAAGCGCTAACCGCAATTGCGAAAAAAGCATTAGCGCGGAAAACAGGTGCGCGCGGTTTACGCTCTATTGTAGAAAACATCTTACTCGATACTATGTATGACCTACCTTCCTTAACAGGCTTGAAGAAAGTTATTATTGATAAAGATGTTATCGACAACAAAGCACTACCAAAATTAGAGTATTAATCATTTTTGCCCCTCTATTAGCTGATAAAGTCATAAAAGAGGGGCTTACTCCATTTTGCTACAATTGCTAGCAATTTATCTCACATTTCCCCTTTTATTTTCAGCTATCAAGTGCAGAAAAGTGCGATACAGATCATAAAATCAACAACTCCTTATTTCTTCCACCATAAATATTGTTAAAATTCAAACAATTTATTACATCTTTTTAACATTTAGGAGGGTAAATATGCCTATTTCATCACAACAACTAATTCAACAAACTGAACAATATGGAGCAAACAATTATTTACCCTTACCCATTGTAATTAGTAAAGCCAAAGGAATTTGGGTAGAAGATCCAGAAGGAAAGCGTTATTTAGATATGTTGAGTGCCTATTCTGCTGTTAATCAAGGTCATTGCCATCCTAAAATCATTCAAGCCTTAAAAGATCAAGCTGATCGCGTTACCTTAACTTCCCGCGCGTTTTTTAATGATCAACTTGGCCCTTGGTATGAACGAGTTTGTAAACTGGCGGGTAAAACAATGGCATTACCGATGAACACCGGTTCAGAAGCAGTAGAAACCGCAATTAAAGCGGCACGCCGTTGGGGCTATGATGTAAAAGGGATCGCAAATAATCAGGCAGAAATCATTGCTTGTGTCGGTAATTTTCATGGTAGAACAATGGCCGCAGTTTCGCTCTCTTCCGAAAAAGATTACCAGCGTGGTTTTGGCCCATTACTCGGCGGTATTAAGTTAGTTCCTTATGGCGATCTTGATGCGTTAGCACAAGCGATTACGCCAAATACAGCTGCCTTTTTGGTAGAACCGATCCAAGGTGAAGCTGGTATCGTCATTCCACCAAAAGGTTATCTGCAACAAGCTCTTGCACTGTGTAAACAACATAATGTGCTATTTATTGCTGATGAAATTCAATCAGGATTAGGACGTACTGGTAAACTATTCGCGTGTGAATGGGAAAATGTGATCCCTGATATGTATATTCTCGGCAAAGCGCTTGGTGGCGGTGTGTTCCCTATCTCTTGTGTTGTTGCTGATAAAGAGATCCTTGGCGTCTTTAACCCTGGTTCTCATGGTTCTACCTTTGGTGGTAATCCATTAGCCTGCGCAGTATCTCTTGCCGCTTTAGATGTATTGGAACAAGAAAAATTAGCAGAACGTTCACTTGAATTAGGTGAATACTTTCTCAATGAGCTGAAAAAAATCGAATACCCTTATATTAAAGAAGTACGCGGTAAAGGCTTGTTTATTGGTTTAGAACTTACCAAAGCAGCGCGACCATATTGTGAAGCGTTAAAAGAGAAAGGCTTACTTTGCAAGGAAACTCACGATAATGTTATCCGTTTCTCCCCGCCATTAGTGATCGAAAAAGCTGATCTTGACTGGGCATTAAGTAAAATTAAAGAAGTGTTAACCGTTTAAACTATCTCAGAACCTATCCACTACAATGTTGGCTAGTTTCTTTTACTATTAAAAACTGCTATCTTATTGAGAATTTTTCTCAATAAGATAGCTAATATAATGCGATATTTTTATATTTCACTTGGTTTTCTCTGTTTAATTTTAGGTATTTTAGGGACTTTTTTACCCGTATTGCCAACAACACCATTTCTACTTTGCACCCTCTTTTTCTTTGGCAAAAGCTCGCCGCGTCTAGAGGCATGGTTTAAACAAAGCCGCATTTATCATAAATATCTAAAAACCTTCAATGAACAACGTGCACTAACGAAAAAAG
Organism: Gallibacterium salpingitidis; assembly: GCF_030517105.1. GTDB lineage: Bacteria > Pseudomonadota > Gammaproteobacteria > Enterobacterales > Pasteurellaceae > Gallibacterium > Gallibacterium salpingitidis. Next base: position 352,208 of record NZ_CP103875.1, on the reverse strand, counting down.
CAAAAATTTATATTTTATGTATTTCTACTTTGATGATGGCATTATCTGCTTATGCTGTTCCACATATTCTTGGCAAAATCAGCATTGTTATCCTACTTTTAATTGAATATTGGTTCTTTTTCTTTTGGATTAAGACATTACCCAATACACAAATAGATGAAAACGCATCATAGTTAAATGGTTTATAAAAGAAATCCCCTCCTTTTTACAAAAGTAAGGGGATTTTTATTTAGATCAGGTGTTCAAACTATAGGAATAAACCTGCAAAAACGAAACCAAAAATTAAGCTGAATATTAGGCTTAATAAGCCTGGAATCATAAAACTATGGTTAAAAATATACTTACCTATACGAGTTGTACCTGTGGTATCAAAGTCAATAGATGCAATAATCGGACCATAATTTGGGATAAAGAAATAACCATTTACAGCAACAAATGTTGCGATAATAACATAAGGCGGTAATCCTAAAGAAATCCCTAATGGAACCAAAACCGCTGTTGTTGCGCCTTGACTATTTACCATAACAGAAAGAGCAAATAATGCTAAAGCGAATGTCCAAGGTGCAAACTCAACTAACCCTGATACAGCTTCTTTTACTTCTGCAAGATGTGCTGTTGTTAATGTATCACCTAACCAAGCAATACCAAAGATAGCAACAATAGCACGCATACCGGCATGGAATACAGAACCTTGTGTAATTTTATTTCCATCTGGCTTACAAGTTAAGATAATAAAGGCACCAATAGTTAACATAATAATTTCAATAGTGTGTGCCATCCCCATAGCCTTACCATCGAAGCTAGGTCTTAAGTTAGGAAACGCCCCCATAATTACAACTAATAAAGCACCAAGCAAGAATAATGAAACAGATATTTTTGCTTCTTTGGTTACTTCCATTTTTTCTTCATCTAGAAGGGTAACATTGTTTTCCGCATATGCAGGATCTTTAAGTAATTGTTGATAATGAGGGTCATCTTTTAACTCCTTACCCATTTTATTAACAAATACGCAAGCTAAAGCAATACCAAGTGTAGTTGAAGGAATGGTAACACTTAATACATTAGTTAATGTTATTCCTTGAGGCTCCAAATATGCAACACAAGCAACAACTGCAGCCGCAATAGGACTTGCTACAATAGAAAATTGTGATGCGATTACCGCCATAGATAAAGGACGTTCTGGGCGGATTCCATTATGGCGGCTAACTTCAGCGATTACAGGTAATACAGAATAAGCAACATGTCCTGTACCAGCAAAAATAGTAAAGATATACGTTACGGCTGGTGCTAAAAATGTAATATATTTAGGATTTTTCCGTAAAATACGTGTAGCGATCTTAATCATATAATTTAGACCGCCGGCTGCTTGCATAGCTGCTGCAGCCGAAACTACAGCCATAATCATTAACATTACATCAATAGGTGGGCTCGTTGGTTTTAAGTCAAAACCAAAAGAAAGTATGGCTAAGCCTACCCCACCCATAACACCTAAACCGATACCGCCAATGCGAGCACCAATTAAGATACACAATAAAACAAGAGCAAATTGTAATAAAAACATAATAGTTCCAAATTAATTATTGTTGATAAACGATTAAAGTCCTACTTCTAAAAATCTTTCAATAGAAGTGTCGCGAATTGTATCAAAAAAATTTCCTAAAAGGCTGATTTTTATCAATTTTCGACAGTATAGTAAGCCTGTGAAATATGAATTTTATTATTGAATAGGATTAAAATAATTTATGAATAGCTCGTAGAAATATATTTCTTAAATATCCAGAACAGAATGAACCCAACCGCATAACATTAGTTATTTTTATTTAATTAAAATTTAACTTTTATAGCCAAAAAATTAAAATATATCGCTATGGTAAATAAAAATATACTTAGAAAAAACAGAATTATTTTTCCTTATAAAATAAATTGGGTTAAAATTAGCCGATTTTATCTTTGACTGACAATAATCTAAGGAGTCCTCGTGTTTAATCTTATCGAAAATGACATCCATCTAGGTGAAAAAGCTGATGATAAACAGCAAGCGATCACCGCTGTAGCACAAGCATTTATCAATAAAGGCTTAGTGGAAGAAGGCTATCTTCAAGGTATGCTTGCACGTGAACAACAAACATCAACTTTTTTAGGCAATGGTATCGCCATTCCACATGGTACATTGGATACTCGCCACTTAGTAAAACAAACTGGTGTGCAAATTTTCCAATTCCCAAATGGCGTCAAATGGAGCGATAACAATATTGCCTATTTAGTAATTGGGATTGCGGCAAAATCAGACGAACACCTCGCAATTTTACGTCAATTAACCCATTTGCTCGGTGATGAAGAGATTGCTGAAAAATTAGCAAAAACGACGAATCCACAAGATTTTATTTCACTCTTTAATGGCAATATCGTTGATGCTGCCTTTATTTCATTAGATGTAGATACCAACAGCTTATTAACGCTTACTGCAATCAATGCAGCTAAATTACAAGAAGCCGCTGCCGTTGATACTCAATTTGTTAGCGAAGTGATCGCTTCTCCGGCATTACCACTAGGTAATGGCATTTGGGTAAATGATAGCGCTGTTGGTAATAGCAAAAACGCAATTGCGGTTGCACGTCCAAAACAAGCGTTCCAACACAATAACAAACAAATCGCTGCAGTAGTTACCGTTGCTAGCGTCGATGAAAAAGTTGATAACTTATTAGTCAATTTATTAGATCCGCAATGCCAACAAGTATTATTAAAAGGCAATGCTGAACAAGTTCAAGCTGCCTTACAAGGCAAAGCTGTTACTGTTGCTGAAGCTGCTGCGCCAGCTACTCAAGCTGAACCTGCTGTTGCACCAGCTACAGAAAACGCAAGCGCTGCTCCGCAAGCTGCACCAGGACAACTCGAAGCAACCTTTATTGTGAAAAACGAACATGGTTTACACGCTCGTCCATCAGCAGTGTTAATCAATGAAGTGAAAAAATATAAAGCAACCATTCAAGTAAGAAATGTTGATCGTGATACCGCATTTGTTAGTGCGAAAAGCTTAATGAAAGTGGTTGGTTTAGGAACAACTAAAGGTCAACGCTTATGTTTCATCGCTGAAGGTGAAGATGCAGAACAAGCGTTAAAAGGCATTGGTGAAGCAATTAACGCAGGCTTAGGAGAATAATATGCCTCGTATTGCAACTATTACACTCAACACCGCCTTTGATTTAGTAGGACGCTTACCGCGAATCCAACTTGGCGAAGTGAATACTGTTGAAACTCTTGGTATCTATCCAGCAGGGAAAGGAATCAATGTCGCTAAAGTATTACACGATCTGGATCTTCCTGTCACCGTCAGCGGTTTCCTTGGTGAAGATAATCAAGGCGATTTTATCCAAATGTTTCAACAACTCGGTTTAGATGATCGTTTTCAACGTGTCGCGGGTAAAACTCGTATCAATGTAAAAATTACCGAAACCGAAGCAGATGTAACTGATCTTAACTTCTTAGGTTATCAAGTGTCGTCTGATGATTGGCAGAAATTTGTTAATCAATCATTTGCTTGGGCAAAAGATTATGATTTGGTCGCGGTTTGTGGCAGCTTACCAAAAGGTGTTGATACTAAAGCATTTAAAAATTGGCTCAAAGCATTAGGGCAACAAACCAAAGTAGTATTGGATAGCAGTAATGCCGCACTTACCGCAGGCTTAAAAGCTGCTCCTTGGTTAGTAAAACCAAATCATCGTGAATTAGAAGCTTGGATTGGCAAACCATTAAATTCAATCGCAGAAATCATTGCTGCTGCAAAACAACTCAAAGCCGAAGGCATTGCAAATGTGATCATTTCTATGGGAGCTGAAGGTTCACTTTGGATCAGTGATCAAGGCGTATTACAAGCAAAACCACCTAAATGTACCAATGTTGTCAGTACGGTTGGTGCCGGTGATTCTATGGTGGCTGGTTTGATTTATGGTACTCAACACGCCCTGTCACAAGAACAAACATTACGTTTTGCTTCAGCGGTTTCTGCATTAGCCGTATCACAAAGCAATGTGGGCGTTGCCGACAAACAAGCATTAAATCAACTGCTAGATCAAGTTAAGATTACAAAAATTGAGGAATAACCAATGAATATCTATCTCCATTCTCAAGAAAAACGTGGTAACGCGACGTTATTCTTATTAAAACAAATGGTGGCAAAAGCTGCCGCGCAACAAAATCACCAAGTTGCTGCACAATTACAAGATGCAGATATGGTGATCGTATTAGGACAAAAACTTAACAATAATCCTGCTTTTGCTGGTAAAAAAGTTTACTTAACTACTTTTGAACAAGCATTTAATGCGCCGGAAGCAACCATTCAACAAGCAGTAGCTAATGCAAGTGCATATCAAGCTACTGACGATGCAGCAGCTCCGGCAGCTGATCGCCCATTAAATATTGTTGCAGTTACTGCTTGTCCAACCGGGGTAGCACATACCTTTATGGCGGCGGAAGCAATTTCAACTTACTGCCAAAAACAAGGCTGGAATGTGAAAGTTGAAACTCGCGGCCAAGTGGGCGCAAGTAATCTTATTTCTTCAGAAGATGTTGCTGCAGCGGATTTAGTCTTTATTGCAACCGATATTGACGTTGATCTCAGTAAGTTTGATGGCAAATTGATGTACCACACTTCAACTGGTTTAGCATTAAAGAAAACTGCACAAGAATTTGATAAAGCATTTAAAGAAGCGAAACCATATCACCACAAACAAGATAATAGCGCTGCTGCTAAAGCTGATAGCAAAGAGAAAGGTGAGAAGAAAGGTATCTATAGCCACTTAATGACTGGTGTATCACATATGTTACCAATGGTGGTTGCTGGTGGTTTAATTATTGCACTTTCTTTCGTATTTGGTATCGAAGCATTCAAACAAGAAGGAACATTAGCTGCAGCATTAATGAAGATTGGTGGCGGCAGTGCCTTTGCTTTAATGATTCCAATTCTTTCCGGTTATATCGCTTACTCTATTGCTGACCGTCCAGGGTTAACTCCAGGTCTTGTTGGCGGTATGTTAGCAAGCTCACTTGGTGCTGGTTTTATCGGTGGTATTATTTCCGGTTTCTTAGCAGGTTATGTAGCGAAAGCGATCAATGATCACGTAAAACTGCCACAAACGATGAATGCGTTAAAACCGATCTTAATTATTCCATTCTTCTCAACATTAATTGTTGGTTTAATTATGATCTATATCGTAGGTGAGCCAGTAGCTTGGTTGATGAACAGTATGACTGAATTCTTAAAAGGTATGCAATCAGGCAGCGCAGTTGTTCTTGGTATTATCCTTGGTGCAATGATGTGCTTTGATATGGGTGGTCCAATTAACAAAGCCGCTTATACTTTTGGTGTAGGTCTATTAGCTTCATCTTCTTACTTACCAATGGCAGCAGTAATGGCGGCAGGTATGGTGCCGGCTCTTGGTATGGGGATTGCAACCTTTATCGCTCGTAAAAAATTCACCGCTAATGAATTAGAAGGCGGTAAAGCCTCTTTTGTTCTTGGCTTATGCTTTATCTCTGAAGGGGCAATTCCATTTGCGGCACGTGACCCAATGCGTGTTATTCCAAGCTGTATGCTTGGTGGTGCATTAACTGGTGCATTATCAATGGTATTTGGTGTGCAATTAATGGCACCACATGGCGGTATCTTTGTATTAGCCATTCCAGGTGCAATCCAACCAGTATTACTTTATTTAGTTGCAATTGCTGCTGGTAGTATTTTAACCGGTGTGCTTTATGCAATGATTAAACCAAAAACATTAGAAGCTTAATTCTTAATTAATTTAGCAAAGAAAAGTCTAGCGCCCCGCTAGACTTTTTTATTTTGTCAGCAAAGTACATCATTTTTTATTGGTGAAATTCATACATAAGTTTCAGCAAATCCACCAATTGCGATTGTAGAAACAGGCGTTTTTGCATACAATAGCAAGCCGTTTTTAGCGACAGGATAAGTAATTGTGGCAAAAATTAAATTGATTGTAGGACTAGGCAATCCGGGCAGTAAATATAGTGATACTCGCCATAATGCTGGTGAATGGTTAATTGAGCGCTTAGCTCACCGTTTTAACCTCAATTTAAAAGATGAAAATAAATTTTTCGGCAAAACAGCAATAGCAACGATCGCTGGGCAAGATGTACGTCTTTTAGTACCAACTACCTTTATGAATCTAAGTGGGAAATCAGTAGGTGCTTTAGCCACTTTTTATCGGATTTTACCTGAAGAAATTTTAGTTATTCATGATGAATTAGATTTACCACCGGGTAGCGTGAAATTAAAACTCGGCGGTGGTCATGGCGGACACAACGGTCTAAAAGATATTATTGCGCAATTAGCAAATAGCAAAAATTTCTACCGTTTACGCGTGGGTATTGGTCATCCTGGCGATAAAAATTTAGTTGCTGCTTATGTATTAAGCAAGCCGGCTCCGCAAGATCAACAACTTATTGATAAAGCATTAGACGAAGCTGAAAGCTGTATTGAAATATTAATCAAAGATGGAATCGATAAAGCGATGAACCGCTTAAATGGATTCCGCGCCTAAAAACAGACAAGGATAAATTATGGGATTTAAATGTGGCATCGTTGGTTTGCCAAATGTCGGTAAATCAACTCTTTTTAATGCGTTAACCAAAGCGGGTATTGAAGCAGCAAACTACCCATTCTGCACTATCGAACCGAACACTGGTGTAGTACCAATGCCAGACAACCGTTTAGATGAATTAGCGAAAATCGTTAATCCACAACGTGTGTTACCAACCACAATGGAATTTGTTGATATTGCTGGTTTAGTGAAAGGTGCATCCAATGGTGAAGGCTTAGGTAATAAATTCTTAGCCAATATTCGTGAAACTGACGCTATTGGTCACGTTGTACGTTGTTTTGAAAATGATGATATTGTTCACGTTGCTGGAAAAATTGATCCTGCTGATGATATTGATGTCATCAATACCGAATTAGCCTTAGCCGATTTAGAGAGTTGCGAAAAAGCAATTCAACGTTTACAAAAACGCGCAAAAGGCGGCGATAAAGAGGCAAAATTTGAATTATCTGTAATGGAGAAATGCTTGCCTGTATTAGAGAACGCCGGAATGATTCGTTCAATTGGATTAGATAAAGAAGAGTTACAAGCGATTAAAAGCTATAACTTTCTTACTTTAAAACCAACAATGTATATTGCCAATGTTAATGAAGATGGTTTTGAGAATAATCCATATCTTGATCGTGTGCGTGAAATTGCTGAAAAAGAAGGTGCTGTGGTTGTCCCTGTTTGTGCAGCGATTGAAGCGGAAATTGCCGAATTAGAAGATGAAGAGAAAATCGAATTCTTACAAGAGCTTGGTTTAGACGAACCGGGTTTAAATCGCGTTATCCGCGCTGGCTATAAGTTGTTAAATTTACAAACCTATTTTACCGCTGGAGTTAAAGAAGTACGTGCTTGGACAATTCCGGTTGGCGCAACTGCACCAAAAGCTGCTGCGGTAATCCATACCGATTTTGAAAAAGGCTTTATTCGTGCTGAAGTCATCAGCTATGCTGATTTTGTGGAATTTGGCGGTGAAAACGGCGCAAAAGAAGCCGGTAAATGGCGTTTAGAAGGAAAAGAATATATTGTGCAAGACGGCGATGTCATGCACTTTAGATTTAATGTATAACCCTCCAAAATTACATACATTTAACCCTCTTCAAATTTGAAGAGGGTTTTTCTTATGATCAGACTTTACAGCAAAAACATTTCAACGTTAGACATAATTTATTTATTCTTCGAACTGGTTCCCATATTTTTTTCTTATTTTTTCCTTATCACTTCAGTGTATATAACATTCATCATAAATAAATTATTGCAACAAGCTCGTATGAAATATCAAAAGCAATATTTAAAAATATATGCACGAGAATTACGTTTAAACGCTACCGAAGCAGAAAAACGATTGTGGTCCAGAATTAGAAATGATCAACTGCTAGGGTTTCGGTTTAATCGTCAAAAAGTGATTTTAAACTACATTGTGGATTTTTATTGTGCAAAAGCAAAGTTAATCATTGAGTTAGATGGTGGGCAACATTATCAAACAGAACATCAAAAAAAAGATCGTATTCGAGATAAAAAATTATCAACATTAGGGTTAACAGTGTTAAGGTTCGATAATATCAGAGTAATGACAGCACTTGATGATGTTGTCGAAGAAATTTATCAGTTTTTAAGCCAATACAATGAAAAACTTGCTCTTTGAGGTAAATATTAAAATATTGGTGTATTAAATAAATCATATACATTTGATTTTATTAAATTTAAATCTCCCCTAACCCCTCTTTATTTCATTAAAGAGGGGAACCTATCATCATTTGGATTGAGATAATTGCTTTGTGGAGATATCTTTTATCACTTAAATTGAGAATCGTGCTTTGTGTTAAGTTCTTTTGTTATCGCCAAAATGCTCAGAATTGTGTACTTCACCGGCAGAATCCTCTTCAAGATTGAAGAGAGAACCTATCATCATTTGGATTGAGGTAATTGCTTTGCGGAGATATCTTTTATCACTTAAATTGAGGGTCGTGCTTTGTGTTAAGTTCTTTTGTTATCACCAAAATGCTCGGAATTGTGTACTTCACCGGCAGAACCCTCTTCAAGATTGAAGAGGGTACGGGAGATTTGAAAAATCTATATTTTTCAAATAATTAGCCAAAAAGTACTGAAATATCAGTGCATTAAATAAATCGTATCCATTTGATTTTATTAAATTTAAATCTCCCTACTCCTCTTTATTTCATTAAAGATGGGGAACTTCAAAACCACTACCAATTCTTGCTTTCATTTATCTTAATTACTAAAACGGATACTCTCTTTTCTTACAGCGAAAATTTTCCGCCATAAAATCAATAAAACTACGGACTTTAGCGCTCATAAATTGGCGATTCATATAAGCAACATACAACGTATGATTACGATTAGCTGGGTGAGGAATAATTTGCAATTTGCCGGCTTGAATATCCGCTTCACATAAATAACTCGGTAGATAAGCAACACCTTGCCCAGCTAACGCTAATTGATACAGCATTAAGGTGTTATCACTGGCAATAGTGTCGGTAAAATGCTGATCAAGATGAGTATAAGTTGGAATTAAGCCGCGATGTTGATCCCATTGCTGTTCGCTCTGTTGTGCGAATTGCGTTAAATATTGTGGGCTGGCCACCCAATGAAAGGCAATATTGGTAATCGGTTTAACAATCAGGTTTTCTGATAAATGCGCTGTTACTTTTAATGCTAAATCAAAGCCTTGTCCCACTAAATCGGCATGATGATTATCCAATGAAAGTTGTAAATTGACCTTTGGATAACGGCGACAATATTCTGCTAACAGATCGGCAAATTTTTGTGTCGCAAACCATACTGGCATCGTGATTTTGAGTGTACCTTGTGGGTGAATAGTTCCTTGACTTACCACTTGTTTTGCTTCTTCTAAATCATCAAGCGCCACAATGCAACGTTGATAATAATGCTCCCCCATTTCAGTTAAACTTAATTTTCTGCTGGTACGATTGAGTAGTTTCGCTTGTAGGTAATTTTCTAAATGAGAAAGGTGTTTGCTCACCATTGAAACTGAGAGATCTAACTGATCCGCCGCTTTGCTAAAACTGCCACTTTCAACAATTTGGCGAAAAATTTTCATACTTTGTAAGGTATCCATAATTATTTCCTATTAAGAAAAAATACTTTTCTAAAAACAATATAGTTTTCCCATTTTGAAATCAATATACTGGCGTCGTTTTTTCAATTACTACTTAAAAAAGGATAAATTTATGTTTGATACACAAGCTTTACGCCCTTATGGTTTAGCATTATTGCGTATTGTTGCTGGTTATACTTTCTTATTACATGGCAGTGCCAAATTATTTGCTTTACCACACGTTCCTTCATTCGATGGATTATCGGTTTTTTCTCTTTTAGGAATCGGTGGCATTTTAGAATTAGTTGGTGGTATTTTATTAGTCCTTGGCTTATTCTCTCGATTAGCCGCCTTTATTCTCTCTGGCGAAATGGCTGTTGCTTATTTTATGTTCCACGCTTCCGCTGCAACCTTTGCGTTACCACTATTAAACGGCGGTGAAGCTGCAGTGTTGTTCTGCTTCATTTTCTTATATGTAGCAATCTCAGGCAGCGGCGCATGGGCGTTAGATAATCTAAGAAAGAAATAATGATAATTTAAGGAGTTAGTTATGAGTAACGTTTTAGTATTGCGTACCTCTGTTAATGGCGATCATAGTTTTTCTAATCAATTAATTGATCAATTTATTGCAAAAACCAAAGCGAAATGGCCTGAAGTGCAAATTGTTGATCGTGACTTGGACGCAAATCCAGTACCAATGTTAAATAAAGAAACAACACCTGCGATTCGTGCAGGCGTAGCGGAAACTGAAGCACAACGTCAAGCGATTGCATTATCTGATGAATTGATTGCTGAATTAAAAAATGCAGATTATATCGTACTTGGTTTACCACGTTATAACTTCACCGCACCAGCAACATTCAAGAGTTATGTTGATTATGTTGCACGTCCTCGTGTGACCTTTAAATATGATGAAAACGGCCCACAAGGTTTATTACCGAACGTACCTGTGTTCGCTTTTGTTACTAGTGGCGGTGAATATGAAGGTACTGAATTTGACACAATGAGTAGTTGGGTTAAACAAGTATTAGGTTTTGTTGGTTTAAACAATGTGGATTTAATTCACGTTGAAGGTTTAGCTTATAAAGCAGAAGAAGCTATTGCCAAAGCTTCTGCCAAAATTGATGAAATTTTAAAATAAACCTCATATACCTCTGTAAAAATTAATAAGCTCATTTCACACAATAACCTATACCGTTAAGGTATGGGTTATTATATTTTTAATACTTTGGTACTTCTGTTTGTAGCAATTTTCGTTCAAAAGCAGCGTACAAATACATCGCCGCAATGGATAAGTAAGGCGACCATTTTTTACAGTGTTGTTTGATCGCTGCAGGTCTTATCTCTTGCGTTTGATAAAGCCATTTGTATGCAGATAAAAAAGTTGCATCTTCATAAGGAAGTACATCAGGACGATGGATTTTATAGAGATACATTTTAGCCGTCCATGAACCGATCCCTTTAATTGTCGTTAAACATTTTATTAATTGATTATCTGGTAATGCTTTTAATGTTCTAAAATCAAGGCTGCCGTTCGCTATCATTTGCGCAATCTCTTTAATACAAACAGCTTTTCGATTTGAAATACCAATATTTCTTAGCGTTTCAATATCTAATTGATTAATACTTTCTACCGTTACTATACCACCACAAATATCCGTTAAGCGCTCCAACATCACGTCAGCTACTTTAATAGAAAGCATTTGCCCTATAATTTGTTCTAACAAAAATAGAAAATCATCTTTTGTATCAGTATGAGTAAGATAACCTATTTGCTCGATTAGCCATGCAAGTTGCTTATCTTGCCTTTTGAGAAAAATAATGCCCTCTTCATAATTTGGGAAATTTTGTGTTGTCATCTTGTTTAATGCCTTAAAGTAAATGCCACTGATAAATTTTAGCTGTTCTTAATTCTTCCACCAAAGCAGTGCGCCAATCACAATGGCAAAAATAACAAACCAAATTATCTGTACTTTGGCATTTTGTTTATTCATTGCTTTTCGATACGCAATATCTTGCTCTAAACGTTGTTGATAGATTTTTTTCGCGGCTTCATCGTGCAAGACAGCTTGACAGAATGGGCAATGAGTTAATTCTTCATTCACTTTCTTTTCACATTGTGGGCAGGATAACATTGTTGTTCCTCTTTAGTTCTATTCGCCTGCGTAATATAGCGAAAAAAAATCTACAAACCAATGTTCACTGGCTTTTTTGCCATACTAAAATTTAAAAAACACAAAAAAATCATCATAATTTTAAATAAAATTCAAATAAAACATTTTAATGATAAAAAATTTATTATATTTTTATAAAAACAGTAGATAAAAATTATTTTTTAACTATACTAAGCAGAAATGATTCAATTTAGATAGAACAAGAGGATTTTTTGTATGTGTGGATTTGTTTTTTCTTCTTCAGCGCAGCCGTCTGAAGCTTTTAAGCAGAGTTTTGATCATATTTATCATCGTGGTCCGGATCATCAAGCCGTTATTACTGCTGATGATGCAACTTGGGGATTTCATCGTTTATCAATTATGGATTTAAGTTCTCAAGGCAACCAACCTTTCCAATATGATGGCATTTCTCTTATCTGTAACGGCGAAGTTTATAATTACACAGAATTAAAAACATTATTATCCTCTACTTACACTTTCCATTCAGGCAGCGATTGTGAAGTTTTAATTCCGTTATATCAACGCGTTGGTGCTGATGTAATGATGAAGATGTTAGATGCTGAATTTGCATTAGTATTAAAAGATAGTAAAACCGGCACATTATTAGCAGGACGCGATCCAATTGGTATTCGTCCAATGTTTTATGGTTATGACAAGGTGACTGGTGAAATCGCATTTGCATCAGAAGCAAAAGGTTTAATCGATTGGTGTCAAGATATTCATCCATTCCCGCCAGGACATTACTATTTAAATGGTGAATTCATTTGCTATAACGACATTGCAGATCCAAAAGTAGTAGTAGATCAAGATCTTGATACCATTACCAGCACATTACGCACTAAATTAGAAAAAGCAGTAATTAAACGTTTACATTCTGACGCACCATTGGGCTTTTTATTAAGTGGTGGTTTGGATTCTTCTTTAGTTTGTGCGATTGCGCAAAAACATTTAGATAAACCAATTAAAACCTTTGCAATTGGTATGGATACCGATCCAATCGATTTGAAATATGCAAAAGAAGTAGCAGACTTTTTGGGTACAGAACACACCGAAGTAATTATGACCAAAGATGAAGTGTTAGCTGCACTAGAAAAAGTAATTTGGCACTTAGAAACTTGGGATATCACTACCATTCGCGCCAGCATCGGGATGTATTTAGTTTGTAAATATATTCATGAACAAACCAACTTGAAAGTGTTATTAACTGGTGAAGTGAGCGATGAAATTTTTGGTTATAAATATACTGACTTTGCACCAAATGCCGCTGAATTCCAAAAAGAAGCGCAAAAACGTATTCGTGAACTTTATATGTATGATGTTTTGCGTGCTGACCGTTGTTTAGCAGCAAACTCTTTAGAAGCTCGTGTTCCTTTTGGTGATATTGATTTCGTTGATTACGCAATGAGTATCAACCCTGAGAAGAAAATGAACGTCTATAACAAAGGTAAATATTTATTACGTAAGGCGTTTGAAGGCACTGATTATCTTCCAGACAGTATTCTTTATCGTGAAAAAGCAGCTTTCAGTGATGCAGTTGGGCATTCAATGGTTGATCACTTAAAAGCCTTTGCAGAAAGTAAATATAGTGATGAAGATTTGGCAAAAGCGAAAGAAAAATATCCTTATGGTACGCCATTCACTAAAGAATCATTACTTTATCGCGATATTTTTGAAAAATTCTATCCAGGCCAAAGCCATTGGATTAAAGACTTCTGGATGCCTAATAAGGAGTGGGAAGGTTGTAATGTAAATGACCCGAGCGCTCGTGTATTGGGCAACTATGGAGATAGTGGAAAGTAAATATAAGGAAGTAAAAAGGCACGCAAGTGCCTTTTTCATTATCCCTCAAACGGATGATATTGATTTAATGGCGGTACAGGTTTACCAATTCTGGCATAAAACTCTTGTACAAACTCCTCAAAACGCTCTGCTTCAATCGCTTGACGAATTTGTTCCATTAAACGTTGGTAATAACGTAAATTGTGAATCGTATTTAATCTTGCACCTAAAATTTCACCACATTTATCCAAATGATATAGATAAGATTTAGTGTAATGCTTACAAGTATAGCAATCACATTCCGGATCTAATGGCGTTGTATCATCACGATATTTCGCGTTACGAATTTTCACTACGCCATCAGTGACAAATAAATGCCCATTACGTGCATTACGTGTTGGCATTACGCAGTCAAACATATCAATACCGCGTCTTACCCCTTCCACCAAATCTTCTGGTTTACCTACGCCCATTAAATAACGCGGTTTATCTTGTGGGATTTTCGGACAGATATATTCCAAAATACGGTGCATATCCTCTTTTGGCTCACCAACTGCCAAACCACCCACTGCGTAACCATCAAAGCCAATATTCACTAAACCATCTAACGATACTTGGCGCAACTCTTCGTGTATGCCACCTTGGATAATACCAAACAACGCATTTTTATTACCTAGTTGATCAAAACGATCACGACAACGTTTTGCCCAGCGTAATGAAAGCTCCATTGATTGTTTCGCATAATCAAAAGTTGATGGGAACGGCGTACATTCATCAAAAATCATTACAATGTCAGAACCAAGATCGTATTGGATCTCCATTGATTTTTCTGGCGATAGGAAAATACGTTCTCCATTAATTGGATTTTGGAATTTCACTCCCTCTTCAGTAATTTTACGCAGTTTACCTAAGCTAAAGACTTGGAAACCGCCAGAATCAGTTAAAATTGGACGATGCCATTGCATAAAGTCATGCAAATCGCCATGCTTACGCATCACTTCTTGTCCCGGACGCAACCATAAATGGAAAGTATTTCCTAATAAGATTTCTGCACCGGTTGCACGAACTTCTTCTGGTGTCATTCCTTTTACCGTTCCGTAAGTGCCTACCGGCATAAATGCTGGTGTTTGTACGGTAAACGTACCTTGTGGGCGTTCAAACGTCAGTTGTCCACGACGCGCACGACCATCTGTCTTTTTTAATTCATATTTCATATTTTCTCCAATCAACGAATAAACAGTTCGAAGTTAAAAATTATCTATATATTAGAAATATAAAGATAAATTCCCTCTTTAAGATTAAAGAGGGCTAGGGAGAATTTGTAGTGATCCACTAATTTAACAGTCCCTGATAGGTTGTTTTGCTAAAACGGGTGGTAATCCCTGATTGTAAGCATGAGGACGAACGGTATTATAATAAAATACATAATTCTTAATGTCCTCCTTCGCTGCCGACAATGAAGCATAACCCCCTTTTAACATCCATTCATATTTAAAACTTCTAAACCAACGCTCCATCGGCGCATTGTCCCAACAATTGCCTCGACGACTCATACTCTGGATTAATCCATGACGTTTCACACATTGCGTAAAGGGATAACTACGGTAAATACTCCCTTGGTCTGAATGAAATATCATCTTTTTTGTCCTTGCTGTCGTTAGCATCGCATGATTTAATGCCTCTACCACTAAATCCGCATTATGCTCTCTTTGCAATCGCCAACCGACTACTTGACGATGGGCTAAATTCAGCACAACCGCAAGATAATGCCATTCTCCATTCACCTTAAGATAGGTGGTATCACCACACAATACGGTGGTCTGGGAATCTGGGGTAAATTGGCGGTTTAACAGATGATTAAATGGCATCGTTTGTCCCTCAGCAAATGGATAAGAATAACGTTTCTTCGGTTGTTTACTCTCTAAGCCTTGTTGCTTCATCAATTTACGGATAAGCGCTAAGCCTACCTCAATCCCTTTATGCTGTAATCTCGCTTTCAATGTCCGTTTACCCGCTGAACCTCGACTTTCATCAAATAATGCCTTTATTTCTAACGATAAACGTCCATATTTGTTTGGCTTGCTACCCTGTCTTAACTGGGCATAATAGGCACTTTCTGATACCTCAAACAACGCACACACCCGTTTGATACCATACGATTTTAATGCCTTTATCGCTTGGTAGCGGCGTTGTCGAGAGACATAAAAATCGCTGTAGCCTTTTTTAGGATTTCTTTGTCCTCTTCGAGTATTTTTATCCGTTTCTCCAGTTCTCGTATGCGCTGTTGTTCGGGGGATATCGGCTTGCTGCCTGGTAATACATAACCTTGTTGTTCTGCTTGTACTTGTTTTACCCAACGACGTAATGCCGTTTCTCCTATCCCTAATTCCAAGCACGCTTGTGGGATGGAATAACCTTGTTCGGTCACCAATTTTACTGCTGCAGCTTTATATTCTGGGCTAAATGTTCTTCTCATTAAATTGTCCTCTTTTTGTGATAGTTTACCACCTATTGAGGACTGCGGAATTAGTCTACCACTACAATTTGATAAATCCTCTTCATTGCAATTTTTTAATGCATTAACTGCAATACGGATTTAAATCTCCCCTACCCCTCTTCATTTCATTGAAGAGGGGTTATCTTTTTTAATTAAAAACATCGCATCACCATAACTAAAAAAGCGATAGCGATTTTCCACTGCATTACGATAGGCACGCATAATATTGTCATAGCCAGCAAATGCAGAAACCAACATAATCAAGGTCGATTCCGGCAAATGGAAATTAGTAATTAAACAATCCACCACGCGAAATTTTTTTCCTGGATAGATAAAAATGGTCGTATCAGCAAAAAAGGGTTCTAATAACTGCATGCTTTGCTGCTGCTCCGCCGCTAATGCAGCGCTTTCCAAAGAACGAACAGAAGTTGTACCTACGGCAATCACTCTTTTACCTGCCGCTTTAGTCGCTAATACCGCATCAACTACCTCTTGCGGCACTTCCGCATATTCTGCATGCATATGGTGATCTTCGATATTCTCCACACGAACAGGTTGGAACGTTCCCGCACCAACGTGTAAAGTAACGAACGCCATTTTCACTCCTTTTGCACGTAAAGCTGCCAGCAATTCGTCATCAAAATGTAATCCAGCAGTTGGTGCTGCGACTGCCCCCGGAACTTTGCTATACACTGTTTGATAACGCTCTTGATCTGCATCTTCATCAGGGCGATCAATATAAGGCGGTAATGGAATATGCCCGATTTGTTGCAACACATCGAATAGCGAACCTTCTATCGCAAAACGTAAATGAAACAACGCATCTTGACGACCTAACATTTCAACACGAATGCCATTCCCTTCGCCAAGTTTATCTTCTCCTAAAATAAGCTCACTGCCCTCTTTAGGTGCTTTCGAAGCACGTACATGAGCCAAACAACTCTTATCATCTAACACACGTTCAATTAAAACTTCCAGCTTACCGCCGCTACTTTTTCTACCGTAGATTCGGGCCGGAATCACTCGTGTATTATTAAAAACTAATAAATCTCCCTCCTCCACAAATGAGAGCACATCTTTAAAATGATGATGAGAAAATTCACCGCTATTACCATCTAGCTTCAATAAGCGACTTGCGGTTCTCTCTTTTTGTGGATAACGTGCAATCAATTCATCCGGAAGATCAAAATAAAAATCTGCAACGCGCATAATCTTCTACCTATTTAGCAAATAAAAGCCTATTTCTTGATGCGTAAACACATAAGAAAAGGGCTATAAAAATTTTTGGCGTAAGTTTATTGCGATTACTAGCAAAATGCAAAAAGTCGAAGCACTTTTTACCACTAAAGTGCTAATTTTTTCGCTGCTTTCACTTAGAGATTGTCGCTTAGTAGTGCAATTGCTATACTCGGCACCCGTTCTACAACAAATAATTTCAATTGACCATAACATACACAAGGATTCGTTATGACTGAACGCAGTTACAAAATTTATCGCTATCAAATTCCAATGGACTCACAAGTCGTTTTACGTAATCGTTTTTTAAAACAGCGTGATGGTTTATTGGTAAAAATTCAATGCGGTGAAAAACAAGGGTGGGGTGAAATTGCACCATTGCCAGAATTTAGTCAAGAAACACTAGATCAAGCTCAAGAACAAGCTATTGCTTGGTTAAAAGCTTGGGATCAAGCACGTTCACGTAACGAAAAATTATCATTAGAAGAATGCTATCCATCAGTAGCATTTGGATTAAGTTGTGCATTGGCAGAGATGCAAGGTCAATTAACCGAACAAGGTAATTTCAAAACAGCACCGCTTTGTTATGGTGATCCTGATGAATTGTATGATGAACTTGAGAAATTACCCGGCGAAAAGATTGCAAAAATTAAAGTCGGCCTGTACGAAGCGAATCGAGATGGTTTAATTGCCGATATGTTCTTAGAAGCTATACCCGATTTAAAATTGCGTTTAGATGCTAATCGCTCGTGGACACCGGCAAAAGCAGCCATGTTTGCTAAATATGTCAAACCTGAACATCGTAGTAGAATCCAATTTATTGAAGAGCCTTGCAAAACAGCTGCTGAGAGTTTGCAATTTGCAGCAGATACAGGAATTGCAATTGCATGGGATGAAACAGTACGCGAAGCTGATTTCCAGGTAACGGCACAACCCCATTTAGCTGCAATAGTTATTAAACCTACTTTAGTTGGTTCTTTAGAAAAATGTGTGCGCTTAATTGAACAAGCGCATCAACAAAGTTTAATCGCGGTTATCAGCTCAAGTATTGAGTCAAGCTTTGGGTTAACACAATTGGCACGTATTGCACAACAATATACGCCAAATACAACACCAGGCTTGGATACTTTAGATTTGATGAAAGTACAATTAGTACGTGCTTGGCCAAATTCCGCTTTACCGTTGGCGGAATTGGATAGTGAATATTTTAGTGAAGTGGCGATTTAACCGTTATAAACTTAACTATTTTCCAATAATAAAAAAGATAAAAAATGCCAGCAACTTGCTGGCATTTAACTAAGAGAGTATTTGGTGATAAGACGATTACATCATACCGCCCATTCCACCCATGCCGCCCATACCAGCAGCACCTAAATCCGCTTTTTCATCTTTTGGTAATTCTGTCACCATACATTCAGTAGTGATCATTAATCCTGCAATTGATGACGCGAATTGTAATGCAGAACGAGTGACTTTAGTTGGATCTAAGATACCCATTTCTAACATATCGCCATAAACTTCTGCACCAGCGTTATAACCGAAGTTGCCTTCGCCTGCTTTCACTTTGCTTGCAACAACAGAAGCTTCTTCACCTGCATTAGTAACGATTTGACGAAGTGGTGCTTCCATTGCACGTAATGCAAGTTTAATACCGACATTTTGATCTTCGTTTTCACCAGCAAGTTTACCAGCAACTTTGCTTGCTGCACGAATTAATGCAACGCCGCCTCCTGGGACGATACCTTCTTCAACTGCAGCACGAGTTGCGTGTAACGCATCTTCAACGCGCGCTTTTTTCTCTTTCATTTCAACTTCCGTTGCTGCACCAACTTTAATTACCGCAACACCGCCAGCTAATTTAGCGACACGTTCTTGTAATTTTTCTTTGTCGTAATCTGAAGTTGATTCTTCAATTTGTTGACGAATTTGTGCAACACGTCCTTGGATTTGTGCTTCGTCACCGATACCATCAATGATAGTCGTATTATCTTTAGAGATAACGACACGTTTCGCTTGACCAAGATCTTCTAAAGTTGCTTTTTCTAATTCCATACCGATTTCTTCAGAAATAACGGTACCAGCAGTTAAGATCGCAATATCTTGTAACATTGCTTTACGACGATCACCAAAACCAGGTGCTTTTACTGCAGCTACTTTCACAATACCACGCATTGTGTTCACTACTAATGTTGCAAGCGCTTCACCTTCAACATCTTCAGCAATGATTAATAATGGTTTACCTGCTTTAGCTACTGCTTCTAATACCGGCAACATTTCACGAATGTTTGATACTTTTTTATCAACAAGAAGAATATATGGACTATCGAATTCTACAGTGCCAGTTTCTGGTTTGTTGATGAAATATGGTGAAAGGTAACCACGATCGAATTGCATACCTTCTACGACTGCTAATTCATCTTCTAAACCAGTACCATCTTCAACAGTGATAACGCCTTCTTTACCTACTTTTTCCATCGCTTGAGCAATGATTTGACCAACTACGCTATCAGAGTTTGCTGAGATTGTACCAACTTGTTCGATTTCTTTTGAGGTTTCGCAAGGTTTAGAAAGGTTTTTTAATTCTGCTACTACTTCTGCAACTGCTTTATCAATACCACGTTTTAAATCCATTGGGTTCATACCAGCTGCTACTGCTTTCAAGCCTTCGTTTACGATAGCTTGTGCTAACACAGTCGCTGTTGTAGTACCGTCACCCGCAGCATCATTTGCTTTAGAAGCAACTTCTTTCACCATTTGTGCACCCATATTTTCGAATTTATCTTCTAATTCGATTTCACGCGCAACTGATACACCATCTTTAGTAATGGTTGGTGCACCGAAAGATTTATCTAATACTACGTTACGGCCTTTAGGACCTAAAGTTACTTTAACTGCATCGGCTAATACATTGACGCCTTTTAACATTTTTACACGAGCGTCATTACCAAATTTTACATCTTTTGCTGCCATTGTTGTGCTTCCTTATTTCTCTATTCAATTACTCTACAATCGCCAAAATATCGCTTTCAGAAATGATTAACACTTCTTCGCCATCAATTTTTTCTGATTTTACGCCATATCCGTCGTTAAAAATCACTACATCACCCACTTTTACATCAAGCGGTTGAACTTGACCATTTTCTAAGATACGACCTTTACCTACTGCCAACACTTTTCCGCGAGTTGATTTTTGCGCAGCTGAGCCAGTTAAAACGATACCACCAGCTGATCTGGTTTCTACTTCTTCACGTTTTAAAATTACACGGTCGTGTAATGGACGAATATTCATAATAAAAGTACTCCTATAAGTTTTAGCTAAATATGTGTGTTTTGGGATACCCCTTTTTGACAACGGTTGTAGAAATGGGGATCGGAAAATCCCTTTCAAGGGTAAAGAAAGAAAAAATTTTTACCTTTTTAACCTATAAAAAAAACTAATGAATAAGATAAAAATAACTCCTATTTAGCAAATTTAATTTTATGATCAATGTCACAAAATTTACGGAAAGCTCTCACTATAATAGGCGCCAATTAGATTACTTAATGATGATAAAAAATAGTTGTTTCTATTTCTTTATCATTATGATTCTTATAATAAAATAAATGATTTGAGGTGTCTTATGAGCGAATTCCGTAAAGAAGTTGACTTACTAGGTGAAAGAGATATTCCTGCCGATGTATATTGGGGAATTCATACCCTTAGAGCGATCGAAAACTTTAATATTTCTAATAACACTATCTCTGATATTCCTGAGTTTGTGCGTGGTATGGTAATGGTTAAAAAAGCTACCGCAATGACAAACGGCGAACTTGGTGCAATTCCACAAAATATCGCTGATGCTATTGTTTCAGCTTGTGATGAAATCCTTACCACTGGCAAATATATGGATCAATTCCCTTCTGATGTTTATCAAGGTGGTGCTGGTACTTCTGTTAATATGAATACTAACGAAGTTGTTGCTAATATTGCCTTAGAAAAATTAGGTCACAAAAAAGGTGAATATCAATTCTTAGATCCGATGGATCACGTTAATGCCAGCCAGTCAACTAACGATACCTATCCTACAGGTTTCCGTATTGCGGTTTATAACAGTATTTTGAAACTTATTGAGAAGATCCAATATTTACACGATGGCTTCCACAATAAATCTGTTGAGTTCGCCAATGTCTTAAAAATGGGACGTACTCAATTACAAGATGCTGTACCAATGACAGTCGGTCAAGAGTTCAAAGCATTCGCTGTATTGCTTGATGAAGAAATTAAAAATTTACTCAAAACCGCTGCTTTATTATTAGAAGTAAACTTAGGTGCAACTGCTATCGGTACTGCACTTAATACACCTAAAGGTTATACAGATTTAGTCGTTGAAAACCTTGCAAAAGTTACTGGTTTACCTTGTGTGAAAGCAGAAAACCTTATCGAAGCAACTTCTGACTGTGGTGCTTATGTAATGGTGCATGGTGCGTTAAAACGTACTGCGGTGAAACTTTCTAAAGTATGTAATGACTTACGCTTACTTTCATCTGGTCCGCGCGCTGGTTTAAATGAAATTAATCTTCCTGAATTACAAGCTGGTTCTTCTATTATGCCGGCAAAAGTAAACCCAGTTGTGCCAGAAGTTGTTAATCAAGTCTGCTTTAAAGTGATGGGTAACGATATTACTGTAACTATGGCTTCCGAAGCTGGTCAATTACAACTTAACGTAATGGAACCAGTTATCGGTCAAGCGATGTTTGAATCCATCAGCATTTTAACTAATGCTTGTGTGAATCTTCGTGATAAATGTGTTGATGGTATCACTGTTAATAAAGAAGTTTGCGAAGGTTATGTATTCAACTCTATCGGTATCGTAACTTACCTCAACCCATTCATTGGCCACCACAATGGCGATAAAGTTGGTAAGATTTGTGCGAAAACCGGTAAAGGTGTTAAAGAAGTTGTGCTTGAATTAGGCTTACTCACCGAAGAAGAATTGAATGATATTCTTTCTGTTGAGAACTTAATGAACCCAACTTATAAAGCAAAATTGAACAAATAACCTCTGTTCATAAATACAGATACAACAGGACGTTGTATTTATATCACCCCAAATAGTAAAACTAGAACCCGCATAGCATATAGCGGGTTCTTTTCTATCTCATCACAAAAAATGCACACTTGCACTGTGCAACTATTCATTATAGAATTCATTGATATAAATCATTAAGTACAGTCAATGTTTAATCTTACAGCCGCCCATTTTCGTGATGATTATTTATATCGTTTTTTCCAATATGGCGAAGCACACAGCAAAATTCCTGCAAATCTAACCAATGTGTTGGCTCGTAAACTCGATATGATTAATGCAGCGGAAAACCTTAATGATTTACGTGTGCCGCCGGCAAATCGGCTTGAACTATTGGAACCTAAAGAAAACAAGTTTTATTCAATTAGAGTTAATAAACAATATCGCCTTATTTTTCATTTTGAGAATGGCGAAATTTCTAACTTATATTTGGATCCGCATCATTACGATTTATAAGGAGCGATTTATGTTAATAATGCAACGCAAACCTACCTCTGTTGGTGAGATCTTACAAACTGAATTTCTTGAACCGCTTAATTTAAAAATTAGTGACTTAGCGACTATTCTTGATGTACATCGTAATACAGCAAGTAAACTCGTCAATAATAATTGTCGTATCACACTCGAAATGGCGATGAAACTTGCGAAAGCATTTGGTACAACTCCGGAATTTTGGCTTAACCTACAAAATAGTGTTGATTTATGGGAACTCAGCCAAAATACCCATTTTCAGCAAAGTCTAAACAAAGTGAAAGTTGCCAATCACCAAGCTGTTCTTCCCTGATACATTGATAAATAAAACAAATTCCCTAGTAAGGCGAAACCATACGATAGTTGCATTTTAAGTATCACAGCTTAGAATGAAACCTATCATTTTTTTCGATAACAATATTTAACCATATTGAACAAATAACATTCATTTCACTATTAAATTGAGATAATTATGCCGCAAATTGCTGAAAATCCATTCGTTCTCGTTGATGGTTCCTCTTATTTATATCGTGCTTATCACGCCAATTTCCGTTTAGGTTTATCCAACTCTGCAGGCGAACCAACTGGCGCTATGTATGGTGTGTTAAATATGCTGAAAAGTTTATTAAAACAAGTACAGCCGACCCATATTGCTGTTGTTTTTGATGCTAAAGGAAAAACTTTTCGTGATGAAATGTTTGAGCAGTATAAATCGCACCGTCCACCAATGCCGGATGATTTACGCCAACAAATTCAACCATTACACCAAATGATTGAAGCTTTAGGTTTACCACTATTGATCGTTGAGGGGGTAGAGGCTGATGACGTAATTGGTACTTTAGCAAAACAGGCATCTGCTGCTGGACGAGATGTATTAATTAGCACTGGCGACAAAGATATGGCGCAATTAGTTGATGATCGCATTACCTTAATTAATACCATGACCAACACGATCTTGGATCGCGAAGGGGTAATTGAAAAATATGGCGTACCACCAGAAATGATCATTGATTTTCTCGCCTTAATGGGTGACAGCTCGGATAATATTCCCGGTGTTGCTGGCGTTGGTGAAAAAACCGCTCAAGGATTATTACAAGGCATCGGCAACTTACAACAAATTTATGCCAATTTAGATAAAGTCGCCGGCTTATCTGTCCGAGGTGCGAAAAGCCTTGCCGATAAATTAGTGGCAGCAAAAGAAGATGCAGACCTCTCTTATAAATTAGCCACAATTAAAACCGACGTTGAGTTAGCGGTGACCTTTGATCAATTAACCTTAGGAACAGAAAATCGTGATCAATTAATTGAATATTATGGCCATTATGAATTCAAACGTTGGTTAAATGAATTATTATCTGATCAACCAACAAGCAACAATAAAGAAGTATCATTTTCTATCGCTAGCGCAGCGATACCAAAAGCGACTAATCACGATCCAATCAAAATCAGTATTGATCGCAGCGCTTATCAAACTATTTTGACCGCAGAACAACTAGAACAATGGCGTGAAAAATTAGCCAAAGCTGCATTATTTGCCATTGATACTGAAACCAATAGCTTAAATTATATGCAGGCAAAATTAGTCGGTTTATCTTTTGCCTTAGAAAATGGTGAAGCGGCTTATTTACCATTACAACACCAATATTTAGATTGCCCACAGCAGCTCGATTGGGCAACAGTAAAATCGGCATTAAAGGCTATTTTAGAAGATCCTAAGATTAAGAAAATTGGCCAAAATCTAAAATATGATCTGACCATCCTGGCGCGCCATGGTGTGAATTTACAAGGTGTTGCATACGATACAATGTTGGAATCTTATACGCTTGATAGCACTGGTCGTCATAATATGGACGATCTCGCCAAACGTCATTTAGGACACGACACTATCCATTTTGAAGACCTTGCCGGCAAAGGAAAAAATCAGCTTACCTTTGATCAAATTGAAATTGAGAAAGCAGCTGAATACGCCGCAGAAGATGCTGATGTGACAATGAAATTACATCAAGTGTTATGGCAAAAACTACAACAAACACCAACTTTAGTGAAATTATTCTCAGAAGTTGAGCTGCCTTTATCACAAGTATTATCACGAATGGAGCGTTATGGCGTTTTAATTGATAGTGACTTGTTATATCAACAATCGCAGGAAATCACTGCTCGTTTAATCCAACTAGAACAGCAAGCGCATCAATTAGCAGGACAACCTTTTAATTTAGCGTCAACCAAACAGTTACAAGAAATTCTATTTGAAAAATTAGGTTTGCCAATTTTAAAGAAAACACCAAAAGGAGCGCCATCTACCAATGAGGAAGTATTGGAAGAATTGGCTTATGAACACGAATTACCAAAACTATTGGTCGAACATCGTGGTCTAAGCAAATTAAAATCGACTTATACCGATAAATTGCCGCAAATGATCGATCCTGATACTGGGCGTGTCCATACTTCTTATCATCAAGCAGTTACCATTACCGGGCGTTTATCTTCATCTGATCCTAACTTGCAGAACATTCCAACACGTAGTGAGGAAGGACGTAAAATTCGCCAAGCCTTTATTGCACAAAAAGGCTTTAAAGTGGTAGCCGCCGACTATTCACAAATTGAATTGCGGATTATGGCGCATCTTTCTGGTGACGCAGGTTTAGCTTATGCCTTTTCACATAACTTAGATGTACACCGTTCTACCGCTGCTGAAGTGTTTGATACACCAATCGAACAAGTTACTTCCCAACAGCGTTATAGCGCTAAAGCGATTAACTTCGGTTTAATCTATGGAATGAGTGCTTTTGGTTTGGCTAGACAGTTAGGTATCCCGCGTAATGAAGCGCAAACCTATATTGATCGTTATTTCCAACGTTATCCAGGCGTAAAACAGTTTATGTCAGATATTCAGGAAAAAGCGAAACAAGATGGTTATGTAGAAACCTTATTAGGACGTCGTCTATATTTACCGGAATTAACTTCAAGTAATGCAATGCGCCGTAAAGCAGCAGAACGTGTTGCTATCAATGCCCCAATGCAAGGTACTGCTGCTGATATTATTAAAAAAGCCATGATCGATTTAGATCGTTTAATTGCCGATAAAGATGATATTAAAATGATTATGCAAGTACACGATGAATTGGTGTTTGAAGTTAAAGAAGAGAAAGTAGAACACTATAAAGCACTAATCAAAGAAGTAATGGAAAATGCAGTTAAATTAACCATTCCATTAATTGTTGAGGTTAACTCTGGCGATAATTGGGATCAGGCACATTGATAAATACAGCTAACTTTGTGCTTTAATAGCAAAGCACCCTTTAAGATTGAATACTCCCTAAAAAAATCACCTTATTCAATCCTTTTGAATAAGGTGATTTATCTTATTTATAGGGTGTATTGTTTAATATTTACTGCTTGATTACTTAAACTGCCACGATAATGCTAAACGTAAGTTATACGAACCAGTACGACCATGACCAAACTCTTTCTCAGCATCAATAAACACATTAGTCTTTTCACTGACATGCGCATTGTAACCGACACCAACTGCATACCACGTACCTCTGATGTTCCAACTGGTGTGATAATCCCCAGTACGGTCGCTCGCACTAAATGAACGTTTGCCTAAGAATTCGTGTAACACATTACCTTTTAGGTAAAGTCGATTATCACCGTTTTCATCTAATAATCGAACAATATCCACACCAGCACGACCAATTAAGCTTTTCGCATGACCGAGTTTGACATCAATATCATTGCTAGTGCGATAATCTGCACCGGTTAAATAAGCGAATTGCAATTGCGCTTGCGGTACCAGATACCAACGTTTCTCATCATCAATAAATTTGCGATAACCATGTTCGGTACTCGCCGTAAAGAGGTAATTCTTATAACTGCCTTTACCCCAAAGGCTGCCATCACTCATCACTGCTTGGTAATGATTGTGTAATGTGCCAACTCTTAACACATTATCGTTGTAATAGCTGTTATCACCGGCTTGGTTATTCCATTGATTAGTGTTGTAAAGGCTTAATTCGTATTTCTTCACTCGTCCTTTACTGAACTCATCCGCTAACGTGGTTTTGCCATAACTATAGGTAAAACTTAAACCCCATTTTTGTTTCTTCTCGTCATTGTTATAACGGAATTTATCATAACCAATTTCATAGTCATTGTTGTTTAAACTAAAGCGTCCTGCCTCTTTTAAGCGCGTATGGGTGCCTCTTATCCAAGCGCCTTCTTTAATCTCATTGAGTGAATAAGCGCGTTCCCCTTCTCGTTTGGTGTAAGTATCAAGCGTAAAGGCATAACCTGCACTTGCATCTAACATTCTGCCAATATCGACTGTATTACGGCTTGGCGTATTAGTACGGTATTTCACTAAATAGACATTTTGACTGCCATCACCGCCATAAGTACTATTGACATACTCATTACTCGGTTTCGATTTACTTAACGCATTACCGCCATTAAAGGCTAGATTATAAGCTTCGCGATTATCCGGGTCAGTCGCTTGGTCAGCATACTCAACCGTTAACGCTTGTTTAAACAAACGGTCTCCTGTTGTGCCATACACTTTACCCTCAACAAATTCATTATGCGAGGTTTGTACTGTCGCAAAACGTAACCGTTCACCATAATCCATACTATTCACAACCACAGATAGATTCTTAATCACGATATCTTGTGGTGTGCTTGTACCCTCTTTGATATAGAGCATATCGCTGCCTTGACCAGTTTTATTAAGGGTCATTAAGAATTGATTTGCTCCAGCGAGTTTATCTATATGCAATGCTTGACCGGCTAAAGCTCCCGCTGAAGTTGGGCTGACATCTACCGTACCTTCACCACGCAATTCACTTATCCAGCTTTGTCCGGTCATTTGCCATAATGAATCTTTCGCTAATTCAAGATGAATTTGACCTGCATTCGAAGCAGTTGGTGTTAAACCAAATAAAGTTTTATGTTGCGCATTATCATAGGCAGCAAAGTTATCCATACGTCCTACCGCTAAACTGCCCGGAGTCAGTTGTAATGTGATATTACCGTTATCATAGGCATGTTGATTACCAGTTAAATGTAAGGTGCTGCCTTTCGATTTCACTTGAATATCACCGCCAATCGAGAGCATATGCCCTTTAATCACACTGTCCTTTTCATAATTTAAAGCAATATTTCCTTTATATGTATAAGCTGTCCATGGCGCTTCAATTCTCATTTTTCCATCAATTGAAACTTGTGATTGATTGTAAGATTGAATGGCGAATTTATTAGCTAATAAGGTATTATTCGCTGCTGACAATTTTACTTCCGCTTGGTTATTTGCATAAATTCCCACATTAGCGCCAGTTAAAGTATTACTGTCTGTTCCCATTAACGTTACTTGCGCTTCATCCTCAGCATAAATAAGATATTGCTGCTTAGCATTTGGCGCATAAACAGAAATGCTATTATTTTTCGCCAATAACTTCGTGCTTGCACCAGACTGATTTCGGATCGCATATATCTCCGATACAGTACCTGATAGCGTAGCAAGATGTGATTTATCGCCAATATTAATCGTATTACTACCTTCTTCTGCCGATAAGGAAATTTGTCCTTTATTCTGATTATTCATACCATAAATAGGATACTCATATCCCGGTACCACAGCTGTAGTAGCAATTTCTAAAAGGTTATCGCTATTTTGAGCTACCACCTGAATATTCTCTTGTTTATCTGCTGTTTCGCCATCGGCATACAATAAATACGGTTCAAGTCCATTCGATATATCAACAGTGAAATGATTTTGTGGTGCGATTGCAGAAATTTTTCCTGCAGGGATTGTTGTGCCGTCTTCTAATTGAGATGCTTGACTCATTAATCCATAGATACGATAAATATTGCCTGCACCACCAGTTTGATTCCCCTTATCGGTAATCAACAAGCGGTTTTCTTGGTTTGCTGAAAGCGATACTGTACTTTTACCCACAGATTGTATGCCATAGAGTGAATTCCATCCTGAATCTACTTTACTCGCATCTAAGGTTAAAACATTACGCTCTTTTGCATTTAACGTAATCGTATTTTCATCCGTTGCATTAGCAACGTTATAAGCATACATAAGCCATTGTTTTGATGCATTTGGCGCATACATTGCGATTTCATTACGCTGCCCATGCATCTCGGTATTACTACCTATTGTATAAATACCTAATGCTCCATTAATCTTTTTCTTAAAATTATCTCCTAAATCAGGTATTGTGTTTTCAACATCACCAACCTCGATACGGTTTGTGCTTTGTGCAGATAATAGCACCTGAGCCTGACTTTGTGCGTTAATACCAAAATCATAACCACTTGCTTGATTTGTCGCAGTGGTTTGCAGTTTTAATAAGTTATCCGTTGCTGTCGCTGTTAGCGTTATCGTTTTCTCATTATTATTTACAGCGCCAATAGACATAATTAAACTTCTATTTTTTGCATTGGGTGCGTAAACAGAAATACTATTATTTTGCGCCGTTAAATCAGCAATACCTTGATAACTATAAATACCACTTATATCTTTTGTTTCTCCTATTGGTTGGGCAAATTTATCCTTATTACCAATTTGTATGCTATTTGTTCCACTTGCTAATATCTCTACCTTACTGTTATCTTCTGTATTGATACCTCTAATATACTGAGAATCATCACTTACAGTTGCTCCTGCACTTTTAAAGGCAGTAGTTTGTATTGTAAATTTATTATCCCCTCCTGTAGCATGAAATTTTACATTTCCTCCTGGCTTATTAAAAAAATACTTACCTACATTCACAATTCTTTGGACTTGTGCATTTGGTGCATATAATGTGATTTCATTTTGTTTTGCTATCGCCGTAATATCACCGATCCCACGCTGATTAATACCTGTTACAAAACTCCTCTGTCCCGCTATTTCGCTAAACCGTTCCGCATCACCAATTTTAATACTATTCTTCCCCTTTTCCGCCGATAATGTGATAAATGAATCTGAACCCCCATTAATACCACTTACATCTGTTTTTTCCAACAAAGTAGTATTGGTGGTATAAATTGTTAACTCATTATTATTGTCCGTTGCTTCTAGTTTTACCTCTCTCTTTTTCATTTCTATATTATTCGAATTGCTGGCATCAATACCATCCACACTGCCAAAATTTGGGGTATAAAGTGAAATTTTATTTCCTTGGCCAACTAATTCTACACTACCTCCTGTAGGATAAAAGGATATTCCATTTCCAGAGTATATTTTTCCTGTCGGTTCAGCCTTTGAATTAATATTACCTATTGTAAGACTATTGGTACCCTTTTCCGCACTAAGCACTACCTTAGCATCACTTACGAAAACAGTAAGAAAATTACTAAATATAAATTCTTCTTGATTAAAAGTACTGATCTCATCAATGGTTAATGTGTTATCGCCACCTTTCGCTTTTAATAAAATAGTTTCTTGATTATCTGCTGCTCTGCCTCGCGCATTAATAATGCCGATTCCACTTACTATTTTTAGTTGAAATTGAAATATCATTACTTATCGCTTCCATATAAATACTACCGCCTGTATCCGTATGCAATACATTCATAAAACCCATTTCCCTTAAAGGTACAGACGTACTATCACTCAGCGTAATCTTATTATTCCCAGCTACTGATGAAAGGGATATTTTTGAATTCTTTCCCTCGGAATTAACTAAATTCCAAACATCAAGCCCATTATCTTTAGTAATTTCTCTTGTAATATTAATATTGACATTAATCGACTGTTGTGCTTGTAATTGGATACTTAATCCCTTACCCCAGTTTTCAATAATATTATTAACATCAATTCCCTCATTTTTACTGAGGATCTTAATTAGACCTGCTGCACCAGTTGCCGTACCATATCCATAAATACCTTTACCTTTATTCCCATTAATAGTAATTTGCTTGCCGGCGGTAATTTCAATTGCTTTAGTTCCGTTATTCCAACTAACGCTCTCCGCAATGGTGATACTCTCCTCAGGGAGATTAATTGGCATCGGAGTGGTTTGATCAATTTTAGTATAGGTTGCTGCATACGCTAGATTCGGCAACCATAACAAGCCTTGTAATACTGATGCGACAATCGAGAGTTTAAAAAGACGTTTATTGTGTTTTTGACGGGATTTTTTAACAGAATTTAATGACTGACTGACTGACTGACTGACTGACTGACTGACTGACTGACTGACTGACTGACTGACTGACTGACTGACTGACTGACTGACTGACTGACTGACTGACTGACTGACTGACTGACTGACTGACTGACTGACTGACTGACTGACTGACTGACTGACTGACTGATAAATTATGCTCATTTACTGAGCAACTTGTCAAATCAGGCGACGTATTAATAACGTGTGTTAATCGATTGATGTTGTTCATAAAATTATCCTTCCCATAGGTCAAATGTAAAAATTTGCACTGATTGACATCCATTATCAGACTAACTTCCTTAGTAAATTTTTTTCAATATATCTGTAAACATGCAAAAAAGCTAGCTTTATTCGAGTATTTTTTTATAAAAAAATCACTTTAGTCAACAATTAACACTCTATCAATAAATCTAAATTTTCTTAATAAATTCAATTATATACGATAGAAATACATTTAAATTCATTTAAAATAAGATAGATAACTTGTGTATATTTAAAAAAATACCAAAAATGAGATTAAATAATTAGATGAATTAACTAAAGGAAAATAATGTTATTCATTAGGATAAAGTTAACATTTTACAAAAACCCGATTATTCCTCTATCAGCAAAAAACTTTTGATGTTATTGCTATTTTTCTAATAGAAAACCTTGTCTATAATCTGCCGCACTTGAAAATTAGCACAATTTAATCAACAAGGAGTTTAGTTATGTCAGTACCTGTATTTGGATTAGGTACCTTTCGTTTAAAAGATGAAGTTGTTAAATCTTCCGTCAAAATGGCATTAGAAGAAGGATATCGCGCTATTGACACTGCACAAATTTATGATAATGAAGCGGCTATTGGTGAAGTGTTACAAGCAAGCAATATTGCTCGCAAAGATCTTTATCTCACTACCAAAATTTGGACAGAAAATTTAAGCAAAGAGAAATTAATTCCTAGCCTAAAAGAGAGTTTGCGTAAATTAAATACCGACTATGTTGATTTAACTTTGATCCATTGGCCATCACCAAATCAAGAAATTAGCGTGGCAGAAACTATTCAAGCATTAATGGAAGCAAAACAGCTTGGTTTGACAAAGGAAATCGGTGTATCCAATTTTACTATCGACTTGATGCAACAAGCTATTCAAGCAGCCGGCGCAGATAATATTGCTACCAATCAAATCGAACTTTCACCTTACTTACAAAATCGTAAAGTGGTCGATTGGGCAAAACAAAATGGCATTCATATCACCTCTTATATGACTTTAGCGTATGGCAAGGCATTAACTGATGAAGTGATTGGTAAAATTGCTGCTAAACATCAGGCAACACCGGCACAAGTGATTTTAGCTTGGGCAATGGCGTTAGGTTATTCCGTCATTCCATCATCAACTAAAAGCGAAAACTTACGTAGCAATTTAGCTGCATTAAAACTGCAATTAGATGCTGACGATATGGCAATGATCGCAGCATTAGATCGTCAAGATCGTTTGGTCAATCCTGAAGGCTTAGCGCCAAACTGGGATTAATTCATCACTGAACGGCAGCTGTTCAGCGCGGCTGCCGACATTTCTCCGCCATAAAATCAATAAAAGCACGAATACGTGTACTTACCGCTCGATCACTATAATAAACCGCATTAACCGGCATCGGCACTGCAATCCGTTTATCGGCAAACAATTCAATTAATGCTCCTGCTGCCAGATCTTGATCTACTTGAAAATCTGATAAACAAGCAATACCGCTGCCGACTAAACAAAGCTGACGCAAAGTTTCTCCACTGCTTGCTGTAATCGTTGGCGTAATCTGATAAGGCTGATGATCTTCAGCAATCGTCCAAATATTTAACGTTTCCGGTTCCGTAAAACCTAAACATTGATGTTGCGCTAATGCGCTGATTTGTTGCGGTACACCATATTTCTGCAAATAACTCGGCGCCGCCACCACTTTACGATAGCTATTAAACAGCAATTTACTACGTAAACTAGAATCTTTCAGTTCACCAATACGAATTGCCACATCAACTTTACGTTCAATCAAATTGATATAGGTTTCTGATGATACTAACGATAAAGTTATTTGCGGATAGCGTTGACGAAATTCCTCAATCCAAGGAGAAATAAGATGCAAGATCACCGGTGTTGCCGCATCAACGCGTAAAATGCCTTGCGGTGTTTGGTGTGTTTCCAACATCTCTGCTTCTGCATCAGCCATATCTTGTAAGATATTACGAACTTTCGCAAAATAGCGTTCGCCTTCGGCAGTTAAACTTAAATGACGAGTGGTACGATTTAATAGATTGACGCCTAGCTTTTGCTCCAATCGCTTAATCGAACGGCTAATCACTGAATTTGCCATATTTAGATTTTCTGCTGCTCGGCTAAAACTACCGCTTTCCACAACATTAACAAAAATACTTAACTCATCTGAATTGGTTTTCATTATTGCTCCTAAAGCAAAAATTTTTTGAAATTTTGTATATTTTTAGCATTAAAATATTTTGTCATAATCTCCGCCACTTAAAAACATCTATTTTTAATTAAGGAGAATTTATGCCAATTGCTTTATTTGCATTAAGTATCAGTGCATTCGCTATTGGAACCACTGAATTTGTGATTGCAGGACTAGTACCAATTATTGCGCAGCAATTACAAGTTTCTTTACCTTCTGCCGGTTTATTGGTATCCATTTACGCTTTAGGTACCGCTATCAGCGCCATCTTTCTTACTGCATTTACCGCTAAAATGTCGCGTAAAACCTTGCTATTAGCGCTAATGCTGTTGTTTACCGTTGGTAATCTGATTGCTTGGCAGGCACCAAACTATTCTACACTGATTATTGCGCGTTTTATTACTGGCTTAGCACATGGCGTCTTTTTTTCGATTGGTTCAACTATTGCGACCAGCTTAGTACCACGTGAAAAAGCTGCCTCTGCAATCGCATTAATGTTCGGCGGTTTAACTGTCGCTTTGGTAACCGGTGTACCATTAGGGACTTTTATTGGTCAATATTTTAGCTGGCGAGCCACTTTCTTAGTAGTATCGTTGCTTGGCATTATCGCCTTTTCCGGCATTGCATTTTTTATTCCAAACAATCTACCAACACGACAAGTTGCTACTATTAAAGAACAATTACAAGTGCTCACCCAACCAAGATTGTTATTGATCTATTTAATTACGATCTTTGGCTATGGCGGCGTCTTTACCACTTTCACCTTTATTAGCCCAATTATGGAAAACTTAGCAGGCTTTGCCCCACAAAGCGTAAGCTGGATATTACTCGGCTACGGCGTTTCCGTCACCATTGGTAATATTTGGGGTGGAAAATTGGCGGATCGTCATGGTGCTATTTTTGCATTGAAAGTGATTTTTGCGATTTTAGCGTTACTGTTATTGCTATTCCAATTTACTACTGAAATCAAATATATCGCACTTGTTATTATCTTAGTTATCGGCGCATTTATGTTTGGTAACGTACCACCGTTACAAGTATATGTGGTACAAAAAGCGGAACAATATACTCCGAACGCTGTTGATGTTGCCTCAGGATTAAATATTGCTGCCTTTAATATTGGTATTGCTTTAGGTTCAATTATTGGCGGGCAAACTGTTTCTGTCGCAGGTTTAGCACAAACA
This sequence comes from Gallibacterium salpingitidis, assembly GCF_030517105.1. Lineage (GTDB taxonomy): Bacteria > Pseudomonadota > Gammaproteobacteria > Enterobacterales > Pasteurellaceae > Gallibacterium > Gallibacterium salpingitidis. Next base: position 317,528 of record NZ_CP103875.1, on the reverse strand, counting down.
CCTTGGATCGGCGCAATTATTGTGGCTATGGCACTGTTACTTGTTATTTTTAGTGGAAGAATGGAACAAAGAACCTTACAGCTAGCTTAATCTTATCAAGATAAAAAATAGGTTTCGTCCTAACAAAGGGCGAAACCTAAAGCTATTTCAATTAAGAGCATTAATTACAATAAGTAGCTTGCTGCTTTAACAACAATTTTTACCGCATTTTCTTCTGTTGCTTTCATTGTTGATTCATTTGGAATCTCTTGTTGCGTACGATTAACAATCGCGCCAGCCACCATACCTGCACGCAAACCTAACGCAGCACACATTGTAAATAAAGTTGCTGATTCCATTTCAAAGTTCATTACATTTAGTTCTTGCCATTGTTTTAATGAACCTTGGAAACGACGCCAAACTTTACCGCTGTAAGTATCATAGCGTTCTTGTCCTGGATAGAATGTATCTGATGAAGCGGTGATACCAACATAAGTTTTATTTGGGTTAATTTCTTGTGCCGCACGATAAAGCGCAGTAGTACATTCAAAGTTTGCTACCGCTGGATACTCTAACGGCGCAAAATGCTGACTTGCGCCATCTAAACGCACTGCACCAGTAGTAATTAATACGTCACCAACATTGATATGAGGTTGGATTGCGCCTGTTGTACCAATACGTAAGAAAGTGCGCACGCCTAATTGCGCTAACTCTTCTACTGCAATAGATACAGACGGTCCACCGATACCAGTTGAACACACAACAACAGCTTTACCATTTATGTAACCTAACCAAGAAGTGAATTCTCTGGTTGCTGCTAAAAACTTTGGATTTTCCAATAGTTTTGCAATTACCGGCACACGCTCAGGCGCACCAGGAACAATTGCTAAAGTAGCACCATCTAAATCACTTTTTTTAAGTCCTAAATGAAAAACATCCGACATAATAGCCCTCCTTTTATTATGGTTTTATATCTCGGAGAATAGGATTTTGCATCGAAATTAAAGTTTCAGTCGATTGAATCTCATCAATTAACTGAATTTTAGTGGCTAACACATGATGCAATTCTTCTATAGTATGTGTCATCACTTTAATAAAAATAGAGTAGTTACCTGTGGTGTAATAGGCTTCTACTACTTCATCAAATTCTTGTAGCTTAGCGATTACTTTTTCATAATCTTTCGCACTTTTTAAAATAATGCCGATGAAACAACAAACATCATAGCCTAGGCGTCTTTCATTGATTTTGACTTTTGTACCTTCAATAATGCCCGATTGTCGCATTTTCTCAACACGAACATGGATCGTTCCCGGACTGACCCCAAAACTTTTTGCCATTTCAGCATAAGGTGTGCGTGCATCCTGTGTTAACACGCGCAAAATTTGTTGATCAAGATGATCAATATTACTGATTGGTTGCATACTTGTCCTTCTAGACGGTGGAATTATTAGATATTATATAATTTATACAGACAAAAAATAAATTTTTTCTAATAATAAAGAGCTTACGCAGCAGTTTCAAGGCAAAATGCGCGTTCTCACAGGGATTCCAACAAAAATGTGAAGCTGATCAAGATTTTTCGATAAAACTTAACTATCCAAGGTAAATAAATCGATCTTTTTTACTCGCTGCGGTAAATCACCACTTAAGCCTGTAGCTTGCAAAATAAATTGCTGTTTTAACGGTTGCAATTTATCGGTGACTGACATACCAATGCCACGTAACAATTTTTTGATTGGTTGATCGCCAGCAAATAGATCTCTAAATCCTTGCATTGCCACTAACATTTTCATCGCTTCTGTTTTACGCCAACGCTCATAATGACGTAAATGACGATAAGCGCCAATATCTTGATTTTTCGCTAGATTTTTCTGGATCTCTTCAGCCAAAGCCAGTGCATCCATAAAACCTAAATTCACACCTAATCCAGCTAAAGGGTGAATAGTATGTGCTGCATCTCCCATTAAGGCGACACGATGTTGAATAAAATGGCGGGCAAATCTTGCACAGAGTGGATAACTATGTCTTGCACTAACAACACGACATAAACCTAATCTACCATCAAATGCAGTCGTTAATTGGCGATTAAAACTCTCTTCATCACAATTCATCAATTGTTTCGCTTTTACAGGATCTTGCGACCAAACAATCGAACTTAAATGCGGTTGATGCAAAGGTAAGAATGCTAAAATCGCATCAGGTGAGAAAATTTGCCGACAAATTTGTTGATGTGGTTCTACGGTTTCGACATTGCAAACTAAGGCAGAATGTTGGTAATCACGAAAATTAATCGGCATATGCATTTGTTCGCGTAACCAAGAGTTAGCACCATCTGCACCAACAACCAATTTCGCCACAATGATTTCACCGTTAGCCAAACTTAACACCGCATTATTTTCATTGACGCCTAATGAAGTTGGGGTTGCCACCAATAACTCTGCATTCTCTTGCTGCAATACTGCCTGATACAACGCTTGACGAATTAATTGGTTTTCGACGATATGCCCAAGATGATCAACCCCTAGGTTTTGCGTATCTAACTGAATATGAGCAAAGCTATCCTTCTCCCATACTTGCATTTTTTCGTATGCTGTCGCCCGCCACGCTTGAAGTTGTTGCCATACACCAAACTGGCGCAGCATAGTTTCTGATGAAAGATTTAACGCACTCACCCGATTCATTACTGTTTCTAACTGAAATGCTGGAATATGCGCTTCAATCACCGCAATCGAACAATCCGTATCTTTGAGGGCTTGTGCCAATGCCAATCCCACCATACCGCCACCAATAATGGCAATATCAAACTCTTTCATTAAATTCGTCCTAATGTTGGTTGTACAAATGTATGGCGTAAGGCGGAACAATGACTTAATGCAGTTAAACCTAAATTACGTAATACCTGTAATGGCAATAATTCATTACTAAAAATTTGTACTAAATTCGTCGTTAAACCAATAATCCGTTGTTGATCTTGCAAACGATGTTGTTGGTATTGCTGCAACATTTCAGCTGAGCCGATCTCTTGCGCATTAATAATTGCTTCTGCTAGCGCAAAAACATCACGAATACCCAAATTAAAGCCTTGTCCAGCTACTGGATGCAGCGTTTGTGCCGCATTACCGACCAAAGCAAGACGGTTACCGATTAAAGCTGTACTGCGTTTTAATTTGAGCGGGTAAGCGTAACGCTTGCTTACTGATTGAAATTTTCCCAAACGCCAGCCAAAGCGTTGTTGCAGCTGCTGTAAAAATGATTGATTATCCAACGCTAATAATGCTTCCGGCGTTTTAGTACAAAAAACCAATGACATCATATTATCCGCCATTGGTAATAAAGCAATTGGCCCTTCGGGAGTAAAACGCTCAAAAGCACGCCCTTGATGCGGCATTGAGGTTATCACATTAGCAATAATTGCACTTTGCTGATAATCAAATTCTTCATTACAAGCGATACCGGCTAACTGCGCTATTTGCGAATCGGTACCATCAGCAGCGACTAATAATTTACCGGTTAAACGCATTTGGTTATCTAAAGTGACTGCAATTTGATCAGTACCATAGTCAATCTGCTGAATAAAGTGTGGGCTAATAAAATCAATATTCGCTTTATTAGCAAGTGCTGCCATAAAAGTATCGCCCATATTTTGCAACGCCACTACAACACCGAGTTGAGTTAAATGCATCTCTGCGGCATTAATTTCAACTATTCCGGAATGACCACGCTCCGATACATGCACTTGCTTGATCGGTTCGGCAAATGTTTGCACCCGATCCCATAAAGTTTGTTGCTGATCAAAACGAATACGTTTCAGTTTACGACAAGTGCCATCGGATAAAGCAACACAACGACTATCAAAGCCTACTCCCTGCTGTTGCGATCGTTGACGTTTTTCAATTACCGCAATTCTCAATCGGGAAGCAGAAAGGGTGTCCAAGGTTAAGGCTAATGTCAGCCCATTCATGGCACCGCCGCCAATAATTACATCGTAGTGTTGCTGTTGCATAATTAATCCTTTTGCGCCATTAACGCTTCAATTTCATCAATCTCTTTTGGTACGGCGGCAGTCAACACTTTATTACCATATTCTGTAATCAATAGATCATCTTCAATCCGCACCCCAATACCACGATAAGCGGCAGGAATATCTTCGGCATTTGGAATATATAAACCTGGCTCAACAGTAACGACCATACCAGGTTGCAATTCACGTGTACGATCTTGTCCATAGGCGCCTACATCGTGCACATCTAGACCTAACCAGTGACCTAGACTGTGCATATAAAAACGGGTGTAAGCTTTTTCAGCAATCAATGTATCCACATCGCCGGATAAAATCCCTAAACGCACCAACCCTGCAACCTTAATTTTTAATACTTCATCATTGGCTTGTTTGATCGAATTACCATTGACTAACAATTCAATCGCCCGTTTTTCTGCCTCTAAGACAATTTGATAAATCTCACGTTGCGCTGGGCTAAATTTACCATTTACAGGAAAAGTTCTCGTAATATCACCGGCATACATGGCAAATTCACAACCAGCATCAATTAGCACTAAATCACCATCTTGCATTAAGCGATCATTTTCTGTGTAGTGCAGAATACAGGCATTCTCGCCACTGGCAATGATTGATGGATAAGACTCCCATCTTGCGCCAAAGCGATTGAATTCGTGTAACATTTCGCTGGCTAATTCATATTCAAAACGTTGTGGACGCGCTTGTTTCATTGCTCGAATATGAGCTAATGCTGAAATTTGTCCCGCTTGTTGCATTAAACGAATTTCATTTTCTGATTTAAATAAACGCATTTCGTCTAATAGCTCACGCCAACAAACTAATGTCGTTGGTGCTTTTACGCCTTGTCGTTGTTGAGTACGCATCAAAGATAAAGTTTGGTGCACAATCTCATCACCCCATTGTTGTACTTCTTCGGCATAATAGAGTGTACCCAAACCATTCAGCAATTGTGGTAGCTGTTGTCGTACTTCATCAATCGCAATAGCCTGATCTAAATGTAAAGTTGTTGGTGCTTTTTCAACGCCTAAACGACGACCATTCCATGTTTCCATTAATGGATCTGATGGACGTAAAAATAGAATCGTTTGCTGCTCTTGTTCAGTTTTCTTCAGTAATAAGATCGCATCTGGTTCGTTAAATCCGGTTAAATACCAGAAATAGTTATCTTGACGAAAAGGGTAATTAGAAGATGCGGTACGTTGACGTTCTAAATTAGAAAAAACGATTAAACCGCTATTGGTTGGTAATTGGGCAAAAACTTTTGCTCGACGTTGTTGAAATTCTTCAATCGGCATCTCTGCCATATAACTCAAATCCACAATCTATACCTCTTATCAATGGATAGTTTTTTGTTGTACTGCTGGTTGATGAAAGTGTGAATAAAACAGCATAGCAATTGTACGTAAATATTCGATTACCTCTTCTAATGCTTGCGCGAGGCCCTCTTCATCATCGCCTTCTTCATAGCCCAATTGGCAAATTTCGCGTAAGTCGGCTAAAGCCTCCGCAATATCTTGTTGCTTCTCTTGCTGTAAATTAGGTTGCGCTAAACCTAAGCCAAGTAAGAAGTGATTACACCACTCGCTTAATGAGGTAATACTCTGGTAAATATCATCTAAATTGCCAAGATCTAACTCAAAGGTAAATTCACTTAGATCTGCCAAACTTGCGTTTAATGCTTTGTATAATTCTGCAATTTTGCTGATTAATTGCACTGGATAGGCGTGATCATCATTAGTAAATTGATACAACAATGGTTTCCAGCTTTCATCGCGGATACCGCCACAAATAAATCCTGTTAATAATCCATGTAATTCAACACCATTTAAAGTAATTCCTGCTTGCTTTAATTCGTGTGTCAGTTGCTGTGCTGTAATTGCCATATAAATTTCCATTTCTTCTCAAATGTCAGCCATTCTAACACCAACCAGAATATCCACCAATAATCTATGACGAAACTTATTTGCTATGGCATAATACCTACATTTATAACGTTATAATTTCTGTCTAAAGAGGTTCTTGTATGTCTAAAAATATTGATTTGTATATTTTTGGTCAAAACCTACGCTTAAGCTGTCCAGAAGATCAGCATCAAGCACTAAGAGAAGCTGCTGATATTTTAGAAAAGAAAGTATCAGAGTTAAAAAGTCGTACTGGTATTATTCAACTTGATAAAGCATTAACTATCGTTGGGTTAAATTTATGCCATGATTTAATCACCCAACAGCAGCAAAATTCTGAACGAGAAAATTTAATTAATAATAAAATTGAACAAATAGAACACTCTTTAAGCACCATTTTGTCTAATATGCCAGCACCTAAATAAATTATGATTTAAATTAAGAAATAGGACTTTCTCTTACTAGGCAAATTAAGAAAATTAATGTACTATTAATAGCACCTGGGGTGTTCGACAATGGGTTACGTCCCTGAGCCGATACTGATATATTTTAGAGTTGGTTACCTACAATCGGTGAGCATGCTTGTTTATCAAGAAGCCTAATGAATGTAAGACTGACTCCCTTGAACCGTAGGGTTCAAGGACCGACCACCCGTATCGGCACCTCGGGTCCTCAATATAATTAGTGATATGCCAAATACCTTACCAGAATCTCATCATTTCATTGTCAATCATTCATCATTGAGCAAAGCTGAACAAAGACAGCAATTACGTCGTTTCGTCCGTCAACAACGTGCAGCATTATCTGCACAACAACAAAAACAAGCTGAACAACAAATTGCCGATGTCGTATTAGATTTTTTACAACCGCTAAATGTAAGAAATATTGCTATTTATCGTTCGTTCGACGGAGAAATTTCTACAAATGTTTTGATTGAACGACTTTGGCAACAAGGCTATCAGCTTTATCTGCCTGTGTTGCATCCTTTTAGCCATGGCAACTTGCTATTTCTAGAATATACTCCGGCAACACCGATGAAAAAGAATAAATTTGCCATTAAAGAGCCTGTATTAGATGTCACGAAAGTTTTACCAATTCAGCAACTGGATATTATCTTTACGCCATTAGTCGCTTTTGACAGCAATAAAAATCGTCTAGGTATGGGTGGTGGTTTTTACGATCGCACATTGGAAAATTGGCAGCAAAAAAATTTTCTACCAATTGGTTTAGCACATCGTTGTCAGCAAGTGGCAGAAATTCCTTGTGAAAGTTGGGATATTCCGCTATTTGAAATTCTTGCCGTCTAATAAAAAAGGCTATATCTCTCGATATAGCCTCTCTATATGAATCAGATGTTACTCTGCTTTCGCTTGTGTTGGCGCAGTTGCCGCATGATCAATTGCGGTATGGTAACCTGCTGCACCGCGACCTCTAAAGGTATAACGTGAACCTTTCCATTCAACAATATTGAGATTCATCGGTACCAATTCGCTCGCTTCCGCTAGCGTCATCTCTGCCTTAACGTGCTCTACTACCGCAAAGGTTCCTAAACGACCATTAAATTGGTAGGTAGATTGATAAGGTTCAACAACTTTTTCTACAGCAACTTCTTCTACAATCGTTGGTGCCACTGTTTGCTCTTCTGTTGATGCAGTCACTACCTCATCTTCTAATTGATCTTCAACGGCTTGTTGTGCCAAACGAGCTTGGTTTAGGCTGCTATTCGGCTTAGATTTTGCTTCCTTACCATTTGCTTCCATTGTCAATACAGCCGCTAACGGACGAGGGCTGCTATCTTGGCTCGCCACTGCTGAAGTAACCGGAATCAAAGTTTCATTAGTATCTTGTTTTTGTTGTTCTAACATTTCATCAACAGAAACAAAGTTACTATTTTTCTCTTTTTCCACTCGATTCACAAATGGTAAACAGATCTTACCGCTTGCCAATTCAGGCGAAGCAACCGCCATAAATAATGGCATTGGAGAAATCACTTCTTGGGCATGGCGACGTCTGCGATTATTCATACGTAAATGACGCGGTAAACGACGTGAACGATTTTCACGATGATTACGCTCAGATACCGTTGTTTCTTCGGTTTCTTCTTGAACAGCCTCCACTTGTGCTGATACTGGCTGTTCTTCAACTATGGTTCTCACTTCCGTTTTTGCTTCTTCGACAACCACTGCCGGTACAGCTGGCGCAATATTGGTTGTTTCAGCAACAACAACCTGCTCAACAGTATCTACCACTGTTTCCTCTACTGCTGGTTGCATTGTTTCTACAGTTGATTTCTCATTTTCTACTGTCGCTGCATCATTTAAACGGACTTTCTTACGCAAATCACGACGTTGACGACGAGAAGCAACCTGTTGTTCTTTGCTATTCTCTTCTTCACCTTTACGTGCAGTAACATTCAACTCATTAATTTCTTCCGCTACTGCTTTACGATTTGCTCGTTTAGTACGTTTATTCTCTTCTTTTTCGCTAGTCGCTTCTCTGCGTTTAGACTCATCATTATTACGTCTGTCACGCTGACGATTAGCATCTTTATTGTTGTTATCACGACGAGAACGTTTGTTATTGTTATTGCGAGAGTTATTGCGTTTATTACCTTTTTCTTCACGTTCTTCTTCCGCAAAGAGTCCTTTAATCTTTTGCCAAATACGAGTGAATAAAGAAACTTTTTCTTCCTCTTTCTTCTTCACTACTGGCGCAGGTTCAGGAATAGTGATTTCAACTGCAGCTACCTCTGGTTGTGGCGCAGTAACATTAGTCGTTGCTTCTAAGGTACGACTAATTAAAGACTCTTCACCATCAATTTCTTCTTGTAAATCATGCAACTTAGTTAAGTTATAACTTAAGGTATGATTATCTTCACCATCACGCAAACGGAATACTGAGAAATGCGGAGTTTCCATTTGTTCATGCGGCACAACAATCACTTGTACATCGTGACGTTTTTCAATTTCAGTAATTGCACGACGTTTTTCATTTAACAAGTAAGTTGCAATCTTCACAGGAACAATAGTGTGAACCTGTTTGGTATTCTCTTTTAACGCTTCCTCTTCAAGTAAACGGAGAATAGAGAGTGATAAAGATTCATTATCACGCACTTTACCTGTACCTTGACAACGTGGGCAGATATGGTGAGTCGATTCGTTTAATGATGGACTTAAACGCTGACGTGACATCTCTAATAGCCCAAAACGAGAAATGCGGCTAAATTGGATTCTGGCACGATCTTGACGCACTGCATCACGAATACGGTTTTCCACTTCACGTTGATGGCGTGCTGGCGTCATATCAATAAAGTCTATTACGATCAAACCACCAAGGTCACGTAAACGTAATTGACGAGCAATTTCATCCGCAGCTTCAAGGTTAGTATTTAATGCTGTTTCTTCAATATCACCGCCACGTGTTGAACGTGCTGAGTTGATATCAATTGCAGTTAATGCTTCCGTTACATCAATCACAATCGAACCACCTGAAGGAAGCTGCACTTCACGTTGGAAAGCAGATTCAATTTGCGATTCAATTTGGAAATGACTAAATAATGGCACTTCGCCTTGATACAGTTTGACACGATTGATAAAGTCTGGACGCACTAATTTGATATGCTCTTTCACTTTATCGAATACTTTACGGCTATCAATTAAAATTTCACCAATATCGCGACGCAAATAATCACGAATCGCACGCACAATAACATCGCTTTCTTGGTGAATTAAGAATGGTGCAGGACGAGATTCTGACGCTTTCTTAATTGCTTCCCAGTGGTGCAATAAAACGTGTAAATCCCATTGTAATTCTTCTGGTGAACGTCCAACTCCAGCAGTACGAACAATAAGACCAACACCATCTGGTACTTCTAATGAACCTAACACTTCTTTCAACTCTAAGCGTTCATCTCCTTCAATACGGCGCGAAATCCCACCAGCACGAGGATTATTTGGCATAATCACTAAATAGCTACCCGCTAAAGAAACGAAAGTAGTTAATGCCGCACCTTTGTTACCACGCTCCTCTTTGCTAACTTGAACAATAACTTCTTGTCCTTCATGCAAAATATCGCGGATATTTGGTCGGCCTTGATAAACATACCCTTCTGGGAAATATTCTCTAGCGATTTCTTTTAAAGGAAGGAAACCATGTCGTTCTGCACCATAATCAACAAATGCAGCTTCTAAACTTGGTTCTACGCGAGTGATTTTTCCTTTATAGATGTTGGCTTTCTTTTGTTCATGCCCTGGAGATTCAATATCGAGGTCAAATAAACGTTGACCATCAACTAAAGCGACACGCAATTCTTCTTTTTGCGTGGCGTTAATTAACATTCTTTTCATCGTTATTTCTCTATTCTTGTTATAACTTTTATAAAAACGACGATAATACAAACACTTTAATTCTGTTGCTGCAGTATGCCAATCTCCCGATTCTCATTGTGCTAAAACGCAACGCAAAACGGCAACCATCACACATATAGTGTTGCCAAATAGCGTTACTTTGAACTGATTGTATTGAATTTGCTAATTCGTGTCCTGTATTAACATCTCTAAAATTGGTGTCTTACGCCTTATTGCCGCACCAAAAATCAATTAAAAAGCACTATCCTGTGAAACAAAAAGACAGCACGCCATTGCATGACTGACTCACAAAAAAATGCTCCTTATTATTCCATTTTATCGACGTTTTGCAAAGCTAAAGATCATTGTTTTCCACTAACTTGGCGTGAAAAAACTTTCGCAAATTTTCGCAACTCGCCTTGCTTAATGATATGATACGCCGAATTTTTTAACACTAGAGAAATTATGCATAATCCTGAAGACAACGTAATTAATGCCAATGTGCGTTTCGTCACTATTGAAGCTGATGAAGAACAACAACGCATTGATAATTATCTATTAGCCAAATTAAAAGGTGTGCCAAAAAGCCTAATCTATCGCATTATTCGCAAAGGCGAAGTTCGCGTAAATAAAGGACGCACAAAACCAGAATATAAATTACAAGCTGGTGATGTTGTACGTATTCCACCAGTTAGAGTGAGTGAAAAAAGCAATGCTGCACCAATTTCCACTAAGTTGAATAAAGTTAGTGAACTAGAACAACAAATTTTGTTTGAAGATGATCAGTTGCTGATCATTAATAAACCATCAGGTATTGCAGTTCATGGCGGCAGTGGTTTAAGTTTTGGTGTAATTGAAGCGCTGCGAGCTTTGCGTCCACAAGCTAAATTTCTGGAGTTAGTACATCGTTTAGATCGCGATACTTCAGGCATTTTATTGGTAGCCAAAAAACGTTCTGCATTACGTAATTTACATGAACAGCTACGCGATAAAACAATTCAAAAAGATTATTTAGCTTTAGTTAGAGGTGAATGGCAATCACACTGCAAAGCGGTAAAAGCGCCATTACTGAAAAATGAACTTTCTAGCGGTGAAAGAATTGTCAGAGTGAGTGAGCAAGGTAAACCTTCTGAAACTCGTTTTAGTGTAGAAGAGCGTTTTAGTTTCGCGACATTAGTAAAAGCGTCACCGATTACTGGTAGAACGCATCAAATTCGTGTTCATACGCAATACGCTGGTCATCCAATTGCTTTCGATAGTAAATATGGCAGTAAAGATTTTGATCAGCAATTAGCGCCTTTCGGATTAAATCGCCTGTTCTTACACGCTTTTTCTATTCGTTTCACGCACCCAAAAACCGGTGATGAAATGGTGATACAAGCACCATTAGACAAAGCCTGTAAGCAATTACTTGCACAATTAAGGTCATTAACTTACAAGAACTAAGTATTAGGTTTCGCCCTTTAAAGGTGAAACCTAACACTTTACACTAATCTATCTGCCACACTTCACCATTTTTCAATTGAAATTTGGCGCCTTCTTGCCAATGTGGCTGTTGTAATTGTTCTGCGGTAATTGCAGTAATAATAACTTGAGATTGACTCTCTTTTAGACGCTGTGCCAATAAAGCACGTTTATTAGGATCTAATTCCGAAGCAAAATCATCAATTAAAAAAATACAACGGCGCTGTTGTTGCTGCATTAAATGTTCGCCTTGCGCCAAACGCAGGGCGCACATCAATAATTTTAATTGTCCACGTGACAAAATATCTTGCGCAGGTAGTCCATTAGCTTTAAATTTAAAATCAGCTCGCTGTGGACCAGACATAGTGTAGCCAACCGCCCGATCCCGCTCAAAATTACTCGCTAACAATTCCGCATACGGAACCTCTTTAGTCCAACCTTGGTAAAATTGCGCCTCAATCTCTATTTCAGGCAAAAACAACTGACAAGTGGAGCTAATCTCTTGTTTTAATGCTTCTGCATAATGCTGCCGCCACTCACTAATCTGTCCCGCGATATGATGTAATTGTTGATCCCAAATTTTGATTTGACTGTAATTGGTTACCTGTTGTAAAGCCGCATTACGCTGTTTTAACAAACGATTGAGTGATGACCATAATGCGTGAAAACTGGGTTCAAGATGAAATAACCCCCAATCTAAAAATGCACGTCGATAGCTCGGCCCACCATTAATCAGTGTTAAACCTTCTGGTGTAATTAACTGCATTGGCAATAAATGCGCCAAATCTGCAATCTTATTACCATCTTCACCATTAATTCTAATAGTGCTTTCACCTTGACGTGTTTTTTGTAAACCTACTGACCAACTCGCCTGCTGATCCTCAATTTTAGCAAATAAGGTAAATTCAGGTTGCTCGTAATGAATCACCCGCCCAATGACTGAACTTTTAAATGAACGACCATGCCCTAAAAAATAGATGGCTTCAAGCAGACTGGTTTTGCCGCTGCCATTATGCCCAATCAAAAAATTAAAGCCTGAGTCTAAGGTTAAACTCACAGCTTTAAGATTTCTAAAATGTTGAATATTCAGTTGGGATAAAGCCATAACTATAAGCGCATTGGCATAATCACATACTCAGCATTACTTTCTGCACAATCTTCCATTAAACAGCTTGAAGTTGCATCGGTAAGACGAATTCTGACAGATTGGCATTTTAAGGCATTTAATACATCTAAAATGTAACTCACATTAAAACCAACTTCCATTGGCTCACCTGTATAGCTAACGTCAATCACTTCTTCTGCTTCTTCTTGATCTGGATTTTGCGCCAAGATCTTCAATTGATTTGCTTCAATAATTAAACGTACTCCGCGGAAACGTTCATTGGATAAAATAGCTGCACGTACACAAGCCTGTTTCAATGAATTCCAATCTACTTCCAAAATGCGATCAGCATTTCTTGGCAACACTCGACGATAGTCAGGGAAACGTCCATCAATCAATTTACAGGTGAAAATAATATTTGCTAAATGAACTTGAATATTATTTTGTCCCATACAGACACGCACCACTTCACTATTGCTGTCTAACAAGCGCATCAACTCTAGCACACCTTTACGTGGTACGATAATCGAATAATCTGGTACATTTTGTGCTAATTGAATACCGCATACCGCCAAACGGTGGCCATCTGTTGCTACTGTACGCAATACACCATTTTCAGTTTCAAATTTCATGCCATTGAGGAAATAACGAGCGTCTTGATTTGCCATTGAAAATTGCGTTGCTTCCATTACACGACGCAATACTGATTGTTCAAGATTCAGTTCTACCTCAACATCTAATTGCGTTAAATTTGGATAACTTTCTGCAGGCAAAGTCGCTAAATTAAATTTACTGCGTTCTGCTGTTACTAACACTCGATCATTTTCGTAATTTACGGTAATTTCAGCATCATCATTTAATGAACGGCAAATATCTAAAAACTTACGTGCTGGAATGGTAAAAACACCATCTTCACTTGCTGAAATCAATTGCACAAAAGTTGATAACTCCACCTCAAGATCGGAACCTGTCAGAGTTAAACGATCACCAGTAATCTGTACTAAAATATTATTTAGCACCGGTAAAGATGGACGACTACTTAAAACACCACATACCTGTTGTAAGGGTTTCAATAAATTTTCTCTTGCTACGATAAATTGCATAAGCCCACCTTAAGTTGATAACGTTCTGATCAGATTGGCATAATCTTCACTGATATTATTGTCTGAATCTCGTAATTCAGCGATCTTACGACACGCGTGTAACACTGTAGTATGATCGCGATCGCCAAAAGCCCGCCCAATTTCCGGCAAACTATGATTGGTTAATTCTTTTGATAGCGCCATCGCCATTTGACGCGGACGCACGACTGAACGCGCTTTGCTTTTCGATTTTAAATCCGCCACTTTAATGCGATAACGTTCAGCCACCACTTTTTGAATATTATCTAAGGTTACTGAACGATCATGCACCGCCAGCATATCCTTTAATGTTTCACGCACAAAATCAATGGTAATTGGCTGCCCAGTAAAATTAGCGTTAGCACTGACCCGATTTAATGCCCCTTCTAATTCACGCACATTAGTGCGCAATTTTTGTCCGATAAAAAAGGCAACCTCTTCAGGTAAAACAATATTGCTCTCTTCTGCTTTCTTCAACAAAATCGCCACGCGAGTTTCTAATTCAGGTGGTTCAATTGCTACGCTTAATCCCCAATTAAAACGGGATTTTAAACGCTCTTCGATCTTATCAATCTCTTTAGGGTAGCGATCTGAAGTTAAAATAATTTGCCGCCCACCTTCAAATAAGCTATTAAAAGTATGGAAAAACTCTTCTTGTGATCCCTCTTTACCGGCAAAGAATTGAATATCGTCAATTAATAATGCATCTAACGAACGATAGAATTTCTTAAATTGTTCAATACTTTCCGATTTTAATGCTTTTACTAATTCTTGGACAAAACGTTCAGAATGGATATACACCACTTTCGCATCTGGTTTGTTTTTAAAAATACCATTACCAATTGCATGCAATAAGTGAGTTTTCCCTAGTCCAGTACCACCATATAAAAACAGCGGGTTATAACCTTCATCACCAATTTTTTCCGCCACTTTCTGCGCTACAACACGCGCTAACTGGTTCGATTTCCCTTGTACGAAATTGTGAAACTCATATTTAGGGTTTAAGTTAGTTTTAAATTTTTTTGATTGATTCGTAGTATTCTGTACCAAATTTGCTGAAGCAACATTTTCCGTCACCGGTGCCACTTCACGCACCGGACGTGTTCCTTCACGTACCCGAACAGCAAATTGTGGATTTGCGGTAAGAAAATGCACAATTTCTTCTATTTGTACTAAATACTTATCTTGTACCCAATCGCGCACAAACCGATTTGGCGCATAAAGCACCATTGTATTTTCTGTAATATCTGCTTGTAATGGCCGAATCCATGTACTGAAATCAAGCTGGTTAATTTTATCTTGCAGCTGTAACAGGCAACTTTGCCAAAGGGAAGATAATTTGTGCTGTTCCATAGGTGTGTAATTATTAATTGTTATCTAAACTTTTCAATGTTCCATCTCAAACCGACCGATATCATACAATAAACTCACTATAAGATCTTCTCAAAAGATCAATTTTTCTTTCGCTTCTCTTTTATGATTTATCCGATTTATACTTATCAACACTCGCTAAAACAAGAAAAAGCGAATTTTTCTGTTTATCCATTTGACGAATTGCCAATTTCTGATTAGAATTGCGTCCTCTTTTTATTGTAACTTTTTGTTTTAATATCACTGACTGCACTCAAGTCAACGCTGAGTTATGTCTTTTTTCAATATTAAAACGTCAATTTTATTAGGTAGATAAGAAAATGAAACGTACTTTCCAACCTTCTGTGTTAAAACGTAGTCGTACTCACGGTTTCCGTGCGCGTATGGCAACTAAAAAAGGTCGTCAAGTTTTAGCTCGTCGTCGTGCTAAAGGTCGTGCACGTTTAAGTGCATAATCTGCTGATTACCGAGTGTCTAAGCTAGGATTTTCAAGGGAGTTACGTTTGTTAACTCCCATTCAATTTAACTTCGTATTCCAACAACCTTTCAGAGCTTCTTTACCTGAAATTTCAATTATTGCTCGTCCAAACACTTTGCAACATCCTCGATTAGGTCTAACCGTTGCCAAAAAATATGTCAAACGTGCCAACCAGCGCAATCGTATCAAACGTATTTGTCGTGAAAGTTTCCGTTTACAACAGCATCAATTACCTAATTATGATTTCATTGTGATTGCACGTAAAGGCATTAAAGAGTTGGATAATGCGATGTTATTCAAGGCATTGGATAAATTATGGCAGCGGCATCTACGCTTATCAAAAAAGGGTTAATTGGCATTATCCGCTTTTACCAGCTGGTTATTAGTCCATTAATTGGTCCTCGTTGTCGTTTCACACCCACTTGCTCTCAATATGGTATTGAAGCAATTCAAACGCATGGAGTAATAAAAGGGGGTTGGCTTACAGTGAAGCGTATATTAAAATGTCATCCTTTTGGTTCATCAGGCTATGATCCTGTGCCGCCATCTATTGATAACCATAAACCACAGAGAAAAAAATAATGGACTCAAGACGTAGTTTACTTGTAATTGCATTGCTCTTTATCTCATTCTTGATTTATCAACAATGGGAAATCGACAATAATCCTCAACTTGCACAAACTCAAACACAAACGCAAACTGATTCATCAGCAACGACTGCAAATGATACTCCTGCTAGTTCAGCAGCGGTAGCAGATAGCAGCAGCAAACAAGGCCGTATTATCACAATCGAAAGTGATGTTTTACGCCTTAAAATTAGTACTGTTGGTGGTGATGTGGTTGGTGCAGATTTACTGAAATATGATGCAGAATTACATTCAAAAACCCCATTCGCTTTATTAAAAGACACACCTGAACACGTTTATATCGCGCAAAGTGGTTTAATTGGCGCTAACGGTAGTGATACCGTTGCTGGTCGTGCTGATTATCAAGTGGATGGTGATCATTTCTCATTAGCTCAAGGTCAAAATGAAATTAGCGTACCATTCACTTTCACCAAAGATGGTGTAACTTATCGTAAAATTTTCACCTTAACTCGTGATAGCTACGATGTGAAAGTAAATGTAGAAGTAACCAATAACAGCGGCGCTAATATTCAAGTACAGCCTTATGCACAATTGAAACATACTTTGGTTGAAAGCTCTGGTAATATTGCAATGCCAACCTATACAGGCGGCGCTTACTCTTCATCAGAGACTAACTATAAAAAATACTCTTTTGATGATATGAAGAAAGACAACCTTGCTATCAAAACAAAACAGGGTTGGGCTGCGATTTTACAACACTATTTCGTATCTGCGTGGGTACCTAACCAAGATGCAGAAAATCAACTTTATTCATCAACACAAGATAATTTCGCTTATATCGGTTATCGTGGTCCAGTTACCACTATCGCAAATGGCGCAACTGATACCATTAAGAGCCAACTTTGGGTAGGGCCTAAATTACAAAATCAAATGGAACAAGTTGCTCCATATCTTGATTTGACTGTAGATTATGGCTGGGCATGGTTTATTGCAAAACCGCTATTCAAATTACTACAATTTATTCAAAGCTTGGTACACAACTGGGGTCTAGCGATTATCGGTGTTACTCTTGTCGTTAAAGCTATTCTTTATCCTTTAACCAAAGCGCAATACACTTCAATGGCGAAAATGCGTATGCTACAGCCAAAAATTCAAGAATTACGTGAACGCTTCGGTGAAGATCGTCAAAAGATGAGTCAAGAGATGATGAAGCTTTACAAAGAAGAGAAAGTGAATCCTCTTGGCGGTTGTTTACCATTATTGCTACAAATGCCAATCTTTATTGCGCTTTACTGGACATTCTTAGAAGCAGTGGAATTACGTCACGCACCATTCTTTGGTTGGATCCAAGACTTAGCGGCGCAAGATCCTTACTACATTCTGCCGTTATTAATGGGTGCATCAATGTTCTTATTACAAAAAATGTCCCCAACACCAGTGGCAGATCCAATGCAACAAAAAGTAATGACCTTTATGCCAGTGATGTTTACTTTCTTCTTCCTCTGGTTCCCATCAGGTCTAGTGCTTTACTGGTTGGTATCTAACCTTATCACCATTGTTCAGCAACAACTGATTTATCGAGGATTAGAGAAAAGAGGCTTACATTCTCGTAAAAAATAAATGGTAATGATTGAGGCATCTTAACTAAGGTGCCTCAAGTTTATGACACTCAAATATATCCAAGTATTATGATAGAAAACGATACAATTGTAGCTCAAGCCACACCACCGGGACGCGGTGGTATTGGTATTTTGCGCGTTTCCGGCCCATTAGCAACAGAAGTAGCGCAACAAGTATTGGGAAAATGCCCTAAACCAAGAATGGCTGATTATCTGCCATTTAAGGATGTTGATGGTACGACACTTGACCAAGGCATTGCGCTGTTTTTCAAAGCACCAAACTCTTTCACTGGAGAAGACGTGCTTGAACTACAAGGACATGGCGGACAAGTCATCCTTGATTTATTACTAAAACGAATTCTACAAATTAATGGTGTGCGTTTAGCTCGACCAGGTGAATTTTCAGAACAAGCTTTTTTAAATGATAAGATTGACTTAGCACAAGCTGAAGCGATTGCTGATTTAATTGATGCAAGTTCTGAACAAGCGGCACGCTCTGCCCTAAAATCATTACAAGGTGAATTTTCCACTCAAGTTCATCAATTAGTTGAACAATTAATTTATTTACGTACCTACGTGGAAGCAGCAATTGACTTTCCTGATGAGGAAATTGATTTTCTGGCTGATGGCAAAATAGAAGGCTTGTTAAACCAAATCATTGAGCAAGTAGCAACAGTACAAGCACAAGCAAAACAAGGTTCGTTGCTACGAGAAGGTATGAAAGTCGTGATTGCTGGTCGTCCAAATGCTGGAAAATCCAGTTTATTAAACGCATTAGCTGGTCGAGATGCTGCAATTGTTACTGATATTGCGGGCACTACACGTGATGTATTGCGTGAACATATCCATTTAGATAGTATGCCGCTTCATATTATTGATACTGCAGGTTTACGCGCTGCGACAGATGAAGTTGAGCGCATTGGTATTGAACGTGCATGGCAAGAAATTGAACAAGCAGATCGTGTGCTTTTTATGTTGGATAGCACTACCACTACTGAAACATTGCCAGAAAAAATTTGGCCAGAATTTATGTCTAAATTACCTGATTCTATTCCAGTAACCATTATTCGCAATAAAGCAGATATTAGTGGTGAAACTGAAGGTATTACACAAAATGGTAACTATACAACCATTACCCTATCAGCCAAAACGCAACAAGGCATACAATTACTCAAAGAACATTTGAAAGAAAGCATTGGTTATCAAACAGTGACTGAAGGTGGTTTCCTTGCTCGTCGCCGTCATTTAGAAGCACTTAACAAGGCTGCTGAACACTTGCAATTAGGCCATATTCAATTAACTCAATTTTATGCAGGTGAATTATTAGCAGAAGAATTGAAAATGGCGCAAAATGCCTTGAGTGAGATTACTGGTGAATTTACCTCTGATGATCTACTCGGTAATATCTTTAGCTCATTCTGTATCGGTAAATAATCTTTTAGCACATAAAAAATTGCGTGGCTGATACCACGCAATTTCCACATTAATTAAAACTCTTACTTAACCCATCTTCCACTAACGCTTCATCACGATCTTTATCAGAAACACGTAAACGTGCAAAATAATCTTTGGTTTCCGCAATGATCACTTTACGTAAGCCAATTAATGCAATTAAGTTAGGAATCGCCATTAAGCCATTTACAATATCAGCTAGGCTCCAAATCACATCTAGCTTAATAAATGCACCGCCAGCAATTAAAATAATGAAACAAGTACGGAAAACTTTAATTCCCTTAATACCCGCTAAATAGACAAAACAACGCTCACCGTAATAGCACCAACCAAGAATAGTGGTAAAAGCAAAGAATAACAAACCAATCGTCACGATTGTTGCGCCAATACTATTACCCAATCCTTGCGCAAAAGCGAGGTTCGTTAATGCCGCACCAGCCACATCTGATTGCCAAACACCAGTAATCACAATTACCAATCCTGTCATCGTACAAATGATGATGGTATCAAAGAAAGTACCTGTCATTGAGATTAGACCTTGACGTACTGGCTCTTGTGTTTGCGCAGCTGCTGCTGCAATTGGTGCACTACCTAATCCTGATTCATTTGAGAAAATACCACGCGCCATACCAGATTGGATTGCTTTTAACACCGTAAAGCCTAATACACCACCTAAAGCCGCTTCAGGATTAAAGGCACTATGAATCACTAACGCTAACGCTGTTGGCACTACTTGCCAATTCATAACTAAAATGACTACTGATGTACCGACATATAACACCGCCATGAAAGGCACGATTAATGAAGATACTACGGCTATGCGATTCACGCCACCCAAGATAATCATCGCCACTAAAATTGTCATCACAATTGTCGTAACCACAGTTGAGATACCAAAAGTATCATTCATTGCATGGGTAATCGCATTAATTTGTGGGAAAGTCCCAATCCCAAAGAAAGCAACCATCACACCAAAAATCGCAAACAATTTTGCTAACCATTTAATGCCTAAACCGTACTCAATGTAATACATTGGTCCGCCAGACATAAAACCATTTTTATCTTTGGTACGATATTTCACCGCCAATAAACACTCTGCATATTTGGTTGCCATACCAAAAAATGCCACAATCCACATCCAGAAAATGGCTCCTGGCCCACCAGCTTGAATTGCAGTAGCCACCCCAACAATATTTCCTGTTCCAATCGTTGCTGATAATGCTGTACATAATGCAGCAAATGCAGATACATCTCCTTCGCCTGTATTACCTTTTTTGAAAATATATTTAAGCGCTCGTGGTAACGCCCAGATTTGTAGAAAACCTAAACGAAAACTGAAATAAATACCTGTACCTGCTAATAAAATAAGTAAGGGCGGTCCCCAAACAAAGCTATCAATAGCAGCTAATATTTCATTGAAACTCATGACTTCCTCGTAAATAAAAAAGCTAAATACAAGGAGTAGAAAAGAATAAAAAAGAATATCGAGAACCGATATTATGAAATGGTGATTAATCTTTCCTGCCCCTGTCCTTTTGCCTGAGCGTTTCAAGAATAAAGCTATTCTCTTGCGCCTTCGGCGTCCGTTTATGACGGATCTCTCCAAGGGTTCGTCCAGTAACAGTCCATGCTGTAAACAGCGCCTGAAAGATTTTACCTCGTCGGCGTGGAGTCAATTCTCCACTCTCCAGCTACCTTCATCCGAACTCGTATTTCAACAATAGCGTTGAAATACGGCGGAAATTCTAACAAGTTATTGATAACAGCTCAAGCTGCAATCTATTTAAGATTATAATAATTTTACCAAACGGTTTAGATCTGCCTGAATTGCACCGGCTGTCATCTTCACACCGGCACTTGGCCCATGAATCACTAATGGATTATCGCGATACCATAGGCTTCTAATTAAGAAAATATTCTCACCTGGTAATACTCTACCAATCGGATCATCACTACCGCAAATCTCTAAACCAATTTTTGATTGCCCATTAGCTAGAAAACGCACCACATAACGCAACACGCCATGTTCCTCTTTGGCATCATGATAATGTTCATTAATAAAAGGTTCGATCTCATGTAACTGCTCAAAGAAATCAGTTAGCGGTAATTCCAACATTGATTCTGGGATCAATGATTCAACTTTGACATCGGTACGATCCAAATCATATCCGGCAGTTCTCGCCACAATCAGCAATTTACGTAACGCATCTAGACCACATAAATCTTCTCGCGGATCACGTTCAGTCATTCCCTGTTGCCATGCCTGTTCCAACAACATTGAGAACGGTACCGAACCATCATATTGATAGAACAGCCAAGCCAATGTACTCGAGAAAGTACCTTCAATTGATAACACCGTATCGCCACTTTCCACTAAATCATGAATAGTGGTATTAATCGGTAAACCACCACCGACAGTTGCGTTATACAACCAATAACTACCTGATTGCAAAAAGGCTGCCTCAATCTGATGATACTTATCAAGATCAAACGCTGCTGCACGTTTATTAGCGCTGATCACATGGAAACCATATTTGGCGTAATCAGGATAATGTGCCGCCACTTCATCACTATTAGTGAAATCCAAAATCACTAACTCATCAAAAGGGTGCATACTCATCCATTGCGTTAATTCATCCGGTACAAATTCACGCGCTTGTTGCTCAAATTGGTTATCCCAATTATTTTCTTTAATCTGCGGTAGCAATCCTTGATGATCCAACCAAGCCTTTTGGCTAGATACAATACCAATTAAGGAAAAGTCAAAATGACTCCGCGCAGCAATCTTCTCTTGTTCTTGACGGAACAGATTCACCCACGTTTTCGCCACTTCTCCCTTTCCTAATACCACTAAACCTACTGTCTTATGCGCTCTAAAGAGATCATCATGAACATTACGTAATAATTCACGACTTACAGATTGGCGCATAATCGCAACCACACTGATATTATCATCAGACTGCCACATAAATTCTAATGGTTGTGTTTTTAACATTTGTGAAAAACGCAACATTTGTAATGAATTCTGACAAACACCCGCGCCAACAATGCCTAACAATGACAAATCATAACGAATAGAAATGGAATCCGTAATTAGTGGTAATTGTTTAAATTGCATAAATGCCGTATCAATATATTCATTGGTATAAACCAAACGTAAAGTACGACTGCTCTCAATAAATTGCTCAACTAAGGCATCAAGTTGATACTCCTGCAACCAAGCTCGAAAACGTTGTAGCCAACTCTGCAATACTTGATTTTGTGGAATCACCAATTCAATCCAACCAATATGATTATGAAAAGTGACAATCTTACCTTGTGCCGATGAAGAATAGACATGTTCGACACGCGTTGTACCTTCGTTAGGTTTTAAACTACTGCGTAATTGCAGTTTTAATTGAAACTCTCTAACTGGTTCTAATGTACGGCTATGTAAAACTGGCGCACCTAAACGAGCCAATTCATTAGCTTCATCAAGACGTAATAATGGTAATAAAGTGGCATTTTTCACATAACGAGGATCAGCAGAATAAACTCCCGCAACATCACTCCAAATAGTAACATTCTCAATATCCGCCAAACCTGCAATTTGTGTTGCTGAATAGTCAGAACCGTTACGCCCTAACAGCACTGTTTCTCCATCTGCATTACGGCTGATAAAACCAGTAATAATCAAACGTTTATCAGGATAGGCATCTAAAATAGTTTGTAAGCGCCTTTTACTTGGTGCAACACGTACTTTCGGTAACACTGTACGTTCCGCCATCATAAAATCACGTGCATCAACAAATACTGATGGAATACCTTGTTGATTTAAATATGCAGTGACTAAACGAGTGGACCAAATTTCACCATGCCCCACCACTTCCGCATAAATGGCTTCACTAAAAGGTTTATCTAATAATGCGGACAAATAGAGTGTATCATCAACAAATGCTTGAGCGACCTCTTCCGGATGGTTTAATAACGCATTAACTAAAGAGAGATATTGATGACGCAAACTTTGCAAAATACGATTGGCACTAACGGTATCTTTATGTGAGGCTTCCACCCATTCAATTAATAAATTAGTGGTTTTTCCTATCGCCGAGATTACGATGATATCTGTTTCTCTACTATAATTTTGAATAATCGAGGCGACTCCTCGAATGCAATCCACATTGGCTAAACTACTGCCACCAAATTTATGAACTTGATAACGAGAAACAGTCTGCATCATTAACCTCCTTCCAATGGCGATATACAGAAACGCTGCGTATTCTAACACAATACTTCGCTAACTCCGCACAACAAAATAGAGGAAATAAAGAAATCTAGATGTCTTTAAGGCTAGATTGTCATCACCACTAATTTTGATTAAAATACTACACATTGTGTGGAATTAAGAGGAAATTCATCATGGCGGATTGGGATGGTAAATATATTAGTCCTTATGCAGAACATGGCAAAAAAAGCGAACAAGTAAAAAAAATTACAGTATCCATTCCAATTAAAGTATTGGAAATTTTGACTAATGAACGCACTCGTCGTCAAATTCGTAATCTACGCCATGCCACCAACAGTGAGTTACTTTGTGAAGCATTTCTCCACGCATTTACTGGGCAACCATTACCAACAGATGAAGATTTATTAAAAGATCGGCATGATGAAATTCCTGAAGATGCTAAAGTGTTAATGCGTGAAAAAGGCATTGATCCTGATACTTGGGAATACTAATCATCTCTTATCCTTAGGATAAAAACATAACTATCCCCTTTAATGTTCACTAATTACTCTTGTTTTTATCCTAAATTTCTCTCCATTGCACCAAATTAACTTGATATACATCAAACAGCTAGTTTCAATTATTCGTTAGAATGTCAAACCTTTTAACAGGGTTAGAAATCTTTCTTATTTAGATTTAGAATAAATAACCATCGAACAGAAGTTAGGAAGTCGTGATTATGTCTGTTTATCCTCTTCATCAATTAGCAAAACATCAACAAGCTTATATTAAAGATATTGTTGATAACCCAGTTTTTGGTTCACAAGATCGCTCTGTTAGTCGTCGTTTAGCCGACTTAGGATTTTCATCACATCGACCAGTAACCATTATTGCCAAAGGATTATTAGGAAAAGGTCCTTATGTTGTACGCCTTGATAACCACTCACAATTCTCTTTACGCAAGGCAGAAGCAGCGAAAATTATCTGTTATTTAAAATAAAAATTTATTATGACAACTCATCTCAATTTTGCCTTAATCGGTCCACCAAATTGTGGAAAAACCGTTTTATTTAATGCTTTAACTGGATCAAATGCTCGTATTGCAAACTCCCCAGGTGTAACCGTAGATAGACGTGAAGGTACATTATTAGGACATCCAAATATTTCTATTCTTGATTTACCCGGTACATATAGTTTACATACTACCAGTCCGGACGAAGAAGTATCCCGTAATGTATTACTTGGTCATTTTGGTGATATCCCCGATGCAATCATTGCCGTTGCAGATGCAACGAATTTAAGAATGACTTTACGTATGGCATTGGAATTAAAAGCACTAGGGCTACCAATGCTCATTTCGCTAAACTTATATGATGTTGCAGTAGCACGTGGCCTGAAAATCAATACCGTCAAAATGTCTGAATTACTTGGTGTGCCAGTAATTGATACTGTTGCTGTGAGTAAACAAGGTGCAGCAAAAGTGAAAACTGCAGTTGAAACTTTAATTACTCAAGTTACACCAACAAAAAAACAACTACTGAATTAGAACAAATCACTGATAATTTAGATAGCGAACAACTTTTCCAACAAGTCGATCAAATTCTGACGAGTTGTGTGCAAAACAGCAATGACTTACCACGCTGGCACCAAACATTGGATCATATCTTCTTACATCCAGTTTGGGGATTACTCACCTTAATCATTGTGATGTTATTAATGTTCCAAGCGGTTTATACCTGGGCAGCACCTTTTATGGATCTAATCGAAGCCGGTTTCGGTTGGTTTGCTGAATGGGTAGCCTCTACGCTACCAGAAGGAATTGTTCGTGATTTACTTGTTGACGGCGTTATCGCTGGTATCAGCAGCGTATTGGTCTTTTTACCACAAATCACCATTCTTTTTGCGTTACTGCTTATTTTGGAAGATTCTGGTTACTTACCACGTGGCGCTTATTTACTAGATAGCTTCTTAGCTAAAAGTGGTTTATCAGGGCGTTCCTTTATTCCATTACTCTCAGGTTTCGCTTGTGCTGTACCTGCGATTATGTCTGCAAGAACGATTACTGATCCGCGTGAACGCTTAGTCACTATTGCCATTGCACCACTGTTAACTTGTTCTGCGCGACTACCTGTTTATGCCTTGATCATTGCTGCAGTAATTCCAGATCGCCAAGTTTGGGGCATTTTCAATTTACAAGGGTTAACATTATTTGCTCTTTACGCCATTGGTGTAATTTCTGCTGGCTTCATTGCATTTATTTTGAAACTCTTCGCTAAACATAAAGGTAAAGTACAGCAATTCCCATTACTGATGGAATTACCAACTTACCGTATGCCAAATTTTAGACATATTCTAATCACTCTTTGGGAACGTGTTAGTGCTTTCTTAAAACGTGCTGGAACTATTATTTTCGCACTCAGTATTATTCTTTGGGTATTAGTGAGTTTTCCGGCTGCACCAGAACAAGCTGCAGCACCAGCCATTGATTATAGTTTCGCCGGCATGCTAGGGCATTATTTAGAACCTATTTTCCGTCCAATTGGTTTCACTTGGGAAATGTGTATCGCTATGGTGCCGGGAATTGCTGCGCGTGAAGTCGTTGTCGCTGCATTAGGTACAGTATATGCAGTGGGTTCAGTGTCTGAAGAAGCAGCACAACAATTCTTGATTCCATTGATCCATAATAGTTGGGTGTTACCGACTGCGCTTTCATTCTTGGCTTGGTATGTGTATGCACCGATGTGTATGGCAACTTTAGCGGTGATTAAGCGTGAAACTAAATCAACGAAACAGACTTTGCTAATTACGCTATATCTTTCTGTATTAGCTTATCTGTTCGCTTATATCGTTTATCATCTCGCATAGGGAGGGGCTTATGATCCAATATCTTATTGTGGCAGGATTATTTATTGGTGCGATCGCCTATTTGATTTACCACTTTAAACAAAAACGTGCGAAAGGTAATTCCTGTGGCGACTGTTGCCGTTGTGGAACATCAACAAAACAAAAATCTTGTCATTAATATCAATTACTAGAGTACATTATCTACAAATAATGTACTCTTATCATATTGAAAAATATTAATATTTAGTTTTATCACTTTTATTCTGCCATAATTCAAATGCGGCAATCGCTTCATTTGGCAATATTCTCTCTGCATGTAAGCGGCGATTTTCAGGTTTAAGTGCTAACTCTTCATAAATAAAAGCATCATCAAAACCAATTTCCGCTGCATTATCTTTATTGTTGCCATAATACATCCGATCTAAATGTGCCCAATAAATTGCCCCTAAACACATTGGACAAGGTTCACACGAGATATAAATTTCATATCCACTTAAATCAAATGTCTGTAATTTTTCACACGCAGCACGAATCGCACTAACTTCAGCATGAGCGGTAGGATCACAATTCGCAGTTACTCGATTCACTCCTGTGGCAACAATTTCGTTATTCTTCACAATAACTGCAGCAAAAGGACCACCACCATTTTTAACATTTTCAACAGAAAGGACGATGACCTTTCGCATCAAATCATTTTTTGTCATTTTTAGCTCCTTAAATATTAGGAAACCTTCACTCTCAAGATACTACTTTTATTGAGGAATACCTAACGAAAGGTAGCAAAATTTACCACTAAAGAGTTAAAAAAAATATCTGCCAAATTTTATCGAAAAAATAATATTTTTTCGTGGCAATGCGCTATTTTTAAGCACTTTTATTAAATTTTTATTAATTTTTTGAGAATGAGATCAACTTTTTAAAAAAATCTACTTTACTAAAATTTAGCATTTAAATAATCTTGTTGACGCATTAACACAACTCACTCATACACATATAGAGGTAGGCCTATGAAAAAAACTATGTTTAAAGTTCTTGCTACTGTTGCTGCATTCGGAGCTATTTTCTCAGGAAGCGCATTAGCAGCAGATCCAATTGTTATTAAATTCTCTCACGTTGTTGCTGATGATACTCCAAAAGGTCAAGGCGCTTTATTATTCAAAAAATTAGTTGAAGAAAAATTCCCAGGTAAAGTAAAAGTTGAAGTTTATTCAAACTCATCTCTCTATGGTGATGGTAAAGAAATGGAAGCATTATTGCTCAACAACGTACAAATGCTCGCTCCATCTCTTGCTAAATTTGATAAATATACCCCGAAAATTCAATTATTCGATCTACCATTCCTTTTCGATGATATCCAAGCAGTAGAACGTTTTGAAAAGAGTGATGCTGGTAAAAGCTTACTTAACAGTATGAAAGATAAAGGTATTCTTGGTTTAGGCTACTGGAACAATGACCTTAAACAACTTTCAGCTAACAAAAAATTAGTCTTACCGAAAGATGCTCGTGGTTTGAAATTCCGCGTACAAAACTCTGAAGTTCTTGATGCGCAATTCAAACAACTTAATGCCGTACCACGTAAAATAGCATTTGGTGAAATGTATCAAGGTTTGCAAACTGGGGTAGTAAATGGTGCTGAAAACCCATACTCAAATATCTACTCACAAAAAATTAATGAAGTGCAAAAATACATTACTGAATCCAACCACGGTTTGCTCTCTTACATGGTTATCGTAAACAGTAAATTCTGGGATGGCTTACCAGAAGATGTTCGTAACGGCTTAATGGAAGTTATGGCTACCGTTAGTGATGATGTAAACAAAAAATCACATGAGTTCAATCTTGCTGATAAACAACGTATCCTTGATGCAAAAACCACAGAAATCATTACTTTAACGCCTGAACAAAGAAAAGAATGGCGTGATGCAATGCGTCCTGTCTGGAAAAAATTTGAAGATAAAATCGGTGCAGATTTAATCAAGGCAGCCGAAGAATCTAATCAAAAATAATCTGTAAAAATACAAAGTGCGGTAGTCATACCGCACTTCTTCCTGATCAAGTTTGTAAGGACCTTCTATGCAACAATTTAATTACCTCTGGGGAAAACTCGAGGAGTTCATGATTGCATTTTCCCTAGCTCTAATGACTTTGGTCACATTCGTCTATGTTATGTTTAATAATCTTTATACTCCCTTCTATGACCTAGCGGATGCGTACCCAAGTTTAGAATCAATCCTCGTTCCTATTGCAACATTCTGTATGACAATCGCACAAGAAATGACTTGGAGTGTTGCTTTAACAAAATTATTTTTCGCTATGTTAATCTTTTTCGGCGCCTCTTATGGCGTTCGCACTGCGGGTCATATCGGAATCGATGCTATCGTAAAAAAATTCAGCACACCAGTGCAACGATATATCAGTATTTTTGCTTGTCTTACCTGCTTAATTTATGCAGGTATCATTATGGTAGCAAGCGTAGATTGGGTGAAAGCATTATTAATTGCCAATGTCGGCGCAGAAGATTTACAACATTTCGGTATTCAACTCTGGCACATTGGTATGATTATTCCAATTGGATATTTCATGATCTTCGGTCGCTTTGTTGAAATCTTTGTTCGCTTATTACAAGGTAAACAAAATGATCTTGGTTTAGCTGATGAAGCGAAAGATGCTGTAAAACTACAAGATTCTGAAGAATGAGCTAAGGAGTAATCTATGACAGTTGTTTTCTTATTTGCATGTTTATTCTTCTTAATGTTTATCGGTGTACCAATTGCCGTTGCATTAGGATTATCAGGTTCTCTAGTCATTATTTTATTTAGCCAAGATTCCATCAGCTCTGTTGCTATCAAGCTATTTGAAACTTCAGAACACTACACTTTATTAGCAATTCCATTCTTCCTACTTGCAGGAGCCTTTATGACTACCGGTGGTGTAGCGCGCCGTTTGATCGATTTTGCCAACGCAACCGTAGGGCATATTCGTGGTGGTTTAGCGATTGCTTCCGTATTGTCTTGTATGTTGTTCGCAGCACTTTCAGGATCAAGCCCAGCAACAGTGGCTGCCGTAGGTTCAATTGCGATTGCTGGTATGGTCAGATCGGGTTATCCAGTAGAATTTGGTACTGGTATCGTCTGTAACGCAGGTACTTTAGGAATCTTAATTCCACCATCAGTGGTAATGGTGGTTTATGCGGCTGCAACTGAATCTTCTGTGGGCCGTCTATTTATGGCTGGTGTGGTACCAGGATTACTCCTTGGTGTCGTTTTAATGGTTGCTATCTATATCGTAGCACGTTTAAAAAATCTTCCAGCATTACCAAGGGCTAGCGTAAGAGAATGGTTTAGGGCGGCAAGAAAAGCATTATGGGGATTGATCTTAATGGTCATTATCCTTGGTGGTATTTATAGCGGTGCATTTACGCCAACAGAAGCTGCTGCTGTTGCTGCGGTTTACTCTTTCTTTGTATCAGTCTTTATTTATAAAGATATTAAACTTAAAGAGTGTCCTAAAGTATTGCTTGAAGCTGGTAAGTTAAGCATTATGCTGATGTTTATCATTGCTAACGCTATGCTATTTGCCCACGTATTAACCACAGAACAAATTCCACAACAATTAACTCAACTTGTAACTGAAATGGATTTACAAGCTTGGCAGTTCTTAATTGTGGTTAATATTGTGTTATTAATTGCTGGTGCTTTTATGGAACCATCTGCAATTATCTTAATTTTAGTACCGATTCTTTTCCCTATTGCAACACAACTTGGTATCGATCCAATTCATCTCGGTATCATTATGGTTGTAAATATGGAAATCGGTATGATTACACCGCCAGTTGGTTTGAACCTCTTCGTATCTTCTGCAATTACGGGATTATCTTTACCGCAAGTTATTCGTGCAGCAACACCTTGGTTATTACTAATGTTGGCGTTCCTAATTGCAGTTACCTATATACCAGCAATTTCGCTCGCATTACCAAACTGGATTGGTGCGGTATAAATTAAGGTATCTATCACTATAAAGGCGCAATTATTATTGCGCCTTTTTCATAAGTAATTTACCTAAACTCTATAACGAAATAACCCAGCATTTCTGCTGGGTTATCTATCATTTATTTTCGTCATATTGTTTTAAGATGACATACATTTCATCTTTTAAACGTAATTTCATTTTCTTTAATGTTTCGATTTCCTCTTGGGTACCATATTCAATTTTATCTATCATATTTTGTATTTTATGATCGAGTTCATTATGCTCATCAAATAACTTGGCAAAATGCTTATCTTGATTTTTTAAGACACTAATTAGGTCGCGATATTCTGGAAACATAATTTTCTCCTCTGGATAATTTCTCATCATTAATATAGCGTTTTTCCTAAATAGCTGCTGTGAACAACATCACACTTTACCTATTTCCTGCTTAATTTTCTGTAGTAATGCAGTACAACATTCATCTAACAACGCATAAGTTTCAGCGAAATTTCTGGTGTACCAAGGATCTGGAATATGATCTTTCACCAGTTGCGGACACAGTTCTGTAATTTTGAACAACTTTTCTGGATGATAACCAAACAATGCATTGAGATCTTCCATATTGCTATCATCCATACCAAGAATATAGTCAAAATGTTGAAAATCTTGTGCTTTGATTTGTCTGCTACGAAAACTATTACTTTCAATTTTATGTAGTTCTAGCATATCAGCAGTACCACAATGCATACCTTCTCCGCTATGCCATCCTGCTGTACCCGCACTATCTACGCTAATATATTGATTTAAGCCTGCTTGTTGTACTTTATGCTTAAAAATAAACTCTGCCATTGGTGAACGACAAATATTCCCCAAGCAAACAAATAACACATTGATTTTCTTCATTTTCAATCCCAAAACTATCCAATAAAAAAGGCAGATTAAACTGCCTTTTCCTCAATATAGCAAGTATTAAATCAGCTTAACCACCCTAATTCATACACAATAAATAATAGAGCAAAAGCTGTTAGATATAACAACCCAATGATAGAAAGCCAATATAATGCGCCTTTCACACGTTGTTCACCTCGTTTTCCTTTTAATGCCAACAATAAATTCAAAGTAGCGAAAATAGGAGTTGTTACAAAAGAGGCGATCATCGCGAATTTCAACATTGGTCCTAATGCATTATTAAAGAAGAAAATGATCATCGCGCCAGCAGCAGTTGCAAAAATAAACGAGATATTCAAATAAGTCGCTCTTGTTCCTTTTTTATGCAATAACAATCTCAAGCTTTCAACATTAGTACGTGAATAGCCATCGATCACAGTCAAAGTGGTACCAAACATACAAAGGAAGGCAATTAAAGCGATTAAACCTTTTGCCCACTCACCAATTGTTGCAGAATACATTCCGATCAATTGCGCAATATATTTACCGCCAACCATCTCTACAGGTACACCAGATCCATACTGTACTAACGCACCTAACGCTAGAAAAATAATCGCTAAAATCGCTGTGCCAATATAACCGACATTAAAATCAAAAATACCATCACGATAAGAAACTTGTGTAATACGCTTTTTCGCGACAACCCACATCGAATTGATCGCCGAAATCTCAATTGGTGCAGGCATCCATCCCATTAATGCAACAATAAAGGCTAGTGCACCTAATTGCCATGGACTTTCACTCACATATCCTTCTGGAGCTACTCCACCTCGCACAGCTGCAATTCCTACCGCTAATACTGTAGCCACTGTTAGACAAATCATAACCAATTTAGATAGACCATCCAACAAGCGATATTGACCCAATAGCAAAATACCAAGACTGACAATCAAAACCGTTAAACTTAAAGTAGGCACTGGTAACGGCAATACGAAAGATAAAATAACCGCAGACAATAATGCTACTGCTGCTGCATTGATCATGGTGGCAAAAACATTTAATAGAAAGAAAATCCACAGATAAAATGTTCCTTTCTCCTTATATCCTTCTAACAATGTTTTATTCGTATCTAAAGTGTATTGCACACCAAAACGGAAAAAAGGATATTTAAAAAGATTAGCCAGAATAATAATAATGGCTAATTGCCATCCATAAATTGCGCCTGATTGAGTTGATGCAATCAAATGTGATCCACCAACCGCCGCTGATGCCATTAAAATACCTGGGCCTAATGCCGAAAGACGGCTTTTGATAGTAGATGCTTGTTCATCCATAGTGATTGTGTTCATTATTTATTCTCTTTTTTTGTACTCAATTAACATTATCGAAAAAATAACAGCACAAAAGAATTTAGAGATCAACACAATGAAATTGTCCATATTCCAACTAAATATTTATAAAAAACTATCTTTTTATAATTTATAAGAATAAAAAAATCGGATTGTCTCATAATAAAGAGATTTGTTTGTTATCTAAAATTATCATTAGAGTTTAATTTTTTTAATGAAAATACCTAAAGAAAAATCTAGTTGCTGATTATTTAGACTATTGACGACAAATATTGTGATAGCACTTTGTTATTTCAGACAAAAAAGTTTCACTAATTGCTAAAGTTTCAAGTACAATCTCCACTTCACCAAAACAAGCTCAATTTTTATGTTACTCACAATTCTTTATTTAATTGGTATTACTGCTGAAGCTATTACCGGGGCCCTTGCTGCCGGTCGCGAAAAAATGGATATTTTTGGCGTTATTATTATTGCTTCCGTTACTGCTATTGGTGGTGGTTCAGTACGTGACGTTTTATTAGGTCATTATCCTTTAGGTTGGGTAAAACATCCTGAATATATTGCTATTGTAGCTGGTGCAGCAGTACTCACTATTATTATTGCGCCACTCATGCGTTACCTAAAAGCAGTGTTCTTAATTCTTGATGCCTTAGGTTTAATTGTATTTTCCATTCTTGGTGCCCAGGTCGCTTTAGATATGGGGCATGGCTTTATTATTGCTTCCGTAGCAGCAATTATCACTGGCGCATTCGGTGGTGTCTTGCGTGATTTACTTTGTAACCGTATTCCTTTAGTGTTTCAGAAAGAGCTTTATGCCAGTATCGCCTTTCTAGCAACAGCAATTTATATTGGTTTACAACAAACTCATATTCCACAAGATATTGTGATTTTAATTACTCTTGCTGCTGGATTTATCTCTCGCTTACTAGCTATTCGTTTTGGTCTAGGTTTACCTGTATTCGACTATCAAGAGGATAAAAATTGGTCTTGGGTAGATAAATTACCGAAGAGGAAAAAATAGATAATGAACGAAATCACTTTTTATCAATGTTTTCAAACCAATATCTTAAATGGCAGTAAGACTATTACTATTCGTGATGCCAGTGAAAAAGAGTTCACTATTGGTAGCATCATTGATGTTTTCACCTATGAACAACATCAATGGTTCGCCAAAATCAAAATTTTGGCAATTACCCCGATTATGTTTCAAGAACTGAATGAACACCATGCGGAACAAGAAAATATGACCTTGCCAGAGTTACAACAAGTTATCCGTAATATTTATCCAAATACCGAACAACTTTATGTCATTCACTATCAATTAGTCACTGCTGATGAAACAGAACGCTGACGCCAATAAGTGGCAAATTTAGGCTTACCTTTGGCAGTTTCACCGCGATATTTATAGGTAATGACGCTGCCAATTGCTGGCGGATTTGCACGATCTGCCAACGAAAAACCAGAACCAATTTTAAAAGTACCGCGATGATTCTCACAAGTCAGTGATCCCATTACATTATGAAACTGCCCTTTGCCTTTATGATGTGCAATAACAGTGCACTCTTCATCTTGATAACGTTTTAATTTCAAGATTTGGCTACTACGACCAACAACATAACGAGCATTAGGATTACGTACTACAATCCCTTCACCACCTAATTTATCTACCTGATCTAAAAACTGTTCAATATCTTGCTTATGCTTAATCGGTAATTGCGTAATAATCTCAATATAGGGCGACGGATGCGTCGTTAGATAATCTTGCAACACTTGTAAACGCTGGAATAGATTTCCTTCTGCCTGCGGTACATCAAAGACATATAATTTCAATTTATTCCAACCTTTATCGCCAGAACTACGAGTAATGCTGGAAATCTCTTCAAATTTTCCACGCTCACTAAATAACTCACCATCAATCGCAAAAGGTGGGAATTGTTCAATAAAATAAGCTGGTGGGTGTAAAGGGTTATCTTGTCGAGTTAATAATTGTTTACCTGTCCAATAACCTCTTACACCATCCAACTTTTCACTCATTACCCAACCAGCTACGTCTTGATCCCGATACTCCTGTAATAACATCATCGTATCTTTTGCCATTACTGTAGTAATCGCAATGAAATAACATAATAGATAATAACAATAACGCATAATAGCCCTCTCTAATCGATTGGGAATAACATAATTAATACAAAGAAAATTAAGAATAGTAATTTGATAAGAATGTGAACTGACTCGAAAAAATAAAATAAAACTATTGATACCATCAGAAATCTAATCGGGTAGGAGGTCAGGGATTATTTTCCTGACCGACCTCCCACACCACCCACCGTACGGTTCCGTAGTGGGCGGTTATCAGTTAAACTCCTTTGAAAGTCGCTCTTAGCGCAGCTCCAAGACATAACCATCCTAGTGACCTTAAGAACCCATTGGTGAACGTTGTTGTAAGAACGTGACTTCCCGCTATTCGCCAGTAGCCTTTTCTCGTATTCGCCCATTCCCATGCCTTCTCTTTAGACACGCCGAGTTGTATCAAGGCTCGTTGGCGCCTAGCTATGTGCTTGGTGCCCCACACTCGGGACTTTCACCCGTTAGAACGCGCTCATGCCGAGCACACAAGTAAAGGTGCGGCATCAAAGAAAGATACCGCACCTATGCCTCAGTTTCTGGAAATGCCTCTGGCACGACGTAGAACTAGAAACTCACCTTCACACCAAGTTGCGCACTGGTATCGGTGCGTCCCTTACCGAACAAGGCTTGTATATCCGCAGAAAGCGACGTGCTCTTAGACACCTGATAACCAACTCCCAAGCCCACTTCACCTACCGTGCGTCCTAACTTCGTATTTTTCACAGTAAACGCTTGACCTGGCAAGCTCGTCAACGCCGCTGTCACCCCATTACCCTTGTGCAACATATCATACGCCACACCGAGTTTCGCATTGAGATTCAAGCTGTCTTTCACGGTATGTTTCACTTTCAAGCCCACACCCGCCATTAAAGCTTGTGTGCGTTGTTTATCGACTTTTAAGTTAAACTCCTCAGCGCCTTTCTCGGTATAACCCTTGGTGTTGACTTGCGTATAATCCACACGGGCATAAGGCATTAACGCCGTATTACCCGCCGCATAGTGTAGGTTGATTCCTAAGCCACCGCGTAGAATATCCGCATGGGTATCACCTTTAGCCGTTAAGCCAAATTGGCTGAGTTGACGCTTGCCCTTGATATTGGCACGTCCTACCGCCAATTGCGCATCCACATCCACACGTTGACTCAACGCATGGTTGGTGTAAAGACCCACTTGCCATGTATCGGCTTTGAGCGTTTGTGAAGCAGAGGTGCTGCGTTCATTCGCTTTGGTATTCACATAGGCGGCGCTTAAGCCCACCTTGGTGCTGCTATTAACGCAAACATCACCACCTAAAGCGATACCATAGTGAGAAGCTTTATAGCCTGATAAGCCTTTATCACCTTTTTGCATACTCCAGTTACCAAGACCATGTACCCAAGCAGAGCGATCACCCTCACCAGCGCTACAACGGTCGGTTGGGACATAACGTTGCATCAAATCACTGGCTTCGGCTAATACTCGATTACCTGTACCTGCGAGGAGTGGCTGCATATCCACCACGGTGCGCGCCACTTGCCCATTCATCTGTAACGCATAGAAACGGCGGGCTAATGCACTCTCAGCGTCTTTGGTAAATGCCTGATCCAATATCTTGGCAATTGGTACTACGAGATTGTCACCTGCTGCCTCAACGATTTGTTCTACTTTCACATTCGGTGAAACGGCTAAATGTATCGCTTTGGCACTGTACTCTGGTTTAAAGAGGAATAATGCACTGTTATCCTCATACCGACCAAACTGACCGTTAATCTGGGTGTCAGTCGTGAACACATTTTCCACTGTTCCTGCATTATCTGCATAGTCTGCCGCATTAATCACTAAGCGACTATCTGGGGCAAGGTTAATATCGCCCGTGCTATGTAAGTGTGAATGGTTATTGAGACCATTGACTACCACTGAGACGGTACCGCCATTATCCACCGTTAAACCTGCGACTTGTTGAGTCACCCCTGCAGGAAGTACAAGGGGTTGTGGCGCAGTGACAGGTGCTGGCTCAGCGGCACGCAATAAGGCGCGGAAACGTGGCTGAGGGGTAGTGCTAGGTTGAGCGTTTACTTGTTCAGACTCTACTAAACTTAAACCAAGCGTAGCCCCACTTTGTACGCGTACAGCACCGCTCATCCCTACGCCTTTCTCTAGAGCAAGCGTACCTGTAGTTACCTCAGTATCACCTGTATAGGTATGTGCACCAGTAGCATAAGTCAACGTATCTGCACCTTGCTTAATCACATTACCTGTACCAGTAATAGTGTTAGCTAATAAGCGGGTTAAGGAGGTTAGCTGTAATTCACCATTATTTTCAACACGTTGAGTAGATTTAATTGCTGCGACATCGGTAGTGAGTTTAGCACCCGCATCAATCGTGGTTTTCTCTATCGCAAGGGCTGATGCAGTATTCTCACCAGCGCCTTTGACTTCCCACTGCTTAAACTCGCTCGCCACTTGATTCGCCTGCATGGCTTTAAGTGAACGTAAGGTGATTTGGTCTTTTAAGCCAATATCCGCAACACGCGCAGAGACTGCATCACCAGAAGTTTGCTCTGTCTCTAAGACGGTACCAGGTGCACTAGAGAAATTCGCGGTATCTTTGGCTAAGTTCAACGTGCCTTTATCAAGGTTTGTCGAACCACTTAAGATAAGCATTGCATCGCCTTTCGTCGTTAAAGACTGTTCAGCACCTAGCGCCACATCTGCCACTTCCAACACACCTTCCACTAGTGTATCGCTTAATGCTAAGTTTTCAGCCCCTACCGCCAATGCGTCACCTGCGATAGCCCAGTGCTTGAACTGATGGGTAAAACCATCGTTGGCGGTAAATGAACCTGTGGTGCGTAGGGTTACTGCCTCTTTACCAGTGACTTTATCACTGGCGATAAGCCCGTTTTGAATCTCGCTGCCACTACCTTTGGCGGTACTTAAGATGACATCGCTAGCAAATTGAATAGCACCGCTACCAGCCTCTAGGGTACCGTTATCTAAGTTAGTTTCACCCGCGAAAACGAGTTTACCACCGCTATTTTTTAGGTGTTTATCCACTAACGTAAGCCCAGTCACCGTCAACTTACCATTATCAAGCACCTCTGTCGTATTAGCTAGATTCGCAATGCCATCGGCGGTGCTATCTTGACCAGCGACTTTCCACATACCGAATTTAGCTGTAAAACCGTCGTCAGCATTAAACTCTCCTGTGGTATGCAATGTTGCTTCCTCACTGGCAACGATCGTGCTTAGCAGACTGTTTTTACCCAATAAGGCCGCGCCACTTTCTGCTCCCGTCGTTAATACGGCTGTACCGAAAGATGTTGTACCACCGCTTAAATTCACCGTACCGTTATCAAGATTAATATTGCCTGCAAAAGTTAGTTGACCACCTGTGTTTTCCAGTGTTTTATTTTCCAATTGAAGATCAGTGACCGTTAACTCACCGTTTTTGATCACCTTAGTGGTGTTGGCGAGATTATCTTCGCCACTAACCTGACTATCTTTACTCGCCACTTCCCAAGTGCCAAACTTCGCCGCAAAACCATCATTAGCATCAAACGAAGTTCCCTCTGTGCTTAGTATAGCTTTATCACTGTTGGCAATCTTGCTAATGCTTTCGACATTACCTAATAACTCGGTACCGCTGGTTTTCTTCGTCTTGAGAACAGTATTTTCATCAAAACTCGTATTGCCATCAGTTAAGGCAATCGTCCCCTCATCAAGATTAATTTCCCCCGCAAATACGAGGCTACCGCCTTTGTTTTCGACGTTTTTCGTACCATCTAGTGTAATACCTCTTAGAACGAGTGATGCACCTGTCAAGATTTCCGTATCCTTTGATAAGTGGTCATTATCCCTTACCGTTGCGTTACCACCCGCAATCTGCCATTTACCGAAAGCACCCACGTTTTCATTGGCTTCAAAGTCAGCCGTGGTTTTCAGCGTAGCACCCGCTTTACCTTCGATGCTGTTAATCGCACTGCCTTGAATCACATCAAGACTGCTCAAGTCTGTCTCTAATACAGCTCCTTTTTTAAAGGAAGTCTTACCGCCGCTAAGCGTTAACTGACCATAATCCAGATTGGTCACACCAACGAAAATAAGATTACCACCTGTATTCTTGAGAGTTTTGTCATTTAAAGTAAGCCCTGTGGCGGTTAAAGTACCACCTTTTACCTCAGTAGTCTTTGCTAAATTCTCATTACTATTAACTGTCGCATTACCGCTTGTTACATGCCATTCTTTAAATACGCTAGATTCTGCATCTGCGGTAAAGTTACCTGTGGTTTCGAGGATGGTATCGCCTTTGCCTGCCACCTTATTGCCTGTCAACGCCTTATTTTGGATAGCCGCAACGCTAGTTGCTTCGGTAGTGAGTACTGCATTTTCGGCAAACGAAGTGGTGCTACCTTCTTTAAGGGTGAGAGAGCCTTTATCCAGATTAACATTACCTGCAAGGGTTAAGGTGCCTCCTTGGTTATTGGTGAGGGTCTGGTCAGCATCCATCGCCCCTAAGGGAAGGTCTGTTACGGTTAAACCACCACCATCAAGTACCGTGGTATTTTTACCTAAATCAGCGCCTGTGGCGGTGTTGCCTGTTCCTGCGACTTCCCAGACTTTAAATTGCTTAAGATTATCACTCATTGTAAAGGCATCAACAGAGCGTAAAGTCGCATTGGAGGTGTTTTTGAAGTTAAGACCTGCTAGGTTACTTAAGCCTGTTTCGAGAGTAGTATTACCATCCAAATTAATAACAGCGCTACCACTGACATCAGCGCCTTTATTGAGGGTGAGCTTTTTCGTAATCGCAAGCTCACCTCCCGTGAGGACAAGTGATTTACCAGTGCCTAGAATGACATCACTAGCTTTTAATACTCCTTCGGTGACCTTTAGATCTTCCATGCCTAACTCAGCATCGGTCATATCAAGTGTGCCGTTAAGCGTCCAAGTCCCTGAGCCACGTTTTTCTAGGGTATCAAAGACATCATAGGTGGTTTTTAACGCATCAACATCAAACGTCAAATCCGTAGCTGTACCACCGAGAGCAAGGGTATTTTTTTTGCCATTGTCGCTGCGGATAACGTCATTACTAGGAGTACCATCTTTATCAGAACCCGCAGCTAAGGTAAAGGAATCAGGAGAGGATTGTAGTTCGAGGACGTTTTTGACAGTGCGTTTAACAACTTCACTCTCGTCGTTACCTATAATAGTTTTATAAGAGAAATAAAGCGCAGCGCCTGTGTAGCTTGGGTCGGTTTCGGTGGCTTGTCGACTTTGATTACCACCGCGAATAGTAGCCCCAGCAGCGAGAGTTAATGTACTGTTACTAATAAAGACCCCATGACCACCGTACCCCCCCCCCCCCTTAGGTGTTTTACCTGCTACAGGATTACCACCTTCACCGCCTTGGATATTACCTGAAATGATGGCAGAGCTGTTATCTCTGAGCACGACACCATCACCCCCCTTTGGCAGAAAAGACTCCGTTATAGTC
The DNA here is from genome assembly GCF_030517105.1 of Gallibacterium salpingitidis. GTDB lineage: Bacteria > Pseudomonadota > Gammaproteobacteria > Enterobacterales > Pasteurellaceae > Gallibacterium > Gallibacterium salpingitidis. The sequence goes on along the minus strand of NZ_CP103875.1, from coordinate 277,229 downwards.
ACGACTACCTCCTTTACCTGCGATGACAGTTCCAGTGATAGTCGCATCACGGCTATCTTTTAAGTCTATCCCATGACCTCCCACTATGCCTGAACCACTTCCTACGTGCTCTTCATATGCCCCCCAACCTGCAACGATATCAGCACTGATATTGGCCTTCTGACTGTTGTCTAGGACAACACCTTTGGTCGCTGTACATATACCATTCCATGCAATCCATTGGCAGCGTACCGCCCAGCCGCCCCAATCATTATTTTGCAAACCAGCGGCCACAGAGCCAGCGATAATAGCCTTATCGCTATTTTTTAGTGTTATGCCTGCAGTTAGGTAGTGACGTGGTAGATTAATGTTGCCGTAGGATGCAAATTGCACGTGGTCGAACACCATGGTGGTCCTATCATCTTCTTTATCATAAGGTAAAATGGGAGATGCAACTAACGATGAGTCTCTATTGAGTGTGAATGATGCATTGGCAGCATTTATTTGAAGCTTACCTGCAGCAGTGATTGAACCCGTAATTTCTGTATCTGCATTGTTGATGACAAAATTGTCTGGATTAACTACGTTATTGATTTTGAATGAACCATTATTTATCGTAATGTTTTTATTATTTGCCCATATAACACTCTCTCCTAAAGTGAAAACACTATCAATAAGCTGTATATCTCCGTTGATGGTCATGGAGGGGTTGGTGTTCTTGAATTGAGCTGATGTTGCTGTTAGGTTATTAACATTAGTGAAAGTTACATCATCTTCGACAGTAAGTGAACCGCCATTGACCAAAATATCGCCATTACTGAAAGAACTACCACTTTTTAGGGTGACAGAACTGTCAGTCGCATTAATAGAACCATCAATAGTACCTTGTATGGTTAATTGACTATTGCTTAATGACATTGCATTACCAGCTGCCCCCATTGTCCAGCAGCACCTTTAGTAATATCTCCTTTGATATTAAGAGATCCCCTTGTCATGACTAAAGCTGTACCTCCTTTGCCTGCGTATCCCATGTACCAACATTCATCAGCTGTACATTCTCCCGATAGACCTCCAATAAGGTTTCCTGTGAGTGTGACTTCACCTCCTGAGATGACAAGAGCTTTTCCTCCTTCGTTAGACAATTCATGACGCTGTATCCTTGTTTGTCCTCTTCCTCCCCGTAAGTTGCCAATGATGGTAACCTTGCCACCAGACACTTCGATAGCATTGCCACCGCCCACAGACTCTCTAGTTTCCCAAGTAGCTTCCCCAGGTTTCGTCCCTCCTGTAATCATACGATCTGCTGCATTTACTGTCGCATCATTTGATAGTGATAGCACTGGGTCATCACCATTATCATCGGTGCAGTCTTGTGAGAAAGTGTAAACCGGGGTTCCTTGAGATGAAGTTGAGGTAGTGTAATCTGTACCAGCGTTACAAGCCGCCCAAAGGGGGGAAGGGGAAGAGCGTAGCGAGAATAAGCGAGATTGCTCGTAAGCGTTTACTGGTGCGGTTTAGCGCAATGCGGGGGGGGGGGGGTAGAGTTCTGTCGACTAAAGACCTCGTAGAGCCTGATTTACCGCGTGAACGCGTGATTTCTGAGGCACATTGCCAGAGGTTTAAAGTCGTGTTCCAGATGAGTTTGTAGGCGTGGTTCATGGTTATATCCTCATAGTTAGTTTACACATTTAATACAATTTTTCATAATATCCTAATCTAATCAAAAAAAACTGTGAGTTATTACAAAAATCTCAACTATATTTTGTAACATAGCTATTGTCTTTGTTGCTTCACCCAAAAAGATAAGACAAAGAAGATGAGGTAATTATTAATAAATACAAATAATTTGAAACCAAAAGAATGGTATTGATGAACGATTTATCTCGAAATGATGAAAAATATGAGTGTAGTGGTAGACTAATTCCGCAGTCCTCAATAGGTAGTAAACTATCACAAAAAGAGGACAATTTAATGAGAAGAACATTTAGCCCAGAATATAAAGCTGCGGCAGTAAAATTGGTGACCGAACAAGGTTATTCCATCCCACAAGCATGCTTGGAATTAGGGATAGGAGAAACGGCATTACGTCGTTGGGTAAAACAAGTACAAACAGAACAACAAGGTTATATGTTACCAAGCAGCAAGCCGATATCCCCCCTCCCGCACTCGGGACTCTCACCTGTTAGAATGCGCTCATACCGAGCACACTATAAAAAACTGCACCTTTATTTGTTGGATAATAAGTCCAACTTTTAGGGTGCAGATCAATTTAGTTAAGTTTTTCCTTTTATTTCAATATGATAGAAACAATTACGCTTTATGTTTCATTGCTGGGAATAAAATAACATCACGAATTGAAGCTGCATTAGCAAATAACATTGCTAAACGGTCAATCCCTAAGCCTTCTCCAGCAGTTGGTGGTAAGCCATGTTCAAGCGCAACTACAAAGTCTTCATCTTTAAACATTGCTTCATCATCACCAGCTTCTTTTGCTGCCACTTGAGCATCAAAGCGTTCATTTTGATCTTCTGCATCATTTAATTCAGAGAAACCGTTACCAATTTCACGTCCACCAATAAACAATTCAAAACGATCTGTTACTTCTGGATTTTCATCATTACGACGCGCTAATGGAGAAATTTCTGCTGGGTGTGCCATTAAGAAAGTTGGTTGAATTAAGTGATGTTCTGCTACTTCTTCAAAAATAGCATTAACTAAGCTACCCAATCCCCAAGATTTTTGTACTTCAATACCTAATTTTTCTGCTACTGCTTTAGCACGATCAAGATCATACAGATCTTCCTTAACAATGCCTTTCTCTGCACCATATTTTAACACAGCATCGTGCATTGTAATACGCTCAAATGGCTTACCGAAGTCAAACTCATATTCACCATAAGGCACAATCGTAGTTCCTAAAATATCTAGTGCTAATTTACGTAACAACTCTTCTGTGTTATCCATTAAATCATGGTAATCAGCATAAGCTTGGTAATATTCCAACATCGTAAATTCTGGATTATGACGAACTGATACCCCTTCATTACGGAAATTACGGTTTAATTCAAATACTCGTTCAAAACCACCCACAACAAGACGTTTTAAATATAATTCTGGTGCAATACGGAGATACATATCAATATCTAATGCATTGTGGTGAGTAACGAATGGACGTGCTGAAGCACCACCTGGAATCACTTGTAACATTGGTGTTTCCACTTCCATAAAGCCTTTACCAATGAAATATTCACGAATGCCTGCAATCACTTTAGAACGAATAACAAAAGTACGACGAGATTCTTCATTACTAATTAAGTCAAGATAACGTTGGCGATAACGCATTTCTTGATCGGATAAACCATGGAATTTATCTGGTAATGGGCGCAATGCTTTGGTTAATAATTCAACACTGGTACAACGCACCGTCAACTCATTGGTTTTAGTTTTAAATAATGTACCCTTCACACCAACAATATCACCAAGATCCAACATTGCCATTAATGCCTCATATTCACCTTCCGGCAATAAATCGCGAGCTACATATAACTGAATTTTACCGCTCATATCTTGGATAGTGATAAAACTTGCTTTACCCATTTTGCGACGAGTCATAATACGACCAGCAACTGCCACCGCAATTTCTTTCTCTTTTAATACTTCACCGTCTTCACTCTCATACGCAGTATGTAAATCACCTGCAAGGCTGTCACGACGGAATGTATTTGGAAATGCATTGCCTTTTGCTCTTAAACTCGCCAATTTTTCACGACGAGCCAGCATTTCGCCATTAAGATCTAGTTCTTGATTTTGTTCTGACATAATTTTTTATACCTTTATCTTCAATTACTTTTATAATCCAGCTTTTAAACTCGCTTCAATAAAGCGATCCAAATCACCATCTAATACTGCTTGAGTATTACGATTCTCAACACCTGTACGTAAGTCTTTAATTCGGGCATCATCTAATACGTAGGAACGAATTTGACTCCCCCAACCAATATCTGACTTACTATCTTCAAGTGCTTGTTTTTCTGCATTTTTCTTTTGTAACTCAAGCTCATATAATTTTGCTTTTAATTGCTTCATTGCTTGATCTTTATTTTTGTGCTGTGAACGATCATTCTGACACTGCACCACAATACCACTTGGCATATGTGTAATACGCACCGCACTTTCAGTTCGGTTTACGTGCTGCCCACCTGCACCAGATGCTCGATACACATCAATCCGTAAATCAGCTGGATTAATTTCAATATCAATATCATCGGTAATTTCAGGATACACAAACACGGCACTAAATGATGTATGACGACGATTATTTGAATCGAAAGGACTCTTACGCACTAAACGATGGATACCTGTTTCAGTACGTAACCAGCCAAATGCATATTCTCCACTGACACGAATCGTTGCAGACTTAATTCCAGCCACATCGCCATCAGAAACTTCCATTAATTCTGTTTTAAAACCTTTACTTTCTGACCAACGTAGATACATCCGCAATAACATTTCAGTCCAGTCTTGTGCTTCTGTACCGCCTGAACCAGCTTGTAAATCAACATAACAATCTGCACTATCATGTTCACCGCTAAACATTCGGCGAAACTCTAATTTAGCCAATTTTTCTTCTAGTTGATCTAATTCAGCAACCGCTTCATCAAACGTTTCTTGATCATCAGCTTCAATCGCTAACTCTAATAAACCATCAACATCTTCTAAACCTTGCTCAAGATTTTTGATGGTATCTACTACTGCTTCTAATGAAGAACGTTCTTTACCTAAGGCTTGCGCTTTATCTGGATCATTCCAAACATCTGGCTGTTCTAATTCCGCATTGACTTCTTCTAAGCGTTCGACCTTACTATCGAAGTCAAAGATACCCCCTAAGCGCTAGGGTTCTTTCACCAATATCGCTAATTTTATTTTTAATAGGGTTAATTTCAAACATACAATTTCATTCTTACCTAACATTAGAAACCCGCAATTATAGAGTATTCCATCTCTTTAGCCTAGTTTCTTTAGTAGAAATTTGTTAGTCGGCTAAGGATTTATGATAGAATACGCCACTTATGTAAAAATCAATACGCTAAACGTTATCACTTTATTAGTACAAAAAATTAAGGAGGAAACTCAATGAAATCAGAATTAGATACTTCAACACTTTCCTACCGAGATAAAATGGCGATTGAAGAATATGAGCGTCTTAGTCCTCGCTTACTCTATGAAATCATTCGTCAGGATGGGATTGAGGAACTAACTCGACCAACCAAAGCATTAATCTTTTCCGGGATTACCGCTGGTTTAGTCGTAACATTCTCTTTTGTATTTAAAGCGATTTTTACCGCTTATGTCCCAGATCAACCTTGGGCGCCTTTAATCACTAATATGGGCTATACCGTAGGATTCCTATTGGTGATTTTAGGGCGAATGCAGCTTTTTACTGAAAATACTATTACCACTGTTGTACCGCTATTTAATCCATTAACTTGGCGTAAAGTTACTGCGGTTTCCCGTTTATGGTTTATCGTATTTGTTTCTAATTTAATTGGTACAGCTTTAGCAGCACTATTTTTACAAAATCATCAAGCATTTAATCCTGAATTTGTACAGGCAATGCATGAAATCGCCATGCATGTCAAACATATGACAGTTTCAGAAAACATCTTAAAAGGAATTCCTGCTGGGATTTTGATTGCTTCCATCGTATGGATGATGCCATCAGTACATAGTGGAAAATTTATTATGATTTTCTTCTTTATCTATTTGATTGCATTAGGCGATTTCGCTCACGTTATCGTTGGTTCAGCAGAAATTGCTTACCTAGTTTTCCAAGGGGAAGCGTCACTATACGACTACTTTATCACTTTCTTACTGCCAACCTGTTTCGGTAATATTCTCGGCGGTACTGTAGTCTTCACTATGATGATTTACGGTCAAGTCAATCAAGAGATTGAGTTAAAAGCAAATCGTTAATACACAAAAAACGGCAGATAATCTGCCGTTTTTATTAACATACTTTATAACAATTATGCATTTAAAATCTTACGAATTTCTTCCGCGCTTAAATGATATTCATGTGGGCAAGCACGCCACGCTGCCAACATTTTTTGGTATTTATCTGCCATACAAATTTGTGCATCAGTATCTTCAGTATGGAACACAACATCAGTATAAAGCTTTTCAACTTCACGTAGAAATTTCACATATTGGCAGAATTTCTTTTCCCTAATCGCACAATAACCAATAAATTTAGTTTGATGTTCACTGATCACTGATTTATTTGTCAAATTATTATAAGAAACTTGTAGCGCATGATACATCTCTAAAGTATCACGAACCATCTTACATTCAGCTTCATTTAAATAAGAGAAACCTTTATCTAATTCTTGTAATTCTTTCGCAAAACCACACTGAACAATCGTTTTTAAACGGCGAAAATGATTTGCTTGTTCAGGGTTAAGTAATGCCATTAATTCATATTGATTAGCTAAAATCAATCGCTGGGTGGAGGTCATTTCCATGATGCTATCCTTCTTAAAATACTAAAAAACTTTGACGGCGCTTACTGTAAAAGATTAACGTTCGCCTGTCCTTAATTTGAATCAAAAAAAGAGAAAATAGACACTATTAGTCAATTTCATCAACAATATTTTTATCTAATGTTTCTTTTGCTTTTGTTTCTGCCTTACCATCTGAAACTTTAAACTGTAAATTTTGGAAGTACGCTTCTCGATAAGTCACATAAGGATCCTGAGCTTGTTTTAATAACGCATCTTGATCTAGAACACTGGCTCGTTTATCCACACCTTGAATTCCCCATTTTAATAAGCCCCAAGGCCCTAATAGCGATAACATTGGATAAGTCATATCCACCAAATGTCCGATATCTTGACGTGGTGTTGCAGCACCATATCCTGGCAACACAACATAACTCCCGGTTCCCATTCCATAGTGTCCTAACATATCACCAAATTCACGACTTTCTTGTTTTCTCAACGGTTTACTTGCACTAGCAATATCAATAAATCCTGCTAAACCAAATACACTATTAATCCAAAAGCGATCAAAATGCACCATTGCCTGCTTAAAATTTCCTTCCAACAAACGATTCACAAAACTCATTGGTTCATCAAGATTACTGGTGAAATTCGTTAAGCTAGTTTTCACTGGATCTGGCACATAATCACGCCAGCCTTTCGCCACTGGACGTAATACATAAGGATCAAGATAATTATAGTTTACATTCCACATCGCACGATTAAATCCTTGTAATGGATCATTACGTTCGCCAGTTTCAGTGTGACTTGCACACCCTGCGGTTATTGCTACTGCCATCACAGCAGGCAAAAATTTTTTTGTTAGAGCTTGTTTCATCATCTTCTTCTCTCGCTAGTCAATTGCTTTATATTCTAATCAAATTTTCTTACGATTAAAAATACCTTTAAATTGAAAATAACACTTGCATTTAATGAATAAAAATTCAATTATATCGCATAATTTTTCACATATACTGAATATTTTCATTTGTATTTAAACGTTTGCTCTATTAAAATATTGCGATTTTTTCATTTAATGAAAAAACATTCAGACACGATTTAGCCAATATGGTAAAACTATAATGAAATTACCGTTTGATCTAAGTTGTGGTTAATGAGCATTCGTAAGTGTTCGACCAAACACATAAATTAATTTAGGAGTAATTGATGTCTGAACAAGCTATCCTCGTCCTTGCTGATGGTTCGATTTTTCGTGGTACAGCTATCGGCGCATTAGGACATACGATTGGTGAAGTTGTGTTTAACACTTCAATGACGGGTTATCAAGAAATTCTCACCGATCCATCCTACACCAAACAAATTGTTACATTGACTTACCCTCATATCGGTAATACAGGTACAAATAGCGAAGACGTGGAATCCAATGCTATTTATGCTGCCGGTTTAATTATTCGTGATTTACCGTTATTACACAGCAACTTCCGTAGTGAAATGTCATTACAACAATATCTTACACAAAATAATGTTGTAGCGATTGCGGATATTGATACCCGTCGTTTAACACGTCTATTACGTGATAAAGGAGCGATGCCTGGTTGCATTATGGCAGGAGAAATTGATGAGAAAAAAGCACTCCAGTTAGCCCAAAGCTTTGGTTCTATGGCAGGTAAAGATTTAGCCAAAGAAGTCACCTGTAATGCACCTTATGATTGGACTGAAAAAGTATGGCAATTAGGTGTTGGTTATCCAAAACAAACTAATTTCCGTTTCCATGTTGTAGCTTATGATTTCGGGGTGAAACGCAATATTTTACGGATGTTAGCGGAACGAGACTGTCGCATCACGGTTGTCCCAGCAACCACACCAGCCCAAGAAGTATTAGCGCTTAACCCTGATGGGATATTCTTATCTAATGGTCCAGGCGATCCAGAGCCTTGTGAGTATGCGATTACCGCGATTCAAGCATTATTAGCAAGTAAGAAACCAATTTTCGGTATTTGTTTAGGTCATCAGCTCTTAGGACTTGCTGTTGGCGGTAAAACCAAAAAAATGACATTTGGTCATCACGGTGGCAATCATCCTGTCGAAGATCTCGATACCAACAAAGTATTAATTACTAGTCAAAACCACGGCTTTGAAGTCGATGCAGAGAGTTTACCAAATAATGTACGTATTACTCATCGTTCATTATTCGATGGTTCTGTACAGGGATTTGAATTAACTGATCAATCTGCATTCTCTTTCCAAGGACACCCAGAAGCAAGCCCTGGTCCACATGACGTAGCGTATCTATTTGATAAATTTATTAAAGAAATGGATATTGCAAGTCATACCTTGACTGCTAGTTCATATGTAGTCCGTTAATTATGAAATAATAAAAAGAATCGTGGGACATAAATTATGCCAAAACGTACAGATATAAAATCTATCCTTATTATTGGTGCTGGTCCGATTGTAATTGGACAGGCTTGTGAATTCGATTACTCTGGTGCTCAAGCGTGTAAAGCATTACGTGAAGAGGGTTATAAAGTCATTCTGGTAAACTCAAATCCAGCGACAATTATGACCGATCCAAATATGGCGGATGTCACCTATATTGAACCAATCCGTTGGCAAACTTTAGCGAAAATTATTGAAAAAGAACGCCCAGATGCCATTCTGCCAACAATGGGTGGACAAACTGCCTTAAACTGCGCTTTAGACCTTTCCAAAAACGGTATTCTCACGCAATATCAAGTGGAATTAATTGGTGCGACTGAAGATACGATTGATAAAGCCGAAGATCGTGGACGTTTCAAAGAGGCAATGGCTAAAATTGGTTTAAATACGCCGAAATCTTTCATTTGTCATAGTTTTGCCGAAGCGTGGCAAGCACAAGAGGAAGTTGGTTTTCCAACCTTAATTCGCCCATCATTCACTATGGGCGGTTCTGGTGGCGGTATCGCTTATAACCGCCAAGAATTCCAAGAAATTTGTGAGCGTGGCTTTGATGCCTCTCCAACCCACGAATTATTGATCGAACAGTCCGTATTAGGCTGGAAAGAGTATGAAATGGAAGTAGTACGCGATAAAACCGACAACTGCATTATCGTTTGTTCGATTGAAAACCTCGATCCAATGGGCGTTCACACTGGGGATTCCATTACTGTTGCACCAGCACAAACATTAACAGATAAAGAATATCAAATTATGCGTAATGCCTCCTTGGCAGTATTACGTGAAATTGGCGTTGATACCGGCGGTTCTAACGTACAATTCGCCATCAACCCAGAAAATGGTGAAATGATCGTCATCGAAATGAACCCGCGCGTCAGCCGTTCTTCTGCATTAGCATCAAAAGCAACAGGCTTCCCAATCGCTAAAGTCGCGGCAAAACTCGCTGTAGGTTATACATTAAATGAATTACGCAATGATATTACTGGTGGCTTAATTCCAGCTTCATTTGAGCCATCGATTGACTATGTTGTTACTAAAGTGCCTCGCTTTGCCTTTGAAAAATTCCCACAAGCCGATGATCGTCTAACTACCCAAATGAAATCTGTTGGTGAAGTGATGGCAATGGGTCGCACTTTCCAAGAGTCATTACAAAAAGCATTACGTGGACTAGAAACTGGTATTTGCGGTTTTAACTTACGTTCAGAAGATAACGAAAAATTACGCCAAGAAATTTCTAATCCGGGTCCTGAACGTTTGTTATATGTGGCGGATGCCTTTGGTTTAGGTTGGTCATTGGACGAAGTTTATCGCTACACTAAAATCGATCCTTGGTTCTTACGTCAAATTCAGGATTTAGTATTAGAAGAACTTGCGTTAGAAAAGAAAACCTTTGATCAACTCGATTATGCTGAATTACGTCGTCTAAAACGCAAAGGTTTCTCAGATAAACGTATCGGCCAATTAACCAAAGTAAGCGAAAGTGAAGTAAGACAACGTCGTTATGAATTAAATTTACATCCTGTTTATAAACGTGTTGATACTTGTGCAGGAGAATTCAAATCAGATACGGCATATCTCTACTCTACTTATGAAGAAGAGTGCGAAGCTAATCCATCTAATAGTAAAAAAATTATGATTCTAGGCGGTGGCCCAAACCGTATTGGTCAAGGAATTGAGTTTGACTATTGCTGTGTACACGCTGCTTTAGCCTTACGGGAAAGCGGTTTTGAAACCATTATGGTGAACTGTAACCCTGAAACCGTATCCACTGATTTCGATATCTCAGATCGCCTCTATTTCGAACCTTTAACTTTAGAAAACGTATTAGAGATTATCCACATTGAAAAACCTGATGGCGTGATTGTTCATTACGGTGGACAAACACCATTAAAACTCGCTAATGCATTACATGAAAATGGGGTAAACATTATTGGTACTTCTGCGGACAGTATTGACGCAGCAGAAGATCGCCAACGTTTCCAACAAATCCTGAATCAATTAAATTTGAAACAACCACCTAACCGTACTGCACGTAATAGTGATGAAGCAGCTAAATTAGCGGAAGAAGTAGGGTATCCTTTAGTTGTTCGTCCATCTTATGTACTAGGTGGTCGTGCAATGCAAATCGTTTATAACGAGGAAGAACTAAACCGCTATATGCGTGAAGCAGTGCAAGTTTCAGAAGATAGCCCAATCTTACTTGATCACTTCCTTGATAATGCAATAGAAGTAGACGTAGATTGTATCTGTGATGGAGATCTGGTCGTTATCGGAGGTATTATGCAACACGTTGAACAAGCAGGTATCCATAGTGGCGACTCTGCGTGTTCATTACCAGCTTATTCATTAAGCAAAGAGATTCAAGATGAAATTCGTCGCCAAACTAGCGCGATGTCCAAAGCCTTGAAAGTTGTTGGCTTAATGAACGTACAATTTGCGGTACAAGAAAATACCGTCTATGTATTAGAGGTAAATCCACGCGCTTCTCGTACAGTGCCATTCGTCAGTAAAGCAACTGGAGTGCCGTTGGCTAAAATTGCTGCTCGTGTGATGGCTGGTATCAACCTGACGCAACAAGGCTTTACACAAGAAGTTATTCCTGAAAAATTTGCTGTAAAAGAAGCGGTATTCCCATTTATCAAATTTCCTGGCGTTGATACGATTCTCGGACCAGAAATGCGTTCAACTGGTGAAGTAATGGGCGTAGGCCACACCTTTGAAGAGGCATTTATCAAAGCACAACTTGGTGCAGGAGAGCATATTCCACAAAGTGGTAAAGTGTTCTTATCTATTGCCGATCAAGATAAAAAACGTTTATTACCAATCGTAAAACATCTGCAACGCCTTGGTTTTGGCTTATGCGCAACTTATGGTACCGAACAATTCTTAGCTGAACATGGCATTATTGTGCAACATATCAATAAAGTGCGTGAAGGTCGTCCACACATCGTGGATTCAATCAAGAATGGTGAAATTTCATTAGTGATTAATACGGTTGATGGTAAACCTGAATCTATCGCTGATAGTCATTCAATTCGTCGTAGTGCATTACAACAAAAAGTAATGATTCAAACGACTATTAATGCTGCTTCAGCATTAGTAAGTGGTTTAAGCAAATTAGAGCAATTTGACATTTATGCATTACAACGAAGAAATGGAGAATGCTTACCTAAAAAAGTGTCCGATATTACTGAGTTTAAAGTTAATTACAATTAAAATTAAATGGACTGAGTCCAGTACAATACCGGCTTCAGTCCATCTGATTATTCTCTAACTTTTCGGAAACAGATCAATATTCGTACTATTTTATCAAATTAGCACGGATATCATCAGCTAGCTGTTTGTTCACCTTCTCAAAATGAACAAGTTGAGCTTCTACAACTGCCTTATCCGTTACCCCTGCTAATGATGCAGCGAAGTTTGCAGCGGTACGAGCCTTTTGCCCCGCATCAAATAAATTATATAATGCAGCAGGTTGACTATAATAATCTTCATCATATTCTCTAAAGTCGAAGTGTGCTGCTTCACGTTCTAGCTTTAATGGTGGTGCTTGATCGTGAGTTGGTACATAAGTTTCCAAGCGGTTTGGTGCATAATTAGGATGTGCACCACCATTGTAATCAACACGCATTGCCCCATCACGATGGGTTGTGTGGTATGGGCATTTTGGTGCATTCACTGGGATTTGGTGATGATTTACCCCTAAACGGTAACGCTGTGCATCTTGATAGGAAAACAGACGACCTTGTAGCATCCGATCAGGTGAGAAACCAATCCCCGGTACGATGTTAGATGGTGCAAACGCCGCCTGTTCCACTTCAGCAAAATAGTTTTCTGGATTACGGTTTAATTCTAACACTCCTAAATCAATTAACGGGTAGTCTTTATGTGGCCATACTTTAGTTAAGTCAAATGTATAATTGTGTTTTAGCGCATCTGCTTCTGGCATCACTTGTACTTTCACATCCCAACGAGGGAATTCGCCACGTTCAATAGCAAAGAATAGATCTTCTTGTGCCGATTCACGATTCTCACCTACTACTTTAGCTGCTTCTTCGTTGGTGTAATAACGATGCCCTTGTTGCGTTTTGAAATGGAATTTCACCCAAAAACGTTCATTGTTACTATTCACAAAACTATAAGTATGACTGCCGTAACCATTTAAATGACGATAGTCTGTTGGAATACCACGATCACTAAATAGAATCATAATTTGATGTAATGACTCTGGATGTTTTGACCAAAAGTCCCATGCTGCATCGGCACTACGTAAGTTTGTTTTTGGGTCACGTTTTTGTGTATGAATAAAATCTGGGAATTTTAACGGATCACGGATAAAAAAGACGGGAGTATTGTTACCTACTAAATCCCAGTTACCTTGTTCAGTATAGAATTTTAATGAGAAACCACGAACATCCCGTTCTGCATCAGCTGCACCACGCTCACCAGCTACAGTAGAAAAACGTAATAATACATCTGTTTTTTTCCCTACTTCAGAGAAGAGTGCTGCTTTGGAGTATTTAGAAATATCATTGGTTACGGTGAAAGTACCAAATGCCGCTGAGCCTTTTGCATGTACGACACGTTCTGGAATACGCTCACGAGCAAAGTGAGCTAGTTTTTCTTGAAACCATACATCTTGTAATAATAACGGACCTCTCGCACCAGCGCTCATGGTGTTATCATTATCAACAACGGGGGATCCTGCTGCTGTTGTTAATGTATCGGATTGATGATCAAATGGGCATTTTTTCATAACATCTCCTCATAGAGTAATCATAGTAAATAGTAATTTAGTAATAACCTATTAATGACAAGGTTATTATTTATTATTAACTATTAAAACTAAAATGAAAAACTATTCTTTCAATAGCTTCAATCTGTCGATACCCTATAGACATCTGACACTATCCCATCTTCTGAAAGACTCTATCCATTAATCCATAATTAAAATAGAAAAACCTACGATGTAATATCGTAGGTTTATCATTTAGGTAACCGAGATTTTTTCAAATCTCGGTTTTAAAAGTCCCCAGATTAACCGGGAAAATGACTAGATTATTGTATTATTCACCTTAGTTGTAAGATCTATATCTACATACACTTTTAAGTTATCCGCTCCAGAGTAAGTATACACATGATAAGTTCCGTGAATACTACCATCAGCATGACCGATTGTAGAACCTTGAACATCTCCTTCAGCTTTTGTCCACTTACCGCCAACAAAATTAACTTGGTTATCTTTACTCGGATCTCCTTGAACAACAATAGAACCTTTGTATTCTGGCAAATGGCTCTCATTCAATTTGCCGATATAAACCTTGTTACCTTGCCCTTTCAGATTAATCTCCTCAACGCCTGTAACAAAGGTCATACCAGAATTATCATTTATAACTGAAGAATCAATACCTGAAGTATTCAATGAAAACATACTAAAATTACTATTATCGCCTTTAACAATCAGCTGATCCCAACCGTTTCCGCCGTTAATATCAATGTTTTTAGATGTATTCACCGTAATTACATCATTGCCACCACCAAGATTAATAAATGATCTACTATTCGGTGTTAGCTGGATGCCGTTAACTGTAAGATTCCCTGTATGATTATCAGATAAATCACTATACCAATCTTTCCAGTAAGAGCCTTCAAGTAGACTATCTTTGTACACATTTACAAAACGCGATGCTGCATCTGTTCTAGACCCATGTTTTGCACCATCCACATCACCTAATGTTACCTGATCAACATCTTGACCTAAAATCATCGTACCATCGTAGAAGTGATTAATATTGACTTCACTGCTATCTTTTGATACCAGTAAAAATGCATTTTTAACGCCTTCAGCAGTAAATTTATCATGACCTCCACCTAAATTAATAATATTGGATGCCTTACCTTGTGCTCCGCTATCTTCAATATAACTGGAAACTTTCATCTCATCATTACCGGCACCGAGATTAAAGTAGTTCGAACGATAACGTCCTGCATCTGCATCTGCTAATATGCCGTTAGCTATTACAATTTTGTCATCGCCAGCCCCCATATCAACTTTAGCAGTAGTATTCCACATAGATTTAGCGCCAAACATACTACCGGTAATTTCAAAGCGATCTTTACCGTCTCCCATAGAGATCTTTTGTTCTCCATCCATGCGATCATAGATAAGAGCATTACCGTAACCGATCAAACCTCTATTCAGTGTGATAATATCATCGCCTTCTTTTGTATCCACAGTTACCATACTACCCATGCCTTCTGCAAGAATCATATCCCTATGAGAAGTTCCTGTATATCCAGCAACTTTTCCCATATCACCAGAACCATCAATAAAACCAGAATACCCTCCAGAGCTAGTTTTACTAACAACTAACACATTATCTTGATTTTCAGATAATTTATTAGAAGTATTTCCTTGATAGCTTTGAGAGTCCTTCGAATCTTTACTACTATCACCAGTAGCTGGCCCGCCTGAAGTATCAATCATCGTCGTTAAGCGATGCAAGTTAATTGGTTCTACAACCGGAATAGTAATTCCATTTCCTGCTGCATCAAAGAAACTGTAAGTGCCTTTTGTTGTTACTTCAAAACGTGCTTCTTTAACACCATTATCATTAGTATTAAAGTCATGCTTATTATCAAAGGCTTGTTTACTACCGTTACCAATATCCGACCAATAAACATTATTTTCCGGCGAAGTAAACACAGCGTACAACTTATTTCCAACGACTTGATACTCTAAATTGACTTCCGGTGGTGTTGTATCCACTGTTATCACCTTCTTCACAGGAACCAGATCTTTCGGGGTTCCGCTCTGGTCTGCTACCCTAACAGCTTCTAAGGTATATGTACCATCTTTTAACGAAGATGAATAACTGCTCATATCAAAGTTTACTTCCCTACCACTAGAAATAGATTGAACCTTAGGAGATCCAACAATATGTCCATTAGCATCCTTAATTGAGAGCTTAACAAAAGTTTCTTCTGTCGTAGATTCATTTAGAAATACTTTGAGGTTATCCCAATATTTATCATTAGTAACACCACGATTAGATATGTCTCCTGTAACATGACCAACATCATCAGTTAACCCAATAGTTGCAGCTCTTGTGTCTGTTGAATTTCCCGTAAAACTAAGAGCCAACTTCAGCTTAGAGCCGTCATCAGTTTCCAACTCAAATAGCTCATTGGTTGTACCAGAAAGTAACTCTGCTTGTGTTGAATCGATTTTAAAGACAAGATTACCATGTTGTACACGATATTCGGTATAACCACCTCCCGAACCATTAGGAGCCGTAGATTTCCATTCATCAAAATCTAGTAATCTAGGTGAACCACCATCTGGATCTTTAAGATCGCCTGATTTTACTTCATAAATTTGTTCTCCTATTAACTCTTTAATGTTCTGACTTCGGTATTTGCCGTCGAGCTTGGTCGCTCTAGTTCCACTCCTCGTAACCCATAAAGTATTGGCAGTATTACTAATACTCGGCACATCAAAACTCAAATCATTAATATTATGAATTAAAGCAGTTTTACCATCATGCTCATGAACATAATCGCTCACTGCTAAAGCTTTGGCTTTTAATAATTCCAGCTGATCTTTCAAGTTTTGTAACTCTTGAACCTCCTGTTTTGTATAACCACCTGAACTCAGAGTATCTTTTTTACCGTTCGCAGTAGCTAATAATGCTTTCGCATCTTGATAAAGCTTGTCAGCAACGGTTTTAGGTGTTGATGAATCCAAGTTTCTATCTGAACCGACAGCATCTTCAACAGCATCAAGATAAGTATCACCATCTGCATCCGTTACCTCAGGTACCGCCGCAGGTGCTAAGGCTTCAATGTCGCCTTTCGTTGCACTTAACCCACCTTGTTTCTCCGCTGGTACCGCATCAATCGCGTCTTTCGCCGCTGTCTTCGCTGCATCTAACGCCGCATTTGCATCCGCTACCTTTTGCGCTTCTTCTGGGGTGATTACGCCATTGTGATCTGCATCTGCATTCTTCGCTGCTTCTTGTGCTGCTTTCTCTGCTGCTTTCGCCGCTTCAATCGCTTTTTCTGCATTCGCCACATCTGTCGTATCTGCAATACCATTGTTATTGGTATCTGTTACCTCAGGTACCGCCGCAGGTGCTAAGGCTTCAATGTCGCCTTTCGTTGCACTTAACCCACCTTGTTTCTCCGCTGGTACCGCATCAATCGCGTCTTTCGCCGCTGTCTTCGCTGCATCTAACGCCGCATTTGCATCCGCTACCTTTTGCGCTTCTTCTGGGGTGATTACGCCATTGTGATCTGCATCTGCATTCTTCGCTGCTTCTTGTGCTGCTTTCTCTGCTGCTTTCGCCGCTTCAATCGCTTTTTCTGCATTCGCCACATCTGTCGTATCTGCAATACCATTGTTATTGGTATCTGTTACCTCAGGTACCGCCGCAGGTGCTAAGGCTTCAATGTCGCCTTTCGTTGCACTTAACCCACCTTGTTTCTCCGCTGGTACCGCATCAATCGCGTCTTTCGCCGCTGTCTTCGCTGCATCTAACGCCGCATTTGCATCCGCTACCTTTTGCGCTTCTTCTGGGGTGATTACGCCATTGTGATCTGCATCTGCATTCTTCGCTGCTTCTTGTGCTGCTTTCTCTGCTGCCTTCGCCGCTTCAATCGCTTTTTCTGCATTCGCCACATCTGTCGTATCTGCAATACCATTGTTATTGGTATCTGTTACCTCAGGTACCGCCGCAGGTGCTAAGGCTTCAATGTCGCCTTTCGTTGCACTTAACCCACCTTGTTTCTCCGCTGGTACCGCATCAATCGCGTCTTTCGCCGCTGTCTTCGCTGCATCTAACGCCGCATTTGCATCCGCTACCTTTTGCGCTTCTTCTGGGGTGATTACGCCATTGTGATCTGCATCTGCATTCTTCGCTGCTTCTTGTGCTGCTTTCTCTGCTGCTTTCGCCGCTTCAATCGCTTTTTCTGCATTCGCCACATCTGTCGTATCTGCAATACCATTGTTATTGGTATCTGTTACCTCAGGTACCGCCGCAGGTGCTAAGGCTTCAATGTCGCCTTTCGTTGCACTTAACCCACCTTGTTTCTCCGCTGGTACCGCATCAATCGCGTCTTTCGCCGCTGTCTTCGCTGCATCTAACGCCGCATTTGCATCCGCTACCTTTTGCGCTTCTTCTGGGGTGATTACGCCATTGTGATCTGCATCTGCATTCTTCGCTGCTTCTTGTGCTGCTTTCTCTGCTGCCTTCGCCGCTTCAATCGCTTTTTCTGCATTCGCCACATCTGTCGTATCTGCAATACCATTGTTATTGGTATCTGTTACCTCAGGTACCGCCGCAGGTGCTAAGGCTTCAATGTCGCCTTTCGTTGCACTTAACCCACCTTGTTTCTCCGCTGGTACCGCATCAATCGCGTCTTTCGCCGCTGTCTTCGCTGCATCTAACGCCGCATTTGCATCCGCTACCTTTTGCGCTTCTTCTGGGGTGATTACGCCATTGTGATCTGCATCTGCATTCTTCGCTGCTTCTTGTGCTGCTTTCTCTGCTGCCTTCGCCGCTTCAATCGCTTTTTCTGCATTCGCCACATCTGTCGTATCTGCAATACCATTGTTATTGGTATCTGTTACCTCAGGTACCGCCGCAGGTGCTAAGGCTTCAATGTCGCCTTTCGTTGCACTTAACCCACCTTGTTTCTCCGCTGGTACCGCATCAATCGCGTCTTTCGCCGCTGTCTTCGCTGCATCTAACGCCGCATTTGCATCCGCTACCTTTTGCGCTTCTTCTGGGGTGATTACGCCATTGTGATCTGCATCTGCATTCTTCGCTGCTTCTTGTGCTGCTTTCTCTGCTGCTTTCGCCGCTTCAATCGCTTTTTCTGCATTCGCCACATCTGTCGTATCTGCAATACCATTGTTATTGGTATCTGTTACCTCAGGTACCGCCGCAGGTGCTAAGGCTTCAATGTCGCCTTTCGTTGCACTTAACCCACCTTGTTTCTCCGCTGGTACCGCATCAATCGCGTCTTTCGCCGCTGTCTTCGCTGCATCTAACGCCGCATTTGCATCCGCTACCTTTTGCGCTTCTTCTGGGGTGATTACGCCATTGTGATCTGCATCTGCATTCTTCGCTGCTTCTTGTGCTGCTTTCTCTGCTGCTTTCGCCGCTTCAATCGCTTTTTCTGCATTCGCCACATCTGTCGTATCTGCAATACCATTGTTATTGGTATCTGTTACCTCAGGTACCGCCGCAGGTGCTAAGGCTTCAATGTCGCCTTTCGTTGCGCTTAACCCACCTTGTTTCTCCGCTGGTACCGCATCAATCGCGTCTTTCGCCGCTGTCTTCGCTGCATCTAACGCCGCATTTGCATCCGCTACCTTTTGCGCTTCTTCTGGGGTGATTACGCCATTGTGATCTGCATCTGCATTCTTCGCTGCTTCTTGTGCTGCTTTCTCTGCTGCTTTCGCCGCTTCAATCGCTTTTTCTGCATTCGCCACATCTGTCGTATCTGCAATACCATTGTTATTGGTATCTGTTACCTCAGGTACCGCCGCAGGTGCTAAGGCTTCAATGTCGCCTTTCGTTGCACTTAACCCACCTTGTTTCTCCGCTGGTACCGCATCAATCGCGTCTTTCGCCGCTGTCTTCGCTGCATCTAACGCCGCATTTGCATCCGCTACCTTTTGCGCTTCTTCTGGGGTGATTACGCCATTGTGATCTGCATCTGCATTCTTCGCTGCTTCTTGTGCTGCTTTCTCTGCTGCTTTCGCCGCTTCAATCGCTTTTTCTGCATTCGCCACATCTGTCGTATCTGCAATACCATTGTTATTGGTATCTGTTACCTCAGGTACCGCCGCAGGTGCTAAGGCTTCAATGTCGCCTTTCGTTGCACTTAACCCACCTTGTTTCTCCGCTGGTACCGCATCAATCGCGTCTTTCGCCGCTGTCTTCGCTGCATCTAACGCCGCATTTGCATCCGCTACCTTTTGCGCTTCTTCTGGGGTGATTACGCCATTGTGATCTGCATCTGCATTCTTCGCTGCTTCTTGTGCTGCTTTCTCTGCTGCCTTCGCCGCTTCAATCGCTTTTTCTGCATTCGCCACATCTGTCGTATCTGCAATACCATTGTTATTGGTATCTGTTACCTCAGGTACCGCCGCAGGTGCTAAGGCTTCAATGTCGCCTTTCGTTGCACTTAACCCACCTTGTTTCTCCGCTGGTACCGCATCAATCGCGTCTTTCGCCGCTGTCTTCGCTGCATCTAACGCCGCATTTGCATCCGCTACCTTTTGCGCTTCTTCTGGGGTGATTACGCCATTGTGATCTGCATCTGCATTCTTCGCTGCTTCTTGTGCTGCTTTCTCTGCTGCTTTCGCCGCTTCAATCGCTTTTTCTGCATTCGCCACATCTGTCGTATCTGCAATACCATTGTTATTGGTATCTGTTACCTCAGGTACCGCCGCAGGTGCTAAGGCTTCAATGTCGCCTTTCGTTGCACTTAACCCACCTTGTTTCTCCGCTGGTACCGCATCAATCGCGTCTTTCGCCGCTGTCTTCGCTGCATCTAACGCCGCATTTGCATCCGCTACCTTTTGCGCTTCTTCTGGGGTGATTACGCCATTGTGATCTGCATCTGCATTCTTCGCTGCTTCTTGTGCTGCTTTCTCTGCTGCTTTCGCCGCTTCAATCGCTTTTTCTGCATTCGCCACATCTGTCGTATCTGCAATACCATTGTTATTGGTATCTGTTACCTCAGGTACCGCCGCAGGTGCTAAGGCTTCAATGTCGCCTTTCGTTGCACTTAACCCACCTTGTTTCTCCGCTGGTACCGCATCAATCGCGTCTTTCGCCGCTGTCTTCGCTGCATCTAACGCCGCATTTGCATCCGCTACCTTTTGCGCTTCTTCTGGGGTGATTACGCCATTGTGATCTGCATCTGCATTCTTCGCTGCTTCTTGTGCTGCTTTCTCTGCTGCTTTCGCCGCTTCAATCGCTTTTTCTGCATCAACAACAGCTTTGTCTTCTACAGTATCCGCTATACCGTTTCTATTTGCATCTGTTACCTCAGGTACCGCCGCAGGTGCTAAGGCTTCAATGTCGCCTTTCGTTGCGCTTAACCCACCTTGTTTCTCCGCTGGTACCGCATCAATCGCGTCTTTCGCCGCTGTCTTCGCTGCATCTAACGCCGCATTTGCATCCGCTACCTTTTGCGCTTCTTCTGGGGTGATTACGCCATTGTGATCTGCATCTGCATTCTTCGCTGCTTCTTGTGCTGCTTTCTCTGCTGCCTTCGCCGCTTCAATCGCTTTTTCTGCATTCGCCACATCTGTCGTATCTGCAATACCATTGTTATTGGTATCTGTTACCTCAGGTACCGCCGCAGGTGCTAAGGCTTCAATGTCGCCTTTCGTTGCGCTTAACCCACCTTGTTTCTCCGCTGGTACCGCATCAATCGCGTCTTTCGCCGCTGTCTTCGCTGCATCTAACGCCGCATTTGCATCCGCTACCTTTTGCGCTTCTTCTGGGGTGATTACGCCATTGTGATCTGCATCTGCATTCTTCGCTGCTTCTTGTGCTGCTTTCTCTGCTGCTTTCGCCGCTTCAATCGCTTTTTCTGCATTCGCCACATCTGTCGTATCTGCAATACCATTGTTATTGGTATCTGTTACCTCAGGTACCGCCGCAGGTGCTAAGGCTTCAATGTCGCCTTTCGTTGCACTTAACCCACCTTGTTTCTCCGCTGGTACCGCATCAATCGCGTCTTTCGCCGCTGTCTTCGCTGCATCTAACGCCGCATTTGCATCCGCTACCTTTTGCGCTTCTTCTGGGGTGATTACGCCATTGTGATCTGCATCTGCATTCTTCGCTGCTTCTTGTGCTGCTTTCTCTGCTGCCTTCGCCGCTTCAATCGCTTTTTCTGCATTCGCCACATCTGTCGTATCTGCAATACCATTGTTATTGGTATCTGTTACCTCAGGTACCGCCGCAGGTGCTAAGGCTTCAATGTCGCCTTTCGTTGCACTTAACCCACCTTGTTTCTCCGCTGGTACCGCATCAATCGCGTCTTTCGCCGCTGTCTTCGCTGCATCTAACGCCGCATTTGCATCCGCTACCTTTTGCGCTTCTTCTGGGGTGATTACGCCATTGTGATCTGCATCTGCATTCTTCGCTGCTTCTTGTGCTGCTTTCTCTGCTGCCTTCGCCGCTTCAATCGCTTTTTCTGCATTCGCCACATCTGTCGTATCTGCAATACCATTGTTATTGGTATCTGTTACCTCAGGTACCGCCGCAGGTGCTAAGGCTTCAATGTCGCCTTTCGTTGCACTTAACCCACCTTGTTTCTCCGCTGGTACCGCATCAATCGCGTCTTTCGCCGCTGTCTTCGCTGCATCTAACGCCGCATTTGCATCCGCTACCTTTTGCGCTTCTTCTGGGGTGATTACGCCATTGTGATCTGCATCTGCATTCTTCGCTGCTTCTTGTGCTGCTTTCTCTGCTGCTTTCGCCGCTTCAATCGCTTTTTCTGCATCAACAACAGCTTTGTCTTCTACAGTATCCGCTATACCGTTTCTATTTGCATCTGTTACCTCAGGTACCGCCGCAGGTGCTAAGGCTTCAATGTCGCCTTTCGTTGCGCTTAACCCACCTTGTTTCTCCGCTGGTACCGCATCAATCGCGTCTTTCGCCGCTGTCTTCGCTGCATCTAACGCCGCATTTGCATCCGCTACCTTTTGCGCTTCTTCTGGGGTGATTACGCCATTGTGATCTGCATCTGCATTCTTCGCTGCTTCTTGTGCTGCTTTCTCTGCTGCTTTCGCCGCTTCAATCGCTTTTTCTGCATTCGCCACATCTGTCGTATCTGCAATACCATTGTTATTGGTATCTGTTACCTCAGGTACCGCCGCAGGTGCTAAGGCTTCAATGTCGCCTTTCGTTGCGCTTAACCCACCTTGTTTCTCCGCTGGTACCGCATCAATCGCGTCTTTTGCCGCTGTCTTCGCTGCATCTAACGCCGCATTTGCATCCGCTACCTTTTGCGCTTCTTCTGGGGTGATTACGCCATTGTGATCTGCATCTGCATTCTTCGCTGCTTCTTGTGCTGCTTTCTCTGCTGCTTTCGCCGCTTCAATCGCTTTTTCTGCATTCGCCACATCTGTCGTATCTGCAATACCATTGTTATTGGTATCTGTTACCTCAGGTACCGCCGCAGGTGCTAAGGCTTCAATGTCGCCTTTCGTTGCACTTAACCCACCTTGTTTCTCCGCTGGTACCGCATCAATCGCGTCTTTCGCCGCTGTCTTCGCTGCATCTAACGCCGCATTTGCATCCGCTACCTTTTGCGCTTCTTCTGGGGTGATTACGCCATTGTGATCTGCATCTGCATTCTTCGCTGCTTCTTGTGCTGCTTTCTCTGCTGCTTTCGCCGCTTCAATCGCTTTTTCTGCATTCGCCACATCTGTCGTATCTGCAATACCATTGTTATTGGTATCTGTTACCTCAGGTACCGCCGCAGGTGCTAAGGCTTCAATGTCGCCTTTCGTTGCGCTTAACCCACCTTGTTTCTCCGCTGGTACCGCATCAATCGCGTCTTTCGCCGCTGTCTTCGCTGCATCTAACGCCGCATTTGCATCCGCTACCTTTTGCGCTTCTTCTGGGGTGATTACGCCATTGTGATCTGCATCTGCATTCTTCGCTGCTTCTTGTGCTGCTTTCTCTGCTGCTTTCGCCGCTTCAATCGCTTTTTCTGCATTCGCCACATCTGTCGTATCTGCAATACCATTGTTATTGGTATCTGTTACCTCAGGTACCGCCGCAGGTGCTAAGGCTTCAATGTCGCCTTTCGTTGCACTTAACCCACCTTGTTTCTCCGCTGGTACCGCATCAATCGCGTCTTTCGCCGCTGTCTTCGCTGCATCTAACGCCGCATTTGCATCCGCTACCTTTTGCGCTTCTTCTGGGGTGATTACGCCATTGTGATCTGCATCTGCATTCTTCGCTGCTTCTTGTGCTGCTTTCTCTGCTGCTTTCGCCGCTTCAATCGCTTTTTCTGCATTCGCCACATCTGTCGTATCTGCAATACCATTGTTATTGGTATCTGTTACCTCAGGTACCGCCGCAGGTGCTAAGGCTTCAATGTCGCCTTTCGTTGCACTTAACCCACCTTGTTTCTCCGCTGGTACCGCATCAATCGCGTCTTTCGCCGCTGTCTTCGCTGCATCTAACGCCGCATTTGCATCCGCTACCTTTTGCGCTTCTTCTGGGGTGATTACGCCATTGTGATCTGCATCTGCATTCTTCGCTGCTTCTTGTGCTGCTTTCTCTGCTGCCTTCGCCGCTTCAATCGCTTTTTCTGCATCAACAACAGCTTTGTCTTCTACAGTATCCGCTATACCGTTTCTATTTGCATCTGTTACCTCAGGTACCGCCGCAGGTGCTAAGGCTTCAATGTCGCCTTTCGTTGCACTTAACCCACCTTGTTTCTCCGCTGGTACCGCATCAATCGCGTCTTTCGCCGCTGTCTTCGCTGCATCTAACGCCGCATTTGCATCCGCTACCTTTTGCGCTTCTTCTGGGGTGATTACGCCATTGTGATCTGCATCTGCATTCTTCGCTGCTTCTTGTGCTGCTTTCTCTGCTGCTTTCGCCGCTTCAATCGCTTTTTCTGCATTCGCCACATCTGTCGTATCTGCAATACCATTGTTATTGGTATCTGTTACCTCAGGTACCGCCGCAGGTGCTAAGGCTTCAATGTCGCCTTTCGTTGCACTTAACCCACCTTGTTTCTCCGCTGGTACCGCATCAATCGCGTCTTTCGCCGCTGTCTTCGCTGCATCTAACGCCGCATTTGCATCCGCTACCTTTTGCGCTTCTTCTGGGGTGATTACGCCATTGTGATCTGCATCTGCATTCTTCGCTGCTTCTTGTGCTGCTTTCTCTGCTGCCTTCGCCGCTTCAATCGCTTTTTCTGCATTCGCCACATCTGTCGTATCTGCAATACCATTGTTATTGGTATCTGTTACCTCAGGTACCGCCGCAGGTGCTAAGGCTTCAATGTCGCCTTTCGTTGCGCTTAACCCACCTTGTTTCTCCGCTGGTACCGCATCAATCGCGTCTTTCGCCGCTGTCTTCGCTGCATCTAACGCCGCATTTGCATCCGCTACCTTTTGCGCTTCTTCTGGGGTGATTACGCCATTGTGATCTGCATCTGCATTCTTCGCTGCTTCTTGTGCTGCTTTCTCTGCTGCTTTCGCCGCTTCAATCGCTTTTTCTGCATTCGCCACATCTGTCGTATCTGCAATACCATTGTTATTGGTATCTGTTACCTCAGGTACCGCCGCAGGTGCTAAGGCTTCAATGTCGCCTTTCGTTGCGCTTAACCCACCTTGTTTCTCCGCTGGTACCGCATCAATCGCGTCTTTCGCCGCTGTCTTCGCTGCATCTAACGCCGCATTTGCATCCGCTACCTTTTGCGCTTCTTCTGGGGTGATTACGCCATTGTGATCTGCATCTGCATTCTTCGCTGCTTCTTGTGCTGCTTTCTCTGCTGCTTTCGCCGCTTCAATCGCTTTTTCTGCATTCGCCACATCTGTCGTATCTGCAATACCATTGTTATTGGTATCTGTTACCTCAGGTACCGCCGCAGGTGCTAAGGCTTCAATGTCGCCTTTCGTTGCACTTAACCCACCTTGTTTCTCCGCTGGTACCGCATCAATCGCGTCTTTCGCCGCTGTCTTCGCTGCATCTAACGCCGCATTTGCATCCGCTACCTTTTGCGCTTCTTCTGGGGTGATTACGCCATTGTGATCTGCATCTGCATTCTTCGCTGCTTCTTGTGCTGCTTTCTCTGCTGCTTTCGCCGCTTCAATCGCTTTTTCTGCATCAACAACAGCTTTGTCTTCTACAGTATCCGCTATACCGTTTCTATTTGCATCTGTTACCTCAGGTACCGCCGCAGGTGCTAAGGCTTCAATGTCGCCTTTCGTTGCGCTTAACCCACCTTGTTTCTCCGCTGGTACCGCATCAATCGCGTCTTTCGCCGCTGTCTTCGCTGCATCTAACGCCGCATTTGCATCCGCTACCTTTTGCGCTTCTTCTGGGGTGATTACGCCATTGTGATCTGCATCTGCATTCTTCGCTGCTTCTTGTGCTGCTTTCTCTGCTGCCTTCGCCGCTTCAATCGCTTTTTCTGCATTCGCCACATCTGTCGTATCTGCAATACCATTGTTATTGGTATCTGTTACCTCAGGTACCGCCGCAGGTGCTAAGGCTTCAATGTCGCCTTTCGTTGCGCTTAACCCACCTTGTTTCTCCGCTGGTACCGCATCAATCGCGTCTTTCGCCGCTGTCTTCGCTGCATCTAACGCCGCATTTGCATCCGCTACCTTTTGCGCTTCTTCTGGGGTGATTACGCCATTGTGATCTGCATCTGCATTCTTCGCTGCTTCTTGTGCTGCTTTCTCTGCTGCTTTCGCCGCTTCAATCGCTTTTTCTGCATTCGCCACATCTGTCGTATCTGCAATACCATTGTTATTGGTATCTGTTACCTCAGGTACCGCCGCAGGTGCTAAGGCTTCAATGTCGCCTTTCGTTGCACTTAACCCACCTTGTTTCTCCGCTGGTACCGCATCAATCGCGTCTTTCGCCGCTGTCTTCGCTGCATCTAACGCCGCATTTGCATCCGCTACCTTTTGCGCTTCTTCTGGGGTGATTACGCCATTGTGATCTGCATCTGCATTCTTCGCTGCTTCTTGTGCTGCTTTCTCTGCTGCTTTCGCCGCTTCAATCGCTTTTTCTGCATTCGCCACATCTGTCGTATCTGCAATACCATTGTTATTGGTATCTGTTACCTCAGGTACCGCCGCAGGTGTTAAGGCGTCAACTTTACCTGTCAACTCAGCTTGCTTATCTTGCGGAGCTTGTTTAATCGCTTCTTTCGCTGCTGCTTTCGCTTGCTCTAACGCTGTATTCGCTGCTTCTACCGCTTTCGCTTCTTCCGCAGTCACCACGCCGTCCGCTTTCGCGTCTTGCGCCGCTTTATCCGCTGCTACTTTCTTAGCTTCCGCGTCTTTAACCGCTTTTTCTGCGTTCGTTACATTATTATTGGTGCTTGAACTCGCTACCCCCCCCCCCACTAGAACCACTTGACGCTAATGCTACTCCGCCTAATGCTAATGCTCCTAAACCAATCCATACCGGGTTAAATTCTTGATTCCAAAATGGAACCGATAATTCTTCTCCACCTAATACTTGTAACGCAACTTTTGTATCTTGTAATACGGTGACGGCTTCTGCCATATCCCCTGATTCTGGTACGTACGCATAAATTTTTCCATTCCCTGCTTTACCAATAATCAAGCAGTCTTTTTCGTTATCACCTTTATAGTAATCTTCAATTACTATATCGGCAGACTTCCTCTTGTTGTCTTTATCTAGATATATTTTTAAGTTATCACCTTCTCTTTTTAACAGAATCTCTTCTGGCGCATAACCTGTTTCTTCATTAATAAGTTGATAATTAAGCTTTTCTATCGCTTTTAACTTCAGGGTTTTCCTCTTCCCTAATCTATATGAAGCAATTTCTTTATTGCTATTGATTAATTTAATCATCGTTCCCATATGGAGCCCTCTTAATAAATGATTATTTAAAATAATAGAAAATACTTATCATACCTTCTTATCCTGATTTAGTATTCCCCATTCCTATCCCGAGAGAAATAAAAATTCCCCTCTTGGGGGGGGGATTTTACTATGATAAAGTACAAAAAATCAACTTTAACCTTTAGCAATAGCTTCCTATTAATAAGCATTGATAATTTGCTATTTGAAGTTGGTACCAAGTAAAACATAACCTTGTTCAGTCACTAATTTTACAATTGTGGTTTTATATTCTGAGTTAAATGTTCGTCTCTTTTGATTGTCTGATTGTCTTCTTTTTTTGTGATAGCTTATCACCTATTGAAGGCTACAGAATTAACCTACCATTTCAGAATCCAAAGGGCTTTTATCAGACAGTGCCGTAAAACTCCGCCCTTCAGGGCGGAGATATAAGGCACAAACGGCGTAAGCCGTTTCAAACCTAACTAATCAGGTGTTTGTTGCTGTTCGATGTATTGGCGAATAATGGAAATTGGAGCGCCACCACAACTCCCTGCAAAATAAGACGGAGACCACAGCTGATTACCCCAAAGTTTTTTGCGAATATTCGGATAGTTTTTCTTCCTAATCATTCGGCTTGATACGCCTTTTAAACTGTTCACTAAATTTGAAATTGCGATTTTAGGTGGATAATTCACAAGTAAATGAACATGGTCGTCTTCGCCATCGAATTCCACCAATTCTGCTTCAAAATCACGACAAACACTTTCAAATATCCGTTTTAAATCCTCTAAAATTGCTTTTGTGAAAACGTGCCTGCGATATTTGGTAACAAAAACCAAGTGAACGTGTAGGTTAAAAACGACGTGTCGACCACGTCTAATCTCTGTTTCTTTTTTCATAGGCCAAGAGTATACTTACGTAAAAATACTATTTTGACCTCATGATGTTAATCCGTAAAGCCTTTAAGTTTGAAATTAGACCAAATGGAGAGCAGCAACGTAAAATTGCCCAATTTTGCGGTTGTTCCCGTTTTGTATTCAATAAGGCGTTAGATTGGCAAAAACATGTCTATGAAGCGGATAACAAAACCAAATTCAGTTACAGCAAACTTGCTAATTTTCTACCGCAATGGAAAGTAGATTTTTCTTTTTTGAAAGAATGTCATAGTCAAGTGTTACAACAATCTCTTAAAGATTTGGAAAGCGCCTACCGCAATTTTTTCAGTAAGCGGTCAAATTTTCCCAAATTTAAGAAAAAAGGTGTAAAGGATAGTTTTCGATATCCTCAAGGTTGCAAAATTGAGCAGGAAAATGACCGCTTGTATCTGCCGAAAATTGGTTGGGTTCGATATCGCAATAGTCGTAAAATTCTAGGTGATATCAAAAACGTCACTGTCAGCAAAAAATGTGGTCGTTTTTTCGTGAGTATTCAAACGGAATTTGAGCAAAAAATCCCTCAACATCAAGGTTCAGAAATTGGCATTGATATGGGCGTTGCACGTTTTGCCACGCTTTCAAACGGTGAATTTTTTGAACCATTAAACGCCTTTAAAACTTATAAAGGTAAATTGGCAAAACTCCAACGCCAACTTAAAAATAAGGTTAAATTTAGTCAAAACTGGCAGAAATTAAAGGCGAAAATCGCCAAACTGCACCATAAAATAGCCAATTATCGCAAAGACTTCTTGCATCAAACTTCAAGCAAAATCAGCAAAAACCACGCCATGATCTATATTGAAGATTTGCAGGTGTCGAATATGTCAAAATCAGCCAAAGGCACGGCGGAAACACCTGGAAAAAATGTTGCTGCAAAATCAGGCCTGAACCAAGCTATATTAGATCAATCTTGGTTTGAGTTTCGCCGTCAGCTGGATTACAAAACGCAATGGCAAGGTGGATTTTTAGTGGCAGTGCCACCGCAAAATACCAGTCGAACTTGCCCTTGTTGTGGTCATGTAGCAAAAGAAAATCGCCAAACACAGGCGAATTTTGAGTGTGTAGAATGTGGCTATACAGAAAATGCTGATGTGGTTGGAGCGTTAAATGTATTGGGGCGTGGGCGAGCTATCGTCCACGCGTAATAAAATATCAGGGCAGGACATGTCCGTAGAGCTTGTGAAGTGAACTTCATTAGAAGTCAGCAACAAGAACCCACCGAGAGTAGCCCATTGCTTGCAATTGGCACTAGTAGGAATCCCCGTCCTTTAGGGCGGGGAGGATGTCAATAAATTTGGGGTAAAGTTTAGATTTGTTAATAGACTAACTAATTAATAGTTTATTAAGTGAGTCTACTGACAAAAAGCATTATATTTTGAGCGCTTTTCACAACGATTCGTTAGAACAAGCAAGTAAACACAGTTCACCTGCAAAGAAAAACAAGATTTAAGCAAACGATTACATTTTTCAATAGTAGATTTCATTTAACTTAGGTAAAATTCCTCTCTATTTTTCTTATTCATTATTTTTAATAAGGTAATTCAATGGCTAATATACTCGAACAACGTTTTGAACTTACTGCCCGCAACAGTTCTTTACGTCAGGAAGTAATTGCTGGGCTCACCACATTCTTAGCAATGGTCTATTCTGTGATCGTTGTCCCTGGAATGTTAAGTAATGCTGGCTTCTCTGCTGAATCCGTATTTATTGCAACCTGCTTAGTTACTGGTCTAGGATCAATCCTAATTGGTTTCTGGGCAAATGCACCAATGGCGATTGGTGTGGCAATTTCGTTAACTGCTTTTACTGCATTTAGTTTAGTGCTTGGTCAAAAAGTTAGTGTCCCTGTTGCTTTAGGTGCAGTTTTCCTAATGGGGGGTTTATTCAGTATCATCTCTGCCACTGGGATCCGAGCATGGATTTTACGCAATCTTCCTGCCAGCATCGCCCACGGTGCAGGTATCGGTATTGGTTTATTCTTACTTTTAATTGCTGCGAATGGTGTTGGTCTTGTTGTCGGTAATAATGCAGGGCTCCCAGTCAAACTGGGTGATTTCACTTCATTTCCAGTTATCATGTCATTACTTGGTTTAGCAGCGATTATTGGTCTTGAACGTTTAAAAGTAAAAGGCGGAATCTTATTCGTTATCATCGCAATTACTTTAATTGGTTTAATTTTTGATCCAAATGTCAAATTTGCGGGTCAAATTTTTAAATTGCCTTCTTTTGGAGAAACCTCTCATTTCTTACAACTTGATATTGTTGGTGCCTTACAACCAGTGGTATTGCCAGCAGTATTTGCTCTAGTAATGACAGCCGTTTTCGACGCGACAGGTACTATCCGCGCAGTTGCTGGTCAAGCTAACTTACTAGACAAAGATGGACAAATTATCAATGGCGGTAAAGCGTTAACTTCCGACTCTCTCAGCAGCATTTTCTCAGGTCTATTTGGTACTGCTCCAGCGGCAGTTTATATTGAATCTGCTGCTGGTACTGCCGCAGGTGGTAAAACAGGCATTACCGCTATTGTCGTTGGCATACTCTTTCTCTTGATGTTGTTCTTCCAACCGTTAGCTGCATTAGTCCCTGGTTATGCGACAGCACCAGCGTTAATGTACGTTGGATTATTAATGTTAAGCAATGTGACTAAATTAGATTTTGATGATTTTGTTGGTGCAATGAGCGGCTTAATCTGCGCAGTATTTATTGTTCTTACTGCAAATATTGTTACAGGTATTATGCTCGGTTTTGCTTCATTAGTGATTGGACGTATTGTCGCTGGCGAAGTGCGTAAACTCAATCTAGGCACAGTAATTATTGCGATTATTCTTGTTATCTTCTACGCAGGTCACTGGGCTATCTAATTTTACGCTAACGTGTATGAATTTATGCTTCATACACGTTTATTTTCTCTACAAAAACACGTTTTCAATGTGCGTTAATATTAATTTTATGTTATTTTGGATACGTGTTTTTTCTATTAATCAAAGGTTTTTTATTTATGGAAAAAGTGATTATCGATGAAAATCAGTTTTTTCGTACGATTTCACGTATTTCTCATGAAATTATTGAGAAGCATCGATCGCT
Organism: Gallibacterium salpingitidis; assembly: GCF_030517105.1. Classification (GTDB taxonomy): domain Bacteria; phylum Pseudomonadota; class Gammaproteobacteria; order Enterobacterales; family Pasteurellaceae; genus Gallibacterium; species Gallibacterium salpingitidis. The sequence continues at coordinate 245,696 of NZ_CP103875.1, read as the reverse complement.
TGATGATCTAATTATTGTCGGCATTAAACGTCGAGGCGCAGAAATTGCGGAATTACTACGACAAAAAATTGCCCAGTTAACAGACATCACCTTACCTTATATGGAACTGGACATCACCTTTTATCGTGATGATCTTGAATATGCCGATCCTACAGAGCTCCCCGTTTATCATGGATCTTCAGGACAAATTAATATCCAAAATAAAAACGTTATTTTAGTTGATGATGTATTATTTACCGGACGGACTATTCGTGCTGCTTTAGATGCCTTGATTGATTTTGGGCGGGCAAAACGAATCGAATTAGTGATTTTTGTGGATAGAGGACATCGTGAATTACCCATTCGTGCCGACTATGTTGGGAAAAATGTACCCACTTCTCGACAAGAACAAGTGCAAGTAAAAACAATGAAATTTGATGGTTGTTACCAAGTTGAATTATTAAAACCTGAATAAAACCTTTTTCATTTTTAATACTCTAACCGAACCGTAATGTTAAATAGCAAAATAGGACAACATTGTATGAAAAATAAATGGATCAAAATCCTTCTGTTAGCGAGTTGTTTATCTGTTGCAGCAACCAGTTATGCTGTCGAAAAAGTGGTTGCTACTGTTAACGGTACTCCGATTTTAAACAGCCAAGTCAGTAAAGCACTAGGAAAACGTACGAATACACCAGCGAATCGTGCCGTTGCGCTAGATAGCATTATTGATGATATGTTGGTGCAAAAAGCGATTACCGATGCAAAAATCTCAGTATCACCACAACAAATTCAACAAATTATGCATCAAATTGCCGATGAGAACGGTTTAACCTATGGACAATTTTTAGATGCCTTAGATTATCAAGGGATTGGCGAAGCACGATTCCGTCAGCAAATTGCTCACCAAATCATTATGGGTCAAGTGCGTAATAAAACAATCAGTGAAAGTATTTCTGTTTCTCGCGAACAAGTTGAGCAACTAGCAAAACAGATGTATAACGAAGCGCAACAAAAAGGCACATTGAAAACCGTTACTGCACCAGAATATTTAGTCAAGCACATCTTAATTAAAACTAATCCATTATTAAACGATGCACAAGCTAAACAACAATTAAGTACATTGCTCGCTGATATTCTTGCAGGTAAAACCTCTTTTGCTGACGCAGCAAAAACTTATTCTAAGGATTACCTCTCTGGCGCTAATGGCGGTAGTCTAGGTTGGAATTTTCCTGATATCTATGAGCCAGAATTCCAAGCAATGATCAAAAATACTAAGAAAGGCACTATCTCACAACCTTTCAAAACTAAGTATGGTTGGCATATTTTAGAAGTTGTCGATACACGTAATGGTGATAGAACTAAAGACAGCTATATGCAAAAAGCTTACCAACAAGTCGTTAATCAACAGGCAATGGAAGCCTCTAAAGACTGGGTGAAAACCTTACGTCGTTCTGCAGACATTAAGATTTTGCAAAAATAGTCTTGGTAGCATAAACTGAACACTTAACAGACCGCACATTATGTGCGGTCATTTTTTCCATAATTATTTAGTAACAACAAAAAACTATGAATTCAAAAACTCATCTTGGTCATACAGCACGTAAACGTTTTGGACAAAATTTCTTAAATGATGATCACATCATTCAAAGTATTGTGGCAGCTATTAATCCACAAAAAAGCGATTTTCTGATTGAAATCGGACCGGGGTTAGGTGCATTGACTGAACCAGTTGCAGAACAAATCGATCATCTTACTGTTATCGAATTAGATAGAGATCTAGCGGAAAGATTACGCCACCATCCATTTTTACAGCAAAAATTAACGATAATTGAACAGGATGTGATGCGTTTTGATTTTCAACAATTGGCAATAGACGCTAAACAACCATTGCGTATTTTTGGTAATTTACCATATAACATCTCTACACCATTGATGTTCCATCTGTTTCAATATCACGATGTGATCCAAGATATGCACTTTATGTTGCAAAAAGAAGTCGTCAATCGTCTTTGTGCTGGAGCAAATAGTAAAGCCTATGGCAAATTAACCATTATGGCGCAATATTTCTGCCAAGTGATTCCTGTATTAGAAGTGCCGCCAACTGCTTTTAAACCGGCCCCAAAAGTTGATTCTGCTGTGGTACGTTTGGTTCCTCATAAAGTATTACCGCACCCAGTAAAAGATCTCTATTGGTTAAATCGTGTATGTACGCAAGCCTTTAATCAACGCCGCAAAACATTGCGCAATTCATTAATGGATCTCTTTACTGCGGAACAACTTATCGAATTACAAATCAATTTAACCGATCGTGCTGAAAATCTAACCATTGCAGATTACACTCGTTTAGCAAACTGGTTAGCGGATAACCCTCCGCAACACGCAGATGATAGTAAGGCTGAATTTGAGGAATAACGATGGAATACGTAATACTGATCGTGGGAATTGTATTTATTCTCTGGGGTGCCGATCGTTTTACTGATGGAGCTATTGCCCTTGCTCGCCGCTTCCAAATCAATGAGTTAGTCATTGGTTTAACCATTGTCGCCTTCGGTACATCGCTACCAGAGTTTATTACTAGTTTTTGGGGCGCTTTCAAAGGTAATTCTGGCGTATCTGTCGGTAACATTATCGGTAGCAACCTTTTTAATACCTTAGTGATTGTTGGCGCCAGCGCATTAGCAACACCAATTATCATTAAGGCAAGCTCTGTCAAAAAAGAAATTCCTTTTTCATTCCTTGCTTCAATAGCTTTTATCTTGTTATGTTTCGATAAATTGTTAAATCAACAACCAATTGATTACATTTCTCGTGCTGATGGTTTAATTTTATTGCTCTTTTTTGCAATTTTCTTGAGTTACACCTTTTCCGCAGCGAAACAACAAGATGCGAACGAGGAAACCGAAATTCATACCCCACCATTAGCGTTAACAAAAGTTGCTTTCTATTTAATCATCGGTTTAGCCGTCTTAATCTGGGGTGGCGATCTCTTTGTTTCTGGAGCAATTCAAATTGCCCATAATTTTGGCATTAGTGAGGCTGTAATTGGTTTAACCATTGTTGCTGCTGGGACTTCACTACCCGAATTAGCAACATCTGTCTTTGCTGCGAAAAAAGGCAGTTCTGATTTAGCTATTGGTAATGTAGTAGGTAGTAATATTTTTAATATTTTCTTTGTAATGGGCGCTTGTGCAGCAATGTTCCCACTACCTGTTGGCGATATTTCTTACCTTGATTTTGCAATGTTAATTATCAGCACCCTATTACTCTGGTGGTTTGCGGCAACAGGAAGAAAAATTTCACGTATTGAAGGCATTATTTTATTGGCGAGTTATGGCTGTTATCTCGCTTATTTACTCAGCACGCTTTAGGAGGTGAGATGGCAACCTATATTGTTGGTGATCTACAAGGCTGCTTCGACGAATTACAATTGTTATTACGACAAGTGGAATTTAATCCGACTACGGACAAGCTCTATCTGGTTGGTGATTTAGTCGCTCGCGGCGATCAATCGCTTGAATGTTTGCGCTTTGTGAAATCACTCGGTTCTGCCGCACAAACCGTATTAGGCAATCATGATCTCCATTTACTTGCTACCGCTTATGGCATTAAAAAAGTTAAAGCAAAAGATCGAGTTGATGCACTGTTTGCAGCGCCTGATTTCAACGAATTAATTGATTGGCTACGCCATCAACCACTATTAATTGATTGTTCTCAACAACAAGGTTTTGTCATCACCCACGCTGGCATTAGCCCAGAGTGGAATTTAGCGACTGCAAAACAGTGTGCATATGAAGTTGAACAGGTGTTACAACAAGGTGATTGCCAACAATTATTAACAGAAATGTATAGTGATCAACCCGATCATTGGTCCGACTCGCTTTCTGGTATCGATCGTCTTCGTTATAGTATTAATGTATTCACCAGAATGCGCTATTGCTTTACCAATAAACATTTGGAATTTGCTTGTAAATTACCGCCTGCCGAAGCCCCTAGCAATTTAAAAGCTTGGTTTGAGCTAAATAATCCCCTTTATCAACAAACCGCTATCTTGTTCGGACATTGGGCTAGTTTAATCGGTTATCCGACGCCTAAAAATATCTATGCACTTGATACTGGCTGTGTTTGGGGTAACTATATGACAATGTTACGTTGGGAAGATAAACAGTTTTTTACGCAAGCCGCAGTGAAAAGTTATATTAGTTAGAGCAGAAAAAGATAAAGCCGCTACAAGCGGCTTTTTCATCATTTGTAATCCTACAAATTATTTTACAGCGTCTTTTAATGCTTTACCTGAAACAAAGGCTGGAACTTTAGTCGCTGGGATTTTGATTTCTTTACCAGTTTGTGGGTTACGACCTGTACGTTCTTGACGTTGGTTAACTTTGAATGTACCGAAACCAATTAATTGTACTGGGTCACCTGCTTTAAGGCTTTCTGTAATTGCTTCTAAAGTTGCTTCCAATGCTTCTTTAGACGCTTTCTTACTTAAGTTAGTGCGTTGTGCAATTACGTCAACTAATTCAGTCTTGTTCATAAATAATTACCCTCTATAAATTTACTATGGTTATAAATTGAATAGATTATCTCTGGTTCAATTTCTTTATCGAAAGCCGAGATAGCTTTAATTGGTGAAGATCCGTTATTCCACCCCAGCTCAAGCCTTGTCATGAGCCAACAGATTAATCTAACTTTCATCAGATTAAAAGCAATTTATTATTAAAATTAGAAAAAAGTCACATTAATTGTTTATTTCAACCCCGATATTACTGATTTTTGTGGCACGGATCTCATTTTTTAGCCCATTAATCACCTCAACATCACGCTTTTCTAACGCATTTAAAGTGCGATAAATTTGCCATTGCACATCTAATTCATCAGTAATCAACGGATTTTCTTTTAATTCTTTTTCATCTAATTCACGATTCTCTTCTGTTTCTAATAATGCAACCACCGTTTGCAACGAAATCACACTTACTTTTACTGCTTGTTCTAGTGCTTCTCCCGCAATAATCGTGTGCAATAAATCTGATAGTGCTTCGCACGCGTCCACCGCTGGTACAATACCAAAAAAGTCATAATCGTTAATATCGGGAATCACTGTTTCAAATTTCTCTAACTGATGTTCAAAATTAATTTTGGCATCTTTAACCGTTAAATATTCCCAAACTAAATTTAAAATATTGTGATAAACCTTTGCCTGCTGTGGTTGTTCCGTAATCTGACAAAACATCGCAAAATTTGGATACATCCGTTCACATAAGCAAGCCATAAAAACCATTTGCTGCCAGCTTTCTAAATTAGCTAAACGTTTTTGAATTGGGTTTCTCATATGCTTTCCTTATACTGTTTTATACGGTTTCGAATAATGATGAATTGCATCAACGAGCACTTTCGGGCTTTTGACTGGCACATCTTGATGAATACCGTGTCCTAAATTAAAAATATGACCAAAGCCTTGCCCATAACCAGCTAGAATTTGTTTCACCTCTTGTTCTATACGTGCTGGCGTCGCATATAACACGCTTGGATCCATATTGCCCTGTAAAGCGACTTTATCACCCACACGAGTTTTTGCTTTTGCAATATCAATCGTCCAATCCAAACCAATCGCATCACAACCTGTCGCGGCAATCGCTTCTAACCACAAGCCACCGCCTTTAGTAAATAAAGTAACTGGTACTCGACGCCCTTCATTCTCACGAATCAAACCATAAACGATTTTTTCCATATAACGTAATGAAAAATCACGATATTCCAAATGCCCTAATACACCGCCCCAAGTATCAAACACCATCACTACTTGTGCACCAGCTTTAATTTGTGCATTTAGGTACAAAATGACACTATCAGCCAATTTATCTAACAAACGATGCAATAATTGTGGTTCACAATAGAGCATTTTCTTAATTTTCGTGAAAGTTTTACTTGAGCCACCTTCCACCATATAAGTTGCCAATGTCCAAGGGCTACCTGAAAAACCGATTAATGGCACTTCTCCCTGCAATTCACGACGAATCGTTCTAACTGCATTCATCACATAACCCAGATCATCTTCAGGATCTGGGATCGGTAATTGCTCCACATCTGCCATCGACACAATAGTTTTCTCAAATTTCGGGCCTTCACCAGCGCCAAAGCTGAGTCCCAATCCCATTGCATCAGGAATGGTTAAAATATCAGAAAACAGAATCGCTGCATCTAATGCATAACGACGTAATGGCTGTAACGTAACTTCACAAGCTAACTCTGCATTCCGGCACAGCGACATAAAATCACCAGCTTGCGCTCTTGTGGCTTTATATTCCGGCAGATAGCGTCCCGCTTGACGCATCATCCAAACCGGCGTCATATCCACAGGTTGACGTAATAATGCACGTAAATAACGATCATTTTTCAATTCAGTCATAAATTTATTTTTCCTCGGCACAGAGTGCTAATGTTGCTTTAATTAGTTTGCGCGCAATTGTTCCTTCCGGCGGTAATTCTGGTAAAGTGGCATCATAACGGAACCATTTTGCATCATGAATTTCACTATCTTGTAAATGAATTTCAGCACTTTCATAATCCGCTAAAAAACCCACCATTAATGAATTCGGAAATGCCCAAGGTTGGCTACAAAAATAACGGACATTTTTCACCTTAATACCAACCTCTTCCAAAATTTCCCGATGTACTGTTTGTTCTAAATTTTCACCGACTTCGACAAAGCCTGCTAATGTTGTGTACATTCCACCAATATGGCGTTGATGATTGGCAAGCAAAATCTCTTTACCACGTCTTACAGCTACAATAATCGATGGACAAATCACTGGATAATGGCGATAACCACATTTTGGACATTCCACTGCAAATTCGTCCGTTGGCAAATAATTACGTTCACCACATCTACCACAAAAACGGTGAGTTCCATAAAAATAATTTAGAGCAACGCCACGATTTAATAGATTAAATTCTGTTTCATCACGATATAGCTGAGCACGTAGGGAAACGTATTCTCGCTGCTGATCATTTGGTATTTCTGCGATTAACCATAAAGGTTGCTGATGAAACTCACCGATAACACAACCTTGTAAACCAACAACACTACACTCTTTAGCATTCCCATAAGGCAATTCTCCTGCTTGTAAATAGAGTGCTGATCCCTGTGTTAATAACCAATAACCTTGATCTGTTTCTTGAATAGTCTGCATCATGATTTATACCTCTTTTTTTGATCAACGTGCGACCCTTCGTTAAGACGAATTTTTACCAGCGGCTATTATAGCGGAATTTCCTTTATTGCTCGGTATTTTTCACACCAATTTCTATATTCATTCAAGTTAAAAATAAGGCAAGGCAAAACAACATAGCAAAGTATTAGTTGCAACGAACGACTACAAATTATTCAATGCATTAATCACGCGAATTTCTTCAAATAAATCTAACTCATTTAACGTAATTGATCGCAACTGTAATAGTTGTTGCTCTAATAATCTTTGTCGTTGTGTTCCTGCTAGCAGCGGTGAATCAGGAGTAAACCATTCTCCTTGCCGTAACAATGCTAAATTACCAATACTGCAATCGGTAATTTTTCCTTGTTGAATAATCAAAATTTCATCTGCACCTTGTCGCTGCTGATACAGCGCATTTAATTGCTCGCGATTACAATATTTAAAGCGGTAATCCAACTGTTCGCAAACCACTGGTTGAAAACGCTTAAATTGACGGCGTTGATAGGGATAAAAGGCGATCTGATAATCCTGTTGATTGTAATCAATACGACAACGCACTAAACCCTGCTGATATTGCAGTGGAATTTTTACAATATCTGCAAAATTAAATGCTTGATAATGAGTAGAGTAAAAATGTTGCAACGTGCGCTGATAACGAGCTTGATGGTAAGTTAGATTTTGGATTTCCCCATCTTGGATGGCTAATGTTTCAAAACATAAAAACATAAATCAGCTCTTTTTCGTTGGAATATACACTTTTGCCAATAATTCTTCATATTCACTTGCTAGCGTACTATGGCGAGTAATGCCGCCACCGCTACGGAATTGCATGCCTGTCTCAGTCTGTTCAATATAACGAATAATTACCGCACTTTCTAAACAGTTACCATCAAAATAACCAAACACGCCAGTGTAAAAACCTCTCGGTTGCTGTTCTGCTTGTTGGATAATTTCAACCGTTTTCTCTTTTGGGGCGCCGCTAATCGAACCAGCAGGCAACATTCTCTTAATTAACGCCAATGGATCATCACGCCAATGCGGTGCTAAATCACCACAAATTTCTGAACTCGTTTGCCAAATTGCTCCACGTTCAGTTTCAATTAATTCACTATAACGAAAACGTGATACTTGAATATTGCTTGCCACCATTGCTAAATCATTACGCAGCAAATCAACAATCGTATTATGTTCCCATTGTTCTTTTTGTGAGGATAACAATTGCGCCTGCGCATTAGGCAAACTTGCATCAATTGTCCCTTTCATTGGATAGGTATAAATTTTATCATCCTGAATACGCACAAAACATTCTGGAGAGAAACAGACAAACTTATCCTGATATAACAATTTATAAGGCGCAGCACTCGCCGTAAAAATATCCACTAAACTGTAATTGGTTTCGATTTTAGTTGGATAAGTCAAATTTAATAAATAACTATTTCCACGCTGAATCTGCTCCTGTACCAAATTAAACCCTTGCTGGTAATCACTGAATGCCATTGGTTTAGCTGTTAAAGAAAGTGGTTTTCCAGGGGTAATAAATGATGAAGGAATGTTATTAATCCCTAAAATATTAAAATAAATTCCTTGTTCTGCTGCTTCGGCAAATGGGATAACTCGTGGTTGTTGCTGTTCAAAATCAATTAAAAAGAAAAAAGGTTCAGTCATAACATTACAATAAAAATGGTGCACAACACTGTTTAAATTTTTTGCCTGATTCACATAAACAAGGTTGTTTCATAGTTAATTTTGGCAACACTGTTGGATCAAGGAAATACCAACGCTCATGACTATACACAAAGGCGGATAATTCATGATGAGCCATAGTTGTACCATTTTGTTGATAATAGGCTTTAAATTCAACTAAAGCGTGATTCTTATCTGCTTCAGGAACAAATTTTATTACTTCTAGCCCACACCATTCTGTACTTAGTGACCATTGTCGCAGTGCTTTAGCATTTAATAATGGCTGTTGAGCAGGCACAGTAGTTGCAATGATATAATCAATTTCTGCTAATACAAATGCAGCATAACGTGAACGCATTAATTGTTCTGCATTTTGTGCAAACTTTGCTTGTTGGTGTAATGGCTGACAACAGTCTGTATAGTTTAAACCTGATTGGCATGGACACTGCATAACTTCTGACCTATAAAAAATAATTGCGTAGAATACGAAAAATTCCAGCAAAGAGAAAGAGTTATCTAGCGTTTATAGACGTTTTATTTTTCTATTTGTATGGTAGGCAAATAGTTGTCATAGATTTTGACAACATTAGAAAAAACAAAACCTCAGCCAACTGACTGAGGTTTTTATGTATCTAGAATAATTAGAAATTATTCTGCAACAATAATTACGTTTAATGACGCAAACACTTCGCCATGGAATTGGAAACGTACTTCGTGTTCACCAAGGGTACGTAATGGGCCCGTAGGAAGACGCACTTCGCTCTTCGCAACTTCAACACCTTTTGCAGTGATCGCATCAGCGATATCACGTGTACCAATAGAACCGAATAAACGTCCTTCATCACCTGCTTTAGAAGCAATAGTTACTGAACCTAATGCTTGAAGTTTTTCAGCACGGTCAAGTGCAGCTGCTAATGCTTTCGCTGCTTTTTCTTCTAATTCAGCACGACGAGTTTCGAAATACTCGATGTTTGCTTTAGTTGCCATAACTGCTTTTCCTTGTGGGATTAAGAAGTTACGTGCATAACCAGATTTTACATTTACTTGATCACCTACATTACCAAGGTGAACAACTTTATCTAAAAGAATGACTTGCATTACCGTATCCTCTCTTGTTGATTACTGATGATTGTCAGTGTACGGTAACAACGCTAAGTAACGTGCACGTTTGATTGCACGAGCTAATTGGCGTTGGTACTTCGCACGAGTACCGGTAATACGGCTAGGGACAATTTTGCCGCTCTCTGTAATGTAGTTCTTTAATGTAGCGATATCTTTATAATCGATTTCAACTACATTTTCCGCTGTGAAACGGCAGAACTTACGACGACGGAAATAACGTGCCATGTGGCTATTCTCCTAATCTATAAATTCGATTTGCTCGGCATGTAAGACCAATTGGTCTAAACCTTGACTAGTTTTATGTGAATGGATAAATCCTGATACACACACCTTACTGCCGACCGTAATGCCTTGAGTTTTACTTGTTAATTGATGACCACTAAGTTGAATAGGGATTTTGCACCATGCTTGCCTAGCTAATCCAGCTTCTTGCTGTTGGGAACGATGTTCCAACCAAAATTGGCAATGCGCTATTCCACTTGGGCTTTGATGTCGTTTTGGTTGAGAAACTACTGTTCCAATCAACGAAAAACGATTATCAATCTTCAAATTACTCTTCAGCATCCTCAAAATCGTTGTTATCAACATCAGCTAAAGCTTTACGATCATCTTTTGCTTTAACCATTGGGGACGCTTCGGTTACGGCGTGCTTAGTACGAATAATTACGTTACGAAGAATTGCATCGTTGTAACGGAAAGTTGTTTCAAGCTCGTCGATGACTTCTTGCGGTGCTTCTACATTCATTAACACATAGTGTGCTTTATGTAGTTTATTAATTGGGTAAGCCAATTGACGGCGGCCCCAATCTTCTAAGCGATGAATTTGACCACCAGCTTCTTTTACAGAACCTGTGTAGCGTTCAATCATGCCAGGTACTTGTTCACTTTGATCTGGGTGAACCATAAACACGATTTCGTAGTGACGCATTACTGCTCCTTACGGGTTAATCAGCCTCCGACTATAGACCAGTCGCCAATCTGCGGAAGCAAGGAACGAAAAAACGGAACGACTGTGAGGTCGCAAATTGTACTCAAATCCAATTAAAAAGCAAGTTAAAAAACTATTTTAATGCTAAAAGCTGCCACATTTTTGTAGCAACTTGCTCGGTAGTAATTTGCGCCATTAAATCTTTACCATACACCTTCGTACCCCATGCTAACTCTTGCCATGATTTGCGATATTGCTGCGCTGCATTTTCATCATAAACAGATACCACATTATCAACATCATAATATGGGCCAGTACGTCTTGGATTATGGCAAGCATAAAGTCCTAATACACGTGTTCCAGCCATTGTAGCCATATGTGCTGGACCAGAATCAGGCGTAATCACTAAATCGACTTCTGCAAAGAGTGCCACTAATTGCTGTAACGAGGTTTTACCTGCTAAATTTGTGAGAGGTAACGGACATAACTGACAGATTTGTTCTGCCACTTGCATTTCATTCTTACTCGGTGAACCAGTAATAATGACTTGGATATTTTTCTCTGCGGCTAAACGCGCTATTTCAGCATAACGTTCTACCAACCAATCTTTCTCTTTTTTACTGGAACATGGCGAAATAGCAATAGTTTGCCGATTAGTATCAATAAAGGTTCTTACATATTCTCGATCTACATTACTGATCGGAAAACGCCAACTCGGTTGTTGAATAGGCACACCAATGTATTCAGCAAAGCTCAAAAAACCATCTAACACGTGATAACCTTTAGCTTGCCCAACTTTTCTATTAGTGAATAACCATTGCCCTTCTTTAGCACGCTGACGATTAAAACCAATACGATATTTAGCACTAATACCTAATGAAAGAATAGAGGCGCGAATTGCCACCTGCATATCTAATAGCGCATCAAATTTATAAGGACGTAACTTTTTCCATAAGGCCAATACACCTCGCCATCCCTGCTTTTTATCAAAAATGACAAACTCAATGCCAGGAACATCTTTGAGCAATTGTGCTTCCACTTTACCAATCACCCAAACAATTTTAGTACTAGGATAATAGGCTTGGATCTGCTGCACTGCCGCTAACGCATTACAAACATCACCAATTGCAGATAAACGCAGAATACACAGTGATTGTGGTGGTTGAGAAAATAAGCTCATAGAAATTCTTCTCGATATGTTAAAATTGCCGCTTATTTTAATCCAAAAAAGCGATCGTTCGCAGTATAACGAGGATAAAAATGAGCCAAATTCACTATTTATTCAATGCCCATTTAACCGAAGCTCAATTAACACAGTATTTCTCACCACAATATTGGCAACAACAGCAAAAAATTTTAGGTTCTGCTAAAGGACGCGGCACTACCTATTTTTTAGACAGCCAGCAAGAATTGGGCTATCGAGCGGCATTACGCCATTATTATCGTGGCGGATTATTTGGTAAGTTTATAAAGGATCACTTTTTATACTCACAATTGGCTAATTGTCGTAGTTTTGCTGAATTTACCCTATTACAACAACTGAAAGAGAAAGGACTACCTGTTCCTACTGCGATTGCTGCTCGTGTTAAACGTTCTGGATTTTGTTATCAAGCTGATATTTTGATTGAGCTCATTGAAAATGGGCAAGATCTGGTAGCAATTTTGCAGCAACAAACATTACCTGAAAATTTATGGCAGCAAATTGGGAAATTAATTCGTCAATTACATAATCAACAAGTTTTTCATAGTGACCTTAATGCTCATAATATTCTGCTGCAAGCGATTGATAATCAACAAAAATTATGGCTATTAGATTTTGATAAATGCGGTTTTCGGGAAGGTAACGAATGGAAAGCCGCTAATTTGCAGCGGCTTTATCGTTCATTTCAAAAAGAGATCCAACGCTATCAAATTCAATTTAGTGAACAAAATTGGCAAGCGTTGCTAACTGGCTATCATGCCAATTGAGTGATTTTCGCAAAAACACTTGCTGGCACTAATTTTTGAATATCCCCTTTATGTAGCAAAATTTCTCGCACCATCGTAGAAGAAACATATGACCATTTTTCTGATGGTGGGAAAAATAAGCTTTCCACGCCGTTAGTCAATAAACGATTTAAATGTGCCAATTGTAATTCATAGTCAAAATCGCTCGATGTTCTTGCACCACGAATAATACCCTGAATATTTTTTGCTAAAATTAAATGCGCCAATAGACCATCAAAAGCAATCACTTCAACATTAGTTAAATTCGCCGTTGCCGCTTGTACCATTTCCAAACGCTGTTCTAAACTAAACATAGGCTTTTTACTTGGGCTGGCCGCAACCGCTACGATTAATTTTGGGAATAATGCTGCAGCACGATTAATAATATCTAAATGACCATTAGTAATAGGATCAAAAGTCCCTGGATAAATCATTGTTATCATTTGCTATTCACCTAAATAAACATCCAATAAGTGTAATGTGCGCTGTAATGCACCCCGATTTTGCTGTAAAAAAGAAAAACCTTGCTTACCATAATGTTTGGCAATGGCAGGTTGTGAGAGATATAAAGCAACTTGCTGTTGTAATGATTCAATATTGCTTTCTACCAACGCGACACCTTCAAGTTCCGCTAGTTTTTCATAAATCTGTTTAAAATTAAAAATATGCTTTCCTGAAATCACTGGCAATTGAAACAATAGTGGTTCAAGCGGATTATGCCCACCACGCTCAATTAGACTCCCACCAACAAAGGCAATATCAGCCAACGCATATAATTTCAGTAACTCACCCATCGTATCACCAAACAGCACTTGCGTTGTCGCAGCCACCGATTGCGTTTGGCTACGTGTTTGATAATTAAATTGCTGTTGTTGTAATAAATTTTCTACTTCCGTAAAACGTGCTGAATGACGGGGCACTAAAATTAATAAGAGATTAGGATAACTCTCTAATAATTGACGATGCGCAGCCAAAATCAATGCTTCTTCACTAGCATGGGTACTACCTGCGATCCATACTGGACGATCTGCTAGTAATAACTGTTTTTGCTGCCGATATTGAGTGATCTCTTGATCCGATAAATTCAGATCAAATTTTAAATTGCCAGTACAAACCACTTTATCATTTGCTACCCCTAATTGGCGATAACGTTCCGCACTAAGTTCATCTTGTGCAGCAACCGCATCAATTCCTTGCCAGACTTCTTTTAAACTCGCTTGGAAATAGCGGTAATGTTTAGCTGATTTTGCTGATAAACGAGCGTTAATTAATAACGTTGGAATCTGCTGACAACGCAATTGATAAAGCAGATTAAACCACAACTCAGTTTCGACAATAATAAAGGCTTTCGGCTGTAAAATTGTAATAAAACGTCGTACCAATGGCGGTAAATCAAAAGGTAAATAACAGTGTTGTACTTGATCACCAAACAACTTTTTTACTTGATCTGAACCGCCTGGAGTAAAGGTGGTAATAGTGAATGTTGTATTTGGATACTTCGCTAATATTTGACGTACTAACGGTGCAATCAGTAATACTTCACCCACTGAAGCAGCGTGAATAATCACACTCTTTTTTTGCAAATTTTTTATACAAGCAAAACGTTCACCCCAACGCTGGCGATAACCAATCTCTTTGCTGCCTTTAAAGAAAAACAGCAATAAGACAAATGGCAGTAAAAGGTACAGTAATAGAGTATAAAGTAAACGCAACATTATGCTTTCTCAGCTAAAAAACGATCGACACCATTTTCACAATAGACAATTTTATTATTGATTGCTTGTGCTAATAATTGATCATTTTGAGGTAAAGCATCTCGCGCTTCTTCCTTATGCCATAAATGGTAAGCAATCGCGGCAAAACGAATATCTTTTCGTTTCATTCCTGCGTTGTAGAAACGAGCAACAAACTCACTATCCTCTCTTCCCCAACCAACAAAATCATTATTAAAACCATTTACCGCTAGCGCATCATCGCGGAAAAACGCCATATTACAACCACGAATCCCTTTGTAATAATCCTTCTTCTCTTTATGTAACAATCCATTTAACCAATAAAGATGAGCTGCTGAAAAACGCTTTTCAAAACGGGTTTCGATACCAGGTTGATACCATTTAATAACTGGATAATGATCAGGTGTGTTTAAAATTTCTACTGTTTTCTTCTGTGGTAGTGAAACGCGGCTACCTTGTACAAAGACAGAACGTTTTGCATAACGTAAATGATCTTGGATAAATAAAGGATGTAACACCATATCGCCATCGACTACGATAATATAATCACTTGTCGCTTTAGCTAATGCTCGATTTCTTGATTCAGCTAACTTAAATCCCTCATCTGGCTGCCAACAATGAATTAACGGTATTGGGAACAAGGTTTGATAGCGTTCAATAACTTTTGCTGTTTCTTCTGTTGAACCATCATCAGCGACTAAGACTTCCGTAGGCATTTGACGTTGTTGTAAAACCGAATTTAAGACAGCTTCTAACGCATCAGGTCGATTATAAGTCGTAATAATTAACGAAGTGGTAATACGTTGATTGTACTCTACTAACTTCACGTATTTATAATAAGCGCCCATTGCATTAGCACAAGAAATCACAAAACCATCTTGTCCATCTAAAAAGCCTTTTTTCAGAAAATAGTGTTTGATAAAAGAAGAAAGACTATGGGTAATGGCTGAAAAAATTGAAGCCCGTTTACGTCCTTGCTGTTGTTCTGCAAACAGGGTGGTATATTGCTGCATTTTTTGAATTAAATCCGCCGCACCATCAAAAGAGTAATGCAAAAACGGTTGTTTTAATTGTGTTACTACAACATCTGCTGGAACTTCTAAAGATTCATGCACTAATTTCTGATTAAAACGTACATACTGGCGGTGATACAAACGCGGTACATAATTTGGATACCAACCACAAGTTTTTATTGGTTTTCCTCGATAGTGATTTAAACGTGATAAAGAGTAAACACATTTTGCATTACTTAAGTCCAACTGACTTAACTCCACAATCAACTCTTGCGGTAATACTTCATCACTATCAATATTTAAAATCCAATCATTCGCTGCATATTCTGCTGCAAGGTTTTTTAAGGGACCAAATCCAATAAAAGGTGAATGCTTAATCACGACATTACTAAATTTTTTGGCAATCTCAAGCGTATTATCGGTTGAACCATTATCTAGTAAAAGAATTTCATCAAATTGCACCAGAGAATTTAACACTTGCTCCAAATATTTTGCTGAATTTTTCACTAGCATCGTGACGCTAATCGGTAATTTTGTACTCATTCTTTTATCCTTGTTTCAAGATTGACTTTGCCCCTAAATAAAAATCCTCTTTACCTGACGGTGCAAGAGGATTTTCGTTTTCATTGTTAAGTGTAAATTAGTCCTTCACGCGTGATACATATTCGCCTGAACGAGTATCAACACGAATCACTTCACCAATTTGTACAAATAAAGGAACACGAACTACTGCACCAGTGCTTAAAGTTGCTGGTTTACCACCAGTACCGGCAGTATCACCTTTCAAACCTGGGTCAGTATCAACAACTTCTAATTCAACAAAGTTTGGTGGAGTCACAGTGATTGGGGTACCGTTCCATAAAGTTACGATACATTCTGCTTGATCTAGCAACCATTTATCGTTATCACCAACAGCTTTTGCATCTGCTGCAAGTTGTTCAAAAGTTTCGTTATTCATAAAATGCCAAAACTCTTCATCTTTGTATAAGAAGGTTAAGTTAGTATCAACAACATCTGCAGCTTCAACAGTAGTACCTGATTTGAAGTTCACATCTAACACTTTGCCAGAAATAAGTTTGCGAATACGAGTACGAGTAAATGCTTGACCTTTACCTGGTTTCACAAATTCATTTTCTACAATTACACAAGGCTCGCCGTCTTGCATAAATTTAAGACCTGGTTTGAAATCACTGGTAGAATAACTTGCCATAATATCCTCATTAATGAAAAAATAACGCCCTTATTTTAAAAATTCAAAGGCCCACATTTTTAAAAGTGCTTATGATAACCCAAAACCACCTGATTAGAGAAGTATCAAGTTGGACAGATTATCTCGCTACCGCTATTTCTGATCCAATAGAGTTAATAAAATACCTTGAACTACCCGTTGAAAATTATCAACAAGACCTATCAGCACGCCGTTTATTTGCAATGCGTGTGCCGTTGCCATTCGCACAGAAAATGCAAAAAGGTAATCCGAATGATCCTTTGTTTCTGCAAGTAATGACCAATCAAGCGGAATTTATTGCTGCTGCCGGTTTTGTAAAAGATCCGTTGCAAGAACAAGATAATCCTATCCCGAATTTACTACATAAATACCATAATCGTGTTTTGCTGATGGTGAAAGGCGGGTGTGCCGTCAATTGCCGTTATTGCTTCCGTCGCCATTTTCCTTATGCGGATAATCCTGGTAATAAAACAAACTGGCAACAAGCTTTGAACTATATTGCGCAACATCCAGAAATCGAAGAAGTGATTTTTTCTGGCGGTGACCCACTAATGGCAAAAGATCATGAAATTACTTGGTTAGTCAATGAGTTGGAAAAAATCCCTCATCTTAAAACTTTACGTATTCATACTCGTTTACCCATCGTAATTCCTCAACGTATTACAGCGGAATTATTACAAACCTTAGTCGCATCACCACTCAATAAAGTGATGGTATTACATATCAATCATGCGAATGAAATTGATCAGCAACTTGCACAAGCTTTAACACAGTTAAAACAACATAATGTCACTTTATTAAATCAATCTGTATTACTAAAAGGCATCAATGATGATGCTTATATTTTAAAAAACTTAAATGATAAATTATTTGCCAACGGTGTATTGCCTTACTATCTGCATCTCTTAGATAAAGTAGAAGGTGCTAGCCACTTCTGGATCAACGATCAAACCGCTTTAGCCATTTATCGACAATTAATTACCTTATCTTCAGGTTATTTAGTGCCAAAATTAGCACGAGAAATTGCCGGTGAAAAAAGCAAAACTTGGTATAGTTAAAAATATTCTGCGATAAATGTGGATTAGCCTTAGTAATACGCTTTTTTTTCCTTTAAAATAGCAACCCTAATTAAGTGGATAACGCCTTGCGTTATTGCCAAGAATTTTGACGCAAGCTAATGACTAGCTTGCAGAGTCAGCGAACTATTTGCCATATTTAACAACTTGAGGTATATCGTGAGTAACATAGACAAGGAACAGCAGCCAGAACAACAAAATAATCAACAAAATGAACTCAATTTAGATTTTGATGAGTTCGAACCTATTACTCCTAAAAGAGCTGCTAAAGCCCCAGAAACAGCACCATCATTCTTCGATAAAATTAAAGGTTTATTAGCTAAAAAATCTGCTAAACAAGAAGCACCAACTTTTGCACCAGCAGAAGAAAATAATCAATACGCTGAATTCGATACCGAACCGGTAACTACTAACAAAACTAGTGCAATTAAAAACTTACCAACCCGTTATCGCCGTTTAGCTATTAGCCTTGCCGTATTATTAATTATTATTTGTTTATTTATTTGGTTAAAACCAAATAGCCAACCAGTAGATAACCTTCAATCACAAGAGAATAATTTACCAATTGAGTTCCAACCAATTGATCCAAACGCAGCAGCAGAGGCTAATACACCACCACAACCGAATGCTACAGATGGTAATGCTGTTCCTGCCGCTAATGAAACAGCGACTGCAAATGACGCCGCTACCACAGCTAACACGTTGACACAAGATGCTGCTGCTAATCCAGCTGCACAACAACCTGCTGTAGATAATACGCCAATTACAACGGATGCGCCTGCAACAAATGCTGCACCAACCGTTGATAATTCAAGTACAGCTGCTCCAGCACCAGCTGAAAAACCAGCGCAACCAGCGCTTACTCAAGAACAAATTAAACAAATTGAGAAAAAAGCATACGAAGAAGAACAGGCTCGTTTAGTTGCGCAAGCTAAAGCTCGTGCAGAACAACGTGCTCGTGAAGAGTTCAGAGCAAAACAGCAACAACAAAAAGAGAAAGAAAGCCGTAAAGCACAAGCTTTATTAAATGGTAAAGAGGTTCCTGTTGTTGAAGCAAAACCTACACCGAGAACGACCAGCAAAACAACTTCAACTGCTGCCACTGGCGGTGCAACAAAAGTATTAACTGTGCCAGCAGGTACATCATTAATGCAAGTTTTCCGCGATAACAAATTAAATATTGCTGACGTAAACGCAATGACAAAAGCAAATGGCGCAGGCAATGCTTTAAGCAGCTTTAAACCAGGTGATAAAGTATCCGTTAATGTGAATAGCGAAGGACGCGTTTCTGAACTTCGCTTACCAAATGGTGATAAATTTATCCGCCAAAGTAATGGTAGTTATATCTATCAAAAATAAGTCAATTTCTATTTCTAATCACAGACCTATTACCTAAGGGCAATAGGTCTTTTTTATGTGCTATCTAGCTAATTAGAATAAAAAAGTCCAGCAACTGCTGGACTTATAAATCAATTAGTTAATTTTCAATTTATTCAAAAGAATCTTTTAAACGTTCACTTGCGCGTCTTGCTTCGCCTTTATGTTGTAATTTATTAAGTTGGCGTTCAAGTTTTTCTTGAACTTCTGAGATTGCTCGATACATATCTTCATGTTCTGCTTTAGCGACCAAATCGCCGAATGGTGTACCGATCATTGCTTCCACCCCAAATCCTTTTGGCAGTTTTTGTAAAATAAAATGAGGATTAATTAATTGGGTTTGCCATTTGCCTAATTTTGCTAAGCGTTCTTCAATATGTGAACGGATTGCTGGGGTAATATCCATTTGTTTACTAGTAATATTTAGGGTCATAACATTTACCTCTCATTGTAAGAAGACTGTTTCCAGTCAAGAAAAAAATCCTGTTCTTGTTTAAGAACATAATGCCAGAAAATTTTCTTTTCAAGCCTTTTTATGTTTATTTTTCAGAATAGTGAAGTAAATCAAAAATACAAAATAAATCCATTTCGCCAACGAACTTAGCCTTTTTACATTTTCACTATCATTTTGTGTTAGAATGCCGCGCATTCTTTGGTACGGTTTAGGAAATTATGTTTACTGAATTCACGACAACAAACTATGCTGCGCAATTAGCAGAAAAAAAATCACGTTTAAGCCAATTATTCCAACCCTTTTTTAGTGGAGAATTAGAAGTCCACGCTTCTGAAATTCAACATTATCGAATGCGCGCGGAATTTCGTGTTTGGCATGATCAAAGTGAGCTTTACCATATTATGTTTGATCGTGATACAAAACAGCGTTATCGCATTGATCAATTCCCGATTGCGAGTCGTTTGATCAATCGGATGATGCAAGAACTGATTCCTTTATTGAAACAACAAGATCTACTTCGTTACAAGCTATTTCAAATCGACTACTTAAGTACCTTAAGCAATAAAATTATTGTCAGTTTGTTATATCACAAAGTCTTAGATGAGCATTGGTTAGCGGCTGCTAAACAATTAAAACAACAACTACAACATCTAGACTTTGACGTACAAATTATTGGACGAGCAAATAAACAAAAAATCTGCTTAGAACAAGATTTTGTCGATGAAATTTTACCGATCAATGGCAAAAATTATATTTATCGACAAATAGAAAATAGCTTTACGCAACCAAATGCCGGCGTAAATTGCCAGATGATCCAATGGGCATTATCTTGTACTGAAAATGCCAAAGGCGATTTATTAGAACTCTATTGCGGTAATGGCAATTTTTCGATCGCCTTAGCGCAAAACTTCAATAAAGTTTTAGCAACAGAAATTGCCAAACCTTCAGTACAAGCAGCACAATTCAATATTGCCGCTAATCAAGTCAATAACTTGCAAATTATTCGCATGTCAGCCGAAGAATTTACGCAAGCTCTGCAAGGTGTACGTGAATTTAATCGTTTAAAAGGCATCAATTTACAGGATTATCAGTGTAATACTATTTTTGTCGATCCGCCTCGTGCAGGGCTAGATCCAGCAACATTACAAATGGTGCAGCAATACGACAATATTTTATATATCTCTTGTAATCCAGAAACATTAGTCGAGAATTTATCCGTATTATCGCAAACTCATCATGTGGTTAAAGCAGCTCTTTTCGATCAATTCCCTTATACCCATCATATTGAAAGCGGTGTGTATTTAGTGAGGAAATAATGGAAATTCAATTAATTAATGAAACTGAGCAAACGGAAAAATTTCAACAATTAATTGAGCAATGGCAGTTTGTACATCAAGCAAATGCGCCTTTTGCCCTTGTACTAACCGAACAACGCTTGGAATTACGTAAAATTGATGAGCCGAAATTAGGTGCTATTGCCGTTGATTTTGTACAAGGTACGATGGCGCATCGTCGTAAATTTGGTGGCGGTCGCGGTGAAGCAGTGGCAAAAGCAGTAGGAATCAAAAAAGGTAAATTACCAAAAGTCTTAGATGCTACTGCAGGATTAGGACGTGATGCGTTTGTTTTAGCTTCTATTGGCTGTGAAGTACAACTCGTCGAACGCCATCCTGTTGTCGCTGCATTATTAGCGGATGGTTTACAACGAGCTTATCAAGATGCTGAGATTGGCGAGTTTATGCAGCAACGAATGAAATTACTCCCCATAAAAACGATTAACGAGCTTGATCCACAACAACAATATTTTGATGTGGTCTATTTAGATCCAATGTTTCCACATAAAAATAAAAGTGCTTTAGTGAAAAAAGAGATGCGGGTATTTCAATCGTTAGTAGGTGCGGATTTAGATGCAGATTTATTATTAGATAGCGCTTTGAAATTGGCACATCGAGTCGTGGTGAAACGTCCCGATTATG
This sequence comes from Gallibacterium salpingitidis, assembly GCF_030517105.1. Taxonomy (GTDB): domain Bacteria; phylum Pseudomonadota; class Gammaproteobacteria; order Enterobacterales; family Pasteurellaceae; genus Gallibacterium; species Gallibacterium salpingitidis. The sequence goes on along the minus strand of NZ_CP103875.1, from coordinate 223,927 downwards.
CCAACTATTTAGCTGAAAAAGTCCCTCATTTTAGCCAAACAACGAAAAATCATCGTTTTGATATTTATATCAACCACGAGCTTCCGTCACTTGGGCAAGATTAAGCATCGCTAATTTGCGCATAATTGCATTTAACACCACGCCATAAATCGGCACGAAGAATAGCAAACCAATAAATAATTTAAATAGATAATCGACAAAACCGATTTCTACCCAATTTGCTGCCATAAAAGGATCACTGCTTTGATAGAACGCAATCGCAAAGAACGCAAAGGTATCACATAAACTACCAAACACCATTGAGCTTGTCGGCGCAATCCACCATGTTTTTAGTTGTCTTAAACGATTAAACACCAACACATCTAACAATTGCCCTAACACATAAGCGGCGAAACTCGCAAATGAGATACGGAATACAAACATATTAAACGAAGCTAAGGCAGCTAATCCTTGATACTGTGAATCAGAAAATAGTGTTGAAATCACATAACTTACCACTAACGCTGGAAACATTACCCAGAAGATAATCCAACGCGCCTCTTTTGCGCCAAAGACACGTACGGTTAAATCAGTCGCTAAAAAGATAAATGGAAAGGTTAAAGTACCCCATGTGCTATGAAAGCTAAAATCTAGCCAGGTTAGATTGATTTCAAAAGGAATTTGCACAAGGTAATTGCTAATTGCAATGATAAAAATGTGGAAAAAAGTAAGTAATACTAAGGCACGACGTTTTTCGCGATCGCCGAAAATCGCTTGAGCTGAAATCATATTGTATCCTTTTTGTCTTGATTACATCGTTTGGGGTGAGGGAACCCAAGTAAAATAGGGGAAAGGTTATAATATACTACTGATAAAATTTTTCAATAAAAAATAAAAAGTGTATAATAATCTTAGTATTTTTTATCAATAAAGAAGGAGTAAAAAAATGAGTCAGAAAATTGCAGTATTATTAACAACAGGATTTGAAGATGCTGAGGCATTAGTACCGATAGATTTATTTAGACGTGTAGAATTAGATGTTGATCTCATCTCTATTGAAGATTCTGAAATAGTATCCTCTGCTCATCAAATAAAAGTCATTGCCGATAAACAAATTAAACAAGTAGATTTATCTCAGTATGATATGATCATGTTGCCTGGTGGTAACATAGATCTAAATAAATATATTGCGTTATCTGAAATTTATCAGCAATTCCTTAATAATAACAAACGTATTGCTGCTATTTGTGCAGCACCAACTGTTTTGGCAAAATTAGGTCTACTAACAAACAAAAATGCGGTTTGTTATCCAGCTATGCGTGATAATTTTGCAGAAAATAATGTTATTTATCATCATGTTCCTGCTGTGGTTGATAGCGCCTTTATCACAGGTAGAGGTCCAGGTGCAGCATTTGACTTTGCTCTTACAGTCATTAGTGAATTATTAGGAGTCGAAACAGCAGAAAAACTAAAACAACAGTTATATTACTAAAATCGAATAGTAAGAGTGTTTTTTATGCAGAATTACGGCGTGACTCTTAACGAATTTGGTGAGGCAAATGTTCTCACCTTTCAAGAACATTTACCCTTACCCACTATTAGCGAAAACCAAGTATTAATTGAAAATCATTATGCCAGTATTAACCCAGTAGATTTCAAAACGCGTAAAGGATTAGGTTGGGGAGCAGAAAAATTTAAATCTCAATTTCCAGCAATATTAGGTTTTGATATTGCAGGTATTGTTGTGCAAGCTGGTGCTGCAAGCGGTTTTAAAGTCGGTGATCGTGTAGCTGCTTTAACCTTTGAAGGCGGCGCTTATAGCCGTTATGTTGCGGTAAATACAGAATTAGTGGCTCGTGTACCAACTAATGTTTCATTAGAACAAGCTGGAGCAATGCCAACTGTTGCCACCACTGCTTATCAAATATTAAAGCAAGCTAATATACAAACTGGACAACATATTTTACTTTCTGCCCCATTAGGCGGTGTTGGACATTTATTGTTACAACTATTAGCCAAACAAGCAGTCAAAATTTCCGTTATCTGTTCACCAGCAAAAAATGAAGCGGCTTTAGCATTAGGCGCAAATCAATGTTTTGATTATCATCATCCAGAACAATATCCTGATCTACAAGCTGATCTATTTATTGATTTAGTCGGCGGTGAAAGCGGTGTTGCAGCCTTAAAAATGGTGAAAACTAATGGGCGGGTCATTTGTATTCCAACTATTCATGTACCACTATTGCAACAAGCTGGCGCGCAACAACATTTGCTAGTTGAAAAAATGTTAGCTGTTCCTAATAGCGCCGATTTAACTACAATGCTAGGTTACTTGGCTGATCACTCATTAACCTTACAAATTGCGAAAGTTTTCCCAATTCAGGAAATTCAAACGGCTCATCGTTTATTAGAAAGCGGACGCACTCAAGGGAAAATCGTATTAACTCTAGAATGTTAGCAAATATTACATAGATATTTAATACTTCTATATAGAAAGCACTATACAAATATTGCTATCAGACTTTAAAATAAAAAAAGCCGCTCGTTAGAGCGGCAATAACCTAAGGAACTAATTTAAACAACCATTATGTTGCAGCTTATAAGACAAAGCTCGTTTCAAAAAGTTCAATTTAAATTTATAAAAATATAAGGATTTTTTTTCATGCCATTATTAGATAGTTTTAAAGTTGACCATATTAAAATGAAAGCACCTGCAGTACGTGTTGCAAAAACTATGCAAACACCAAAAGGTGATCAAATTACTGTTTTCGATTTACGCTTCTGTAAACCAAATAAAGATAATATTAGTCCGAAAGGCATCCATACTCTTGAACATTTATTTGCTGGTTTTATGCGTGATCATTTAAACAGTGATAGCGTTGAAATTATTGATATTTCTCCAATGGGTTGCCGTACTGGTTTCTATATGAGCTTAATTGGCGCTCCAACTGAACAACAAGTTGTAACTGCGTGGACGAAAGCAATGCAAGATGTGTTAACAGTGGAAAGTGAAAAGCAAATTCCTGAATTAAATGAATATCAATGTGGTACTTATACCGAACACTCATTAGCAGATGCAAAAGCTGCTGCGCAGAAAGTGTTAGATCAAGGTATCGGTATCAACAATAACCAAGATTTACTGCTTGATGACAGCTTCTTAAATCAATAAATAATTCGAGAGCCAAGTTTTACACTTGGCTTTTTTATTTTGCACACAACAGAGGAAAATTAACTTATGACAACATTGGGTACACCACTTACGCCTGTCGCAACAAAAGTGATGATGTTAGGTTCTGGCGAATTAGGCAAAGAAGTCGTTATTGAATTACAACGTTTAGGCGTTGAAGTCATTGCGGTTGATCGTTATGCCAATGCACCAGCACAACAAGTTGCGCATCGTGCTTACACAATTTCAATGTTAGATGGTGCGGCACTCAAATCATTGATCGAAAAAGAAAAACCTGACTATATCGTACCCGAGGTTGAAGCAATTGCCACCGACACTTTAGTAGAACTAGAACAACAAGGTTTTACCATTATCCCAACTGCTAAAGCGGTAAAATTAACGATGAATCGTGAAGGTATCCGTCGCTTAGCTGCGGAAGAACTCAAATTACCAACATCACCATTCCGCTTTGTCGATAACTTTACAGATTTCCAACAAGCTGTAGCCGAAATTGGTTTACCTTGTGTTGTAAAACCTATTATGAGCTCATCTGGACATGGACAAAGCATATTAAAGAATGAGCAAGATCTACAAAAAGCATGGCAATATGCACAAGAAGGTGGTCGCGCTGGTGGCGGACGCGTTATCGTAGAAGGCTTTATCCGTTTTGATTATGAAATTACGCTCTTAACTGTTCGTCATCGTGGCGGTACCTCATTCCTAGCTCCTATTGGCCACGTACAAGTTGATGGAGATTATCGCGAATCTTGGCAGCCACAAGCAATGAGTGAAACAGCTTTACAAAAAGCACAACAAATCGCTGAAAAAATTACTGGTGCATTAGGTGGTTACGGTATTTTTGGTGTTGAAATGTTCGTTTGTGGTGATGATGTTATCTTTAATGAAGTTTCACCACGCCCACATGATACAGGTATGGTCACCTTAATTTCTCAAGATCTCTCTGAATTTGCATTACATGCTCGCGCTATTCTCGGCTTACCTATTCCACAAATTAAATTACTCGCACCAAGTGCTTCTAAAGCCATTGTAGTTGAAGGAAAATCGACTCAAGTCAGTTTTGGTCATTTAGAAAATGTATTAGCTGAGCCTGATACAGGTTTGCGTCTATTCGGTAAAGGTGAAGTCAATGGACATCGTCGTTTAGGCGTTATTCTTGCCAGTGATGACAACACTGAGAAAGCCAGAGAGAAAGCAAATCGCGCCTATGATAAATTGGTAGTCAAACTATAAGTTACTTTAAATGGCATAAAACCGAGGATCTTCCCTCGGTTTTATATTTCTTATTAACTTAACGAATTAACGTATTCTTACCAAACAAACTTTGCACTAATTCCACTGCAATATTTGCCGTCAAGTTCCGTACATCTAAAGCTGGATTAAGCTCAACAATATCTAATGATTCCATTAACCCAGTATCTGCAATCATCTCCATACATAACTGCGCTTCACGATAATTAACACCACCGCGTACGGTAGTGCCAACACCAGGAGCAATTTCTGGATCAAGAAAATCAACATCAAAACTCACATGTAAATGGACATTATCATGCAAATCAGTTAATGCTTTTTCCATCACATGTCGCATACCAATTTCATCAATATGGCGCATATCAAAAATTTGGATACCTGCTTCATGAATAAAATGCTTTTCTTCATCATCCACACTACGAATACCGATCTGACGAATATTATGCGCTTCCAAGGTTGGCACATGCCCAGATAAATTGACTAATTCCAATGGCCCATGACCAAATAGACAAGCTACCGGCATACCATGCATATTTCCTGATGGCGTAATTTCAGCGGTATTAAAATCAGTATGCGCATCTAACCAAATTACTCGCAATTCTTTACCTTGTTCACGACAATAACGCGCTACCGCACTGATTGATCCTGCCGCTAAACAATGATCACCACCTAACATAATCGGCATATGTCCACGCCCCAACTCTTGATAAATTGCATCATGCGTTAATTGATTCCACGTAATCACTTCCGCAAAATTGCGATAGCCATTTATTGCGGCATGGCAAGGATTAGCCGGCCCATGTAAATTCCCTTGATCATAAACATCCAACCCCATGCCTTCTAACATCTCTGTAATTCCTGCAACGCGTAATGCCTCTGGCCCCATACTAGAACCGCGATGACCAGCTCCTACATCTGTCGGTACACCAATCAAACTCACTTTTCTACGCATGTTGTTTCCTCTCTTATCAAACAATTAATCTATAGTTATCGTACGAGCACAGAAAAATCACATACTTAAGGTTGAATATTACAAATTGATTACAATTTAGCAACAAAAAAATAGCTATGTTTCTATAACACAGCTATCTCCTCAATCTTGGTAAAAAATGGTGGTTAAACAATTTCAATATTTAATTCACCCAATTGCTCGACGCCCACCTTAATTTTGTCACCTGGCACCACTTTTCCCACACCTTCCGGAGTACCTGTAAAAATAATATCACCTGGTTCCAGTGTAAATAATGTCGATAAATGAGCGATCGTTTCTGCTACAGACCAAATTAAATCACTAATATCACTGCGTTGTTTTTCAACATCATTCACTGTTAGCCAAATTGCACCAGATGTAATATGTCCCACTTTACTTACTGGATAAATTGGGCCAATCGGCGCAGAACCATCAAAAGCTTTTCCAATCTCCCAAGGTCGTCCCATATTTTTCATTTGGTTTTGCAAATCACGACGTGTCATATCTAAGCCAACCGCATAACCCCAAATATGTTCCAATGCATTTTCTGCCGGAATATTGCTACCCGTTTTACCGATTACCGCAACCAATTCACCTTCATAATGCAAATTTTGCGTTATTGTTGGATAAGCAAACGCATAAGTTTCTCCTGGTTTGACTGGTCGAATGGCATCCGCCGGTTTGCAAAAGAAAAATGGCGGCTCGCGATCAGGATCATGCCCCATTTCTCGTGCGTGCGCTGCATAATTTCGTCCTACACAATAGATGCGACGTACAGCAAAAAGCTGCTCACTATCAATCACTGGAATAGCCGCAATTGGCGGTGGTGTAAATACGTATGACATTATGGTTGCTCCTCTTATTAGATTAAAAACATTACTAGCATAAAGCTTCTCTGCTCTTTCTAGAAGTTATTTTCAGAAATTTTTCATTGATTATTTATTAATCATCTTTATGCCATTTGTTACATCTTCCCGTAATTATTCTGTTAACAATTTATTTTTTGATCAGCTTCACAAATTTAAAATTTGGCTATTTTCAGTATGAAAAAACTTCTCTATCATTTTTATCGAAACGTTTCGATGACAATAAAATAGGAGTAGAAAATGAAAAAAGTAGGTATTTTAAATGCACACCTCTCTCACGTCATTGCAACTTTAGGACACACTGATCTATTAACAATTTGCGACGCTGGTTTACCGATTCCAAAACAAGCTGATTGCGTCGATTTAGCTTTGGTCCCTGGAATTCCTAGTTTTCTTGCATCATTTGATGCCGTTATTAGTGAATGTTTTGTTGAAAAAGTGATCCTTGCAGAAGAAATCAAACAGAAAAATCCTGAAGTGCATCAAGCGTTATTACAACGTCTAGCGCAATTAGAACAACAACAAAAAAATCAAATCGCGATTGAGTATGTTTGCCATGAACAATTCAAACAACTTAGCCAAAACAGCAAAGGTTTTGTACGCTCTGGTGAATGCACTCCTTACGCCAATATTATCCTTACTTCTGGTGTTCCTTTTTAATTGGAGAATGCTATGCAACCAATTCTTAAACTAGACAACATTTGCAAGTCATTCCCTGGTGTAAGAGCTTTATATAAAGCAGGCTTATCAGTTTACCCAGGCAGAGTGATGGCATTAATGGGAGAAAATGGTGCTGGTAAATCCACTTTGATGAAAATCCTAACTGGTATCTATAGCAAAGATGAAGGCACTATCCATTATCTTGATCAAGAAGTGACTTTTAAAAATCCAAAAATGTCGCAACTTGCCGGCATCAGTATTATCCACCAAGAATTAAACATTATTCCTAATTTAACGATTGCCGAGAATATTTTCTTAGGTCGTGAATTTACCAATCGTTTTGGTGGTATTGATTGGGCAAAAATGACTGCTGAATCAGAAAAATTATTACGCCGTTTAAAAATTAAACATAGCCCAACCATACCTGTGGCACAACTTTCATTAGGTGAGTTGCAAATGGTTGAAATTGCTAAAGCACTCAGTTTCAATGCCAAAGTAATCATTATGGACGAACCTACTGATGCACTTACTGATACAGAAACTGAAGCGCTATTTGATGTAATTCGTGAACTCAAAGCTCAAGGTTGCGGCATTGTCTTTATTTCCCACCGTATGCAAGACATTTTCACCATTTGCGATGATGTAACGATCTTACGTGATGGTGAACTCATTGCTGAGTGTACCCTCTCCAGTATCAATGAAGAACAACTAATCGAATTGATGGTAGGACGTAAACTATCTGAACAATATCCGCATATTGATTCACCAATCGGTGAGGTTGTATTAGAGGTGAAACACCTTAGCGGACATGGCGTTAATAACGCTTCATTCCATTTAAACAAAGGTGAAATTCTTGGCATCTCTGGATTGATGGGCGCTGGTAGAACAGAAATGATGAAATTAATTTATGGCGCCTTACATAAAACCAGCGGCGAAATTTTCTTACATCAAAAACAACTTTCTATCCATTCACCACAAGACGGTTTAAATAACGGTATCGTTTATATCTCGGAAGACCGTAAAGGTGATGGTTTAGTGTTAGGAATGAGCATTAAAGAGAATATGACGTTAACCGCCTTAAAGCAATTAACTGAACATTTTTCGATTAATCATAAAAAAGAAAAAATGACGGTAACCGATTTTATTGATCTCTTTAATATCAAAACGCCATCTATGGATCAAACGATTGGTTTACTCTCGGGCGGAAACCAACAAAAAGTTGCTATTGCTAAAGGGTTAATGACTCGTCCAGATGTATTAATCCTTGATGAACCAACACGCGGTATTGATGTTGGTGCGAAAAAAGAGATTTATCAATTAATTAATAAATTTAAAGAAGAAGGGATGAGCATCATCATTGTTTCTTCTGATATGCCGGAAATTATTGGTATGAGCGATCGCGTATTAGTAATGAATAACGGTGAAATCAGTGCGGAATATTTACGTGCTGATGTAACACAAGAAAAACTACTTACTGCGGCAATTACTCAAATTCATTAACCAAGAAAGGATGTATTATGGCTACCCCAACTACAACTTCACAATTCAATTTAAAAGAGTTTTTAATTGAACAACGTTCAATTATTGCACTATTGGTATTAATCGCCATTGTTTCTACGATTAGTCCACATTTTTTTACTATTGATAACTTGCTCAATATCTTACGCCAAACTTCGGTCAATGCGATTATTGCCGTCGGTATGACTTTCGTTATCCTAACAGCTGGTATTGACCTTTCTGTTGGTTCGATTTTGGCGTTAACTGGCGCTGTCGCTGCTTCATTAGTAAATTTAGAACTACCTATTTTTGTTGTTATTCCATTAGTTTTACTTTTTGGTACCTTACTCGGTGGTATCAGCGGTGTCATCATTGCGAAAGGGCAAGTACAAGCGTTTATTGCGACTTTAGTCACTATGACATTACTTCGTGGTGTCACTATGGTTTACACTGATGGTCGTCCTATTAGTATCGGTTTCTCTGATACAGCAGATTATTTTACTTTCCTCGGTACTGGTTATCTCTTTGGTATTCCTTTCCCAATTTGGTTAATGGTCATTATTTTCGTCGTTGCTTGGTATTTACTAAAACATACCCCTATCGGTCGTTATATTTATGCACTCGGCGGTAATGAATCTGCAACACGTTTATCAGGTATCAATGTTGATAAAGTAAAAATCTTTGTCTATGCCGTAAGCGGTTTTTTAGCAACCGTTGCCGGTTTAATCGTCACTTCACGTTTATCGTCAGCACAACCAACAGCAGGTGTTTCTTATGAATTAGATGCCATTGCTGCAGTTGTTGTTGGTGGTACAAGTTTAATGGGCGGTAAAGGTCGCATCACTGGTACATTAATTGGGGCATTAATCATTGGCTTCTTAAATAATGCACTTAACTTATTAGATATTTCGTCTTACTACCAAATGATTGCTAAATCTATTGTTATTTTACTTGCTGTGCTTACAGATCATTTCTGTAGTCGTAAATCAGCATAACTTGTTTACTCAACCCCTATCAAAGGAGAAATCTTATGAAAAAACTTACTTTTCTTGCTTCTGCTCTCGTTTTAAGTTCACTTGCTAGCAATGTAGCATTAGCAAAAGACACTATCGCACTTGCAGTATCTACCCTTGATAATCCTTTCTTCGTAACCTTAAAAGAAGGTGCGGAAAAAGAAGCACAAAAATTAGGGTATAACTTAGTTGTATTAGATTCTCAAAACGACCCGTCAAAAGAACTCGCTAACGTTGAAGACATTACTGTACGTGGCGCAAAAGTGCTATTAATCAACCCAACTGATTCTACCGCTGTCGCTAATGCAGTACGTGTTGCGAATAAGAAAAAAATTCCAGTTATTACTTTAGACCGCGGTGCAGCACAAGGTGATGTGGTTAGCCATATCGCTTCAGACAACGTAGCTGGCGGTAAAATGGCGGGTGACTTTATTGCTGAAAAATTAGGTGACAAAGCGAAAGTTATCCAATTAGAAGGTATTGCAGGAACTTCTGCTGCACGTGAACGTGGTGAAGGTTTCAAACAAGCAGTAGCAGTACATAACTTCCAACTTCTTGCTAGCCAACCAGCTGATTTCGACCGTACTAAAGGTTTGAACGTAATGGAAAACTTATTAACTGCTCAACCTAGTGTACAAGCCGTCTTCGCTCAAAATGATGAAATGGCATTAGGTGCTATTCGAGCTATTCAAGCAGCGAATAAAAATGTTTTAATCGTTGGTTTTGATGGTACAGATGACGGTGTAAAAGCAGTGAAAAGCGGCAAACTAGCTGCAACTATTGCCCAACAACCTGATTTAATTGGCGCATTAGGGGTACAAACTGCAGATAAAGTTATCAAAGGTGAAGCTGTAGAAGCGAAAATTCCTGTACCTTTAAAAGTTGTAACAAAATAATTTCTATTAGAATAAACGGGTGGAAACACCCGTTTACTCACTCAAATCAGCTGTATTTATTTGAATCCAAGGAGTCGTATTATGTTCGCAGCCAAAACATTAACCGTTCTCGGTAGCATCAACGCTGATCACGTTATCCATGTTCCACATTTTCCACAACCTGGTGAAACCCTCTCTGGCAATCATTACCATATCGTCTTTGGTGGAAAAGGGGCAAATCAAGCCGTTGCCGCAGCTCGTTTAGGTGCTAGTGTTAATTTTATTGCTTGTATCGGTGATGATGATATTGGGCTGCAAATGAAAAAATCTTTTCAACAACAAGGTATCCATACTGAAAGCATTACCACTATTGCCAATGAAATGACTGGTATTGCAATGATTCAAGTAGCGGCAAGTGGCGAAAATAGTATTGTAATTTCAGCTGGCGCCAATGCTCATCTTAATACGCAATTAGTACAACAATTTAAACAGCAGCTAACAGAAGCGGATGCATTATTAATGCAACTGGAAACCCCGTTAGAGGCAGTTATCTATGCTGCAAAAACTGCTCGTCAAGCAGGGAAACAGGTGATCCTCAATCCAGCACCAGCCCAACCTTTACCAGACGAATTGTTATCTCAACTTACGATGATTACCCCGAATGAAACCGAAGCAGAGATCTTAACTGGGATTAAAGTGATTGATGAACAAAGTGCCGCGCAAGCCGCTGCTATTTTTCACCAAAAAGGAATTGAAACTGTCCTTATTACATTAGGAGCCAAGGGCGTTTTTGTCAGCCACCAGCAACAACAAGCAATTATTCCTGGTTTTCGTGTTACCGCAAAAGATACCACTGCAGCAGGCGATACTTTTAATGGTGCTTTAGTTACTGCGTTACTGGAAGATAAATCACTCGATCAAGCAATTCAATTTGCTCATGCTGCCGCAGCAATTAGCGTTACTCGTTTAGGTGCACAATCTTCAATTCCAACTCGTCAAGAAACGCTCGATTTTTTAGCTGCTACTAAATAAAATGGACTGACTCATTAAGCTGTAAGGAGCGATGTATGGCAACGATGAAAGATATTGCAAGGATTGCAAAAGTATCTACTTCCACTGTTTCTCACGTTATTAATAATAGCCGTTACGTTAGTGACGAAATGCGAGAAAAAATTATGAAGGTGGTTAATGAGTTAAACTACACGCCTTCAGCTGTTGCCCGTAGTTTAAAAGTCAAAGAAACAAAAACCATTGGTATGCTGGTAACGGCAACCAGCAACCCGTTTTTCGCCGAAGTAGTTGCAGGCGTGGAACAATATTGCAATCAACACCAATATAATTTAATTATTTCGAGTACCGACGGTAACGAAGAACGCTTGCAACAAAATATCCAAACCCTAATTCAAAAACAGGTTGATGGCCTATTGTTAATGTATTCGGACGCCAGAAATGCGATTGTTAAACAGCTAAATGTGCAATTACCGATGGTGATTATGGACTGGTGGCCTACCGCAATGAATGCCGATAAGATCTATGAAAATTCTGAATTTGGTGCTTATTTGGCAACCAAAACTCTAATTGAACAAGGTCACGAAAAAATCGCTATTATTACCGGTAAATTAGATAAGTCACTCGCAAGTAATCGTTTAATTGGTTATCAAAAAGCATTACAAGATGCCCATTTAACCAGCCATCCTGATTGGATTATCGAAAGCCATTTTGATTTTGAAGGTGGTGTCGAAGGAATGAAAAAATTGTTGCAATGCGCTGAAAGACCAACAGCTATTTTTGCTTGTAGCGACACGATTGCCGTTGGTGTTTATCAAGTTGCTTGGCAAAATGGTTTACGTATTCCAGAAGATATCTCTGTTATTGGTTACGATAATATTATGCTTTCCCAATACTTAACACCACCACTCACTACCATTCATCAACCAAAAGCAGAATTAGGTAAATTAGCAGTTGAAACGTTATTACAGCGAATCAAAGCACCAGAACAAGAATACAAAACATTAATGCTTGAACCACAATTAATTGAGCGACAATCAATTAAGAAACTTTAAGCCTTTAGATTATTTCATTCCTGACTAAATTGTGATCAACCCCACAATTCAAATCACACATACTTGCATATTTATGCAGTAACATTTATTTTACAATTTCATTTACCTTCCATAACACAACATAGGGATCACTCAATATGGCAAACTTTAAAACTCTTCTACTCTCCTCACTTTTGGTTTCTTCTGTCGCTCTTGTTGGTTGTAATGATGAAAAAGAAAAACCGGCAACCAATGCCACAGCAAATACTTCAGAACAAGCAGCACCAGCTCCAGCACCTGCTGCTGAAAGTGCACCAAAATTAGCAACTAAATTTGTAACCATTGCAACTGGTGGCGCATCAGGTCCTTATAACATTATCGGTACAACTTTAGCTGAAGTTTATTCAACAGATTTAAAAGCAAACTCAAAAACACAAACTACCGGTGCTTCAGTAGAAAATATCAATCTACTTAACAGCAAAAAAGTAGAAATGGCATTCGTCATGCGTGATGCTCTAAGTGATGCAGTTAATGGTTTAGGTAGTTTCGAAAACAAGAAAATTACTACAGTAAGTGAATTAGCAGGTCTTTATCCAAATTTCGTACAAATCATTACTTCGAAAAAAACTGGTATTAAAACCATTGCTGATCTGAAGGGACATCGTGTGGCAACCGGTGCACAAAATTCTGGTGTAGAAGTTAATGCACGTAAATTACTCGCTGGTTTTGGTATCACTTACAATGATATTACCGTTGATTATCTTGGTTATGCTGAAGCTGTTGATGCACTTAAAGCGGGACGTATCGATGCAGCGTTCCTCACAAGTGGCTTACCAAATTCCTCATTAATGGAATTACAACAAGGTTTTGATCTACAACTAGTTAGCATTCCAAAAGATGGTGCGGAAAAAGTAATGCAAGAATATCCTTATTTCACTTCAATGGTTATTCCTGCTGGTACTTATAATAACGCCGAAGATGTGCAAACAATCGCTATTCGTAATGCACTAATTGTACGTTCAGATCTTAGCGATGATGATGTTTATCTTCTTACAAAAACCTTTTTTGAAAGCTTAGATAAATTAAAAGCTTCTCACCAAGCAGCAAAAGATATTAATTTAGAAGAAGCACAAAAAGGCTCAATTGCGCCATTACATCCAGGTGCGAAACGTTACTATGATGAAATGAGCAAAAAATAATAATGAAAAAAGTGTATAAGATCGCTACTGTCCTGATATCTATTTCAGTTGTGATCTTGACAGTTCAGTTCGACACGATCTATCTGCAATTTGCTGAGAAATCGTGTCGTTTACCAACCAATCAGTTTACATTGCAGTGGAAACATTCCGTCGAAAAACAATTATGGCAAGAACATTATTCACAACAAGGTGACGTGCTAGTTTTAGACAAAGTATTCCAACAAACTTTTGGTGCAGGTTCACCTGCTGATGGCGAAAAAATTCCAGCGCCTAATGGTTTTGTTGGTTTTAAAAAACAGATCTTATTGCCAAAAATTGATTGGTTAGTTTCATCTAATATGCAAGGAGTCCTATTTTCTGACGATTTTATACTTCCCGTTTATCAACTCGTCCCTGATTACAGTGAGATAAAAATTATTCCAATAAAACAAAATCTGATTTCTTTTTTATTAGGAGTGAAATGCGATGTCAAACCTCGAACACACAACACCAACCAATAACTATCAAGAGATTCTCGAAAAATACGATAAAGAATCCGTCACTAAATCGGTCAAATCGCAATGGCAAAAATATATTATTACCATCATTGCTGTCGCTTATTCGTTATTTCATCTCTATATTACGTTTTACCCAATGCCAACTTTATTACAACGTGCACTACATGTTGGAATTGGGGCGTTACTGATTTTTCTGATCTATCCAGCCAGCAAAAAATATAGCAAAAGCGGTATTATGTGGTTTGATTGGATTTTAGGAATTTTAGCGCTCATTACTGCTGGTTATCTCTGTTATGAATATGAAGCATTAATGACTACTCGCGGCGGTATTCCTAATGAAAATGATATTATCTTTGCGATTATTACGACTTTAATTGTGATTGAAGCTGCCCGGCGGCTAACAGGCTATGTTTTAATTATTTTTGCTTTACTGTTTTTACTCTATCCATTTATCAGTTCAATGGATTTTATGCCTGATCGCTTACTCACACGTTATTACGACATTGGCGATATTTTCGGACAACTCTATTTGAAAACAGAAGGATTATACTCTTCCGCTATTGGCGCTTCGGTTAGCTTTATTTTCCTCTTTATTTTATTCGGCGCATTCCTTGCCAAATCAGGAATGGGGAAATTATTTAACGACCTAGCGCTTGCTCTCGCTGGTAGCCGTCAAGGCGGTCCTGCAAAAGTTGCCGTTATTTCAAGTGGTTTTATGGGAAGTATCAACGGCGCCGCAGTGGCAAACGTAGTGAGTACAGGTGCTTTCACCATTCCATTGATGAAAAAAATTGGTTATCAACCTAATTTTGCTGGTGCGGTAGAGGCAAGTGCTTCAGTTGGTGGTCAAATTTTACCGCCAATTATGGGGGCCAGTGCTTTTATTATGGCTGAAACGACTGGAGTAAAATACAGCACGATCGCATTAGCTGCTTTATTACCAGCACTACTTTATTACATCAGCGTCATTGCACAAGTCCACTTTCGTGCAGGTCGTCGTAATTTAAAAGGCTTAGCAAAAGATCAATTACCGCAACTGAAATTGGTAATGAAAGAGCGCGGTCATATGTTTATTCCGATTATTGCCTTAATCGTCTTCTTGATTGAGTCAGTACCAGTCGGTTATGCCGCGACCTATACCATCTTGATCACTATTGCGATTAGCTGGTTACGCAAAGAAACTCGTATGGGCGTAAAAGAGATTATTGAAGCGTTAGAAGATGGTGCTAAACAATCATTGCCAGTAATGGCGGCTTGTGCGGTTGTAGGGATTATTATTGGTGTTGTAAACCTTACCAGTTTCGGTACGGTAATGACATCTTACATCGTTACTTTCGGTGCAGGATCTCTATTGCTTACCCTAATCTTAACAATGTTAGCTTCTATTGTTTTAGGTATGGGGTTACCGTCAATTCCAGCCTATATCATCACTGCAACAATGGCAGCACCAGCATTAGCTGACTTTAACATTCCACTATTAGTTAGCCATATGTTTGTATTCTATTTTGGTATTTTCGCCAATATCACTCCGCCTGTGGCACTTGCCTCATTCGCTGGTGCAGGAATTGCTGGTGGAGATCCAATGAAAACAGGCTGGCAGTCATTACGTTTAGCATTAGCCGGATTCATTATTCCGTTTATCTTCGTTTACAACCCTAGTATGTTGATGATTGATATTCATAATGCCGCGATTACTGCAAACTCATTCCCATTACCGGCTATTAGTGAAATTATCTCTGTCTGTATTACTTCAATTTTAGGGGTAATTGGCTTATCTGCCGCGGTTGAAGGTTACTTTAAACACAATATCAATCCAGTCTTTAGGGTAATTTTAGCTATCGGCTCAGTACTATTAATTTCCCCTGAATTTATTTCAGATATTATTGGTATCGTTATTTTAGCTGTGATGTTGTTAATTAATCTTAAGCAAAAAGCCTAAAAATCTAACATATAATTAATTGATACTATATCACCTAAATTTGCCAAAATTTAGGTGATTCACTAATAAAAACCCTTCTTAATCATAAAGATAAGAAGGGTTTTAAATTAATTATACTCTAGAAAAAAACTATAAAATTTCTTTTGCTTTCGCTACAACGTTCTCTACAGTAAAGCCAAAGAGTTTAAAGAGTTCTCCCGCCGGTGCAGATTCACCAAAACGGTTCATACCCACAACACGTCCGGCTAAGCCAACATATTTGTACCAGAAGTCGCTAATTCCAGCTTCCACAGCAACACGTTTTGTCACGCTGCTTGGTAATACGCTTTCTTTGTAAGCTTCGTCTTGTTTGTCAAAGACATTAGTGCTTGGCATAGATACCACGCGAACTTTATGTCCTTCAGCAGTTAATTGCTCTGCCGCTTTCACTGCCAATTCCACTTCCGAACCTGTCGCAATGAAAATCAACTCTGGTGTCCCTTCACAATCTTTTAAGATATAAGCACCACGTCTGACATTCGCTAATTGTTCCGCTGTTCTTGCCATTTGCGCTAAGTTTTGACGAGTGAAGATTAACGCACTTGGTCCTTCCTTACGCTCTACCGCTGCCTGCCATGCAATCGCAGATTCTACTTGGTCACATGGACGCCAGGTTTCAAGGTTTGGAATTAAACGTAATGCCGCAGTTTGTTCTACCGGTTGGTGTGTCGGACCATCTTCCCCTAAACCAATAGAGTCGTGAGTATAGACATAAAGCACACGTTGTTTCATTAAGGCAGACATACGTACCGCATTATGCGCATATTCCATAAACATTAGGAAGGTTGCACCATAAGGAATAAAACCACCATGTAAAGCAATACCGTTCATAATCGCTGACATACCAAATTCACGCACACCGTAGTTGATGTAGTTACCATCTACCACATTCGCACGTAATGGTTTTGAACCTGACCATAAGGTTAAGTTAGACCCCGCTAAGTCCGCAGAACCACCTAAAAATTCTGGCAATAAATGCGCATAAGCTTCAATCGCATTTTGTGACGCTTTACGGCTCGCTATATTCGCTGGATTGGCTTGTAATTTTTCAATAAAAGCTTGAGATTCCGCTGCCCAGTTCGCCGGTAATTCCCCCGCTAAACGACGGCTTAATTCTGCCGCTAATTCTGGGTAAGCCGCTTGATAAGCCGCAAAACGTTTATTCCATTCTGCTTCTTTCGCTGCACCTTGTTGTTTTGCATCCCATTCCGCATAAATCTCTGCCGGAATTTCAAATGGCGCATATGCCCAACCTAAATTTTGACGAGTCGCCGCAATTTCTTCTTCACCTAATGGTGCACCATGGCAATCGTGAGAGTTGGATTTATTTGGTGAACCATATCCAATAATGGTTTTACAGATAATTAAACTTGGTTTACTGGTTTCTGCTTGCGCCGCTTCAATCGCTGCTGCAATCTCTGCTGCATTGTGACCATCTACTGCTGGCACAACATGCCAACCATACGCTTCAAAACGTTTTTGTGTATCATCGGTAAACCAACCATCTACATGACCATCAATCGAAATATTGTTGTCATCATAGAACGCAATTAATTTACCTAAGCCTAATGTCCCCGCTAATGAACACGCTTCGTGTGATACCCCTTCCATTAAACAACCATCACCTAAAAAGACATAAGTATGATGGTCAATAATGTCATGACCTGGACGGTTAAATTGGCCGGCTAAGGTTTTTTCGGCAATCGCCATCCCTACCGCATTGGTAATACCTTGGCCTAATGGACCTGTGGTAGTTTCTACGCCCGGTGCATAACCATATTCTGGGTGGCCTGGGGTTTTTGAATGTAATTGACGGAATTGTTTTAAATCTTCAATTGATAAATCATAACCTGTTAAATGCAATAGGCTATAAATCAACATTGAACCATGACCATTTGATAACACAAAACGGTCGCGGTTTACCCATTTTGGATTCCCTGGATTATGGGATAAGAAATCACGCCATAATACTTCTGCAATATCTGCCATTCCCATTGGCGCACCTGGGTGCCCTGATTTTGCTTTTTGCACCGCATCCATACTTAAAAAACGGATTGCGTTTGCGCGTTCTCTTCTTGTAGGCATAAAATTCACCTCTATGTTCTTTTCAAAATTAAAGTTTTACGATAAGCATTGCTTCTAATTTTTCGATATCTGCCGCAAATTTACGAATACCTTCAGCCAATTTATCCACTGCCATCGCATCCATATTGTGTTGCCAATAGAATTCAGCTTCTGTCATCGCTGCTGGGCGTGGTAATACTGCACCTTGATAATCCAATTTACGCGGTAATTCTGCATTGCTTTCTTGTAACTCTTTTAACAACGCTGGCGAAATCGTTAAACGATCGCAACCCGCTAATTCAGTGATTTCACCAATATTACGGAAGCTTGCTCCCATTACTACAGTTTTATAACCATATTGTTTGTAGTAGTTATAAATTTTAGTTACTGAAATCACACCTGGATCTTCACTTGGAGCAAACTCTTTCTTATCTCCATTCGCTTTGTACCAGTCTAAAATACGACCTACAAATGGAGAAATTAAGTAAACGCCCGCTTCGGCACAAGCACGAGCCTGCGCTTCGGAGAATAATAGAGTTAAGTTACAATTGATTCCTTCTTTTTCTAAAATTTCCGCAGCACGAATTCCTTGCCAAGTTGAAGCAATTTTAATCAAAATACGATCGTTGCTGATTCCTGCTTCGTTATAAAGAGCAATTAATTTACGTGCTTTTTCTACTGTTGCTTGCGTGTCATAAGAAAGACGAGCATCCACTTCTGTTGAAATGCGTCCTGGGACGATTTTAAGAATTTCTAATCCAATATTAACGGCTAATTTATCTTCAGCATCAATTAATTGTTGTGCCTTATCTGTACTTTTACTTTTCGCATAAGCCACCGCTTCGTCGATTAATGAAGCATATTGTGGTAATTGGGAAGCGCTTAATACAAGTGATGGATTTGTTGTCGCATCTTGTGGTTGGTATTTTTTGATTGCTTCGATATCACCAGTATCTGCTACAACCACAGTTAATTTTTTTAAGACATCTAATTGATTTACCATTTCTATTTCTCCTAAATATTAATTATAAAATTCTTTATCAAAGTTGTTCTTGCATTTTTTGATATACAATATCTACAAGATCCTTCCCAAAAATAATTTGATATTGATTAGTAATAGAGAATAGACCTTTTACTAATTCTAATTTTTCTATTTTATTTTTATCTATATTTTCTGGATTATTTAATACAACTCTGATTCTTGTTGCACAATGTGTTAAAGCAACAATATTCTTTTTACCACCTAAATACTCAATCAATTTAGTAGCAATTTCACCAAATTCATTATTATCATCTTTATTATTAGCTAATGACTTTAATGCATCTTTTATTAAATCAATAAAATTTTCTGCATTCCAAGCACTTCTACCAACAAATAATCCATCAATATGTTCTTTATTAATCAGTTTATTTGCATTATCCGGATTAACACTTCCACCGTATAGAACAGGAATATCTAATCCTTCTTTACCAAACATCTCATATAGACATTGCTTAATAACAGCATGTTTTTCTTCTGCATATTCTGCAGAAGCTGGAATACCATGTTCTCCAATAGCCCAAACAGGTTCATAAGCCACTCTAACAAGAGATATTTGTTCTTTAGTAACACCATTTAATCCGATCTTAAGCTGTGATCGCAAAATTTCATCAGAAATACCAAATTCTTTTTGTTCCAATGTTTCACCAATACACAATAAAGTAATAAATTTATGTTTTAATGCTGAAAGAACTTTTTTATTTTCCTCTTCGTCTGTTTCTCTAAAAATATGACGTCGTTCAGAATGTCCTATCATGACTAATTTAACATCTAATTCCTTCAGCATTAACGGCGATATTTCTCCAGTAAACTGTCCAGAATCAGCATGGCACATATTCTGTGCACCAATCACAATTGAATTATTTAATTCATCTTTTACTAATCGAGTTGCATCACTTAATGTTGTATATGATGGTATTACGAATAATTCTGTATTATTAGACTTAACATCCTTTTGATATAAATCCCCTAATTTTGACAAATAATGAATAACATCTTTATTCCCTTTATACATTTTAAGATTAGTGCCAAAATAAATTTTACTTTTCATTTATTTATTCCTTAATATTTTTTATTAATACCCTACAAGGAGAACCATCAGCGTTTTCAATAGCTATTGGTACCATTACAGCATATACCTTATTACTAGTAATACTTTTTGTATTACAAATATACTCTACTAGAGTTACTCCTTTAGATAATAAATGATAATGCGTTGTATGTTTTTCTAATGGTTTATCAATCTTATTTTCTACCCAAAGTCTAATTGGATAATCCTGAGGAAAATCGAATGCTACAATAGTAATATTCTTATTTTTCATAAATATTACAGCATCCTCTGTTAAATATGGTGATTTAGTCCAAAACTCTTTTGAGTTATAACTATAAAAAGTATCCCAATGTGTTTTAAAAATAACTTTATCTGGATTATTCTTTGGCCAAATACTTTTTAATACTTCTGCAGTAATAGCAAAGTTTTCTGTAACATATTCTGCAAGATCTAAAATATAAAATTCACCAATATAAGTACTCGGATTAATATCCAATATATTATACCCACCTTTATTAATATGACTTAATGCATCCATATGAGTAAAAGCATGACAAGAGACCTGTATTTGTGTGGCTTCAAATAAATCTCCATTATCAAAATTACCTTTTTTCTCAATAACTGTTTTCCAACGCACATGTTTATTTGAGATAGGCATAGATAAATCAATCCAATCTTTTTCCATAATGAATCTCCTGTTTATTCAAAGAATACACTTGGTAAATAAGTACTGAACTCTGGTACCAATATTAAAACTACCAATAAACCTAATAACGATAATAAATATGGAACACTGCTTTTTAATACTTTTATTGGTTCACATTCAGCGATATTTGCAGATAAATATATTAAATAACCAACTGGAGGTGTTATTAAACCTATCATCAAATTTAAAATAATGACTAAACCAAAGTGAATAGGTGAAATACCAAATTGGTTAATAATTGGCATAAATACTGGAACCAATATTGTTAATGCTGCAGTAGGGTCCATAATCATTCCAATAAAGAGAACAATTACATTGATTAAAATTAATGCAGACAAAGGAGATGAACAAATTTCTGATACATAACTTGCGACTTGATGACTAATTTGTAATCTTGCAATAACCCAAGCAAAGATTGATGACGCACCAACAATTAACATTACGGTTATTGTGCCCTTTAAAGATGAAATCAACGCTTTTTTAAGTCTTTCTACACTTAATTCTTTATAAATAAATGTTCCGACCAAATAAGCATATACTACAGATACCGCACCTGCTTCTGTCGCGGTGAAAATACCAGAAATAATTCCATATAAAATGATAATTGGGCAAAATAGAGCCCAGACAGCATCTTTTGAACTCTCTTTAACTTCCTTCCAACTAAAAGAGGTTGCTTGATTACCAAAGACTTTAGCTTTAGAAATCACAAAAGTAACCAATATCAGTGTAAGTGCAATTAACAACCCTGGTATGACGCCGGATAAAAACATTTTTCCAACAGAAACACCTGCACCAGCCAATGCAGCAAATACTATCATCGGTACACTTGGTGGAATAATTGGTCCAATAATTGATGCTGATTGTGTTAAAGCAGCAGTAAAAGGTGCTGGATAATTATTCTTCTTCATCTCCGGAATCAACGAACTACCAATTGCAGCCGTTGAAGCAACCGCTGATCCACTAATAGATCCAAAAAATAAACTAGAAAAAATATTAATATACGCTAGTGAACCTTTCCAACGTCCAATAAATGATGTCACAAAACGAATAATACGTGTTGTAATTCCACCAACACTCATCAACTCACCAGCCAAGAAAAAGAAAGCTAATGCTTGTAAAGCATTGGTATCAACTCCTTGCATTACTTGTTGAGCAACAATGGTCACTGGCACATAAGGTAAATATAAGAATAATGTAACAATCGAGGAGAAAATAATACTATAAAATAATGGTAATCCGAGGACGGTTAAAATAAACATAACGCCCAATAAAACAATAAATGACATTATAATTCCCCCACTACTTTAGTTCTTGCTAATGATATAAAAGCAATAACAATTCTGACAATTTCAAGAGATAAACATAAAATAAATGGTACATAAACCCAAGAAATTGAAATTTTGAATGCAGAATAATAACTATTCAGATTCATACCATATAATTTAATCCCACCTTTAATTAATAAGGCTAACGAAATCAACATAACAATATATAATGCTGATGATAATAACCACCCATATTTAAATCTTTCAAATATGATTATTCTTAATAAAGGAACTTGTATTTGTGTTGTTGTTAATATTCCAAATAAAATCATATAGGTATAACAGAATCTTAAAAATTCTTCTGCCCAAGGGAAAGAAATATTAATAACATATCTAGTAATTACCTGAACGAAAGTCATTACAACCAGAATAAGAAAAAAGAGACATCCTAAAGATAAAAATGTCTTATTAATAAAATTCTCATATTTCTCAATCATAATGTCTCTTCCTCCTTATATAGGTAAAGATCAAAATTACATATTATTTAGTTTCAGAAATTTTCTTAATTTCTTTATCACCAAATTTCTTAGCATAGTCATCCCATGCTTTCTTAGCTCCAGCTTGGAAAGAAGCAACATCAGGAGATTCTTCAACTTGCATACCCTGTTGTTTTAACTTTTCAAGATAAACTTTATTCTCTTCAACATTTAATTGTTTTTCTAAATCAGCACCTTCTTTTGCTGCTTTTAACAATATTTCTTGATCCTCTTTATCTAATGAATTAAAACGATCTAGATTCATCGCCATTGGCGCTGCAGTATAAGCATGGTGAGTTAGAGATAAATATTTTTGTACTTCTTGAAGATTATTATTGTAAATATGGTGAATTGGGTTTTCTTGACCATCAATTACCCCAGTTTTTAATGAAAAATAGACTTCATTAAATGGCATTGGTGTTGGATTTGCTCCCCATTCTTTAAATGCTGCAATATGAGCTGGATTTGGAGTTGTTCTTAATTTGAGGTGTGATAGATCTTTTACAGATTTAACTTGTCTTTTATTATTGGTAATATCTCTAAAGCCAATTTCATAAAATGCTAAACCTTTTAATCCATATTGTTCGAGAGATGCTAAAAGTTTCTCACCGACTTCACTATTTATAACTTTTTCTACGTGTTCTTCATCTCTAAAGAGAAATGGTAAATCTAATAAATTGAGTTGTTCATTAAAAGTAGTGTAATAAGGGTTTCCCACTACAACAATATCAATAGTACCCATTCTGGTGCCATCGATCTGAGTACCTGAAGCACCTAATTCACTATTTGGATGTAACTTGATAGTGATTCGTCCTTTAGATAATTCATTAACTCTTTTCGCCATGAATTCTGTTGCTTTAGTTACGGTATCCGTTGGCGAACCATAGTGACTTAACGCCAATTCGTATGTTCCCACTGCAAAAACACTTGAAGAACAAATTACTGATAATACTGTTGCTGAAATAAAATTAAGTTTTTTCATAAGTACACCCTCACCTGTGTGTTATTAAATGAATATTTAAATATTTTCAGTGAAATATCAGCATCTATGATATTTCTGATCAATTTCATTGATCTTAGCAACTTTAGGCGTAGAACCACCTCCAGCAAAGTCACAGTCCAACCACGTTTTTAATATTGATTTAGCTAACTCAACCCCAATTACTCGTTCACCAAAACAAATAATTTGTGCGTTGTTACTCTTTCTAGCTCTTTCTGCTGAGAAAACATCATGACATACTGCTGCCCTAACACTTGGAATTTTATTGGCTGTAATACACATACCAATACCAGTACCACAGGTTAGAATGGCACGTTCATATTTACCTTCAGCAACTGCCGAAGCTACTGCTTCTGCAACATCAGGATATAAAACAACATCCCCTTCTTTAGCACCAAAATCATCATATTCAATACCCAACGTATCTAGGTATTTCATTAATTCAACTTTTAAGTTATATGCTGCTTCATCACAGCCAATCGCAATTTTCATATGAAAATCTCCTAAAATAATTACATTTTCGTTAAATTTAGAATGGTATTTACGTTGCTTGCAGTCGTTGCAATGATATTGATAATGCCCGTTCTCAATGCACCTAATATAGCCATTGCCTTACTGCTTTCAGATGCAATACCAATAACACAAGGTATTGCTCTTAAATCTTCGAGACTTAATCCAATAACTCTATTACTCATCACTGTTTCTACCGGCTCACCTTGTAAATTGAAAAAACCATAACCAGCAATATCACCAATCACACCTAAATTTATTTTTGCTTCTGTTACTTCTTGTGGGGTAAACCACCCCAATTGCACCATGTAACTGTTTTCATTCATGTCACCAATACCAACTAATGCGATATCAGCTTTTCTAGCCCTATCCAGAGTCTCTTTAATGACGCCATTTTTCATAAATACGTCTCTAAACTCTTTATTCTCAAGATATGCTGGTGCATATAAAGTCTCATTTATGCCACCAAAATTTCTTGCTAAGTTTCTACATGTATGATCAGCATCTACAGGTTCACCATTCCGCTGAACACCACCAATGCCACAAATAAACTTGCAAGATTTTGCAGGGAAGATACCTACATGCTCTCCCACCGATGCCACATTACGTCCTTGGCCTACAGCAATGGTCATGCCATCTTTTAAAGTATGTGATAAATATGAACTCACTAAAGCTGCCACCTGCCGTCTTTGCTCGGCTTCATTTTGTGCATCAATTGCAATCAGTGCTCTTTGAATACCAAATTCATCAATCAATCTTTTTTCTAATTGAGATGTAAAAATTGGGTGATATTTCACATTAATTTCAACAACACCTTCTTCTCTTGCTTTTTTTAATAATCTTCCAACTTTAATCCTGGAAATATTAAATTTATTAGCAATTTCTTCTTGAGTTAATTCATGTTCATAATAAGCAATTGCAATTTCTGTTAATAAATCAACTTCTTTGTAATCCATTATTTATCCTTATTTTTCAAAAATAATATTACTAATATATTCCTTTGATTTAATTAATGTTGACTCAATTAAATCAATATCCACTTTATCAGAAAGTCTCTTCGGTGTTGAATCTAATTCTCTATATATTCTTAATGGAATTTCTAAACTACAACCAATATTATTATCCTTTAATTCTTTCACTATCTTGTGATAATCAATAACTCCATCACCTATTGGTAAAAATTTAAATTTATTGTCCTCTATAATTACATCTTTAATATGAAAGTGTTGACAATATTTTATCGACATTAAAGACTGCTCTATTACATTTAATGTTTTGTCATAAGTCACCATATTACCCGGATCAAAATTTATAGCATAAAAATTACGATCTAATTGATTTAATATTTCAAGAGCATCATTCAAATCTACAAAAGCATTAAAATTATAATCCCCAGCATTTTCTATACAGAGAACACAATTATTTCTTTCTAGTAAGGGTTTTAATGATTTTAAGTTATCGATTAACTTAGATTTATTTTCTAATTTTGTCGTACATACATTGATATATTTAGCACCAATTAAATTGGCAAATTTTAGGCGAGGAGAAAAAATATCAAATAAATTATCTGTTGATAGATCCATCGTGCAACCCAACGCGAAGGTATCTAAATTATATTTATGTTTAAGGCTATTAACATATTTAGCATTTTCTTCACTAAATAGATCTTGATTTAAATTACCAACATAACCTTGGTTATAAGCTAATTCAAAATAATCAAATCCACATTTTTTAATAGAAGAAAATACTGTTTCTAAATCATACCCATCATAAATAGAGGTATTTACAGCTAATTTAAAATGATTATTCATATTCACCTCACCACATTAAAATTCAATAAGATCCAATCTATTACCAACAATTCACTTTCTATACTTTTGATAGAACCTAAAAATATTAACCTCAGATTTCTATGCAGTTTTTCGTTTTTTCCAATAACTCTTAATTACCGGCATAACGAAGACTAAAATTGTAGATAAAATAAAGAAAACAGATATTGGTCGTTCTAAAATAAGCCACCAATTACCTTTGACCATTGTCATTGTTTGTCCCAATCTTAATTCCAAGACTCCACCTAAAATTAAACCAATAGTCATCGGAATCACTGAAAAACCAAACAATCTCATTAAATATCCCAATACACCAAAAATTAATGCCACATAAACATCTACCACTGATAAATTAACTGCATATGAACCTACAATGCAGAACACAAATACCATAGGCCATAAAATAGATGTTGGAATAAATGTAATGCGAGCAAATAATTTAGCACCGGCTAATCCAATGATGAAAAATATGATATTTGCTAAAAGCATTGCCCAAAAAATTGTATAAACAGCTTCCCCTTTTTCGATAAACAAATTAGGGCCAGGATTAATCCCATGAATCATCAATCCTGCTAAAATTACTGCTGCTGTAGGGCTACCAGGAATACCTAAAGCAAGACTTGGTACCATAGAACCTCCTGTCGCAGCATTATTTGCAGCTTCAGAACCTGCGATACCTTCAATGGAACCTTTACCAAATTCTTCCGGAGTTTTAGACCAACGCTTAGCTTCGTTATATCCAACTATTGATGCTACAGTTGCTCCCTCTGCTGGTAAAATTCCAATAAATGTCCCAATACCAGTAGAACGCAAAATAGTTTTCCAAATTCTTTTATAATCTATCCAAGACGGTAACTTAATTTTGTCCATTTTTATAAGATTACCTTTCATTGATGATTTAGAAGCTTGAATGAATAATTCACTAATCCCAAAAATACCAATCATCATTGGAACTAAATCAATTCCTTCATACAAAGCAGAAATTCCGAAAGTAAAACGATCTATTGTTGTTAAAGGATCAACTCCAATAGTAGCAAGCAATATTCCTAATAAACCTGATAATAAATTTTTTAGAACAGAACTATTACCAACAGTAGCCAACATAGAAATAGCAAAAATTGTTAATGTTAAATATTCTGGCGGAGAGAATTTATACGCAATATCAGCAAGAAGAGGTGCGGCTACCATTAAACAAATAACACTTATTACACCACCAATACCAGAAGATACAGTTGCAATTCCCAGTGCTCTACCTGCTTCCCCTCTTTGCGCGAGTGGATAACCGTCTAGACAAGTTGTAGCACTTGCAGATGTTCCGGGAGTATTAATTAAAATTGCTGTTATAGCTCCAGCAAAAGTTGCTGCACAATAAATCGTCAACATGATTGTTGCTGCTGATATAGGATCCATTGTGATAGTAAAAGGGAGAATTAACGCAACACCCGTTGTAGCATTTAATCCAGGTAATGAGCCAATTAAAATACCGCCAATAGATGCAATAACAATCCAAATCAATAACTCAATATCTGCCAAATTACCTAATGCATTCCAAACTATTTCCATAACTCACCCCCATGTAAATAATTCATCAATATTCCGTCTGGAAATTTCACACCTAAAATCTGATCAAATAGGACATAAACAAAGATAGGTAAAACAATTCCTAATAAAAAAACTGGGAGCACTTTTATTTTATCTGTCCATAATATGTGGATAGCTAAGGCCGATAGAGTTACAGCTAAGAAAAAATCTACTGCTAATACTGCTATAAACGCGACAACAATAATAAGAACTTTTATAGTCATACTATTAAAATTAGCTTCTGACGTATCTTGTTCTTTATCTCCTTTTAACCACAATACTAAACTCAACAACATAATCAGTACTGCACAAATAATTGGAAAAGTTGAGGGTTGTAATCCTCTTTGTAAAATTGGAGGCAAATCTTTAAATTGAGAAGCAAGATAAATAACAACACTTGCAAATATAAAAATAGTAAAAAAGATAAAGAAATTTTTCTTGCTTCTCATAACTTCTCCTTATATATAAAAATAAATAATTTAAACTTTAATGAATGAAACCTAATTGCTTCAATGAATCATGCATTTCTTTATCACTTTCTTCTAATTGCTTGCCCCATATCTCTTTATTAGCAACTGAAGTTTCATCTAAGCCAAGATTAGCCAAAAACTTTTGGAATTCAGGCTTAGCCATAGCTTCCAATAATGTTTTTTCTAATTTATCAACAACATCTGCTGGTGTTCCGGCTTTAACTACGAAACCACGTACTGTAGATAAACTTACTGGAATTCCCAACTCTTTAGCCGTAGATACATTAGGTAAAGATTTCATTCGGTTATCTGATAACACTACTATTGGGCAAACTTGTCCTGCGTCGATTTGTACTTTAGCTTCACCTAGATTTAAAACACCAACATCAACACCTCCTGCAACAATCTGAGTTGCAACCTCATTGGCACTGTCAAATGGAATAACTTCCGCTGTTTTAACATTAGCTTTAGTAGTAAATGCAAATGCAGATACATCATCAATGCCACCTAAATGCGTAGTTCCATAAGTGAGAGCTTTTTTCTTCTGAGATTCCACAAATTCGTTCGCATCTTTAAAACGATTACATTTCACCATCAAAATCTGAGGATCATCTGTTGCTCTTGCGATTGGAATCCAATCTTTTAATGTTGTTTTCGAACTACCTTTAGCTATTTCTCCAGCTTGTCCACTGGTATATGTCAAAATCGTATGCCCATCTGCTGGACGAGACGCTACATAATCCAATGACAATAGGCCGCCGCCACCTTTCTTATTTACGATTGTGATTGATTTCCCTAAAAGTGGCTCAGCTAAACTTGCTGCCATTCTTGCAGTTAAATCAGTTCCTCCCCCAGCACCAGAATGCGTTACCATTTCCAAGTTTTTACTAGGAAATGCTATTGCTGTTGTTGATAACACGACTAGCGAAGTTAGCAATAAAACTTTTTTCATATTGGTCTCCTTTAAGAAAAACAGCTGATTGAACGAAATAAATCAAATTAAAAAATTCAAACTAATACATCATGTTATCTATTAACAAAGTCCGACATATATTTAAGAATCAAAGACATAGATACTGCGCCCGGATCAACGTGACCCAATGAACGCTCACCTAAACTCTTGGCACGACCAAAAACAGCAACTTGATTACGAGTATTTTCAGCACCTTGTTCAGCTGCTTTTGCTACACTTAATAACGCACTACTTAAGTCCTCGTTGATCACCTTTTCTGACTGTTTCTCTGCTGCTACTAAGGCATCAATCATTGTCTTGTCACCAGGTTTTGCTCCACCTCTAGCAAAAACAGCGGCAGATCCAGCAACTAAGAATTGTGAAAGTACAGCGCTATCAAAGGTTTGTTGACCAGCGATCGCCTTTCCACCCGCTCTAAATAAAGTACCGAATATTGCACCGGAAGCTCCGCCCATACTCGACATCATCTTAGTACCAGCCGTTAAAAATAACTCACCAACATCTTTAGGTGAAAAAGCATCGCTCGTGAGCAAATCACGCACAGCTGTAAAGCCACGTTGCATACCTAATCCATGATCGCCATCACCAATTTTTAAATCTAACTCCGTCAACATTGGTTCACTGCTAACCATTTTTTCAGCTGTATATAAAAGCATTTCTCTTGTTTCTGTTAAATTCATTTCATTTTCTCCAAGCAAAACTGTCACAAGGCATGTCATACAATTTTTGTAATTCATCATCCAAACGGAAGATGGTGATTGAATAACCAGCCATTTCTTGAGATGTACAATAAGGACCAATTAACACATCATGAATTTGAATATTTCGTGCGGTTAATTCTTGATAAACTTTTCGATAAGCAATTAATAGTTCGGTATAAGTTGAGCCACCTAGATTATTGATGGTTACACAAACTTTATCTCCGCTTTGTAATTTAATGTCATCACATAAACGATCAACCATCTCACCATTAATTTCATCAGCAGTGGTCATTTTTTGTCTTCTAACACCAGGCTCACCATGGATTCCCATGCCAAGTTCTAATTCATCATCTGCTAATTCAAAGTTGAATTTTCCTGTTTGAGGAATAGAACAAGCACCTAAAGCTACCCCTATTGTTCTAGTATTAAAGTTAGCTTTTTTAGTAGCTTCATAAACTTGTTCAAGATCGTAACCAGATTCAACCGCGGCTCCTGCAATCTTTAATACATACATATCACCCGCAACACCACGTCTATCACTCATCTTAGAAATTGGTGCTGCAGAGATATCATCTGTTACGCGTACAGTTTTGACTTGAATACCATCTTCTTCTAATAATTCTGCCGCAATATCAAAGTTCATATTATCGCCAGCATAATTACCATAGACGAACAATACACCTTTGCCTTTTTCCGCTGCTTTTGTGGTTTCAATAATGATGTCAGGTGATGGAGATGCAAAAATTTCACCTAATGCAGCTGCATCCGCTAAGCCCTTGCCTACATAACCTGCAAACATAGGCTCATGTCCGCTACCGCCACCAGTAACAACTACAACCTGATCATTACGAATATCATTTCTATATACGCCACTATAACCATCCACTTTCAATAACTGACCGCGACAAGCGTAAAGCAATCCTTCTAACTGTTCTGATGGAACTGCATTAGGATTATTGAGTAATTTTTTTGGTTTTCTTGCCATAATATGTCTCCAAATTGTCTTATTCTGATTCAAGTACACCTTTACCCATACGTACTGCAATATTGAAAGCTGCTTCAAATGCAGTTGGGACAGCAACATTCTTGCCATGTAAGTCATATGCTGTACCATGATTAGCAGTAGCAATCGGAATAGGAATACCACCTTGAACTGTTACGCCACGTTCAAAGCCGAGTAGCTTAAGTGCAGTAGAAAATTGATCGTGATACATAGATACCACACCATTGATATTTAAACGTTTGACTTCATGCATAGTGGTATCACTTGGGAAAGGACCATATAATTCGATTCCATATTCCTGACGGGCTTGTTCGATAGCTGGTTTAATAATGGTAATTTCTTCATCACCGAACACCCCACCTTCTCCACCATGAGGATTTAAAGCTTGTACAGCAATTTTTGGATGAGTAACACCTGCACGAATGAGTGATTGATTTAATAAACAGATACAATCAACAACACTTTGTACAGATAAATTAGAAACAATATCTTTGAATGGAATATGAGATGTCACTCGGCTTGCCCAGATATCATCAACAACATTTAATTCACATATAAAGCCATGAAAATCTGTTTGTTCTGCGAACCAATGCAACTCATCACGATATTTCAAGCCACCTAAATGCATTGCTTGTTTATTTAATGGCGCAAAACAGATTGATTGAGTGTATCCTGCTTGAGCATATTCAACCGCTTTTTTCAATGTTTCTAAAATATACATGCCACTTTGTTTAGTGGCTTTACCATATTCAAATGGTTGTTGATTCGAACATTTATATGAAATTAAAGCCGGTACCCCAGTTTTATAAGAATATGAAGGTAAATCTGCTTCTGTGATTTCATCATAAGAGAATTGTTGCTGTGCAATATTCATCCCTTTATGTAGTTCATCTTTATCCGCAATAATCAAAACATTGGCTTTCTTCCTTTGTTCTTCTTGAGCTAATAATTTTGCAACTAACTCAGGACCAATACCTGCAGGATCCCCTAGAACTAAAGCAACTGTTGGTTTTTGCATAATTTCCCTCTTATATGTGCTAATGTTGTCTAATCCAACCTCAATTGAACAAATGTTCACACTACTAACTTTTGTTAAGTCATATTAATAAAAAAAAATTTTATAATTTGTGATAGGACTCACAATATTTATTAAACACTCTATTTTTTTATAAAATTTGTGATTCAAATCACAAAAATTTGTAATAAAAATACAAAATTAATAACAAATGGAGTGCAAAGTAAGATGAGGACTAAAATAGGATAAAAACAAATGTAAAAATAATGTGCATTTCAACAGCTAAACTAAAGACGTCTTTGATACCCTTCAATCACCTGTAAAAACGGTTGGGCATAGCGTTCCAATTTTTTATAGCCAACACCATTAATTGCCAACATTTCTGATAAAGTGGTTGGAGTTTTGCGAGTCATTTCTTCTAGGGTAGCGTCATTGAAAACGGCATAAGGTGGGATATTATCGCGATCCGCCAATTGTTTGCGCAATTTGCGTAGTTGCTCAAACAATGCACGATTGGTACCGCTGTGTTGATGATGTTGATTAATCATTGATAAATTTTGACGTGGTAAAGCTAATGGTAAGGCAATTTCACCACGTACAATTGCTCGTGCAGCTTCAGTTAACTGCAATGCTGAATAATTAGTAATATTTTGCGTTAAAAAACCAAGATGAATTAATTGGCGAATAACGCTGTGCCAATATTCTTGTGGTTGATCCTTGCCGATACCAAATACTGATAATTTATCGTGTTGTAATTCTTGAATTTTTTGATTGCTGACGCCGCGTAACACCGCCATCACATAGTAACTACTAAAACGCTGCCCAGTGCGATAAACGGTAGAAACAATTTTTTGTGCATCAATCAAACCATCATATTTTTGTGGTGGATTTAAACAAATATCGCAGTTATGACAAGGTTCGATACGGTGTTCAGAAAAATAATTCAACAACACTAAACGGCGGCAAGTTTGTGCTTCAGCAAATTCTCCCATTGCCTGCAATTTATGTTGTTCAATCATCTTTTGTGCAGAATCAGGCTTTTCTTGTAATAATTTATTCAGCCATAAATAATCTTGCTGATCATAAAATAAAACGGCTTCTGCAGGTAAATCATCGCGCCCTGCTCGTCCTGTTTCTTGATAATAAGATTCGATGCTGCGCGGTAAATCATAATGCAATACAAAACGGATATTCGGTTTATTAATTCCCATTCCAAAAGCAATAGTAGCGACAACAACTTGTACATTATCACGTTGAAAATCGCGTTGTACTTGTTCTCTTAGCTCATTACTAAATCCTGCATGATAAGCTTTTGCTGCAATGCCATTGCGTTGCAATAATTCAGCCAGTCGTTCCACTTTACTACGGCTATTAGCATAAACAATACCGCTACGACCTTTTTGTGCTTTTACAAATTTCACTAATTGATCTTGTGGTTTAAATTTTTCCACCACCGTATAGCGAATATTGGGACGATCAAAACTACCAATATAGACAAACGGATTTTGTAGATTTAATAGCGCTAAAATATCTTTGCGGGTAATTTGATCTGCCGTTGCTGTCAGCGCCATAATCGGCACATTCGGAAAGACTCTTGTTAAATTACTTAAGCGTGCATACTCAGGGCGAAAATCATGTCCCCATTGCGAAATACAATGTGCTTCATCAATAACAATTAAACTGACCTGACACTGCTGAATAAAATAGAAAAATGCACTGGTCATTACTCTTTCAGGCGAGATATACAACAATTTTAATTTGCCTGAAAGCGCTTGTTGTTCAGTTTCTTTTTGTTGTTCTAGAGTCTGACTAGAATTTAAGTAGGCAGCTGCAACACCATTCGCTAATAACTGATCAACTTGATCTTGCATTAAGGCGATCAATGGTGAAATTACAATCGTTAAACCAGAAAAACATAATGCCGGAATTTGGTAGCACAAAGATTTGCCGCCGCCCGTTGCCATAAGGACAAAACTACTCTGCCCATTGAGCGTCGCTTCAATGATCTGTTGTTGTCCTTGACGGAATTGTTGATAACCAAAGACATTCTGCAACACTGCTTTGGCTTGAGTTAAATAAGGCGAATCGTTTTGTTCAGCATTCGCCTTATTATCAGAATTAGAACACATTGTTTAAACTAATACCTATCCCAATACGGTCAATCGAACGATTATAGTCAATTAATGATTCACCATATCCATGATAATACTGGGTATAAAGGCGTACATACTTAGCAATTGGATAACTCCAAGAAACTTCCATTCCGCCTTTATTGGTCGCGGTATTGTAACGTGCTGTTGTTTTCACAATATGATCACCAAAACGATATCCAACACTGATATCACCATAACCGTAATAATCGACAATATCAGGGTTATCATCGCTGGATGCTTTTTCAGGAATACGCCAGTAAGGTTTCAATTCCACTAACCAATCATCTTTGGTAAAGGCTGCTCGTAAATATAAGCGATTCCAACTGCGTGATTTTCCTTGTTGATCACTTCTGCCATTAGAAAGATGCACGATACCTGTTTCTATATCCGCTAATTTCCATCCCCAAAAAAGATCATAATTAGTTGCCCACGCTAAAAAAAGTTGTGGCTGATAATTACTTTCTCTAAATGGCGAAGATTGTTCTCGATTACTTAATTGAAACCACGAACGCTGGGTGTAAGCACCAGCCAGTACTGAATTTTTACCTAAAATTCCTTTCCAAAACGGTAATGCAACACTGATTTGAAACTTCACTTCATCATGTTTCATATTTTCAGGGTAATTAAAATTACGATTGGAATAGGTTTCCATTAAATAGTTTTGTTCATAAGGTTTTAAACCAACAAAATTATCCGGCGCTGCTTGTAATAACAGTGCAGTACGGCTTTCGTATGGCAAAACACTCGCCATCGCCGTTGGTAATGCTAATAATGTTGAAAATGCTAAAAGATGATAAGTGAAACGCATCGTTATTTCCTTTATTTATTGAGTAAATTCAACCTCTTCACCATGAGCAATACAAGCGTCAGTCAAATACTGCCAAAAATTTTTCCCTTCTGCATTCAACCATTGCTCTTGTTGATATTTAAAATGGTAACCGCCCAATTTGCTGGCTAGCCATAATTCTTGTAACGGTTCTTGTTTATTAATGACGATCTGGCTGCGATCCGCAAAAGTGATCGTAAACACCGATCCTTGAGTGTCGCAATCAACATCGCAATCCTGTTCTTCCAACTGTTCTTCAACTTGCTGCCAAGTCTGTTCCACAGCTTGATGATATTCTGCGTTATTCATAACCTGCTCCTCAAAAAATAGATGGTCATTATAGAGATTTTCCCTTCTTAGAGATAGCACAAAGCATAAATTAATGGTAAAAAGAACACCTATCAAATAAGGAGGAAAGTGATGAAAAAAATAATGATGACTATCATAATAAGCTGTTTTTGTTTAAGTCTAACAGCTTGTGGTGTCAAAGGACCTTTATATCAACCAGCAAAAGATCAACCAGTACAACAAGAAAACACAACCAAATAATTTTTACTTTAGGCAGTAGTTTATGGACTATTTTAATTATAAAAATAATCAATTAATGGCAGAGGAAGTGTCTGTCAGTCAGCTTGCACAACAATTCGGTACTCCACTTTATATTTATTCTCGTGCCACTTTAGAACGTCATTGGCACGCTTTCGATTCAGCTCTCGCAGGCCACCCACATCTTATCTGTTTCGCCGTTAAATCTAACCCTAATATCGCTTTATTAAACCTATTAGCTAAATTAGGTTCAGGTTTTGATATTGTTTCACAAGGTGAATTAGAGCGTGTTTTAGCTGCAGGCGGTGATGCAAATAAAGTTGTTTTCTCTGGCGTTGCTAAATCGCATACAGAAATTGCACGTGCATTAGAAGTAGGCATTCGCTGTTTTAATGTCGAATCAGAAGCTGAACTATTACGAATTAACCAAGTTGCCCAACAACTGAATAAACAAGCCCCGATTTCTTTACGAGTAAATCCAGACGTTGATGCAAAAACACATCCCTATATCTCTACTGGTTTAAAGAAAAACAAATTTGGTGTTAGCGTAACTCGAGCTAGAGAAGTTTATCGCTTAGCAAAAGAACTCTCCAATATCCAAATTGTTGGTATGGATTGCCATATCGGTTCGCAGCTAACTGAGTTACAACCATTCCTCGATTCTGCCGATCGTTTATTGGTGTTATTAGAACAATTGCGCCAAGATGGCATTGAGTTACACCATTTAGATTTAGGTGGTGGTTTAGGAGTACGTTACAGTGATGAAACCCCACCTCACCCAACCGAATACGCTAGCGCTTTATTAGCGAAATTTACTGATTATCCTGAACTGGAAATTATTTTAGAACCAGGACGAGCGATTAGCGCTAATGCAGGCATTTTGGTGACCAAAGTTGAATATTTAAAATCTAACGAAGATTTTAATTTTGCAATCGTTGATGCAGGAATGAACGATATGATTCGTCCAGCACTATATCAAGCTTATATGGAAATTATTGAAATAGATCGTACCTTCGAACGTGAAACTCGTACTTATGATGTCGTTGGACCGATTTGTGAAACATCCGATTTCTTAGGCAAAGGGCGCCAATTAGCCATTGCCGAAGGTGATTTATTAGCACAACGTTCTGCTGGTGCTTATGGTGCAAGTATGGCATCAAACTACAATTCCCATCCAAAAGCTGCCGAAGTTTTGGTTGATGGTGATAAAGCACATTTAATCAAACGACGTGAAAACTTTGCTGAACTTTGGGCAAATGAGCAATTAATTACTGAATAATCTTCGATAAAAAACGGCACTTCGTGGTGCCGTTTCAGACCGTTGACAAACCTAAATTTTGTCAAAAACTTCTATAAAATAACTTTGGGTCCCTCTTACTCTTGCCCGAATGCAAATAAGATTTTCAGGCAAAAAAAGCTGTCAATTTTTCGAGCTTGCGAGAAAAATCTCTTTTTTTGCCGCCCGGAAAATCTTATTGGAATGAGGATTAGCAAGAGTGCGAGGGTGTATTTCTTTTGCCTACTTTTCTTTGGGCATACAAAGAAAAGTAGGTCGCCCTTTAGGGCGAAACCTAAACATTAGTCAATAGATAATATGCTTATAAATTGGACAATACATTCTATAATGTATAATTCTATTTAATATATTAATTATCCCCTTGGTAACTCTTCAAATACACTAATGCCACAGTTGAAATCAATAACACAAACGCAACACCAATATATAAATTTTGCTTATCCCAACCTTGATCCAACAAAATACCTGCTACTGTTGGTGCTAAAATAGCGCCAATACGTCCAACGCCAATCGCGGCTCCGACGCCTGTACTACGGATATCCGCCGCATATACACTTGGATTTAACGTATAAAGACCGCTAATACAACCATTGATTAATGCACCGACTAAAATGCCTAGGATCATCGCTAACCATAATGTTGTGCTCGAAAGGATAAAACAAACCACCACAATCGCCGAAATAACAGTAAATAGCAGTAAAATTGATTTTGCTCGGAATAAACTTGCTAAGAAGCCATAGCACAATGCCCCGACGGTACCACCTAAAGAGATCATCATCCCGATACTAACGCTTTGTTCTACTGTCATACCTGCCTCTTTTAATAACGCAGGTGTCCATGAACTAATAAAGTAGAAACTAAACATAATCGAGAAAAAGGCAATCCAAAGTAGCAAAGTTGAACGGCGATAATTTTGATCGAAAATTCTAGTAAACGGCAAACTAGTTGTTGGTGCATCCAATTGCTTTTCCGGTAATGTCCATTGGCTACCTAAGCCCATTTTCGCTGTGATACGATTTAATTTTGCTTGGGCATTTTTCGGTTGTTTTACTAATAAGAAATCGATTGATTCAGGTAACCAAACCACAATTACTAATAAACATAATCCAGTCAATACCGCACCAGCTAAAAACACTGAACGCCAGCCATATTCTGTCTGCAACATTACCGCAAACATACCGCCTAATACAGCGCCAACTCCAAAACCAGCCGCATAAATACTGATCGCTAAACTGCGCCAACGACGGGAAGAGTATTCACTCGTTAACACATTTGTTCCTACTAAAATACCGCCAACACCTAAGCCTGTAAGTACACGCCAAATACCTAACCAAAATTGACTACCAGAGAATGCAGAACCTAACATCCCAATAGCAGACAATAACACCGCAATAATTAATAAAGGACGACGCCCAATTTTATCTGCTACGGGTGCCAAAAATAGCGAACCTGCCGCCATACCAAATAACCCAGCACTTAATAATGTTCCTAATTGCACGCCGCTTAAACCAAACTCTTGACGAATTGCCGTTGCCGTAAAAGCTAATGCCAATACATCAAAGCCATCTAATAAATTCATAATTGCCGCAATAACCACGATTCCCCATTGATAAGCGCTCATTGGACTACTGCTAATCGTATTACGTAAATTCATTTCACTTCCTTAATTATTTTTTAACAACAAAGTCATAGATAATAACGGAAACAAAACAGTAAAGAAATGGGAAATTACAAAAGAGACAGCAGCCAAAATTGACTGCTGTTTTAGGTTACTTATGGTGGGGTAATTTTATGTGATTTGCTAGTGACAACAATGCCTAATGCTCGTGTCTTTTGTGTCGGTGTGGACGATCCATGTCCTTAATTTCATTACGCAAAATTTCAGAAGTTACTGCATCAATTCTGACTTCTTTAATTTGCTTCTCCTTCGTGAAGATTTCTACATCATAAGTTGGATTACCTTCTTTACGTGGATGAAACTCTGCTTCCAGTACCTTTCCATCAACTTTTTGATTAGCAATATCAATTGCTTGCACTAAGGTAATCTTGCTCGAGTCTAATGCTTTTTCTAAACGTTGTGCACCTCCTTCATCTGCTAAAGCAAAATGCGCTGTGCCAACAGATAACAGCACTGCTGTCGATACAACAACCATTTTCCTTATGACCTTAGACATAATTATTTGTCTCCTTTATGAAATTTTTATTTTTTAGATTTAATAACACAAAACTAAGAGAATTTATCCCTTTACCTTATCGGCGAGGAGCAGTGTATAGCGGCAAAATTAGTAAAAAATTAGTGCTATTATTTTTTCTTTTCAGATAAACATAATTAACGCTGATCATTATTTAAATCTTTGTTATATTAAATCCCTTTCCTTTATTCATCCTGTTGGCAGGTTATAAGAAAGTATGCAACAGACAGATCGTCCAATTTATCAAGGCTTCAAAGATGCTCTCCCAGTATTATTAGGTTTTATCCCTTTTGGTTTGGTTTTAGGTGCACAAGGTTCAGCAAATCATATGGTAGTTTGGCAAGTGCCATTAATGACTGGCATGAATTTTGCTGGTGGTTCAGAATTCGCCGCTATTGGGTTATGGGCTTCTCCACCACCTCTATTATTGATTATGTTCACCACATTTTTAATTAATTGTCGTCATATTCTAATGAGTGCGGCTTTAACACCTTATTTAAAAGGATTACCTCTGCATAAGTGTTTACTAGTATTGTTTTTAATGTGTGATGAATGCTGGGCATTAGCACTCAATCACATCAAACAAAATTCACTACGCCAACTAAATTTACGCTATTACTTCTCTATGGCGATATCATTGTATCTCGCATGGATTATCTCTACTGGACTCGGTGCGCTATTAGGTCCTGTACTAGGTGATATTAAACAATATGGTTTCGATATGGCATTCGTTGCCGTATTTTTAGTGTTGCTGAAAGGAATGTGGACTGGTATTCGCCCTGCGTTTGCATGGATAGTTAGCCTTGTTGTTGCTGCTATTTCCTATAAATTATTTGAAGGCGCGTGGTATGTATTATTTGGTACCCTTAGTGGTTTAATCACTGCCTACTTTTTGGAGAAGCATAAATGAGTTGGGAAGTATTAACGATTTTTGCAATGGCTGCCGTTACCTATTCAACTCGTTTACTTGGCTTTTTCTTATTGCAAAAAACACAATTATCGCCAATGGCAAAAAATTTATTAGCACAAGTGCCTCCTTGTGTATTAATCGCAGTTATTGCCCCTGAATTTACCAGTAGCAATCCCGCTGATTGGATTGGTTTACTAGCCACTTTTTTAGCTGCAACACGATTTTCAGTATTACCGACAGTGGTGATCGGCATTATCGTTACCGCACTAGCTCGACATTTTATCGGATAAGGTGAGAATTAATTATTTTCCCTAATTTTAGCTAGTGTTAGAATACGCCCAATTTTTTACTTTTATTATGGATTTTTAATTATGCGTACTAGTCAATATCTATTATCAACGTTAAAAGAAACGCCAAACGATGCTGAAATTATCAGTATTCAACTTATGTTACGTGCGGGGATGATCCGCAAACTTGCTGCTGGTTTATATACTTGGTTACCAACTGGAGTCCGAGTATTAAAGAAAGTGGAAAATATTGTACGTGAAGAGATGAATAAAAGCGGTGCAATTGAGATCTCTATGCCTGTTGTACAACCAGCAGACTTATGGCAAGAATCAAAACGTTGGGAACAATATGGACCTGAATTATTACGTTTTACCGATCGTGGTGATCGACCTTTCGTGTTAGGACCAACTCACGAAGAAGTAATTACCGATCTTGCTCGTCGTGAACTCACCTCTTATAAGCAATTACCACTGAATTTATATCAAATTCAAACCAAATTCCGTGATGAAGTACGCCCTCGTTTCGGTGTGATGCGTTCACGTGAATTTATTATGAAAGATGCTTACTCATTCCATACTACCCAAGAAAGCTTGCAAGAAACCTATGATGTAATGTATCAAACTTATAGCAATATCTTTACTCGTTTAGGTTTGGATTTCCGTCCAGTACAAGCGGATACAGGTTCTATCGGTGGTAGCGCTTCACATGAATTCCAAGTATTAGCTGCCAGTGGTGAAGATGATATTGTATTCTCCACTGAATCTGATTATGCAGCCAATATTGAGTTGGCTGAAGCTGTTGCTTTAGGCGAACGTACTGCACCAACTGAAGAGTTGCGTTTAGTGGATACACCAAATGCGAAAACTATCGCTACATTGGTTGAACAATTTAATCTACCGATCGAAAAAACAGTGAAAACTTTGATTGTACATGGTGTAGAAGAG
This sequence comes from Gallibacterium salpingitidis, assembly GCF_030517105.1. Classification (GTDB taxonomy): domain Bacteria; phylum Pseudomonadota; class Gammaproteobacteria; order Enterobacterales; family Pasteurellaceae; genus Gallibacterium; species Gallibacterium salpingitidis. The sequence continues at coordinate 183,017 of NZ_CP103875.1, read as the reverse complement.
GGTAAATTAGTTGCGCTTTTAGTTCGTGGCGATCATGAACTTAATGAAGTAAAAGCGGAAAAATTAGCGCAAGTTGCTAGCCCATTAACTTTTGCTACTGAAGAAGAGATTCGCGCTGCTATCGGTGCTGGTCCAGGTTCACTTGGTCCAATTAATTTACCATTAGAAATAGTGATTGATCGCACTGTAGCCAATATGAGTGATTTTGGCGCTGGCGCTAATATTGATGGTAAACACTATTTTGGTATTAACTGGGAACGTGATTTACCAACCCCACAAATCGCAGATTTACGTAATGTTGTAGAAGGTGATCCAAGCCCTTGCGGTAAGGGAACATTGCTCATTAAACGTGGTATTGAAGTTGGGCATATTTTCCAACTTGGTAAAAAATATTCTGAAGCAATGAAAGCGACCGTTCAAGGTGAAGATGGTAAACCACAAACGATGATGATGGGTTGCTATGGTATCGGGGTTACTCGTGTCGTTGCAGCAGCAATTGAACAGAACCACGATGAACGCGGCATTATTTGGAGTGACACTATTGCGCCGTTCCAAGTTGCGATTGTGCCAATGAATATGCACAAATCACCAGCAGTGCAACAATATGCCGAAGAACTCTATCAAACCTTACAACAACAAGGTATTGAAGTGTTGTTTGATGACCGTAAAGAACGTCCAGGTGTAATGTTCGCTGATATGGAACTTATCGGTATTCCACATATGATTGTTATTGGTGAGAAAAACCTTGAAAAAGGTGAAATCGAGTATAAACACCGTCGTAGTGGTGAAAAACAAATGATCGATAGACAACAACTGGTTGGATTTATTTTAAACAAATTGAAATAATCATTGATTGTTTATAAGATGCTGAAGGCTTGATAACTTTATCAAGCCTTTTTATTTCAAAAAACGATACAGGAGGTAGAAATGTTAAAAATTGAACGTTACCGCCAAGCCACAAAAGAAGCAAAGATTACACTATTATTAGCATTACTTTATGTGATTGGTTGGTGTTTATGTGCCTATTTACCAAAAGGAACACATGGTCCTCTAGGCTTTCCTCTCTGGTTTGAACTTTCTTGCATTTATCTACCGATTTTATTCGTGGTTGTATGCTATTGGGTAATCCGTATCTTTTTCCAAGATATCCCTTTAGATAATTCTGATGATAAGGAGTAATCATGAATTTAGGTATTATTTTCCCACTTATCATCTATTTAGTTTTTATTTTTGGCGCTGCGCTTTACGCCTTTAGTAAACGCCAACAAGGAGATTTTCTAACCGAATATTATGTCGGTAACCGTTCTATGACGGGTTTTGTGCTAGCAATGACCACTGCCGCAACTTATGCCAGTGCCAGTTCTTTTGTTGGTGGGCCAGGAGCTGCCTACAAATTTGGTTTAGGTTGGGTGTTGCTATCAATGATCCAAGTACCTGTGGTCTGGCTCGCCTTAGGTACTTTAGGGAAAAAATTCGCTATGTTATCACGCGAAACTAATGCACTAACCATTAATGATCTCCTGTTCTATCGTTATAAAAATAAATACTTAGTCTGGATCGCGTGTTTTGCATTACTTATCGCTTTCTTTGCTGCAATGACAGTACAATTTATCGGTGGTGCTAGATTGTTAGAAACTACCATTGGTTTAAATTATACTTCCGCGCTTCTCATCTTTGCGGTCACTGTTGGTTTATATACCTTTATTGGTGGTTTTAGAGCCGTTGTTTTAACCGATGCTATTCAAGGTACTGTCATGATCTTCGGTACTATTTTATTACTTGGTGGCGTTATTTATGCTGCCGGTGGTGTCGAAAGTGCTGTCAATAAATTAACCGCTATTGATCCTGCGTTAGTTTCACCTTACGGACCAAATGAAATGTTAAGTTTCTCGTTTATGGCATCATTCTGGGTATTGGTCTGTTTTGGCGTGATTGGATTACCGCATACTGCTGTACGTTGTATGTCTTACAAAGATAGTAAAGCATTACATCGTGGTATGATTATCGGTACTATTGTTTTAGGAATTATTATGTTTGGTATGCATCTTGCTGGTGCATTAGGGCGAGTCATCATTCCGGATCTCACCATTCCAGATCAAGTGATCCCGGCGTTAATGGTAAAAGTCTTACCTCCTATTATTGCAGGTATTTTCTTAGCCGCACCAATGTCAGCAATTATGTCCACGATTGATGCACAATTGATTCAGTCTTCATCAATTTTTGTGAAAGATCTCTATCTTTCCGCAAAACCTGAAGCAGCGAAAAATCAAAAGAAAATCAGCCGTTTTTCTTCACTCATTACCTTGCTGCTTAGTATCTTATTAATTTTCGCGGCGCTAAATCCACCAGATATGATCATTTGGCTCAACCTTTTTGCTTTCGGAGGTTTGGAAGCTGCTTTCTTATGGGTTATCATTCTCGGTCTTTATTGGGATAAAGCCAATGCTTATGGCGCAATCGCCTCTATGGTGACGGGTTTAGGCGTATATACTGGCTTTACCACCGCTGCAATCAAACCTTTTGATTTACATGCTATCGTGCCGTCATTAGTGCTCGGACTAATAGCATTTTTAATTGCAAATAAATTTGGTGAAAAACGTATCAAGGATAATTATGGCTTGGCTACAAATTAGATTAAACAGTACAAACGAACAAGCAGAACAACTCAGTGACAGCTTAGAAGAGTTAGGTGCCGTTTCTGTCACCTTTATGGACAGTAAAGACACACCTATTTTTGAACCATTACCAGGCGAAACTCGCTTATGGGGAAATACTGATGTGATGGCATTATTTGATGCAGAAACTGATATGCAAGAAATTGTAGCTGCATTACGTGCTGAACAAATGATCAATGAAGATACTGCTTATAAAATTGAACAAATTGAAGATAAAGATTGGGAAAGAGAGTGGATGGATAACTTCCATCCGCTGAAATTTGGGCAACGTTTATGGATCTGCCCAAGTTGGCGTGAAATTCCTGATCCGACAGCTGTGAATGTGATGCTCGATCCCGGATTAGCGTTTGGTACAGGTACCCATCCTACTACTGCACTTTGTTTAGAATGGCTTGATTCCCTAGATTTACAAGGCAAAACTGTCATTGATTTTGGCTGTGGTTCTGGCATCTTAGCTATTGCTGCATTAAAACTTGGTGCAAAACAAGCAATTGGTATCGATATTGATCCACAAGCGATTCAAGCGAGTCGTGAAAATGCAAAACGCAATGGAGTTGAAGATCGTTTGCAACTTTACCTTTCTGCAGATACTCCGAAAGAGTTACAAGCTGAAGTTGTTGTGGCAAATATTCTTGCTGGTCCATTAAAAGAACTTGCACCAGTAATTACAACATTAGTGTTACCACAAGGTCATTTAGGCCTTTCTGGTATTCTCGCAACACAAAGCGAAGCCGTATCTGCCGCATATAGTGATAACTTCGCCTTAGATCCTGTAGTGGAACGTGAAGAGTGGTGTCGCATTACTGGAATAAAAGAAAAGTTCTAAGCACTTTTTATTACTTTATTACTGATAAAGCAACAATAGCACCTAATTTGGTGCTATTCAGACTGCTGACAAACCTCTAGACATACCTCTAGAGGTTTGATCTAATAGGCATATCGAAAAAAGGAAATGCCTATGCTCAAAAATACTGCCTCACCCCAATATGAAATCGAGATGATAAGTCTCGAACAACTCGTACCGAAAGACCACCTTGTCCGTAAAGTCGCTAAAGCTATCGATTTTGAATTCATTCGTGATGAAGTGGCGCATCTCTATTGCCATGACAACGGTCGCCCCGCAGTTGACCCAGTTCGTTTGTTCAAGATAATGTTACTCGGCTATCTTTTCGGTATTAAAAGCGAACGCCAGTTGGTGAAAGAGATTGAGGTCAACGTCGCTTACCGTTGGTTTTTGGGGATGAGCCTCACGGAAAAAGTGATAGATGCCAGTACCTTAAGCCAAAACCGTCTTCGCCGTTTTAATGGTACGGATGTATTTGAGCGTATTTTTACCCACATTGTTTGGCAAGCGATGGAAAAAGGCTTGGTGGGAGGTAAATATCTGTTTACTGACAGCACCCACTTGAAAGCCAGTGCCAATAAAAACAAAAAGCATAATGAAAAGCGAGCAGTTCGAGTGAGCCAATATATCGCTATGCTCAACGAAGATGTGGCAAAAGAGAGGGAAGCAAAAGGAAAAAAGCCGTTAAAGGCGAGTGAGAAAGCCGTCGAAGTCAAAGACACTAACGTGAGCAATACCGACCCTGAAAGTGGGTATATGCACCGAGATAACAAGCCCAAAGGCTTCTTCTATCTCGACCACCGCACAGTCGATGGTAAATACGGGATTATTGTAGATACCTTTGCGACGGCAGGGAATGTCAATGACAGCCAACCCTATATCGCTCGTCTTGATGCCACCACAGAACGCTTTCGGTTCAAGCCCAAAGCGGTCGGGCTTGATGCAGGCTATTTTACCGCCCCTGTTGCCGAGAGTCTTGCCCGACGAGGCATTATTGGTGTATTTGGCTATCGTCGTCCCACCAAAGGCAAGAACCGCTTACGAAAAAGTGCGTTCCGCTATGATGCCGAAACTGACAGCTACACTTGCCCCGCAGGGCAATCGCTCCGCTATAGCACCACCACCCGAGAAGGTTATCACACTTACAAATCCAACCCGACCTATTGCCAAACTTGCCCACTACGTTCACAGTGTACCCAAAACCAAAAAGCCGAACGCCTCATCACCAGGCATATTTACCAAGATGCTGTGGACAACGCCAACGCAGTGAGAATATCGAGGCAGGGCAGAAAACTCTATAAACGTCGAGCAGAAACCGTAGAGCGCAGCTTTGCGGATGCAAAACAACATCATGGACATCGCTATGCCCGTTATAGAGGGCTATCCAAAGTGCAAATGCAATGCTTCCTTGCGGCAATGGCACAAAATATCAAGAAAATTGCCCTGGTGGTATGGGCTATTTTGTCTTATTTATGGCGCCAATTTTGCTTGTTTGAGGCATGGGTAAAAAAATCAGCGAAAATGACCACTTGCCCAATTATCTGAAAGGAAAAGCAAGAGAAAAGCGACAAAGTAAAAAAACAAACCCACTTTTACCAAATGATTTTGGAAAGGTGGGTTTGTCAGCGGTCTGAATAGCACCTAATTTGGTGCTATTGTCTCTTTATTAACGTCTAATTGATCTTAAAAACGCATTAGTACGAGGGTTAGTACTATGCTCAAACAGCTGTTCTGGGGTTCCCTGCTCAATAATTTGCCCATCTCCCATTAAAATAACGTGATCAGCAACTTCACGCGCAAATTGGATTTCATGGGTAACAATGACCATCGTCCAACCCTCACTAGCTAATGACTTCATTAATGCTAACATTCCTTGTACTAATTCCGGATCAAGCGCAGAAGTAGGTTCATCAAACAACATTAGTTCAGGTTCAATGGCTAATGCACGTGCAATACCAACACGTTGTTGTTGTCCACCAGAAAGTTGAAACGGGTAAAAATCAGCTTTATCCGCTAATTCTACTCTTGCTAATAAATGACGCGCTTTGGCTTCAGCTTCTGTCTTTGGTACTTTTTGTACAACAATTAGACCTTCAGTAATATTTTCCAACGCTGTCTTATGTGGAAAAAGGTTATAGTTTTGAAAAACCATTCCGCTTTTTTTGCGTAACGCTTGAATTTTATCTTTGGTTAAAGGTTTCGCAAAATCAATTGCTAATGAACCATCATCAAATTCGATCGTACCTGCATCCGGTGTTTCCAATAAATTGAGGCAACGTAATAATGTGGTTTTTCCTGAACCTGATGCACCAAGTAATACAATCACTTCACCTTTATTTATTCGTAAATCAATGCCTTTTAACACTTGATGATCGCCAAAGGCTTTATGTAAATTTTTAATTGATAACATTTTTACCTCGCCACATAACGTTCAAAGTGTTTTTCTAACCGTTGTTGTAAATAACTCAACACTGCGCATACTACCCAATACATCAACGCTGCTTCACAATAGATCAATAAAAACTCATAGGTACGAGAAGAAATAATATTCGCTTGACGCATCATTTCCGGCACTAATACCACACTCGCTAGCGAGGTTTCTTTCACCAAACCGATAAAACTATTGGATAGTGGCGGCACTGCAACACGCAATGCCTGCGGGCTAATAATACGAAAGAAATTCTGCCAATAACTCATACCGATAGTATAGCCAGCTTCCCATTGCCCTTTTGGTACAGATAGAATCGCTGCTCGAACAGTTTCAGAGGCATAAGCGCCCGTATTCAATGAAAATGCGATAATTGCTGTTGGCAACGGATCTAATGTAATACCTACATTTGGCAGCGCATAGAAAATAATAAATAGTTGCGCTAGCAATGGCGTACCACGAATTGCTGAAATATAAAAATTCGCCATTCCATTTGCCACTCTATGCAAAATATGTTTTTGCGGCGTTACTCTAATCAACGCAATAGCTAACGCAATTAGCATTCCGACTAAGAAAGAGACAATCGTTAATGGAATGGTGAAATAAACCATTCCTTCTAACATAGGAAAAAAAGCATCAATCGCGATTGATGCTTTATTATCGTCCATCCAAGGAAGTGTACTCAAAATCGAGTGAAAAATAGCGGAGATACTCTCCGATACATTACTGCTCACTAATATCTACTCCGAAAAATTGTTTAGAAATGGCGGCTAATTTACCTTCCTTTTTCAATTCTGTTAAGGCTTGATTTAATTTTTTTAGTTTTTCCGTATCGTCTTTCCGGACAATAAATCCTGCCGTTACTGTACCTTCTTCAGGTAAATCAAATACTTGGATTTTATCATCGACTTTTAATTTCTTCTGATAATACAACACTGCAAGACGATCATTAAGAGTAAAATCGACACGTCCTTGTGCCACTAATGCCATTTCCTGTCCTAGTCCGCCTTCTACAAGTACAACTTCAGCCTGATTTTGGCGTACTAGGTCGGCAAAATTACTGGTAAATGCTAAACCACCTTTTAAGCCTTTGAGGTCTTTTACTGCACGCACATTTGGTAAACTAGAGCGTACCGCTAATGCTGCACCAGAATAACTATAAGGCAATGAACTTTGATATTTTTTACGACGTTCATCATTCATCGTCACCTGATTTACTACAGTATCGAAACGTCCGCTGTTTAATCCTGCCAATAAAGCATTCCATGCCGTTTCTTTAAATTCGATCTTTAAGCCTAATTTTTCTGCTACCGCTCTAGCGACCTCAACATCATAACCGGTTAATTTTCCTTGTTCATCGTGATAAGTAAAAGGTGGATATGTCCCTTCTGTACCAACAGTTAAAGTGTCTTTTGTCATCCACCCAGCATCATCAGCGAAAACACTTGTTGCACTGAATAAGCTTAATACGAGTAATCCTTTAACTAATTTACTAATTAACATAACCACCTCTACCTACTACTCACAAGTTCTTATTATTCAATTACTGAAACATCTTCACCAAAGAATTGATTAGATAACTCTTTTAATTTTCCTTCTTTTTTAAGTTTCTCAATTGCAGCATTAAATTTCTCAATCACAGCTTGGTTTCCTTTATTGAATACAAATCCAGATCCAACTGGTTGAGATTTATCACGTAAGATAATTTCTAAATTTGCATTTGGGTGTTTATGTAAAAAGTCTAATACTGCAAGACGATCATTTAAGGTCACATCCGCGCGATTTTGTAACACCAATTGAATTGCTTGTGCTAAACCATCAACCCCTACGATTTCTGCACCATTTTTAATCGCCAACTCCCCATAATTACTGGTAAATGATTGTGCTGATTTTAATCCTTTAATATCTTTCCAATCTTTTACTCGTGTGTCTCCTTTTCGGGCGACTACAACTGCACCTGAATAACTATATTCAGCACTCTTATCATATTTAGCTCGACGTTCCGGTGTTGTTAAACCAACTTGATTTGCTACTAAATCAAAACGATGGTTATTTAATCCAGATAACATTGCATCCCATTGTGTTTCTTTAAAATCAACCTTAACACCTAACTCTTTCGCTACTAAACGGGTCAGTTCAACATCATAACCGGTCAATTTCCCTGATTCATCATGATAGGTAAACGGAGGGTAAGTTCCCTCTGTTCCAACAACGATTGTGCCATGTTCATTAATGCGTTTTGCTAAATCTGCCGCTGCCTCTTCATTGGTTAAAGCCATTGCAGATTGTGCCACAGCAAACCCAAAAGAAATTAATAACACACTTTTTAAATAGTTTTTGATTGTTGTTTTCATTGTTTTTCCTTACAACTTGGTTTAATAGATTTGGAACAAAGTCTAGCGAGAGTCATTTAAAAATGAAAATAGCTGTTTTTCTTTATATATAACTTTTAGTTATAAAAATATTTTCCCATAATCTACTTACAGTTATTTTTTCTTTTTTATACTTAACCCTCTTTTCTGAAATAATGGAGAACCAATGAATAAAGAAATCCAAGATCTTATAAAACAAGCTGATTTGGCCATTAGTGAGGAACGTTTTGATGATTTAATGCAATTTTATACTGAAGATGCTGTATTAGTTATCAAACCGGGATTAGAAGTTCAAGGTAAAGCAGCTATTAAACAAGCCTTTAGCAAAATAGCTGCTTATTTCAAAAACAGTATCAAACCAACACAAGGCAAAATGATGATGTTAGAAACTGGCGATACTGTTTTGGTATTATCACAAACTTTTTTAAGTGCTGATAACCAAGCCACCTCAGAATATAGTATGGAACGACAAGCTACTTATGTATATCGTTACATTGATGGTAAATGGTTATGTGCCATTGATAATTCTTATGGGACATCTTTATTAGCCGAATAATGATTGAGGTTTCACCATACTAGGTGAAACCTCAATTCTACTTATCATACCCTGTTAAAAGAAAACGAAAACTGAGTTTGCCTGTTGCAGGAATACAATATTCTGGATGCACCTCTGCACCCCAACTATCATCGCCACCTACACCCATTTGCTTAGCAGCCACTGTTACTACCGTATAATGCACTGGCGGCAATTCATAGTGATGTTGTGCTTGTTCTAATTCAAATGCCGTATAAGGCAAGAAATTACACTCTAATGGTTGATCAACTGCTTTCACTTGAAAACCCGCACTCTCCATTTCGTTATAACATTTTACCCAACGAACACCAGTACGATTTCCCGTTTCTTGTGGAATACTATAAGGGGCATAGTTGTCACTAACCGTATTATGAAAGATACCCAATTTTGCTCCACTACAACGATCTTGATAATTTTCTGCTTCACCTAAAGCATACCAACTTAACTGCTGATACTCTGCATTAGTACGGAAACTCAAAGCAAAAATTGGTAAATCAGGTAGCCCTGCTTGTCCATTATATTCGCAAAGTACCTCTACCTCTCCTGACGCTAACACATGGTATGCCACCGTTACCGTAAGTTGTTCGTAAATTGGATAAATATAGGTGAATTTAACTATAACACTGCCATCTGCTAATTGCTGCCAGGTCATCTCACGACAACGTGCTGATAAACTTGCCATTAACCAATAACCCGCTTTAAAGCGTCTTGCTGTACCACGATCGTTATCTGTTGTTGCTCGCCAAAATAATGGCATTGGTGGTGTTTTAATCAGCTCTTTACCATGAAAAATTAAAGAAATTAAGCTGCCTTCTTGTCGAGAAAAAAGCACCGAGAAATGCTCTCCAGATACCCCAAGATTAATATCTCCATTAACCACTTTAAGTGCTTTCTGAGTATTCTCCGTCACATTTTTTGCAACGGCTGACTTCGTAAAAATATATTGTCCAAATGCCAATTCGCTATCTGCTTCTGCCCACAATGTTTTTTGTTTTAAATGTGCTGTTACTTGAACACAATACTCACCAGCATAACATAAATTTTGTTCCACCCAAGTTAATGGAATTTGTTGGACTGATTGTGGTGGGATAATCGCTGTAAAAGCATTGCTCTCTAGCTCTTTACCATCCAACAATAAATGTGCAACAAAGTAATAATCGTCAGTATCAATAAAGCAATTGTCATTGCGAATTAACACACTATCTTGTTGTGGCTCTAATTTTAGATTTTGATATAGATATTTAACTTCTTGCATTTTTGGTGATAGTGTCCGATCAGCAAAGACCAGACCATTACAACAGAAATTACGATCAGTCGGACGATCATTAAAATCACCACCATAAGCAAGATAATCATGCCCATAACGATCTTTCTGTAACAGACCTTGATCAATATAATCCCAAATAAAACCGCCTTGATATTGTCGATATTTTTCTAATGCAATATATTTATGCAAATTCCCATTAGAATTACCCATTGCATGGCTATATTCACAACTAATATAAGGTTTAGCTGGATTTTGTTGTAAATAGGCTTCTATTTCATCTGGTTTCGCATACATACGACTTTCCATATCACTGATCTGATCAAACTCACGACAATGGAAAACGCCTTCATAATGTACTAAACGCTTAGGATCTTGAGCACGCAAATAATTAGCGACATTTAACAACACTTCCCCTGCATAAGATTCATTACCACATGACCAAATTAAAATAGAAGGATGATTTTTATCACGCTCATACATTGATTTAGCACGATCTAGAACGATCTCTTGCCAACGCATATCGCTACCTGGAATATTCCACGATGGTTCAACTTTTCCCATTTTTTGCCACGAACCATGTGTTTCTAAATTCACCTCATCAATCACATACAATCCATATTGATCGCACAACTCATACCATAAAGTTTGATTCGGATAGTGTGAGGTTCTGACCGCATTAAAATTATTCTGTTTTAACGTTTTAATATCCCACAACATATCTTCAGCAGTAATTGCCCGACCTCGATGACAATTAAATTCATGGCGATTTACCCCTTTAAATACAATGCGTTGCCCATTTAATAACATCACGCCATCTTTCATTTCAAAACGGCGTATGCCAATTTGTTGCGGCACTACTTCCACGACTTGCTGTTGCTGATCCAAGATTTGTAGATAGAGTTGATATAAATAAGGTGCTTCAGCATTCCATAAAATCGGTTGTGCTAGCGGTAAGCAAAGTGATACTTGATCAGCGGTTAATGTTTGTTGTGTTGCAGCGACCGTTACACCATTGGCATCAACTAAAGTGGCAACAACAGTTTTCTCTGTTGCTGGTTCAGCTGCTCGTAATGTGCCACTAATCTTTAATTCTGCATAATCTAAGGTTGCAGGAATTTCTGTAGTAACGGCAACATCATACAGATGAATTTTAGGAATCGTGTATAAATAGACATCACGAAAAATACCAGAAAAGCGCCAAAAATCCTGATCTTCGAGCCAGCTTCCTGTACTACGTTGATAAACCGCCACCGCAAGTTTATTCTCACCATCCTTTAAAAATGGTGTTAAATAGAATTCTGCCGGCGTAAAAGAATCTTCGCTATAACCAACAAATTCACCATTCAACCAAACGAAGAAGGCTGTTTCGACACCTTGAAATGAAATAAAGAGCTCTTGTGATTGCCATTGTTGTGGTACATAAAAATATTTCACATAACTACCCACACTATTATCATCAACAGGAATGGCTGGTGGACGAATATCAGCTTTACCATCCCAAGGATACATCGTATTTACATAATGCGGTTTCACAAAACCTTGCAATTGAATATGTCCTGGGACACGAATAGTCTGCCAACTACGATTATCATAATCCATTTGATAGAACTGCTGCGGTTGTTGTTGTGGATTCTTTGCATAATGAAAAAACCAATCACCATTTAATGAATAACGCATTGGCATTTCTGCTTTACATTGTGCTTCCGCCAACGTAGCGTAATAGTGATGATCTGAATGAGCTGCAAGTCGATTTACTGAAAAAATTGCTGGATCTGATAACCATTGTAAACGAGGTTGTAAACTACACATAAATATTCCTTTATTCCGTTGTTATGCGCCAATCATAAGAGAGTTTTAAGCAATAAAATCATTACTCTTTATTCTTTTTTTAGCAATCAGCTTTGATCAATTTTCGATTTTAATCATAAAATTTTTACATTGTTTAAACTTTCAGCGAATTAAGTCGAAAAAAAGTACATTTTTTCTTCGTTAGATCGCATTTAGTGCTTCACTATTGCAGTAAAAGTGCGTATTATAAGCGACCGTTTCAGTCCCAAAGACTGGCGATTTTGTCATCATCAATTCACCCAAAAAAGAGCAAAAACGATAAGGTAGTTATAGGTAATAAAACGTGCAGATTGGTCAATTTAATTTGAAAAATCCTGTTATTTTAGCACCTATGGCAGGGATTACTGATCTTCCTTTCCGACGTATTTGTTCACAATATGGCGCGGCATTAACTTTTTCAGAAATGATGTCCACGAACCCTGATGTATGGCATACCGAAAAATCTAAATTACGCTTAGCTCATCATCCTCAAATTGGTATCAATGCGGTACAAATTGCCGGCAGTGATCCAGATGAAATGGCGCAAGCAGCACAGGTTAATGTCGGTTACGGCGCAGAAATCATTGATATTAATATGGGATGTCCTGCCAAGAAAGTGAACAAGAAATTGGCTGGGTCGGCTCTATTACAATATCCAGATCTAGTCGCTAAGATTTTAAAAGCAGTGGTAAATGCAGTCGATGTTCCCGTAACGTTAAAAATAAGAACTGGTTGGGATCTACAACATCGTAATTGCAGTTTGATTGCCAAAATAGCTGAAGATGCAGGTATTCAAGCGCTCACCATTCATGGGAGAACACGGGCCTGTTTATTCAATGGCCATGCAGAATATGACAGTATTAAAGCAGTCAAACAAGCAGTATCAATTCCTGTTATTGCCAATGGAGATATTGATTCTGCCAGCAAAGCTCAAGAAGTCTTAGATTACACAGGTGCTGACGCCGTTATGCTTGGGCGAGGGGCCTTAGGAAACCCATGGATTTTTCGAGAAATTACCGAATTATTAGAGCAGAACAGAACTAGTTCAGAGATACCATTTTCTGAAAAGAAAGCGTTAATTTTGCAACATATAGCCAACTTGCACCAGTTTTATGGTACAGAAAAAGGTTATCGCATTGCACGAAAACATGTTGCCTGGTATATCGACCGTTTTGGTTCATACTCTGATTTTAAGCGAGCTTTTAATGCATTGACTGATCCTAATGATCAATTAGATGCGTTAGAGGAATTTTTGTGTTCAATCCGACTTATGTCGTAATCATAATAAAGTAGATAAAGGGAAAAAATGTTCGAACAACGTAGCACTGCCGAAGCATTAACAGTCTCAACGTTAAATGCGCAAGCTCAAGTAACTAATAAACCATTACGTGATTCTGTAAAACAAGCATTAAAAAACTATTTAGCACAACTAAATGGACAAGATGTGAATGATCTTTATGAATTAGTATTAGCAGAAGTTGAGCATCCGATGTTGGATATGGTTATGCAATATACTCGCGGTAACCAAACTCGTGCTGCAACTATGTTGGGCATCAACCGTGGTACCTTACGCAAAAAATTAAAAAAATATGGTATGGGCTGATTAGAAACTTTCTCTTAAGAGAATTATTATTGCTCCCAAATTATACTTTATTTGGGAGCAATTTTTTTGTTGTTCTTAATAGGAAATTTTTACTGTATCCATTATTCTACCGTCATTCTCTCCTTATTCTTTTCAAGAATTGCTGTACCAATTCCTTTTACTTCAGTTAGCTGTTCAATAGCGGTAAAAGCACCATGTTGTTCACGATACTCCACAATTGCTTGTGCTTTTTTCGCTCCAATACCAACTAAGCCTTTTTGCAATTGCTCCGCCGTAGCAGTATTTAAATTTACCTTATCACTTTGTACTGCCACAGGCTGTACTTGCTCTGGTGAATTTGTTGTTTCTGTTGCTGCGATGGACAACGGCGATAACAACATAGATAAAGAACCACAAACTAACAATAAAAAATGCTTTAGCTTCATAAATTACCTCATCAATTAATAACCATAGAATGTCATTTGTTATGACAATTGCATTGTGAGTAAAAAAGCAACCTAAGACGAATTAATGAGATAAAAAATGGAATCGAGATCGCAGAAATAGATTTAAATCAATAACGCTCCATCCAATAAAGGTACTATTGGATGGAGTAGAAAAGATTAAATAATTATTTTTTACACTGATTATCAAGGAATTGCACTGCTAAATCTGGAAAATCAGTAAATAAACCTGTTGCTCCAGCTTTGTTATACAACGCATCATACATCTCATTCACGTCTTTCATATATTTAGGTAAAGCATCTTTCCGTACAGTATAAGGATGTAATTCTAATTTTTGTGCAGCAATATCTTGTACCATTGGCGTATATTTAATATTACCCACTGTTGATTTTTCATCATCAACTAACATATACCAACCTGGCCCAACACCATCAGCATATTTCGCTACTTCTGCCATAGCACCTGGTTTAAACATCCAATCATAACTATAATTTACCCATTGACCTTGAGCATTTTTCTCTTCTGTTTCATGCCAATCAGTGTAAGCAACTAACTGAACTAATTTTAGATCCATGCCTAATTTAGGTTCTAACTCCGTTTTAATACGTTTTAATTCATTAAAATCAAAAGTTTGAAGATAGACAAGATCATTCTTATTTGTATATCCATATTTTTTCAATACTTTCAATGTTGCTAAGGCAATATCTTTACCTTCTTGATGATGTAACCAAGGTGCTTTGATTTCTGGATAAATACCAATCTTCTTACCTGTCGACTTTTCTAAGCCTTGAATAAATTCAATTTCCTCTTCAAAAGTATGAATTTTGAAATTGGATTTCCACATTGGGAAGCGATTTGGATAAACTTGTACTTGTTTACCATTCTCGTTTTTGAAATTTTCAGTCATATTCAAACTTTTAATTTCTGCCAAGGTAAAATCCATCACATAATATTTTCCATCTTTACGATGACGTTTTGGGAATTTTTTTGCTACATCTGTTAAACCATCTAAAAAGTGATCGTGAATTACTACAAGATGGTTATCCTTCGTCATTACCAGATCTTGCTCTAAATAATCTGCTTTTTGCCCAAAAGCTAATGCCTTAGACTCTAAAGTATGTTCTGGAATATAACCACTAGCTCCACGATGCGCTATAACCAACTTTTTATCGCAAGATAATGTTTGATTTGTTGACTGTGTAGCACAACCAGCCAGTAAACCTGCACTCATTAACGCAACTACAAGATATTTTAACTTCATATAAGTTCTCCTTTAATTGATAAACAATGGATACAAAAAAGGCGATAAACCAGGTTATCGCCTTATAAAAATTAGTTACCGTAACGATCTTCTTTAGCTATCTTCGCTTTATGTTTGCCTTCTTCCATCATCGTAATCAACATTAGTACACAAGCTAATACTGAACCACCTACCATAACGTAGAAACCACCGTCCCAGCCGTAAGTATCAGATGCCCAACCTACAACCGCACTTGCTGCAACTGTACCACCAAGATAACCAAATAATCCTGTGAAACCTGCTGATGTACCAGCTGCCTTTTTCGGCGCTAATTCTAATGCGTGCAACCCGATAAGCATAACAGGACCATAAATTAAGAAACCAATAGTCGTCATCAAGATAAAGTCAGTTAATTGATATGGGTTTTTATACCAAGGTAAATTCGCATATTGTGCTAATTCTTCTTGTGGTGTTGCTGGATTTAACCAAAATACAATAACTGCAATAGTTACTAACACCATAAACACGAAACCAGTTAAACCACGTTTACCCTTAAACACTTTGTCAGATACCCAACCACAAAGTAATGTACCTGGAATCGCAGCAAATTCATAAATCGCATATGCAGATGCTGTACCTTTAATATCAAAATGTTTTACTTCACCAAGATAAACTGGTGACCATTTCAAAATACCGTAACGAATGAGGTAAACAAACACGTTAGCAATTGCGATGTACCAAAGTAAGCGATTTTTCAACACATAAGTAATAAAAATATCTCTGGTACTAAGATTATGTTCATAGGTTTTTTCATTATAATCTTCAGGATAATCGTTTTTATATTTTTCGATTGGCGGTAAACCACAAGATTGCGGTGTATCTTTCATCACAAAGAAAATAATTACTGCAGCTATCATTGCAGCAATACCTGGATAATATAATGCTTCTTGCCACACATGACCAAAGGTTACTTTAGCAACTTCTGGATGATTTGCCGCATAAATTGAACTAGCAACACCAACTAACACTGCTGGAACCATACCACCTACATTATGTGCGGTATTCCAAATAGACACGATTGTTCCACGTTCTTTCTTTGACCACCAATGTACCATTGTACGACCACAAGGAGGCCATCCCATCCCTTGGAACCAACCATTAAGGAACAAAATCACAAACATAATGAGAATGCCTGATGTTGCCCATGGAATTAACCCCATTAATGTCATACACAATCCAGATAATGCTAAACCAAATGGTAAGAACATTTTCGGATTAGAACGGTCAGAAACGGCTGCCATAAAGAATTTAGACAAACCATACGCCAAACCCGGTGCGATACCGATAATACCAAGTTCGGTTTTGGTGTACATCCCAGCTTCAATTAATCCTTTTTGCGCTAAATCGAAATTACTACGCACAAAATAATATGCTGCATAACCAAAGAAAATACCAAAAAATACTTGCCAACGTAAGCGACGATACGTTGGATCAATTTGATCTTCTGGAAGCATAGGCTTCTCAGGAGCAGGTTTCAAAAAACCAAACATAGAATCCTCCAAATTTTTTTATAATAAACACTTAAAAGAGTTCGTGTGTAAAATAGCACAAAACCATATTATTGTTGTGTGTATAATTTATTATTTGTGAGCGTTATCACAAAGAATTTTTAATTTTTTATTTTTATATAGAGCATTTCCACCAAAAATAAACAAAAAACACTCAAAATAAGAGCTGAAGTAAGCGTTTCAGTAAAATTTTTAGTGGAAAATGATAATTTGTGAGCGAATAAAACAAAGTGAGATAGAAATAGAGCAAAAAAATAGGCTAAATATCATTTAGCCTACTTAAAATTTAAAAAGAATCATTTTAAAGTTTTAGCCAACTGTAACAAATACTGCTTAAACTCTTCACCTAACTTTGGATGATGTAAGCTATGCTCAACGAATGCCTGCATATAACCAATTTTATCACCACAGTCAAAAGTTCTACCTTTCATAGTAAAGGCTTCAACTGTTTCTTGCTTAATGAGTAAATCAATTGCATCAGTTAATTGAATTTCATCTCCTACACCGACAGGTGTTCTTGCTAATAGATCCCAAATTGCTGCTGAAAATACGTAACGCCCCACTACAGCATAATTCGATGGTGCGGTTTCTACACTTGGTTTCTCAACAATATTACGAATCACTGCATTTTCATGTGTATTTAAATCAACATCTGCGCAATCTACAATCCCATAGCTAGAAACTTCTTCCTTAGCAACTGGTGCCACCATAATTTGGCTAGCTTTGGTTTCATTGAAACGCTTAATCATTGCAGCTAAATTTTCTGTTTTCTGATCAGCAGTAAATTCTGCCAAAATTACATCAGGTAGCACTACCGCAAAAGGTTCATTTCCTACCAAAGCGCGACCACATAACACCGCATGACCCAAGCCTTTAGCGTAACCTTGGCGTACGTGCATAATGGTTACATCTTTTGGACAAATCGAACGCACTTCTTCCAACAATTGACGTTTTACCCGTTTTTCCAACATTGTTTCCAATTCAAACGAGGTATCAAAATGGTTTTCGATAGCATTTTTTGAAGAATGCGTTACTAAAACAATCTCTTTAATACCTGCAGCAACACATTCATTCACGATATATTGAATCAATGGTTTATCTGCAATAGTCAACATCTCTTTTGGAATGGCTTTCGTCGCCGGCAACATTCTTGTTCCTAAACCAGCAACAGGGATAATTGCTTTCATTATTATTCCTTTTCTCTCTAAAAATCAGATAACAATAACCGCACAATGATGTGCGGTTACCTTTATATCTCCCATAATGGGAAAAAACGTTATTGACGTAATAATGCTAATACTTCAGCTGTTTTCTCTTCCATCAAGGATTTATCACCGCGTGTTTCTAAATTCAAACGTACCACAGGCTCTGTATTAGAAGAACGCAAATTGAAACGCCAATCTGGATATTCAATGCTGATACCATCTAAATCACTTACGCTAACTGCATTTGGTGCATAAGCATTTTTCACACGTTCAATTGCAACTTTTGCATCTGCCAATTTACTATTAATTTCACCTGGAGATGGGAAAGTTTCTACACTATTACCCACTAATTCACCTAATGATTTACCTGTAGTGCAAAGTAATTCTGTTACTAATAGCCAAGGAATCATACCGCTATCACAATAGAAGAAATCACGGAAATAATGGTGAGCACTCATTTCACCACCATAAACCGCATCTACACTACGCATTTTCTCTTTAATGAATGAGTGACCAGATTTAGACATTACTGCTTCACCACCATTTTCTGCCACGATTTTTTCTGTATTCCAAATTAAACGTGGATCATAAATGATTTTCGCGCCTGGAATCTTTTGTAAGAATGCTTGAGCAAGCAAACCAACAATGTAGTACCCCTCAATGAATTCTCCTTTTTCATCAAAAAGGAAACAACGGTCAAAGTCACCATCAAAAGCAATTCCCATATCTGCTTTATTTTTTAATACTGCATCAATGGTGTCTTGACGGTTTTCATGTAATAACGGATTAGGAATACCATTAGGGAAAGTACCATCTGGATTGTTATGCACTTTTACAAACTCAATTGGTACATTTTTTTGTTTAAATACAGCTTCGATTTTATCAATAATCGGACCTGCTGCACCATTACCTGAATTAATCACTAATTTAAGCGGTTTTAATTTACTTAAATCAATATAAGAAAGTAAGTGAGCAACATAATCATCAACAACAGAAATTTGTTTATATTGACCTCTCTTAGTGACTTCAGGGAAGTTATTTTCTTCTGCTAGACGTTGAATATCCTTCAACCCTGTATCACCACTAATAGGGCGAGAACCTTCGCGCACTAATTTCAAGCCATTGTAATCCATTGGGTTATGACTTGCTGTCACTTCAATTCCGCCATCGGTCTTTAAAAATGAGGTCGCAAAATAGATCTCTTCTGTTCCAGTTTGCCCAAGATCAATAACATCTACTCCTGAGTCCAATAAACCATTTGCTACGGCACTTTTTAACTCTTTACTTGTCAGGCGAACATCACCACCTACAACAATACTTTTAGGTTTTAAAAATTGCCCAAAAGCACGCCCAATTCGATAAGCAATATCTGCATTTAGCTCATCGCCTAATTTTCCACGAATATCATAGGCTTTAAAGCAGGTTATTTTCTCCATGTTTTACCTCATTTTTTGTTGTCAAAATTATTCTTTATTTTGTTGTTCTTTTGCTTTCGCTTCTTTTACCTTGTGGTAAATTTCCTCACGATAAATAGCAACATCCTTTGGTGCATCAACGCCAATTTTGACTTGATTTCCTCGAATTTCTAACACACTGATCGTAATATCATCACCGATTAATAATTTCTCATCCATTTTTCGAGTTAGAATTAACATAATTCACTCCTTTTCCTGTATTAATATTAGCGAAATTTATCAATCTCTACTTTCAGATAGGTTAATTATCAACGAGGATTTTCACCTCCAAATGGAGGTGAATCTCTTATAGCTTATCCGCCAACCAACTTTGCGCAAAGGCTAACGATTCGTTCAATTTTTCAGGCTCGTTACCACCAGCCATTGCCATATCTGGTCTGCCACCACCTTTACCGCCGACAAATTGTGCAAGTAAATT
The DNA here is from genome assembly GCF_030517105.1 of Gallibacterium salpingitidis. Taxonomy (GTDB): domain Bacteria; phylum Pseudomonadota; class Gammaproteobacteria; order Enterobacterales; family Pasteurellaceae; genus Gallibacterium; species Gallibacterium salpingitidis. Next base: position 163,077 of record NZ_CP103875.1, on the reverse strand, counting down.
CACCAATTCTCCTGCTTTCACTCGGTCAGTTACATCTGGGGTAACGCCAACGATAAGATTGACTTTTTCATCTTGTGTTGCACCAAAAACAATAACCGCTGAACCAAGTCGATTTTTCAAATCATCAACCATCATACGCAATGATTTCGGTTCAACACCATTTACTGCTTTAATTACTACTTTAACACTATTTAACTCTTGTGCTTGTTGCGCTAGATCAGAAACAGCTTGAACAGCTGATTTTTCTTTTAATTGCTGTAACTCTTTTTCTAATTTCTTCGCTCTATCTTGCAATTGTTGAATTTTCTCAACAATAGACGGTACATCAGATTTCAATAAATCTGCACTTTGCATCAATAAAGTTTGTTGTGCTAATACAGCATTAAAGGCTTCTTCACCAGTAACCGCTTCAATACGACGAGTACCAGCCGCAATTGCACTTTCAGAAACAATTTTAAAGAAGCCAATATCACCAGTGCGTTTCACATGAATACCGCCACAAAGCTCTACTGAGAAATCGCCCATGGTAATCACACGAACAACATCGCCATATTTCTCACCAAATAACGCCATTGCGCCTTTCGCTTTTGCAGCTTCAATATCCATCTCTTCAACAGTTACTGCATGATTTGCTCGTACTTGTTCATTAACAATACGCTCAATTTCTGCTAATTGCGCTTTACTAATTGCTTCAGGTTGAGAAAAGTCAAAACGTAATAATTTATCTGAAACTAAAGAACCTTTTTGTGCAACATGACTGCCTAACACTTGACGCAACGCAGCATGTAGTAAATGGGTCGCTGAGTGATTAAGTGAGGTCGCTTGACGGCGTTTTGCATCAACTACCGCATTTAATGTTTGACCAACTTTAATTTGTCCTTTGTGTAATTCACCAATATGACCGAATACTTGACCATATTTTTGCGTATCTTTGACAGTGAATAGCACATCCGCACTTTCTAAAACACCGCTATCCCCGATCTGGCCACCTGATTCTGCATAAAATGGCGTATTTTCGAGAATCACTACTGCACTTTGTCCAGCATTCACTTCATCAACTTGTTTGCCATCAATGAAAATTGCTGATACTTTCGCGAGGCTTTCTACTTCATGATAACCTTCAAAAGAAGTCACACCATCCACACGAATTAAACTGTTGTAATCCATTCCAAATTGACTTGCTGCCTGTGCACGCTCACGTTGTGCGTCCATTTCACGATTAAATCCATCTTCATCAATCGTAATATCACGTTCGCGACAAACATCTGCAGTTAAATCTAATGGGAAGCCATAAGTATCATATAACTTGAATGCTACTTCACCAGAAAGCACCTTACCTTTTAATGATGCTAATTCAGTATCTAATAGTGCTAAACCACGTTCCAAAGTTCTGGCAAATTGTTCTTCTTCTAAACGTAATAATTTCTCAATATGTGCTTGTTTTTCTTTAAGAATATCACCAGCTTGAGCCATTACTTCAATTAAAGTTGGCACCAATTTATAGAAGAAAGTTTCTTTTGCACCAAGCAAATGACCATGGCGTACTGCACGACGAATAATACGACGTAATACATAACCACGACCTTCATTAGAAGGGTATACACCATCGGCAATCAAATAAGCACAAGAACGAATATGGTCAGAAATTACACGTAATGATTTATTGGTTAAATCTTTCTCACCGGTAATTTCGGCTGTTTTCGCAATTAATGTTTTGAAAATATCGATATCGTAATTGGAGTTAACATGTTGCAATACTGCACTGATTCTTTCTAGCCCCATTCCGGTATCAACAGATGGTTTTGGTAGTTTTTCCATTGTGCCATCAGCTAGACGGTTATATTGCATAAATACTACATTCCAAATTTCAATATAACGGTCACCGTCTTCTTCTGGAGATCCTGGAGGACCACCCCAAATGTGATCACCATGATCGTAGAAAATCTCTGTACATGGACCACATGGACCTGTATCACCCATTTGCCAGAAGTTATCTGAAGCATAAGGCGCACCTTTATTATCACCAATACGAATAATACGTTCTGCTGGTACACCTACTTGTTGATGCCAAATGTTATAAGCTTCATCATCAGTTTCGTACACAGTTACCCATAATTTCTCTTTCGGTAATCCTAACCATTGTGATGATGTTAAAAATTCCCACGCATAATGAATCGCATCATGTTTAAAATAATCACCAAAACTAAAATTTCCTAACATTTCAAAGAAAGTATGGTGACGTGCGGTATAACCTACATTTTCAAGGTCATTATGTTTACCACCTGCACGCACACAGCGTTGTGCTGTAGTGGCTCGATGATAGGAACGTTTATCAACACCTAAGAAAACATCTTTAAATTGATTCATTCCAGCATTGGTAAATAACAATGTCGGATCGTTTTCTGGCACTAATGAACTACTTGCAACAATTTGATGTCCTTTACTATGAAAGAAATCTAAATAAGCCTGTCTAATTTCTGCCGTTGTTTTCATAAAAATCCTATTAGTTTAAAAAGAAGAATTTTCTTTTCTGCGTATTACAAAATTTTATGACTTCTAAAAAGGGAAGAGAAAAAATTTGTATTTTACCGATAAAATAAACGGTGCTTATTCTTGCACATTTTTCAATTTTATTGAATGTAGAATAGGCGTTTTCAGATAAAATTCTTGTTTTAACTAAACCACAGCAAATTTACGGTAACTGTAATACTCTTAAAAAATACACTATATGGGTTATCTTAACGCAATAAATTGCCTAATTTAGTGCGTTACCTCTCAAAATTCGATATTTTTCTCAGAAAATGCCTATTTTCTCTGGTTTTAACCTTTGTTAAAGCGCGAAGAACCTTGCCAACGCTCAGCAACATTATGTTCTATACCTAATGAATCTAACATTTTTGTCGTTTGCTGACGAATCAATTCCTCAACTGATTGTGGTGGGTGATAAAACGCTGGGATTGGCGGAATAATATGAGCCCCCAACTTAGCTAATTTCGTTAAGTTTTCTAAATGGATCACACTAAGTGGCGTTTCTCTTGGCACAATAATTAACTTACGCTGTTCTTTTAACGTTACATCCGCCGCACGCCCAATTAAACTATCATGAAAACCGCAAGCAATACCGGCTACTGTTTTCATACTTGCCGGCACAATTACCATCGCATCAATTAGATAAGAACCTGAGGCAATCGTCGCCGCCATATCGTGATTGGCATAATGATAATCCATGAGATCATATAACTCTGTTAATTTCATATCCGTTTCAATGCGCAAGTTTTCTCTTGCCCATTGGCTAACTACACCATGAATCTCAATATCCTGCGGTAAATTACGCAATGTTTTTAATAAGTCTATGGCATAGACAACGCCTGATGCACCGGAAATCCCAATAATAATTCGTTTCACCATAATTCTATTTTCTCCTAGTGAATCTCTGTCCACTACTGTTAATGCCATATCATAGCAAATAAATATAAAAACCACTGTTGTTATAGCAATTTCTTGCTGGTTTGTTATTCATTTCAACAAAATTTAGATTTTTTACTATTTTTTTAGTATCAAGTATTGATTTAATTCATTTTATAGAGTAATTAATTAAGACTTTTCAAACAAACACAGCATTTATTTTAAAATTAACTAATGAGGGTATAACAATGAAAAAAGTCGGTTTTATTGGTTGGCGTGGAATGGTCGGTTCAGTTTTAATGGACCGTATGCAACAAGAACAAGATTTCGCAAATATTGCTCCAACATTCTTCACTACATCTCAAGCTGGACAACCAGCGCCAACATTTGCAGGCAAAGACGCTGGCGTATTACTTAACGCTTACGATATTGATGCATTAAAACAACAAGAAATTATCGTAACCTGTCAAGGCGGTGATTACACCAATGAAATTTATCCAAAATTACGTGCTACCGGTTGGGACGGTTATTGGGTTGATGCAGCTTCTGCACTTCGTATGGAAAAAGACGCTATTATTGTATTAGATCCAGTAAACCAACACGTTATCGATAAAGGATTGAAAGAAGGAATCAAAACCTATGTCGGCGGTAACTGTACTGTAAGTTTAATGTTAATGGCATTAGGCGGTTTATTTGAGCGTGATCTCGTTGAATGGGTATCTGTAGCAACTTATCAAGCAGCTAGTGGTGCCGGTGCGAAAAATATGCGCGAACTTTTAGTACAAATGGGACAATTACATAATGTTGTTGAAGCTGATTTAGCAAACCCAGCTTCTTCCATTTTAGACATTGAACGTGCAGTGACTGCGAAAATGCGTGCAGACTTACCATGCGATAACTTCGGTGCTCCATTAGCAGGCAGCTTAATTCCTTGGATTGATAAATTACTTGAAAGCGGCCAAACCAAAGAAGAGTGGAAAGGCTACGCAGAAACTAACAAAATTCTTGGTTTATCTGAAAATCCTGTGCCAATTGATGGGCTATGTGTTCGTATCGGTGCATTACGTTGCCACAGCCAAGCCTTCACCATCAAAATGAAAAAAGATTTACCATTAGCAGAAATTGAACAAATTCTTGCTTCACATAATGAGTGGGTGAAAGTCATTCCAAATGATAAAGAAACCACTTTACGTGAATTAACTCCGGCAAAAGTAACTGGCACTTTAAGTGTTCCAGTCGGACGTTTACGTAAACTCAATATGGGGCCTGAATATCTTGCTGCGTTCACTGTTGGTGACCAATTACTTTGGGGTGCAGCAGAACCAATCCGCCGTATCTTAAAACAATTAGTTGCTTAATTCATTTTTGATAAACTCGCTTCTATACTGTAGAAGCGAGTTTTTTCTTGTTTGTTATGACTGATATTATTGAAACTCATCCCCTCAAACCATTTTTACCTACTAACGCTAAAATTTTGATGTTAGGTAGTTTTCCTCCACCACAAAACCGTTGGAAAATGAATTTCTATTATCCTAATTTCCAAAACGATATGTGGCGTATTTTCGGCTTAGTGTTTTTTCAAGATAAAGATCATTTTTTAACTGCCGATAAACAGTTATTTGACCAAGCAAAAATTGAACAATTTTTGCAACAACAGGGTATCGCCATTTGTGATTCAGGTTATAAGATTATCCGCCAGCAAGGCAATGCCTCAGATAAATTCTTGCAAATTGTTGAACCAATTGATTTAACTGCGGTATTAGCAAAAATTCCACAATGTAAGGTACTGATGACTGCAGGTGAAAAAGCCACAGAAACCTTGTTATCACTACTACCAGAAAAAATTAAAATGCCAGCTTCAGGAGAAAGCTGCGAAATTACGATTGGGCAACAACAATATCACCTCTATCGTTTACCATCATCTTCTCGTGCTTATCCACTTGCTCTCAATAAAAAAGCCGACATTTATCGGCAGTTTTTTATTAAAGAACAAATCTTAGATATATCCACTATTTAGACTATATATGGCTTAAATTAGAAATAATTTAAGCCATATATTATTTATTCCACAGGATACCAATGTAAACGACTAAAGACTACTTGACACATTTCACCTTCTTGCGGACCATGATCTCGTCGTCCTTTTTGTATACGAAGTTCCTGATTACCAATCAAAATACTATAATCAATAACCTCACCTAAATATGAACGACGTTTTACTACTCCAGGAATACCACCTTGGCTAACAAAATCTATTTCGGATGGACGAGTAGCAAGAATCGCCTTTCCTTGTTGTATCAACTCAGCTGGCGGTGTTGGATTAATCATAAACTGTCCATCGCATCCATCAAAAGAAACTCCTTGAGCAGATACGTTCACCTTTAACTGATTAGATAATCCAATAAAACTAAATACAAATTTATTTGCTGGATTATTATAAACATTTAGTGGTGTATCGATTTGCTCAATAACCCCTTTCTTCATAACTAAGATACGATCTGACAACGCCATTGCTTCTGATTGATCATGGGTAACATAAATTATTGAGAAACCAAATTTACGTTGTAATGCTTTAATCTCGAAACGCATTTCTTCTCGCAAATGTGGATCTAAACTTGATAATGGTTCATCAAGTAACATCACATCTGGATTTAAAGCTAATGCTCTTGCTAAAGCTACTCGCTGTTTTCCACCACCTGATAGATCATCCGGACTTTTTTTAGCAACACTCAATAAATTAGTATGTTTTAAAGCATCTGTTGTTCTTTTCTCAATTTCTTGTTTTGACAAATTTTTCAACGCCAATGGAAATGCAACATTGTCATACACACTCATATGAGGCCATACTGCAAATGCCTGAAATACCATACCAAAATTACGCTTTTCTGGTGGTAAATAGAAATTTGTTGCTTTAGACGAAAGTAATCTTTCTCCAACTCTAATCTCACCACCATCAAGATCTTCAAATCCAGCTATCATCCGTAATGTAGTTGTCTTACCACATCCTGACGGTCCCAACATTGAAAAACATTCACCCTTTTCAATTGAAAGATTTAAATCAGGAATCGCTATTACATCGCCGAATTGTTTCATTACATGGTTAAGTTGAATATAACTCATATTTTTCTCCTCAAAATCCGGCTATTTTTTCGTTTTCTTTTCCGCATAACGCTTAATTACTGTTTGTCCAAAGACAATAATAATTAACGCAATACCAGCTAAAGCGGCTGAATATACAGTTTCACCATCTTCATTCAATGTATAAATAGCAACACCAATAGTACGAGTTGATGGGCCATATAACATCACAGATACCGTTAATTCACGCAACGCTGGTAAGAAAATAAGGAAAAATGCAGCGATCATTCCTGGACGCACAAGAGGAATAACAATATCCTTCAATGATTGCCACATACTCGCACCACAAGCACGAGAAGCTTCCACCAAAGAATCATGTACTTGCTCCAATGCAGCTGAATTTGCTTTCAAAGAGAACGCCATATAACGTGCAATATACGCAATTAGGATAATCCATACTGTGTTATATAAATTAATACCAAACTTACCACTCCACGCTAAAATTACCCCTAACGCGATTACCGAGCCAGGTACTGAGAATGGCAACATACCTAAAAACTCAAGAATACCTTTGCCTTTTACTCTCATCTTCACAATAACATAGGAGATCATTACACCGGCAAACATGGTGATCACTGCTGCTGCTAATCCCAACAATACACTATTACGAATAGCATCTTTGGTTAACTGCCATTCAAACAAGATAAACTTATAATTATCTAATGTGAGATTTTCCCATGTAACTGGTAAACCATAAGTTTTTAATCCACCTACAATAAAGATTGTTACTGTTGGTAATACAATCGTGAAAGCAATATAAAGCAGACAGATGATCAGCAATGGCATTCTTAATCCTCTGAGTTTCACTTCAACAGGTCGGAAACTTTTACCTGCAATAATTTGGAATCGTCCACGATTAAGAATCTTATTTTGTAACCAAATAATTACCGCTGCAGTAAACACCAAAACTGTTGCTAATACAGTACCAGTACGAATTGCTTCAAAACTACCTGCGCTTTGGTGAATACGTTCATAAATTAGAGTCGGAATATTAAAAATACCATTTTCAATTCCTAGTACTGCAACCGTACCAAAATGAGCCATAGAGTACAGCATGATCAAAAGCGCACCTGACACAATACTTGGCATCACTAATGGAATAGTAATTTTTCTGGTAATCGTAAATAGACTTGCTCCAGAAATACGAGCCGACTCTTCTAAAGTAGGATCCATTCGTTCTAAAGCACCACAAACTTGAATAAAGACAAATGGAAAGAGATACATGGTTTCAACAGCCATAATTCCAGCATAACTATAAATATTGAAAATAGGCTCTTCGAATCCAAATGTATCCATAAAGAAACGATTTATATAACCTGCACGAGGAGATAAAAGCATTTTCCATGCCAATGCACCAATAAATGACGGTAGCATAAATGGCACTAGAAACATAACCTTCATAAATCCTTTATAAGGTAAATCAGTGCGAGTTACTAACCAGGCAAAAAATGTGCCAACAATAGTACTCATCACTGTCACGCCAGATGCAATAAATAATGAATTCAATAAGGCTTCATAAGTTTCTTCTTGCTTCAAAATTTTTACTACATCACTAATATTAAATTGACCATCTACCCAAAATGAATTGATAAATATCAATAATACTGGTACAGCAACGACAATCACCAAGATACCTATTGATAGCGCCAAAATACTATTTGCTACATTAAATGGGCTTTTTTTCTCAATTACTGTCGCCATAACTATTTCCTCATCTGTTGCTCTGTTTGTTGATCATCAGCAAACCAAAGTAAATCGTGGAAATTGACATAACAATCTTCATCCTCTTTGAACATGAGATTATTCTGTAATGCAGTATTCGTCGAAATTTCTGTGCGCAAAGACACACCATCAATATCGATCATATAATCCATCACTGCACCAAGAAAACTTGCTCTAACAACTTTTCCTTTTAATCCTGTCGGATGCTTGCTGAGGATAATATCTGATGGTCGGCAACCTAATTTGCCTTGCTGTTGAGGAAGATTTTCCCATTGAATCGCTTGTGTTCCTTGCCCGACAAAATGACAACCTTGCTCATAACGTATAGGAATAAAGTTAGCTAATCCCATAAATTTAAACACCATTTCATTTTCAGATTTCTCATAAATTTCCCATGGCGTACCAATTTGCTGAATATTTCCATCTTTATCCATAATCGCTAAACGATCAGAAATAGCTAAAGCAATCTCTTGATCATGAGTTACATACAAAATAGTAATCCCTAATTTCTTTTGTAACTCTTTAATTTCAAACCTCATTTCTTCTCTTAAATTTGCATCCAAATTATTTAAAGGTTCATCTAAGAGCATCAAAGAAGGCCTTGCAACAAGTGCCCTCGCTAAAGCAACACGTTGTTGTTGTCCTCCAGAAAGTTGAGATGGCAAGCGTTTCTCTAGACCAGTTAAATTCACTAAATCTACCACTTCCATCACTTGCTGCTGAATAGTTTGCTTATCTAACTCTTTCAGCTTTAATGGATAAGCTATATTGTCAAATACTGTCATATGTGGCCAAACAGCATAGTCCTGGAAAACAACGCCTAATCCACGTTGATCAGGTTGTATATCGACACCTGTGGTGGCATCTGCCACTACATTGTCGTCAATTAAAATTCTTCCTTTATCAGGTACTTCAAACCCTGCTAATAAACGAAGTAATACTGTTTTTCCACACCCGGATGGTCCTAGTAAGGTAAAACATTCACCATCTTTTACTACAAGAGATAAATCTTTCAACACTTCATTCGAACCAAAAGCTTTGCTTATATTTTCGAATTTAATTGTTGCCATAAAACATATCCCTTAACTATTAATTACGCCCTTGAAGAATTTGCGTGAATTTCTTCACCGTTTCTTCTTTCTCAGTCAAAATTGCTTGGTAATCAATTGGAATTGCACGACTCATCGCATCATCTACGGTAGGCATTCCTTCTAAAGATGGGATTCCTTTTCTCACAGGTAATGTACCTTCTTGAGCAATAATCTTTTGTGCATCTTCAGAAAGTAAGAAATCAATAAATTTTTTGGCAGCTTCTTTATTTTTAGTTCCTTTAAAAATAGCTGCAGGGCTTGGAATCACTAGCATCTCTTTAGGATAAACTAGTTTTAATTCTGCGCCTTTCTTAATTTTATCGTTTGTAATGTAATCCACTGCTAACGATGCTAATAAATCGCCAGACGCAGTATCATCCACAACTTGCCCTGAACCTTTACCTACTTTCCCTTTATTCGCTTTAATTTTTTCAAAAAATTCCCAGCCAAAAGTAGATTTCAATAAAGCAACGCTCATATAAGAGGTTCCTGATAATGCAGGGTTAGCAATACCAAAAGCACCTTTATATTTTGGACCAGTAATATCATCCCATGTCGCAGGTGGTTCTTTCACAAAACGTGTGTTATAAGCAATACCTAATGTTCCTAATCTAATCGGCGTAAAAGAACCATCAAAATTAGGAATCGGATTTACAATATTGCTGACTTCTGGCGAAACATACGGATCTAACATGCCATTTTCTTTCATTTTAAAGAAATCCGGTACTTCACTAGTCCAAATAACGTCTGCCATGATTTGTCCAGACTCTTTCTCTGCTGCGATTTTTGCCATCAACTTACCTGCACCAGCAGATTGATAGTCCATTGAAACTTCTGGATGTTTTTCGCTAAATTTTGCTTTTAATGCACCAATCAAAGATTCTTTCATTGATGTATATACAATGAGTTTTTCATTCGCTTGAGCAAAACCTGCAACGGTCATACTTAACCCAAGAGTGATGATTAATGAGGATAATTTCTTGTTCATAAGCCAGTCCTTCTTATCTGTTTATTAATGGGTAATACTGCTCAAATCGTTCTAATTTTGTATAGAACTTAACCTACAATAACTATCTGACTTAGAAAAAAAAAAAGAGGGGTATACTTCGTAAAAAATGGTCAAATTTAACTCATTTAACATATAAATATAGGTCAAAATTAACCCATTTTATTAAGTGTTAAATATCACTAATAAATATATCGAGAAAAACGTTCATAAATGACACAAAGATCCGATTTCATGAAATAAATTTAAATTTTATTTTTTTGAATATGATCACAAAAAAAAACGCCTCTGCCTACTAGTTTTTTGGCTAATATACAAGCTACTTTGCTAATTTAACTCTAGGTGAATAGTATGCAGACATCAATACTCAAACCTTTTATTGTTTTTCTGTTCATATTATTTGCTATTTTTCCTACATTGAGTAAAGCTAGTGAACTGGTTATTGGTACAACATTTGCACCTGAAGCGATCAAACCGCTCATTGATGAATGGAATAAACGACCTAATACTATTCCGATTACTACTCTTAATCGAACTAGTGCATCTATTAATCAACTACTCTCCACCGAAAAAGCCAAACAAGTTGATCTTGTGCTAAGTTCATCACCAATGCTTTTCTATAATTTACAAGAGAAAAACAAACTAGCGCCTATACCAAAATATATGAATAACCAAACTACTTTTTTGCCCGATATTCTAAAAACTAGTACTGTTGCTTTTGCCTTTTCTGGTTATGGTATGTTGTTAAATAAAACCGTATTACAAGATATACATACTCCTTTACCAGAGTCTTGGAAAGATCTTACTAATCCTGCTTTACAAGGATTAATTATTATTAGTAGCCCATCTCGCTCTGATACCAACCATATTATGTTAGAGGCTTTGTTACAAAAATATGGTTGGAATGAGGGATGGTCTATCATTGAAAGAATGATGATCAATGTCGGCACTATTTCTTCCCGAAGTTTTGGCGTTGTCGATAAAATTCAAGCACATTTAGGTGCTATCGGAATTACTATTGATAATTACGCCCATATTGTGACACAAAAAAATAATCCTGAACTCATCTTTCAATATTTTCCACAATTTCCAACCTCTCCGACATTTATTGCGGTAGTTGCAGAAAGTAGCAAGAAAGAACAAGCATTTAAATTTATCTCTTTCTTATTGGATACCAACACACAGCTCATTTTGGCAGAAAAACAACTCAGTAAATACCCAATTATTTCCTTGCCAATAACGCACCCAAAAGCCGCCTTACAGCAACAATTATTTAAACAACCACAATTAAACTATGATTTATTAATTAAAAGACAACAATTGGTAAAACTACTCTTTGAGCAACATATCGTTCATCGATTAAGCTTATTACAAGAATATTGGCATTTATTACAGCAAAAAGAAGCCTCTCTTAATCGGACACTACCTGAATTACGAAATATTCTTACTTCGCTACCTGTTTCAGCAGAACAATCCGAAAACGCACAATATTTATCTGAATTTGATCGTTCACAAGAACTGTTAAATTGGCAGCATTTTTTTATTGCACAACAACTCTCATTTATTAAAGCATTGGAAAATTTAGAATGAAATCTTGGTTAAAACGTTTAGATCTTAGTACTGGTTTACAACTCTCTTTTTTAATCAGTGTATTCCTTTGCCTATTAGTGGGTGGCGTTGGTTTATATACCTGGCAACAACAACGTATTGAAATAAACTATGCCTTAGTACAAAATTTCCCTAAAGTGCAAGCAGCTTTCCAAACAGAAGAACAAATCAATATTTTACACAATGCCTTTATTCGGCTTGTCAATGTTAACAATACTAATGAAAAAATTGCACGCTATAATGATGCAAAGCAACAATTATCAACACTCAAAGAATTAATCATCGAGTTAGACGAAAATTTAAACGATGATTTAATGCATTTATTACATCAACAATCTTCATTATTAGAACAAATTTCACAAAATATTACTGGAACTCTTACTCTAAATGAGGAATTAAACAAAGTTCTTTCTAAAATCAATTGGTTGCATGATGATTTTCATAATGAATTTACTGCACTTTTGCAAGAAATGAGTTGGCAGCAATCTACTTTGGCCAAAACCATCACTCAACAACCCCAAGCCACACAAAAAATCGAACAACTAAAACAATTACAACAGGAATTACTCTTAGTTTATGATCTCACGAATTATGAAGAACAAATTATTACTGAATTAAGATCACAAATTGCTGAATATACTCAGAAAGATAACACTGTTAAACTTCACAACTACCTCAGTTATCTCTCTTTATTAATTAATAATCAGATTAATCTACTCAGCAGACATTCCCCAATCTCTACTATCAAACAAATCCTTGATGAACTAATTCAACTTGGTTTGAACCATCAAGAACTGCCTACCTTATTTGCCGTACGTTCACAACTTAATCAACAACGACAACAACTAGTTAAAGACAGCGATACTATATTCGAGTCTTTTCGTAAACGTATTAATACTCAAGTCGGCAATAGCGAAAATCAACTACACCTACTACATTATATTGTTGAAAAAAGTACACAATTTAATGGATTCCTAATCTTATTAGTTATGCTGATCGCTTGTCTTTTTGTTATTGCAGTAAACTTTTTTTATATTCGTTTACGTTTATTAAAACGGTTCCAACAATTAAATCTTGCCGTTTCCCAATTAACAAGCGGCAAAGATAACGTAAAAATAGCCGTTTATGGTAATGATGAGTTAGGTCGTATTGCGCAATTATTACGACTATTCTTATCTGAAATGCAGAAAAAACAGGCTGAACTAGAAGCAAGAAATCAAACATTGCTCAATGAAATTCATAATAGAATAAAAATTCAAACTGAATTAGAAAATATTCAAAATGAGCTAACACAAGCTGCAAAACTTGCTGCTGTAGGAAAAACTCTCACTTCTATCAGTCATGAAATCACACAACCTCTTAATGCAATGAATGCCTATTTGTTCAGCGCTAAACGGGCTATCCAAAAACAAAAGATGGAAGCAGTATTAGATTACCTAAATAAAATTAACCATTTGGTAGATAGAACAGCATTAATTATTAAAAGATTACGTCAATTTTCTCGACAAGGAGTCGGAAAATTACAAGCTGTCAATTTGACTAATTGTATTCAAAATTCATGGGAATTATTAGAATCTAAACATAAAAACCGCCAAGGTAAATTAATTATGCCGCCAACATTACCTAATATTCTTGGTGAAGACGTATTAATTGAACAGGTTTTTGTTAATTTATTCCTAAACTCTTTAGAAGCAATTGAACATATTCCACCAGAAATTCATATTGAAATTAATCATTGTGATAAAAACAACATCTGTTTATGGGTTTCAGATAACGGCAAAGGTTGGCCCTTATCTGATAAGTTATTACAACCTTTTTCAACTAATAAATCTATTAACTTAGGTCTAGGCCTTTCTATTAGCCGATCGATAATGGAACAATGCCAAGGTGAGTTACATATTGCATCTACTCTAACCCATCATGCATTAGTAATTTTAAATTTTAAGGTAACTCAAAATGTTTAGCACAGAATATAACGTACTACTTATTGATGATGACATTGATATTCTTGAATCTTTCCAGGACTTACTACAACAAGAAGGATATCAAGTTATCACCTGCTCCGATCCTATTGATATAGTGACACAAATTCCTGAAAATTGGCTTGGTGTTGTATTGTGTGACGTACTTTTACCTAATATTTCTGGATTAACTTTATTACAAGATATCATTAAGTATGATCCTCAATTGCCGGTGATTATGATCACTGGTCATGGTGACGTACCTATGGCGGTGGATGCCGTAAAAAAAGGAGCACTTAATTTCCTTGAAAAGCCATTATCCTTAGAAAATTTACTAATTCAGATTAAACAAGCTTTACAACAACGAAGCAGTACAATAGAAAATCGGTTATGGCAATTAAAACAATTAAATGAAGTCTTTATTGGCCAGAGTGATTGGGGTATCGCAAATCGAGAACAACTACAAAAACTAGCCAATAGCAATATTCCTGTCTTTTTATGGGGAGAAGCTGGTACAGGACGGCATCTTTCAGCCATTTATTTACACAAATTAAGTGCCAGAAAACACTCTCCGCTAGTCACTTATGAATGTTATCCTCAAGATCAAATTAATATAGAAGCATTAATTAATGAAACTAAACAAGGTACTTTAATTCTGAAAAATGTTCACTATTTACCACAACGAGAACAACAGTTATTAGCAAATGCCTTAAATAACGAGAATGTATCATTCCGTTTAGTGCTCATTAGTGATTTAGCTCTACTACAACTTATTCAGGATAAGTCCCTTATCTCGGATTTTTATTATCTATTTTTACATACTCAGATCGAATTACTGCCACTAAGAAAACGTACTAGCGATATCATTCCAATTTTTTGTCATTATGTGCAGAAAAGCTGCCTTCGTCTAAAGAAAGAGTATGAAAAACCACCTAAAAAAATCTTACAAACCTTGCTAAATCAAGACTGGAGTGGAAACGTAAAAGAACTAATTAATATTGCCGAGTTATATGCTATTGGTTTACTTTCCGATCAAGTCTCTTTATCACCACATTCATCAACTCCAATGACTGCGGGAGATATAAAACCCCTCAACGAACAAGTAGATGAATACGAAAAACAGATCATAGAAAATGCATTGATTTTTTATCAAGGTAGAATAAATGAGGTAGCCACTTATTTAGATATTCCACGTAAAAAACTATATTTACGCATGAGAAAATATGGCATTGATAAAAAAAATTATAAACTCTAACTACATTAAAAAAGAAAGCCAATAGTCCTAGCTATTGGCTCTCCTCCGATTAATCTTTCATATTACATTACGCCTTACGCCAGGTGGTGCCATTAGCACCATCTTCAATTACCACACCCATCTCTTTTAATTTATCGCGAGCGGCATCTGCTGCAGCCCAATCTTTATTGGCTCGTGCTTGATTACGTTGTTGGATTAAAGCTTCAATAACTTGAGTTTCATCATCGTCTAACCCCGCTTGTAAAAAGGTTTCAGGATCTTGATATAACAAACCTAATACACTCGCTAATTCACGCATTCTGGCAGCGAAACCATTGGCAATTGGATTATCTTCTGCTTTTAGTTTATTGAGCTCTCTTGCCATATCAAACAGTACTGATAACGCACCCGGTGTATTAAAATCATCATCCATCGCTGCTTTAAAGGCTTCAACAAAGTTCTCGCCACCAGCAGCTTCGGCATTAGCATCTGTACCACGTAATGCGGTATATAAACGTTCTAACGCTGAATGAGCTAATTTCAGATTTTCTTCACTGTAATTTAATTGACTACGATAATGAGCAGTTAATAGAAAATAACGTACACTTTCTGCATCATAATGTTGCAATACATCACGAATAGTAAAGAAGTTGCCTAGTGATTTGGACATCTTCTCTTTATCCACCATAATCATGCCTGAATGCAGCCAATAATTGACATATTCACCGCCATGCGCACAGCATGATTGAGCAATCTCATTTTCATGATGAGGGAACATTAAGTCTGAGCCACCACCATGAATATCAAAATGTTCCCCTAATTGCTTGCAGTTCATTGCTGAACATTCGATATGCCAACCAGGACGACCTGCACCCCATGGTGATTGCCAGCTTGGTTCATTTTCTTTCGACATTTTCCAAAGTACGAAATCCATCGGATTTTTCTTAATGCCATTAATTTCAACTCTAGCGCCCGCTTGTAACTGGCTTAAATCTTGACGAGATAAAGCGCCATACGCTTTAAATGAATCCACATCAAACATTACATCGCCATTGTCAGCAACATAAGCATGACCGTTATTAATTAACTTTTCCACTAAAGCAATAATCTCTGGAATATGGTGTGTTGCACGTGGTTCAAAATCAGGACGTTGAATATTTAATGCATCAAAATCCTTATACATTTCCGCAACCATGCGATCCACTAACTGTTCGCAGGTTTCTTTATTTTCTAATGCACGTTTAATAATTTTATCGTCCACATCAGTAATATTACGTACATAAGTAAGCTGATAGCCTAAATAACGCAAATAACGTGCAATAACATCAAAACTAACAAAGGTTCTTCCATGTCCAATATGGCAAAGATCATAAACGGTCACACCGCACACATACATTCCGACTTGATTTGGATGAATAGGGGTAAAAATCTCTTTCTCTCGTTTTAATGTATTGAAAACCTTTAACATATTAATGACCTTTATATAAATAATTGAACACTTTCGTTCGATTTCACAAAAATAGACCACTTTTACATTTTGTGGAATAATAGCGCGGTTTTTGACAACGCTATTTAAGGAAGAGCTAATGATAATACTACACACTAATTTTGGCGATATTAAAATCGCATTAAATTTTGAAAAAGCGCCAATTACCGCAGAAAACTTTCTAAATTACTGCAAAGAAGGTTTTTATAACAACACGATTTTCCACCGCGTTATTGATGGTTTTATGATTCAAGGCGGCGGAATGGAAGTGGGAATGAAAGAAAAAGCCACTAAAGCTCCAATTCGTAATGAAGCCAACAATAGATTAAGCAATAAACGCGGCACTATTTCTATGGCTCGTACATCTGATCCACATTCTGCTTCAGCACAATTCTTTATCAATGTTGCTGATAACACCTTCTTGGATTATCGTGCAAAAGAGATGTTCGGACGTGAAGTAGTACAAGAATGGGGTTATGCTGTTTTTGGTGAAGTGGTTGAAGGCATGGATGTAGTAGATAAAATTCGTGGCGTAAAAACGACTAGCAAAGGTTACCACGATGATGTTCCAGTAGAAGACGTAATTATTCAATCTGTTACTGTCGCATAAAACAAAAATTATCCTAGATAGCATCATATCTAGGATAATTTCCCATTACCTTTTCTTGATAAAACGATAGCCAGCTGACGAAAAAAACGAACCAAACACAACCACACCAGCGCCAATATAACTTAATAAATTCAAATTAGGATAACTAAAGTTATGCGGCAATAACCAAGCAAAAATAAACGAAAACAAAATCGTCACAATCGGAATCAACGGCATAATCATACTGATTTTAGAAATATCCCAACGGTTTAATGCTTCTGCATAACAGCCATACGCTAAAATGGTGCCAATACAGGCATAAAACAGAAATAATAGCGTAATCGGTGCTAGATGAAGTAATTGAGCAGGTTTTGCTACAGGCAAAAACACCAAAGTACAACCTAAATACATCGCAAATAAAATCTGTTGAGAAGTAAAATTTCTTAGTAGAAATTTTTGCGCAACAGCATATACAACCCAAACAATACTTGAGCTGACGCAAAAGAAAATACCTAATGAAAAGCTATTAACGTGTGAAAAATCAGCAAAACGATCATTAAAAAATAACGCCAGTCCGATCAATAAAATGGTTAAACCGATTTTCTGATGAATTAACAATTTTTCTTTAAAAATAAAGATGCCACAAATCAACATAAAGAAAGAAGATAGTGGACTTAATACTTGGCTTACTGTGGCTGGGATATATTTCAGCGTCAAATTATAGAGTAAAAAATTCGCAGATAAACCAATGATTCCTAAAAGGATTAAGATTATATGTTGACGTTTTAGTTGTGCTAAAAACGCTCGCTTTTTCCCCATAAATAGAATCAAGTAAGCACCTATTGCCGCAACAAAGAAGCGACACCAAACAACTGTTTGGTTATCTATATAGGGCAAGACTGGTTGTAAAATAATTGGCAAAGTACCCCACATTAGCACCGCAATTAACACCAAAATAAAACCAATGACAGGTTGTTGTTTCATACTCGTTATCCCATACTATCTCAACAACAAATAGATCTTTATCTTAGGGGCTGAAGTAGATTAGCACTTATGCTAAGCTACAAAAATGAAGATAACCAATTGTAAACTAAAGAAATCTATACAAAGAAAACTGCTTGAATTTTTTGTATTAGAAGTAACAGCACGATCAGCAGCAGATTTGCTTGGCATTCAAGCCAATACTGCCATCTTGTTTTATCGAAAAATTCGTCTCGTTATCAGCCATCATTTAGCACTACAAGCACATGAACTTTTCGATGGCGAAGTAGAGTTAGATGAAAGCTATTTTGGTGGTGTGCGAAAAGGGAAAAGAGGTCGGGGTGCAGCTGGTAAAATGGTGGTGTTTGGCATGCTTAAACGCCATGGAAAAGTTTACACAGTAACTGTACAAAACACTAAGACTGATACCTTACTTACTGTTATTAAAAAGAAAATACAACCAGATAGCATTGTTTATACAGATTGTTATCATAGCTATGATGTGCTAGATGTTAGTGAGTTTACGCATTATAGAATTAACCACAGTACTCATTTTGCTGAGCGGCGAAATCACATTAATGGGATAGAGAATTTTTGGAATCAAGCAAAGCGTGTGCTAAGAAAGTATAATGGAATTGATCGAAAATCTTTCCCTCTTTTTTTGAAAGAATGTGAGTTTCGTTTCAATTATGGGACACCATCTCAACAGCTCAAAATCCTGCGGAAATGGTGTCAGATTTAACGCTAATCTACTTCAGCCCCTTATCTTAAATTCTTATCTACTCTAGAAAATAGAACCAAATCTGACTATTGCATAATCAGATTTGGTTCTAACTTCTTTATGTTTTCTCTATATGTCACATTGCTAAATAGAGAAAAGTAAACCCACTTTATCTGTTAACCATAATAAAGTGGGTTTCCAATCATAGCGATAATAAATTAAACGTTTTCAATTTGTCCAATTAATGAACGTAAACGTTCTTGCCAACGTTGTTGTTCTTCTTTTAATTGTGCATTTTCTGCATTCAGTTGAGATTTTTCTGCTTGAAGAGCTTGGTTAGCTTGTTCCACATTGGCTTTTTGTTCTTTTAACTCTTCAATTTCTAATTGGAGAAGTTGGATAGTTTCTACAGCTTGTTTAATCTTCGCTTCAAGTTGATCTAAAATTTCTAAAGACATTGTTATTATTCCTCATTAGTTGTCCAATACATCAGGATGGCTAACATTCTATCCTAGATAAGATTCCATTTCATCTAAATTAAAAAAATCTTCAATAAATTAGTTAAGCAATCGTTCGCCAAATGCTAGAATTAAGCGGTTTTGATCATTGTTAGGGTAAGGAAAAATTATGAAAAGAGCATTGGCAATCGAATTTTCTCGAGTAACAGAAGCAGCAGCACTAGCTGGATTCTCTTGGTTAGGACGAGGTGATAAAAATGCCGCTGATGCAGCCGCAGTAAAAGCGATGCGTACTATGCTGAATCAGATTGAAATGAATGGTGAAATTGTCATTGGTGAGGGTGAAATAGACGAAGCACCAATGTTGTATATCGGTGAAAAACTTGGTAAAGACGTCAGTGAAGAACCAATCGCTATTGCAGTAGATCCAATCGAAGGTACTCGTATGGTGGCAATGGGGCAAGCCAATGCAATTGCAGTATTAGCCGCCGGTGGTCCAAATACCTTCTTGCGTGCACCTGATATGTATATGGAAAAATTAGTAGTTGGTCCAGAAGTCAAAGGCATGGTTGATCTCAATTTACCTTTAGAACAAAATTTACGTCGCGTTGCTTCTAAAATGGGTAAATTGCTCTCTCAACTTACCGTTGTCACCTTAGATAAGCCTCGACACAAAGATGTTATCACCAGAATGCAACAACTTGGGGTTAAAGTGTTAGCTATTCCAGATGGGGATGTTGCTGCTGCGTTACTATGCTGTTTACCTGATACTGGGGTAGATATGATGTATTGTATTGGAGGTGCTCCTGAAGGTGTAGTCGCTGCAGCAGGTATTCGTGCGTTAGGTGGTGAAATGCAAGCACGTTTATTAACTCGCGAAGTCGTAAAAGGTGATAGCGAAGAAAATCGCGCATTTGCAGAGAGTGAACGTCGTCGTTGTCAAGAAATGGGTGTAGAGATTAACAAAGTGTTGTTATTAGATGAATTAGTTCGCGATGACAACTTAGTCTTTTCCGCAACCGGTATTACACATGGCGATCTATTAAAAGGCGTACATCGTAAAGGTGATATTGCAACTACTGAAACCTTATTGATTCGTGGTCGTTCTCGTACAATTCGTCGCATTCAATCTTTCCATTATTTAGATCGTAAAGATCCTGAAATCTATCGTTTAATCAATCAATAATGTTGATATTTTATTAAATCATCACCGCAATAAATGCAAAAAAATACCGAGTCTGCTGGCTCGGTATTTTGTATTGCTATTTTACGACAGCAAAATCTTATTCTGCTTCATTCATATTCAACATTTCTGCTAAGTTTGCTACTGCTTCCTCAGCACTGATTGTTGGCTCTTCAACAACTGCTGCATTCGCATTCATTGCTGCTGCATGACGTTTTTTCGCTCTGCTTTGGTGATAAGCAAAACCTGTACCAGCAGGAATTAAGCGACCTACGATTACGTTTTCTTTCAAGCCACGTAATTCATCTTGTTTTCCAGCAACCGCTGCTTCAGTAAGCACTCGTGTTGTTTCTTGGAATGATGCCGCAGAAATAAATGATTCTGTCGCCAATGAAGCTTTAGTAATACCGAGTAATTCACGTTCAAATTCAACTAACGGTTTACCTTCTGCTGCACGTTTACGGTTAACAACTTTCACGCGCGCAACTTCAACTTGTTCACCTTTAAGGAACTCTGAATCATACGCATTGGTAATCACGCATTTACGTAACATTTGACGTACGATAACTTCAATGTGTTTATCATTGATTTTTACCCCTTGTAAGCGGTAAACATCTTGTACTTCATTCACGATATACTCGGTTACTGCACGTACACCACGTAAACGAAGGATATCATGCGGAGATTCCGGACCATCAGAAATAATATCACCGCGTTGTACCATTTCACCTTCAAATACGTTGAGTTGACGCCATTTTGGAATCATTTCTTCGTATGCTTCACCTTCACTTGGAGTAATTACTAAACGGCGTTTACCTTTAGTTTCTTTACCAAATGAAACGATACCAGAAATCTCTGCCAAAATTGCAGGCTCTTTTGGTTTACGCGCTTCAAATAAATCTGCAACACGTGGTAAACCACCGGTAATATCTTTAGTACCTGATGATTCTTGTGGAATACGTGCTAAAGAATCCCCGATATTAACTTCTGCATTATCGTCTAAAGTAACAATTGCTTTACCAGGTAAGAAGTATTGTGCTGGCACTTCTGTTCCTGGAATTAAAATATCGTTACCGTTAGCATCAACAAGTTTCAATGCTGGACGTAAATCTTTACCTGCAGTCGCACGTTCACCAACATCTTGTACCACGATCGATGAAAGACCTGTTAATTCATCAGTTTGACGAGTAACAGTTAAACCATCAATAATATCGACAAATTTCACAAAACCTTTTGCTTCAGAAACAACTGGCATTGTATGTGGATCCCAGTTCGCTACAGTTTCACCTGCAGTTACATCATCGCCATTAGCTTTATTTAAAATAGAACCATATGGCAATTTATAGTGCTCTTTAGTACGACCAAAAGTATCAATCACAGTCAACTCAGTATTACGAGAAGTAATTACAAGTTTACCGTCTTGGTTAGTTACGAATTTCGCATTAGTTAAACGAATAGTACCGGTATTCTTCACTTGAACACTTGATTCTTTCGCAGCTGCAGACGCTGCACCACCAATGTGGAATGTACGCATGGTTAACTGTGTACCTGGCTCACCGATTGATTGCGCTGCAATAACCCCGATTGCTTCACCTTGGTTAATTAAGTGTCCGCGTGCAAGGTCACGACCATAACATTTCGCACACACACCAAAATCAGTATCACAAGTTACAACTGAACGTACTTTGATGCTATCAACAGAGTGTTTATCAATCACTTCACACCATTTTTCATCTAATAGTGTATTACGTGGAATCAACACTTCTTCTGTACCTGGATTTAATACATCTTCTGCAGTTACACGTCCTAATACTAACTCTCTCAAGCTGACTTTTTCATCACCACCTTCAATTAATGGTGTCATCACGATACCTTCGTGTGTACCACAGTCATCTTCTACCACTACAAGGTCTTGTGCTACGTCAACTAAACGACGAGTTAAATAACCTGAGTTCGCAGTTTTCAACGCGGTATCCGCCAAACCTTTACGTGCACCGTGGGTTGAAATAAAGTATTGAAGAACGTTTAGACCTTCGCGGAAGTTTGCTGTAATAGGGGTTTCAATGATCGAACCATCTGGACGAGCCATCAAACCACGCATACCAGCAAGCTGACGAATCTGTGCTGCAGAACCACGCGCCCCTGAATCAGCCATCATAAAGATGCTGTTAAATGAGCTTTGTTTTTCGAGTTCGCCGTTACGATTTACCACTTCTTCAGTAGAAAGGTTTTCCATCATCGCTTTCGCAACACGTTCATTCGCTGCTGCCCAAATATCGATAACTTTGTTATAACGTTCGCCAGCGGTTACTAAACCAGAGTTAAATTGTTCTTGAATTTCTGCTACTTCTTCTTCTGCTGAAGAAATAATTTCATATTTCTTCTCTGGAATCACCATATCATCAATACCAACTGATGAACCAGAACGTGCAGCATAAGCAAAACCAGTGTACATAATTTGGTCAGCAAAGATAACGCTGTCTTTCATTCCCAAACGACGATAGCTTTCGTTAATTAAACGAGAAATCGCTTTCTTACCTAAAGTTTGGTTGAATAGACTAAATGGCATACCTTTAGGTGCAATCATCCATAAAATCGCACGACCAACAGTCGTATCAGTTAAAGTGGTTTTCGCTTCAAATTCACCTTGTGCATTTTTCTCATATTCAGTAATACGTACTTTCACACGAGAATGAAGTTCAGCTTCACCAGTACGATATGCTTTTTCTGCTTCACGTGGATCTTGTAACAACATTCCTTCGCCTTTACCGTTAACTTTTTCACGAGTCATATAGTAAAGACCTAATACCACGTCTTGAGATGGTACGATAATCGGATCACCGTTTGCTGGTGATAAAATGTTGTTGGTTGACATCATTAATGCACGAGCTTCTAATTGTGCTTCTAATGTCAATGGCACGTGAACCGCCATTTGGTCACCATCGAAGTCCGCGTTGAACGCCGCACAAACTAATGGATGCAATTGGATCGCTTTACCTTCGATTAAGATCGGTTCAAATGCTTGAATACCTAAACGGTGAAGTGTCGGTGCACGGTTAAGCAGAATTGGATGTTCACGAATAACTTCTGCCAAAATATCCCATACGATTGCATCTTCACGTTCAACCATTTTCTTCGCCGCTTTAATGGTTGATGCCAAACCACGACTTTCTAATTTTGCATAGATAAATGGACGGAATAATTCCAATGCCATTTTCTTCGGTAAACCACATTGATGTAAGCGTAAATATGGACCTACGGTAATTACAGAACGACCTGAATAGTCAACACGTTTACCTAATAAGTTTTGACGGAAACGACCTTGTTTACCTTTGATCATATCCGCTAATGATTTTAATGGACGTTTATTTGAACCAGTAATCGCACGACCACGACGACCATTATCTAATAACGCATCTACAGATTCTTGTAACATACGTTTTTCATTACGCACAATAATATCTGGCGCAATTAAGTCTAAAAGACGTTTTAAACGATTGTTACGGTTGATCACACGACGATAAAGATCATTCAAATCTGATGTCGCAAAACGACCACCATCAAGTGGTACTAATGGACGTAAATCTGGTGGTAATACTGGTAATACAGTTAATACCATCCACTCTGGTTTATTACCAGATTGAATAAATGCTTCTAATAATTTTAAACGCTTAGTGATTTTTTTACGTTTAGTTTCTGAATTAGTTTCTTGTAACTCTTCACGTAATGTTTCACATTGGTGCTCAAGATCCATATCACGAAGTAAAGCTTGGATTGCTTCCGCACCCATTTTCGCTTCAAACTCATCGCCCCAACGCTCTTCTGCGTCTAAGAATTGTTCTTCAGTTAATAATTGACCTTTTTCAAGATCTGTCATACCTGGTTCAATCACAATGTATGATTCAAAATAAAGAACACGCTCAATATCACGTAATGGCATATCTAACAATAGACCGATACGAGATGGTAATGATTTTAAGAACCAAATATGTGCAACAGGAGAGGCTAACTCAATGTGCCCCATACGTTCACGACGTACCTTAGCTTGAGTAACTTCAACACCACATTTTTCACAAATCACGCCACGATGTTTCAAACGTTTATATTTACCACATAAACATTCGTAATCTTTCACTGGTCCGAAAATTCTGGCACAGAATAGACCATCGCGTTCAGGCTTGAAGGTACGATAATTGATAGTTTCTGGTTTTTTCACTTCACCATAAGACCATGAACGAATCATGTCTGGAGAAGCTAGACCAATTTTAATCACATCAAAGTCTTCACGAGATTTTGATTGTGTTTTTAAAAACTTAACTAAGTCTTTCACAGATTTGCTCCCATCGGAGTTAAACTTTATGCAAGTGCGGATTACTCTACACTTGCGCTAATCTTATTGGCTGAATTATTCAGCTTTCTCATCACCCAAATCAATGTTAATACCCAAAGAACGAATTTCTTTAAGTAATACATTAAATGACTCAGGCATACTTGGATCCATCTCATGCGTACCATCAACGATGTTTTTATACATCTTCGTACGACCATTGACGTCATCTGATTTCACAGTCAACATTTCTTGTAAGGTATATGCTGCACCGTATGCTTCTAATGCCCATACTTCCATCTCACCGAAACGTTGACCACCAAATTGAGCCTTACCACCAAGTGGTTGTTGAGTAACAAGACTGTACGAACCAGTTGAACGAGCATGCATCTTGTCATCTACTAAGTGGTTAAGTTTCAACATGTACATATAACCAACGGTTACTGGACGCTCAAATTTTTCCCCAGTACGACCATCATAAAGGGTAATTTGTCCTGATGTTGGCAAGCCTGCTAATTCAAGCAAACCTTTGATTTCTTTTTCTTCCGCACCATCGAATACTGGTGTCGCAAGCGGTAAACCTTTACGTAAGTTTTGCGCTAAACGCATTACTTCTTCATCAGTGAAAGTACTGAGATCAACTTTCTGACAAGCATCACCTAAATCATACGCTTTTTGGATATATTCACGTAATTTAGCAACTTCTTGTTTTTCTTTAATCATACGATTAATTTGATCACCGATACCTTTCGCAGCAAAACCTAAGTGGGTTTCAAGGATCTGACCGATGTTCATACGTGATGGTACCCCTAGTGGGTTCAACACGATATCAACTGGTTGGCCGTTTTCGTCATATGGCATATCTTCAATTGGGTTAATTTTTGAAATAACCCCTTTGTTACCGTGACGACCCGCCATTTTATCTCCAGGTTGGATTTGGCGTTTCACCGCAAGATACACTTTAACAACTTTCAATACGCCCGGTGCAAGATCATCACCTTGGATAATCTTGTTACGTTTAATTTCTAACTTACGATCAAACTCTTTACGTAATTCATCTAGCTGTTCAGCAAGCTGTTCTAATTGAGCTTGTTTCTCTTCATCAGCAAGAGATTGCTCAAGCCATTTCATACGATCGAGCTTCTCAAGTTTCTCTTCACTGAAACCATTTGCTAATAACAATGAACGAACTCGAGTAAATAAACCTGCTTCAAGAATATCTAATTCCGCAGTTAAATCTTTCTTCGCTTGTTTTAACTGCATTTCTTCGATTTCTAGTGCACGTTTATCTTTTTCAACACCATCACGAGTAAATACTTGAACGTCAATAACAGTACCAGAAACACTATTTGGTACACGTAATGAAGAATCTTTTACATCAGAAGCTTTTTCACCAAAGATAGCACGAAGTAATTTTTCTTCTGGGGTTAATTGTGTTTCACCTTTTGGTGTTACTTTACCCACAAGAATATCGCCACCTTTTACTTCTGCACCGATATAAACGATACCTGATTCGTCAAGTTTACTTAACGCTGCTTCCCCAACGTTTGGAATATCAGCGGTAATTTCTTCAGAACCTAATTTGGTGTCACGTGCGATACAAGAAAGCTCTTGAATATGAATAGTTGTGAAACGATCTTCTTGTACAACACGTTCAGAAACTAACATTGAGTCTTCGAAGTTATAACCATTCCATGGCATAAATGCTACACGCATATTTTGACCTAATGCCAACTCACCTAAGTCAGTTGATGGTCCATCTGCCAACACTTCACCACGACCAATCGGTTCACCTAATGACACACATGGTACTTGGTTAATACAAGTGTTTTGGTTAGAACGGGTGTATTTAGTCAAGTTATAAATATCAATACCCGCTTCACCTGGGATAGTTTCATCTTCGTTAACTTTTACTACGATACGAGAAGCATCAATATATTGAACATAACCACCACGTTTCGCAACGACAGTTACCCCAGAGTCAACTGCTACTGCTTTTTCAATACCAGTTCCAACTAATGGTTTATCCGCACGTAATGTAGGCACTGCTTGACGTTGCATGTTTGCTCCCATCAACGCACGGTTAGCATCGTCGTGCTCTAAGAATGGAATCAACGCTGCCGCAACAGATACAACTTGTTGAGTAGAAATATCCATATATTGGATATCTTCTGGACGATATAAACCAGATTCACCATGTTCACCACGTGCAGTAACAAAGGTATCAGTAAAGCGGAAATTCTCATCTAGGTTTGAGTTCGCCTGTGCGATAACATAGTTACCTTCTTCAATTGCAGATAAATACTCAATCTCTTCAGTAACTTGTCCATTAACTACTTTACGATATGGTGTTTCTAAGAAACCATAATCATTGGTACGTGCATATACAGAAAGTGAGTTAATCAAACCGATGTTTGGACCTTCAGGAGTTTCAATCGGACATACACGACCATAGTGTGTAGCGTGAACGTCACGCACTTCGAATCCAGCACGTTCACGAGTTAAACCACCTGGACCTAAAGCAGAAATACGACGTTTATGCGTTACTTCTGACAATGGGTTATTTTGATCCATAAATTGCGATAATTGTGATGAACCAAAGAATTCTTTAACCGCTGCAGAAATTGGTTTTGCATTGATCAAATCTTGTGGTGTTACTGAATCTAAATCACCTAAAGATAAACGCTCTTTTACTGCTCTTTCAACACGAACTAAACCAATACGGAATTGATTTTCTGCCATTTCACCTACTGAACGAATACGACGGTTTCCTAAATGGTCAATATCATCCACTTCACCACGACCATTACGGATATCAATCAATTTCTTCATCACTAAGATGATATCTTCTTTGCTAAGAATACCGTTACCTTCGCCTTCAGGAATATCTAATGAGCGATTAAATTTCATACGACCAACTGCAGAAAGATCATAACGATCTGCAGAGAAGAATAAGTTATCAAATAAACCTTCTGCCGCTTCTTTTGTTGGTGGCTCACCTGGGCGCATCATACGATAAATTTCAACTAATGCGCTAAGACGATCATAAGATGGATCGACACGTAATGTTTCTGAAATGTACGGTCCATGATCAAGATCGTTAGTAAATAATGTTTCAATAGTTGTATAGCCTGCTTGACTTAAATTCGCTAACACTTCAAGACTAAGTTCAGCATTTGCAGGACAAATAACTTCGCCAGTTTCTAAATTAATGTAATCTTTTGCAGAAACTTTTCCTACAATATATTCCGCTGGAACAACAACTTGTGAAATATTATCTTTTTCTAATTGACGAATATGACGAGCAGTAATACGGCGTCCACGCTCAACATAAACTTTACCATTAGCTTCAATATCGAAAGTTGCAGTTTCACCACGCAATCTTTCTGGCACTAATGTCATTAATAATTGATTATCTTTAATTTCAAATACAATTTTGTTGAAGAAAAGGTCTAAGATTTCTTCTGTCGTATAGCCTAAAGCACGTAAGATGATGGTTGCTGGTAATTTACGACGACGGTCAATACGCGCGAAAAGATTATCTTTTGGATCAAATTCAAAATCTAACCATGAACCACGATAAGGGATAATACGTGCATTGTATAAAATTTTACCTGAAGAATGGGTTTTACCTTTATCACTATCAAAGAATACGCCTGGACTACGATGTAATTGTGAAACGATAACACGCTCTGTTCCATTGATCACAAACGTACCATTATCAGTCATCAATGGGATTTCACCCATATATACATCTTGCTCTTTAATATCTTTAACTGTACCTGGCGCGGCATCTTTGTCATAACTTACAAGACGAAGTTTAACGCGTAGTGGTGCTGCATAAGTCGTACCTCTGATTTGGCACTCTCTTACATCAAATACAGGCTCACCTAACTTGTAATCCACATATTGCAACTCAGTATTTCCGTTATTACTGACGATTGGAAATACTGAACGGAATGCAGCTTCTAAACCTTGCTGACCTTCAGGATCTTTCTGGATAAACTTCTCAAAAGAGTCTAATTGGATAGTTAATAAATAAGGAATATTTAAAACTTGCGGACGTTTGCCGAAGTCTTTACGAATACGTTTTTTTTCGGTATAGGAGTAAACCATAGGTTCCTCTGCTTGCTGTTCAGACCCACAATCCACACACTCTCGCTGTATTATACAAGGTGGCAGTGTAAAATTGATACCGTTAGGATTGTTTTATACTTATAAAACAATAACTTAAATTTAGTCATTTGATGACTTCATTTGATAAAAACTGTGAGTGTTAAACGGTAATTTCTCTCAGTTTCTGAAAGGCACAAAATGGCTGATGATAAAATCACCAGCCATTCTTGCTAAAAATCAAATAATATCAATTATTTAATTTCAACTTGTGCACCAGCTTCTTCTAACTCTTTCTTAAGAGCTTCAGCTTCTGCTTTAGCAACACCTTCTTTTAAGGTTGCTGGAGCTGATTCAACTAAGTCTTTAGCTTCTTTCAAGCCTAAACCTGTTGCACCGCGAACTGCTTTGATTACTGCAACTTTGTTTGCACCAGCTGCTGCTAAGATTACATCAAATTCAGTTTTTTCTTCAGCTGCTGCTGCTTCGCCGCCAGCTGCTACTGCTACTGCAGCTGCTGCCGCAGAAACACCAAATTTTTCTTCCATTGCAGAAATAAGTTCTACAATTTCCATTACTGATTTTTCAGCAATTGCTTCAATGATTTGTTCGTTAGTTAATGACATAACAATCGTTTCCTAAAGTAAGTAAAATTTTTAAACCAATAAACTACTAATATTAAGCAGCTTCTTTTTGATCGCGAATCGCCGCAATAGTACGTACAAGTTTTCCAGCCGCAGCTTCTTTCATTGTACCCATTAAACGTGCAATTGCTTCTTCGTATGTTGGTAGAGTTGCTAAACGATCGATAGCTTTTGCTTCGATGAACTCACCTTCAAAGGCTGCGCCTTTAATTTCGAACTTATCGTTTGCTTTAGCAAATTCTTTGAACAAACGTGCTGCAGCACCTGGATGTTCATTAGAGAATGCGATAAGTGTCGGACCTTTAAACGTATCTTTCATGCATTCAAATGCGGTACCTTCAACGGCACGACGTAATAAAGTATTACGTACAACACGCATATACACGCCAGCTTCACGAGCTGATTTACGTAATTCAGTCATTTTGTCTACTGTTACACCACGAGAATCCGCAGCTACAGCAGATAACGCACCCTTGGCAACTTCGCTTACTTCAGCAACAACTGCTTGTTTATCTTGAAGATTTAATGCCATTGGCTTTTAGCTCCTGAAATACATTTATCTAGTTTTCTAGACATAATAAAACCCAATCTGACAACTTAACAGATGGGGACGAATTTCGGTGCCAGAAGCAGAAAAATTCTTATCTGTACACCATCTACGCAGGATTATTAAGAAATACAACGACCTTAAGTCACTTCCCCTGCGGTCTTGGATGAGGCTTGAATAGGTCAAGCACCAACCAGAATTCTTGCTTATAAAAGTCAAGATTGTAGATTATAGAGATAACCTACAACATTGTAAAGCCTATATTATAAGCTGTTTTGATCAACTTCTACACCAGCGCCCATAGTAGTAGAAATACTTACTTTCTTGATATAAACGCCTTTTGCAGTAGTTGGTTTTGCTTTATTTAATGCAGCTAATAAAGCTTGTAAATTTTCTTTGATTTGATCTGCTTCAAAGTTCACTTTACCGATAGTGGTATGGATAATACCGTTTTTATCATTACGGTAACGAACCTGACCAGATTTAGCATTTTTAACTGCTTCAGCCACGTTTGGAGTTACTGTACCAACTTTAGGGTTTGGCATTAAACCACGTGGACCAAGGATTTGACCTAATTGACCAACAACGCGCATTGCATCTGGAGAAGCGATAACAACATCAAAGTCCATTTCGCCTTTTTTCACTTGCTCAGCAAGATCTTCCATACCAACTAAATCAGCACCTGCTGCTTTAGCTGCATCTGCATTTGCACCTTGGGTGAATACAGCAACACGAACTGTACGACCAGTTCCGTGTGGTAATACAGTAGCACCACGTACGTTTTGATCAGATTTACGTGCATCAATACCTAAGTTCACAGCAACATCAACGCTTTCAACGAATTTTGCAGTTGCTAATTCTTTTAACAATGCTACTGCTTCGTTGATTTCATATGCTTTAGTTGAATCTACTTTGGCCTTAATTGCTTTCATGCGTTTGGTTAGTTTTGCCATTGATTAGTCCTCCACTACCAAACCCATTGAACGTGCAGTACCTTCAATAGATTTCATCTTAGTTTCAATTGTTGCACCAGTCATATCAGCCGCTTTAAGTTCTGCAATTTCGCGGACTTGTTGACGAGTTACTTTACCCACTTTATCTTTATTTGGTTTACCAGAACCAGATTTGATACCTGCTGCTTTTTTCAATAATACTGCTGCTGGAGGAGTTTTAGTAATGAAAGTAAAAGAACGGTCTGCATATACAGTAATTACAACTGGAATTGGTAAACCTTTTTCGATGCTCTCAGTACGAGCGTTGAATGCTTTACAGAATTCCATGATGTTAACACCTTGTTGACCCAATGCAGGACCAACTGGTGGACTTGGGTTTGCCATACCAGCTGCAACTTGCAACTTAACGTAGGCCTGAACTTTTTTTGCCATAGTTTTATTTCCTCATTATGGGTGATAACGCCTTTCGGCTCCCCGTTGTTTTAAAAGCACGCCATTCTAATGAAAGAAATGGCGTTTTTCAAGAAAATCAAGCGAAAAATTAGCTTAATTTTTCAACCTGACTAAAATCTAATTCGACAGGTGTTGCACGTCCGAAAATAGATACAGATACTTTCAAGCGGCTCTTTTCGTAATCCACTTCTTCCACTGTACCATTGAAGTCAGCAAAAGGACCTTCTTTAACACGAACTTCTTCACCAGGTTGGAACATTGTTTTCGGTCTTGGTTTATCACTATTTTGTTCTAAGCGATTCAAGATCATTTCAGCTTCACGATTAGAAATTGGTGCTGGGTGATCTGGTGTACCACCAATAAATCCCATTACACGTGGCACACTGCGTACCAAATGCCATGTATCATCATTCATAACCATTTGTACTAATACATAGCCCGGGAAAAATTTTCTTTCACTTTTTCTACGTTTTCCACCAACATTTTCCACTACTTCTTCAGTTGGTACTAATACTTCGCCAAATTGATCTTCCATATTGTGCAATTTAATGTATTCACGTAATACAGCAGCAACACGCGATTCAAATCCTGAAAAAGCTTGTAGCACATACCAACGTTTTTGCGTTGTATTCTCACTCATAATTAGAACCTCAAGTTGGTGATAAAGTTAATTAAAGAAACGATTAAAGAATCTAGGCCCCATAAAATTAATGAAACCACCACAGTAACTCCCATCACAACTAAGGTTGTTTGAGTTGCTTCTTGGCGGGTAGGCCAAATAATTTTTCTTAACTCAATACGAGATTCTTTTAAAAAGGTTCTTGCAGTTGTACCCTGTTTGGTGAATGCAGCGGCTAATAAAGCACCTAACAACAATACTACCATTGCTGGAACACGTACAACGGAAGAAAATTGATCTTTAAAGTAAATGTTACCTACTGCGGCAACTAATACGAAAATCACAGCAACAAACCATAATAGTGCACTACTAAAGCCTTTTGCTTTATTCTCATCTTCTGGAGATGTTTTCTTTTTCTCAATTTCTGAACTCATTATGAACCTACATAAAACCTAATAAATAAAACTTATAGGGAGATTTTTAAGCCCGCAATTCTAGCACTTTATTGTTAGATTTCATACAAAAATTATCTGAATGTATCAATTTTCAATCAGAACATCCGAAAAAACATAAATATAGGCTAAATCACAGGTCTGCTACGATAGAAAAGTAATCCTGGCAAGGCTAAACCAAAAACAATTGCTGCAAGAATAAAACCTGTTTTCACAAAATATTCCAATGCTTGTGCTAATAATGCTTCGCTATAATTGTAATGCGCTATCTGTACGATCGCGATCATTGCTTTATAGGCATAAACACCTGGAATCATCGGAATAATTGCCGCCACAGTAAATACTTTTGGATGTGCTAAAAATCGTTGTGAAAGATAAACACCAATAAATCCGATCAATGCTGCAGCAAAGAACGTACCAAACACTAATGGCACACCACAATAACTGACTAAAATAGTGCGAAAACAGTGCCCTAATGCGCCAAGCGTTGCACAATATTTTAAGGCTTTCGGCGGTACATTGAAAATCAACGCAAAGCCTACTGCAGGAATTGCCGCAAAAAACAGATCATTTAATAAAGTTAATACTACATTCATATTTAACTCCATGCGTTAATGTGCAATACCGCTAAGGCAAAGACAATACCAATACAGGCACCAAATGTTAAGACTGTCGCTACTGCCCAACGGCCAAGTCCCATATTGACATAACCTTTTAATACATCAGACAAAGAATTGATTAATGGAAATCCTGGTACCAATAACAACACACTCGATGCCAAAGCAATCTCAGGTTCATTGCCCCAACCATGTAACAACGCTTGTCCTGACATACAGGAAGCAACAAAAGCAGTAATCGCAAAGTTTAGTAGTGGATTATAGTGCCGTTTACCTAACTCTTGTCGCACAAACATTCCTAACGCCGAAGCGAAGAAAGTAACTAATGAAATGATAATATCGCCACCTGCTAATCTGGCAAAACTCGCGCAAGATAATCCCACCATCACAACTACAAACCAACGGTTATAGCGAAATGGTTTTACTTCATCTAATTTCTTTCTTACTTGATGGGCACCATAAATTTTATGTTCTGCTGCGATAACGATTCGCTGCACTTGTGTTACTACCGCCATATTAATCCCACTATCATAATTACGGCGAGTTGTAGTAATACATTGTTCTTTGTGGCGCGTCGTGATGACAATTGCGTTCGGAGTCAAAGCAGCTTCCACACTTTCCACACCTAACGCCTTACCTAAACGGCAAGCAACTTGATCGACTAGCATACTTTCTGCACCATGCTGCAACATCAATATTGCAGCTCTAGCACATAAGCGCGTGATCTCTTGCTGAGCTTCATATGATAATTCAGACATTCTTTTCTACCCTATAAAAATAAGGCAGTTATTATACAAACAAGTTGTCATCTCCAATATGGATATAGATCAAATACTGGAATTTCGCTTCTCAAGAAAATTGCGCAAAATTTAAATATAGTAATGTACCTTAATCATAATAAGCATTAGAATAATATGTTTTTAGTAAGACTAAACCCTCTCCTAGTTAAATCCAACAACAATCTATTCTCTTTCTTCTATCTTTTTTTATTAATAAAAAAATCTACCCCAAAACTTATTTTCAAGTTTGTCTTTTGACCAATAATAGAGGTTGGTGGCACGGGCAATGGCGAAGCCCGTTTTACGGCACTCACTGCTTCATCATCTAAATCAGCACTGCCACTGCTATGTTTCAAACCAACAAATAACACGCTCCCATCTCGATCAATTTCTACGGTTACAATCGGTTTTCCCTTAATTTGATTTTTCAATGCTTGCGCTGGGTAACGTTGATAGCGTTGTAAGTGTGCCATTAGTAACGATTGCCAACTAGCTTTCTCTGAACTAACATTGCCACTGCTATTAAATTCTGCCGCAATCTTATTGTTATTGCCACTCGGTGCTGCGGAGGTTATCTGCCCTGTTGCTTTTGAATCGGTATCACTAACCTGTTTTTTCTTGGTTACCTTGCTTTTCACTGGCTTTTTTTTCGTTATATTTTCAACTTTTTTCTCAGGTTCAGATTTATTTTTCACAGTTTCAACCACACTATTTACTTTCTTTGCCACCACAATTTCAGCTTTATCAGCTAAAGGCAATTCATCCACCTCAGGCACGGGTAATTCTTGCTGTGAGATTGGAGCTGGCAGATTATCACGCTGACTATCTTGCGTAACAATCTGTGGTGTTCCTACTGGCAGATCATAGATACTGATAATAGACTGTGGTGGATCTGAAAATTCAACCATAACCGCTGCAGGGTAAGTATAAGAGTTAATGTTATACTCTTTTCTTAACAAAAAATAAAGCATTGCTAAATGTAAACTAATTACAACAATCGCTCCGCCCAACCATATTCTATATGTCTTATTTTGCCATAACGAAGGCACTTCAATAATCATCACTAATGATTCTCTGTATCAGGTCCAAGTCCGACTAAGCCAATTTTAAAATATCCAGCACTACGCAACTGATTCATAATATCCATTAAATATTCGTATGGTACGGTCTTATCTATTTGAAGAAAGATAACTGTATCACGTTTAGCCTGTGTTAATTTATCAATTTCCTCTCCTAGATTGTCATTTAAGACTTTTTCATCACCTAAATAAAGCTCTCGCTCACGATTTAACGATAGAATAATAGGTTTCTCCAAATTGGGTTCTACTTTTGCTTGTGCCGTAGGCAAATCAAGAGGAACAGTCACCGTAGAAATCGGCACAGTTACCATAAAGATAATCAGTAATACCAAC
Organism: Gallibacterium salpingitidis; assembly: GCF_030517105.1. Classification (GTDB taxonomy): domain Bacteria; phylum Pseudomonadota; class Gammaproteobacteria; order Enterobacterales; family Pasteurellaceae; genus Gallibacterium; species Gallibacterium salpingitidis. The sequence continues at coordinate 127,578 of NZ_CP103875.1, read as the reverse complement.
ATTACATCAATAAATGGTGTCACATTAATTTCTGATAGTTCCTGATCCGTCTGCTCTGATGAATAATTATACAACGCCATAATTACCCCTCGGTAGAAAGTCTACGACCGAGCGAAATATCCCGTTTTACCATTAAGCGTAATATCGCAATTAAATTACTAATATGAATGTTATAACGATTAATGCTACGTACAAAAATATTATAAATAACTACCGCAGGAATCGCTGCGACTAAGCCAAGTGCTGTGGCAAATAAGGCCTCAGCAATACCCGGTGCTACAACCGATAAACTAGTGGTTTTCGCATTCACAATGCTGATAAAACTATTCATAATTCCCCAAACTGTACCGAACAAGCCGATAAATGGGGCGACAGCACCAATGGTGGCAAGTGGTGCAATACCATAACGCATTTGTTGACCAAAATGTTGGATTTGTCGCTCTAAGCGGTAATCAATACGCAGCTTAAGATCTTCATCAAGCTGATAATTTGATTTAATCAGTTCATCATTGATTTCGCTAATTAATTTAGCACTGACATTAGATTTGTTAATTTTGCTAAGTTGTTGATAAGTATTACTAAAGTTTGTTTGTTGCATTAACCATTGTTGTTGTTTTTTCAAATGAGAAATAGCAACTCTAAACTGGATAAATTTCACTATACAAATCAACCAAGTAAGAATTGAACAAACAAATAAAATCCACATCACAATTTTCACTACCCAATGTGCATTCATATACATACCCAATGGCGACATATCGTGTAAATTAGCCTCTTGCAAACTAGTTTGCTGATTATCACTTAAGTTACTCTGTTCTTGCTCTGCTGGCGTTTGTTTATCTAACGATATATCAGCTTGTCGCTCCATCTGCTTATCATTAAGTTCTGGTTGAGCTATTTGCGTCATTTGCATAGACTGCTCAGAAACTTGCTGACTATTTTGCTCCGCCACCACATTACTTCCTACTGCAAAAAATAATGCTAACAACGTGATGGTTAAATATTTATTGCTCACTCACACCTCTCTTTTCCTTTACCAAAAATGCGGTACAAATTTTCATTTTTTATACCGCACTTTTATTTAATGCTTATTCTTTGGCCGCACCAAAAATAATTTTTTCCTCACCATTACCAATGCTGCCGACTACCTCTTCAGCTCTAGGTCCAGCAAAAGCCCCTGAATAACTTGAGATAGAAACCTCTTTACCATCATCATTAACCACAACATTATCGTGTGCGCCGACACCAAACACCATCACGCCATTCACAGCTTCAACTTTGGTCGGTTTTAAAATCAGATCTTGCTTAGTAAGCGAAATACCTTTCTCTGTCGGTTGTTCGTCATCGTCTGTAAATCTCCAATGATATTTAGTGAAGCCATCTTGACGATTAAATACTCTGCCCGAAATTTCTTTCTGCGCAAAATCAACTGATAATTCAATATCGCCCACATAAGGCTTTTTAGGAGTCTTTCCTTCAACTCCATCGACATATCCCAAAGTATGACCCGTATAAGTTGCCGTTCCCTCCAATAGATTGAATTGTGCCTTTTGCGTCGGATTAATCACATACATTTCTAAATTCTGATAAGAGCGTTCTTCAAGCCCATCTCCGTAGTCTTCTGATAAGGTTTTTTCAGGCACAAATGTGGCATAGCTAGAATAAGACTGATTGACAAATTGAAATGTTCCCACCTTTACGCCATTGTCCGTCAGTACATATTGCTGTACCTTATCAGGATTAATTTCGCCATCCTTTAAAAAATCAGCAGTTGGCTGTAAAGTGGCAAGATCCCTTGTAGTATTGGTTTGTGGATTAACAAATTCATAATTTAAACCCGGATTGACTACCCAACCGACACTTTTATCAGCATTTAACGCAGGTGAATCAGCAAATCCATCGCCAGACGCCTTGCCCTGTTCTTCTGTTAATGAAGCACTTGAGGTTAAAGGCACTGCTCTTAAAGAAGGATTAGAAAATCCATCTATTACCTGCTTACTTTCCACAATTGATTCATTTTCTGCTTTTTCTGTTGTTGCTTCATTTTTCGCTTTAGATTCACTGGTAGCAGCATTATTTATTTGCTTCTGTTTTTCACTCGAAAAGCTAGTACTTGTTGACTGGCAAGCCGTGAGTAATCCAAGCAAACAAGCGATAAATATAAATTTATATGAAGTTTTCATATTAAGAGCCTCTTTAGTTTAGTTACATATAAAAAATTAATAGTTAAAAACGAATTTCGGCACCTATAAAAAATGTTCTACCTCGTGCAATATTGCTAAAACTGAATACATCATTATCTTGATCATCCACATCATATTGCGAAGCAGTTGAATTCAATGAGTTAAGCGCATCAACATAATTTTTGTTCATCACATTTTGTATTGATGCCTTGAGCAAAACATTCTTGCTAAGTTGATAAGTGGTATAAAGATCAACTATTATTGGCATCTTCGGCATCTCTTGACTGCCGTCATCAACCTGATTAATTTGCAACCCTGCTGGATTTATCCGTCTATTTTTGCCGGTATATTTAATCAAGCTGCCAATAATTAGTTTTTTATCGCAAAAGCGCCCACCTAGACCTAATGTGGCATAATGCTCTGGCAAGGTAGTAATTGAGGTTGTACCAAACCCAGTACCAACTGTGGCGGTAACATCTACGGGAAGTTTTTGTTTCTGATAGGTGTAGGATAATTCAGTGAAAAATGATCCCATATCATAATTCAGACTTAACTCTATCCCTTTGGATTTTATTTTGTCTAACGCATTAACATAGATATGCGCCTGATATGCTTTATCTGCTTCATCAAGATTTGTCGTTCTCGTACCATTACTACGTAAGTAAAAACTACGGCTATAAATACGATCTTTTTCATAACTTAAAAAGCCAAGCAATTTTAAGCCTAAAAAATCACCATCAACAAAAGCATTCTCTTTTTCAGTATTAAAACCTAACTGGTAAGTTTTAGCACTTTCTGGTCTTAAGAATGGATTAATTGAGCCTGCACCCTGATTATTAAAAAAAACCTCATTAATATTTGGTAAACGGCTAGATTCAGAGTAACTTATGAAAGGTTTAAACCAATCATATTTTTGCCACGCTAACATCACGGATGGCAACAATGATTGGCTTTTAATTTTGATTTGTGCGGCACCATATGGGAAACACTCAACATCATCACCATCACAAGCAGGCTTATAGCCACCTACATAGCCATAGGTGTAGGTAACACCAGTTGTTAGCTCCCAATCGTGCCAAGTTGCAATATTGGTTAAATATAGGCTCGCTAAGCGCTGTTTACCAGTTGGCGAAAATGGGGTGTAATCTAAATTATCTTGATCGACACCTGTTGCTTTTTTGCTATAACTATTGGTCAGTAAACTTGCACCAATTTCTGTTGCAAAATGAATATCTCGCCAAGTGAACTTAGCAGTGTTATCCACTTCTAAATAAGCCGATTTATTGTCAGTTCTACCATTGGATAATACCCAAATATTGGCATCCTCATTATATAGTTGCGCATTTTTTGTATAAGCAGCTAATACATGCACATCAACCAATAACGAACTTGGATTGTAGTTATATTCTATACCGTAAGCACTATTAGTAGTTTTACGTCCACCGACATTATTTTTATAATCTCGGGCACTAAACAATAAATTATGCTCACTATTCGGCTTTATTTCTAATTTTGCCAACCAAGAACGTGGTTCCTGATCTAGGCGGCGAACATAATCATTATCAGCGGAATAACTGCCATCACCACGCTTATAATTAGCTTGTGTTTTGCTACCGCTATAGGCAAACATCGCCGCAAGACTGCCCTCATTCGATAGTTTATGTTTCGCACCAAATGCCAACATAGCATTTGGTCCAACACCATTTGAACCATAATTTAATTTAGATAAGACGCCAAATTTCTGGTCGTGAAACACCACATCATCTACGCCAATAGTACGAAAATTCGCACTACCTGTTAAAGCGTTCACACCGCTCGCACCATCAGAAAAACCACGTATAACATCAGTTCTAACCAAGAAATTCGGATCAATCATCACGCCATATTGGCTACTTGGTCCATAACCTCCATCTTCTGCGTGATATTTACTGGCTGAATTAGATGATGTGCCATAAAAGGTTTGTGGAACACCATCAACCATAGTATTAACGCGACCAAATCCGCTTTCACCACGAATATTAACGCTGATAGTGCCTTGTGTTGGGTTGATATTAGTATAAGTGCCTGGTAGCGCTCGTACACTGCTATCTAAGGATTGGAATGATTTTATTTCACCGATGCTACTGACTGCACCCGCTTGAGAGAAGGTTTGCTGTTCAACGGTGCGAATCCCCCCTCCCTCGCCGGCTACTTGCAAATCACCTAATTGCAATTCATCTTGCTCCTCTGCACTGGCTTGTATGCTGAGTGCCAATAAACAAACGAATGTGACTAACTGAGCTGCTTTATTTAAGTTCATTATGATTCCTTTTAATATGATTTAAGCCACTATCTTGCAACTTTTTTGCTAGAAAAGTGTGGTCTATTTTTAACAAAAAACTATACGCTTCAACGTTACGCAAAATTCTACCTAAACGCCCACTACCTGCTTGATGTCCTGCCGTATTCTCAATACGCATTAAAACTGGCTGAGGTTGCTTATATTCCGCTTGCTGATAACGCAATTTAGCGGCAAATTTTAGACTTTGCCAAAAAGGTACTCTACTATCATTTAATCCAGTGATTAACAATACAGCTGGGTATCGCTGTTTTGTGATATTTTGGTAAGGTGAGTAAGATTTCATTTTCTGATACTGCTGCTGATCATTAACATCACCCCATTCTTGACTCTCTTGCGATTGCTCACCACTTGTTTTTTCTGCCTTATTCGCAAACAGATCAAGCAAAGGAACTTGCAATACCACAGCTCGATAGAGAGAAGGATCTTGATTGACTGCCGCTGCCACTAGCAATCCTCCGGCACTTTCACCTGTTGCATAAGTACGATCAGGATCGGCGTAACCCTGCTGTTGCAACCATCGGGTTACATCAATGAGATCATTAATACTATTTGTTTTATAAATCCCCTTACCTTGCTGATACCAGTTACTGCCTAGCTCTCCGCCACCTCGAACATGAGCAATAGCAAAGACGAATCCTCTATCTAATAAACTTAAATAACTCGTACCATAAGTAGGCTCAAAACTGAATCCATAGGATCCATACCCAGTGATCAGCAGCGGATTTTTGCCTTGTACAAATAAAGATTTTTTATAAGCTAAGGTGACAGGAATAAGTACTCCATCACGCCCTTCTACATATAAATATTGAGTATGATATGCCTGTGCCTTCTCGCTAATTTCACTAATGAACTGATCTCTTGTCAAATCAAATAACAATGATGTCGTTGGTGTACTTACCGAGCTGTAGCCGAAATTTAGTATTTCGTCATTTTCAATACCTTGTAAAAAGACCAAATAATTTTCTGTCGGGAAGGTAATATGGTAACGCTTCTCTGGTGTACTTTTCTGCCAGTAAAGATAGTTGCTTACCCCTTTTTCCCTTAAACGCACGACCACCCAATTTTTCAGTAGAGTAAAACTTTCTAATTCGCTCGCTTTTACTGGGACAAAAACAGGCTGCCAATCCTCACCCAATTTAGCAAAGTGGAATAAAGCAAACTCATTGTGCAGCATTGCTGAATGCTGGTTAAAATTACTCCGTACATAAAAACCATCATCACTATGATCAAGATAATATTCAAGTTTAGGTTGTCTAGCTAAAACCAGTTGCAATGTGGCATTATCTTGAGTTAGATCAATCAATCTCACTTCAGATTGTGTGGCATTATTCATTGATAAAATTAGATATTGTCCTGACGAGGAAAGACTAACATCAGCAAAAAAGCTACGATCTTGTTCTTGATAAATCAAGCTATCTTGTTGTTGATTTTGACCAATTCGGTGTAGATATAAGCCTAGTTTAAATTGCTGATCTCGCTGTAAATAATAAATGGCTTGATTATCCTTTGTCCACACTGCACTTGGCATAACATGTTGCAATTCTTGCTGAATATGACCATTTTCCAGATCTAACACGGCAAACTGATATTGCTCATCCCCCTCAATGTCCTCAATAATTAAAGCCATTTTTTGATTAGGGCTGATTATCGGTTTGAGCAAATTATAATAAGAAAATTGCACCGCTCTTTTGTTACCATCAATGATAGTCTGCCATTTTTTATCAGATGCTTGTTTTTCATAAAGTGGATAACGTCCAGTATAAGATTGACGATAAAATACTCCCTGCTGCTGCCAAATTTTTATTTTTTTACTCTCAGCTAAACGAGCTTTCATCTCTTGTAATAAAGTTTGCTGTAAATTTCGTTCAGAGGATAAAAAGGCATCAGTGTAACCATTTTCTTGTTTAACCAATGGGATAATTTCCGCTTTATCAGCAGTTTCTAACCACTGATAAGGATCAGAAATTGTGTCAAATGGTAGAACTAATTTGTTTTGTTTACGATCAATCATGGGATTAGCCAAACTAGATTGGACATAAACAAAGTTACTCAATAGCATAATGACAAAAGTACGGTATACAATTTGTAACATCATCCCTCACCTTTACAGTATCCAAATATAATCAGCTTCTTCTTCCTTAATAGAATCCAACTTATCAGTAAAAATAATCACCTGATAATTACTATACTGATAATCTTGTAGATGTAAGGGAACACCAAATGATTTACTGACATGATAACGTCCTGCAATCAATACACTTGGTTTTGGCTGTTTGATTAATGTTTCTGCCATTCTACGATCTTTGAATTGTTGAATCTCAACAAGTTTGTTGATAGATTCAGGCTGCATTTCCAAACTATGATGCTCACTAGCATAAGATAACATCAAGTTTTTTAATCTTTGCTTCACTACTGTAGATGTAGAAATATTACCATTTAAAGGATAAGCGCCACTCCATAACGTATTGATTTCCTTTTGATTAAGATTTGCGCCATATAAGCCAATTTCTGACGTTGCAACTAATGTTACTAAATCAGCATATTGTCGCCAATCCCATTCATCATTCCATCGTAATAGCTGCTTTACAACCGTACTGTCTTTTACCTGTTGTTTACGTAACGTTAACTGTGCTTTTAATAACACTGCCTGTTGTGATGAAGGCAACATCTCTAACATCACAGAGTTTAATCGCTTATTAGCCAATAAGTCTGCAACAAGTTGTTGTTCAGCTTTATGATGTAAATATTGATCGTGAGTTTCTCCCAACAAAATCAAATGAGTCTGATTTAATTGCTCAATAAAACTATCATATGAAATAAAAGCTCTTTGTTTTACATCAAAAACTTTGTACTGGATAACTGATTGTCGAACTGATATAGGCTCACTCACACAACCAACTAAACCATATATGCTGACTAAAAAAAGAAATAAAATACGCATCAATAAACGATCAAAATGAGAATAAGAATAATTACCAAGATCAAATCATAATTTTATTATTTTGTAAATAATAATTATTATCTTTTAAAGACTATTAGGGTAAATTGTAGCTAAATTTAGTCCTATCCAATAAAACAAATTATTTTTTAAACAATTTACAACTTACGGCAGAAATGAAGTCAATTTTGCAACTGAAAAGAATAACTAATCAAATTAGAGTATTGCTAGACACAAATTAAATCATTAAGAAAGTGATTAAAAACAAAATTTTGCTAAAAGCTGCAATTAGAGTGTCTAAAATCTACTATTACATGAGATTAATATATAGCAGTTATCTAGCTATACTTAGTAAGGTAAATCCCCATTTCACTACTGGTCACAAAATTACTCAAAAAAGTTGTTTATTCTTTTTCGTTTTTTCCAAGGTTTATGCTACCTTAAACGCTTTGAATTTTGTCTCAATATAACTATGAAAACCATCGTTTTAAAATTTGGAACCAGTGTATTAACCCAAGGTTCATCAAAACTCAATCGTCCACATATGTTGGAAATTGTCCGCCAATGTGCAACACTGCATCAACAAGGCTACCGTATTATTATCGTTACTTCCGGTGCTGTTGCTGCTGGCAGACACTATTTGAATTATCCTTCACTTCCGGCGACCATCTCTTCAAAGCAACTTCTTGCTGCAGTTGGACAAAGTCAACTTATTCAGACGTGGGAGCAACTATTTGAGATTTACGATATTAAGATCGGACAGATCTTATTAACTCGTGCCGATTTTGAAGATCGTGAACGTTTTATTAATGCGCGTGATACGCTAATGACACTACTTGAGAATAAAATTATTCCAGTGATTAATGAAAATGATGCTGTTGCAACTGCAGAGATTAAAGTCGGTGACAATGATAACCTTTCTGCGTTAACTGCAATCTTAGCACACGCAGACCAACTCTATTTATTAACCGATCAACAAGGCTTATTTGATTGCGATCCAAGAAGTAATCCTGATGCAAAACTGATTTCAGTAATTGAAAAAATTACTAATGAAACTCGTGCGATTGCAGGTGGTAGCGTATCTGGATTGGGTACAGGTGGAATGTCCACCAAAATTACCGCTGCTGATATTGCAACACGTTCAGGTATTGAAACCATTATCGCAGCCGGCGGACGCAAGAATGTCATCGTTGATCTAGCAAATGATGTCGATATTGGTACAAAATTTAAAGTACCAAATCATGCCATTGATGGTCGTAAGCAATGGTTATTTGCGGCGCCTATTGCCGGAAAAATTACTGTCGATCAGGGTGCTGAACAGGCTTTAACCATTCAGCATAAATCTCTACTTCCTGCTGGTATTCAACAAATCGATGGCACTTTTTCTCGTGGTGAAGTCATTATGCTGCAAAATACTAACGGCAAGCCATTAGCGCGCGGTATGGTACGTTACAACAGTGATGCTTTACAACAAATTAAGGGACAACAATCCCATAAAATCAATGATATTTTAGGTTACGAATATGGCTCAGTTGTGATCCACTGTGACGACCTTGTTTTATTATAGGAATAGGCTATGACAGATTTACAACAAATGGGGAAATTAGCGAAAGAGGCTGCCTTTCGTCTTGCAGAACTTTCTCATCAACAAAAAAATGCAGTATTAGCTCGTATTGCACAACAATTAAAACAGCGCCAACAAGATATTCTGAACGCAAATGCAAAAGATATTCAAAATGCTGAACAACAAGGAATCAGCAAAGCATTGATCGATCGTTTAATGCTTACAGAATCACGTTTGGATAATATTATTCATGAAGTCAAACATGTTATTTCTCTTCCCGATCCTGTTGGTAATATTATTGATGGTGCAGAACTCGACAGCGGCATTAAAATTGAAAGAAAACGAGTACCGCTCGGCGTTATTGGTGTGATTTATGAAGCTCGTCCAAATGTCACCGTTGATGTTGCTTGTCTTTGCCTTAAGACAGGTAATGCGGCAATTTTACGTGGTGGAAAAGAAACACAACACACTAATCAAATTCTAGTTGAAATTATTCAGCAGGCTTTAACCAGCGAACAACTTCCTGCTGCTGCAATTCAGGCGATTACCAATCCAGATCGTCAACTTATCACCCAGCTGCTCAAATTAGATCAATATATTGATATGATTATTCCTCGTGGTGGTGCAGCGCTGCATCAATTATGCAAAGAACAATCCACAATTCCTGTGATTGTTGGTGGAATTGGTGTCTGCCATCTATTTGTGGAACAATCGGCAAATTTCGATAAATCATTAACCGTTATTCATAATGCGAAAACCCAGCGTCCAAGCACCTGTAACACACTGGAAACGCTATTAGTTCAAGAAAGTATTGCTGCTGAATTTTTGCCAAAACTTGCGACATACAATCAACAGCCATTAATTACATTCCATGCTGATCCACAAGCATTCGCTATTCTTGCTCAACATACTGATCGGGTAAAACCATTAGAAGAAGCTACTCTTAGCCAAGAATGGCTATCTCTTGATCTAAATGTTGTTGTTGTGAAAAACATTGATCAAGCGATCGCCCATATCCGTCACTATGGCAGCCAGCACTCTGACGGTATCTTGAGTCAAAATCCACAACTTTTAATGCAATTTGCTCAACAAGTCGATTCTGCTGCTGTTTATCTCAATGCAAGTACACGTTTCACTGACGGCGGCGAATTTGGATTAGGTGCGGAAGTGGCAGTAAGTACACAAAAACTGCACGCTAGAGGCCCTATGGGCTTAGAAGCACTTACCACCTATAAATGGATCTGTTCTGGCGATTATGCCATCAGAAAATAATCTTTCTTGTTATCGCACTATCTTTAACTGTTGATAAAGATAGTGCTGATAATTATGTAATAAAGTCTTATCTTCAATATCATATTCTTGTAAAGCACCACCCAATTTACGCATAGCAATGTTGGCTTTAAAGAATTGATCTGCTTCTAATCCGGCAGCCTCTAATAATATGCCACCAATTTGTGCAATATCTAACAAATTCGTTACTTTAATTGGGTTAGTCGCATAATTCGCTCTTAGCGTAAATTGCGTAATATAATCAGGATGCATAAACTGTGAAATTGTTGGCTGATATTCTACTTTTTTACGTTCAAAATTAGGCTGATGATCGCCAAAATATCCTAGCAGATAGGGTTTACCACGTTGCTGTAAATAACAATTAAACTGCTCCATACAATCATTCAACTTCTCTAAACGCTGCACATAATCGTTGATTAAGCCGATATGATGAGCCGTCCAATTTTCATCGGTAATTTGATAAAAATTTTCTGTATGTGCGTGATAAGGGCCATGTTCATACATTGTTAAAACATAGATAAATATTGGCTGAGTGACTTCTTGTAGCTTAGGATGCTGTTTTTCCAAAATCATTTGTACATATTTCGCCATATCATGGCTTTCAATATGCCATAAATTTTTTGACATTGGGGCTGGGTAGCCTAAATCTTGTGGTTGTAGCAATAAATCAAAACCCAAATATTCATAGGCCTGTTTTGCATTGTAATTCCCCTTAGTAAAGGGACTTAATGCTACGCAATAATAACCATGCTGTTTTAAATTCTTCAGCAAACTATATTCTAAATGAGGAACCACAGAATAAAACACTGAACTCGCCATCGCACCAAAATCTGTTGATGGCACCCCTGCTAAAAAAGCAAATTCAGATTTCCATGTTGCTCCGCCATACGTATGTACACGCAATAAGTTATGCAGTACTAAATCTTGACGTGGTTGATACATTGTCAGTGCTGGTAGTGAAGCCGATTGAAACGCAAATTGTTGTGGTTCAAATGTTGATTCATGTAACCAAATAACAATATCAGGCCTTTCTCCCTTTAATGGATAATCAGCAACTGTTGCCATTTTTTGCTGAAAATGTGTTCCATCTCCCTCGATTTGCGGTACATGAAAAAATACACCTCGTGTCGACATCGGTAAATTTAAAAAGACATCTCGTCCATCATCTGGCAACGAATCTAACCACACCTGAATCGCTTGTGGATGTTTGCTGTAATAAAACATTACACTAAATGAAATGACTGTACCCACCAAGCCTAATAGTTGGGCAACAACCCCTAACGATTCAACTGATGCAAATCCAATAACTGCATAAACAGCTAATCCCAATAATCCTAAAATGGCCAAAATTGCACTTTTATAATGCAATAATGTTTCCCAATTACGTGGATCAAAGGCAAGAATAAAATCTGAAATTAACAAAGGTTGTTTGTAATAATGAATCTTTAAACGATGAAATAGCATCAAAATAACAAACAAAATGCTGGCAAAGTTGAGCGATCTTTGCCATTGAGCCGTTGCCATAAACATCAAAGAAAAGAAGAAGATAAAAAGAGATATTGCAAAAAGATAAGTCCAACGATAATGTGATTTAATAATAAAAATCAAAGCACTCAGACTAAATAAAGCTAATAAAATATATTCCATATTGAATATCTCAATTTATGATTTTTAGAATTTATCCTGAATTATTACATAGTTAATTCCAATACAAAATAAAAAACCGCATGATCATCATAACCAATGCGGTTTATCAATAAATTGTTGAAATTAAGAGCGTTTCATCGCTTCAAAGAACTCTTCATTTGTCTTAGTCATTGATAATTTATCAATTAAGAATTCCATTGCTTCAATTTCACCCATTGGATGAACAATCTTACGTAAAATCCACATTTTTTGTAATTCATCCGGTGTAGTGAGCAACTCTTCTTTACGGGTACCTGAACTATTAAAGTCAATCGCTGGGAATACTCGTTTTTCTGCGATTTTACGAGAAAGATGAAGTTCCATATTACCAGTTCCTTTGAATTCCTCGTAAATAACTTCATCCATCTTAGAGCCAGTATCCACTAACGCAGTTGCAATAATGGTTAAACTACCACCTTCTTCCACATTACGTGCAGCACCAAAGAAACGTTTTGGACGATGCAACGCATTCGCATCAACCCCACCTGACAACACTTTACCGGATGCTGGCGTCACTGTATTGTAAGCACGCGCTAAACGAGTAATAGAATCCAATAAAATCACCACATCTTTTTTATGTTCTACTAAACGTTTTGCTTTTTCGATTACCATTTCCGCAACTTGAACGTGGCGAGCAGCAGGTTCATCAAAGGTTGATGCGACCACTTCACCTTTTACCATACGTTGCATTTCGGTTACTTCTTCTGGACGTTCATCAATCAGCAATACCATTAAAATACATTCTGGATAATTATAGGTAATGCTTTGCGCAATATTTTGTAAGAACATAGTCTTACCTGCTTTTGGTGGCGCAACAATCAATGCACGTTGACCTTTCCCAATCGGCGCAGCTAAATCCAAAATACGAGCAGTTAAGTCTTCAGTTGAACCATTACCACGCTCCATACGTAAACGGTAATTAGCGTGTAAAGGTGTTAAGTTTTCAAAAAGGATTTTATTGCGAGAGATTTCAGGACGGTCATCATTAACTTGATTTACTTTGAGAAGAGCAAAATAACGTTCACCTTCTTTTGGCGGGCGAATTTTCCCTTCAATCATATCGCCAGTACGCAGATTAAAACGGCGGATCTGACTTGGCGATACATAAATATCATCAGGGCCAGCTAAATAAGAACTATCAGCAGAACGTAAGAAACCAAAGCCATCAGGTAAGATTTCTAACACACCATCACCAAAAATATCTTCACCACTTTTGGAATGTTGTTTGAGGATAGCAAAAATAATGTCTTGTTTTCTTAAACGCGCTAAATTTTCGAGCCCCATTTGTTCTTCGCCCAATTTCACTAGCTCAGAAACAGGAGTATTTTTTAATTCTGTTAAATTCATAATAACTGAAATGTTGTTGTAGATTAGATTAAAAACGAATTGTAATTTAGATATGAGATAAAATTTCAGTGGCAAAATTACCATTAAAAAAGACTATTGTCTAGTTTTAGAGTAGAATTTGCCCTGAATTAAGCAAATTTTACTAAAATCTCAAGATTATTTATGGAACATCAATATCTGACAACAACTCGTTTTAGCGATTTTTCTTTGCATCCCACGATCCAAAGTGCATTACAACAAATGGGATTAGAATACTGTACCCCAATTCAAGCGCTCTCTTTACCCTATTCATTACAAGGTAAAGATATTGCAGGTCAAGCACAAACAGGAACAGGAAAAACAATCGCTTTTTTAACTGCACTGTTTCAACGTTTACAACAATCCCCAACCGCAAAACAACATTTATCTGCACTCATCCTGGCACCGACTCGCGAACTGGCCGTCCAAATTTATCATGATGCGCAACTATTTGCGCAACACACAGGATTATCCTTAGGCTTAGCCTATGGTGGTGACGGTTATGAGAAACAGATGCAGACATTACAGGCGGGAGTTAATGTCTTAATTGGTACCACAGGACGCGTGATCGATTACGTTAAACAACGTGTTATCTCTTTAAATCAGATCCAATGTGTCGTATTAGATGAAGCTGATAGAATGTTCGATCTTGGTTTTATTCGTGATATTCGCTATTTACTGCGCCATTGTCCGCCACCAACTGAACGTTTAACAATGCTATTTTCGGCAACACTCTCTTTTAAAGTACGTGAATTAGCCTTTGAGGATATGAATGATCCACATTATGTTGAGATCGAATCAACCTATAAAACTGCCGACAGCGTTAAAGAAGAACTTTTTTATCCGTCAAATGAAGACAAAATGAAGTTACTACTAACGTTGCTTGAAGAAGAATGGCCTGAACGTTGTATTATTTTTGCTAACACTAAGCATCAATGTGAAAAAATTTGGCACTATTTAATCGCGGATGGGCATCGTGCAGGTCTATTAACAGGCGACGTCATCCAAAAGAAACGTTTTCAATTATTAGAACAATTTACTCATGGACAATTAGACATTCTAGTTGCTACTGATGTGGCTGCGCGTGGATTACACATTCCGCAAGTTACCCACGTTTTTAATTATGACTTACCTGATGACTATGAAGATTATGTGCATCGAATCGGTCGTACTGGCCGCGCTGGTGAAACAGGAATCTCCATCAGCTTTGCCTGCGAAGATTATGCAATTAACCTCCCAGCGATTGAGCAATATATTGGCCATCATATTCCAGTGAGTCATTATGATCCAACGGCGTTATTACCATTACCTAAAATCAAAAAAGCGCGTTCCAATAAAAAATATTATTCTGCTAACGCTCATCATAAATAAATTAAAAAATGCCATTTATCTACCACTAAATGGCATTTGCTAATTTTCCTCTCACTCAATTTTGTTCTAATTTCCTTCACAACCAATATCGTGATACAATTCGCCCCTTAAATTTTCAAGATGTATCATTTTTAAGCAAAAAAGGGCTTTAGTGTGTTAGAAATTATTGTCGCTGAATTAGACAATCTGAAAGCAAAAGATATTTTAGTACTTGATGTGAAAGGCAAATCGCCAATCACTGATCATCTTATTATCTGTACTGGTAATTCCAGCCGTCATGTCGCTTCTTTAGGCGAAAACTTAATGACACATTGCAAACAAAAACAGATTGAAAATTTTGGTGCAGAAGGTTTCAACACCAGTGATTGGATCGTCGTCGATTTTGGTCAAGTGATGGTACATATTATGCAAGAAGAAGCTCGTACCCTATATCAATTAGAAAAACTATGGGCTTAATAGTATGAAATTGCAGCTAATTGCCGTTGGTACCAAAATGCCTGCTTGGGTAACTGAAGGTTTCGAAGAATATCAACGCCGTTTTCCAAAAGATTTACCGCTTGAATTAATTGAAATTCCAGCTGGTAAACGTGGTAAAAATGCTGATATTAAACGTATCCTGGAAAAAGAAGGTGAAGCAATGCTCGCCGCATGCGGTAAAAATAGTATGATCATCACGTTAGATATTCCTGGAAAACCTTGGACAACACCACAATTAGCACAACAGTTAGAGAGCTGGAAACAAGATGGTCGTGATGTTAGTTTGTTGATCGGTGGTCCTGAAGGATTATCACCAGAATGTAAACAAGCGGCAGAACGTAGCTGGTCATTGTCACCTTTAACCTTACCACATCCATTAGTACGTATTGTCGTTGCTGAAAGCCTATATCGTGCTTGGAGTTTAACCACAAACCACCCTTATCATCGAGAATAATTCAGATGAAATTAATGAAATTTTTGCAAGAAAAGGAAACTATCCGCGACAACCAAGCAGAAAGTAATCTGTTTGCTCGTCGTGCATTAATTTCATTTATTGGTGTTTTAGTGCTGACAGGTGTTTTAATCACCAACTTATACAATCTACAAGTTGTTAATTATGAAACTTACCAAACTCGTTCTAACGGTAATCGGATTAAGTTGCTGCCTATTGCGCCGACCAGAGGCATTATTTACGATAAAAATAATAAAATTCTTGCCGAAAATCTGACTTTTTTTGGTTTATACATTGTGCCTGAAAAAGTAGATAATTTAGACGCCACCTTCAATCAACTACGCCAAATTGTTGGCTTAACTGACGAAGATATCGAAGCCTTTAAAAAAGAACGTCGTCGTTCACAACGCTATACGCCAATTTTATTAAAAGCGGATCTTAGTGAAGAACAAATTGCGCGTTTTTCCGTTAATCAATACGCTTTTCCAAGCATAGAAGTAAAACCTTATTTCAAACGTCATTATCTATATGGAGAGCCATTAACGCATATTCTCGGTTATGTGGCTCGAATCAATGATCGCGATGTGGAACGTTTGAAACAAGAAGAAAAAGAAGCCAATTATTCCGGTACTCATGATATTGGTAAACTAGGTATCGAACGTTATTACGAAGATGTGTTGCATGGGCAAGTTGGCTTTGAAGAAGTGGAAGTTAATAGCCAAGGTAAAGTAATTCGTAAATTACGTGAACAACCAGCAATTGCAGGGAAAAATATTCGTTTAACCTTAGATGTAGATTTACAACGCTATATTTTTAATCTATTAGGCGATCAGAAAGCGGCTGTTGTTGTGATGAATCCTAAAGATAGCAGTATTCTCGCGATGGTTTCTACTCCTAGTTATGACAATAACTTATTCGTAGATGGTATCTCTTATAACGACTACCAACGCTTATTAAACGATAGTGATCGCCCACTCTATAGTCGTGCCTTACAAGGCGCTTATCCACCTGCTTCTACGGTCAAACCTTTTATTGCAGTTTCGGCGCTCACAGAAGGTGTTATTACGCCTAATACTACTTTCTATGATCCAGGTTATTTTGCCATTCCTAATACGACAAAACGGTTTCGTGACTGGTTAAAAACAGGACATGGTTCAACTAACGTGATCAAAGGTATCACCGAATCTTCTGATACCTTCTTCTATAATGTTGCATATCAAATGGGTATTGATCGTCTAGCGGAATGGATGCAGAAATTTGGTTTTGGACAATCGACAGGTATCGACATTCTGGAAGAAACTAATGGTGTAATGCCAACCAGAGAATGGAAACAAAAACGCTACAAAAAGCCATGGTTCCAAGGTGACACTATTCCAGTCGGAATTGGGCAAGGTTACTGGACTGCAACACCATTACAATTGGCAAAAGCATTATCTATTCTGATTAATAACGGTAAAGTGAATACACCTCATTTAATGAAAGAGGTCATCGGCAATCAAATAGAACCTTATGAAGATAAACATATCTATGCCGATATCACAGAACCAAGTACCGCAGTCTGGAATATTGCCAAACAAGGTATGTATGGCGTTGTTAATAGTCCAAATGGTACCGCTAGAAAAGCTTTCGTTGGTACACCTTACAAAGTAGCCGGGAAATCAGGTACGGCACAAGTGTTTAGTTTAAAAGAGAATGAAACCTATAACTCGAAAAACTTATCTAAACATTTGCACGATCACGCTTGGTTTAATGCTTATGCGCCATTTGAGAATCCAGAAGTGATTGTTACCATTATTATGGAAAATGCTGGTGGTGGTTCAGGTAACGCAGCCCCAATCGTCAGACAAATTTTTGACTATTATTTTGCGCATAAGCAAACAAATAGCCAATTTAATCCGAGCGGAGTATCGACACAATGACGGAAAAGCATACAATAGTGTCTTTATGGCAGAAGCTACATATTGATTTAAAATTACTATTAGGCTTAATTGTTATTGTTATTTATGGCTTAATAGTGTTATATAGTGCATCTGGCGGTAGCGAAAAAATGTTTGATAACCGCCTAATGCAAGTTGCAATGGGCTTTACTGTAATGTTTGTGTTTGCCCAATTGCCACCACGTTTTTACCAAAAGATTGCGCCATATCTTTATATTATTGGTATTATTCTGCTGATTTTAGTAGATTTAATCGGCACGACTAGTAAAGGTGCACAACGTTGGTTGGATTTAGGTTTATTCCGCTTCCAGCCCTCAGAGTTAATAAAACTCTCAGTACCTTTGATGGTAGCAACCTTTTTAGGTAAACGACAATTACCGCCGAGCTTATTAAATACGGTAATTGCATTAACATTAATTATAGTACCAACTTTACTTGTGGCTATTCAGCCCGATTTAGGTACCTCCATTCTTGTGGCCGCATCAGGAATCTTTGTGGTATTTCTTGCTGGTATGAGTTGGAAATTAATTGCTTCAGCCATTATTGGCTTAGCTGGTTTTATACCTGTGTTATGGTTTTACTTGATGCACGATTACCAAAAGACGCGGGTATTAACTCTGCTTGATCCTGAAAAGGATCCTTTAGGCGCAGGGTATCATATCATCCAATCCAAAATTGCTATCGGTTCAGGTGGCTTATTTGGTAAAGGGTGGATGATGGGAACGCAATCACAATTAGAGTTCTTGCCTGAACCGCATACTGATTTTATTTTTGCAGTATTAAGTGAAGAGCATGGACTGGTTGGGATTATTATTTTATTAATTATTTACTTATTTATTATTGGGAGAGGATTAATTATTGGTGCGAAAGCACAAGACGCTTTTGGTCGTATTTTGACCGGCGCTTTAACATTGATATTCTTCGTTTATGTCTTTGTTAATATTGGTATGGTGAGCGGTATTTTGCCTGTTGTAGGAGTTCCATTACCACTAGTCAGTTATGGCGGAACTTCATTTGTGACATTAATGGCCGGTTTTGGGCTAATAATGTCGATACATACACATCGACGAATGCTTTCTCATGGAAGCTAATTTCCATTTGAGCAATCAAAGAAAGTTAGGGAACATATTTAATATGAAACTAAAGAAATATTTAACTGTATTGGCTGCATTGTTTTTTCTTTTTCAAACCTCTTTTGCAGTAGCCAAAACACAAGTAAAAAATGAAACTAAGAAAGTTTATGGTATTGCCGGCCCCAAGTTACAATATCATCCTAAAAAAACAACAAGTAAAACTTATACAGTAAAAGGTGTACGTTATCGTACAGTAACCACGAAAGAAGCAAAAAATTACGCCAAACAAGGCACTGCAACTTTCTATCATCCTAAATTTGTAGGACAAAAAACATCTAGCGGAGAAGTTTATAATGAAAAACTCTTTACCGCAGCGCATAAAACATTGCCACTTAACAGCTATGTATTAGTAACTAACTTACGTAATCATAAACAAGTGGTCGTACGCATTAATGATAGAGGGCCTTTTCACTCTAATCGAATCATTGATCTTTCTAAAGCGGCAGCAAAAGAATTGGGGATGACTGCTCGCGGTACGGCAAATGTTAAGTTAGATATGGTTATTATTGATCGCAATGGTAATCTTTCTGGCAAAGGTGGAAAAACCCTCTTAGCTTCTCGTGAAAATATTGAGGCAAATTCATCTTCTGACAAAAATAGCAGTAATCAATTTAAACTAACTGCCAGTAACATAGAAAGTCGTGAAAAAGCAGAAAAGCTAATCTCTGAACTTGCAATGAGTGGTGTAAAAACAGAAATTACCCAAGATGGAAATAAATTCAATGTCCATTTCGGTCCATTACTCGATCAAGCTAAAGTAAACAGCATCAAATTAGCTTTCTCTCGTTTACATTCAGACAATAGCCAACTTTATACTTATCGCTATTAATGTCTAAATGTGATGTAAAGGTTTTAAACCTCCCCTTTATCACGATATAATTTATAGCATCACCTATCAGACAACACATAATGCCAATTATGTGTTGTCTATTTACTCAAATATGTTGTAAGGAAGAAAAAATGTCGTTGTATTCTAAAAAACTGAAAAAACTCGCTTTAGCAGGTTTACTCAGTTTTTCTAGCATTTCATTTACCTATGCGGAAGGACTTTATGATGTAGCTCCACCTCAAGTAAATGCACAAACTTATATCTTAATGGATTATCATACTGGTCAAGTATTAGCAGCGCTCAATCCAGATCAAAAACACTATCCTGCCTCGCTAACAAAAATGATGACAAGTTATGTCATTGGGCAAGCTTTAAAAGAGGGCAGAATCCATAATACCGATATGGTAACTATTGATGAAGAGTCTTGGGGTAAAAACTTCCCAGGTTCATCAAAAATGTTCCTCAATGTTAATCAACAAGTTTCTGTTGCAGATTTAAATAAAGGGATCATTATTGCTTCGGGTAATGACGCTTGTGTGGCAATGGCAAAATATTTAGCTGGTACCCAAGCTAATTTCATCAATATGATGAATCAATATGTTGACCAATTCGGTTTAAAAAATACCCATTTTGAAACTGTACATGGCTTAGATCAAGATGGTCAATTCTCGACTGCTCGTGATATGGCAATTATCGGTTCTCGTCTTATCCGCGATCTACCGGAAGAATATCATATCTATGCAGAAAAAGAATTTACCTTCAATAACATCAAACAACCAAACCGTAATGGTTTATTGTGGGATAAAACACTAAATGTTGATGGCTTAAAAACAGGGCATACCGATGAAGCTGGCTATAATCTTGTCGCTTCTGCAGTCGATAACAATATGCGATTGATCTCTGTTGTAATGGGAGTAAGCTCTTTCAAAGGTCGTGAAGTTGAAAGTAAAAAATTGTTGCAATGGGGTTTCGCTAACTTTGAAAACGTAAAACCATTGGCAGCAAATCAAGTTGTTTCAGAACAACCACTTTATTACGGTAAAGAAAACAAAGTTAAATTAGGAACTTTATCTGACGTCTATTTAGTGATTCCGAAAGGAAAAAGTCAGTCTGTCAAAGCGCGTTATCAGTTAAATCAAAAATTCTTAGAGGCGCCTTTGAAAAAAGGACAAGTCGTAGGTTCTATCGTTTATCAACTTGATGGCAAAGATATTCAAACCGCAAATTTACAGGTAATGGATACTGTTGAAGAAGCAGGTTTCTTCGGCAAAATCTGGGACTGGATAGTGCTTACCGTAAAAAGTATTTTTAGTTAAAATATGTGGTGTTAACAAATATTTAACTTGATTTTTCTCTAACCCACCTCATTTAAGGTGGGTTAAATTCCATTGATAGTCAGCAATTTATATTGACACTATCAATCATACAAAGTTAAAGAGAGAGATTTATGCAACAAGAACAACCAAAATTAAAAGACCTACTTGAGTTTCCTTGTGACTTTCCTTACAAAGTCGTTGGTGTCGCTCACCCTGAATTAACTGATCGTGTACTTGCAGTCGTTCAACAACACGCACCTGGCGATTACAGTCCATCAATTAAACCGAGCCGTAATGGTAAATATCACTCTGTATCTATTACCATTACTGCACAAAATATTGAACAGGTTGAAACCCTTTATAAAGAACTTGCTGAGATCGAGCTAGTAAGAATGGTGTTATAACAAAGGCGGTATCTATGGGAAGTACAACAGAACAGCTTGAACAGCAGGTTATTATTCGTCAACTCGGCGTGCAACCTTACGATACCATTTGGCACCGTATGCAACAATTTACCGATCAACGTACTGCAGAAACAATCGATGAAATTTGGTTAGTACAACATCCACCAGTATTTACGCAAGGACAAGCCGGAAAAGCGGAACACATCTTACACAAAACCGATATTCCGATTGTACAATCTGATCGTGGCGGCCAAGTAACTTATCATGGTCCCGGTCAACAAGTAATGTATATTCTAGTGGATATAAAAAGACGTAAAGCCATTGATAAATTATCTGGCAGCGAATCGCCTTTATCGGTACGTGATCTAGTTACCTATTTAGAACAATGTGTCGTCAATACTCTAGCAGATTACAATATCAAAGGTTATCCAAAACCTGATGCACCAGGCGTTTATATCGATGGTAAAAAGATCTGTTCGCTAGGGCTACGTATTCGTAAAGGTTGTTCTTTCCATGGATTAGCTTTTAATATTCATATGGATTTATCACCATTCCACGCAATTAATCCTTGTGGTTATGCTGGTTTAGAAATGTGCCAACTGCAAGATTTTGTTGATACTGACATTACTTGTGCTGATGTGGCACCAAAACTTATCGAACATTTCACTCGTTTAATTGGCTATCAACAACTTCACTATGTTGATGGTTTACCCAATCTAGAATAAGGAACATCAAAATATGGGCACACCATTCAAAATGGAACGTGGTGTTAAATACCGCGATGCAGCAAAAACATCCATTATTCCGGTAAAGAATATCGATCCAAATCAAGAATTATTGCCTAAACCAGAATGGATGAAAATTAAATTACCGGCAACCTCAGAAAAGATCTTAAATATCAAAAAAGCAATGCGCAAAAATGGGCTTAACTCTGTTTGTGAAGAAGCTTCTTGCCCAAATCTTGCAGAATGTTTCCATCATGGAACGGCAACTTTTATGATTTTAGGGGCAATCTGTACACGCCGCTGCCCTTTCTGTGATGTTGCTCATGGTAAGCCATTACCGCCAGATCCAGAAGAACCAAAAAAACTGGCGCAAACCATCAAAGATATGGGCTTACGTTATGTAGTAATCACCTCTGTGGATCGTGATGATTTACGTGATGGCGGCGCTGGCCATTTTGCTGAATGCGTCAAAGAAATTCGCGCCTTAAATCCAAATATTAAAATCGAAATTCTTGTGCCTGATTTCCGTGGCCGTATTGAAACCGCCTTAGAAAAATTATCTGAAAATCCACCTGACGTTTTCAACCACAACTTGGAAAACATTCCTCGCTTATATAAAGAGGTACGTCCGGGTGCAGATTATCAATGGTCATTGCGTTTATTACGTGAATTTAAGCAAATGTTCCCACACATTCCAACTAAATCAGGCTTAATGGTTGGTTTAGGTGAAACTAACGAAGAAATTCTCGAAGTAATGCAAGATCTACGTGACAATGGCGTTACTATGCTGACCTTAGGGCAATATTTACAACCAAGCCGTCATCATTTACCTGTTGCACGTTATGTTCCACCAACAGAATTTGATGAATTCCGCGCTAAAGCAAAACAAATGGGATTTGAACACGCTGCTTGCGGCCCATTTGTTCGCTCTTCCTACCATGCTGACTTACAAGCGAAAGGTGTAGAAGTAAAATAAGCTGTTAGTCAATTAATCCCATAAAGTATCAGGCTTTATGGGATTTTTTATTCCTATAATTTCTAGGATAGTGCTTGTTGTCCGATCTTATACAAGGGCATATTGTTTTGTTGTCGAAATCGACAAGCCGGACAAAGAGAAACTGAATCTTGTTTATCAATGCTTCGATATAACTGATGGCAAGCACTACATACTTGCTGAGAAACAGGATATTCCATTACCGTTAAATCTCTCATCTCTTTTGTCAGTTCTAATGCTTTCAATTGACATACATCCTGACACAACTGACAACCATCACAACTTTGACTATTAATGACTACTTTAGTATCTGTAAAGTGGATGCAATTTTGATGGCAATATACGGCACATATTCCACATAAGGTACATTGATGATGATCTAAAGCAATACGATAAAACTGATACTCCGGATAAGCTTTTGATAAATCAGAAAAACTTCTACCCTCTCTCGCCTTTGCCGACAATGTTAATGTCGAAAAATGTAAAAAAGCTCTTTTGGAATACTGTATCTCCTCAACTACTGATTCAGCTATCGTTACTTTAAATAAAAGTTGCTTATTATCACATAGCACCTGATTCGCCTGTTGTACCGCTGAAAACCAATCTGAATCTGATGATTTAACACAAACCTCGTTAATACCATCAGCTCTTAATAGTAAAAGTTTTTCCAATAAAGGTGCAGGCTGATTATCTTCATACAGAATATTATTTCTAATGTTATAACTAGGTGCAGTACCTACAATCGCGGTAAATGGACAGTTCTCAACACATTGTCCACACTCATCACATACATTGGAATCCAAAGTAATAGTGGGTGTCACTTTTATTGCATTTAAATGGCAAACTGCAGCACAACGCTTACAGTTTGCCCATTGATATTTTTGTCGTACACAATCAGCACTAATATACATTGCTGCCAGATTCCTTACTGCCGAGATCTACGCACCAAGAAAGAAGAAACTGCATCTACCAACAATTTCTGCGGCGACGATACTAATACTTGCAATACTAATAACAAATAAACTGATACCTTGTTCCAACTTAACTCGGAAAAAAATCATACAGCTTAACCCAATCACTAATAAGATTGCTTTGATAAGAGTTAATTGCAAAACTAGTGCACTATCTACATATTTTGCTGAAATTCCTATAGTGGCATTACTGGCTATATGACCTTGTAGATATAAATAACTGATAATATTTAAAACTACCGCAAGCGCTGCAAAAGTGAAAAACTGCGTGATGACTTGTTTTATGATCAAGAAATTATGTTGTTCTCTCAATGAAATCACCAATGCCAAACAAGCAATAACACCACCAGCAATTAATGTAGTAGCAACAAAACTGCTATAAGTAATCCAACCATTCCATAACAAGAATAATGAATTAACATAGATATTCGACATTACAAAAACTGTGCAAATACCTACGATTGTTGTCAGCATTAACAATACATTGATATATGTTTTTCGCCATATCAAGCACGCTATACTTAAGGTAAGTAAACCCATATAGCCACCAACAAAGACTACTTCACGACTCATCCATGAAGAAAAAACATTGTTGATAGTATTAAAGATATGCCAAGGATTACCCAAATGAAATACTGAAACAAACAGCCCTACCCCACCTATGAACCAACTTACCATTAAAGGCAAGTGAATAGTTTGCTCTTGTTTGCCGTTAATCCTATAAAACATTGTTAGCAAAAAACAACCAATAGAAATTTGTATTAATGTTGTAAACGCAATAAGCGGCCATTCATGCATAATTTCCCCCTTTTCTAACGATTAAAGCCAACAATAAGATTTGGGTGAGTAATTTCTGAATTAGGTAACCCTGCAATATCAGCATTGTCGCCATACTTCTTTCTTAACTCACTAATCAAACCAAATTCAATTGCTCGCATCGGACACGAATCCACACACACTGGGTTCTGTCCTTTAGCTCTAAGATCGTAACAAGTATCACATTTAGTCATCATTCCTAATTGAGGATTAAATTGAGGTGCTTCATAAGGGCAAGCCCAAGTACAATATTTACAACCAACACATTTAGTATAATCTACTAATACAACCCCATCTTCAGCACGCTTATGCATTGCTTGAGTAGGACAATGACTAACGCAAGCAGGGTTATCACAATGATTACATGAAATAGATAAATGCCATTTTTTTGGATTAGGATATTTTCCCGCTTCAATATCATAAACTCGACGGAAATTACGCCCTACTTCCAAATGGTTTTTATCCTTACAAGAAATAACACAGGTCTTACAGCCAATACATTGAGAAACATTAATATAAAAGCCAACTTGGTTTGGATTTGTCATTTATTTTTCCTCCACAAATGATGGAAAACGAGGTGGTAAATAAGCATCAGCAGTCAGTTGATCACCAGACCATTTTTCAATATTACAAAAACAAGAATTCCAGCCAGATGTTCCTAAACCTGTTGCAATTGGTTCATATAACACATTTTCCGTTCCAGCTTTGTCTATATTGCTTTTTTCATCAATGTCTGACCATCTACCATGCGGGATTGCAACAACACCAGGTTTCATCGTTTCAGTACAATAAACTGGTCGCAACATTTTGCCCAATTTAGAAGTTACTAATACCGTTTCTCCATGTTTGATGTTTAGCTCTTTAGCATCTGTCGCATTCATATATAAATGACTTGGCCAGGCCTCTCGCAACTGCGGTACATTATCTAAAGTACTATGTGATGAACGTAAATAATGCGGTGTGAATACTTGAAATGGATATTTCCCTTTCTTCTTGCTATGCCAATCTATAAAAGTACTTTGGTATCCGTTTTCACTTGGAACATATTTAGGAATTGCTGGAACTTCGCTCCAACCATACTCTTTGGCACGTTGATGCAGGCGTTTGCAGTAGATCTCAAACTTACCGCTTTCTGTATCAAGTGGATGCGCTTTAGGATCACGAATAAAGTCGGCGTAAGCAATAAATCCATAATTATCTCCTTCTTGCCGATCAACTTGATACTTACCTTCTGCAAGTAATTTATCTAATGCAATTTTTCCTTGTTGAGGTTTACCAATAAAACCATATTTAGCTATATCTTCTAAAGTGATCGTGACTAATGGAGCTGAAGTTTTACCATCAGATTCAATCACAGTTGCACCAATAAGTTGATTAAAAAATTGTTGTTTCTCTGAAATAGGGAAAACAGCATTAATATCAACGCCTAATCTTTTACCAATTTCTCGTGCTATCCATTGATCACTTTTCGCTTCATATAAAGGTGCAACAATATTTACCCCTAATAACAACACTTCTCGATTATGCAAAGGTAACACTATGCCCTCTTTTTCCCATTCTGTCGTAACAGGCAAGACTAAATCAGCATATTTAGCATTCGTTGAATAGTTATAAGCTGGTGTAACAATAAATTCCACACTGGAGCGATAAGCTTCAATGGCTTGCATCGCATTACTAAAACCTTGCATCGTATTATTGGCACAATGGAAGATCATTTGGATATTGACATCTTTATCGCCACCTTTTGGTTGCCGGCATTTGCCCTCAATAAGCGCTCGGTTCAATTCATTATGATTTATCGTTGTTGCGATAGGATTTGCGATATCCGGTAATCCATTCTGTCCTTCATTTACAAGAAAACCACCGCCATTAGCAGCAAAGAAATGAACTGACGTACCTGTCATATTGCCTGAACTGCCAAGATGTCCAGTCATAAAACCTAAGGTTGAAAATGCATGAACCCAACCTTCCCCATTATTGATTCTTGCTGGTGCCCAACCACATAATAATGCTACTTTTTCAATAGTTCCGATGCGATACGCCAAAGATTTTATTGTTTCAACTGATACTCCTGTAATCTCTGATGCCCATTCAGGTGTTTTAGGTTCATTAGTGTAAGTACCTAACAAATAATCTTTAAAGTTCTCTTTAGGATCTACACCATCCGGCATATGTTCGGCATCAAAGCCAATAGTATATTTATCGAGGAAATCCCATTTAATTAAAGGGTTACTTTGCGGATTATCTTCTTGTAACAACACATACATAATTCCTAATACGAGAGCATGATCTGTTGCAGGATTAATTGGAACCCATTCTGCATCTAAAATAGCAGCAGTATCGGTATAACTAGGATCAATACAAATAAATTTAGCGCCAGCTTTCTTAGCTTGAATATAGTGATACGTTGGCGAACCGGGGCTTGTCCACGCTGGATTAGCTCCCCATAAAATAATTAACTCTGATTTACGTAAATCAAGACGATCATTGATCCCAAACACACCCCAATGAACACCTATGAATCCAGCAGTTTCAGCCCACGCTCCGAAAGAACGTGTTCCCCAATCCGATGTATAACCGCCAGCAGCGGCAAACATATTATAATAAGGCGGACAAAAGTTTTTTTGCCCCGTTACCCACAAAGATTCTTGACCATACTTATTGGTAATACGTTTTGTCTCTGCTGCAATAAGATCTAAGGCTTCTTCCCAGCTAATACGCACCCATTGATCTCGACCACGTAAAGATTTATCTCCGCCACCTGGCGCCCAATGTTTACGGCGCATTGGATACTTCAATCGATCTGCGCCAAATACTTGATGACGTTGCGAACGCCCACGTAAACAACCCCGTTGCTGTGGTGTATTGGGACTATCCGGAGTTAAATCATCGGTTTTTTGGCGAATCACTGTATTACCGCTGACTAATGCTTTATTTAAACATTTACCACCACAATCATGCCAACAAGCTGCTGGTTTCCACACTGGTACATTTTCATTAGCAGGTAAAACATTCTCTTTTGCTATTAATCCTTTATTAATCGGTAATGTCGCCAAAGCAGAAATAGCAGATGACCATTTCAGAAAAGTTCTTCGCTTAATTTCAAAAAAAGTATTTTTATCCATATTGAGTTTCTCCTCATTACCCATCTACGAATTATTTTGCATTTGTAACAACAACGAATTTATTTTTTCACTATCAAACTTAATAAATTCCTCTATAAAACGAGCCAATTTCTTATAAAAATCAGTTTGTGCATATTGCTGAATATTTAGTGAAAATAAATGAATAAAGTTCAATATATGTTCTATTAAAAACATATATTGTGCTTTAAGATTAAATTCTAATTCCGATAATTCATTACATGTCGTGAGCGCTTTTTGATTAAGGTGATAAATAAAATCTAATTCAAAGCCAATATGATCGGCAGCTTCTATCTCCCGTTCTGGTAAATAAAAACTGTATTGTTGATAATATTTTTCAACATTTGCAGTTGTTTCCGTAAACAGTAAATAATCACCTTTATAAGAAGATTCCCATGGAGGAGCTGGTAATATATGTGGGCCAACAAATAATTGTGTAAAATCCCAATGTAACTCTTGATAATCATCAGAATGTGATGAAATATTTTTATTTAATAACTCATCTAACCAACTTTTATATAAATTACAAATTTCCCGATTTTCAGATAATTCATTATAAATAGTATTAATTAGATTATTTTCTTTCAAGAAAATAAGCAGATCTATATTAGGTTCTTCAATAAATAAACGCCGCAATAAATCATAAATATAATGACGAGTAAATAAGTAATTCATAATTAGCCTATTATTCTATTAAGCACCTAGAATTAGGTAGTTTTATAATGTAAGCTATCTTAGTAAAACCATTTACTGATTAATTAATAATTTCAGGCAATTGATATCGAAAAAAAGTCAATGGGGAGTTTTTATGATCAATATCAATAAAAAACACTTAAAGAAGTTAGAAACAGAATGGAAAACCACATTGTCCCCATTATTAAACTCATCTATCCCAAATCAACTCTTGTTTTCTACTGATATCACTGATTTTTCCAAAAAGACTATTGCTCATAGCCATACATGGGTTCAATTTATTTATACACGCACTGGTACCGTATATGTTGAAATAAACAATCAATTCTGGCATTTACCGCCTTTGCATGGTGTGTGGATTCCCAAAAATTACGAACATACTTTCTGGAGTTCCGAAAAAGCTGAATATATTAGTATCAATATTAACGATCGATTTGATCCCTATCTCGAACATATTCATTGTCAAGTCGTTGAAGTATCGCCACTTATTGATGCTTATACTGAATACTTAATGCAAACAACTAAGCAGCCCACTAAAGATTTAGCGCTAAAAGAACAAACTTTTATTTCACTTTTAACTGAATTAGCGCCTGTTAATTTCACTTTACCCTATCCAAATTCACCTGAATTGCTAACACTATGTAGAACAATACAAAGTGAGCCGAGTTTACCTCACACTCCTGAAAATTGTGCACAAATCCTCAACATTTCACTAAGTACTTTTATTCGGCGTTTTAAAAAAAGAAACTGGTATGACATATCAAGAATGGCGGCAACAAATGCGTTTACTACATTCAATAACGCGATTAAAAAAAAGGCGACAATATTCTTAATATTGCACTAGATAGCGGTTATTCCTCATCTTCTTCCTATATCTATGCTTTTAAAAAACATTTTGGTGTATCTCCAACAAAATACATCAATAATAGCTAACTTGTACGCACTGTTTATTCACTTATACAAGTCATTAATATTTTTCTTTTTCGATCTTTATCACAAACCCTTCTTTGTAAAATTCACACTCATTTTTCCATAATCTATGCTCAAATTTATTTTTAGTTATGGAAATTTTATGTCACTAGCCATCGTTCATAGTCGTGCTTCAATTGGGGTACAAGCGCCGCTTGTTACTATTGAAGTGCATATTAGCAAAGGTTCTCCAGGTCTAATTTTAGTTGGATTACCAGAAACCACAGTCAAAGAAGCAAGAGATAGAGTAAGAAGTGCCTTAATTAACAGTAATTTTCGTTATCCAGCACAACGTATCACTATCAATTTAGCACCTGCAGATTTGCCTAAAGAAGGTAGTCGCTTTGATCTTGCCATCGCTTTAGGGATTTTAGCTGCTTCTGGGCAGATAGAGGCGAAGCGGTTACTCGCGTTTGAATTTGTTGGTGAATTGGCTTTAACAGGAAACTTACGCAGTGTACAAGGGATTATCCCTGCTATTCTTGCAGCGAAAAAAGTCAAACGAGAATTAATTATCGCGAAACAAAATGCCGCAGAAGCGACGTTAGTTGCAGATACACAAACCTATTTCGCCAACACTTTATTAGATGTTGTCAGTTTCCTAAATCAACAACAGCAACTACCTATCGCGCAAGCATTAGAGATTCAGCAACCCTCATCCTCTCATCCATCATTAGATATGTCCGATATTATTGGGCAGCAACACGCTAAACGTGCTTTATTAATTGCCGCCGCCGGGCAACATAATCTATTATTTCTTGGCCCACCTGGAACAGGAAAAACCATGTTAGCCAGTCGCCTAACAACCTTATTACCAGAAATGAATGAACAAGAGGCGATTGAAACTGCTGCAATTAATAGCTTGGTTCAACAGCAGATTAATTACCAAAATTGGAAACAACGCCCTTTTCGAGCACCGCATCATAGCGCTTCCATGGCAGCCTTAGTTGGTGGCGGTACTATCCCAAAACCGGGAGAAATTTCCTTAGCTCATAATGGCGTACTCTTTTTAGATGAATTACCGGAATTTGAACGTAAAGTATTAGATGCGTTACGAGAACCATTGGAAAGTGGAGAAATTGTGATTTCGAGAACCGCTGCCAAAGTCACTTTTCCAGCAAGATTTCAACTAATTGCGGCAATGAATCCTAGCCCAACCGGGCATTATCAAGGCACACATAATCGCACATCTCCACAACAAATTATGCGTTACTTAAACCGTTTATCCGGGCCATTTTTAGATCGCTTTGATCTTTCCATTGAAGTGCCACTATTACCGCAAGGAACACTACAACAATTACCCAAAGATGAAAATAGTAGCGATAAACTGCGCAAAATAGTGATTCAGGTACGTGAAAAACAATTTGCTAGAGCAGGTAAAATTAATGCTCATCTCTCTGGCAAAGAGTTGGAAAAGTATTGCAAGTTACAACAAAATGATGCGATTTTTCTTGAAACTGCGTTAAATAAATTAGGTTTATCCGTTCGCGCTTATCATCGAATTTTACGCGTTTCCCGTACTATCGCTGATCTTGCAGATGAAGAACAAATCCAACGTTCACATCTCGCTGAAGCGCTTGGCTATCGCGCTATGGATCGGTTATTACAACGTTTAACCACTGGTATAGAATAAAAATGCGATAAAAAAACTCTTTCTAACAAATTGCGTCAGAAAGAGTTTTTTCAGAATTAAATTATTTAGCCATCACACATGCAACGGAATAAATACCATTGTATAAATAACGATAACCGCAATACCTGCCAATAACGGCACTGAAGTACGTTTCACTAACAACATTGGGGAAAGATTTGCGCTTCCTGATACCGCAACAATTACCCCTGATACTGGCGATAACGCACGTCCGGTATTAGAAACTTGCATCATTGGTGCGATTAAATAAGCTGGGTTAATGCCTAATTGTCCTGCAAGGCGTGGTGCTAATTCAACAAATGCGAAAAATGCGGCATTACCAGAACCAGACGCGATTGCAACTAATAAGGTAATTAACACCAATGCAAACATCATTACGGTACCAGCTGTACCGAGATTTTGTGCCACTCCAATTAAATCTTCAGTAAAACCAATACGGCTTAAACCTTCCGCAAAAACACCCGCCGCAATAATTAACATCACTACGCTGCTAAACGCTTCTGCCATACCGTTATAGCATTTTTCTAAACCATCAAATACTTCACTGGCTTTACGAGTGCGAGCTAACTCAATCAAGGCACTAATAATTAAGGTTAAAATTAACAATCCACCTAATGAAATCTCCGGTAATACTTTGCCATCAAAAATAAACAAACCAATAATTGGTAAGAATGGCAAAATCGCATAATACACTGGTGCTTTATTATTCAGTAAATGACTTGGATCGACTTCGCTGAGGCTTTCTGCGTGCGCTAATCCCTCTTTAATATCGCAATAACGTTGCCAGAAAAAGTGAGCAATACCAATAACTAACATTGCTAATAAACTCATTGGTAAAATTACTTGGAACGCAAAATGTTTTAAGGTATCTCCTGCCTGTTCTGCCGCTAAGATCACATCAACCGAAGTTGGCGATAAATTTACTACTGCTGTAGTGCCACAAATAGCTGCTGCACTCGGTGCTGAAATGCCTAAACGGGTAAGAATCGGGAATAATGTTGCCATTAAAAACACCCCTAATGCGGTTGCAGACGGAATCGCAAAAGAGATAAAAGAGGCAATCCAGAAACCACCAATCAATAAAATATAAGGCGATTTAATCCGGCGTAATGGTTTATATAACAAACGTACAATAACATCGTTAGCACCAATATGGCTCATATACACTGAGAAACCAATCAACACCATTACGATCATTCCTAAACCGCCGCCACGTTTTTCAAACAGTGAGTACATATAGTTGCCAATATCGACAAAGAAAATCCCTGTACTATCTTTCACTGGCGGTGCAATAAAGGAAGCAATGATTAATAACACGATCCCGGCACACAACAATAAACCTTTTGCGTTTTGTCCCTTAATAATCCAGTAGCCAACTAACAGAATGGCTAATGCGCCAATAATTAAACTCATTATTTTTCTCCTGCTTGATTAGATTTAAGTTGGCTAAAAGCATTAGCAATACCTACAACAACGCCAACGGCTTGATTCATTACATCAATTGATACAAATTCAAATTTGCCATGAAAGTTTTCACCACCGGTAAATAGGTTTGGTGTCGGTAAATTCATAAAAGATAAACGGGCGCCATCAGTACCGCCACGAATCGGTTCAATGCGTGGTTTTACTCCTTGTTGCAACATTACCTGTTCAGCAAGATCCACTAAATAGCGATGTTGCTCTACTTTTTCACGCATATTGCGATAATGTTCATGGATGTCGATTTGGATACTGTCCGCACCATATTGTTGCTGATAATTAGCAACCGCATTTTGTAATAACTGACGGCTAGCTAATAAGCCTGCTTCAGTAAAATCACGTAACGCATAACGCAAGATGCAGTGCTCAAGCGAACCTTCAATCTTACGTAGGAAAATAAAACCTTCGTAACCTTCACTAGTTGCCGGAGTTAAATGCGGCGGTAAACTCGCTTGGAACTGACAAGCACGTTCCCACGCATTAACCATTTTGCCTTTCGCAGTCCCCGGATGCACAGAACGCCCAAATAAATGAATTGTCACTTCATCAGCATTAAAGTTTTCATACTGTAATTCACCGACTACGCTACCATCTAAGGTATAAGCCACATCAGCGGCAAATTTTTCTACATCAAAATGATCTGCACCGCGTCCAATTTCTTCATCAGGAGTAAAACCAACGCGGATTTTGCCATGTGGAATTTCTGGATGAGCTTGTAGATACTCTATTGCAGATAAAATAATCGCAATTCCTGCCTTATCATCTGCACCAAGTAAACTGGTACCATCTGTTGTCATTAGCGTATGTCCCAACAGATTTAATAAGTTAGGGAAATTTTTTGGTGAAAGTAAATCACCAGAACCAGCAAGCAGAATTTCCTCTCCGGCATAATTCTCCACTAATTGCGGTCGAACATTTTCCCCATTGAAATCTGGCGCTGTATCAACATGTGCTAATAAGCCCAACACAGGTACTTGTTGTTCAATATTGGCAGGTAAAGTCGCAAACAGATAGCCATTATCATCTAAGCTAATCTCTGTTAAACCCATACCAATTAATTCTTGTTCCAGTAATCTTAAGAGATCCCATTGTTGCGGTGTACTAGGTACAGTAGCGCTTTTAGGATCAGAAGTAGTATGTATCTGTACATACTTTGTAAGTCGTTCAATCAACTTACCTTTCATTGCGACGGAAAAATCAGTCGCTGACATAGTATTGTTAGACATAATTGAATTATTTCCTATGAAGCTAGGTTAATTGTAGTATTCGGAATGGTGATTTTTATAATTGTTCAAATTACAGCCAAAATATAGATAAAATCACTAATCTTGCGCTGATTTTAACAGATTATATTTTGTTATACATAAGGAAAGAATTATTTTCTAAAATAAGATTCCCCAAAAAGCAAAATTGATTACCTTATCGACCAAAAAACATAAAAAAACGGTCAAAATTGCATAATTTTGACCGTTACACCAATAACTTAATTTAACAACTTAACGACGACTAAAAGTCAATTTTGTTACTTGGTAAGCAAATAATACTGCACCAAAAATTAAGATAATATCGCCGATAGTTCTTAACCAACGCAGTGTTTGTAAGAAATCTTGTTGTAAGAAGCCTTCACTTCTTGCATACCATAACCCTTCGCTAATACTTGCAGACACTTGGAATAATCCTACCGGTAACAAACTGATTGCGATCATTAGAATTAAACCAAGATTCATCGACCAGAAACCAACTTTCATTACTGTTTCATTAAAGACAAAGTCTGGTTTTAAATAACGAGCAACAAGCAACACAAAACCTAAGGCTAAGAAACCATATACACCGAATAATGCCGCATGTGCGTGTACTGCTGTGGTATTTAACCCTTGTAAATAGAACAATGAAATTGGCGGATTAATTAAGAAACCAAAGACGCCAGCACCCAACATATTCCAAAACGCCACCGCTACGAAACACATTAACGGCCAACGTAAACGCTGCATCCAAGGTGTTGCGTGTTGATATGACCAATGTTCGTAAGCTTCCTTGCCCAATAATACTAACGGTACCACTTCAAGCGCTGAAAACACTGCTCCGGCAGCTAACGCTGGTGTTGTTGTACCTGAGAAGTAGAGATGGTGCGCAGTTCCTGGTACGCCGCCTAAGAGAAATAAACTACCAGCGACTAATGACGCTACTGTTGCGCTACGATAGCTGACTAAACCTAAGTTGTAGAAAATAAAGGCTAAGGCACAAGTTGCAAAGACTTCAAAGAATCCTTCTACCCAAAGGTGCACTACCCACCAACGCCAGTATTCCATTACGGTTACGCTTGAGTGTTCGCCATAGAATAAACCTGGACCGTAGAATAAGCCAACACCGACAATAGAAGAGATAAAGATTGCTAATAGGTTTTTATCGCTACCATTTTTAAAGGCATAGCCTGTACAGCGCAGCATTAACCATAACCAAACAATAAAACCAACGAATAATAGGATTTGCCAGAAACGACCAAGATCTAAATATTCATAACCTTGATGCCCGAACCAGAAATTCAATGATGATGGGATTTGGTGGCTTAAGGCAAAGAAATTACCTGAATAAGAACCAATAACCACAATTAATAAAGCCAGGAATAAGAAATTCACACCAAATCGCTGGAATTTCGGATCTTTCCCACCATTAATGATTGGCGCTAAGAATAACCCTGCGGTTAAGAAGCCTGTGGCAATCCAGAATAATGCGGTTTGAATATGCCAAGTACGCACTAACGAATATGGGAATAGTTGTGAAATATCAATACCATAGAATTTCTGTCCTTCTACGGTATAGTGCGCTAAAACACCGCCTAAGCCCACTTGCACGACAAAT
This sequence comes from Gallibacterium salpingitidis, assembly GCF_030517105.1. Lineage (GTDB taxonomy): Bacteria > Pseudomonadota > Gammaproteobacteria > Enterobacterales > Pasteurellaceae > Gallibacterium > Gallibacterium salpingitidis. The sequence continues at coordinate 91,993 of NZ_CP103875.1, read as the reverse complement.
AACGCTAAAGTTAAAAAGACATATTTAGCTAACGCTTTTTGTGAAGGGGTCAATTGAAGTTTTAATAGAGGATCAGTTGCTGGAGGTGTTGGTTCTTGCTCATTACGATTACGTAAGAAAGAATAACCCCACACTAAGAAACCAACCCCAGCAATTAAGAACACAATCGAAATTAATGACCACATAATATTTTCTGTGGTTGGCACATTATTGATCAATGGTTCATGCGGCCAGTTGTTGGTATAAGTAGCGTCTGCATTTGGACGATCTGTTGATGCCGCCCACGCTGTCCAGAAGAAGAAATCAGCTAATTTTTGGCGAGCTTCTGCACTTGGTAAAGTATTATCCTTCATCGCAAAAGCTTCGCGTGTTTTCAGCATAGTAGGATCATCACTATACAACTTATTATAGTATTCCGCTGTTTGCTGAATAGCTTGTAAACGAACATCAGAAATCACTACCTTGCCGTCGCTATTCACTCGGCTTTGTTTACGATATTCATCACGTAAAGCAACTTGCAATGCTGCTTGTGTCGGTTCATCTAAATCAGCATACGCTTTACCAAACGCCGCTTTGGCGGTAATGTCCAACCAAGCTGTTAATTCACGATGCAACCAATCGGCAGTCCAATCCGGCGCTTGATATGCCCCATGACCTAATAATGAACCTAATTCCATACCACCGGTTGTTTGCCACGCTGTTTGCCCTTGCAGTACATCTTCTTTAGAGATAATGGTTTCACCGCTTTGTGAAACATAGGCTTGTGGAATTGGTGGTGCTTGACGATAAACTTCTACACCGATATACCCTAATAATGTAAAAGTTAAGATGAGGGTTGTTAGTAAGATTCCCCATAACTTTTTATAATTTCCCATTTTTAACTCACTCCATAAGTTAAATTTTATGAATCCAATTGTTGTCTTGTATTCAGTTCATAATCAGCAAATACCTGACTAATTTAGTCAACTAAATACCCGACTAATTATATAAGTTATTATGAGAAAGGTAATACCTGTATAGGAGTAATCCTAGAACGTTCTTTGTTCACCTAAATTACTGTTACTTTTTATTTTTTTCAGGAAAATGTTGTTCTAGTACTTCACGAATGATTTTCATCAATTCTAGCTGTAAACGACTGGCATTTGTTTTACTACTGATCGCCATATACAGATCACAAGGTAATTCCGGTTCTGTAATTGGAATGGCGCGCAAATTGTTATGATAGTCCCGAAAAGCTAGCGTCATTGGCAATAAAATAGAATTACCAATACCATCCTCGACTAAATCTAGAATCAATTCCTTACTATCGACTTCCATAATAATATTGCTCTTTCTATGCAATTTTGCCATTTCTGTATCAAACAACTGACGATAAGTATTATTTTTACTTGGGATCACCAATGGAATAGTTTCTAGATCTGCTGCTGTAATACTCGTTTTATGTATAAATTCAGGATTATCGCGTCTTACAATCAACATTAATTGCACATTAATCAACAATTCATACTCGAGATTCTTTAAAAAAATCGGATTATGCAGTAACGCCACATGCAACCGATCCATACTTAAACGCTCTTGTAAATCTCTGGTTAAACCTTCAGTAACAATCAAATTCGCTTCCGGTAAACGTTGATAAAACAGTTTAATGATATCTCGCGCTAATAATTTTGATAATGTTGGAGGAATCCCTAATGAGATAGATCCTGTAATTTTACCTGTCGTAAAACTAAGATCCTCTTTTAGCAACTGTACCTGATTAAGAATTTGATGACAGTGCCTTAGTAAAATCTGCCCAGCTTCTGTAGTAGTTACACCGCGCCCATTTCTGACTAATAAACTTTTTCCCAATTCAGTTTCTAATTGTCGAATATGTCTGCTCAATAAAGGCTGAGCGATATCTAATTCATCGGCTGCACGTGTATAACTATTCAATTCTGCGACTTTAGCAAAATAGGCGAGTTGTTTGAGATCCATAGAATACCTATCAAATTTGTTATAACTGTTAGATAGTTTATCAACTTTTTAATAGTAATTTGAATACCTAAAATGCTCCTTAATTTCATTGTTTAGGAGATTAATATGGCTAAACAAATTTCTATTCCATGCATGTTAATGCGTGGCGGCACATCAAAAGGCGCATTCTTTGCCTTTGACGATTTACCTCAAGATATTCCTACTAGAGATAAAGTATTACTCGCTGTAATGGGATCGCCTGATAAACGTCAAATTGATGGTTTAGGTGGCGCACATTCCTTGACAACCAAGGTCGCAATGATCCGTAAAAGCCAGCAAGAAAATGTCGATTTGGAATTTCTTTTTGCTCAATTACAACCGGATAAAGACACCGTTGATACTAAGCCGAATTGCGGCAATATGCTGGCTGCAGTCGTGCCATTTGCCTTAGAGAAAGGATTAATCCAACCACAAGGTGCAACTACAACCGCTCGAGTATTAACGTTGAATACCGGCATGTTAGCCGATATTACGGTGCAAACCCCAGACGGTTATGTGAACTATGACGGTGATGCTCGTATAGATGGCGTACCAAATTCATCTGCACCGATTCAAATCCGTTTCTTAGATACCGAAGGTTCTGTCTGTGGTGCGTTATTACCTACCGGTAATGTGAAAGATACTTTTGACATCCCTAATTTTGGCCAATTAGAAGCCACTTGCATTGATAATGGGATGCCGATTGTTTTAGTCCGCGCTGCTGATGTAAAACGTACTGCTTACGAAAGTGTAACTGAATTAAATAACGATACCGAACTAAAAACCATTCTGGAAAATTTACGTCTGCAAGCTGCTCTTAAAATGGGTTTAGGCGATGTAAAAGAAAAAAATTATCCAAAAATGTGTTTGGTTAATGCCCCAATTAATGGTGGTCAAATCCATACTCGCTGCTTTATTCCGCATGTCTGTCATGAAGCAATTGGCGTGCTTGCCGCAGTCACTATTGCTACCGCTTGCGTACTAAAAGATAGCGTAGCTTATGGTTTCTCAAACACAGATTTATCTATCAATCCAAATTTTTCCGTAGAACACCCAAGCGGTGAATTCACTGTATCCCTCAACTTAGACGAACAAGGCAATGTAACAAGTGCAGCTTTATTACGTACTGCTCGTCTATTAATGAAAGGTGAAGCAATGATCCCACACCACATTTGGCAACAAGGAGCATAAGATGAGTTTAATTATCGACTGTCATGGCCATTACACCACAGCACCGAAAGCGCTTGAAGAGTGGCGTAAAAGACAAATCGCCGGCATTACCAATCCATCAGAGATGCCAAAAGTTTCTGAATTGAAAATTAGTGATGATGAAATTCGTGAAAGTATTGAGTTAAACCAACTCAAATTTATGAAAGAACGTGGTTCCGACATCACTATTTTTTCACCAAGAGCAAGTTTTATGGCTCATCATATCGGAGATTACAATATTTCTGCGACCTGGGCATCTATCTGTAATGAACTTTGTTATCGGGTATCACAATTGTTCCCGGATCATTTTGTTCCTGTTGCTATGTTGCCGCAATCTCCGGGTGTACCAACAGAAACCTGTTTAGCTGAAATTGATCGTTGTGTTAAAGAATACGGTAATGTTGGTATCAATTTAAATCCAGATCCGTCTGGTGGTCACTGGACTTCACCACCGTTAACAGATCCATACTGGTTCCCGATTTATGAAAAAATGGTGGAATATGATATTCCAGCGATGATTCATGTTAGCACCAGTTGCAATCATTGTTTCCATACTACTGGCGCTCACTACCTTAATGCTGACACCACCAGCTTTATGCAATGTTTACAAGGCGATCTATTTAAAGAATTCCCAACCTTACGTTTCATCGTTCCTCATGGTGGCGGCGCGGCACCTTATCATTGGGGTCGTTTCCGCGGGCTCGCGATGATGTTGAAAAAACCAATCTTAGAAGAACATCTGCTTAACAACATTTTCTTTGATACTTGTGTTTATCACCAACCAGGTATTGATTTACTGCTTGATGTTATCCCTCACAAGAATGTGTTATTCGCTTCAGAAATGATTGGCGCTGTCCGCGATATCGATCCAAGAACAGGTCACTATTTTGACGATACTAAACGTTATATCGAAGCAAGTCGTTTAACCGACGAACAAAAACATCAAATTTATGAAGGCAATGCGCGTCGTGTTTTCCCTCGTTTAGATGCCTTACTCAAATCAAGAGGACAATAGATTATGGAACTTCAAGTTAATCAATTAGGTGTTGTTAAACGTAATATTCAACGTGCCGATAAAGCTGCTGTCGAAAAACTAGCGAAATTCGGGGTAGCAACCATCCATGAGGCAATGGGACGTGTTGGTTTAATGAAACCTTATATGCGTCCAATCTATCCACACGCCAAGATCTGCGGTACTGCTGTAACGGTTCTACTGCAACCAGGTGACAACTGGATGCTTCATGTCGCCGCTGAACAAATTAAAGAAGGCGATATCGTTGTTGCTGGTTGTACCGCCGATTCAACCGACGGTTTCTTTGGTGAATTACTTGCCACTTCATTCAGAGCGCAAGGCTGTAAAGGCTTAATTATTGATGGAGGCGTCAGAGATACCGCTGAATTGGAACAAATGGATTTTCCAGTTTTTAGTAAAGCAATTCATTCAAAAGGCACTATCAAAGCAACATTAGGTTCAGTCAATGTACCGGTTATTTGTGCTGGTGCAGTAGTTTACCCTGGTGATGTAGTAATTGCCGATCACGATGGCGTAGTTGTTGTACCAGCAGCAAAAGCAGCAGAAGTCGCTGAAGCCGCACAAAAACGCGAAGAAAACGAAGCGATCAAACGCCCTCAATTCCAGGCAGGTGTTCTAGGTTTAGATCTCTACAAAATGCGTGAAAAACTCGAAAAAGCTGGTTTGCAATATATCGACTAAGGAGCAAAATAATGAAATTTGAAGTTACACCAGGTTGGTTACCATTTTATCCAACTCCTTCTAAACCTAAATTACAACTCCCGAAAGGCGCTGTAGATGCACATTGCCATGTATTTGGTCCTGGCGATATTTTTCCTTATGCACCAGAACGAAAATATACACCCTGTGATGCACCAAAAGAAAAGCTGTTTGCGTTGCGCGATCTGCTTGGTTTTGAACGTAACGTTATTGTTCAAGCAACTTGCCATGGTGCGGATAATCGCGCCTTAGTTGATGCGCTTGAAAGTGCAAATGGTAAAGCAAGAGGTGTCGCTACTGTACGGCGTGATGTCACTAATGATGAACTACAAGCACTGCATCAAGCTGGTGTTCGAGGGGTACGTTTTAATTTTGTGAAACGTTTAGTGGACGCACCACCGAAAGATACTTTGATGGAAATTGCGCAAAAAATCGCACCACTTGGTTGGCATATTGTGATCTATTTTGAAGCTGATGATTTAAAAGAATATTGGGATTTTTTTACCAGTTTACCGACCACTGTCGTTGTAGATCATATGGGAAGACCCGATGTAACTAAACCAGTTGATGGGGAAGAATTTGAACTCTTCATAAAATTAATGCGTGAGCATAAAAATTTCTGGAGCAAAGTATCTTGTCCTGAACGTTTAAGTAAAACCGGCCCTAAGGCATTAAATGGCGAACAACATGCCTATGTCGATGTCGTCCCATTTGCTCGACGCCTCGTACAAGAATTTCCTGACCGCGTACTGTTTGGTACCGATTGGCCTCATCCTAATTTAAAAGACCATATGCCAGATGATGGCTTATTAGTTGATTATGTCGCTCAAATTGCACCATCTGAAGAAGAACGTCAACGGCTCTTAGTTGATAATCCGATGCGTCTATATTGGCCTGAAGAACAGTGATCGATAGATAAGTACCAACGTATCTCTGTTGGTACTTGATTGATCTCCTTATTTGCACAAACAAGAGAAGACAAAAATGAAAAACAAACCCTTTTATAAAGAATTATATTTTCAAGTATTGGTTAGGATATTAGCAGGGATTGCTTTAGGCTATTTTGCACCGGATGTTGCAGTAAAATTAAAACCATTGGGCGATGCTTTTATTAAATTGATCGCTATGATTATTGGGCCAATTATCTTTTGTACTATTGTGGTTGGTATCGCAGGTATGAAAGATATGCGTGAATTAGGGCAAGTAGGTGGTAAAGCATTAATTTACTTCTTTGTTATGTCCTTTATCGCATTAACTTTTGGTTTAATTTGGGGGCATTTAATTCAACCAGGTGTTGGATTTAATGTTGATCCCGCAACACTCAATACAGCTAGTTTAACCAAATATACTGATGGAGCTAAAAACGTTAATTTAACTGATTTTGCGATGAACATTATTCCATCTACTTTTGTTGGCGCTTTTTCCTCCGGTAATGTTCTTGCTATCTTATTAGTTTCTATTCTATTCGGTTGTTCTCTTTCTGTTATTGGCGAAAAAGGTAAACCGGTTTATAACTTTGTTGAAAGTGTATCTAAAGTCTTCTTCCATAACGTACACTTAATTTCTAAGCTATCTTCTATCGGTGCTTTCGGGGCGATTACCTATACAATTGGTGCTTATGGCTTACAATCTTTAATTCCTTTAGCAAAATTTATTCTCGGTTTTTATGCCCTATTAATATTCTTCGTCATTGTTGTTTACGGCATCATTGCCAGAGTTTGCGGTATCAGTCTTTTCTCTTACTTAAAATTTATTAAGGAAGAATTGTTGATCATCTTAGGTACAGGTTCATCATCTGTAGTATTACCGCATATTATGGAAAAATTAGAGCGTTTAGGCTGCCCTAAATCTGTTATTGCGTTGGTTGTTCCATCTGGTTACTCCTTTAACCTTAACGGTACTAACCTTTATATGACAATGGCGATTATCTTTATTGCACAAGCCACTAATACTGAATTAAGTCTTACCAACCAAATTATTCTATTAATTGTCGCAATGTTAACTTCTAAAGGTGCTGCTGGTGTTACAGGTGCTGCATTTGTAATGTTAACCAGTACTTTGATTGTCTTACCAATCGTTCCTGTTGCAGGTATGGTACTTATTCTTGGTATTCACCGTTTCGTTGGTACAGGGTTAGCAATTGTTAATTTGATTGGTAACGGTATCGCCGCAATTGTTGTTTCCGTATGGAATAAATCCTTTGATCGGGAATTGATGAAGAAAACCTTATCAGAAGAACTCTAATAATTAACTATAAAGACCTCAGTTACCTTGCAGCTTCTCCTGTGCTGCAAGGTTTTTTTATCACTTTTTTATTCCAAACGTCGGCTAAATAACCAACTGGCAACGACTAAAGCGACAGCGGCGATAATCAACATAGGAAAAAGATTAATCCACACTTGTTGTGCAGACATATCTTTAAGGAATAAACCATTCACAATAATTAAGAAGTGTTTAAACGGATTGATTTCCACCACCCATTGTAACCAATCCGGCATATTTTCAATCGGTGAGGCATAACCTGAAAGTGATATGGCTGGCACTAAAAAGAGAAATGTCCCTAAAATTGCTTGTTGTTGAGTTTTTGAAATCGCGGAAATAAATAAACCAACACCGACCATCGCTAAAATAAAGACAAAAATTGAGCCAAATAATAGCCAAAACGAACCAACAAATGGCACTTGGAAAATAGTTACTACAATCACAAAAATAATTAATCCTTCCGCAAGCCCAACTAAGACAGCCGGAATGGTTTTACCTAATAAGATCTCACCCGGTGTTAACGGCGAAACTAAAATTTGATCGAACGTACCCAATTCTCGCTCACGAGCTACCGATAGCGCCGTTACCATTAATGCCACTAATCCAGCTAAAATGCCAACCAATGCTGGTACGGTGTACCATAAATGATCTAAATTTTCGTTAAACCAGTTACGATTTAAAATCACCAACGGTAAAGCCTGTTTACCCTGTTGTGCGGCTAATTCTTGGTTATATTGCAAAATGATTTGTGCCAAATAACTATGAATAATTTGTGCCGAATTCGAGTTTCGACCATCTAATAAAACCTGAATATCACCTGCTTGTCCTGCTAATAATTGTTGGCTAAAGTTGGCGGGAAATTGCAATGCCACTAAAACATTCTTAGTGGCTAATTGCTGTTTTAATTCCTGTTCACTTTGTACAAAAGTAAACTCAGTAAAAGTTGGTGAAGCAGTAATGCGTTGCATAACTTCAGCGCTATACACACCATTGTCTTGGTTATAAATAGCAACTGAAATATTTTTCACCTCTAACGTAGCAGAATAAGAAAACAAAAACAGCTGAATAACAGGTGGGCCAATTAACACTAAACGACTGCGTGGATCACGAAACAACGCCAATAACTCTTTGATAATTAATGCCCAAATACGTCCATTCATCATAGATCAATCCTTTTTTGTGTTTTACGTTTAGTGAATAAAAAGGTCAAAATACCGATGATTAACATAATCGCAATGCCTTGTGCCAATAAGCTCCACACATTACCGGCTAAAAAGAGCGTTTGCAGACTGGTTACATAATAACGAACGCTAAATAGATAAGTCAGCCACTGTACCGGTAATGGCATTGAACTAATTTCAAACACAAAGCCAGACAACATAAAAGCGGGCAAAAAGGCAAACATAATCGCAATTTGCGAAGCAACAAACTGATCTTTTGCTAATGAAGAGATCAATAAACCTTGCCCTAACGCACAAATCAGAAAAACCGACGTTGCTAAAAAGAGTGTCAAAAATGAACCATGAAATGGTACTTGATAATAGAGAGTAGTAACGAGGAAACAGATCAGCATTGAACCAATTCCTAAAATATAATAAGGGATCAACTTACCAAGCAAAATTTGCGTAATAGTGACTGGCGTTGCCATCATAGCTTCCATAGTGCCGCGTTCCCACTCACGAGCAATCACTAACGCGGTAAGCAATGTTCCAATCAAGGTCATGGTAATTGCCATTGAACCAGGTAAAAGGAAGTGCCGACTTTTTAATTCAGGATTAAAGAGATAACGTTCTTTAAGTTGAATCCCTTGATTTTCCGTAGCAGATTGCTGCATTAACCAGGTCTGCACAACACCACTAGTATAACCATTCACAAACATTGCTGTATTTGGTTGTGAACCATCAGTTAATACTTGAATTTTGGCAGTTTGTTGTCTTAATAAATCTAACGTAAAAGGTTCTGGAATTACGACAATCCCTTTGATTTTCCCCGTAGTCAGATCACCATACAGCTCTCGGCGATCATTAGCCGTTTTCACCTCTAGAAATTTGGAGTGGGTAAAAGCTTCCCTTAGGCTATTCGCCAACGGTGTTGATGAATGAGAAACCAAGCCGATATTCATTTTGTTGCTATCGAGATTGATACCATAACCAAAAATAAACAACAAAATAAATGGCAAAACAAACGCAATCAAAATAGACGATGGGTCACGAATGATCTGTAACATCTCTTTGCGCACTAAGGCGAATAATCTTGTCATTATGCCTCCTTACGTTGTTGATCATGCGCTTGAACTAATGCAATAAAAGCATCTTCTAACGTCGGTGAATCTAATTGTGCTAACTGTTTTGCTTGTTGCTTTAACTCATCTGGCGTACCAGTAGCAATATTTTCTCCACGATAAATCAAGCCAATACGATCGCAATATTCCGCTTCATCCATAAAATGTGTTGTTACCATGACAGTAACGCCCTTTCCTACCATCGCATTAATATGCAGCCAAAATTCTCGGCGGGTTATTGGATCAACACCTGAAGTAGGTTCATCTAAAAAGAGAATATCGGGCTGATGAATTACTGCACAAGCTAACGAAAGCCGCTGTTTAAACCCCAACGGTAAATCACCAGCATTCATTCTGAGGTAAGGTTGAAAATCAAAAATATCGATCATCATCGCAATACGCTCACGCTGAACTTTACCTGTTACACCATATAATCCAGCAAAAAAGCGTAAATTTTGCAGCACATCTAAATTGCTATACAACGAGAATTTTTGCGCCATATAACCGATTTTACTGCGAGCCAAAGAGGTTGCGTGTCGTAAATCTAAACCTGTAACAAAACACTCCCCTGAAGTAGGCTGCAATAAACCACACATCATCTTAAAAGTGGTTGATTTACCTGCGCCATTTGGCCCTAACAAGCCAAAAATTTCGCCTCGTTTAATGGAAAAGGTATTATCTTTAACTGCGACAAAAGTCCCAAAACGCTTAGTTAACTGCTTCGCATCAATAACGGGTAAACCATCATCCGATTTATGTTCAATTTTTGCGGCTAACGCTGAATTACCACCTGGTCCACCACCAAGACAATCAATAAACGCATCTTCAAAGCAAGGATTCACTGCTAACCACTGTCCTTGTTCTAACACTGGTTTTTCTTGTGAATTATGCAACACTAAACGAATATTACTGCCTTGAATAATGCCATCCATTACTTGCGGTTGTTGTAACAATTTGATCAATATTTTGCGTCGTTCTTCTGCTGGCACTCCAGTCACCTGATAAACACGATTTTCCACTCTTGCTAATAATCCTTGTGGATCACCGTCATATAATTTTTTTCCCTCATTTAATAAGATCACACTGTCGCATTTTTCCGCTTCATCAAGATAAGCTGTTGACCAGAGTACCGCCATTCCCTCTTTTACTAATTCTTGCACCAATTTCCACAACTCGCGCCGCGAAATAGGATCGACACCTACACTCGGTTCATCTAATAACAATAATTTTGGATCACCAACTAACGCACACGCCAAACCTAATTTTTGTTTCATACCGCCTGATAACTTGCCGGCTAAGCGCTGTTGAAATGGTGCTAAATCAGTAAATGAGAGTAATTTTTCAAATTTTTCTTGTCGATTTTTACCTGCGATACCGCGCAAGTCCGCATAAAGGGAAAGATTTTCAATCACTGTAAGATCTTCATATAACCCAAATTTTTGTGGCATATAGCCGCTAATTTCGTGAATTGCTTCTGCTTGGTTGTCGCAAGCCGCAGAATTTGAGAAACTGAACCACATAACTTGAGAAAAAAAATTCTCTCATTATATGAATTTAAACCTCATTTAAAAGCCATTTAAACAATTGCAATCTCACAATGTGAGTAATCCCCTTTTGTTACTTTACGTGTTAGCCAATCACTAAATTTAGCTAACAAATCAAAAGGGCGGTTAATTGATTTCCGCCCTTTGTAAAATGCTAAATACACTTCCGACATTACAGCACCTCACCAACTTTTCTAATCTCAAGCACGATTTGCGCTGCACGCTCATTAACATCAAATTCTGTTGTAAGCGACTGTAGTTCGTATGCGCGCATTCTCAATTCACCAATTCTGTTGACCGCTTCTCGCATTGCACTAGCTTGTTTAATAATCAAATCTGTTGCTGTTTTTGCGTCAATGCCTGCCGGTGTAGCAAATGCAGCAACTTGTCGCGGAACTTCTCCAGTGTAACCTGCTTCTTTGTATGCGATAGCCTCCGCTTCTCGTAACAAATACTCTTGCGCAAATCTATCTTTTGATTGATAGACTTTTGCTGCCTCATCATTGATAAGCGATACTGCTTTTGCTCGACACGCTGCAAGTGTCAACTCTTTTGCTTCTTCGCTCATCACCCAGCCTTTATTCTTATCAAAAACAAAGCCCTCTTTCGGACGATTCACCAATTTAAATTCACCATCTTTTAGCTCAACCAACGTTTTGCCATCAAGCTCAGCAATATCGTTAATAGCGAATGTGATGTAATCTGTCATATCAGAGGGACGCTCAGCTAGATAGACGAGCGGTGTAGATTGAGCAATTGATTGTTTTAATGCGTAAATATACATTGTACTCTCCATTTAATTAATAATACGCCAGCCTTTGTTAATTGCGATTGATTTATCGCACGCTTCGGCACCGGGTGTGTTTGTAATCGTGATGGTCGGATAATCTGTAACGGTGGCTAATGTGCCAAACATCTTGTTTAAATCGTCACTACTCATGCTTGTGTTAGCTACGCTAAACGATACCCTTGCACCTTTAAGTTCAACTACTTCAAGTTTGCTGCATCCATTAAACATATTGTCAAAGCTAGTTGCAGATGATGCATCAACCCTGACTCTTATGAGAGATGTACAACCATCAAACGTATGCGAAAAGTTCTTACACTGAGACCCAAAATTTATATTACTATCAAGACTTATATCTTTTAGTGATGTACATCCCGCAAACATATAACTTGCGTTATTCACATCACTAATTCTACAGTTAAAAAGATAGTCTAATGCTTTGCAATTAAAGAACATTTTTGTTGCATCGAAATCTTGCGTGAAGTCGAAGTAGACATTTTTGATTGTTCTTGCGTTAGTATTTTCAAATGCGGACACAGCTGAAGACGTGAATGCCAAAAGTACGTCAATATAGCAGCCCCACCCTTCAAATGTCTTAATGCTAGTATTTTTTAATATTGCATCGCAGTTTGTATCGTAACCAGATAGTGAAATGGTTAACTTATCGCAAACACAGCCATTTAAAAGACCTTTTACTTCACCGCTAACCGCTGATGTAAAAATCACATTAGACGGTCGCAATGGCCGCTGAGCATCAAAAGTTACATCTAATGAATTAGATTGAAAACTAACCTCATCACTATCTGCAACAAAGTTAATCACTACTTTCTTTTTAGATTGTGGTAAAACAACATCAAAAACTGACGATATGGTTTCAGGTTTTGTTGGCACGAGTCGCACTACGAACGTTTTGGTGTTAACAGGTAGTTTTTCATACTCCGCATTCAGCGCTAACATTTGTTCGTTGATTGTGATATCGGAATCAGGGTCTATGATGACGTTAGTGATATTGCCTGTGTTAAGCGCTTGTATCTTGGATGGGTACTGCTCAAAAGTGACGCCGGTCATATCAATATTTTTTGATATTAATGCTTGACGTAACTCATCTTTTGCTAACTTAATTCTTTCAAGATTTTGTTTAAGACTCATTCAAAATTCCTTCAGCTAGCGCGCTTGCACCGTTCACTTCTTGCTCAAGCGCTGTGATACGTTTGTTAATTTCGTTTAGCGTCTCTACCGGTATTTCACCAGTATCGCCCTTCTCACCAGGGTCGCCTTTCTCGCCCTTCTCACCAGGGTCGCCTTTCTCGCCTTTAAAAACCTCACCGGGCAAAATAGTCACTTTAATCTCTTTTTGTGTCACTAAATCCATTCTTACTACTCCGTTACATCTGGCTCTATGATGACTTTCCCTCTCACCAATGTTCGCACGATATCATTTTTCGTCATTTGTAAGTCATAGTGCCATGTCGTTGATTTGACATTTTTAGTCAATTGATGGCTAAAAATTAACTGCAATACGTTATCGCTCAACACATTAATGCTATTATCTGTTGTTGATAACGTGATTTGCTCAATATTAGGCTTGCTTTTTAGCGTCATTTTTAGCTCTGCATCACGCAAGCTAAAATCAGGCAACGCATCAATAAGCACTGTGAAGACAGTGTCATCACCTCGATAGATAGTTAAGTCTTTTGTATCAACTTTCATTTTTGCGTCTCCGCAAGCGCCTGCATTTTTGAGACAACATCATCGTGTATTGCTTGCATTTGCTCAAGCGTGAGATTGTCTTGTTTAAGCTCATACTTACGCATTCTCAACACTGACATTTGTGCTAATGTGTTACGTAACTGTTCAGCTTGTTGCAAGATAATATTAGTTGCTGTCTGATTATCTACATTTGCGGCAACAGCAAAGCCAGTAATATAGATGCTAGCTTCGCCATGATATTGATTTTCTTTAAATGCTAACGCCGCTTGTTTTTATGTGGCTCAGTTTCTCAAATTCTGCGGCTTGCGACAACAACATCGCCGCTTCTTCCATTAATTAGTTACATACCAGACCTCCTAAAAATTGTCGCCAGATGGCTTGGACTAAAACGCCAACCTTCACAACCGTAGTTAATCGCCCTCGCACACCACTCACTACAAAAATATTTATCACGACGTTCTGGAATTAAAAAAATCAATCCTAAAGCGCCAAACCAGTCATATTTGCGCCCTTTAGTAAGCTGATAAAAATAGACAATTTTAGATTCAGACACTCCCGAAAGCGGAATTAAATCCCATTTTCCGTCATCTAAATCAATTACTTTTTTACGCACACCACCATCACGCACTGATGAAGAATAACACTCGTAATAGACATCACTATCATAGCGATCAGTAAAATTAGTCTCTTTTTTAATTGCAATTTCACAGTGACTGTATTTGCCGCGAGTGAATTTGCGGATTAACCAATCGCTAAGCCTGCACCAGTAAGCATAAAGTGACTTACCATCTCTTTTACCCTTATACAGCGCTAAATACACTTGATCTGTCATTGCTGAGCTTCCGCCAACGCTTGCATCTCCGCAATAATGTCGTCATGAATTGTTTGCATATTGTCTAATGTTAAATCATCTTGCTTTAACTCATACTTACGCATTCGTAACGCCGACATTTTTGCGAGCGTATCGCGCAACTGATTTGCTTGTTGCAAGATAAGTAATGTAGCTGATTTATTGTCAATATTTGCTGCATCCGCAAAGCTTGTTATATAGATACTTACATCACCTTCATAATTTTTCTCTTGATATGCTAATGCCGCTTTTTCACGCTCTTTGTATTCTGACTCAAAGCGAGTCCATCTTGTAATGAGTGATGATGCAGTATTATCAATATTATCGATTAATTGCTGACGTTTTGCGTTAGCTAACGCTGCCTGTCGCTGTTGATTAAGCACCCATTTTTCGCCGTCCCAGTCGTGTAATTGAGATGGCCGAATCTCAACTTTGTTGTTAAGCCAGTACGTATCCTGATTAGTTAGCTGCGCTTGCAATGCGCCGTCATCATCTCGTAGATATAAGTGATTTGGATAATCTGCTTGTGCTTTTACCACAAGCTCGTCATAACTTTTACCATGGATTGGGACAACAAACGACGTTTCACGTTTGCCGGTGTTTTGATCAATCACAATTAAATGTGTTAGTGCCATACTAATTACCTCTTTTGTTAACTGTAATTAGCTTATGCAAAACAAAAGAAAATTGATTTTAAACTGGTTTAAAGAAAAAAACTGGAGGATAAAATGAGACTACCAAATGGATACGGCAGTGTGATCAAATTAAGCGGCAATAGGCGACGCCCTTACGTGGCAAGAAAAACTGTTGGATACAACGAAGAAAGACGGCAGGTTTATCACGTAATTGGCTATTTTGCAACAAAAGAAGAAGCTCTCACTGCATTATCAAACTATAATCAGCAAGATAAGCCCGAACCAAGCATAACTTTGGCAAAAGTGTACCAGCTCTGGTATCCAATACACAGCAAACAAGTATCAAAATCAACGTCTGAAAGCTATCGAAACAGCTACAATCATTTGTCGCCAATCATCTCTATGCCAATCCATAAAATCAAATATCGTCATTTACAAAGCGTACTTGATACCATGAAAGAGAAAGGCTTGTCGTACGCAAGTCTTAAAAAAGTTAGATCGTTGATAAACCAGCTGTTTGCACACGCTATCATTAATGAATGGACAGATCGCAGTTATGGACAATATTTGCAGATGGGTAAAAATATCCACATCCGCCCGCATAAGATTTTTACACGGCAACAAATCAATAAATTATGGCAATGCCAAACCACAGACACTGATTTAGCTTTAATCTTACTTTATAGCGGGATGCGAGTAGGAGAACTATTGCAGCTACACCGCAGTAATATCAACTTAAAACAAAAATATTTTGACATCACAACGTCAAAAACAAAAGCTGGTATTCGCATCATACCAATCCACCCATTAATCTTGCCTATTATTGAGCAGCGACTTAAGCAAAAGCATAAATACCTATTTGTTGATGATAACAATACACCGCTAACTTATGCAAAAGCAGCAACGCAATTTGCGAAAGCGATGAGTGCAATCAAAGCAAAACACACAACGCACGATTGCCGTCATACTGTTGCGACATTACTTGACGCGGCAGGAGCTAACAAAGTCGCACGAGATCGCATACTCGGTCACGCATCATCAAATGTCGGTGACGCTGTTTATACGCATAAGACCTTGTCCCACCTGCGAAAAACAATAAATTTGCTTAAATAAAGTTACTTTAATGTGCTTTTAATCAAATTTAAAAATACGTTTAAAGCCAGATTAAATGAGCTTTAAACGTGCTACTTATTTGATCATTACAGCACTATTTTGTATCGAGTTTTGCACGTTTTTGATGTTACTACAATTATCCAAGGGGGAGGTGTGGCAATGTATAGTACAAACATATCTATCACACCGCCACTCTATTTTAACAATAATAGCGTATTATATTGTGACGCAGTTGATATATCAGCAGATGTAACTGTTGCTGATAGAGATACAACAATGCAACTGACATATGGCATAAATACGTTAAAAATTATCACAAAAGTAAACCTAGAAACTATAAAGTATTTTATGATTTGCCAACAATAAAATACTTCCCCCAGACCTCATCTGTAGTTGCATTTAGCCGTTCAGTTACAACTCTAAATAATGTCTGGCTGATCGAATGGAAACTATAAACAATTGGTTGTTGTGTGCTTGTATAATCCGTTGCTCAGCCATAAAAATATATATTCATTGATATTGGAAAATAAAAAATATCCCCATCTCTTATTTTTCCTTTGAAATCTCCCCCCCCCCCCCTTGGCTAGACTCCAAACATCACATATTCTGCCAATCCAATTCCAGTGCGAGTAACTAACTTGCATTGTGTTTTTGTTGTACTAGATACTATACGCATTATTGTTGCTGCATCAGTCATATTTATATCTGAGTAATTAGTATCTACTGCTGATACATATAAAACTTTATTTACTGCTGTCGGATACACTACGATTAGACTATTGCCACTAAATACCAACTCTCCCCCCTTGGCTAGACAATATCTAAGAAACGCAAATAGCGATCCATTCTTGTGTATCTTTATAATTTAATTTACTGCTAGTTACAAAACGTATTTTTGTTTTATTGTCAGCTCCGCCAGTATTCCAACCGTAAAATAATTCTGGGGCATAGTCAGTAATTCCTTCCACTTGAGCATTTAACGCAAACAGAGTTTTATTTGCAACAATGGGTAATGTAACGATAACATTTGATACAACGTTAAAATCAACAAGTCCCCCTTGGATAATAAAGCCCCCGAAAAGTGGCCCAAGGCACAGATACCAGGCGTTCGGATTATCTCTATTGTATGTAATCCCTAATGGAGTCGTACCTGACGTTCCTAGTGCATTCATCTTATCAGTAAAGCCTTGCACGTTACCTGTAAAAAGATGTGATAACGCTTGAATTACATTAGATAATGACTTAACTGCACCGTCATCGCTTGTTAGCAACACATCTTTAGCTTTTAACACTCCTGTCATTGTGTCGCCGCCTTTGTCAACTTTTGTTGATTGAGCAATAGCAGTTTCAGCAATTTTTTGCACTGCGCTAGCTAACTGCGTCAATGTATCTTTGCTAGGCGTTACTTGCGCTGCTTTTAATACATTTAACAGCTCTGCTTGCACAACGTTAAACCAATCCGCACCAGGATAACTTGGTGCAACACCATTACCTCCCTCTGTAAACCATAACGGATTAGTTGGCTGTTTAAGCTGCGCTTTTAATGGTGGCATAACTTCAACGCCAGACTGATTATCTAATGCATACATAATTAATTCTCCTCTTCATAAACAAAAATCATCTCAACGTGTGCATAGCAAAAACGTTGCAAAAAACACTCAACTTTTGAGCGCTCTGTAATAACTAATTCAGTTGTGACATCATCTAAACAACTTGCATAACGAATACTTTTTGATGTTGTATTGATATAGACACGCCACGCATTTTCTTGCGGGTACAGTGGGTAGGCACAATCGCTTAAACAGTGATGCGGCGGATAAGTAACAACTTCGATTGTGTAGCCCGCTTGCCGAGCAATATCTTCAAGGTAGTATTTGTTAAAGGATCCGACTTCATTGTCTTTTGACTTTAATGCTTCACGCCTTGCAGCGATTGTCGATACATCACTACATTCTGGTAGTCCGAAAAATTGCTCCCAATCGTCAAGTAAAATCTGTGCGTTACCAGGCATACGCTCCGCAATTAATCGGTGAGCTGCATCATTACTACTTTCAAGCTGTTCAGCCCGTACCGCTAACAACTTCGCCAGCGTACTGTCATAACTACGATGCCACGCAAGACCGACTGGCAGTAACTTAAGCGCAGCATCTAAATATTGTGCTTGCGTTATGCTTGCCATGTAATTTCTCCTAACTTAATGATTTGGTCTGCGTCGAGTTGAATATCGGCATTTGGCACAATCACACTGTTATCAATTTCCCCAATGACGTTTGACACGAGTGCTCGTAAATGCGAGAGATAAATCAAACTGCCAGGATTAATTGATTTAAAGTAAGTGATTAATGTTGATTGCACTGCTGTCTTAACACTTACTGATGCTGGCACAAGACGAATCGTAAAATCTTGCGTTTTTACTTTTGGTGCAAAAACAAATAATTCATTGCCCGCAGGCATACCTTCCCACAAGCCTGTGATTTGGTTTTTATGCCCAGCAATATAATTTTTAACTCGATTAATATCGTCTTGTGTCGGCAAAATATCAGTACGATCATCACAAACTATTGCGACACCTGTTGTACCACCGCCATACCAACGCGGATAACACCACGCACGAGTAACGCCATTAACTTCTAATGCCCAGCGTACATAATCGTGTGGTGCGCCACCTGCAGGAGGATATTGCACACGTTGAATAAGGCGAGATAACAGACTTGATAGGCTTTCAATATCTGTGCCACCACTCATTGTCTTAATTGCGGCACCAGGTTTAACGCCAAGAATTGCTGAGGTTAATGCGACTGTCTCATTTTGATTTAAATTACCGACAACCCCTTCTGTTTGACACTCAACCGCAATATCTGATATTCCCGCACTAACCTCTGTATTTTCCATCACAACAAAAATAAGACCAGTTTCGCTATGCTGCAAAGTTGCGCCAGCAGGAATAACAGTTGATGTTACCGCCTCAATCGTTATCAACCCTGTTGCTTTTGTGGCAGGTTTGCGAATAACGCCTTTATATAAAGCATATTCAATCAAATAATCTTCATCCGCCGTTGTGGGGATAATTTGACGAGCAAGCCAGTCTAAGTGCATATGTTCACCTGCACTCATTGCTGCACAAACACGATTAAGTACGTTTATCACGCTATTACGTTTCAAACCCGGCAAGCGATGATTAAATTGTTGTTCGCCTTGTTTGATAAGCTCGGATAATGTTGGTGATTGATAGGGCATTTAGACACTCCAGCGCGCTGTAAACGTAAATTGCTCTTCGCTGCCATCTAGCAACGTTACAATAATCGTCAACAACAACACCGAATGTTGTGGATTAGATGCAATGACTTGATACGTTTTTACGTGTTTATCTGTAATAAGCCACTCAAGCGCTTGTGTTGCGTAAGTTTGCGCATCATCAAGTACAGATTGCAGTTGTTTTTCGCGATTTAGAAGCCAAAGTTTAGAACCAGTTTTGTGATTATCTGAATTAAAATCATCACCCCACCAACCACGCTCTTCATTCACTCTTAAATCGGTGAAAAGACTAATCACAATGGCGGTGGTAAGGCCCTCATCAAGCATTAACTCATCATTGATAACCACTAAATCACCGTGACCATCTCGCCAAGTTAATGCTAAATCTGCCATTCTACGCCCTTATTTATACTGGTTTACCCACGCCGCTAGTGTGATCGTGGTCTTTGCCACTAATCCCACCTGATTTATGATCTGCTGCTGTTGATATACCAACAATATCAACATCACCGGTAAACTGAGTTTGTGGTGTATCAAACACGACTTTATCATCAGCTTGCACAGTGAATTTTTTGCACGTGAGAATCGCTTCACCGTTTTCTGTTAATAGCAGTTGATGCCCCTCTTGATGATAAACAACCACATCACCGCTTTTTAATCCAGTCGGACGCACACCTTTATCATCAACCACAAGTACAGCAATATGCGAGCGTTTGCCACCTACAGACACCGCAATTACTTCACCCGCCGTAGGCACAGAGGAAAAGCCGTAATTTTGAAAACGCTCTGCATCATCAATCACTTCATCAGACTGCAAGCGAATTTGTAAGTTTTGTCGCTTATGACTGTCGCTTACAAATGACATCACACCACGATTAATAAGTAGCTTTAAACTACGTTTAAGCGGGGCTAAAACACGATTTAAACCTTGCATAAATCACTCACCTTTACCAAAATCAGTAAATTCTTTCACGTTATCTTTTGATGACTTCTTCGCTTTTTTATTTTTAATAGCCTCTGGTGGCTCATCGAAAGCATCGCGATGCATTAATGTAATTTGTGTTTTTGTCCCACCTTCATCAAGCGTATATCGGCAATCAACAATCAAGCGTTCTTCTTTAGAAATACCAAGTTGTGGGGCATCTAACACAACTAACTCGTTAGGTAGCCATAATGTGCCATCAGGCTTTTGCCAGCCTTGCACTGTGACGGTTGAGCGTTTGCCTTCTGCATTATTCCGTTGCATTTCCCACATTGCACGCTTGTAACCCGCTTGTCCTGTCATATTGTCATCGGCAATAATTAGCATCGGGCGATAGCGAGTAATTGCACTATCTTTGACTTCTACTTTTAATCCACTGGCTCCCATACTTACTCCACAAAAATATCTGCTTCTTGGCTTGCTTTATCACCTTTATTACCACCTTGTTCCGCGTCACCAATCACGCGATAAAGCGAGTAGCGTTGCGTCCAGCTGTCATTCAGTTCAAGCTCTAAGATGTTTTCACCTAGTGTAAAATTACCCACTACTTTTTTGCTTGGGTCAGTAAACACAAGATTACCGTCAACATCAGATGTCACCAACACCCCCTTATGTCTCGCAGCTTTGCTTAGCGTATCAAACACTGTTTCACTCGGCTCGACTTGCCACACTGCGATTTTCTCATTTGAACCTGACTCAGTAGCTTGCCACACTACCTTAATATTAAATGGCTGACAAAGCGTGGTCGCAATTTGCTGCAGCGTTTGATTTTTAAAGTGGTAACTACTGTGTATCACCGAACAATCGACTAAGTCTGCGGTTTTATCTCGGCCCGATACCACAATGGTTTTACTTCCCCCTGAAATAGATTGTTTTAACTCATCCAAGTAACCTGTAATCACAGTTTGCCCATTCATTTTAAGTTGTACAGTTGATCCAGGTTTAATTTGCGAGACATCATCTTCGGGGCGTATTGCAACCCCTAATTCAAATTGACCGCTCATTGATTCAAGCGAGCGATAGACAGACAGTGATTTCCAGCCGCTAAAAATCTTATCCGCCAAATAAAGTTCGATGGTCGGTTCATTCATTGCAATACCTCGATTTTATTCCCACCAATGCAGAATAGCGGATGTCTAATCCCATTACGCAATACTAGACGCCGCCAAGTCTTTGCATTGGCAGTATGTTGATATTCGACTACAATCGCAGGATAGGTGTCAGATAATTGCACTGATTTAGCGTTAGCCAACTGTTCGCCGCGCACGCGTAAATCTGTAATCAGCGTTTGTCGAAATTGTTCTAGTGCTTGATAACTTTGCCATTGCTGTGCATCTGCATTATCAATAATGACTGTTTCGAGCTGTTCATCAATTTCTGCAAGATAACGCATAATATCTGCTTTAGACTCGACTAATGTTTGCTGTTTACTGACGTCTTGAGCTTCTGTTTCAGCAAGAGACTGAGCGCGTACTAATGACGTTGTAACCGCTTGAGATAACGCTGTTCCAATTTCGATAGCGAGTGTCGCTTGCATTAATCTGACTAATACAAATTGCATTTTTACCATGATACCGTCATACAATGCTTGACTACGTAGCGGTAACATTTGTTGATTAGATAACGATGTTGTCGCTTTTGTATTTACTGCTTTGGCAAATGTATTAAGCGTGGACTCTGCCGCATCTGGTTTAGCTTGTTCAAGTGCAAACATTAATACATTATTCAGCGTGACATAATCTTTACTAAGCGGGACATTTATCGCCACTAATGACTGTAACAGCTTAGCTGTTGCTTGATGTGATGTGGTTGTGCGTGTTGTTGTAAAGAGTGATTTAATGGCGTTAATTCGCGCTTTAATTGATTGCACGCCCACTGTGACATTGTTAATTTGATCAAAAACGTTATCAACAAACGCCAATATTGCATTTGCCATATCTATGATGGGGTTATCAGTGATTAATGATAGATACCCCTCAATTTCATCAAAAATTTTAGCAAATTCGTTCGCAATCACATCCAGTGCAAGCGCATAATCGCTTAACGCTGCAAAAGCGGTATTATGCGCTACTTCAGGCGCATTTTTCTCAACTGCAGGCGTAAATGTAATATCAAAACGAGTGACGCGTTGATGACTTGTTGAGTATTGTGCTTTATAGCTCTCAACACAAACTTCAACTGTACCAAAGTAGGGGTGTTTTAATTCACCCACCCCTTTTTCTAATGCATCAATCAATTTTTCAGCTTGCTTAATATGATTATCACCAATCACCAAACAAGCAACATTATAACTACGCAGTTTTTTCCCTAAGTCTTCTGTCAAGCCTTCATCTTTGAGCGGGTATTCGTGCTTAACTAAACGGCGACCACCATCAATTGACTGTCCTTCTTCAATTAAAAATGGTACGCCTGCAAAGCTGCCTTTTCCTGTTATGTTTGCCATTAATCACCTCCTACCAAACCAAGTCTTGTATTTCCCGTTATTGTTTTTAGTTTTAAGGAGTTATCGTTAGTATTTGTTTTAAGTGTTGTATTCGCTGCAGTTGCAATTAGCCCCTCCGTTGCTTTAATTTTGACTTCTATTGCCCCGTCTAATTTTGTCTCTTGCTGAACGGGCTCAGCAAGCTTTTTACCTACTTCAGAACCTAACCAGCTACCCAGCCAGTCGCCAACATATGATCCAACCATCGCCCCAACAACGGGGATAGGGATTAACGCTTGTCCCACTATCGCGCCTGCAGTTGCACCCGCTATCGCTCCAATAGATTCGCTTTTTTCCTGTGTGCTCGCATCGTCATCAGCTAGCACCATTGCACCTTCAGCTAATGCCATACCAACCCCAAGTGCAGGTGCGCTTCTCAATCCTTTGGTTAGAGTAGAGGTCATCGTTTTGGTTGCGGTTGCGGTCGTTTTAATCGCAGTTGTTGCTGTTTTTTGTATCGCTTGCGTACTGTTTTTTACGTTTTGCGCAATTGATTTAACAGGCGCAACTGTCTTAGGTTGCGCAGATTGTACTTTAGAGGACATCGCTTGTGCTTTTGGTTGAACTGCCGGTGTTTTAGTTTTCATTTCTTGCGCGACAGTTTTTGGCGCCACCGTTTTAGGCTGCACCGATTGTGCTTTAGAGGTCGCTGTTTGTGTTTTTGGTTGAGTAGTAGGTGCTTTGTTTTTTATTTCTTGTACAACTGTTTTTGGCGCAACTGTCTTGGTCTTAGGTTTTGGTTGTTGAGGTCTTGGTTTGCGTGATGTTTGTTGACGCTGTCTGCGTGTGCGACCATTACCAAAACTACCGATACTCGGCATATTGACAACATAAACAGGGGTTGCACCTGTTGCTGCACCCAATACACCCGCCACAGTTTCGCTTGCTCCCGCACCGCCACCACCACTTCTTTTACCCAGTAGACGACCAACGCCCCACTTACCAACACCCCAGGCCCCTTTTGCGATAGCTTGTGTGCTACCCCAACGAGCCACTTTATTGGCGGCATATAATGCAGCAACAAACTTCGCCAAATTGCCATAACCACCTGCCTTTTCAGAGAGCCAGCCCGTTACACTGCCAATTTGTTCCAAGATAGGCTTAACTTCTTTTGCGGTATCTTTTAAATCACGCAATGCGCTCACAAGTGCGTCATTAACTTGTTGAGCAAACGCATCAAATTCACCGCTATCCATTTTTTGGTTAAGCCAATCCAAGATGCCACCTAACTCGCCTTTCAACTCATCAAAAATTCCTTTTTCCGCAAACCGTGCTTGCATTGCAACAAAGGTGTCTTCAAGATTGGAGACTAAACCATCCCACGTTTTCATCTGTTCCTTTGCTGCACCTTTTGCGTCCTTTCCCATACCACGCAACAAGGCAGCAATCGCTTTTCGCCCCAATTTGCCTTCTTGTAGCATCTTTTGCATTTGTTCTGCGGTATATTTTCCACCTGTTTCTGCGGCGAGAATTTCAAAGACTTTTACATTGCGCTCTAACAGTGGATTAATTTCTTCCATTGACAGCTTGCCTTTAATAAAGCCTTTTGAAATTGCTGAGATATAGCCATTAAGATTTTCCGCGTCGCCACCCACTTTTGCGTTATAGTCAACAAGAGCTTGCAAGCTGCCATTCATCGGATCAATCCCAGCGGTTTTAAGGCGCATCATTGCATCCTGTACATCGCCAAACGCCATCGGCGTATCGGTTGCAAACTGCTTTAACCAGACTGTCGCTTTGTCACCGTCCGCACCAAAGGTTTGTTTCATGCGGATACCCGCCATTTCAAATTCGGCTGCTGTTTTAACCAGTGAACGAGCCGCTAACGCACCACTTGCTGTTACCCCTAAAAACAGACGATTGCCCGCTGTGTCGATAGAATTAGACACAGACGCCACAGCACTTTTCAAGTTAGATAATGCACGCGTAGAACGCGCGGTCATTGACTGAATTGACTGTCCAAATCGCTTTGCTTGCAGAGCTACATTGCCAGCTAAATTGATATAAAAAGAGGTGGAATTAGTTGCCATTGTTATCACCTGATTGGATATAGCTTATATAACGAGGGAGGCAAAATATTGATTGAGAAAGCAGCCACGATGGGCTGCATTGATAATGTTTAGCAAGCAACAGACAAGTTTTCTCAAACGTCCTTATCTGTTGCGCCCATTCGCCCCCGATCAGTTACCTGTTGTGCCTTCGCACTTTCAACGGTTGCTAATGCCGCATTAATTAACGCTAAATCTTCTGGTGTCAATGAACGCAACTGCGCGAGAGAAATCGGACCTTGCAACTTCCCAATACTTGCAATTTGACGACGTAGCAATTCGTAACTAAAAAGGACTTGGCTAGTCACTAACACGGGATTACCCACTTTATCGACCAGTAAACGCTCCGCAGCTAATTCTGCATCAAGCATATCACCCGTGGTAAGCTCGCGTAACACAACTTCTTTTTGCGGCTCATCACCATACATTAAACCTGTTTTTAATGTGATATTCATTGCTATACCTTCTTACACTCTACTGCCGCAATTTTTAACGCAATTTCGCCCTTCGCCGTTAATGTGACAGCATCTACTGTCCATGCGTTAGCTAATAAGTACGTTTGCCCAACATCCGTTTCAAACTCGACTGTGCCATCCGTCATATTTTTGAGCGCAAAAATATCAATGTCTTTACAGTTAAACACTTTGCACTCAACAGTGGACTCTGTCGGCGTTTCTTGATAACCGTACACGCGCGCTCCTTTTACGGTTTCTCGCGTGTAACCACCAATATCAAGCGTAGAGTCGTCACCCGTCGGATATTCCGCACCATTGAGACGAATTCGAGCAATGCCTTGATATTTCATTGTTTACTTCTCCTATTTTTATAAACGATATTGAATAGCGTGTGCATAAATGCGGAATTGATTTACCAAATCTTCACCCGATAACACATTAATGCGACAACGGTTGTTTGGATCACGTTCAACAATTAGTGTCTTCTGGAAAGTTTCAAAGTCTTCTACTAATGCGATGTATTCCAGCTCTGTGAACAGTGCAAGCAATTCATTACGGATAACGCTTGGCGTAACAACTTTCTGTCCTGGCGCAACACGAATACCGTCATCCGCCAATTTATAGCGTGGGTATTTGCTCGTAATACGCTGACGGATGGCGTAGCGGATATAACTTAATGTCGCAATAGTTTCGATATAGAGATAGCTCTCATCCATATCGCCAAAACTATTTTTACGATACATCGTAATGGCTGTTTCAAGCTGTGGCACATTGCCCGCATTGACGGTATAAGTGCTTAACCCGCTATAAAGCAGAGTGTTTCTAGCCTGCAAGTCCCAGCGTTCTGACATCGCAGGTGGCAATAAATTAAGTTCAAGTGTTTGCACAGGACGAGCAGGATCAATAGATAATGAACCAGCTGCAACAGCACAATATGCCGTTGCCCACTCGTAAGCAGGTTGCGGGACATTGTTTGTCGCTAATGCGGTAAACAAATAATCATTGCGCTGTTCTGCAAATGTAGTTGCAGTTGCGTGTGTCCCGTTTTTCGCAATAAAGCAAAGCCCATCAATTTGCTGCATTGGCCCCCAGCGTTTAACCAGCTCCACCTGCAATGCATTCAAACTTTCAGCGTCCGTAAATGGATTAATAATATAATTCCACCATTCAGCACCAAAACCACTGATTGCAGCAGTAATGTCAGGATTGACCGACCCACCACTCATCGCAGTAATTTGTGCTGAAATCCCACCAGGATAAACTTCACCTGTGTAGTAATTAGTGCGAATATCAATTTCGTTGCCGCACTCACCCTTGTGACGGCAGGTGATATTAATCGTATCTTCGGCACTACTATCAACTTCCGCCGTGACAACAATATCGCGATTAGCCGCAATCAGCTTTTGTACTTTGCTGGCAATCGTTGCTGCAGTATCTCCAATCGCTACCGATTGTTTAAAGCTCACGCCTGCAATCATCAAATTCAACACACCCGCTGCGGTTGCTGTACCCACAATCTTAATTTTACCCGTCGCTGCTGCAGCCGAGCTTTTGTCTTCAAGTGGCAACACCCACAGATCCAACGTTGAATTATGCTGTTTAAATACTTCAACCATGCGAGCCAATTGCGACCCAACGCCGAATAACTGCTTAGCTTGTGCTACATTTAATATACGTACCGCTTGCCCCGCCACCGCAGAACCAGTAGCTAATTTTTGTCCTAACATTAAGACTTTTTGCAACACGGCTGGCGTACCCGATGTCGCTTGTGTATTATCAAATTCAATATAAGCAAGTGGCACGCGAATTGCATTTGGGATGCCGTTATAAGAAATTGCCATTAATTAATCTCCTTTATTTGCACGAGATGTTTTGACGAGTTCTACATCGCCATTTTTTAAATGATTAAGCCAATAACCAGTACGTGGCTTTTCTTCACCATTTTCAGCTAACAACTCAAAAGTTTCTGGGTCACGAATAATTAACCCTTTGCGCGGTTTGATTTTAAACATCAGGTTCTCCCTGTTTTGGTAAAACGACGGTTAGTTGTGTTTTGTCGTCAACAACATCATCGCGTTTTGATTGATTAAATTGATGATGATAAATAATAAAGTCATCTAGTGAGCTTTCATCTACCGACAACGGCAATGGTTGCACTGCGTTAAAATACATTCCGTAAACGGCGACACCCATTCCGCTCTGTGTATCCGACCATAAGTTTTGCACTGATTGCAGCTCAAACAAGCCGCTCGGCTCAATTTGCGTGTCGTGAATCGCTGCTGTCAACGCTTCCACAATTTGATAAATGCCGATACTATTTTTGCGTTGTCCGTTTAGTACATCGCAAACCACAAACACACCCCATTTTGCAATCACCGTATTAGGTCTATCATTCGGTGTTTGCCCTAACCACGCCACATAAACCGCAGGCGGATTGCGCACTAAACGTCGCACGCTACTGTCGTCCCATTGACCAGGGTGTTCACCAATTTCTCGCAAATGCGCGCCACACGTTTGCTGAATTAGCTCAATTAACGCTTGCGAAGTAGCAGCAATAACGCTCATCAGATAAACCCTCGCGCTTTATCTCTTGCCCACACCGAACCCGACGATTCCAATACCGCACTAGACTCACTTTCTACTGTATCACCCGCCTCAGATATACCTAACGAGATAGTTCCCGCTGCGACTTTTTCGAGATAACGCAGACTATCTTCATAGTCTTGTCGAGCTTGCTCTGTCGCACGATTTTTCTCTAAAAAGTAACGCGCGATATAACAACAATGGCGTTCAAGTACAGCAGGAATTTGAGATAAAGGCAGGGTATAACGCCCACCCAGATAACTATCAATCGTTTCTGAAGCGTCTGCTAACGCCTCATCAACCTTTTTATCATCAAATTCCGTGTCACGACTCGGCGCTAATGTTGCAATTACATCAACACTGTAACGCTTAATCAGATCGTCTTGTGTGGCATACATCACTCAACACCCTTTAAAGCCTGCTCAAGTAACGCAACCAACTCAGCTTTGTTGGCTGATGCTTTAAACTCAATATTTAATTCAGCTAACTTAGTTTTCAGTTGCTCAACAGTTAAATTGGCTGGTGATACACCGTCAACCACTTTGTGTGTTTCATTATCCGCACGCTCTTGATGTAGCCCTTTGCTACCATCCTTATCTGCTTCCACCACAGATAAACGTGGATCACCCTTAAGTGCTGCCAGTTGTGCCGCACTAAGCGTCTCGAAGCGATTTTCGCCTTTCGACAAACTAAGCCCAGTACGCCGATAACCGTCTTTAATGCGATTGTGTACAATAACGACAGACATTTCATTTCATCCTCTTTAAACTCACTTTAAATATGGTTTAAAGTGCAGTTAAACTGCACCTTATAGATAATCTGCAACAATAAGTTCTAAACGACCTTTAAATTCGTTATCCACTGCCGCACCATCTTCAACACGAAATTCACGTTCAAGTAGTTTTACCGCTACATCTTCTAAAGCGGGTGGCACTACTATATGGGTCGGTTTAATTCCTAAACGCTTACCGCCATCGCCTTGTACCGCACGCATGGCTTTAATTGCTTTCCAAAGATTTTCCGCTGTTAGCTTACCTTTTACTGCATGAGCCATCTGCCAAAAGCCATAACCCACATTAGCACGTGCATCTACACCATAAGTGTACACATCACGCATAAAGACTTTTTCATCGTTATCATCAGTGATAGAGGCAGGCGTTGGTGCTTTGCGATTTTGATAAATAATCGGTTTTAATGCACGAGAACAATCAAGCAGATACCATGCATTATCAACAGTTGTTGACGTGCTATCGTCAGTAATATTACTTACCGATGTTGGACTTGTGCCGTCAACATTGGCACCAACAGGGTGATCAGTGTCAAAGAAATATTGCTTGTCGTAACATTCTGTCGTAAACCCATCTTTTAAGGCTTTAAAGACAAGCTCATCTGGTAGTTCACCTGCGCTACGACCTAGTTCTTCAATTAATGGGCTATACACACCAACATTATCGTCAGCAATATCTGTGCGTTTAATTTCTACCGCACTCGCCCAACTCTTATTCGTAATCGCATAGCCGTGGGTTTGGATGGCAGTAATAGCTCGGTCGCCAACCCATTCTTTCAAGCCTGGCATTTGACCAAGCCACGCATAGGTATTACTTGCTGTTGTCGAGTTCACAATAGTCGCAATTTTTGTGTACTGACTTGGTGCTTTTGCTAAACCATCTTTAAAGTTTTTACCAAAACCAACAAATAACGATTTAACAAGTTCAGGGGTAACATTTGCCATTATTTAGCCTCCAATTCTTTTGCATAATCTGCTTCAGACATACCAAGCAATTTCGCTGCCTCTTTATCAGCTGCTGATAGTACAGCAACGCCTTTTTCTGTTTTCTCTACGGTTGTCGTTTGCGTTTGTTGTGCAGATAACACCGCAATCTGCGGACGTTGATCTAACATTGCCGACAACGCTGCGACACCTTGCTGTTTACCAAATCCTTTCAGATATTCCACTTCTGCTTCCAACGCACGCCCTTCATTACGCGCCTTAGCAATCAGTTGCTCAATTTCAACTTCATTGCTTTTTGCTGATAACACAGCAAGTTGTTGAACGGTCGCGTCATACGTTTCTTTTGGTACGTACTTACTTAAATCTACTTCTGTGACTTTTGCAGACAAGATTGCGATTTGTTGTTCTGCATTTGCTTTTTGTGCTTGCAAGTCATCAACTGCAGATAATGCTGCAAGCCCAACTTCATCGCTAAATTCGGCGTTATCGTCAAATGTAACGCCGAGCTTTGTAAGTAACTGCTTTAACTTTTCATTCATTGCATTGTTTCCCTCTTCTTGTTGATAAGCCGCTGACAACACTGCCAATCGCTGCATCCCAGTAACACCAGGATCGTTTGTTAGTGCCGCCATTCGCAGCTCCAGCGGAATACCGTTTTTGTCATAAGGAAAAACGGCGCTTAAAAACGCAAATTCACCATTCTTGATATGCTGATAGGCTTTTTCAGTCCATCTTGGTTTGATGTAAAGACCTTGCCGATGCTCGTCATCAAACCATTTGATTTCGTCAGCATTAAACCAACCTGCAGCTAATACCGCACCAGCATCAAGCCCATTTTTCGCCTTAAAAATAGTTTCATGTTCGTAATCAACTAAAATATCTTGATTAAGCGCACGCACTTTATCGATAAGACGTTTTGCAATAACTTCATCAATAAACCAATGAGCAACATCAGTTGGCGAGCCGTCACGCGAACGAAATTCGCCCTTCGGCAATAATTGCTGCCAACCATCAATATCTGAAGTTAATTTGGCGGTTAAAACCGCAATGGATGTGTTTGTCGTTTTCATAGCGATGTCATCATCGCCGAAACCAGAAAAGAGGTGAGTTTGTGAGAGTTCAGACCTTGTGTGTGAGAATTATGAGAAATAGAGGAGAGATAATTATTGTGATGCCGTTTAAATGGCGTTTAAATCGCGCGACAAGCGTTTAAATTTTTTAAGATGATAAATGATACCAGTTATTCAAATTTAATCGCTGACAGCGTCTTTTAGCGCTTTAGTTAAAATATGCTTGATTTCTTCAACACCATCATCACCCAAACCCAGAAACGGGCGTGCTGGCATTTTGCTTGTGCCTGTTTGATGATATTGCCCATAAAACTCGGATACCCCAACAACCGCAAAACTATCGCCATAATCAACATTTAAACTTAATAATAAATTACCGCTCACTTGCAAGATATTGCCCGTATAACCCTTTTTATGGCGTTGTGTTTTATAAGGCTCTTTTAACAGATCCCACTTTTCTCCTTCAGGTGACCGCTCATTATCAAACGCCACTTCTGCCTCTTGCCAAAGCACATTGGCTATTTTACGCGTTAAACCCTCTGTCTTTCCTATTTGACTTAGCTTACGGAATTTATTTTGAATGGCTTTGGTATCTGCTTTAAACTCTAGGTGCATTTGACTTTTTCTCTAAATAATATTAAATTTCATACAAGGCTAAATGATGTCGACTAATGGTAAGTCATCAGGAAACTGAGGTATTGTGGGTTCGACCCCCACCATCATTAGCCTAATAACTATAAGCTTCCTTCGATTAATTCATAAACACCGCCTCTTACTGCATTTTTTACATCCTCCAGATTTATACGGTATGCATTAATAACAGCATCTAATTTTTCGTATGGTTTTAATTTATCTTTATTAGGTGAATCAACAATAATTTTAATGTTTCTTTTTTTATCAATATAGATAAGATTTTTATTATGTTTATCCCAAATAACCAAACTAGGTTTAGCAATAATTTTCGAAATACTCGCATACTCTTCTAGGCTTAAACCAATCCCCCCTTTATGATGTTTATCACTGCCAGAATGTTCTAACCTTTTCTCCGTCATAACCAACACGCGCTGTGATAACTTTTCACCACCTGATAAGGTAGCGACTTTTTCTGCTATCGTTTCATTCACAATGCCCGCCGTGATATAACGGCTACTTGCCCCACGTTTCCCTAAATTCGCTTTGACCCAATTCTCAAACGCCAAATGACGAGCAGAGCTATTATTAATCGCCTGAATGGTTTCTTGACGCAGTTGGCGATTTTGAAAGCCTTGCAATTTGCGGATCACCGCAATATCATTCCCCACCGCAGCCTTGCCAACATTATAATTCCAACCTGCCCCTGTGGTGATCGTGCCTTTATCCGTTTTAAAACGACTGATTTTAGTGTGCGTTTCCTCGCCTGAGCGTTTATCTACACCCGCTAACACCCAGTCTGTTTCAATTTCACCATTACTTTTACTGACCGTTAAGCCATTTTTATTTACTCTAAATTCACTCAATGCACGTACACGACAGCGACACCCCCAATCATTCGGCGGATAAAATACTTCCCAAATCGGATCGTCATAACGGTAAATTTTGCCGTGCAACGCTAAATGACTGGCACGAGTACGGCTATCCCGCACAGATACGTATTGCCAGTAAGGTTCTTCGTCAACGTTAGCCATTTGCTGCGCATAACGTGCTGTGTGATAAGCGGTAATTTTATTTGTTTGTAAAATCGTGCGTAATCGACGTGGTGAGCCTAATTGCACTATTTCCGCATTACCGCTACTATCAACTACAACTTGTTTTCCCCACCAACCCAATTCACGCAATTTAGGCTCAAGATTTTTAATAAATTCGCTTTCTGGTATGCCTTTTTCTATCGCATCTGTTGTTGCCTGACGTAAGGTTTCTAAAATCTCTGCGCGTGTTGCTTTCGCGACAGTAAAAGCTCTAGCATGAGCTTCTTCTAGCTGTTCTTGCCAGTTCCAAGTAATGTTGTACCCCTTCGCTTTCAGATAATCGACAGCTAACTTTGGTTCAAGTTGTAACACATAGCCCATATCTAGATCAGCGGTTGGCATTTAACCTCCCTAATAAATCACTGACAAAAATCGCCCGCGTTAATAATTCTTCAAGTTTGCTGTCATCTAAGTCTGCATAGAGTGTCGCAATTTGTTCTTGTGCAAATTCATAGCCCCCTTGTTGAATAGCCTCCACAACAGGTTTTAGCATTGGATCGATAATCGCCTGATACTGTTCAGGTGTTGGTTCTAATTCATCAAGTAAGTCATCAGGATCACGAGTTGCACTTAATACCGCTATTTTGTTATCTGTTTTTGCTGAGAGAAAAGCCTCGTTAGCATTTACTTGTGCTTGGCGCACTAAGACTGGTTCATTATCCGTAGCAATCGGCACTTGTAATTTATCGTGCGCCCACTGTGCTGGGATCTTAAATCCAATATCAACTAATTTACTAAGTCCATCTGCGAAACTATTGAGGTCTTCGCTTTCCGCAATATCAAATTCAAGGCGCGGAATACGGCGTGCATCATTAAAGGATTTGCAGTTCAACGCATAAAGCGGATAAATTAAGTCACGAGTCAGTGTCGCTTGAAGACGTTTTAAATCGGCATTACGCAATTCAATTCGCACATCATTATGCACATTACCAAGTGCATTCGTTGACGTTGCACCGTCCGCCTGACTTGTTAGAGTGCCGCCTAAAATCGCTTTAGAGATAGATTTTTCTGCCCACTCAACCATTGCCATAAATGAGCTACTATCACCCTGCGCGGCGTTTTGAAATTCAATCTCCATGCCACGCGGGATAATGCCACCAGCGTTATGCCCAATCGACATCACCGCACGAAGTAATGTATTTTTCTCATTTTGCGTTGCCCCTTCGGGGTATTTGCCAAGCCGCATTGGTAAGCCGTAAATTTCCAAAAATTCCGCAAAATCACGAGCAGAGTAGTTTTTGAAAATGAAGGGCCATACAAGTGTTCGCACTAAACCGATGCGCGAGAGATAACCTGTTTTTGCTTTCGCAATATGCTTAATCCAGCCAAATTGATTTAGCTCTACACCTTCAACACTATTATCACGCAAGCGCAAGCTATTACGTTCTGTTGTAGGTGTCATAAACCACGCCTGATCTCGCCAATGCACATTGCGGATCAACTTTAGCCCACCAATTAAATTCGGCTCCCATTCAATTTCTTGACAACTAAACCCTTTTAAAATTGCGTCAGTCGCATCAAATAAGCAATCATCAAACCACACAGCATCACGCAAAATTTCATCTAGCATATCAGCATCCCGTTGTTCTGCCGCAGTCGCATTTATCGGTGGTTGAATCTGCCAGTCCACAGTCAGCACGGCAGAACGGCGTTTGCCTAGCTCAGATTGCAAGTGTGCATCTTTTTCTTCCATATCTTCAGCGAGTTCACTTTGTGCAACTAAATCGCCCATTTCTGCGGCGCGTAAAATCTGTGCTGCACGCATCGGTGATAACCCACTTGCGGGGTGTTCAGAGTAGTGTTTTGGTAACATCATTAAGCGACTATCGTTTTCCGTCTGTACGGTATCGTCAAAAATAATCGGGTTACCGTGTATATCTAAAATTCTGCTTTTCATTTTTTAATAATCCCACTCTGATTGATACTGATTTGGCAAATCATCTAACGCGTAATTGCGATTCCAAAAGCTTTCTGTTGCTGTAACGTTATGACGCTTATCGGGAAGCGGTGTAAAGTCAATTTCCCCGCCTGTCATGTAACTCGCTCGTAT
Organism: Gallibacterium salpingitidis; assembly: GCF_030517105.1. Classification (GTDB taxonomy): domain Bacteria; phylum Pseudomonadota; class Gammaproteobacteria; order Enterobacterales; family Pasteurellaceae; genus Gallibacterium; species Gallibacterium salpingitidis. The sequence goes on along the minus strand of NZ_CP103875.1, from coordinate 57,497 downwards.
TGCCATACAATAAGCCACCGCACTATCACCGTGGCGCTTCTTACCTGTCTTGCCTTGCGAGCGGTTTTTATCAATTTTTGGTACCCCATTTATTACAACAATATGACCCTGATCTAAAATAATTTCCTCATCTTGTGGAATACGGATTAAATCTGCTTCATACAACGCTTTATATTTTGGCATCCACTCCCGATACCATTTGTCATTTAGTTGCACAGCCTCAATCATTGAAGCACCGTAACGAATCAGTGCTGCCTCAGCTAAGTAGCCACCATTTCCCGTTGCATCAAATGCTGCGCCGATAAAACGAGGTAATTGCTTAAGAATAAACAGCATAATTTGCCGCTGTTGGTTATAAGGGCAATTTCTAATTTCAAGGGTGAGTTCAATGTGGCGAGCTGTATTAGGCAAACAGGCACACACAGCAAACACACTCAAGTCACCTGTACGAGCAAAATCCACGCCAAAACTATGACGGTAATCTGTATTTAGCTGCTCAAGATGCGGTAAAACCACTTGCAACAACCATTCAAGAGTAATAGTTTCGCGTTCCTCTTCCGTCCAAGTTATAAACCGACTATCACATTCAAACACTAATTTAACCTTTGTGTTGTCAGTAGCACGATCTACGAGCGGACGAGAGATATAGCCTCCAGAGGATTTTTTCGGCACACAATAATATTCTTCTAATGCATCTTCTTCTGTCGCGGTTTCCCGCAACAATCCTGCTTTCCACTGAGCCTCCTTTTCAGGTGACCATACTTGTTTGCTCACTTGGCAGATACGTTGATAAAGCCCTTCTTTGCAGGCATCATCTAGTGTGATGGTATGAATAGAATAACTTTTCCGTCCTGCGCGACTATCTTGGATCAACTGATTAAAGAGGTTATCAACACCATTATGCGTTGAGATTAAACGGACTTTTGCGCCCCACATTGTCAGCGCCAACGCCGCTTTCAATACTTCAGCTAATTTTTCATGGAAAGCCGCTTCATCAATCACCACAATCCCTTGCATCCCCCGCAAGTTTTTCGGATTACTTGATAAAGCTTTAATTTTGTAACCGCTGGCAAAATAGATCACATAAGTGAGAATATCTTTATCTTCATCTTCAAAGAGTTCCTCTTGTATCTCTCCAGCTGCTCGATTAAATTTTGATGACCACATTGCACACGCATCAATAAACTCACGCGCCATTTCTTTGTTCGAGCCAATGTAAAATATGTCTGAGCCACCATCTGCTTTTGTTTTACTGGCTATCAAGACATCATCTGCCGCTTCTGCCCAAGTAAGACCCGTGCGTCGTGACTTTTCAGCAATTTTTAGCTGGCTATCATCTGCAATCCAACGCTTTTGGTAGCCTAGTAGTAACTCGTTTGGATCAAAGGAGATAAAGTCAGGTAGTTTTTGCATTATGCGATACCTAATATTTGTGCTTTAATACTATCAACGGTTTCTTTTGATAAACCCGCTCGCATCACTGCTTTTTCTGCTGTTTCTGCTGCCTGTTGTGCCACTTCTTTTCTTATTGCCTGTTCACGTTTATAGCTTAAGCTTTCAGCTTGTTCTAGCCGTTGCACAGCTGCCGATAGTAATGCTATCGACTTCGGATCCGCTGTTCCTTCTTCGCTCATACCAAGTGATGTTTCAAAAGCAATATTTTTTACAATCTCCATCAGCATTTTGCCAATATCTGATTGGGGAGCTTCACCAAATTGCTTTGCCCAAATTTGAGCAATTTCACGCGAATTGCGAATTTTTGCTCCCATTTTTTCCATTCTACTTGCATAACGATTCAGCCCAGTACGACTTAACAACGCACTTTCTGGTAAACCACAGTCACGAATCAGATCATTAATTTCTTCTAAAATTTCAGCCTGTGAATACTGCTTATCTCTCAACATCATCGCAAGCTGTGTCTTTATATTTGGCGGCAATAAATCAACTTTACTTGCACGCCCTCGCGTAAGTTTATCCGCCATAGACACCTCTTAAAGTTTAGGAGAGGGACGTTTTACGCCATCTACAAAAGCACGCCCCTCTGCAACATCAAGACCACGCTGCGTGATTACAGCAACAAAAAATTCTTTATCATTTGTTGGAATACGTTTAATTGTGATAAGGCTTTGTTCCTCTAGCCACAGCAAATGATTACGCACAAGACTACGACTAACATTATGTCCGTATGCTTCTAATACATCTTGCAAGATAGACTCATTAGCATCGTAGCCATCTTCTGCTAGTGTGCGTAACATCACTAACCGCTGATCTCGTGTAAAAATATCTCTCATTCTTTCTTCACCTCTTTTTCTGTGAGTAATCCCACTAAATGTCGCAACATTTTTGTTTCTGCCCGCAGCTCCTTGGCTTCTCCTTTCATTTCTACAAGTGCAATTCTTAATTCAGACACGTCTTTCGCACTTGGTAGATGTCTAACTTCTGTTTCGATGCTAGATACGCGCTGATCTAAATCATTAATTGATGACTTCTTCGCATAACGACTATCTAACTTTAACCAAAAAAGAGATGCTAACAGCCCAGCTACAGATAAGATAATCCCCCAATGCCGCTGAATCACTTCCAATACTTCCGTCATCTTCGCTCCGCTCTTTCTTGGCAATACACACAACGACAACAATGCGGCACTAATGCAACACGCTCTGCAGCAATTAATTCACCACAATCAACACAAAATCGCTCACGCGTAAGATCAACATCAACTTCTTTGCGCTGCTTAAGTAATTGCTGATAAGCTCGCTCATCTCGCTGTTGTGCAATATCCGCTAAATCCATTATTTCTTTTTCCTGCAAACTTTTTCATAAATAAGATTGTGTGCTAAAACTTGACGCTTTGTTTCTTCTGTGTCTTTCAAACTGACATAGATAACACTAAACGCAGAGCAACCATTAACATTAATCTTCTCTGATGTAACCTCTTTCGCGCAGCTGGTCATCAATACCATTGGCAGTAAGACGGCGATTAGCCGCTTCAATTTCTTTGCGTTGTTCTGCATTCCGTATTTCCTCTTTTATCGCAGTCACTTCGGTTTCCATTTGCGTAATCTTGTCAGCCTGTTTTGCTATTTTTTTGCTCTGATATTTGACATAGAGATAGACAGCAGCAAAAACGACAACAACAATACAAATTGCATAAATTTTCAACATTAGTCCTCCTTACGTTTAGAGACCGCAACAGCAAAACCTTTTGTTGCTACTTGACCGCCACAGAAAAGTGCGAATGTCATAAATAGTTCTGGCGTATAACTTCTGTCTAAATACACGCAGTAACAAAGCACAATTGACATCAAAATTGAGCCAAAAAACTGGATAAATGCAGTTGTACTCAATCTGCCATCATTATTAGTAATTAATTCGCTTAATCTCATGTCAGCCCCTTTAATCTTTGAAAAGATGATCTGTATAGATAACTTCACCAGCATCCAGCCAACTTGCAACATCAAAACAAGGGCAGTCTTTGATCCACTCGTTCGGTGTAATTGTGCCATCGCCATTTAGATCTGGGCTTAAATCACGGTGTCCACAGATTTTTGCACGCGGATACTTAGCTTCTAGTTCACTCAATAAGCGATGCAATGCTTGCCATTGTTTAGCCGTATATCGACCAAAATTTTTACCATCAATACTAATACCACCAACCAAACAAATCCCGATTGAACCAGCGTTATGTCCTTTCACATGTGCGCCAATTTCACCAACTTGACGCCCCGTTTCAACTGCACCATCTACATCAATCACAAAGTGGTAACCAATGTGAGACAGGTGGGGATTAAAAATAGGCGGATTAGCTCGACGTTTAAAACCACGCTTAGCGTGCCAACCATCAATCACTTGTGCAGCTGTTTGCGTTTTAGTGCGTAACGATTTGCCGTTTTGTGTTGCACTACAATGCACCACTATTAACGAAATCGGGAAAGACATAAAAAAACTCCTTTTAAAGCTAGTTTAAAAGGAGTTTAAATAGTATTGATGCGTGGTGGGTTTGTGATGTTTCACACTAGGTTAGTTAAAGTATTTTTTTAGAAGTTGGTAAGCTATTATCCCCAAACCAACCCAAAACCAAAAGTAGCCTTTCATTGCTTTTGGTTTTTCCTTTTCTGGAGATATTGTTTGAATTTTTTCTCTTTTGCTTTGGTTATTCTGTCTCACTGCTTTTTTTAGCAAAGCTATTTCAGAATTTAGGCGCTGATTTTGTTCTTTAAAAAAATCAGCTTGAGATTTAAAGTAATCGACCATATCTAGAATTTCTTCTTTTTGGTAAATTTTTCTTGCTGTATCAAATAAAGCAAATAATAAAGCCGACTTGCTAGATGCAAAAGCCAAGTTTTTCATATCAGGATACAGGTAATTACTTAATTTTAGATTAACTATAGTATCAATATCATTAAGCAACCGATCTAATTCAAATTTAGCTTCTTCAAATTTTCCCGCTGATTGTAAATATAATGCCAATCTCAAACCAACTTGGAAATAATCTGTATCTTCAATCTGATATAACCTATCTTTTAATTCATATAAACAAACTAATGCACCATTCCAATCTCCGGCTTTTTTGTAGGTTGTAGCTAACTTAGCTAAATTATAATCGTCATCAGTCAGTATTTTAGAAAAATCTTCTTCTAAAGGATGATATTGCAGATCGCTAGAAAAAAGTTCAAGGCTATATTCAAATTTGGCACACACAATCAATCTCCCAAAGGTAATTCACGTTGATAACGTCGTCTTAGTAGCGAACGCTGTTGTCTAATAATCGCATAAATATGACTTTCGCTCAATTTATACTCTTTTGTAAGTTCTGCGATATTTTTTCCATCAAAACGCTCATAGATTAAATAATCTCGCAACGCATCTTTTAACGTTGCACCCGTTGGAATATATGTTGATCGTCCACCTAGATAATGCCCGATCACTACTGCCAGCTTCGATGATTTTTGCACGGCATTTTCTTTATTTTCGCCCTGACGTATTAATTCACACGCCATTACATCAACCAGTTCAGCTAAAATAGAGGGCCACTTATTTTGTAACTCATCAACGGGGATTTTATCTAAATTATCCAACAACTGACCAAGCGTTTCATGGTCATCAGCAAAGAGATCAGATTGATGATTTGTCATATTACCTCTTATCATTAATAAGTTTGTTCACATCATTTAGATACAACCACTGCAAACGCTTATCACCGAGCTTAACATTTTCGGTGAAATAAAAGCCGCTGTTATCTGCTTTCATATCAAAACTAAATTCACCGTAGCCGTAAACGCCAACATACAGCTCGTTATCGTACTTAATAAGCACTTCATTACGTTTGTTATTAAAAATTGGTTCTTCTTTTGATGATCTCCACATATTATTCACCAAATATATCTAATTGACGCTTTGCAACTTCTTGACGCTGAACACGTTTAATCACTTTATACACCCATTGCATTGATACGCCATACTTTCTAGCCAGCTCTCGATGATTTTTGCCATCAAATTCCTGCCAAATCGCTAAATTGCGTTCGCTTGATATTAATGCCACCGACTGCGGTATATATATCAATTCACCCGCCCAGTTATTGGCTATTTTTAAGGCGACATCAACACCAATTTTTCTAGCTTGTTGTTCCTCTATATTATGCTTTTCTACCAACTCAGCCCTAATATGTTCAGCGAGATCAAGCAGTATTTCTGGTGCGTTTTCCTCAAAGATTTCGATATTCATTTCATTATCTCTTTTTGCTTCTTTTTCCACTCCACCCAATCTGGATATGCAGGCAAATGCCAAATTTCTCGCCCATATTTATGCAACTGTTCAATCGCTAAAATTGCATTCATCTTCTCTTGCTGTTCTGCTTGCACCTTAACTTCCGCTTGTTCTGCATCATTTACCTGCACTTGTGTACTCACAAATTTTGGCGCGTTGGTTTCATACACTTGCTTTAAATAGTTGTGGTTTGTTAGCGGTGCGGTATTTTGATTGTTACGGCGTTTATTTTGTACAGATTGCACAGTTTCGCTTAACGCATGAGCAAGCAAAAGTGACTGCGGATAAAGCGCAAGTACCTCTTTAATCAATTTCACAGCTCGACTGTTTGATAATGCGGATTTCTCTGGTCTAAATAAGCTGATATAAGCAACAAGTGGACGCGCTACTTCTGCGTTACACTTTGCAATTAATGTAAGTAATTCACGTCCTGCATCGTCTTCAAGTAGCTGATCTAAATGGATATCGCTATGGCAAATTGGGCAACGAGCAAGTTTCATAATTTCACCTCGTTTTGTGTACGTTTCTGCCATTTTTTCAGACGTTCAAGCACAATCGACCCAAATTTATAATCTAAACTTTGTACATTTAACACAAGCGGTTTATCTTGTTGCTGCAAAATAGGATTAACAACGTTACGCACAAAGCTGTTTAACGCGTCCTCAGAGCCATCTCTAATTACTCCTGCTTTGTGCATTTCTATCCAAACTGCGCGGATCTTTAATGCAATATCGTGCTTAACTTTTGCAGATGGTGATGCAGGCGAATGCTTACGTTTCACCGTGCGTTTAAAGCCAGACCTTTCAAAATGATCAAAGACTTTCATTAATTCAACGATAGTCATTTCTTTACAGCTATTTTTACCAGTTTCATTACGCAAAATCAGGCGGTAAGTCTCTTCATCAATGCGCAGCTTATGCTTGGCGATATGTATTAACTTGATTAATTGAGGTTTGGTATAATGCATATTTTCATTTCCTCATAAAACCCATTATTAACGCCTCTTAATCTCTGTTTAAAAGGCGTTTAAATGGATTTTTGTTTTATCTCTCTCTAATTCGATAAGTTGGGTAGTTATGTCTAAGCAATTGATAGCAAGCTGTGGACATCTCAAAGATCTTCACGCTTTCGGCCGGTATTGTTTTCTTACAGGTTTTAGTTTGATCCGTATATCCAAATGGCAACCCCGCTTGTTGCCAAAATGTAATTGCACTGATAACAACTGGCTTTACATCGGCATTGATAATAAAAGTTCGATTATCTTTATTTAATTTAGTCAATAACTTCCCTTGCTTAACCAGTTTATTAATACGCAGTCTAAACCGCCCATTACTTAACGTTGTACCTGCATACAATGCTGTGCGATGTAGCAAAGCGATCTGCTCAAAATCATCATCTCTTAACGCGTTAATATCGTAAGTACCTAACCGATGTCCCATATAGTGCATAACTGTATTTCGAGCAATCTTGCCCAAGGTTTCATCCCAAAGGTAATCTAAAATTTCATTATCGCTCATTTTCATTTTTACCCCCTTACTTGCCATCTCACCTTTGGTAGTTGATTTTGCACCAGCTCCATATATACCCCCGCAGCAATATAATTACCTGAGTTTACGGCTTGCATTGCTTGTTGTAGCTGTCCAATCATCATATTAAGCGTTAATAACAATGCCTCTTGTTTTTGCATTTTCATTTTTCACCCCCGCCAAATGGTCTAATATGCATTCTGTCGCAAATTTGACTTCTTGCTATCGCCCATTTTTGATTCGCTTCTTTTCTTACCTTTCCCGCTGCTAAGCGCCAGTACAGAGCAGCATCTTGATATTCTGCTTTTTGTTCTAACAGCACTGCTTGCTCGGCATGGTTGTAATAGACTTCATTTCTCATTGTGATACCCCCGCCACATCTAAACTAATTGGTTGATATTGGTCGCTATCACCAACGCGCTCGTAAATTCGCACATATGCTTTTGAGTTCACAATTTGCACACTTTCACTAATAGCCTGCATCGCATTGAGCCAGCGCGGATCTTTAATATCAACACGGCGTAAACCTAAGATCCGACTTGTGTTGAGGTTACCTTCCTTATCTACGTTAAATGCGCGTTCAATTAACGCTTTTAGTTCTGGTCTTGACCCTTCCGACCACTCATTTAAGCACTCATCAATTAACACTTTCGCAGCTTGGATGCGTTCGTCAAATTGTAAGTGGTCATTAATTGCACGTTGAATTTTGTATTTGCCGTCATAACTAAACAGCGTCACATTACCTTTATTACCGCCAAGCTTTGTGTTGTACTTTTCGGCGGATAACTCAACAAACGCCTGAATATCACCAAAAATACCACCTTTAAATTGGCTAATTTCGGCATTCAGCGCTTTGGCTTTTTCAACCCATTCCTGCACTAAAGCATCTCGCTCTTTATCAATTTCTTTTACTAATTCATCTGGAGTTAGATTGCCTCTGGCGTCTTTCCAGTACGTTTTGTTTTCAATCGTTACTTTGCTCATTGCTGTTCTCCTAAGGTATGGTTATCAAAATCAGTATCAGGATAATGTTTCTTCAAATACTCGTAGATTTCTTGCTCGTGTTCAGGGCTTAATGGCGTTTGAAATTCGCCGTGTTCCTTTTTCCACTCTGCATCGGCTTTTTGTTGCCAACAAAATTGATCACACTCTGGCTCTTTGGGTTCTTGTTGACACGCAGCAAGCAACACAACAAGCCCGATCATCATTAATCTTTTCATTGCGCACCGCCTTGAAGCTCCATTTTTGCCCTATAAATCCAGTCATAATCCAATAATTGACCTTCACTTTTAGCGCTCACCCAAGCGAGACGCAGGATTTGCGTTAAAATGCGTAAACCTCCTCCGTGCTTGCATATATCATTCAACATTTGGATAAGTTTTTTATTTCCGCTATCTAGTTGCCACGCGTCAGCGATTGCAATAACATCATTTTCTGTGCATTGTTTAATTGAATTATGTTTTGCAACACGTGACCAGAGACGGGCTAGTTCATGTGATTGGTGTGCGCCACCGCGCATTCTGTTGTAAACCTTATCGTTACCGATTAGCACAAACCCAATTTGACACTGTTCTTGTATAAGCCGAATTTCTTCTAGCACGTCGTATGGCAAGTGATCAGCTTCATCAATCACAAACAATCCTTTTGTATCAGTAAGTTTTTTTACAATTAGTCGTGATAATGTACCTTTACGTTTTGGTGCATCATTAATACCTAACTCAAGCGCCATTTCATACAATGTCTCACTTAATGTCGCTCGGCTTGGACTGGCGGTAATTATCCATACATTAGGGTTTCGACGCTGATATTCTCTTGCCGAAGTTGTTTTACCTACCCCGCTTGCGCCATAAACAGTTGTAATCGTGCCAAGTAAGTGAGCATAACGCATACCTTTCATCACTTCTGCTGCGGTTTCAGTTTCAATAAAATCCGGTGCTATCATTAAACGATTCTGACGTTCATTTCGTTGTTCTAACCAGCTTTCTAATGCAGTATTAATTTTTTCAACATCACCTTGATATTTACCATTAAGATGACTGGACAAAGCCCCGCTAGTAATACCAATTTCTTTGGCGAGTTTTGCTTGGCTAATTTCACCATTATCAATAATGCGTTTAATTTGTTCGATTAATGAGCTCATTCCTTACTCCTTATTTGTGTTGTTGCATCAAGGCTTCTAATGCATCCAAGCCTTTATTTAGATCTGTTTTTATGGTTGATTTATGTTGACAATACTCATCATCAACTACTTTTAATGCGGCACTACCGTCAAATACTGGCAACGGTTTAATTTGTCGTGGTTTAGCAAGATCTGCATCAGGAGTATCAATAAATTTTTTGCGATACTGTTCATATTCCGCAGCAGATGCTTTTTCTTGTGTATCAAGCAGTTTTTTCACGAGTTTCCGCTCTTGTGTTTCAAAGCGACGTTGTTGTCTTGCTCCCTTCATACTGTCAAAGGCAACTGTTTCTTCACATTGTGCATCACACAGATACACGCCATTTAAATCATAAACATAGACCGTGCCGTGCAGGTTGTCCGGATCAAAGCGCACGACCACCTGCGAATACTCACCACCCTGTAAAGCAGGTGAGTAGTAGCGATTTTGTTGCCCGTTAATGCGATACCCCGCTTTCAATTTAAAGCAACCGTGTTTATCCACTTTGGTGCTTTCGCCCAACATCATTAGCTGTCTAAGTTGTTCTTCGCTTGGTTTAATCGCGTCGATTTTTGCGTAATCTCTTATCCAAAGCTCATCAGCACTGTAAATCCCTTCCCCTAGTTCAGTTTGTCGACCTTTTTTGCTGTTCCAAAGCCGTACACCCTCTTCAACCACTTGCAAAAATAAGGCTTTATTTACGCCTTTTTTGTATTGGTAATCTTCAGGACGATTAATGACATCAAAGCCTGCAAAATAACCTTCTAATCTAGGATCTAAATCAATGTAACTTGGTAGAGCATCGCGTCTAAAAGCTCGTTCAATCGGTTTTGCTCGACCATTCCCTCTACCTTTAAACACTAAGGTGCGGATAACTTTAATACCGAGTCGCTCTAACAAACCTTCTACTAAGATCTCTTTGTTACGTTTACCCCGTTTTGTTTGAGTTGAGGTTTGTAAATCTGAGGCTGCACGAGTGTTATCCATTAAGATTGTTTTTGGTATGCCGTATTGCTTGATAAGGCGTAATGTCGCTTGGCGTATTTGATCACCGTTTTCGCTATCATCGACACACCACGCTAAAATGCGGCGTGTGCGGACATCTTGCCAAAACCAAGTTTTAGGTCTGATTGGTCGACTGCCATCTTCATACCAATCCACAAAGACGTTATGTTGATAACCATCACCATTAACAATTTCTAAGGCATCGAGATGAGCAACCGTTCTTTTTTGCGGTTTAATAATTTCTCGTAACGTATGTTCACCGCCACGCGCTAAGGCTAATTCTGCAGCACTAATTTCTCGTTTCACTTTACGCTTTAACCCACTTAGGCTCGGAATTGCCCAACCATTTTCTTCAGCAGCTAAACTGAGGTGGTAGTAACAAGCGTTAAATTGAGGTTGGCTTTTACGTAGATAAAGTTTTAGGAAATATTTCCACGCCGTATCATCTATTTCGGCATAGCGATTCGTGCTGTCTCGTTCAATGCGATCTAATAAAAGTGGTAGCCAGTTGCTTTGTGGGTGATTTTTTACTTTGTACCACCAGCGCTTTAAGCTGCCTCGGCTAACAGTTTCACCTTCTTGCCCATTAAAACTCTCAACAACAAGATCAATGGCCTCCATCAACTTGTAACGTAACTCTAAGAGCTTTTTCAGCTTCATTACTGCATCAAAACGATGTTCTGCACGTTGTTCTTGCTCGTTGGTGGCAGAGGCAAGGACATTCCAAGCGCTTTCGCTTAATACTTGTTCTTGCGCTTTTACTTTTTGGGTCTTTACCTTTTCAATTTCAGGTTTGTTGACACGCTTTTCTTTAAGCAGGATTTCTGCTTGGATACTTAGCGGGAGGGAAGAAAATTCAAATTCTATACCACCACCTTTACCCATTCTTGGACGATAAACCCAGTTTTCCCTCTTAGCTTTAGCTTGAACATTTTTAGCAGCATGAGGTGCTGAATTTAACTTAAACGCTGCAATTTCAACTGAGGTATAATGAGTTTTTACACTTAAGTTAATCATAAACGTTTCCTTTTAGTTTTAAAATCGTTTATGATTTAAACTTGGTTTAAAGTTACGTCTTGCGTATCGAGTCGCCCAAATTTGCTCAGGCTCAACCCCTATAGCCGCAGCAATAACATTTTCCATTTTTGGGTAAGACTTAGTAATCGCTGAATTTAGAGTGCTATAACTAACCCCGCTCTCTCTGGCAAGCGAGCGGAGAGTCCAGCCTCTTTTGCGTAACGCATAAACAATATCCGCACGATCCCAATCCGCTGCGGTTTTTTTTAACTGTTCTAATACGACCATTGAATGTACTCCGTTTATGTATTCAATGGTTGTATTAAAACGTAAAAGTTTTACTTAGTCAATAGTAAAAGTTTCAAATTTCATTAAAAATAAAACTTTTATTTAATTTTTTAATTAAATCAAAGGGTTAATTTGAACATGTACGATTTTTTATTTATTTCAGAGAACGTAAAAGATGAGTAAGCCAAACATTTACGATCTAGGGTTTTCAAAAAGAATGGAAATCTTAATAGAAGAACACGGAGGAAGCATTGCTACTTTTGCACAAAAGTTAGATGTATCTCCACCAACAGTGGCAAGGTGGCTCAAAGGGCAAGCTGATCCCACACGAACCAACATGATAAAAATATCTCAAGCAACCGGCGTTAGTTTAGAGTGGTTAGCCACAGGAAACTGCGCCGATACAGTACCTTCTATACACACAGAACCCGAACCAACAATAGAGCAGGCCTTGCAAGCCTTGCAACGGGCCATAGAACGCCAAAAACCAAAGGATAACCCTATACTTGATGGACAGCCTTTAAAAGTAGAAGAAATGACAGTGATCCGCAATTATCGCAAAACGGACGACAGGGGAAGAGAGGCTATTTTAACGTTATCTTTTTCAATGCTAGGTTTTGCAACAAATACTGCCAGTGATAACGACAAGGATGAAGCAATCGCTAAGGCAGCGAATGGATCTTAACCAGCAAGCAAGTAATGACCCACATTTTAATTTGGTTTAAATGCTATTTTAACGAGCATTAAAATTTCTCACTTTATGTGATTTTTTTCGGGCATTTCAGTATTTTTTCTCATTTTGTATGGTTTCTATATTTTACCTACAAAAAAAGGCTTGATATTACGTCAAGCCTTGTCATTCCTAATTTCTTTACCCGCTTATTCCAATTTTTTCCAACCAATTCCCTATTTATTTTATTTCTCATTTTATGTGGTCCTTCACATTGGTTAACGATATCAAAGTGATCTACGGTAATAGTGCCGCTGTCTGGCTGCATTAACCCAATTAAATGACGAATTAAAGTTGTTTTCCCTGCGCCATCTGGCCCAACTAACCCAGTAATTTTTCCTGGATAAATTTGTGCAGAAATATGATCTAACGCTAAAGTATCCATTCCCTTAAAATGTTTACTTACGCTATCAATTACCACTATTGGTTGCGTCATCATCACGCCTCAGCTATTTTTTCTTAATCACTAAGGTTACTGGCATTCCTTGATGCAATCCCGCATCATCTTGCTCAATTAAAACTTTAAACCGATAAACTAACTCTGTTCTGAGTTGCTCACTCTCAACATTTTTTGGTGTAAATTCTGCTTGTGGTGAAATAAAACCTATTTTGCCCTGATACTCTGCACCACTATCCGTTAAGACTGTGACCACTTCACCTTGATGAATTTGCCCCAAGTTTGTTTCATCTACATAGGCTCTAACCCAGACAGGTTTAGTTAAGGCAATAGAATAGATTGGCAATCCGGCACTAACGATACTGCCTTTTTCGCGTACACGTGTTAATACCGTACCATCACTTGGTGCAAAAAGTTCAGTATCAGCTAAACGTGTTTCAGCCAACGAAACTAACGATTTAGCGAGATCCACTTGCGCAATTGCCTGATCACGACCAGCCACTACTTCATCATAATCTGCCGCTGACATCGCATTTTTTTGCATCAAAGAAACGCTACGTTGATAAAGTTTTTCTGCCTTGATAAATACCGCTTCTGCCGCTGCTAATTTGGCTTTTGCCAATGCAAGCTCATCTTGAAAAGATTTTTGATCTAATCTGGCAAGTAAATAGCCTTGTTTTACCTGATCGCCTTCATCAACAAATAATTCATTGACCCGTCCAGCTACTTTGAAACCTAAACTGACATCACGAATATCGACATTACCATAGAGTTTTAACTCGGTTAAATTTGCCGTTTGTTGTTGATGTTGTTGGAACAGATAAAAACCACTTAATCCGAGAACAACAAGAAGTAATAAAACTAAACTCTTTTTCATCGCATAGCTCCTATTTATTCACCTGCTCGCAAAAAGCTTAGTTTCATCATACTCCTATCACACGTTCCCTTCATCCACTTGAGATCAAGAATGTGATACACAACTAAAAAATTTCAATTGTAACTATTTAGTTTGCTATTTTCGGGCTTATAACTTCAAATAAAATGGTTGGAACATAGGAATGACATCGGAATGATACTGATGTTGTTCAGTATAAATGGTTAATTTAGTTTGTTTCGGTACAACCTTATTTGATGATTTCATAAAGCTTAATAACATACGTTGCGCTGTTTTACCTTCCTTGGTCGTCACTTCGCAAATCTCATCACAAACCAAATCAGTTACCATTGTTTTAACCTGTTGTAATAACAACTCACCGGATTGAAACGGCAAAACAAATTGGATTTTACCTTGTGTCGTCAAACAATGATTTGCTGCCATTAACCAAGCTAAGTGTGAAGATTTACCAAGATATCGCGCAGTTTCACGATGATCATCACGACATTTACTGGCGGTGGCAAAATAAGGTGGATTGGCGACAATTAAATCAAATTGTTGCGAACTATTTTGACAAAAATCTGCAATATTTTGATGCACTATTGATACACGCTGCGGCCATGGCGACATAGCTACATTTTCTAATGCTTGCCGATAAGCATTATCTTCAATTTCAACACCAACAATTTGGCAATTTGCTGTTGTCCGTTGCGCCAACATCAACGCAATTAACCCGGTACCACAGCCTAAATCTAAAATCGCATTAACTTTTGTTACATCAGCCCAAGCGCCCAATAACACACCATCAGTGCCAACTTTCATTGCGCATTGATCATGATAAATTTGGAATTGTTTAAAGCGGAAACCGGAACCTGTTGTCATTGCAGAATATTTCGTACTACTAGGATTGAATAAGGATATTTTAATAAAATTTCGCTATAATTCGAGGCTGATTTTATACTTTAGAGAGTTTTTATGACTATTGCGACTTTTGATGAATTTGAACTTGCGCCTGAATTATTAAAAGCATTAGCGAAAAAAGGGCTTTCTCGTCCGACAGCTATTCAATGTGAAGCAATTCCTGCAGCAATGGATGCACATGATGTGTTAGGTTCATCACCAACTGGTACTGGTAAAACAATCGCTTTCTTATTACCAGCCATTCAATATTTACTTGATTTTCCACGTCGTAAACCTGGTGCTCCTCGTGTATTAATTTTAACACCAACACGAGAATTAGCGATGCAAGTGGCGGAACAAGCGGAACAACTAGCTTGTTTTACTTCATTAAGTATTGCCACTATTACAGGCGGCGTTGCTTATCAAAATCATGGTGAAATTTTTAATAAAAACCAAGATATGGTCATCGCCACTCCCGGTCGCTTATTGCAATACATTAAAGAGGAAAATTTCGATTGTCGTGCAGTCGAAATTTTAATTTTTGACGAAGCAGACCGTATGTTACAAATGGGTTTTGGACAAGATGCTGAACAAATTGCTGCTGAAACTCGTTGGCGCAAACAAACAATGCTCTTTTCTGCTACGCTGGAAGGTGAGGCTTTAACTGATTTTGCCGAACGTTTATTAAATGATCCAGTTGAAGTAAATGCAGAACCAAGTCGTCGTGAACGTAAAAAAATTCAGCAATGGTATTACCATGCCGATAGTCGTGAACATAAGATTAAATTATTGGCGCGCACCATTGTCGATGAGCAAGTTAGCAAAGGTATTATTTTTGTCCGTCGTCGTGAAGAAGTTAGAGAATTATCGGAAATTCTACGTAAACGTGGCATTCGTAGCGCCTATCTTGAAGGTGAAATGGCTCAAACTCAACGCAATAATGCAATTGAGAAATTGCGTGATGGTACAGTGACAGTACTTGTTGCCACTAATGTTGCCGCGCGTGGAATTGATATTGATGATATTTCACACGTTTTAAACTTTGACTTACCTTATAACGCTGATATTTATTTGCATCGTATTGGGCGTACTGCTCGTGCCGGTAAAAAAGGAACGGCAATTTCCTTTGTTGAGGTGCACGATTATCCGCTATTAGGTAAAATTCGTCGCTATACTGGTGAATTATTGAAAGCTAGAGTTATCGCTGATCTTGCGCCACGCACTAAACCACCGAAAGATGGCGATGTGAAGAAAGTAAGTAAAAAACAAAAGGCGAAAATTAAGCAAAAACGAGAAGAAGCAAAAGAAGCTGCCGAGAAGAAAAAACGTAAAGTGCGTTTGCGTGATAAGAAAAATATCGGTAAACGTCGTGTACCAACTGCTGTACGTCTTGCACAAGAGCAACAAAAGGACAATTAAAAATGATGATGTGGTTATTGCTTTTAATGGCGATAGTATTTGAAGTCATTGGTACTACCAGCTTACGTTATAGCAATGGTTTTACACAACCTCTCTATACATTGATTACTTTAGGCTGTTATGTAGCCAGTTTCTTTCTACTTTCAAAAATTGTCCAATCCATTCCAATCGGTATTGCCTATGCCGTTTGGTCAGGTGTTGGTATTCTATTTATCGCTTTAATTGGACGCTTTTTATTTAAACAATATATAGATTTCGCAGCGATCATTGGTATTGTGTTTATCTTGATCGGTGTCTTAATTATTAATTTATTCTCGCAAACAGCGGGACATTAACGTATAGAGGAATTTATGAACGTATCTCCATTTAGTGTCGTTATTTTGGCTGCGGGTAAAGGTACTCGTATGTATTCAGATTTACCAAAAGTGTTGCATCCAATCGCAGGCAAACCAATGGTAAAACACGTTATCGACACTGTTTCACAATTAGGTGCAAAACACATCCATCTCGTGTATGGACATGGCGCAGACTTATTACAACAACGTCTAGCGAACGAAAAAGTAAATTGGGTATTACAGGCAGAACAATTAGGTACAGGACACGCAATGCAACAAGCTGCGCCTTATTTTGCTGATGATGAAACCATTGTGATGTTATATGGCGATGGGCCGTTGATTTCTGCTGCTACCATTCAACAACTGTTGGCAGCCAAACCAGAAAATGGTATCGCTTTATTAACTGTAAAATTAGACAATCCAACAGGTTACGGTCGTATCTTACGTGAGCATAACCAACCTGATGGCAATATTATTGGTATTGTTGAACAAAAAGATGCTTCTCCAGAACAATTGAAAATCCAAGAGATTAATACTGGTCTATTGGCTTGTGATGGTAAAAATCTTAAAAAATGGTTATCACAATTAACCAATAATAATGCACAAAAGGAGTATTACATCACTGACATCATTGCGATGGCATATCAAGATGGTCGCCAAGTAGTAGCCGTTCATCCGCAAGATCCAATGGAAGTAGAAGGCGTCAATAACCGCTTACAACTTGCTCGCTTAGAACGTTACTATCAACAAAAAAATGCGGAACGTTTAATGTTAGAAGGCGTTACGCTATTTGATCCTAACCGCTTCGATCTGCGTGGTACCTTAACTCATGGTAAAGATATCGAAATCGACATTAACGTGGTGATTGAAGGGGATGTAAAACTCGGTAATCGTGTAAAAATTGGAGCTGGTTGCGTACTTAAAAATGTCGAAATCGGTGATGATGTTGAAATTAAACCTTACTCTGTATTTGAAGATGCCATCATTGGTAATGGCGCACAAGTAGGCCCGTTCTCACGTTTACGTCCAGGAGCAAAACTTGCTGAAAATACCCACGTTGGTAACTTTGTGGAAATCAAAAAAGCCACTGTTGGAGTCGGGTCGAAAGTCAATCACCTTACCTATATTGGCGACAGTGTGATCGGTAAAGAGTGTAATATCGGCGCTGGCGTCATCACCTGTAACTATGACGGTGCTAATAAATTCCAAACCACTATTGGCGATAATGTGTTTGTTGGTTCGGATGTTCAATTGGTGGCGCCGGTTTCAGTAGCAGATGGTGCAACTATCGGCGCTGGTTCAACGATTACTCGCGATGTTGGCGAAAATGAATTGGTGATCACCCGAGTTCCACAAAAACATATTCAAGGCTGGCAACGACCAACGAAGAAAAAAGGTTAAGTTAGCTTAATTTTTCAACAAAAATGCAGCTTAATAAGGCTGCATTTTTTTATTTTTGTGATCTCGTCCAAACTTCTGAAATTAAAATTATTCTCCATATTTACAAATATAATGGAGTGGACTTATCATTAGTTCATCATTTAATCCATTCAAATGCGGTATCAAGGAATGGTCTTTTCACAAACTCTGAGGGTGATACTATGAAATTACAAAAAACTATTCTCCATTCTATGATCGTTGCTGGACTTTCTGTGGCAGCTTTCGCAGCTCAAGCAGGCCAATATCCAGATCTTCCTGTTGGTATTAAAAGCGGCGGCGGTGCATTAATTGGTGATACCGTATATGTTGGTTTAGGTTCTGGTGCAGATAAATTCTATGCACTTAATTTAAAATCTGCGAAAGATGGCTGGAAAGAAATTGCGGCATTCCCTGGCGGCGATCGTGCTCAACCAGTGGTAACTGCAGTTGAAGGCAAACTCTATGTCTTTGGTGGTTTACAAAAGAACGAAAAAGGCGAATTACAATTAGTGAATGACGCTTATAGCTATGATCCACAAAACAATACTTGGACTAAATTACCAACTCGTTCTCCATTAGGACTTGTCGGTGCAACCGGCGTAAATTATGGTGATAAAGTATTCATCGTTGGTGGTTCTAACTTATCTATCTTCAATGGTTACTTCCAAGACTATACTGCTGCTGGTACAGATAAAGCAAAACAAGAAGCAGTAATGGGCGCTTACTTCAACCAACGTCCACAAGATTACTTCTTTAATACCACTTTCTTCAGCTATCAACCATCTACTAACAAATGGCGTAACGAAGGACAATTACCATTCTCCGGTCGTGCTGGTGCAGCAGTAACAGTAAAAGGTGATGTTATTACTGTAATTAATGGTGAAATCAAACCGGGCTTGAGAACTGCGGAAGCAAGCCAAGGTAAATTCAATAAATTCGGTACCGTAGATTGGAAAAAACTTCCTAACTTACCAGATCCAGCAAAAGGTGTTGTACAAGAAGGTTTAGCTGGCGCTTATGCTGGTTATAGTAATGGCTATTTAGTGGTAACTGGTGGTGCAAACTTCCCTGGTTCAACTAAACAATTTAAAGAAGGCAAACTCTTCGCTCACCAAGGACTCAAAAAAGCTTATCCTGCAGAAGTATTTAGCTTAGATAAAGGTAAATGGAAACAAATCGGCAAATTACCTTATGGTTCAGGCTATGGTGTCACCGTTTCTTATGACAATAAGATTTTATTAATCGGTGGGGAAACTGATGGCGGTAAACCATTAACAGCGGTGAGAGAACTTAGCTTTGATGGTAAAAAACTTACTGTTGAATAATTAAATCCGTTCCTCTTGAAAACATTTTTTAAGCATGGGTACTCTCCCCCATGCTTTTTTTATTTCAATGACATACCTTCTTTACAACTAAACCTTAAAATTGATCTGATTAAGTAGTACACTATAGGAACTTGTTTGACTTCAACAGAAGAGGCTTACCATGAAACCTTATTTAATTGCACCATCTATTCTTTCTGCTAATTTAGCTCATTTAGGTGATGACGTGAAAAATGTGCTAGCCGCTGGTGCTGACGTGATCCATTTTGATGTAATGGATAATCATTATGTACCCAACCTTACCTTTGGTCCTGCTATTTGCCAAGCACTACGTGATGACGGCATTACCGCTCCGATTGATGTACATTTAATGGTAAAACCTGTTGATCGTCTTATTCCTGATTTTGCGAAAGCGGGTGCAACTTCTATTACTTTCCACCCTGAAGCAAGCGAGCATATTGATCGTTCTTTACAACTGATTCGTGATTGCGGCTGTCAAGCTGGTTTGGTTTTTAATCCTGCCACACCATTAAGCTATCTTGATTATGTTATGGATAAAATTGATATTATTTTGATTATGTCGGTCAATCCAGGTTTTGGTGGACAATCATTCTTACCTTCTGCTTTAGTCAAATTACAACAAGCTCGCGAACGTATTAAAGCAAGTGGTCGAGATATTCGTCTTGAAGTCGATGGCGGTGTCAAAATTGATAATATCGCTGAAATCGCACGTGCTGGTGCCGATATGTTCGTTGCTGGTTCTGCTATTTTTGGTAAGCCAGATTATCAGCAAGTCATTAGTGCAATGCGCCAACAACTTGCGAGCGTCAATCTATAACAATAAAAAATAAGGAAATTATATGAGTCAATTTAAAGCCATTGGTTTTGATCTGGATGGCACTATCATAAATAGTCTGCCAGATTTGACGTTAGCCGTTGGCAATACCTTTCAAGAATTCAATCTACCTCGTCCTAGCGAAGATAACGTATTAACCTGGATTGGTAACGGTGCTGATATTCTATTAGCTCGTGCCTTAGAATGGGCAGGTTCAACACCAGATCAAACCACTTTACAACAGATGAAAGCTCGCTTTAATGTGCATTACGGTGAGAACATTTGTAATAAAAGCGTGTTGTATCCACAAGTGAAAGAAACTTTAATCAGCCTTAAAGAACAAGGTTTCTTACTTGCTATCGTCACCAATAAACCAACACAACATGTTGTGCCGGTGCTTAAAGCCTTTGGCATTGATCATTTATTTGCGGAAACCTTAGGCGGACAATCCCTACCTGCGATCAAGCCACACCCAGCACCACTTTACTACCTTTGTGGCAAATTCGGTATTTTACCGAAAGAATTATTATTTGTTGGCGATTCTAAAAATGATATTTTAGCTGCTCGCGCTGCCGGTTGTGCAGTAGTGGGTTTAACTTACGGCTATAACTATAATATTCCAATTGCGGAATCAAATCCTGATTGGGTATTCAGTGATTTTGCAAACATTTTAACCATTGTGTAATCGAATTAAGGAAAGAAAATGAGTAAAAAACCTATTGTATTTAGTGGTGTTCAGCCTTCTGGCGAATTGACTATTGGTAACTATCTCGGTGCATTACGCCAATGGGTAAAAATGCAAGATGACTACGAATGTCTATTCTGTGTGGTAGATTTACACGCCATTACAGTTCGTCAAGATCCAGAAGCTTTACGCAAAGCGACCCTTGATGTGTTAGCGCTTTATCTCGCTTGTGGTATTGATCCAAAGAAAAGTACGATTTTTGTACAATCACATGTTCCTGAGCATGCGCAATTAGCGTGGGTATTAAATTGTTACACCTATTTCGGTGAAATGGGTCGTATGACGCAATTTAAAGATAAATCCGCACGTTATGAAGGCAATGTCAGCGTTGGCTTGTTTACTTATCCTGTATTAATGGCTGCCGATATTTTGTTATATCAAGCTAAACAAGTACCAGTTGGTGATGACCAAAAACAACACCTCGAAATCACGCGTGATATTGCCCAACGTTTTAATGCACTTTATGGCGATATCTTCACTATTCCAGAAGTGTTTATTCCTAAAGCTGGTGCACGTGTTATGTCACTTCTTGACCCAACTAAGAAAATGTCAAAATCTGATGACAACCGTAACAACGTAATTGGTTTATTAGAAGATCCAAAAGCAGTAGCGAAGAAAATTAAACGTGCAATGACCGATTCCGAAGAGCCACCTCGTATTAAATTTGATATCGAGAATAAACCAGGTGTATCAAATCTATTAAGCATCTTATCGGCAATTACGGATAAATCAATTCCAGAATTAGAAGCGGAATTTGAAGGTAAAATGTATGGTCATTTGAAAGGAGCAGTAGCTGATGAAGTTTCAGCAATGCTTACTCAATTACAAGAACGCTATTATCATTTCCGTAATAATGAAGAACTGCTTAATCAGATTTTGCGTGAAGGTGCAGAAAAAGCGAAAGCCAAAGCAAAAGAAACTTTAGAACAAGTTTATAAAGCAGTGGGTTTTGTACTATAAAATCAAATAAATAGCCCCTCGTTGAGGGGCTTAAAACCACAACAAAGATCTTCTTATCAAACAAACTTTTTAATATTTTTCTTTGTTCCAGTCGTAAGATTGATGCAGTAACACAATATAAATTCCAAATCCTTAAGCGAAATTTCACTCACATAAAAAGGATCGCCTATCAAATCAAAATGGATCGCTAACTTTACTAAGTTTTCATAAAAATTTTTTAATTTCTGCGCTAACCCATTGTTTTTTTTTTTTTTTTTTTATACTTGGAAAGTTTTGCTGTTTTGTTTTGATTTTTTGCAAAAATTCAGCAATTCATATGTACCTTTATCTTCTCCTAACTAATTTTTATGGGATTTTTTTATGCAAAATTTTTCTTTAAAAACAACCTCGCTTGCTATACTTATTTCACTAGCTACTGTTTCCTGTGGTGGATCATCTGGTGGAAACGAACAACCTAAAACAGTTAAACTTCCCCAAACTGATACAAAAACAAACATTACTGCAGAAACTAACACCGATACAAGCAAAACCCAGCAACCCAACACACAAAACAACAACGAACTTACAATATTAAAAGACAAAATTAATACTATTGAAAACCAACTAAACTCACTTTCTAAGCAAGGCAATTTATCAGACAATGCGCAACTAATTGCTAATCTAGCCACCCTACAAGCAGAGAAAAATCAGTTAGAAAAAGAAAAAAACACACTAAATAACTCTATCAATAAACTTAATGAAGAAAAAGCAAAACTACAATCTGATGTTGATACATTAGATAATCAATTAAAAAATATGAATAATGCTTTGACTGAAAAAGAAGACAGCATTGTAGCGTTCAACAAACAAATTAGTGATCTTTATAACCAAATTAGCGAAAAAGAGAATGAGTTATGGACGCTACGCAATAAAGCAGCACAAGTTGATCAATTATCAGCAAGGATTAATGAATTATTGGAAAAAGCTTATCCTTACACCGAAACAGACGAACAGAGGAATATTCGCTTAGCCCGAGAAGCAGATCTTAGCGAGTTTATTGCGCCTAAAAGAGTTATAGGTACTAATAATGAAATGTATGAAAGCAATATTACTGCTAATGGTAGTAGAACCGAACATACTATTAAAGGCGGAACACTAATAACAAATGTATTTGGTCAAATTTTTTCATCTCTATCTTACAACTATAATTTAGAAGATGCTGGACACTCGATTGTGTTATCACTCATAGGCGATAAAGTCGAACCTACTCGAGCAGATAACAACTTTGTGTACTATCTTTATGGAGGTAATCCAACTAAAGCTAGTCAATTAACTGAATTACAAACACAAGGTTCCGCAAAATATATAGGTATTGCAAATAAAATACATGATAACTATCCAAATAATATTAATTTAGTTAATGGTAGCATCACTTTAGATGTTAATTTTGCCCAACGTTCTATATCAGGTAGAATCGAATATCCTGAAGATCAATACAATAATATTCAATCTTCTTTTATTACTTTAAATTCTGCAGAAATAACTACACATACAGGATCACTCGAATTTTCTGGTCAGGCTTATCATAACGGAACAGAGCAGGCTAAATATAGCGGTATGTTTATGGGGAAAGATGCTAAACAAGTGTCAGGTATTGTAAAGAAAGAAAATGAGTTTTCCACTTATAAAGACGTTTTAGCTGTATTCACTGCCGAAAAACAATAATCCTCTTTAACCCATCCCTAGCCTAAGTGCTAGGGAATTTAACTTACCATTATGGCTATGAAAAAATTCTACTTATTCCCTGCCTTGCTTGTTAGTCTGTCAGCATTTGCTGATTTTTCCACTAATACACCTCAATCAGCAAATGTATTAGCTAAGCAAATAGATTTAGCTATTTATCAAAATGATATACCACAATTATATATTTTGTTGGAAAAATACCGTTCTGTTCCTGACGCAGAAAAAAATACAATTTTAGAGCTATTTGCCGAAAGCGTCCTCGCCAAAGCACAACAAGACTACACTACTGCAATCCGTTTGTTGCGTGAAATTTTGGCACAAAACCCTGCATTAAACCCAGTGCGGATTGAACTGGCAAAAGTATTATTTTTAGACCAGCAAAATAACGAAGCGGAAATGCAGTTTAAACAAGCAAAATCAGACCATATTCCGCCGCAAGTTGAACAACTCATCAACTTGTATCTTAACGCCATTCAACAAAGAAATAGTTGGTACAGCTATATCAATACTTACTATGTGCAAACAAAAAATGTCAATAACACTGCATCCTCTCGCAACATTGAAAACACCGGCTTTATTAAAAATGACGATATGCTGCCACAGTCAGCACACGGGATTGCCTTTAATCTGACCATAGGTAAAGATAGTAACCTCAGCCAATCGCACTATCTTGCCCTCGTAAATAACTTTTCAGGGAAATATTACTGGGATAAACACGACTACACCGATATACAAAATCGCTTGAGTGTGGGCTATAAACGAAAAAGTGCTGCGCAACAATTCGCTATTCTCCCTTTCTATGAGTGGCGTTGGCTTGCTAATAAACGTTATCAACAAAATAGTGGTTTAAGTTTAGAGTGGTCAAAATGGCTCAATAACAATCTGCAACTCTCAGCGAATTGGGAATATAGCCGCAATCGTTATCCGACTAATCAGAACTTAAACGGATATAATCAGCTCTTTTCTACCACTCTTTTATGGTTACCAAATAGCACCCAACTATTTTATCTTGGTACCGATTTTCAGCTTGAAAAAACACGAGTCAAACAATACAGCAATCGCACTCATAGCGTGCGTACTGGTTGGAAACAAGAATGGCGAGCGGGTATTTCCACTCAACTCAACTTGAGTTTCAGCCAACGGAAGTTTCAAGATAAAGCGGTATTAGGCGGAATTTTGCCACTGAATAAAGTTCGTCAAGATAAAATCTATAATGCGAGTCTTACCCTTTGGAAACGTGATTGGCACTACTGGGATATTACGCCAAAACTCCGCTTAACGTGGAAAAAACAAGCAAGCAATATTTCTACAATGTACTCTTATAGCGATAAAAATATTAACTTGTTATTTGAGAAAAGTTTTTAAAGAATAGAAACCTCTAGTCACACTAGAGGTTTCAGCCCCACCGAAGGGCTTAGTTTTTAACTTAAGAAATAACGATACGCTTTACTATCAGTAACATCTTGGCAAACATACCCTAACTTACTAAGGTGTTGTTTGAAGTCATCCAAATCATCCTTTTCAAATTGGAAGCCAGCCAAAATATTGCCATAGTCAGCGCCATGTGCACGATAATGGAACAACGAAATATTCCAATGCGTTCCCAATGTTTCCAAGAACTTCAATAAAGCGCCTTTTTGCTCTGGGAATTCAAAGCTATACAGACGTTCTAATTTATCGCTATTTGGACGTCCGCCGATCATATAACGAATATGGGTTTTTGCGACATCATCATCTGTCATATCTTCGACATAGAAGCCAGCTTGGCTTAAATCATTAATGATTTCCGCTTTTTCCGCTTCATTAATGGTACGCACCCCAACAAAAATACAGGCTTTCTGCTCATCGGCATAACGATAATTAAACTCTGTCACCGATCTATTTCCTAATAAATGGCAAAAGGTTAGGAAACTTCCTTTTTGTTCAGGAATCGTTACCGCTAATAAGGCTTCTCGATTTTCTCCAATTTCACAACGTTCGGAAACGTAACGCAAAGTATGGAAATTCAAGTTTGCACCAGACAAAATCGCTGCCAGATTTTCACCTTTAATTTGATGCTGACGAGCATATTTTTTTAAGCCTGCTAACGATAAAGCGCCTGAAGGTTCAGCAATAGCGCGGACATCTTCAAATAGATCTTTCATCGCCGCACAAACTTCATCACTATCTACTAACACAACATCATCAAGATATTGTTGGCATAAACGGAAAGTTTCATCACCAATGCGTTTTACCGCTACCCCATCAGCAAATAGGCCTACACGCTCTAAATCAACAGGTTTTTTCGCTTGTAATGCCGCATATAAACAAGCAGAATCTTTGGACTCCACGCCAATTACTTTAATCTCCGGCATCATTTGCTTAATCAATACGGCAACGCCTGCTGCCATACCGCCGCCACCAACAGGCACAAAAATTCGATCAAGATCGGAATTTTGTTGCAGCATTTCCATTGCCAAAGTGCCTTGTCCTGCGATGACTAACGGATGATCAAATGGCGGAATAAACGTCATTTTTTTGCTTTGCGAAAGCTCTATTGCTTTCGCTTTCGCTTCATCAAAGTTCGCTCCATAGAGCAATACTTCTCCGCCAAAACCTCGTACTGAATCCACTTTAATACTTGGTGTATTTTGTGGCATCACGATTAACGCTTTTAAGCCTAATAATTTTGCTGATAAAGCTACACCTTGCGCATGGTTGCCAGCAGAAGCAGCAATTACGCCTGCTGCTTTCTGTTCTGCGGTTAATGTGGATAACATTGCATAAGCACCACGCAATTTAAAACTATGTACAGGCTGACGATCTTCACGCTTGATAAAGATTTGATTATCTAAGCGATTTGACAGTTTTTCCATTTTTTGCAGCGGCGTCACCTGCGCCGCTTCATACACTTTTGAACCTAATTTAACAATTGCCTTTAAATATTCAGTTCCGCTTGGCTGCGCTGCTGCCAATAATGTTTGCATATCCATATCAGTACCGCTTATAGTTTGCTACGGTCACGTACCGCACCTTTATCTGCACTGGTTGCTAAAGAAGCGTAAGCTTTTAGTGCATAGGAAACATGACGTTGGCGATCTTTTGGTTTCCAACCATATTGATCTTTTTCCGCACGACGTTTACTTAATTCTGCTTCATCGACCAATAACTCAATCTTACGTTGTGGAATATTAATCGAAATTAAATCACCATCTTCGACTAAACCAATCGTACCACCGTTAGCCGCTTCTGGAGAAACGTGACCAATTGATAAGCCGGAAGTACCGCCTGAGAAACGACCATCAGTTAATAATGCACACGCCTTACCTAGCCCCATTGATTTTAGATAGCTTGTTGGATAAAGCATTTCTTGCATACCCGGTCCGCCTTTTGGACCTTCATAACGGATCACCACAACATCACCAGCAACTACTTTACCGCCTAAAATCGCTTCTACTGCTGCTTCTTGGCTTTCATACACTTTTGCTGGGCCTTTGAAAGTTAAAATACTTTCATCCACTCCAGCGGTTTTCACGATACAACCATTTTCCGCTAAGTTTCCGCTTAACATTGCTAAACCACCATCTTGGCTATACGCATGCGCTTTATCACGAATACAACCTTGTTGGCGATCATCATCTAAACTATCCCAGCGGCAATCTTGTGAAAAGGCTTCGGTAGTACGAATCCCTGCCGGACCTGCACGATAGAATGTCTTTACCGCATCACTAACATCACGTTTTACATCGTATTGGTTTAATTGTTGTTCTAACGTTAAACCTAATACGGTATGTGTTTGATTATTCAATAAATGTGCTCGATCTAGTTCACCTAAAATTCCCATTACACCACCAGCACGATGCACATCTTCCATATGGTATTTATTAGTATTTGGCGCCACTTTACATAAGCAAGGAACAACACGAGATAGACGATCAATATCCGCCATGGTGAAATCAACTTCGGCTTCTTGCGCCGCCGCTAATAAATGCAATACGGTATTAGTTGAACCACCCATTGCAATATCTAAACTCATCGCATTGTTAAAGGCATCTTTTGTCGCAATTGAACGAGGTAATACAGAAGCATCATCTTGTTCATAATAACGGCGGCAGAGTTCCATAATTTGTGAACCTGCTTGTAAGAACAATTGTTTACGATCTGCGTGAGTTGCCAAACAAGAACCATTACCCGGCAAACTTAAACCTAATGCTTCTGTTAAGCAGTTCATTGAGTTAGCGGTAAACATTCCTGAACAAGAACCGCAAGTTGGGCAAGCTGAACGCTCAATAATTTCACTATCATGATCTGAAACGTCTGGATTTGCTCCTTGGATCATAGCATCCACTAAATCTAAACGAATTAATTGATCAGAAAGTTTGGTTTTCCCTGCTTCCATTGGGCCACCAGAAACAAAGATTGTTGGAATATTAAGACGTAATGCCGCCATCAACATTCCCGGAGTGATCTTATCGCAGTTAGAAATACAGACCATCGCATCAGCACAATGCGCATTCACCATATATTCTACAGAATCAGCAATTAATTCACGTGATGGTAAGGAATAAAGCATTCCACCATGTCCCATAGCAATCCCATCATCTACGGCAATAGTATTGAATTCTTTCGCAATACCACCTGATGCTTCAATTTGCTTCGCGACTAATTGCCCTAAATCTTTCAGGTGTACATGCCCTGGTACAAATTGTGTAAATGAGTTAACCACTGCAATAATTGGTTTTCCAAAATCGCTGTCTTTTACTCCTGTGGCACGCCATAAGGCTCGCGCGCCAGCCATATTGCGGCCTTGAGTACTGGTCGCTGAACGTAATTTAGGCATAATCTCTCCAATCTATAATTTGTTTTCTTTTAACACGATAAAATGTTCGATTAATCGAATCATTAACTCTTTTTGTTCCGGCAGACTTTCTGCCACCAATAATGCTAACGCAACAAGCGTATTATCATTAATTAGCTGTGATACTGGTTTTGCTAACAAATGTTGATTTAACCGCAAATACCATAAAAATAGAAATGACCCTGTTCTTTTATTACCATCTGCTAACGGATGATTCTTAATCACAAAATACAATAAATGAGCAGCTCGACTAGCAACATTAGGATAGAACAATGTATCACCAAATCCTTGTTCTATAGTTGCAATTGCTGATGCTAAACCATCACCACGAACCTGAGCAAACAACTCCGTAGCCTCACCTTTAGCGATCAGTTCTTGCTTTAATGCAGAAATGGCTTTCAATACTTCATCATATAGCAATGCAATCATATGATGTTGTTTTGCAGTATTTTCCTTTAAGCTTTGTTCATCATAGGCTTGTAACAGGCTCCAACTCTTAGCATAATCCTGCACCACCTGAATCACAGCTTCACCTTCAGCATTAAGCAATTGTTGATTTAACAAAGTACGACTAAGAAGTTCAACAGTTTGCTGATAATCAATACCTCGTTCTTGTAGCCGTTTTTCATTTAACGTATAACCATCAATTAAGTGTTGTTTTAAGGTTTTTGTCGCCCATTGGCGGAATTGCACACCTCGTTGAGATTTAACACGATAGCCAACGGAAATAATGACATCGAGGTTATATTGTGTAAATTCTTGTTGCTGTGTCTTACCAACAATTGCACCATGTGGTGTGGTATGTCGGAATTTCCGACATACCTCATTTTCAATCAACTCTCCCTCACGAAAAATATTTTTAATATGTTCCGTAATAGTGCTTCGTCCTTTCCCAAACAGTTCTGCCATTTGAGCCTGTGATAACCACACTGTTTCCTGTTCAAAAGAAACTCGTAAGGAAACTTGTCCATCTTGACTGGTATAAATCTGTATTCCGCTCATAGCCAATAAAATCCAGTATTTAGCTTAATACTGTAACATCAGTAATTCCATATAACTTCACTAATTGATTCGTTAATAGCGATAACTCTCGTTCGCTGCGTAATGAAATTTGTAATGTAAGTTGTTGTTCTTGCAATTGACTAGTTAGTGCTGTTGCTACAAAACCACGATGTCTAACCACACGTAAAATTCTTTCCAATGTTTCTGGTCGCCATTCCGCTTGCACTGAAATCTGATAATTATTCATTTTATACTCCAATGTCCTCTAGCATTTCATCATTTTTTGCACCAGGCGGCACTAACGGCCACACATTTTCATCTTCATGAATACAAACGTGCAATAAATAAGGTCCTTCTGCATTTAATAGGCGATCTAACGCTGCATCAACTTCACCACCTTTTTCAATGCGTTCTCCCGGAATATCAAATGCTTTCGCTAACATAATAAAATCAGGATTATCTTCTAAGATCGTTTCACTATGACGACCGCGGAAAAATAATGTTTGCCATTGACGCACCATTCCCAAACGTTGGTTATCAATCAACAAAATTTTCACTGGTAACTTGCCACGTTTGATCGAACCTAACTCTTGGATATTCATCATAAATGAACCATCGCCTGTTACTAAAATAACCGGATCTTCTGGTCTTGCTTTCTGTGCACCAATTGCTGCTGGTAAACCAAAACCCATTGAACCAAATCCAGCAGAAGTAATATAGTTTTTCGGATCAAAGTGCTGCATATGCTGTGCTGACCACATTTGGTGCTGCCCAACATCAGTAGAAATCACACTATTTCTTGCTCGTTTCGCAGATAAAGTATGTAATAACCACCAAGGATTGATATTGTTATCACCGCTATTCTCTGCATAAGCAAAATCATAGCTCTCTTTTAAACGTCTAACATCATTGCGCCATGCATCAATTTCCAACGGCATTGTCAACGCTGCCAAAACTTGTTTCATATCGCCGCGAATCGCTACATCAGCACGGCGTAATTTATTAATTTCCGCAATATCGGCATCAACGTGGATAACTTTTGCTGTCGGAGCAAAACTATCCAATTTACCGGTTACCCTATCGTCAAATCTCGCACCGAGCACCAACAGCAGATCACTCTTCTGTGCCGCATAATTCGCCGCTTTAGTGCCGTGCATTCCGATCATTCCCATATAGTAAGGATTATCCGCCGGCAATGCGCCAAGCCCTTTGATAGTCGAAAAACTCGGTATTTGTGTAATTTCAACAAAATGACGTAATTCCGCTACCGCATCAGCCATTCCAACACCGCCGCCGACATAAAGTACCTGACGTTTTGCTTGTTGTAATAGTGTTTTTGCTTGTTCTAATAAAGAAGGTTCAACTGAAGGAGGTTGCGGAACAGGGTAAACAAGGGGTTGGCGTTCTATTTTGGCAAACTGCACATCTTTCGGCACATCGATTAATACCGGACCAGGTCTGCCGCTTTGTGCGATTTGGAACGCTTCCGCCATAACTTCCGGCAATTCATCAATACTCTGCACGATAAAACTATGCTTCGTACAAGCCAATGATAAACCTAAAACATCCGCTTCTTGGAAAGCATCCGTACCGATAAACGGTGAAGCAACTTGCCCGGTGATAGCAACAACCGGAATAGAGTCCATCATCGCATCACCTAAACCGGTGACTAAATTAGTCGCTCCCGGACCGGAAGTGGCGATACAAACACCCACTTTACCGCTGGCACGAGCATAACCGATCGCAGCCATTGCCGCGCCCTGCTCATTTCGACAGAGCAGATGATCCAACCCTGAATCATAAATTGCATCATAAACCGGCATAATTGCACCGCCGGGATAACCAAAAATCGTTGTCACTCCGTGTGCTTTTAAACTTTCTGTAATAAATCTTGCACCATTCATTTTTATTTCCTTAAAACGATAAAAAACCCTCGCCTACTGTCGAGGCGAGGGTTCATCTGACCTAAAATCTTATATTGAAAGTTTTATCAGCTGTACCACTCACCTCGTGATGCTAATCACCACGAGGTTAATAATAATGCCAATAAAACGAACAGAATTCATAGTTTCAATATCCAATGTGGGTCTAAGTATGTATGTTGTGTGCTTTTGAGCGTCTTTATTGATACCACATTTTTTATCTGAATCAAATAGTTTTATTAAAAAATTTTTAATTTTTATGATGATCAAAAAATCAACCGCTACATCGGTTTTTTGTTAACATATAGCCTTATTAAAATTTATTGCTACTATTTTTTATTTATTTTACAGATAAGGGGTTTTATGCGCAGTTTACTTCCTTTTCAATTAGTTGCGTCAGATTTGGATGGTACACTTTTAAACGGTCAGCACGTGGTCGGCGATTTCACCATTGATACCTTAAGAAAATTGGAACAAAAACAGGTAGATATTGTGGTCGCCACCGGCAGAAAACACGAAGATGTATTTTCGATTGTTGCAAAAATAGGCATTGAAAATATCCGAATGATCACCTCAAATGGCGCGAGAATTCACGATCTCAGCGGTCGATTACTTTATAAAAATGATTTGCCGACCGATCTTGCTTTGGAAATAATGAATGTTCCGTTCGATAAAAATAAAATTTTTGTCAACTCCTATCAGGACAGCGGTTGGTTCATCGATCGCGAAGTGCCACAAATGGCAAAATATCATCAAGATTCAGGCTTCGGCTATCAGGTTGTCGATTTTCGTCATCACGATGCACAAGGCACCGAAAAAGTCTTTTTTATTGCACGTTGTCAACAGGATTTGCTCGAACTAGAGCAACATCTTCGCCAAACTTACGGCGATCGCACCGAGATTGTTTATGCCTCGCTCAACTGCCTCGAAATTATGAATAAAGGCGTAAGCAAAGGGAATGCGCTGAGAAAAGTACTGCACGATTGCCATTATGACAACAGCGCCTGCATCGCTTTCGGCGACGGAATGAATGACGAAACAATGTTGGATTTTGTCGGCAAAGGCTGCATTATGCAAAATGCCAATCCGGCGTTAATCCGTGCTTTGCCGCAACTGGAAATTATCGGGCATCACGCCCACGAAGCGGTAGCGAGCTATCTCCGCGCTACTTTTGGAATTATTTAAAATGTTACCTCTATTTTATATTGCTATTGGCGCCGCTCTTGGCGCCTGTTCTCGCTGGGGATTGAGCAATTTGCTTAATCCTATTTTTCATCAATTCGCCTTTGGCACTTTAGTTGCCAACTATTTAGGTTGTTTTTTAATGGGCATTGCCAGCGGGGCATTACTTAGCTTTCCAACGATTAGC
This sequence comes from Gallibacterium salpingitidis, assembly GCF_030517105.1. Lineage (GTDB taxonomy): Bacteria > Pseudomonadota > Gammaproteobacteria > Enterobacterales > Pasteurellaceae > Gallibacterium > Gallibacterium salpingitidis. The sequence goes on along the minus strand of NZ_CP103875.1, from coordinate 24,947 downwards.
AACGAGTGGCGGCTCTTTTTTATTACCGGTTTTCTCGGCAGTTTAACCACCTTTTCTTCCTTTTCCGGTGAAGTGATCGCTATCTTTTTAGGGCAACAGCACTTAACTGCTATCGGTGTTATTTGCTTGCATTTATTGGGTTGTCTGGCGTTTACTTTGCTTGGTATTTTCTTATGGCGACTGCTTTTTATTGCCTAAACACCATAACACCATAGTTAAACGTAAAAAATAAGGTGCAGATCAATTTGCACCTTATGTTGGATTCTGTTTGCACTGACTACACACGTGCCAAAATTTTAAAGGTCAGCGCATAACGATTTTTCTCATCTGCTGCTCGTGTTTCGATAAAATCAGTTTTCCACTGTGCCGGATCAATTTCCGGGAAAAAGGTATCGCCTTGCAGCTCGGTATCAATTTCCGTCAGATAAAGCCGATCCGCTTGTGGCAAAGCCTCAGCAAAAAGATGCCCACCACCGATAATCATCACTTCGTTCTCGTCTTGCACCAATGCCAATGCTTGGGATAAATCTGACACCACTTCAATGCCATCTGCGTGAAAACCTTGCCGGGATAACACGATATTTTTGCGATTCGGCAATACTCTGCCGATCGACTGAAAGGTCTTCCGCCCCATAATCACCGGCTTACCCAATGTATTTTTTTTAAACCACGCTAAATCCGCCGGCAAATGCCAAGGCATTTGATTATCTCGCCCGATTACTCGATTTTTGCTCATCGCGACAATTAAACTCAGCATCCTATTTCCTCACGCCGGTTTAACAATATTGCTTGGATAACAGCCTAGCACTTTAACGAAACTACAGTAAGTTTTTAATTCTGTTAATGCTTGTTGCGTGCGCTCCTGATGTAAATTGGCTTCAATTTCCACATAGAACATCTCTTCCCACGGCTTACCGTAAATCGGACGAGATTCCAATTTCGTCATAATGATTTGATGCTTCTTAAACACCAGCAACGCATCCACCAATGCGCCGGCTTGCTGTGTTGTCGACATTAGCAACAACGTTTTCGCATTCACTTGCGGCGACACTTCCACCGGTTTTTTACTGATGACAATAAAACGGGTAATATTATTAACTTGATTAGCAATGCCGTCCTGCAACACTTGCAAACCATAAAGCTTGCCACCTTCTGCATTGCCCAATGCCGCCACATTCGCCCGATTAATTTTCGCCACCAACTGCATTGCGTGCGAAGAACTTTCACAATATTTAACGTGTACACCCTGCAATGAATTGATAAATTGACTGCATTGCTGAATCACTTGTGGATGGCTATATAGCGTGTCAATCTGTGCTAAATCGGTCGGTTGTGGAATCAACACACAATGTTGAATCGGATAAGTCAATTCACCGACCAGATGTAAATCGGTATGCTGCAATAAATCATAGACATCATTGATAGAACCGGAAGTGGTATTTTCCAACGGCAAAACCCCATAATCCGCTTTGCCCTCTTCTACCGCCGCAAACACTTGACGGAAAGATTCACAACTTAATTCAATCAACTCCTTTTGATAACGCTCCGCATACTGACGTGCTGCCAAATTGGAGTAGGAACCCAACATTCCTAAAAAAGCGATATGAATTTGATTATTGCGCTGCTGATTCAGTTTATTCTGCAAATATGCCTGTTGAGTCAACACTGAATCTTCAATAATTTTTTGGAAAACTTCTGTGATATATTGCGGATTTAATTGATAATTTTGACTATCTGCATAACGAATTAACGCATCCAACAGTTGCTGTTCGCGCTCAATATCACGCAACGGTTTTTTTGTGAGCTCTTTACTTCTGACCACATCATAAGCAACCTGATGACGTTCAGCCAATAATCGCAAAATCTCGCGATCCAGCTGGGTAATTTTTTGACGAATTTCGGTTAAATCTAAACTCATATCATCTATCCTTTCTTGGGCAAGCTGTTACTGATTATAAAGAATCTACACGCTTTAACAACTCATAGCCTATACAATTCCAACAAAAGATAGCGATAACTTTGTCATAAATTAATCTTCCCTATGCTGTTTCCAATTTAGCATTCGTTCAATAATATTAATCAGTTCTGCACGCTCATAACCGTCTAATCCAATAAATAAGAGTTCCAATTTTCTAGCCTGATCCATTGAGCGATTACTACTGAGGGTAACTAAATCCGCGACTTCACAGTGAAAAATCTCTGACAATTCCAATAGCCTTAATACAGAAGGAACTGATTTTCCACGCTCCATTCTTGATACCGCATCATTGCTGATATCTAATTTTTCGGCTAATTCTGCTTGTGTCATTCCTACTGCTCGCCGATATTTTGCAATTGCTTGTCCAATTGTTCGTAATAATTGTTCACTTTTGCACAACATAGCTAACTCCTTACTATTAAAGGAGAAATAATAGGTCTTGACTTCTTTTCATAAATAGCAGAGCATACTTAGATTAGATGTGAAAAGTCTAATATGAAAAAAGTAAGAAGTTTTTTCATCCCGACACAACCTGTCGCCGAATTTTCTGTTTATTGCCATAGAATAAGAACATCAATAATTCTTCAAGGGAAATAAATAAAATGAAAAGCACACAGCTTGCCCAGCGACTTAGTTTTATTTTAGTCGAACTTAACAAAGGTAAACGTATTGATGTTAATGAACTTGCAGATGAATTTAATGTATCTATAAGGACGATCCAAAGAGATATAAAAGAGCGCCTTAATTTTTTACCTTGGGATGAATTGGGGCCTAGATTCTATCGATTAGATCGCCAAAAATTAGATATTCTGACCGAAGAAGATATTCAACGCTTTGCTCTTTTTGCCAGTATTTCTAATTTATTCCCAGAGATTGATAAAGTGTTTTATCAAGAAAAGCTCACACAATCCGTGCAAGTGAAAGGCGTTCAATATGAAAATATCAGCCATTTAAAAGAACAATTCAACGAGCTTCAATTAGCCATTCAGCAAAATAAACTGATTTCATTTAAATATAAAAAAATAAATAGTGAACATTCAACATTTTATCAACTCGAACCTTATTTATTAACTAATAAAAATGGCATTTGGTATCTTATTGGTACAGATAAAAATCAAAATGACAAACAAAAAACATTCTGCTTTACTCAAATTTCACAATTAAAGGTTTTATCTGAAACATTTATTCCTAATCAAAAATTTATCGAAAATATTAAAAATAGCGATTCATTATCACATGGAAATGTAATACCGGAAGTGGTGGTTCAAGTTTCTGCTTTTGCCGCACCTTTTTTCTTACGCAGAAATTTATTACCTAACCAAAAGCTGTTACACAAATTAGAAAGTGGTGAATTATTACTTTCAGCACAAAATATCAGCCAATTAGAAATTTTACCTCTTGTTCAATATTGGATTCCGCATTTAACTATTATTAGCCCTCAAAGTTTGCAGGAAGAGTTAAAAGATAATTTACTTAATTATTTGAATAAGATTGAAAAGATTTAATTCGGAGATTAAAAATGCAATTAGATACCCTAGATACAGCAACATTAAATAAACTAATTAGAAATAAAATTAACTTTTCGATCAAAACAGAAAATTTTATTGATGATGTCGCCTATATTGAAGAGCTTATTGAAAGAAATGGCTTTACCTGCCGAGTTTATACAGAAAATCGTGCGGCTGGAATAGGTGTGGGATTATTTGGAAATATCGGTAGATTAATGAGTATATATACAGCAATTGGAATTGGCATTCATAATCTCTTAACCTATAACCCTGATTTTGAAATAGGTAAAGATTTTATTAATAGTCGTATTAATGTTACTTATAAAAAATAATGGAGAATATTATTTAAATGAAGGAAAGCAAAAATGGCATTCGGATATAAAGGTATAAAAGTTCAATATTGCCCTGAATGTGATTGGGTAAGCACCTGGTTAATTCAAAATGATTGTATTCCTAATATCCAGTGTGAGAACTGTAATAGTAAATTAAAACTGAAACCATTATCAGAATGCAATTTTAAACAAAGAGCTTATCTTAAATCAGAAGGTACTAATTTAGGAAGTAATATTGATGAGTTGATTTGTTTTAGTCGTTTTTTTAAAAAATAGAGCCACTACAACAAAACCTTATTATCATCTAATAAAACTTATTTAATAATTCAGGAGAATAAAAATATGTCAAATAATAATACCGCACTTGAAATTGTAAATGCGGCTCTGAAATTTCCAATGATTAAAGTAAACCGTCAATCATTTCTTTTAGAAACTTGCCCTGTTAGATCTAATGAGGAGAGAAATTTATTATTAGAAAAAGGACCAATTGGCTCAGGGTTATTTTCTGAGAAAGAAATTAGAAAAATTGCTGAAAATATTTGTAGTAAAAAAACGTGGACAAGCACTACAGCATCTTTTGCAGCTGGTATTCCAGGCGGTTTTGCAATGATAGGGACAATACCAGCTGATACGGCTCAGTTTTTTGGATTTGCATTAAGGCTAGCTCAAGAAATCGCTTATCTTTATGATACGAGAGATTTTTGGGATGGAGAAACGCTAAATGATGAAGCAATAAAGGGCGAGTTTATGCTTTATCTCGGCACAATGTTGGGAGTTGGGGGAGCAGCAAATGCGATGAGATATATCACACAAGGACTATCCCAACAATTAGCTAAAAATTTAACTAAAACTGCATTAACTAAAACATTTTGGTATCCATTAATAAAAAGCTTGGGGAAATATGTAGGGGTTAAAATCACCAAAGATACCTTTGCACGCACAACATCAAAAATTGTGCCTTTTTTAGGTGGAGTATTTTCTGGAGCTTTAACTTATTACGCGATGACTCAGATGAATAAGCGTTTAATTAACGCACTAGAAAAACGTATTGTTTATACAGAGGAGGAAAAAAGAAAAGATAAAGAAGTAATTAAAAAAGAAATGCCTGAAGTATATGAGGCTATTTTTGAAGAGATTAATTAATTTAATCATTATTAACATTTAAGTAATTAAAGGAAAAATTCAATGTCAGATTTTAACCCAAATAGTAATTTTGAACACAAAGTAGAAGAAACCATACTTGGAAATGAGTTTATAAAGCATATTCCTAAGGAACTCCGTTATAATATTGTAGTGATCCACTAATTTAACAGTCCCTGATAGGTTGTTTTGCTAAAACGGGTGGTAATCCCTGATTGTAAGCATGAGGACGAACGGTATTATAATAAAATACATAATTCTTAATGTCCTCCTTCGCTGCCGACAATGAAGCATAACCCCCTTTTAACATCCATTCATATTTAAAACTTCTAAACCAACGCTCCATCGGCGCATTGTCCCAACAATTGCCTCGACGACTCATACTCTGGATTAATCCATGACGTTTCACACATTGCGTAAAGGGATAACTCCGATAAATACTCCCTTGGTCTGAATGAAATATCATCTTTTTTGTCCTTGCTATCGTTAGCATCGCATGATTTAATGCCTCTACCACTAAATCCGCATTATGCTCTCTTTGCAATCGCCAACCGACTACTTGACGATGGGCTAAATTCAGCACAACCGCAAGATAATGCCATTCTCCATTCACCTTAAGATAGGTGGTATCACCACACAATACGGTGGTCTGGGAATCTGGGGTAAATTGGCGGTTTAACAGATGATTAAATGGCATCGTTTGTCCCTCAGCAAATGGATAAGAATAACGTTTCTTCGGTTGTTTACTCTCTAAGCCTTGTTGCTTCATCAATTTACGGATAAGCGCTAAGCCTACCTCAATCCCTTTATGCTGTAATCTCGCTTTCAATGTCCGTTTACCCGCTGAACCTCGACTTTCATCAAATAATGCCTTTATTTCTAACGATAAACGTCCATATTTGTTTGGCTTGCTACCCTGTCTTAACTTGGCATAATAGGCACTTTCTGATACCTCAAACAACGCACACACCCGTTTGATACCATACGATTTTAATGCCTTTATCGCTTGGTAGCGGCGTTGTCGAGAGACATAAAAATCGCTGTAGCCTTTTTTAGGATTTCTTTGTCCTCTTCGAGTATTTTTATCCGTTTCTCCAGTTCTCGTATGCGCTGTTGTTCGGGGGATATCGGCTTGCTGCCTGGTAATACATAACCTTGTTGTTCTGCTTGTACTTGTTTTACCCAACGACGTAATGCCGTTTCTCCTATCCCTAATTCCAAGCACGCTTGTGGGATGGAATAACCTTGTTCGGTCACCAATTTTACTGCTGCAGCTTTATATTCTGGGCTAAATGTTCTTCTCATTAAATTGTCCTCTTTTTGTGATAGTTTACCACCTATTGAGGACTGCGGAATTAGTCTACCACTACATTCAAACAAAACCGCGATCACCTCAACTACTCCGATAATTTCAAGCTAAGAATTCACCGCTCTTTAAGCTGGTTGAAAAAAGCGGAGGAAACGGAAGAGTTAGATAGTCAATTTATTTATCTGTGGATTGCCTTTAATGCGGCATATGCAAAAGAAATTAAAAATTTAGAAAATACAGAGCGGTTAAATTTAAATGAGTTTTTATTACGTATTTGTGGTTTAGATGAAAATAAAGTGATTTATGATCTTGTCTGGAAAAATTTTTCTCAATCTATTCGTTTATTAGCAGATAATAAATTTATCTTTCAGCCTTTTTGGGATTATCATAATGGGAAAATAAGTGAAAACGAATATTTGATAGCTGAGATGAAAGAACGCGAAAAATTATTTTCTGCCTTAGAAAATCAAAATATTGATCGTATTTTAGATGTGTTATTTAGACGGCTCTATACATTGAGAAATCAAATTATACACGGTGGGGCGACTTTTAATAGCTCAGTAAATCGCGAGCAACTAAAAACAGGGTGTAATATTCTTTCTTTATTTTTACCTGTTATGCTAGAAATTATGATGAAAAATCATAATGAAATGGATTGGGGAAAGCCGTTTTATCCAGTAGTAAAGGGTTAATAAAAATGGGACTGAAATAAATTAAATTTGTTAATCTATTTCAGCCCTCAATTTTATGCTAATGCCATCGCCAATAATGTTATTGGATGTAAGCAGGTTCGGCTGGTTGACATATCAATCTGCCATTTACAGGTTTCGCAATCGGTAATGACATAATCAAAATTACCGGCTTCGATCTGCTCAAACAGTGGATTACCAATCGCCTGTGCGGTTTCATAATTTTCGGATTTGAAACCATAAGTTCCTGCAATACCACAACATTGAGAATTAAGCATTACCAATTCCAAACCCGGAATCTTTCTAATTAATTCAATAGTGTAAGGCACCCAACCCGCTTTTTCCATATGGCAGGCGGTATGATATGCCACTCGCAACGGCAATGGTTTCAATGGCAAGGTTTTTTCACCGCTTTCCAATAATTTGTAGATATAACGCGTTACCAAATTAATGTGATCCTTCACTTTGCTGTTATCTCGCCCAAGAATATGCTCATATTCATCTTTCAAAGTGAGAGTACAGCTTGATGACGTGCCGACCACATCCAATTTTTGCCCTTCAATCACTTTTTCCAACTGTTGAATATTGAAATCCGCCTGACGCGTTGCCTGTTGCGGAAAGCCGTTGACCATTAATGGCAAACCACAACATTTCTCTTTTTCCAATAACACCACGCCAATATCCATCGCATTGAAGACTTTGATCAGCTCTTTACCCAATTCAGGATTGTTGTAATTGACATAACAACCGTGATAATACGCCACTTTATCTTTATATAAAGCTTGGCGTTGTGCCGCATTTTTCTTATACCAATTACGGAAACTACCGAATGAATATTTCGGCAAACTGCGGCGATGATCGACTTTTAACGTTTTATCCAACAAGAAACGGGTCGCTTTCAAACCGGTAATCGTATTCACCACCGGTGCAAACGGCGTGTTCAATGTGCCCATTAAATCGGTATTACTCAAAATGGCATCTCTCAATTTTTGAATTTTTGATTTGCCTTTTCCTTTTCCGTAATGATCACGCGCACGCACGATAATATCGCCAATTTTTACCCCTGACGGACAGGCAATTTCACAACGTTTACAGTTAGTACAATATTTTAATGCTTCATCATAAAGCAATGGATTTTTCAAACGTAAACGTTCGCCATCCGGGCCTGCCTGTTTAGGGCCGGGATAAAACGGATTATTCCGCGAAACCGGGCAGACGGCAGTACAAGCGGTGCATTTAATACAACTTTCAAAACTGGAATCTTGATAAGGTTGTTGATGAGTCTGTTCAGCTTGTGCAATTAATTGTTGTAAATTCATTGTTGACCTCCCGCCAAAATATAATCAGCAACATTAAAAGCAGTGACGATCGAAACACCTGAACCGCAACCATCATTTAAGCCGCTGAAACCACCGATAACCGCACCTACCGCAAATAAATTCGGCACAATTTGCCCCGATTTCTCTACTTGGCAATGCGCATTAATTTTCACACCATAATATTGATACGGTTGCGGATCGGCGAACCGGTGTGCAGTCCAGCGCAAACGATCACTATCGGCGATTAAATCTAAGTCAAACACTGGTTCTATAATTTTTTCAAAATGAGCTACTAAACCATTACTGAAGAAACTTCCGCTCGCTAAAATATAATTTTTAGCACTAAGTGCAATTTCTTCATTTAATGCGGTATAAATTTTACTAACACGACCATTTTCAAACTCACCTCTCAATGCAGTGTCACCATTCATTAATACGCCACCTAAACGTTGGAATTCACGGCGTAATTTATAATGTTGACGTAAGCCTAACAATGAAGGCGGTAAGGTCGGTAATTCAAACAATGGCAATCCGGTTGCCTGTTTAAGTTGTTCAAACAAACTGTCATCATCAATGCCAAAACAAGCTGGTAAAAAAACTGCTTCTGCACTACCGGCAGCATTTTTAATTTCCTGTACTAACTGTTGGAAATTTAACTTATGTTCCAACGCCTGTGAAATATTGACACTTCGGAATTCACGCGCATTAGTGCGTAAATGATCCAATTCCGGAATATGTAAAAAACCGTGCTGAATGTCGCAATCGGCAAATTGCGGCAATGACTTCAAATTTGCCGCCACCAAATGCGGTTGGAAATCGTGGAAGCCTTCAATACCTAATACCATCACAGAACGATAGGCAAACATCGTATCGTCCATTGCTAAGGTCGGGACATTAGTTGGTGATAACCACGCAGGTTGTAATGAACCTAATGGCGTAATGCGATAATGATTTTGTTGGCAACTGCCTTGGAATGGTAACTGTAATTGTTGCGCTAATTGCTCAAAATCTTCCGCGTAACTAATCACCTTATCAGCACCAAGCAAACTATATGGATGTGTAGCGGATTGCGTTGCTAATTGCTGTAATCCTACTTTTAAATTGTTTACCTGTTCATTGTTGCAATAGCTCAATAAATCCAATGAACCAGAAGAAAAATCTATCGCACTTTGTCCAGCAGTAATAATGGCGCAATGTTGGCCTTGTTGTTGTAATTTGATACCACAAAGTAATCCAGCTAAGCCACCGCCAATAATGAGAGTATCAAAATTCATTTTTATCCGTCCCTTCGTCTGTTACTTGTGTATTCACCTGTTTTAACCCTAGCAAGCTAAAATAAATCCAGCTGCTAAACTCTGCTTCACGAATCGCATCGCCCCACGCGATTGGTTCAATGCCTTTCCAACGCTCTTCTAAAAATGAAGAGAGTTGTGTAGTAGAACGTTGTGCCGAGATCACATTAAAACGACTCATCAAACCTGCCGCACGACAAGCGCAAAGCTCACCTTGGCAAGTTCCCATACCAACTCTGGTACGGCGGCGTAAATCCACTAAATTATTGACATCTAACTCTTCAACGGCATAACGTACTTCACCAGCAGTCACCATTTCACATTCGCAAACTAAACTACGATCAAGGCGTTGTTCCGCCAATAGACGATCTGCACGTGCCCCATGACGATAAATTGCCGAAATACGAATTGGATTTGGAATGGAAACAATACGTTGATGTGTTTCCGTTGCAGTTTCTTGTGAACCAGGCAAAGGTTGGTTTGCAGTCTTACATTCAGCTTGATGATTTAATTTTTTACAAATTAAATCTGTTGCCCATTCTGCCATTAAACGATAAGTCATTAATTTACCGCCTGTAATGGTAATAAAACCTTTCAAGCCATCACGTTCTTCATGATCAAGCAACACAATTCCCCGACTCACATTACGTCCTGACGGATCATCATCACTCGCTACTAACGGACGCACACCGGCATAAGCACGTAATACACGCGTATGACGTAATGACGGCGCTAGTTTTTCCCCTTCGGTAAATAACACATCAACCTCTTGCGGAGTAACCACCATATTGTCAATTTGATCATATGGAATACGATCAGAAGTCGTACCGATAACACAAATAGTATCACCCGGCACTAAAATATCGGCATTTGCTGGTTTACGGCAACGATTGATTACTAAATTATTAATACGGTGTCCCATAATTAATAGTGAACCTTTGGCTGGGAACATCTTTATTTTTAAATCGGCATACTCTGCAATACCTTGTCCCCAAATTCCTCCAGCATTCACTACTAATGGTGCATAAAAACGACCAGTTAATTTTCGTTTATGATCAAAAGCTTCTACACCAATAACGCGATCGCCTTCACGCAACAATTTCACTACCTCGTGGTAGGTTAAAATCGTTGCTCCATTCTCTTTCGCATCCAACATATTTGCTGCTGTTAAACGGAATGGATCGACAGTTCCATCAGGTACTACTACTGCACCGACTAAAGAAGGATTAACTGAAGGTTCTAATCGTTTTGCTAATTCAGGTTCAACTTGAATCGCTTCAATACCCGCTTTTTGACAGCTTTCAATAAAAGTTTTTTGATATGCCAAATCATCCTCTGGCAATGTGATAAACAATCCTTTGGTATCTTCTACACAATGACGAGCAATCCGTTTTAGGATCATATTTTCTTTTATACACTCTTCGGCAGATTCATGGTCATTTACTGCATATCTTGCCCCACTATGCAATAAACCATGATTACGTCCTGTTGCTCCTGTCGCTATATCTCGCCGTTCTAATAAAATACAGCGAAGTCCTCGTAATGCACAATCCCGCGCAATTCCTGCACCTGTTGCCCCACCACCAATGATAATGACGTCTGTTTCCCAATGAGGTGTGGTTGAATTTAGCTGCTGATTTGTCATATTTGAAGCCTCCAACACACAAAAAATACAATAAATTATTCCAATACGAAAATTTAGAAGTATTTTAACCCAAAAAGAAAATAAAAAATCACAATTTGATTGAAAAAGAACAAATTTGCTGACCAGATCACACTTTATTTATAAAAAAGATTTTTTACATCATTTTTTTCCAGTATCTGCGCTGTAAAAAAGTAGGTTTATTGAGATTTGTCAGTAATAAAAATGAGGAAAATAAGAAATACGATAAAAGTTGTTCACTTGCTCACAGAAATGATTTTTTCTTCCGTTAAATTTAATCATCTTTGTTATAGTGTATATGATGATTTATCAAATAACACAAAAGGATTAAGTTATGAACATGGATTCAACATCAAAAACATTTTTGAGTCGGTCTAACCAAATTCTGATTGCGGATACTATATTATCGCTTCTCCTGTTATTCTTCCTACCATTTGATCTAAAAGTAAATAAAGGATTAGCTTTATTGGTATTCATTGGTATTTTGTGGCTAACGGAAGCACTTAATGTCACCGTAACTGCTTTATTGGTACCGATCTTGGCGATTGCTTTAGGTTTAACTGATACGAAAAAAGCGTTAGCTGCATTTGCCGATCCAACAATCTTCCTCTTTTTTGGTGGATTTGCTTTAGCTACCGCATTACATATTCAAAAACTTGACCGATTAATTGCTAATAAAATTATGTCGCTTGCTCGCGGCAATTTATTGGTTGCGGTCATCTATCTATTTACGGTAACAGCATTCTTATCAATGTGGATGAGTAATACCGCAACCGCGGCAATGATGCTGCCATTGGCTATGGGGATTTTGGGTAACCTTGATAAAGAAAGACATCACAATACTTATGTTTTTGTGTTATTAGGGATTGCTTATAGTGCAAGTATTGGCGGAATGGGAACGCTTGTTGGTAGCCCACCAAATGCTATCGTTGCCTCTCAATTACATCTAAATTTCTCACAGTGGATGCAATATGGCTTACCAATTATGATCTTATTAATGCCAATTATGATTGGTACATTATATTTGGTATTTCGTCCTAAATTTGAGAAGTCATTTAACTTTGAATTTGAAGCAATTGAGATGACGCCACAACGCACTACCACACTCGGTATTTTCGTCTTTATTGCATTATGCTGGATTTTTAGTAGTAGCATTAATCCGCTTATCTCGTCTATCTTTGGCTTAACCGGAAAAATAGCCAGTTTCGATAGTTTTATTGCTTTACTTGCTGCGGTACTTATCTGTATTACTGGTGTTTCTTCTTGGAAACAAATCCAAGACAATACAGAATGGGGCGTACTTATGTTATTTGGCGGTGGTTTAACATTAAGTGCAGTATTAAGAGATTCTGGCGCAAGTAAAGTCATGGCTGACGGTATCGTATTTATTATCCAAGGCGGACATTTCTATCTTATTGGTTTAGTCGTAGCTGCGTTTATTATTTTCTTAACCGAATTTACTTCCAATACCGCAAGCGCTGCTTTACTCGTTCCAATCTTTATTTCCATTGCTGAAGCGCTCGGTATGCCGGCGATTGGTCTTGCACTTATCATTGGTTTAGGTGCGTCTTGTGCCTTTATGTTACCAGTTGCAACACCGCCTAATGCTATCGTATTTGGTACCGGAGAAATTAAACAAAAAGAAATGATCAAGGCAGGTATTTATCTCAATCTATTCTGTGTATTCTTGATCGCTACTTATGCTTATGTGTTCTGGTTATAAATTCCAATATGAACAAAAACAAACGGTACGAAGATTCGATCCTCGTACCATTTTTTACGATCCTACCGATCTGCTCATTAAAGAAATTTCTGAAAATTAACTGCCATAAAGTCAAAATCACGTTATAATGATGCGCTTTTGTAATACCTCGTTTTGTGTGCGGCTAACAAAAATATTTTTATCGCTGAGAATATTTTTGCTAGTCGCAAACGGGTCATTACAAATCAATCAACTTTAATTTTTAACTATTTTATGAGGAAAAAATTGTGACTCCATTTGTGAAACAATTTAAATATGGTCAACATACAGTAACGCTGGAAACTGGCGCGATCGCACGTCAAGCAACTGCAGCAGTAATGGCTAGTATGGATGACACTAGTGTATTCGTTACCGTAGTAGCGAAAAAAGATGTGAAAGAAGGTCAAGATTTCTTTCCATTAACTGTTAACTATCAAGAGCGTAGCTATGCAGCAGGACGTATTCCTGGCGGTTTCTTTAAACGTGAAGGTCGTCCATCAGAAGGCGAAACCTTAATTGCTCGTTTAATTGACCGTCCAATTCGTCCACTCTTCCCAGAAGGTTTCTTAAATGAAATCCAAATTATTGCTACTGTTGTTTCTGTGAATCCACAAATCAGCCCAGATCTTGTTGCAATGATTGGTGCATCTGCTGCTTTAACTTTATCTGGCGTACCATTTAATGGCCCGATTGGTGCAGCACGCGTTGGTTTTATTAATGATCAATTCGTACTTAACCCAACTATGTCTGAACAAAAACAAAGCCGTTTAGATTTAGTGGTTGCAGGTACTGATAAAGCCGTATTAATGGTGGAATCAGAAGCAGATATTTTAACTGAAGAACAAATGCTTGCTGCGGTGGTCTTTGGTCATCAACAACAACAAGTAGTGATTGAAGCGATTAAAGAATTCGCTGCTGAAGCTGGTAAACCACGTTGGGACTGGCAAGCTCCTGCAAAAAATGAAGCTTTAATTAGTCGTATTAAAGAACTTTCAGAAGCTCGTTTAGGTGAAGCTTATCGTATCACTGAAAAACAAGCTCGTTATGAACAAATTGATGCGATTAAAGCAGAAGTTTGCGCAACGATTCTCGCCGAAAATAGTGAAGATGAAACCATCACTGAAGGTAAAATCATCGACATTATTCATGAATTAGAAAGTCGTGTTGTACGTAGCCGTATCTTAGCAGGTGAACCTCGTATTGATGGACGTACTGTTGATACTGTGCGTGCATTAGATATTTGCACTGGTGTACTACCACGTACTCATGGTTCTGCAATCTTCACTCGTGGTGAAACCCAAGCATTAGCGATTACCACGCTTGGTACAGAAAGAGATGCGCAAATCATCGATGAATTAGCAGGTGAAATAGCAGACCATTTCTTATTCCATTACAATTTCCCTCCGTATTCAGTGGGTGAAACTGGTTTAATTGGTTCACCAAAACGTCGTGAAATCGGCCATGGTCGTTTGGCAAAACGTGGTGTTGCGGCGGTAATGCCAACTTTAGCTGAATTCCCATATGTTGTACGTGTTGTTTCTGAAATTACCGAATCAAATGGTTCATCTTCAATGGCTTCTGTTTGTGGTGCTTCATTATCATTAATGGATGCTGGTGTGCCAATTAAAGCAGCTGTTGCAGGTATCGCAATGGGCTTAGTTAAAGAAGATGATAAATTCGTCGTATTGTCAGATATTCTTGGTGATGAAGATCACTTAGGTGATATGGACTTCAAAGTAGCAGGTACTCGTACTGGGGTTACTGCATTACAAATGGATATTAAGATCGAAGGTATTACACCAGAAATTATGCAAATTGCGTTAAATCAAGCGAAAAGCGCAAGAATGCACATTTTGAATGTAATGGAACAAGCGATCCAAACTCCTCGTGCAGATATCTCTGATTTCGCTCCGCGTATTCATACTATGAAGATCGATCCTAAGAAGATCAAAGATGTTATCGGTAAAGGTGGTGCAGTAATTCGTAGCTTAACTGAAGAAACCGGTACTTCAATTGATATCGATGATGATGGTACAGTGAAGATCGCTGCAACTGATAACAATGCAGCTAAAGCGGTAATGGCGAAAATTGAAGATATTGTAGCTGAAGTTGAAGTTAACAAAATCTATCAAGGAAAAGTCACTCGTATCGTTGATTTCGGTGCATTCGTTACCGTATTAGGTAACAAAGAGGGATTAGTCCACATTTCACAAATTTCTGAAGAACGTGTAGAAAAAGTCACTGACTATCTACAAGTTGGTCAAGAAGTTACAGTGAAAGTAGTGGAAATTGATCGTCAAGGTCGTATCCGTTTAACAATGAAAGATTTACAACCAGCAAATGAAACTTCGTCTGTAACAGATGAAGAAAATGTGATTGAAGAATCTTCAGCGGATGCGTAATTAAGCAATGACGAATAACACCGCGATACCAAAAATTATCGCGGTGTTTTTGCCAGTGATGTTGAGCTTAGTGCTAATTTAAAGGCAGTATCATGTGTCAGTTGCAGAAGAGAGTTTGTTCATTATTTTATTTTCCTTTTTTCTCCCTATGGCTATTTATTGCAGGTTGTAGTACCTCGCCATTAAGTGTATTAGGAACCGATTCACAACTTATATTTTCTGATACCAAACCTCAGGAACATCTTGATCAAGAAGTTGTGATTGCCAAACTCAGCCAAGTTTTGCAATTAGAAAAAATGACGAGAGATGATCGTGCGGCGTTCTACTTTGAACGAGGTGTACTTTATGACAGCCTTGGTCTTTGGACGCTCTCTCGCTTCGATTTTTCACAAGCGATCCAGCTCAAACCTAAAATGGCAGATGCTTATAATTATTTAGGGATTTATGCCCTAATTGAAGGGGACTATGATGCAGCAATTGATTACTTTAATGCTGTATTAACACTTGATCCTAATTACAGTTATGCTTTCTTTAACCGAGGTTTAAGTTTCTATTATTCGAATCGCTATACCGAAGCAGAAGACGATTTTCTTAAATTTTATCAAGAGGAAACTGCCAATCCTTATCGTGTTTTATGGCTCTACTTCAATGAAGTAAAACAAAATCCAAATCAAGCATTGGCATTACTTAAACAACGTTCTACCAAATTATCTAATGAATATTGGGGAACAAATATTGTGCAATACTATTTAGATGAGATTTCATTAACTGAATTGCAACAACGAGTAAAACAGTATGCGGAGAAATCTCAATCACAATATGCAGAAGTCTTAACCGAAACCTACTTTTATTTAGCGAAACAGCAATTGATGTTACATAACAAACAAGATGCAATTACGCTATTTAAATTGGCTATGGTTAATCAAGTCTATAGCTTTGTAGAATATCGCTTTGCATTATTAGAATTATTACGTTTAAGTGAAACGAAAGTTCGACCACAAAGTCAGCCATAACGCCATACTCATTACAAAAATTACTTTATACTTTTGGTATTTACATGACAGAACAAACCTTAACTTTTGCAGATCTTGGTCTGCCAGAAACACTTTTATCTGCAATTTCAGATTTAGGATTCGTTAATCCATCACCAATTCAACAAGCTTGTATTCCATATCTACTAGATGGCAAAGATGTGCTAGGTATGGCACAAACCGGTAGCGGAAAAACAGCGGCATTTGCGTTACCGCTTTTAACACATATCGAAATAGAAAAAAAATATCCGCAACTATTAGTAATGGCGCCAACACGTGAATTAGCTATTCAAGTTGCTGATGCGTGCGAACAATTCGCGAAAAATTTAAAAGGTATCAATATCGTCACCGTATATGGCGGACAACGTTATGACATTCAGCTTCGTGCATTAAAACAAGGTGCGCAAGTTGTTGTTGGTACCCCGGGAAGAATTTTGGATCATATTCGACGCAAAACATTAGATCTCAGCTCACTCAAAGCAATCGTATTAGATGAAGCTGATGAAATGTTGCGTATGGGCTTTATTGAAGATGTAGAAACTGTGATGGCTGAATTGCCAGAAAATCACCAAACTGCATTATTCTCTGCAACAATGCCTGAACCAATTCGTCGTATTACTCGTCGTTTTATGCGCGATCCGCAAGAAATTAAAATTCAATCAACACAACAAACTGCACCTGATATTACACAATCTTACTGGTTGGTAAATGGCTTTAAAAAAGGCGAAGCATTAGTGCGTTTCTTGGAAGTTGAAGAATTTGATGCTGCCATTATTTTTGCCAGAACGAAAAGTGCTACTCTAGAAATCACTGAATTATTAGAGAGAAATAATTTACGTTGTGCTGCACTTAACGGTGATATGACACAGCAATTACGTGAACAAACCTTAGATAAATTACGTAATGGACGTTTAGATATTTTAGTGGCAACAGATGTTGCTGCACGTGGTATTGATATTGAACGTATTAGTCTAGTGGTGAATTATGACATTCCTCTTGATCCTGAATCTTATGTTCACCGCATCGGTCGTACTGGTCGTGCCGGTCGTGCTGGTCGCGCATTGTTATTCGTTGAACCAAGAGAAAGACGCCATTTACGTAATATTGAACGTTTAATGAAGAAAACTGTTGATGAAGTACAAATACCGAATCATGAACAATTACAAACAGTTAGACGTGAAAAATTCAGACAAAAGATCACTGCACAGCTAGAGCATCATGATCTTGAGCTTTATCGTAGCTTATTAGAAGATATTTTTGCTGCCGACCAATCACAAGAGGATATCGCAGCAGCAATGATGATGTTATTACAAGGAAAACAGAAACTAATTCTACCGCCAGATCCTGAAATTAAACCGGTACGCAAAGAGCGTGAACGTCGTGAAAATCCTCGCTCAGCAGAACGTCGTGGCGCAAGAAATAATAGTATGCCAATGGATGTTTATCGTATTGAGGTCGGTCGTGCTGATGGTGTAGAAGTTGGTCATATTGTTGGTGCTATTGCTAATGAAGGCAATCTAAGTAGTCGCTATATTGGACATATAAAATTATATGAACATCATGCGACAGTTGAATTGCCTATTGAAATGCCAAAAGGATTATTGCAACATTTCCAACGTACTTATGTTGTCGGTAAGCCAATGAAAATGTCATTACTCGAAGCAGCTCAAGTAGAATTTAACGATCACAAACACTCTGCACGTAAGAAATCACGTGATCATGATACTTTCCATAAGAACAGTCGTTCCTCTGGAAAAGAACGGAAATTTAAAGAGAATCGTAAGAAATTTGCAAATCGTTAATTTAAAATAGGGCTTGTTTTGGCAAGCCCTATTTATCATCTCTAAGGAGAAATTATGCAAACATTGAATAAAATCACACAACTTGCTACTACATTAACGGATTATCGCGTCATTGAAATTGCAGGTATAGACAGTCAAAAATTTTTACAAGGGCAACTTACTTGTGATGTAGTGAAAATGCCGGAACATAGTTCTACGTTAGCTGCGCATTGTGATCCTAAAGGAAAAATGATTTCACTTTTCCGCTTGGTCAAGTTCTCACCAGAACAGTTTTGGTTTATCTTTGAACAAAGTTTATTACCCACTGCACTAGAGCAATTAAAAAAATACGCTGTATTTTCTAAAGTTACCTTCACTGAACAACCTCTTTCACTTTACGCATTTACACCAGATCAACTACCAATAAAATGTAACAATGATCTTGCAGTATCACAAAATGATGCAGGGACTCTAATTCATATTACTGCTGAACAAGATTACTATTTATTGCTTACAAGCCAAACCTTAGATGTCGGTAAAGAAATTGAACAATGGAAAGCCTTAAATATCTTTAATGGCACTCCATTATTTAATAGTGCATCTCAAGGTGAATTTATTCCACAAGCACTTAATTTGCAGCATTTAGAACAAGCTGTTTCTTTCAGTAAAGGCTGTTATATTGGGCAAGAAACCATTGCACGTGCAAAATATCGTGGTGCTAATAAATTCGCAATGTTTACGCTAGTAAGCGAAAGTCTGGAAAATGCAGACCTTGGTACTGGTGTTGAAATGTCGTTAGAAAACGGTTGGCGTCGTACTGGTACGATTATTAATGCTGCCCACTATAATCAACAAACTTGGTTACAAGTTGTGCTTAATAAAGACATTACACCAGATACTCTATTTCGTTTAAACGAAAATAGCAGCACTTACCAACTCATCGCAAATCCAATGCTTGAAGAAGCATAATAATTTGTTGAATTAATGAAAAAGGATTGAAGAGTTTCTCTTCAATCCTTTTTTTATGAATAACAACTGAATAAATAAGTTAATAGAAAAGATGATTTTTTCAAATATTACATGCCAAGATAGGAGTTGAACCTATAAATCTATTTGCCCTTACGGGGTATAGCGTTTTACTAATTAAACGTACTTGGCAATGTATAAATACTAATAATATTAGAAATAACAGTAAAAGAAATGAAATATAGAAATTAATGGATGGCAGGGGCGGAGAGGCTCGAACTCCCAACACCCGGTTTTGGAGACCGGTGCTCTACCAATTGAACTACGCCCCTATTGGTATAAATTACGTGGTATAAATTAAGTGGCGGAACGGACGGGGCTCGAACCCGCGACCCCCTGCGTGACAGGCAGGTATTCTAACCAGCTGAACTACCGCTCCGCGAAATTGGGGAATTGGCGATGACCTACTCTCACATGGGGAATCCCCACACTACCATCGGCATTACAACATTTCACTTCTGAGTTCGGCATGGATTCAGGTGGGCCTGTTGCATTATTATCGCCAAAAAAATCTTATTTTTTAAATATACTTGAGCAAATACACTTAAAAAATAAAAACCTGGCAGTGACCTACTCTCACATGGGGAATCCCCACACTACCATCGGCATTACGACATTTCACTTCTGAGTTCGGCATGGATTCAGGTGGGTCTATCGCATTCTCGCCGCCAGGATTAATTCTTTTGACTTTCTGCTTCTAGCTTCTCGCTTTCTGCTTTATCTTCTTCTCTAAAAAACGTTCACAAGCTGTCAACTCATCAGTGAGTTTTCTTTTCCTCTCACTGCTTTCTCTCTCTTTCGCTTTTTTGCCTTTGCTTTTCCGCTTTTTTTTCGCTTTTCTTACCTACTCTCTTGGGGTAAAAACCCTTCAGCGTTGTATAGTTAAGCCTCTCGGGCAATTAGTATGGGTTAGCTCAATGACTCACATCACTTACACACCCCACCTATCTACGTCGTCGTCTTCAACAACCCTTACAATCTCTCGATTGGGACAACTCATCTCGGGGCAAGTTTCGTGCTTAGATGCTTTCAGCACTTATCTCTCCCGCACTTAGCTACCCAGCAATGCTTCTGGCGAAACAACTGGAACACCAGCGGTGCGTCCACTCCGGTCCTCTCGTACTAGGAGCAGCCCCCCTCAATTCTCCTTCGCCCACGGCAGATAGGGACCGAACTGTCTCACGACGTTCTAAACCCAGCTCGCGTACCACTTTAAATGGCGAACAGCCATACCCTTGGGACCTACTTCAGCCCCAGGATGTGATGAGCCGACATCGAGGTGCCAAACACCGCCGTCGATATGAACTCTTGGGCGGTATCAGCCTGTTATCCCCGGAGTACCTTTTATCCGTTGAGCGATGGCCCTTCCATTCAGAACCACCGGATCACTATGACCTACTTTCGTACCTGCTCGACTTGTCCGTCTCGCAGTCAAGCTTGCTTCTACCATTGTACTAACCTCACGATGTCCGACCGTGATTAGCAAACCTTCGTACTCCTCCGTTACTCTTTGGGAGGAGACCGCCCCAGTCAAACTACCCACCAGACACTGTCCGAATACCTGTTCCAGGTACCTCGTTAGAACATCAAACGTTAAAGGGTGGTATTTCAACATCGACTCCTTACCAACTGGCGTCAGTATCTCTCAGTCTCCCACCTATCCTACACATTAAAATTCAAGGTTCAGTGTCAAGCTATAGTAAAGGTTCACGGGGTCTTTCCGTCTAGCCGCGGGTACACCGCATCTTCACGGCGATTTCAATTTCACTGAGTCTCGGGTGGAGACAGCCTGGCCATCATTACGCCATTCGTGCAGGTCGGAACTTACCCGACAAGGAATTTCGCTACCTTAGGACCGTTATAGTTACGGCCGCCGTTTACTGGGGCTTCGATCAAGTGCTTCTCTTTCAATAACACCATCAATTAACCTTCCAGCACCGGGCAGGCGTCACACCCTATACGTCCACTTGCGTGTTTGCAGAGTGCTGTGTTTTTATTAAACAGTTGCAGCCAGCAGGTCTCTTCGACTGGTTCATGCTCCATCTGTTCAGACTTCACACTACGCCAGCGCACCTTCTCCCGAAGTTACGGTGCTATTTTGCCTAGTTCCTTCACCCGAGTTCTCTCAAGCGCCTTAGTATTCTCTACCTGACCACCTGTGTCGGTTTTCAGTACGGTTTATTAGATAATGTGCTTAGCAGCTTTTCCTGGAAGCTTGGCATCAACAACTTCGCAACCGTAGTTACTCCTCATCACGCCTCAGCATTAATGGTGCGGATTTGCCTACACCATCTACCTACACGCTTGAACAGACCCTTCCGTCCGTCTGCTTGCCTAGCCTTCTCCGTCCCTACATCGCTTATCTAACAAGTATGGGAATATTAACCCATTTCCCATCGACTACGCTCTTCAGCCTCGCCTTAGGGGCCGACTCACCCTGCCCCGATTAACGTTGGACAGGAAACCTTGGTCTTCCGGCGAGCGGGCCTTTCACCCGCTTTATCGTTACTTATGTCAGCATTCGCACTTGTGATACCTCCAGCAACCCTCTCAAGTCACCTTCTTCGGCTTACACAACGCTCCCCTACCCAACAAGATTTCTCTTGATGCCGCAGCTTCGGTGCTATATTTTAGCCCCGTTACATCTTCCGCGCAGACCGACTCGACTAGTGAGCTATTACGCTTTCTTTAAATGATGGCTGCTTCTAAGCCAACATCCTAGCTGTCTATGCCTTTCCACCTCGTTTCCCACTTAATATAGACTTTGGGACCTTAGCTGGCGGTCTGGGTTGTTTCCCTCTCCACGACGAACGTTAGCACCCGCCGTGTGTCTCCTATATATTACTCTTTGGTATTCGCAGTTTGCATCGGGTTGGTAATCCGGGATGGACCCCTAGCCGAAACAGTGCTCTACCCCCAAAGGTATTCATATAAGGCTCTACCTAAATAGATTTCGGGGAGAACCAGCTATCTCCCGGTTTGATTGGCCTTTCACCCCCAGCCACAATTCATCCGCTACTTTTTCAACAGTAGTCGGTTCGGTCCTCCAGTTAGTGTTACCCAACCTTCAACCTGACCATGGCTAGATCACCGGGTTTCGGGTCTATACCTTGCAACTTCCGCCCAGTTAAGACTCGGTTTCCCTTCGGCTCCCCTATCCGGTTAACCTCGCTACAAAATATAACTCGCTGACCCATTATACAAAAGGTACGCAGTCACATAGTCTCCTATGCTCCCACTGCTTGTACGTACACGGTTTCAGGTTCTCTTTCACTCCCCTCCCGGGGTTCTTTTCGCCTTTCCCTCACGGTACTGGTTCACTATCGGTCAATCAGGAGTATTTAGCCTTGGAGGATGGTCCCCCCTTCTTCAGACAAGATTCCTCGTGTCTCGCCCTACTTCTTGTTAGCTTAGTACCATAAAGGATTCTTCAGATACGGGATTGTCACCCTCTTCGATTGAGCTTCCCAACTCATTCTCCTAAATCCTTTACTATCTCTAACGGCTACTCCACTTTCGCTCGCCGCTACTCGCAGAATCTCGGTTGATTTCTTTTCCTCAGGGTACTGAGATGTTTCAGTTCTCCTGGTTCGCTTCACTATCCTATAGATTCAGACAGTGATGATAGATTCTTCATCTACCGGGTTTCCCCATTCGGATATCGTGGAGTTAACGCTTCTTATCAACTCCTCCACGCTTTTCGCAGATTAGCACGTCCTTCTTCGCCTCTGATTGCCTAGGCATCCACCGTGTACGCTTACTTACTTAACTATACAACCTCAAGGATTCTCTCCCTTCAGTCGCTCGCTTTTGAGTTCTCAGTTTTCAGCTTGTGTCTTCGTTTTTAAAGAGCATTTATCATAAAGATATCGTTAATTGGCGTCCCCTAGGGGATTCGAACCCCTGTTACCGCCGTGAAAGGGCGATGTCCTAGGCCTCTAGACGAAGGGGACTTCTACCAATTAACGATACCCTCGCTTCTATCAAACAATCTGTGTGAACATTTCATAGTAACATCTTCACTTTAATCTAGTAAGGAGGTGATCCAACCGCAGGTTCCCCTACGGTTACCTTGTTACGACTTCACCCCAGTCATGAATCATACCGTGGTAAACGCCCTCCTAAAGGTTAAGCTATCTACTTCTGGTACAACCCACTCCCATGGTGTGACGGGCGGTGTGTACAAGGCCCGGGAACGTATTCACCGCGACATTCTGATTCGCGATTACTAGCGATTCCGACTTCATGGAGTCGAGTTGCAGACTCCAATCCGGACTACGATGCACTTTCTGAGTTTCGCTCCATGTCGCCACTTCGCCTCCCTCTGTATGCACCATTGTAGCACGTGTGTAGCCCTACTCGTAAGGGCCATGATGACTTGACGTCATCCCCACCTTCCTCCAGCTTGTCACTGGCAGTCTCCTTTGAGTCCCCGGCTCTACCCGCTGGCAACAAAGGATAAGGGTTGCGCTCGTTGCGGGACTTAACCCAACATTTCACAACACGAGCTGACGACAGCCATGCAGCACCTGTCTCATAGCTCCCGAAGGCACAAACTCATCTCTGAGTCCTTCTATGGATGTCAAGAGTAGGTAAGGTTCTTCGCGTTGCATCGAATTAAACCACATGCTCCACCGCTTGTGCGGGCCCCCGTCAATTCATTTGAGTTTTAACCTTGCGGCCGTACTCCCCAGGCGGTCGATTTATCACGTTAGCTTCGAGGACCAATCCTAATAACCAATCCCCAAATCGACAGCGTTTACAGCGTGGACTACCAGGGTATCTAATCCTGTTTGCTCCCCACGCTTTCGCACATGAGCGTCAGTATCTTCCCAAGGGGCTGCCTTCGCCTTCGGTATTCCTCCACATCTCTACGCATTTCACCGCTACACGTGGAATTCTACCCCTCCCTAAAGTACTCTAGCGACCCAGTATGAAATGCAATTCCCAGGTTAAGCCCAGGGCTTTCACACCTCACTTAAGTCACCACCTGCGTGCCCTTTACGCCCAGTTATTCCGATTAACGCTCGCACCCTCCGTATTACCGCGGCTGCTGGCACGGAGTTAGCCGGTGCTTCTTCTGTGGCTAACGTCAATTATATACCCTATTTAAGCATATACCTTCCTCACCACCGAAAGAACTTTACAACCCGAAGGCCTTCTTCATTCACGCGGCATGGCTGCGTCAGAGTTCCCTCCATTGCGCAATATTCCCCACTGCTGCCTCCCGTAGGAGTCTGGGCCGTGTCTCAGTCCCAGTGTGGCTGGCCATCCTCTCAGACCAGCTAGAGATCGTCGGCTTGGTGAGCCCTTACCTCACCAACTACCTAATCTCACTTGGGCTCATCTTATGGCTAAAGGCCTTTCGGTCCCTCTACTTTAATCTCTCGATATTACGCGGTGTTAGCTACAGTTTCCCGTAGTTATCCCCCTCCATAAGCCAAATTCCCAAGCCTTACTCACCCGTCCGCCACTCGTCAGCAAAAGAAGCAAGCTTCTCCCCTGTTACCGTCCGACTTGCATGTGTTAAGCCTGCCGCCAGCGTTCAATCTGAGCCATGATCAAACTCTTCAATTTAATCTTCGCTCTCAAAAAAACTGACTTCGTTATTCAAATCATATGAATCTTCAAATTCAGCATTCAAGATAATCTTTTTTAATTCTTTTACTTAAAGTAAAAACATCATCTACGAATGCCCACACAGATTGTCTGATAAAATGTTAAAGAACAAAAAAC